>NZ_BOQL01000142.1 GCF_018332655.1 Actinoplanes auranticolor | reverse complement strand
CGCCTCGCGGCCCGGGCCCGGGAAATGGTCGACCAGGGGACTGCTCTGGAAGCGGCCTGCCGGATCATCATCCTGGAAGACCGACTCGCAGAAGCCCTTCACCACAACGACCTCCATCAGCGGCGAACAAACGCCGCCTGATGCGAACCGCCTCACGGTCCCCGGCTTCCGCGGAACCAACGCTGAGAAGCTGAGCCGAGCGGTCGCAGCCCACGCACAACCTCCGGTCTCGCTGGTGGTTCCTTGTGGTCAAGGGCAGGCACCGCGGTGGAGTCGACCCGCTATCGACGGACCGGCCAAGTGACTGCCCGCTTCACCCGGCGACTTGCGGGTCGCTGCCTCCATCGGCGCTACCCGGACGCCAAGGTCCAGCGTCTCTTACGACGCATGCAGCGTGGATGAGGCGGGATGTCTTCACCACGGTGGCCGGGAATGTCTCGGCGTGGTCACTGGTC
>NZ_BOQL01000141.1 GCF_018332655.1 Actinoplanes auranticolor | reverse complement strand
GGCGTTGACCAGTCGTGAGGAGATCAACCGGCACCTGTCGGGGGTGCTGGATGAGACCACCGGCCGGTGGGGTGTCAAGGTGACCCGGGTCGAGATCAAGGCGATCGAGCCGCCGCCGAGTATCCGTGACTCGATGGAGAAGCAGATGCGCGCTGAGCGGGACCGTCGTGCGGCGATCCTGACGGCTGAGGGGGTCAAGCAGTCGCAGATCTTGACGGCTGAGGGTGACAAGCAGTCGGCGGTGTTGCGCGCCGATGGTGACCGGCAGGCCCGGATCTTGACCGCTGAGGGTCAGGCCAAGGCGATCCGGACGGTGTTCCACGCGATTCATGAGGCCAATCCCAGCCAGAAGGTGCTGGCGTATCAGTACCTGCAGGCTCTGCCGCAGATCGCCAACGGTTCGGCGAACAAGGTGTGGATCGTGCCGAC
>NZ_BOQL01000140.1 GCF_018332655.1 Actinoplanes auranticolor | reverse complement strand
GAAACCTGATCATCATCGGCTCGGGTCCGTCCGGTTACACCGCGGCGCTCTACGCGGCCCGGGCGAATCTCAAGCCCCTGGTCATCGAGGGTGTGCAGTCCGGTGGTGCGTTGATGACGACCACCGAGGTGGAGAACTTCCCGGGTCATCCGGACGGGATCATGGGTCCCGAGCTGATGGACAACATGCGTAAGCAGGCCGAGAAGTTCGGTGCCGAGTTCGTCACCGATGACGTGACCCGCGTCGAGCTGGGGGACAAGCCGACCGAGCCGGGCACCGAGGGCCTCAAGACGGTCTGGGTGGGCGAGAAGGAGTACTTCGCCCGCGCGGTGATCCTGTCGACCGGTTCGGCGTGGCGTCCGCTGGGTGTGCCCGGGGAGCAGGAGCTGCTCGGCCACGGTGTGTCGTCGTGTGCGACCTGTGACGGGTTCTTCTTCCGTAACCAGCACATCATCGTGGTCGGTGGCGGTGACTCCGCGATGGAGGAGGCGACCTTCCTCACCCGCTTCGCCGAGACCGTGACGATCGTGCACCGCCGTGACTCGTTCCGGGCCAGCAAGGTGATGGCCCAGCGCGCCCGGAACAACCCGAAGATCAAGGTCGAGTGGAACAGCGTCGTCGAGGAGATCCTCGGTGACGACGGCAAGGTGGTCGGCGCCCGGCTGCGTAACGTGCAGACCGACCAGACCAAGGTGCTCGACGTGACCGGCGTGTTCGTCGCGATCGGCCACGACCCGCGCAGCGAGCTGTTCAAGGGTCAGATCGAGATGGACGACGAGGGCTACGTCAAGGTCGACCACCCGAGCACCCGCACCAACATCCCGGGCGTGTTCGCCGCCGGCGACCTCGTCGACCACACCTACCGCCAGGCCATCACGGCCTCCGGCACCGGTTGCGCCGCCGCGCTCGACGCGGAACGCTTCATCGCCTCGTTCGT
>NZ_BOQL01000139.1 GCF_018332655.1 Actinoplanes auranticolor | reverse complement strand
GCCGGTAAGGACAAGCTGGTCGACGCGGCCGCGGTGGCCGCCCGGCTCGAGTTGAGCGCCCTGCACTTCTCCTACATCGCCGACCAGATCGGCCTCGCCGAGGTCTACCAGCAGCTCCAGCACCGGCTGTACACGCTGCTCAACGAAGGCGCCGCGAACTTCCTCGCGTTGTCCGCCGCCCTCAACGACGCGGCCGACGGCTACGAGCAGGACGAGATCAACGCTGTGCACCGTATGACGGGCATCTACTGACCGGGGGAACAGATATGGCCGTCGCACTGCCGCTGTCGGAGGGCGAGTTCAACGACGCGCTACGCCGCGTCGACGACAGCCTGCAGAAAGTCGTCGAGCTGACCAACACGATCGTCGACGCCTGTAACCGGGTCGGTCAGTGGCTCGGCCCGCTCTGGGACGACGTGGTCGAGCTGCTCACCAGGTTCGTCGATCTGGTCCAGAAGCTGCTGTCGGAGATCGGGAAGTTCTTCACCCGGCCCGGAGTGCCTTGGACGTTGTGGAATCACGGCACCGACTGGGTCAAAGAGGTCGGCAAACCCGTCAGCGACCTGATCTCGCAAGCCACCACCGGCCAGACCGACATCGACGAACGGTGGCAGGGCCCCGCCGCGACCGCCTACCTCGGCACCCTTCCCGACCAGGGCAAAGCCCTCGCCGCCATCGTGGCCGCCACCGCCGACATCGACGACGCCCTCACCAAGGTCGCCGGTGGCATCATCGCGTTCTGGCTCGGTGTGCTGGCCGCCATCGTGCCGTACATCATCGAACTGACCGGCTGGGGCGCCGCCGCCTCCACCGGTGTCGGCGCCCCGCCCGCGGCAGCCGGGGCCGGCGCCTCGACGCTCAAGGTGCTCGGCATCATCACCGCCGTCGTCACCGCGGCCATCACCTACCTGACCGCGATCTCCAGCCAGTACAAAGACCTGCTGCAGCGCGTCGAGAACAACGACGGCTTCCCCG
>NZ_BOQL01000138.1 GCF_018332655.1 Actinoplanes auranticolor | reverse complement strand
TGGCCGCGTTGCAGTCCCAGGCGACGCCCAAGGCCGGATCGACTGGACGGTCAGCGTGGACTCGATGACCAGCCGCGCTCATCAGCACGCCGCGGGTGCCCGCACCGACGGGCATCTGCAGAAGGAACCACCCGGCGGGGTCCACGACGAGCCGGCCGATCACGGGCTGGGCCGCTCGCGTGGCGGGCTGACCACCAAGACGCACCTGGCGTGCGGGCAGGGCCAGAAAGTCCTCTCCCTGATCGTGACCGCCGGGCATCGTGGTGACAGCCCACAGTTCATTCCGGTCCTGCGCCGTATCCGGGTCAGCCGGCTCGGTGTCGGCCGGGCACGGTCACGGCCGGTGCTGGTACTGGCCGACAAGGCCTACACCAGCCGCGCCAACCGCCGATACCTACGCTCACGTGGGATCAAAGCCTGCATCCCGAGCAAGAAAGATCAAGACGCCTACCGCAAAGCCAAAGGCTCCCAAGGCGGCCGCCCACCCGCGTTCGACCCCCAGCTCTACCGGCTACGCCACGCCGTCGAGAACGGCATCGCCCGCCTCAAACGCCACCGCGGCGTAGCCACCCGCTACGACAAGTTAGCCGTCCGCTTCCAAGCCGTCCTGACCATCACCATCATCAGCGAATGGCTCTGACCTGGTTATGAAACACGCCTTAGCTGGATGATCGGCCTGGACGGCCCATGCCTCTCGCAGCGGCGCCCACGCGCATCGTCGCGTCGGAGGCGACGACGAGTACCCGTCGCCACCGGCCTGCGATGACCCCGTTGGCGGCACCGTGACAAGGGCGCTGCAATTGTCGGCGTAGCGGGTAACTGGCTGGTGCGGCCCCGCCGCGGCCATTGGTACGGCTGCGGGGCCGGGAACTACTCTTGGGAGAGCTGCTCGGCGAAGCGCTCCCGGCCGGCTTGGTCGGTGTCGTCGCTGGCGGCATTGCGTTGCTGCAGCGCCTGCTCGAGAAACGTGATCGTCGGATCGTGGTCTTCGCCGGCGTCGCCCTGCCGCTCCCGGCAGAGCTCGTGCGCCGCCCGGATCCGGGCGGCGTCGCAGCCGTAGAGGTTCAGGGCGACCTTCATCGCGGCCGCGCACAGTTCCGGGCTCGCGTCCTCCACGTTGCAGGTGAAGCCGAAGGCGAGCAGGGCGTCGCTGTCCGCTTGGGACCTTGGTTTATCCAGGTCGGCCATGCGCGGACCGTAGCGCCGGGGTACGACATTTACGGCTGGTGTTCCGCGGGTTCCGCCTGCGCCTGGAGATCGGTTAGGCGAACTGGTGGAGAGCCATGACGGCGGCAACGCTGGCAGGAGTCATCGTCTAGTACTCCAGCAGGAGATCCGTGCTGAGCTGCGGTGACGGTGTG
>NZ_BOQL01000137.1 GCF_018332655.1 Actinoplanes auranticolor | reverse complement strand
GCATGAGTAGCCCTGTGTCAACCCGTCGCGGTTTGATCTTGGTTGAGGAGTCGTTGGAGGGCTCGATGCCGGTCGGGTTCGTAGGTGGTGTCGGTGGTCCAGCACTTCCAGATGATGTCGAGCCAGGCGCGGGCCAGGATCCGCACGGCGTGGGGATGGTCGTGGCCGCGGCCGCGGGCGCGGTTGTAGAGGTCGGCGGCCCAGGGGTTGGCGCGGCGGCTGTCGCCGGCGAAGTCGCAGACGGCGTCGCGCAGTTGTTTGTCGACGGCCCAGCGGAACGCGACGATGCGGGCTTTGCCGGATTGCCGGGTCGAGGGGGCGACTCCTGCGAGGCAGGCGAGGCTGGCCGCGGTGGGGAATCTGCCGCGGGCGTCGCCGATCTCGGCGAGCAGCCGGGCGGCGCGGATCGTGCCGGAGCGGGGCAGGCTGGTGAAGATCTGCCGGTCGGGGTGCAGGGCGAGCGTTTCGCTGATCTGTTGTGCCAGGGCTTCGATCTGGGCGGTGATTGTCTGCAGGGTTCCCAGGTAGGCGTGGGTGATGCCGGCCAGGGCCCGGCCGTGCTCGCCACGGGTGCCCGGTGGCGCCGCGGTGATGCGGTCGTGCAGGACGGCGGGGTCGACACGTCCGCAGTAGCCGACGCTGCTCAGCCAGCCGGCGAGGCGTTTCGGCGAGAGCCAGTCGAGGGTGTCCTGGGTGTCGAAACGGGTCACGAACCGCAGGCTGATCGCGGAGTCGAGATCACGGAACAGGTCGACTACCGCGGGCAGGGCGGCCTGCAGATGCGCGCGCAGCTGGTTGGTGACGGCGACGCGGTGCGTGACGAGGTCTTTGCGGGCCCGACACAACTTGCGCAAGGTGATGGTGGCCTCGCCGTCGAGCAGCAGCGGCGTCAGCCGCCGCTGGTCGGTGCGCACGGTGTCGGCCAGGACGTAGGCGTCGAACCGGTCGTCCTTGTTGCCGGCCGAGCCGTAACGCTGACGCAAGGCTTTGACCTGCGACGGCGGGATCACATAGATGATGCGGCCTGCGGCGAGCAACGCGTCGATGACTGGTCCGTCACCGCGTTCGATGCCGATCGTGTTGACGTCATGGCGGTCCAGGATCGTGTTGAGCCGGGCCAGGCCGGCCTTGCTATGAGCCACCGTGAACCGATCGATCGGCTCACCGTCACCGTCGATGATGCAGATGGCGTGGTTGTCCTTCGCCCAGTCGACGCCGGCCGTGACCGCTCGCCTCGTGCCGGGGGTGTCCTGCACACTCATTGTTGCCTCTCCGCTGCGCAACCAGTGGGGAAGCACCTGGCGGTTCCGGGACACCACAGCCGGTTGCTCATTGAGCGGCGTTCGCACACGCATAGCCCTGTGGCCGATCGGGGCGTCCCGGGCCGCCGGGCCTCGCAGAACTCATGCTGGACCTCGAAGATCGAGCGAGCAGGGCGATGGCCCGACGGTCACCGGTGCACTCGAACCACCATCAGCTCGAGTGAAACAAGGGTGCACCAATGAGCG
>NZ_BOQL01000136.1 GCF_018332655.1 Actinoplanes auranticolor | reverse complement strand
TGAAGTCGCGTGGGGCTCCGACACCGGCGGACAGTACGACAGCAGTGGAAGTAGAAGCAGAGGAAAGGGAGGGCCGAACACCGTTGGATCGCCTGCCACCAGCCGTGACTTCAGCGCTGGGGGTGGACACCGCAGTTTCCATCGAACGAGAGGTGGTCTCCGGTCACGCTTATGCGATCCTCACACCCGGCACCGTCATCGGCGGTAGGTGTGGAAAAGGCAAGCCGACGTACCTGTCGGTAGATGGTGTTTTCGATCCGTAGCCCTGGGCCCCGGCGCATTTGCGCCGGGGCCCTCGTCATGGAGGTGTATGTGGATGGCCCCATCCGACGACATGTTCGGCGATGACGACTACCCGGCCTACACGATGGGTCGCGCCGCGGAGATCGTCGGCGCTTCGCAGGACTTCTTGCGCCGCCTCGATGAGGCTGAGCTGTTCACGCCGTTCCGCTCGGCGGGCGGGCACCGTCGCTACTCGCGCTACCAGCTGCGCCTCGCGGCCCGGGCCCGG
>NZ_BOQL01000135.1 GCF_018332655.1 Actinoplanes auranticolor | reverse complement strand
TCACCGGCACCCGGCGCTCGGTCCGCGGCCGGATGATCCGCACGGCGACCCGGTCGGGCTGCCCGTCGGCGTCACTGTCCACAGCGGTCTGCACCCACACCCGCTCGCGCACAGCCTGGGTGTAGTCGTGAACCGGCTCGGTGCCGACGGCGGGAGCCGGCGCGGCCTGCGCGACCGAGGCCCCGGCGACCACCGTGAGCAGGGCGGTGCCGGCGGCCAGGGCACGCACCAGGAATCGGACGGATCGCATCGACACACGCCTCCGGCACTCGGGACCAGATACCGGGACGACCCTATCGCTTTCGATCGATGCCCGGGGGACGCCGTCTCCCGCCGACACGCCGGGATGCCAGAGTGCGCCGGTGACCTACGAACACGACCGGGAAGCCCGCCGCGAGGCAGCCGCTCACGCTCCGAGCCGAGCCGATCTGACCGAGCTGGCTGCTCAGGTCGCCGCCAAGCGGGCGCGCCTGGGTGACCGGGGCACGGAGCCGGACGCCGCCGGCCGGGCCCCGGGTCGCTGCGGGCGGTCGAGCAGGGCGTGACGATCCACGGCGAGAAGGACCGGAACGAGCCGGCAGCGTCGGGTACTTCGCAGGGGACTGGCTCAGTCATGATGTGGCGGGCAGCACGGGCCGTTCGTCTCGGCCCGTGCT
>NZ_BOQL01000134.1 GCF_018332655.1 Actinoplanes auranticolor | reverse complement strand
GTACGGCCGTCGCGGCGCGGCGGACCGTGCACGCCGCGGCGTCGAGGCGGCCATCAAGGGTCCGGCGTGAAGACGTTCCAGGCGTATCGGTTCGCCCTCGACCTCACCGTGGCGCAGGAACGAGCGGTCCTCGCGCACGCCGGGGCTGCGCGTGTCGCCCACAACTGGGCGTTGGCCCGGCTCAAGGCGGTCATGGACCAACGTGGGGCCGAGCGTTCCTACGGCGTGCCGGGCGAGTTGCTGACACCGTCGCTGTCCTGGTCACTGCCGGCATTTCGTAAGGCATGTAACGCGGCCAAGGACAACGTCGCGCCGTGGTGGCCTGAGGTGTCGAAGGAGGCCTTCAATACCGGCCTGGACGCTCTGGCCCGGGGGCTGAAGAACTGGGCCGATTCCCGGAACGGCGCACGGGCCGGGCGCCCGGTCGGGTTTCCCCGGTTCAAGTCCCGCCACCGCACCACACCCAGCGTGCGGTTCAC
>NZ_BOQL01000133.1 GCF_018332655.1 Actinoplanes auranticolor | reverse complement strand
CTAGTACTCCAGCAGGAGATCTTTAGGGCTCGGTGAGGGCTTGTCGGGCGTAGTGGCTGGCTTTGGCCTGGTCTTGGTGTCGTCGCCGGTAGATGGACCAGGCGATGACGTCGGCGACGCGTCGGACCGGGTCGATGACCAGGGCGTGGAACAGTCGGCGTAGTTCGTTGACGGTGATCGCGATCAGTCCGTCTGGGGTTTCGGTGTTGACCGTGGTGGCAGCGGCGAGGAACGCGTGCGCGGCGATGACCAGGGTGGTCCAGCGGTGCCAGGCCCGCCACCGGCGGTGTTGATGCTGGTCCAATCCGAGGCCGGTCTTGGTGGCCTGGAACGATTCTTCGATGCTCCAGCGGCGGCCGGCGACGGCAACCAGGTGTTGCAGCGCAACAGGTTCGGGGCTCCAGCAGCGGTAGAACGCGAGCTCACCGGTGGTGCGGTTGCGGCGGATCAGCACCGAGTGATGGCCGCGGTGCGCGTCTGCGGCCAGGGGCAGGGCGATGAATGCCCAGTCGTAGTAACGGAAGCCTTTCGCGCCGGTGCCGGCGGAAAGTCGTTGCCACGCCTGTTTCGGCAGCCCGGCGGCGATCTGATCGGCCCGCTGGACGCCGAGGCCGGTCGGTGCCCGGTGCGAGCAGGCCACCGCGAGGACATAGCCGAGCCGGTGACTGCGTAATGCGGCCGCCAGCTGCGGGTCGCCGCCGTAGGCCTCGTCGCCGGCGACCCACCGGCACGGCAGCCCACCGGCCACCGCAGTTTCGATCAGTCGACGTGCCAGCTGCGGCTTCGTGGCAAATGCGACGGCGTCGGGCACGCCCGCTTCAGCGCGTCGTGCCGGGTCTTCGGACCAGGATTTCGGCAGGTAGAGCGCAACGTCCAGCAGCGTGTGCCCGAGTGGTGAGGCATATGAGAGATGGACGGCGAGCTGGCAGTTCTCGATCTTCCCGGCGGTGCCGGAGTACTGCCGCTGCACTCCGACGGTGTGGACGCCCTTCTTCAGGTCTCCGGTCTCATCGACCACGAGGATCCCGTCCGGGTGTCCGAGCCGGGCCGTGACGAACTCCCGCACGTCAGCACGCACCGCGGCGTCGTCCCAGCCAGCCCGGCCGATCAGGTCCTGCATGCCGCCCGGGCCGCCGTCGCCGGCGTGCTCTGCGATGGTCCAGCAGTTCTTGACCGGCAGCGGGGCGAGCAACCCGGCCACGAAGTCACGGACCCGGCGCCGGCTCTCCGGGCGGGCGAAGCGTGCCTCGATCGTGTCCATCAACGTCTCGAACAGCTCAGACCATCGCTGAGCATCTACTCTGTAGGCGGCAGCCACCGCCGTATCTTCTGAGGTCCACACAACCGCTGAGACTCGACGGTGGCTGCTTGCTGTCCACGGACAAAACCACACCGTCACCGCAGCTCAG
>NZ_BOQL01000132.1 GCF_018332655.1 Actinoplanes auranticolor | reverse complement strand
CAGCGTCGAGGAGGCCAACAGCCGGGCGAGGCGAGGCTCCCGGTAAGACAAGCAATCGACCAAGAAAGATGCCCCCACCGGGAGCCTCGTTGCTGTCTTACCCTGCCACGATCCCGCTGTCCACCCGATCCCTGAACCACCTCGCCGGCCTGATCCGCACCCATCGCCACCAGCGACGATCCCGCTGGCGACGCCTCGACCCCGGCCGGCAAGCACTGCTCGCCCTGGCCCACCTGCGCAACGGCGACACCCTCACCCGTCTGGCCGCCGGGTTCGAGGTCGGCGTGGCCACCGCCTGGCGCTACATCCGCGAGGCAATCGCCCTGCTCGCCGCGACCGCCGAGGACCTACAAACGGCAATGAGCAGGATCCGTCGGCTGGCGTACGCGATCCTCGACGGCACCCTGATCCCGATCGACCGCGTGCATGATCAGAAGCCGTACTACTCCGGCAAACACCGCCGGCACGGCATGAACGTCCAAGTCATCGCAGATCCAGCCGGCCGCCTCGTCTGGGCGTCGGCCGCACTGCCCGGCTCGGCACACGACCTGACCGCCGCCCGGACCCACGGCATCACCAACGCACTGACCAGCGCTGACGTGATGACCTTCGCCGACAAGGCATATCAAGGTGCAGGCGGCGCCATCCGCACGCCGTTCAAACGACACCGGTACCGGCCGAGGTTGTCACGGCGACAGAAGGCCGTGAA
>NZ_BOQL01000131.1 GCF_018332655.1 Actinoplanes auranticolor | reverse complement strand
AGGTACGGCTGGGCGGCACTGATCACCGAGCCGGATCCCGGATGGAATAGGGGTGTAAACAACGAACCCAGGAAGGACGTGGACGCCATGACCGCCGTCCAGCACCCCACGAACATCACTTCTGAGCGCGACGGCACCGTGGTCTCCATCGGCGCTACCGGCGCGACCGTGACCGAGACCCGTCGCAGTAAGGCCACCCGTTACACCCTCGCCGGGCTGCGTCTGGCCCTGGGGTGGGTGTTCCTGTGGGCGTTCATCGACAAGATGTTCGGCCTGGGTCTGGCCACTCCGGCCAAGGGGGCGTGGATCGACGGTGGCAGCCCGACCGCGGGTTTCCTCGGCAAGGCGGTCGCGGGTCCGTTCGAGGGCGTCTATCACGGCATCGCCGGTGCGGCGTGGGCTGACTGGCTGTTCATGATCGGTCTGGCCGCGATCGGCACGGCCCTGATCCTCGGTATCGGCATGCGTCTCGCGGCGGCGGCCGGCAGCCTGCTGCTGGTGCTGATGTGGACCGCGGTGCTGCCTCCGGAGAACAACCCCTTCATGGACGACCACCTCGTCTACGCCGGAGTCCTGGCCGTGCTGGCCCTGACCGCCGCCGGGGACACCCTCGGCCT
>NZ_BOQL01000130.1 GCF_018332655.1 Actinoplanes auranticolor | reverse complement strand
CTTGGCGAGCAGTATCTGGTGCACCTGGTCGAAGACTCCTGCCTCGGTCCAACGCTCCAGCCTGCGCCAACAGGTCATCCCGGAGCCGAAGTAGCTGGTCGGGGCGACCACCCGGCACGCCGCCCGCCTGCTCGCGGTCGGCGCGCACCGGGCCGCGCTGGACCTGCACCCGGTGATCCTCGGCACCCTGGACGGGATTCCTACCGCTGAGACCGCCGCCGACGGCACGGTCACCAACGACGCCGCCGAGCTGGCCCGACTGTCCACCCTCGCCGCCGACGATCTCGCCGCCGTCCTGTCCATGCTCAGCGACGCCTCCCCGCGCCCCGAACCTGGCCACGACATCGACATCGCCCCTGCCCCAGCCGACGCCGCAGCGAGCACCGAGGCCGTCACCGAGGCGATCCCCACCCAGGCCACCGGCACATCAGCACCGGTGCGGCTACGAGTCCTCGGCCCCCCGGTGGTCGAAACGCAGGCCGGGCCGGTAGCGACCGGGATGCGCAGCGGCTCCTACACCGTCCTCGCGTCACTGGCCGTGCACCCTTCCGGGCGCACCCTCGACCAGCTCTCCGCCGACCTGCATCCCGACACCGACCCGGGCACCGCAGGCAAACGCATCCGGACCGACATCAGTACCACCCGCCGGGTGTTGCGCGCCGCTACCGGCAACCCGGAGGCGATGTTCGTCGTCTACGACCCGGCGACCGGCCGTTACCGCCTGGACTCCGAGCTCATTGCTGTGGACCTGTGGCAGATGCTCACCGCCATCGAGGCCGCGAACACCGCCGACGACGACACCCAGGCCCTGGCCCTGCTTCGCGAGGTGGTCGAGTTGTACGGCGGGGACTTCGCCGACGGCGCCGACCAGACCTGGATCACCGACTACGCCACCACCTACCGCCACCAGATCCTGTCCGTGTTCGCCCGCATCGCCGAGATCCTCGAACCCGACCACCCCGACCAGGCCGTGGCCGCGCTGGAACGCGCCCTGGAGTTCGACCCGGTCAACGAGGAGCTGTACCAGCGCGTCATGCGGATCCACGGCCGCGCCGGACGCCCGGACGCGGTCCGGCGCACCCTGCGCCGCCTCGAAAATCGCCTGGCCGACCTCGGCGACGCCGAACCGTCGCAGGCCACCCGCCGCGTCGCAGACCGTCAGCTCCGGCCCGCCACCGCCGCCGCCAGCGGAGGTCCCCGATGACCGACACCTCGAAGAAAGACGTTCGGGCCATCAGCAACACCGCCACACTCCCCCACGGCAGCACACCGCCGAGCGCGAGCCATGCAGGGTGGTCGCCGGCACGGTGGGCGTACTTGTTCTACGCCGTGGCCGCCAGCGGCGCCGTGATCGGTCAGAGCTGGGTGGCCCTCGACCATCTGCCGTTGCCGCCCGCAGTGCCGCTCGCGGTGCGCGTGCTGGCGGTGCTGCCGTTCGCGCTCTGCCTGGAGCTCCTAGCCATGGCCCTCGCCGCGATGGCCGACGAACGGATGCGCCTCGGTGAACGCGCCTACGGCCTGCGCGTCTTCTCGGCCATGGTCGCCGTCGTCGCGGTCGGTATCCAGGTGGCGGGACACTGGCCGGACCTGTACTGGTCGAGTGTCTTCGGGGTGCTGTCCGGCTCGGCGTACGCGTTGTGGTTGCTGCACGCCGCCGCCCGCCGCCGAGACGCCCTGCGCGCTTCGGGCAAACTCGCCGACACCGCCCCCGACTACGGTCTGTGGCGGCGAGTGCGTCACCCCATCTTCACCGCCCGCGCGACGGAGCTGGCCCGCGAAGGCCGCATGGATGCCGGCACCGGCAGGTGGCGCCCGCTCGGGTTGTACGAGTCCGTGCGCGCCGCCGAGCTGGCCATCGGTGATGAGAAGCGCCGCCCGGCCGTAGCTCGTGCCGTCGAGCAAGTCGTCCGCGCCGACCAACGTGATCCCCATATGGCTGAGGTCGCGGTCCACACACTGGACCTGGACCGACTGGCCGCCGAGCTGGCCGCCCGCGTCGACTACCCCGCCTGGGCTGACCGGCTCGCCCCCGCCATCACCGCACCCGCCCCACCCCCTTCAGGTGGCGACCCCGACACCCCCGCCACACCGACCCAGGGAACCGACGCAGCGGTGCCCGAACAGCCACACCACCACCCGACCGACCCGGACCCGGAAGTCACCGCCACCACCGGCCCGGAGCCCGCACCTCAGCCCGAACCGGGGCCGGACCCGCATGACCACGACGGCCGTGACGATGAGGACATTGACCAGCACAACGAGGACGACAGCGGCGAGAACGACGGTCAGAAGGTCGACGCGGACGACGGTGTCGACCTCGCCCCCGACCTCATCCCGCTGCTGCCCGCTGCCCGCACGGCCCGCGACGAGCTGATCCGCGAGAGTCGCACAGTCAGCCGTGACGCCCTCGCGCAACGTCTTCGCCGCAACGGCGCCGCCATCCGCAACAACCGCGTATCGGAGCTGCTCAACGCGCTGCGTCGGGAAGAGGCCGACGGTGCACGCCCGAAGGTGCCGGCGTGACGCCGCACCGGCCCACACCCCCGCCGCTCGATGGACTTGAGGAGACCGCACATGGACCAGTCCGCTCCCGCGCTCGGCGCCGCCCTGCCCCGGCTACGTCCGGTGTCCTGCCCGCCATGGTGCACCGATGGCCTGCACCACGACCTCGACCCACCCGGCACCGCGCTGCACCGTAGCCCACCCGCCACCGTGGCCGTGTACGACGAGGCTTGTGAGCTGGTCGCCGCGCACGTCCAGGCCGCGTTCTGGGACAAGGCACCGGAGTGGATCGGTACTGACCCGGCCGACCTGGAACGCCCCCACGTCGAGGTCGGCACCCCCGCAGGAGGCGGCGATGTTCCGATGTTTCTCACCCCCGGGCAGGCCCGCAGCTTCGCCGCTGCCCTGGTGCGCGCCGCCGACGCCGCCGACACCGAAGCCTTCTACCGCACACCTGTACCGCCCGGAGTGGCCTCGACCGCTGTGCCCGCCAGTGCGCCGTTACTGCAGGCTTGATGCCTCGGCACCAGTCGGCATGGATGGGTTGCGGGTGCCCGACCGTCGGGCACCCCGCCATGATCATCAGGAGGAACCGACATGGCATCACCCGCGCCCGCTGCCCGCACGATCGAGGTCGATGAGCAGGTCTACGACGTCCTCGCCCGCACCGCCAGGTCGAGGGACACCGACATCAACGGTGTGCTGAAGTACCTGCTCGAAGCCCCCGCGGTCACCGCCGTGTCCTCGCAGGACGACGACGAGGAGTGAGCTCACACGAGGGGCGCGCCGGACCGGGGACCGGGCGGCGCCCCCGCGCCTGACCAACGAGGTTAGTCGCGGGCGTCAGCGACGGTGAGCAACCGTTGCGCGGTCCGCTGCGCGACACCGAGGCGGCGGGCCAGCTCCACGCCCAGACCACGCCGATCCCGGCCGTCCTGCCGCGCCTCAGCCAGCAGCTCGACAGCGACCTGGAGGCGGGGATCGTCGGCGTACGGGTGCGGTTTGAGCCGGCCGGTGGTGGTCCCGGGGGTACGCCCGGTGGACTGACGACCGGTCCGGGCGGCGGCAATGGCCCATACCGTGCGCCGGTACCAACGCCGCCGCAACCTGCCATCGGAAAGGATCTCCACGTCGTCCGGCCGGTCCCGAAGCTCGTCAGGCAGATTGCGGTACGAGCCGTAGTGCAGGATTTTGGCGGCCTCGCCGGAGCCGACCAGCTCGTTCGGGTCGCCGCTGCGGTCGACGGCGGTCAGTACGGCGAGCTTCGCCTTCTGGTGGGCGGTGTGGAAGGCATCGATGCGGTCGAGCCAGAACCATTCGCGGCCGGCCTCGTCGGTGAAGGCGTCGGGGAAACCGGTGGTCGCGCGGTTGCGGTGCCAGAGGTTGACGGTCCTTCGCGCCGCGCCGGTGTGCGCGGCGACCCCGGCACGGTCGAGGGCAACCCGGCCGTCGAAGGTGTGTCGACTCACGATGACCATCCTCCCTGCCCTCTGTTCCTCGATGCCCTCTGTCGGTGGGCCGCCCGTCGGGCGCTGTGGCTCGCTAGGATCGCCGCTACGCCCGCTCAGGGAAGATACGGTCGCGTAGGGGCCGTGGGTGGCCCGGCGTGGGCGAGGTGGCCGGTGGGGTTTCGCCACACCACTAATTCCGGTGTGTCCCACCGGCCACCGACCCACGCCTACGGCTGCTCGAAGACTCCCCGTGTTCGACGGTGGCGGTCAGGAGTCCGGGTTCAGTACCCGCCACGCGAACGACGCCATGATGGCGATGGGCAGCGAGGCGATCTTCGCCTGGGTCTTCGGCGTGGCCGCGTCGTAGACGGTGAGGATGGCGTTCGCGGTGGTCGCGTCGACGATGACGCCGCCGATCTTGCGGGCGTTTCCGGCCTTCGCCTCGCGCAGCATGTCGATCACGTGCTCGTCGTCGGTGGTGGCGTCGTCCGGGATGGTCTCGTTCTCGGCGGCGTCGGGACAGTCAGGGCAGGTCACCAGGTGCGGCTCGTCGGTGATGCGGGTGCGCGGCCCGTCGTCGGTTCCACAGACGGCTCCGTCGTGTCGCGTGGAGCGGCCGTAGGTCCAGCGGGCGGTCACGGGGTCGCCTGCTCGATGGTGGCCGGCGCGTCGAGGTTGTCCGGATCGAGGGTGACATCAAGGCGGGTAGCGACGATCCCGTAGACGTCCATCAGGAGATGGATGATTTCGGCGCTGAGTAGCTCGTCGTAGTCGTGGGCGATGCGGCAGGCGTCGCGCAGTGACCGGCAGGTGTCGGTGAAGGCGGCGACGAGGGCGGCGTGGTCGTCGGTGCGGGTGCACGCGACGATTTCGGCGGGGGTGTAGGTGCGGTGCTCGCCGGTCGGGAACCGCAGTTCGAGCTGGCGGATGTGGGTGGTATTCGGGGTCGAGTAGGTGATGTCGGTGATCGTGGCGAGGCGGTACTCCACCGGGTCGCGGGGCTGGCGTACCCGGGCGGTGTCGTTGAGGTCCATTCGTGTCTCCATGAGCGAGTTCGGCGAGGTGACGGTGGGTTTGCGGGCCGAGACCGCCGGGGCGCGGTAGCCGGTGACGGCGGTCTCGGCACTGTCGGTCAGTCGGCGGGTGCGGCAGCCGGGTTCAGGGCGTCGAGGTTGCCGCCGAGGTAGGTGTTCGCGGTGGCGCTGAGGGCGTCGAAGATCTCGCCGAGTTTCGTGTGCAGCACGTCGTGGTGTTCAGCGGTGGTGATGGCGTGGTGCAGGATCGTGCGCACGGCCGCGAGGTCGGTGAGCACGACCTCGCGCTCGTCGGCCCACGGGTGCACGATCAACTCGTCGCGCCAGAACCACTCGGTGATGCCGCCGCGAAACTCGACGCGGTACCGGTCGCCGTCTTTGATGCGCGACTGCCGGAAGATGTCGATCACGACGCCGGGATGGCTGTGCGCGGCTTCGAGGGAGTGGCGGGTGGACACCACGTCGAGCAGGGTCGGCGCGGCCGGAGTAGGCGCGGGTGCCTCGGTGCTGGTCATCGGGGCTCCTTCGCCGCTATCGGATGGGGTGGTCGTGTTCGCCGGTGCCGTTGACCTCGAACGCGATGATGCGGTCGGGGGTCTCGGTGGTGTCGGCGTGCAGGTAGAAGTCGTGTTGGCGGCGGCGGGCGCCGATGGAGACGCCGTGCAGGTCGAGCACGATGTAGTCGCTGCGGTCTCCGTCGCCCGGCTGACCGGGGTAGACCCGCAAGTGCATGTTGCGCAGGACGTCAGCGATGACCGGGTCGAGGTCACCGATCAGCGTCAATGCGGCGAGCAGGCGCGGACCGGCGAGGGCGTGCTGGCCGTCGCTCATGGTGTCCGGGCGTGCGGTGAGGTCGGGGTTGTTGGTCATGACTCGGTGTCCTTCGTGCTGGGGCCGGCCGCGGTCGAGTCGTGGCCGAGGTCATTGGTCGGGAAAGGGCGGCAGGAGCGTGGTGAGGGTGCCGCCCGTGTCTCGGTCGGCGAGGGCGGCGCAGGCGATTAACGCGGCTCCGGCGGCGATGGCCTGCCCGGGGGTGTAGCGCACCCGCACGCTGCGCGTGGCGTCCGGCAGGACGCCGCGCGCCTCCACGACGCCCTTCTGCCACGTGCACACGGGCAGCCGCTCGTCCGGGATGGCGCGCACGGTGGTGCGGGTCAGCGCGTCGTAGGCGGTCATGAGCTGCGCGTGGTAGGTGGTGGAGGCGAGTTCGTACTCCGCGATCTTCGTCATGAAGAAGCCGTCGTTGTCGTCGACGAGGCATTCCAGGAGGGCGCGGTGGCGTTCGGCGCCCGCGCGGGCGGTGGCGTAGGCGTGTACGAGGGTGATCAGGTGTTCCACAGCGAATCCTTCGAGTTGAGGGGTTGCGGTGCGGGGTGCGGGCCGCGCGGCCGGGTCTGGCCGCGCGGCAGGGGCGACCGGGTTAGCGACGGTGCGCGGGGGTGGGCGGGCCGGGCACGACCGGCGGCCGTACCGGTGCGGTGCCGATGGCCGGACCGGCGAACGCGGGAGCGTCGGACACCGGGCCGTCCGAGACCGGCGTGCCGGAGACGGGGCTGCCGGAGACGGGGCGGAGTTCGGTCTCGGGTTTGAACCCGATGCGGTCGAGGGCTACGGCTCCGCAGGCGGTGAGCCGGCCGCCGAGGTTGAGTGCCTCGGTGCCGGTGAAAAGGACCGCGATGGCCCGGGAGGCGGTGTCGATCGCGCGGAGTTCGACCTTGCCGTCCGGCAGTGCCCGGACCGGCATGAACCCTTCGACGGTGGCCTGTGCGGGGAAGACCGTGCCGACCGCGCGTTCGACCTCCCGGAGCCGGTGGGCGGCGATCTCGTCCCATTGCTGCTGGTGGGCGAGTTGCACGCCGCTCTCGTCGTAGTCGGTCTCGCACGAGGCGGCGACGCGATGCGCGGTGCTGTTCTGGTACGCCTCTACCAGGTGGCCGATGAGGTTCATCAGCTCGTCGGATGTCATGGCGGGTGCCTCCGTCGGCGCAGGGCCGGATCGAGATGGAACGGGTGAAGTCGCAGGCAGGCCCGGGGCGGCCGGTCGTAACCGCGCCGGTGCGGGTGCCGGGCCGCCGCCGATCGGGCCGGGTGGGCGGCGTGAGCCGGACGGGCTGGGCGGCCGGACGGCAGCCGGGCCGCGTGCGGGACGCCGGGCGGTGGTGTCCGCCGGGGCGGGGGCCGGGGCCGCCGTGCGCCACCAGTGGCGGCGGTGGCGGCCCCGGTGCCGCAGGCCCATCAGACAGCCAGCAGATCGAACGCGCGGGCCTTCACGTCCGCGCCCGCACCGGTCAGCGCCCGAGTCGCCCGGACCGCGTCGGTCTTGGCGGGGGCGAAGTGGTCGAGGTACTCGGTGATGGCCTGGTATCCGGCCCACCGGGTGCCCTTGATCGCCTTCTGCGTGTCCGCGTCGCGGATGAGGTACCGCAACGTGTTGGTGCGCTTCTTGGCGTTGTTCTTCGCCACATCCGAGGCCGCGTCCTCGATCGGCCACACCTGGGCGACGATCTTCTCGAACTCGCCCATGGTCATCGCCTCGTTGAGCATCTTCTCCGCGTCGGCCTGCCAGTCGCCGAAGTGCTTCCACACCAGATTCATCGCGTGGCGCGCCTCGGTGATCTGCACCTGGACATTCGAGGTGTGCCGGAACGTGTACGAACCTTCCGATCGGGCGTAGGCCATGCGCTGCGTGTTCGCGCACACGATCCGCACCGGAGTCGCGTCCACCCGTAGCGACGCCGTGCCGTCGTGCGAGGTCGTCGCGGCCAGATAGAGGTCCATCCGATCGACCCCGGCGATCTCCATCGCGTTGGGCAGCTTCATCGTGACGAAGACACTTTTGCCTTTGCGCATCGAGCCGGCCGTCTCGAAGTGCGCCCCGGACTCGTCGACCAGGAGGTTGAGCATTTCGGCGACCTGCTCGTTTTGCACGGTGGTGTAGTCGTCGCCGACCACGCCGAGATACTCGGTGACGCCGGTCTGGGGGTTGGTGCGCACGGTCATGAACTTGTCGGGGCAGTCGACCTTCGTGACGCCCTTGTCGGTGATCTCCATGCCCTGCAACGCGATCTTGCGGACCTCCCAGCCGCCGAGCCACGCCTTCGCCATGATTTCCTCGGCGGTCATACAGTCGTCGGTGACTTGCCCGAGCTGGTGCCAGGCCGACAGGCGGGCGGAGGCGAAGGCGGTCTGGCCGTTCGCGAGGGTTTCGAGTTCGTGTGCCATGACGGGTGTTTTCCTTTCGTAGAGCGTTCGGGTGGTGGCGGCGACGCCGGGGTTTCGCGCCCCGGCGACGCCGTCACAGGTAATGTTTCCTACCTCCACGGGCCGATCAAGGCGATCGGCTGGAGTCGATCGAGGTTGCTGGCGGCAATGTGACTGTGATTGCCAGCGATAGATGGCGGTTGCCCAGCGATAGATGGCGGGTCGCGTCGCTGTCGCCTCGCGCTCCCCGTCCGGCTGCTCGTAGGCGTGCGTAACTGAAGCGGTGCGAGGAATCGCCTGCGCAGGCGCGTTGCGAACGGTATACATCTGTTAGAGCCTGGTAAATAAGGGTTTCAGGTGT
>NZ_BOQL01000129.1 GCF_018332655.1 Actinoplanes auranticolor | reverse complement strand
GCTTCGCGTTTAACGTCGGTTGGGTGATCAGTCGCTCGGTGGAGGGACTGGCAAAGGGCGGCCACCTGCTCACTCTCTGAGGAAGAAGGCGAATCTTCTCGGGGAGGACCAGGTGGCCGTTGTTCGTAGTGTCGTGCAGGCCGGTGCTGCTGACCAGGGTGAACTTCGCCGGTTCCGGGGCGAGGTGTATGACTGTCTCGACCGGAGGGCGGACGCTTTGTTCGATCTGATCGATGGGATCTGCGCGCCGGTCACCATCGCCGGGGTGGCGTGTCTGAGTTTGGCGCCGGGTGCCCGGCGTGGTCATGGGGCTGCTTATGCGGCGGTTGCTGCGGGCCGCATCGATGAGGAACTGCTGCGTGATGTTCTGGCCGGGTATCGGCCGCAGTGGTGGCGGCCGGACTTCGCAGTCGATGCGTCGGTGTGGGCGCGTTGCGATGCTGAGTGCTCGCCCGAGCGTGGTTTCTACTACCACCCGTCGCGGCATTCGGCTGGCCAGCCGATCGTGGCGGGCTGGTGCTACTCGTGGCTGGTCGCCTTGTCGGCCGGGGCGGATTCGTGGACAGCGCCGCTGGACGCCCGTCGGCTGACGGTCGGTGACAACCCGAATATGGTCGCTGCCAGGCAGATCCGGGCGGTGCTGCCCCGGCTCGGATCGCTTCAAGAGCAGGCGTTGTTCGCCTTCGACGCCGGTTACGACCCGGTCCAGCTGTCGGTCGAGCTGGCCGGGGCCGGCACGCAGATCGTGGTGCGGGTCCGTGACGACCGCGCCTATTACACGCGTCCCGGTGCCCCCGCCGGCGGCCGGGGCGGTCGGCCGCGACGGCACGGCGCCAAGTTCGCCTGCGCTGATCCGGACACCTGGCCGGTCCCGGATGCCCGGCTCACCGCCGACGACGAGGTCTACGGAGCGGTCCAGGTGTCGGCTTGGCATCGGCTGCACCCCAAACAGCGCACCTACCGCGACGCCGACGGTTTGCGGATCGTCGAGGGCACCCTGATCCGGCTGCACGTCTCCCGGCTCCCCGGACGCCGTGACCGGCAGCCGAAGACCGTATGGCTGTGGTGGCACGGCCCGGCCGAGTCCGACCTGGACCTCGACCGGGTCTGGCACGCCTATCTACGCCGGTTCGACATCGAGCACACATTCCGGTTCGCCAAACAGACCCTGGGCTGGACCACGCCGAAGCTCCGCACACCGCAGCAGGCCGACCGGTGGACCTGGCTGATCCTGACCGCACTGACCCAGCTACGCCTGGCCCGGACCGCGGTCGCCGACCACCGGCTGCCCTGGCAGAAACCACAACCAACCGGCACACTCACGCCCGGCCGGGTCCGGCGAGGTTTCGGCCATCTACTGCCCCACATCGGCAGCCCAGCCAACGCACCGAAACCCACCCAGCCGGGCCCCGGCCGGCCCAAAGGCTCCCGATCCACGCCCGCCCAACGCCACCCAGCGATCAAGAAGACCCACGTCAAGACCCCGAAACGACGAAACCGACGTTAAACGCGAAGCTAAG
>NZ_BOQL01000128.1 GCF_018332655.1 Actinoplanes auranticolor | reverse complement strand
CCGCCGTACCTGTTCAAGGGCGGGCGGCCGCAGATCCTCAGCATGGCGGGCGACCAGTGGGCGTACGGCACCACCAAGCAGATCACCGTGGACGGCCCGATCCTCAAGGCCGCGCTGATCCGCCCGGAGGCCGTGACCCACTCCAGCGACCCGAACCAGCGCTACGTCGACCTGCCGATGACCGTCACCGGCAACACCATCGGCCTCAACCTGACGAGCAACCCCAACCTGGCCCCGCCCGGCTGGTACATGCTCTACGTGGTCGGCACCAACGGCGTCCCCTCGGTCGCGCAGTGGGTGCAGGTCAAGTGACGGGCGCCCGCCGCAGCGTGCTGGTGCTGGCCGTGCTCGCCGTACTCGGCGTCGTGGCCGCCGGGATCTGGCTGGTCGCGGCCCCGGGGGAGCGCGACGCCGCCCCGGTGGCCGCGCCGGCCCCCCGGCCGACCGACAGCAGCTGGCCCGGCCTCGCCGCCGGACCGTCCGTCGCGGCGTCGGTGCCGCCGGCCGCGGACACCCCCGCGGTGCCGTCGTCACCGGCCGCGCCGGCCGGCGGCCCGGCCGAGCCGGTCGCCGAGCCGTTCGTGCAGAACTACGCGGGCCAGCCGGGGGTCAAGCCGCTCAAGCCGCTGCCGTCCCCGACGAAGACCCATTACGTACGCCCGAACGTGGACGGCTGCGACCACAACTACGGCGAGGTCACCCAGTGCGTCCCGTGGACGTTCCCGCCGGGCACCACGGACAAGTGCGCCTGGCTGGCCGACCACGGCTTCAAGAAACTGAAGGTGGCCGCCACGGACCGGCAGAAGCTGGACCGCGACGGCAACAAGATCGCGTGCGACGACTGACCGGCCGCCATCCGGTCGGCCCGCCATCACCCGGCGGTGCACAGCGGTGGCGGGCAGCACGGGCCGAGACGAACGG
>NZ_BOQL01000127.1 GCF_018332655.1 Actinoplanes auranticolor | reverse complement strand
TTTCGAGGATGGATACCAGCGGTCGGCTGTGAGGAGCCGGCCGCCGTTCCAGCTGGTCTTGTAGGCCAGCTGGCGGCGGATCTCGGCGAACCCGGCGTCGGCGATGTGCCGGGCCAGACGCCGGTTGGCGAGCATCCCGGTGACGTTGAGGTCTTCCACCACGACCGTGCCGTGCGTCGCGGCGAGCCGGGTGGTCAGTTTGTGCAGGCCGTCGCGGCGCAGGTTCGCCACCCGGGCGTGAGCGCGGCCGAGCCGGGCCGCGGCCCGCTCCCAGCGTTTCGACGGCCGCCGGCCGGTGCGCCGGTCCGGTCCGGTCTTGCGCGACAGTGCCCGTCCCAGTGCGCGCAGCCGCTGCTGCGCGGAGGTCAAGTGGCGCGGGTTGTCGACGAATTCGCCGGTGGACAGCACCGCGAGGT
>NZ_BOQL01000126.1 GCF_018332655.1 Actinoplanes auranticolor | reverse complement strand
AGAACAACGACGGCTTCCCCGCCGGACACTGGCCCCGCTCGACCAACGACGTCATCGCCGACGGCAGCCTCAGCGGCGACAAGACCACCAACTGGCACCTACGCACCTCATAGACCGGCCCGCGGGAGATGCCATGAGCAACGATCGTGTCCACGTACCTGATCCCACACTCCTGCGACGAGCCGCCCGACGCATGACCATCGCCATCGCCATCGTGATCATGGTGGTGCTGACGACCTCTTCACCGCCGGAGGAATCAGCCTACTCACGGCCGGCGAATTGCCAGGGCTACCGCTCGCAGTAGGCGGTGCGGTGATGCAGATCGGCGCCATCGCCCTCCTGGTCGCGACCTGGCACGTTCGCCGAACTCTGGACGGCCAGACCATTGCGCGATCATCGCTCATGACGGCACGCCAGACATCCCGCTGGGTACGCCGTGCCACCCTCGCGACGGTCACCTTGCTCGTCGTCTACGGCTTGATCCGGCTGACTCTCGGCGATCAATGGACCCTCCTTACGGCCGGCGTCATCGGCGTCGCACTGTTCCTGCTCGCAACCAGCAGCAAGAACATCGGCCATGCTCAAGACCGAGCACTCAACACACAAGAAACTCAGGTACCACGGCGCGACTGACTCGTACCACGCTGCGGGGCGACCGCGTACGCCCGGCCGTCCATGACCGAGCCGGGGCCGAACAGGTAGCCGCCGAGCCGGACGCCGGCGCTCGGACGTCGACGCCCGGGACCGTCGTGGAGATTCCGGCCGGACGATCCATGTGATGGAGTGACATTGTGACGGCCATTTCTCAAGGTGATCTTGACGATCTACTTCGCACCTTTAAGAAGTCCTCAGATCACCTGGAGATGCGGGACGCCTACGGCGCAGAGTTTTGAACTTCCGTACATGGCCAAGGGGGCAGCCTAAGAACCAGACGATCTGGCCTGGCTCAACGACTGGTGCGCCACCCTGAGAGGTCATGTGGCCAGAGGCAAGACTGTACGTCGCGCTCGGGTGGTGAGCGAGCCGCCCCGCAACTACCAGCTCTGGAGCTACAGCATCGCGGGTCCGATGGTGGAAGCCGGTGAGGACATCCGCTGGATTCCTCGTGCGCTAGTGTCGACCATCGCCTTACCGGGAAACGACTTTCAACTATTCGATAAACGACTTGTTGTGTTCCTGCTGTATACCGGAAGCGGGCGGAATGCTGGAATGGAAACCTCTACCGATCCAGCCGACATCACACTCTGCCGCTCCGCGTTTGAGGCAGTATGGAAGACGTCAACGCCTCACCGTAAATATGAAGCCAAGTAGCTCTGCAAGAGTTCGAGTGTTGACCCAACCCAACGGTAGCGCCTGCGACAGCTACGGAGGCACTGACCAATGCACTGCGGCTGAGGTCTGCAGACCCGCTGTTGGATGCTGTATCAGACGTCAGGCACTGCAGCCTGTAGGGCTTTGACGGCTCTGTGCCAAGGGAAACGAGCGCTGGGTTCCGCGCCGGTTCCCGGCGGATGCGGGACCCACTCTCCGGCCCCGAGGAGGACACGAACCTTTTCCGAGCGCAGCTGTTCCACGGCGTCGATGAAGGGCCTACGTGCGGCGAGAGCGGTGTTAACGAAGGGAGCAATGATCACAGGAATCTGTCGGCCAATGGCCTCGGCAGCAATGTTGAGGGGGTAGGTGTCGTTGATGCCCGATGCCAGCTTGTTGATGGTGTTGTAGGTAGCCGGCGCGATGATCAGGCCGTCTACTGCACTGCTCCGGCGACTACCATGCCGCGGCTGCCCGTAGTCGGTTCGGATCGGCGCCCCGGTCATTGTTTCGAGTTGACTCAGGTCGAGCATCGGCACAGCCGCGGCGGTCGCGACCAATTGGACGGTCCATCCATCGGCCTGTGCGAGGTGGACGAGGTTGCCGACACGGTCTGCGGGGCCCGCTCCGCAGACGATGATGGTGAGCCTCTTGCCCAGCGTGCGCCTTAGACCCTGGTAAATAAG
>NZ_BOQL01000125.1 GCF_018332655.1 Actinoplanes auranticolor | reverse complement strand
CTAGGTGTGATGTCCGGACAGGTTGTTCAACCGGGTGATGGGCGGGAGTTTGCCGATGGCGGTGTGGGGCCGGTGGTGGTTGTAGTCGTGCAGAAATGCCGGTAGCGCGGCTCGGCGGGCCTTCTCCGAGGTGTAGAGCTTGGCGAAGGCCCAGCCGTCAGCCAGCGTCCGGTGGAATCGTTCGATCTTGCCGTTCGTCTGTGGCCGGTAAGGGCGAGTCTTTTTCACCGTGATGTTGAGCTCGGCGCAGGTTGAGCTCCAAAGCCGCGATTTGTAGGCCGAGCCGTTGTCCGACAGGACACGGCGGGTGGTGACGCCGCGCTGAGCGAACCAGTCGACGGCACGGCGCAGGACGGCGGTGGCAGTGATCGCGGTTTCGTCGTCGTGGATTTCGGCGTAGGCAACGCGCGAGTGGTCGTCGATCACGGTGTGCACGAACGCGGTGCCCATGACCGGTTGGTGGTGACGGTTGCGGGCGGCGCCTTGGGTGGTGTGCCGGTTCTTCTTGCCCTGAGCGCGGCCGAGGTAGCGCCAGCCGCCGCCGTCAGGCACATTGCCGAGTTTCTTGACATCAACGTGCAGCAGGTCACCAGGGGTGCGGTGTTCGTAGCGGCGGATCGGCTCCCCGGTGACTCGGTCGAGATGGGTGAGACGGTTCGCCTGCTGGCGGGTAAGCACGGCATGCACGGTGGAGGCCGCCAGGCCGAGTTCATCGGCGATCGGGACGGGACCCCAGCGTCGTTTCCGGCGTAGGTGCAGGATCTTTCGGACCAGCGGTGCCGGCGTCCGGTTCGGCTGCCGGTGTGGTCTTGAGGACCGGTCGGCCATGCCGGCCTCGCCGTGCTCACGGTAACGCTGGGCCCATTTCGCGGCCGTGCGCCAGGACACGTCGTAGCGTTCGGCCGCTCGTGCGGGTGACCAGCCCTGCTCCACGATCAGACGCGCCAGCCGCAATCGCGCCCGAACCGTCAGCGCGGCGTTAGCGTGGGACATGAAGGCCTCCAGCCAGGTCAGTGGTGTCTCGACAACCCCACTGCACCGTTGGAGGCCTTCATCTGTTCACGAGATCAACGATTGATCCTCAGATCGAGTGGTTGCACTTCCTCGACCAACGTCCCCGGACATCACA
>NZ_BOQL01000124.1 GCF_018332655.1 Actinoplanes auranticolor | reverse complement strand
CAATGGGACGCCCTGCCGGCGGACTTCCCGCACCCCAAGCTGGTCTATCACTACTTCAAGACCTGGACCGCCGACGGCACCCTGACCCGGATGCACAACCACCTGCGTGAACAGGTCCGCCAGCAGTGCGAGGACCGCGCCGCGCAGCCCACCGCCGCACTGATCGACTCCCAGTCCTTGCGCGGTGCGGAGACCGTCGCCCGGTCCGGCCGCGGCTACGACGCCGGCAAGAAAGTGAACGGCCGTAAACGCCACATCGCTGTCGACACCTGCGGACTGCTGCTCGCGGTCCTGGTCACCGGCGCCCATGTCCAGGACCGCGACGGCGCCCGGCCGCTGCTCTGGGCGTTGCACGCCTGCTTCCCGGGCATCCGGCTGGTCTGGGCCGACTCCGGCTACGCCGGCAGGCTGGTCGACTGGGCCGCCGACCAACTGCGCCTCACCGTCAAGATCGTGGCCAAACTCGCCGGGCAGACCGAATTCGTGGTCCTGCACCGCAGGTGGGCGGTAGAGCGGACCTTCTCATGGGTCAACAGGTGCCGACGAACCGTCCGCGATTACGAGCGCCTACCACAGCATCACGCCGCGATGGTCCAGTGGGCGATGATCACCCTCATGACCCGACGCCTCGCACGCCATCAACACACCTGAAACCCTTATTTACCAGGGTCT
>NZ_BOQL01000123.1 GCF_018332655.1 Actinoplanes auranticolor | reverse complement strand
CGCGGGCAGCGCGGGCAGGACCGGCAGCGCGCTCGCTTCCGGAGGTTCCGGCAGCGCAGGCGAGGCCGGCAACGCAGGCGACGGCGGCAGCGCAGGTGGCTGTGGCCCAGAAGGCACTGCCGGGAGAACCGGGAGCGCGGGCAGTGCAGGGACCACCGGCGCAGACGGCGATTCGAGCACGGGCGGCAGTGCCGGCACAGTGGGCAGTTTCGGCAGCACCGGCGATGTGGGCGATCCGGGCGCGGCCGGCAACGCAGGCGGCCCGACCTGCTCTGGCAGAGAAAGTACCGGAGGTAACGCCAGGACCGGGTCTTCCCGATTCGCGGGCGCCGTGGATTCGGCCGGATCCGCCGGGTGGACCGTTGTCTTCCGTCCGGCCTCCCGGTCAGTCTCGCCGAAGTTCTTGCCCGTCTGGAGTACTCGTCGGGCCAGGTCGGACGGTCGAGAATCGCCCCGGCCAACCGCTTCGGGGGCCGAGGCATCCATCCTGGACGTGGTGGCCTTCCGGTCTGTGCCGGCAACCTGAAGCTTCCCCGCCTCGGCGCCGGATGCCGCGACGTGGCGACCGTCCACGTCGGAAGCTGAGACCCTCGGCACCTTGGCGACGCTGGCCTTCCGCTCCCCAACCTCGACAGATGCGGCCCTCCGCTCGTCGGCCGCGACGGCCTTCCGCTCTCTGACCTTGTCCGCGGTGGTCTTACCTGCTCCGACCTTCGCCGCGGCGGCCTTACGTGCTCCGGCCTCCGGGATCGAGCCCCTCCCCGCCTCCACCTGGCGATCGGCGACCTTCCGGTCCGCAACCCGCTGAACCGGAACCTTCCGCCCTCGTACCGGCGGGTCCGAAGTGTCCCGTCCGGCGACCTCGCGGCCCCGGGCTTCCGGACCCGGAACATCCCGCTGCCGAGCCTTCGATTCCTTGGATTTACCTCCGTGGATCTTTGGAATGGAAGGACGTACTTCTACCCGTGGCGCGGAGCGGTCCTTTTTCGCATTGTCTGCGAGATCCCCGCCACCAGCGGTCCGCTCCACCTTTCTGATCTGATCGTTCACACCGCCGTCGGCGCGTGCAGCGTGATCGAAAAGGCTCAGACCGAAGTAGGCGGCAATCACCAGGCCCATCATCAACAGCAGCCGGGAAATGCGCTGAGCTGCAGCTCCAGCAACATTCCGGCGCACCGCCGACCCCCCATTCGATCAATTAGCCGGGCAATCGATTGATGCCCACCCACCAATCGCAAGCTAACACCGCCCGACCGATGCCGCAGGACTCGGCCCGGGCTCCCGTCACCCATTCGTGGAAAGGTCACGCCGCCCGGCGCAGGCCGCGCAGTCTGGTGTGGAGCTCGGTCGTCTCCGGCGCCGGTTGGGCACCGACGGGGGTTTCGAGGACCCGCACCAGCTCGTCGTACTGCCACCGTGAAGGGCTTCGGCGCGGTCTTCGCCGACGTGGACAAGGCGGGCGTCACCAAAGATCGAGCTCTACGACCGCTGGGGTACGCAGCTCTGGTGGCACGCGGTCCCCGAGGACCTCACGGCCTCGCGCAGCCTGTCCTTCCTCGGGGTCAAGGCCACCGCCGACGTGTACGAGGTCCGGATCACCACCGACACGTCGACCCGTGATCTGGTCGTGATGGACGACTTCCCGTACGGAGAGCCGCGGCCGCTCGCGTGACATCGGCACCAGCAGGCGGCGCGGCCGGGTCGATCCCACCTCCGGCCACGCCGTGCGTCACACCACCACGCCGTCGATCTGCAGGCTCTGGACGGACGCCGCCGCGAACGGGACGGTGAGCCGCTTGCCGGCCACCCGCAGGTCCTGGCGGGCGACGTACCTGTCGGAGCCGCCGGGGACGGTCGACCAGCGCGGGACGACACCGCCGGTGCCGCCGGCGGCCTGGCCGAAGCGGGACAGGTCGAACGTCAGGTTCTGGGCGGCACCGGCATTGAGCGCGACGATGACCAGGCGGCGGGCGCCCGCGTCGTAGCCCGCGATCGCATGGTCCACGCCGAGGTCGAGGATCCGCATGCCGGGGCGGATGTGCCGGGTGAACTGGGCGAGCATGTAGTACTTGGTCTCGATCGCCCCGGCGGTGCCGGCGGTGCCGTTGTAGCGGATGGCCCCCCAGCCCGCCGACGGGTCCATCACCTGCCAGTAGCACCAGGCCGTCGGGTGCAGCCAGCGCCAGTCCATGCACAGGTTGCGGGCCATCGCCAGGCCGGTGCCGTCGCCGTCGCCGTGCTCGGAGTTCCACAGGATCTTGTTCTCCGCACGGACGGCGTTGTAGAGCAGGTCGCGGCGGGTGTCCGGGCCGTAGCCGTGCACGTTCACCTGCCGTACCAGGGCCTTGGTGGCACTGTCGAAGCTGTTCCAGGTCGCCCGGGCGGCGTCGTAGTTGGTCTCGTCCGAGGCCGAGATCGCCACCCCGCTCAAACCCTGCCGGTTGAGCTCGGCACGCATGTGCGCCAGCACGCTGCGCTGGGTCTGCGCGTCGATATGGCAACCCTCCTGGGTGCCGTCGGCGCGCCACCAGCCGGCAGTGGGCTCGTTGAACGGGTCCACGGTCCGGAAGCGCACCCCCCACCGCTCCTGCGCGTAGCGGGCGGTGACGGCGAGGTGGTGGGCGTGCTGGCGGTGGTTCCACGACTGCAGGTTCAGCCCGCCGCCGGCCGCCCCGGACGGGTTGTGGTTGCTGCACATCCACCACATCGGCGAGTTGGCGAACAGCTCGCTGATCGCACCGCGCTGGGTCGCTTTGACCAGGGCGGCGCGCTGCTTGGCGTCCACGTTCCAGTTCCAGGCCGACGAGGCGGGATCCTCGTTGGTGTAGTCCAGCCAGAATCCCTCGATCTGCTTGAACCGCGGGATGTTGGACGAGGCCACCATCCGTTCGCCGTTGACCGCGTTCCAGCTGCTGGCGCCCAGGTTGTAGCGGGCGATGGTCAGGCCGAGGCCGGGCAGGGTGGTGCCGTTGTACGACACGCTCTTCAGCGTGAAGAACAGATCGGCGAAGTCGTCCCGGTCGCCGAAGACGTTGGCCCACCAGGCCAGCGAGGTGCCCCAGCCCTCCCATGCGCCGTGGTCCGCGCCCGGGTTGACGGTGATGGTGGCGTCCGCCCACGCCGGTCCCCCGCCCAGCGCGCTCCCGGCGACGGCGAGTCCGGTCGCTCCGGCGGCGGCGAGAACCGCCCTTCTCGTGGTCATGAAGTCCTCCAGAGGACATCGATGTTACTGAATGGTTGCGCTAACATTGCCGGAGTGTCAAGCGCACAGCGAAACGGCGGCACCCGTGGTGGGTGCCGCCGTGGTGGGGGTTGTGGAGGGGTTACTTGAGCCAGGGCAGGCGCTGCACCAGCGGCAGACGGGCCCACGTCTTGCCCAGGCCGAGGGTGTCCCCGGCG
>NZ_BOQL01000122.1 GCF_018332655.1 Actinoplanes auranticolor | reverse complement strand
CCAATGCCACTCAGCTTAGGTTGATCTTGGTGTTGTCCGTGTCGGTTCGTCGGTGGTGGTGACATGACCGGGATGATCGCCTGTCGTGGCGATGGTGGGTGTGGTGCCGGTTTCGGGTGGGTTGACGGACTGGATTTCGGTGGGGTTGTTGGCGTCGTCGGTGCCGCGGGACGTGATCGATGAGGCCGTGGCCGCGTACGGCCGGCAGGCGAAACGTTCCGATGGCAAGCTCCCGCCGCATGTGATGGTGTATTTCGTGATGGCGATGGCGTTGTTCGCCGACGAGGATTACGAAGAGGTTCTGACCCGGTTGGTGGAGCCGTTGATCCGGTGGGGTTGCTGGGATCCGGGGTGGCGGATGCCGGGTTCGTCGGGGCTTACTCAGGCTCGTCAGCGTTTGGGGTTCGAGCCGGTGCAGGCGGTGTTCGCGCAGGTCGCGGTGCCGGTGTGTGAGTTGTTGACTCGGGGTGGGTGGCTGGGCGGACGCCGTCTGGTCTCGATCGACGGCTTCGAGTGGGACGTGCCCGACACCCAGGACAATGCCGTCGAGTTCGGCCGGCCTGGGGGTGTGCAGCATCCGGCGGCGTTCCCGAAGGCGCGGGTGTTGACGCTGGTGGAGTCAGGGTCGCACGCCACGATCGGCGCCACGATCGGTGCGTGCGTCGGTGAGGGTTCCGGTGAGCAGAGCATGGCCCGGGACCTGTATCGGTTGCTGGAGGCGGGAATGCTGGTGATGGCCGACCGCAATTTCTACAGCTACACCGGTTGGGAGACCGCGGCCGGTACCGGTGCTGATCTGCTGTGGCGGGTCAGTGACTCCGTTGAATTGCCGACGGTGGCGGTCCTGGCCGACGGCTCGCACCTGGCGCTGCTGTTCGCCTCACGGACCACCCGGGCATGGCGGCAGCGGCTGCTGACCGCGGCCCTGGCCGGTGAGGATCTGGACCCGCGGCGGGCCAGGCTGGTGCGGGTCGTCGAGTACCAGGTCCCCGACCGTGGTGACGCCGATGAACGGCAACTGGTCTGCCTCATCACCACGATCCTCGATCCTGGTGAGGTCGCCGCGGAGGTCTTGGCGCAGGGCTACCACGACCGATGGGAACACGAGAACGGTAACGCCCAGCTCAAAACGTCTTTACGGGGCCCAGGCCGGGTTTTGCGGTCGAAGAGCCCGGACATGGTCCGTCAGGAGATCTACGGCTACCTGTTGACCCACTACGCGATCAGCGCGCTGATCTGCCGGGCTGCGACCGAGGCCGACATCGACCCCGACCGGGTCAAGTTCCTCCGCACCGTCCGCATCGTGCGCCGCCGGATCACCGATCCCGCGGCCTTTTCCCCCTGACCTGCTCACCACCGGGCTCCACGCCTTCAAGCAGGAAATCGTCCACCGCCGCAATCTGCACCCGCCGCGCCGACACCGCAGCTACCCCCGCGTCATCAAACGCGGCCGACACAACAGCTACCAGGTCAGACA
>NZ_BOQL01000121.1 GCF_018332655.1 Actinoplanes auranticolor | reverse complement strand
GAAGCCGGAGGTGAGCATGATGGCCAGGCTGTAGAGCACGACGAGGATGGTTTCGGCGACGACGAGGAAGACCAGGACGTAGCCGGAGAGTTTGACTTCGTTGGCGCCGAGCAGGGCGACCAGGGCCCAGGCGAGGAACGCGGGGACGAACCAGTGCACGTCGAAGCCGAGCCAGTCGCTGAGCAGGGGTGCGCCGATGGCGGCGCCGAATGCGCCGTAGCAGCAGAGTTGGAAGCTGGTGTAGGTGGCCAGGGCGAACCAGGAGGTGCCGACGCCGAGCGGGCGGCCGATGCCGTGGGCGACGTAGGCGTAGAAGGCTCCGGCGTTGGGGATGTGCCGGGCCATGGCGAGGTAGCCGACGGCGTAGATCATCAGGATGGCGGCGACGGCGATGATCGCGATGGGGAAGCCGAGCAGGCCGGTCGC
>NZ_BOQL01000120.1 GCF_018332655.1 Actinoplanes auranticolor | reverse complement strand
GGGAAGTCTTCGCGTAGCGTCGACACTCGCAGGCTGTTCTTGCTGGTCAGGTCGCGTAGCGCGCCTGGGGCCAGCTTGAGCAGCGGCCAGAGCAGGCCGGGCCGCTTCAGTAGCAGGCTGGTGTAGGCGGCGGTGAGCCCGGCGCCGTAGCCGACCATCTGCTTGTGCAGTCCTTCGAGGTCGCGCCGGTGGTAGTGGTGGGTGACCGCCGTGGGTTGGTAGACGATGGTGCCGCCGCTGATCAGGACCTGGGTGAATGCCAGGGTGTCCTCGGAGCCCATCGCCGGGGTGCCGGCGCCCAGGGCGGTGTCCCAGCCGCCGATGCGTTCGATGACCCCGGCCCGGAAGGTCATGTTCGCGCCGGTGCCGAACGGGGGCAGCGGGTACAGCGGGCTCTGGATGTGGGCGGTCGCCGGGCTGAACACGTCGGGCTGGAAACCGCGGCCTTTGCTGTGCCCGCCGAACTGCTCGAACCACAGCTGGGCCTGCGTCTCCAGTTCGGCCGGCACGATGACGCCGGAGACCACGTCGGCTTCCGGGTGCTCGGCCAGCGCCCGGGCCACCTCGGCGAGCCAGTTCACGTCGGCGTACTCGTCGTCGTCGATCCAGGCCATGATCTCGCCCGGTGCTGCCGCGACGGCGGCGTTGCGGGCGAAGGACAGCCCGGCGCGTGGTTCGCGCAGGTAGGTGACCGGGCCGCGGCGGGCCGCCGAGCGGACGACCTCGGCGGTCGCGTCGGTGACCGGTGCGTTGTCCACGACCAGGATCTTGAAGTCCGGGTAGGCCTGGGCCAGCAGGCTGTCCAGGCACCGGGCCAGGGCGCCGGGCCGTTCCCGGGTGCAGACCACCACGGTGATCGGCGGCGCGGTGGCGAGCACCGCGCGGCGGCGGGTCAGGAACGCCGGCTCGCTCGCCGGGGTGATGCCGTCGATCGGCAGCGCGGACAGGCCCAGCTCGGCGAGCCGGGGCGCCAGGGCGCCGCCGAGTTCGGCGCCGATGGCGGCCGCCAGCTGGGCGGGCCGCAGACCCTGTTCCGGTACGTCGGCCAGCACGGTGCCGAGGGGTTCGGTGAACAGCCGGACCAGTACCCAGGCCTGCAGCACCCGCCGGCCGTCCGGGCCCACCCCGGCGACGGTCGGCAGCGGGTCGGACAGTTCCAGGTCGAGCACCGTAGCCGGCAGCACCTCGCCG
>NZ_BOQL01000119.1 GCF_018332655.1 Actinoplanes auranticolor | reverse complement strand
GACTTTTAATCCATAGGTTCCGGGTTCGAGTCCCGGGCGGCCCACTTTGACCTGCGGTTATTCCTGTGGGTAACTGAATCGTCACGCCTGATTTGCCTTATTTGGGTAGGCGGTAGCTCGGCGAGCGAGCAGCCACGACGGTGTGCATCCTTGCAGCTCAGATGCCGTTTCGCCGGTGTCGAGCTGCTGAGCGAGCAGCCACCGCGGATTCTACGGGCGTTTGAGTGACCAGTCGGCGTCGTCGTCCTTGACTGTTGCGTCGCTGTACTGGTCGGTGTTGCTCTTGGGCCAGAAGCCGCCGGGGAAGCTCGTCGGGTCCACGGCGTCGCCGTGGAGCGCGATCATGGCGTTGGCCTGGGCGGCCAGGAAGGCGGCCAGGGTGGATACGGCCGCCACGATGATGGCGGTGTTGACGCCGGCCTCCTCGAGGAACAGCGCGATGCC
>NZ_BOQL01000118.1 GCF_018332655.1 Actinoplanes auranticolor | reverse complement strand
AGACCCTGGTAAATAAGGGGTTCGGATGGCCGGCAGCTGAGATGTAGATCGATGATCGTGCTCACGCCTGGCGTGGTGGCGTGACATGAGGAAGGGCCTTCGGTACGAGCAGAGGTGACTAGCCAGAAGCTCGAACTCCGAAGGCCCAACCCTGTCTGTATACCTTGTCGCTGGGACCGCCGCATCGATGACCCCGGCCACCCTCATCGACCATCTGCCCACCGCCCGGCCACGGCATTACCCGTCCGATACCAGCGACGCCGAGTGGGCGATCCTCGCCCCGCACGTGCCCGCCGGGACCGGACGCGGTCGCCCGATCGTCTACCCGCGCCGCGACATCGTCGACGCGATCCGTTACCTCGACCGGACCAGTTGCCAGTGGGACGCGCTGCCCGCCGACTTCCCGCACCACAAATTGGTCTACCACTACTTCAAGACCTGGACCGCCGACGGCACCCTGACCCGCATCCACAACCACCTGCGCGAACAGGTCCGCCAGCAGGTCGAAGCCCGCGACGCGCAGCCGACGGCGGCGCTGGTCGACTCCCAGTCGCTGCGCGGCGCCGAGACCGTCGGCCGTTGCAGCCGCGGCTACGACGCGGGCAAGAAAGTGAACGGACGCAAACGCCACATCGCCGTCGACACCTGCGGCCTACTGCTCGCCGTGCTGGTCACCGGCGCCGGCGTCCAGGACCGCGACGCCGCGAAACCGCTGCTCTGGGCGCTGCACGCCTGCTTCCCGGGCGTCCGGCTGGTCTGGGCCGACTCCGGCTACGCCGGCCAACTCGTCGGCTGGGCCAGCAACCAACTCACACTCACCCTGAAGATCGTCGCGAAACTGGCCGGACAGAGCACCTTCGTCGTCCTGCACCGCCGGTGGGCCGTCGAGCGGACATTCTCCTGGATCAACCGCTGCCGGCGCACCGTCCGTGACTACGAACGCCTCCCCGAACACCACGCCGCGATGGTCCAGTGGGCCATGATCATCGTCATGACCCGCCGATTGGCCCGCCACCAGCACACCTGAAACCCTTA
>NZ_BOQL01000117.1 GCF_018332655.1 Actinoplanes auranticolor | reverse complement strand
CCGTCGTCCGGGGTGATGAATCCGAAGCCCTTGTCGGCGTTGAACCACTTCACGGTGCCTGTAGTCATGTCTGCTCCTTCGCGAGCTGTGGAGGCCGCACTGTGCGGACTCCGTCGCCGCCGCGTTGATCACCCGCGTCGAAACCGACACGAAAAACGAAAAGCGCCTGGGTGGGTTTTAGATAACCCATCAGGCGCTGAAAAACGTCTACGGAAATCAAAACTGCAACTCGGCAACAGTAGCGCATACCGGTCGCCGGCCGGTGGAAGGGGGTGAGTGGCGCCGGTCACTCGTCCGCTCAGGGCGTCGAGGGCGGCCGGGGTTCGGGCGCCATGAGCAAGCTTCGTGTCACCACGGCGGCCGCGTCGGCCGTTTCGCTGGCAATGGGGGCGGGACCGGCGCTCGCTGCTGATCCACCGGTCGGGCCGGCGAGTTCTGTCAGCCGGCGTTCGAGGACGCGTCGTTCGGCGGGCACCGTCCTGCACCGCACCGGGGACCGGGCCGGCGCGGCGGACGCGCTCGCCGTCGCGGTGGAGCGCAGCCGGGAGGTCGGCAGCCGGCTCGGCATGGCCACGGGACTGGTCTTCCTCGGCACCCTGCGCCGCGAGAACGGCGACCCCACGGCGGCGATCGAAACCCTGACGGAAGCCATCGACCTGGTCCGCGACCTCGGCGTGCGCGGCGGCGAGGTGGAGGCGCTCAACGAGCTGGGGGCCGCGTACCGGGCGCTGGCCCTGGCCCAGGAGATCGACAGCGCCATCGACGAGGCCCACTCGTACGCCGGGCTGGGCCGCACCGAGCTGGCGGCGGACCGGCGGGCTGCGGCAGGGGAGCACCTGCGGGCGGCGCTCGCGCTCTTCACCAAGGTCGGCACGGGGGAGGCCGCGGAGGTCGCCGCGGAACTCGAACGGCTGGATGCCGGATAGCGCGTCCCCCGCGACTGTTTAGCACCCCTGCTCAGCGGCAACTTGACCCGGCATGAAGTTGGGCATCGGCGCGGCTGCGGCAGCCGCAGTGTCGGCGTTGGCGGCAGTCGCCGTCCGCGACCTCCTCCAGCGCGACCATGCGCTGCTGCGCAACTTCCCGGTCCTCGGCCACGGCCGGTACCTCATCGAAGCCGTCGGTCCCGAGCTGCGGCAGTACGTGGTGGCCGGCAACAACGAGGAACGGCCGTTCACCCGCGACCAGCGGCGCTGGGTGTACGCGTCGGCGAAGAAGGAGAACAACTACTTCGGCTTCGGCACCGACAACGACATCGAGTACACAGCCGGGTATCCGATCATCAAGCACCGCACGTTCGGGCGGGCGGTGCCTCAGTCAGCGCCGGCGGCCGGGTACGAGGCGTCCGTACCGTGTGCCAAGGTCCTCGGGGCGGCGCGCGGCCGAGCGCGGGCGTTCCGGCCGCAGTCGGTGGTCAACATCTCCGGCATGAGCTACGGCTCGCTGTCCGGCAACGCGATCGAAGCGCTGAACAAGGGCGCGGCGCTGGCCGGCTGCCTGCAGAACACCGGGGAGGGCGGGCTGTCGCCGTACCACCGGCACGGCGGTGAGCTGGTCTTCCAGATCGGCACGGCGTACTTCGGCTGCCGCGACGAGCAGGGCCGGTTCGACCTGCAGCGGCTCAAGGACCTGGTGGCCGGGGCCCCGGTACGGGCCCTGGAGATCAAGCTCAGCCAGGGCGCCAAGCCCAGCCTGGGCGGGCTGCTGCCGGCCGCGAAAGTGTCGGCCAAGATCGCCGCCACCCGCGGTATCACCCAGGGCGTCGACTGCGTGAGCCCGTCCCGGCACGCCGAGTTCTCCGACACCGACAGCCTGCTCGACTGGGTGGAAATGCTGGCCGCGGAGACCGGCCTGCCGGTCGGCATCAAGTCGGCCGTCGGCGACCTGGAATTCTGGGACGAGCTCACCTCGCTGATGGCCACGACCGGGCGCGGCGTCGACTTCGTGACGATCGACGGCGGCGAGGGCGGCACCGGCGCGGCGCCGCTGATCTTCACCGACACCGTGTCGCTGCCGTTCCAGGTCGGCTTCGCCCGGGTGTACGGGATGTTCGCCGAGCGTGGCCTGCACGAGCAGGTGGTCTTCGTCGGAGCCGGCAAGCTCGGGCTGCCCGACAACGCCGTGGTCGCCTTCGCGCTCGGCTGCGACATGGTCAACGTGGCCCGGGAGGCCATGCTGGCGATCGGCTGCATCCAGGCGCAGAAGTGCCACACCGACACGTGCCCTACCGGCGTCGCCACCCAGAACCCCTGGCTCACCCGCGGACTGGACCCGGCGCTGAAGAGCGTGCGCGCCGCCAACTACATCAAGACCCTGCGCCGCGACCTGCTCAAGGTCGCCGAAGCGTGCGGCGTCGAACATCCCGGCCTGATCGACACCGGCTCCGTGGAGATCCTCGACGGCCGCACCGCGGCCACCGGTCTGGACCAGGTGTACGGCTACCGGCCCGGCTGGGGTCTGCCGTCGGAGGCGGACCGGTCGGCCATCGCTGAACTCATGCACGCCACCGAACCGCAGGGCGGCACCGCCCCGCCGTCGCGCTCGGCGATGTCATGAGCCACCCAAGCTGCGGGCCAGTGGTCCGACCGACCGAGTAGATGGAGAACCGTCCGATGAGAGTTGTGAAGCTGGCCGCCGGCCTGGCCGTGGGATACGTGCTGGGCGCGCGGGCCGGGCGAGAGAAATACGAGCAGATTGCCGCCACCGTCCGTACGGTGAGCGGCCGTCCGGCCGAGACGGATCCACAGAGCTCGCCGGAGCCCGAGGCCGGCGTAGCGGCGCTGTCGGCCGACGTGGCCGCTGGTGAGCGACCGACCCCGCCGGTCGCCGGTGAGCGACCGACCCCGCCGGTCGCCGGTGACAAGCAGCGCCGGCCGCGGAACCGGCCCAAGAAGGCTGCCGCCCGCACCGCGGCGGCCGGCTCGGCCGGCTCGGCTGGCGAATCGTCGGTCATGAGCACGGCTGACCTCGGCATTGACAGCATTCCCCTGGAGGCGTCGGAGGCCGACGTCATCGAACAGAAGATGCCCGTGGTCGACCGGAGCGACGACCCGACCGACCCGTCGCCGGTGCTGGAAACCGACGCGGCCGACGCCCGCGAGCAGCGCCGGTCTTAGTAATCACGCGGACCGCAGGCGCCTACGACGTTGCGAGCAGTGTTGTTCGCAGTGGACGGAGGTGCCTGCGGCGCGCAGTCCAGGATGTAGTACTTCGATACAGGTTGTTCTACTCGCAGGTCGAGTTTTCGATCGGCGGCTACTGTCACTGCGAAAAAGGCGGAGATGATCGACGCTCTGGCCTCCTTTGTGGGGCGGGTCCACGATTCGGTAGTGGCCTTCCACCCGGGAATGTCCGCAAACGCAACAGTGGCTCGTCGGGCTGGTCGACCAGGGCGACGGCAGGAGATCCGTAACGGGTCAGGCGCCGGCCTCGAGCACGGCGAGGTCGCGTACCGCGTACCGGTGATGCTCGGCCTCTTCCTTGAGCAACACCTTGAGGCAGCGGCGTACGACGTACTCCTGGTCGGGATATGGGTCCGCCGGCTTGCGGCCACACACCCGGTCAAGCTCGGCCTCGGTGAGCCCGTCGACGACACGTCGCATCGTGGCCATGCGAGCGAGCCGCGGCGCGAGTACCTCGTCGAGCGTCGGGGTGGCTTCGAGGGTGAGTTTGAGCTGCGCTGCCGCGTCGGGCGGCATCCCGCCGTGCGGAAGGCCCAACGGGTGATACGGCTCATCCTCCTCGAGCACGGCATTACCGAGCCAGGCATCAGCGGCCATCAGCAGGTGCCGTTGGGTCTCGACGAACGACCACTCGCCGTTGACCCGCTCGTGCAGCGTGGCCTCGGGCAGCAGCCGTGCGCGGCCGAGCGTCGCCTCCCATTGCGTCTCGATGGCATCCCAAGCAGCCCGGTAGTCGGCGCAGGACGCGGCGTCACGAGCCGGCACCCGGTTGGGATGCTGCCGGTCGAGCTCGGCCTCGACGTAGGCTGTCACGTCGACGTCGTTGACCACGAGACGCTCGAAGTAACCGCCGAGGTAGACGTCGCCTCCGTAGCAGTCCACGATCTTGAGGCCGCTGACCTCGCAGTCGCGGATCTCGAGGCCGGTAAGATCGGAGAGGTGGATGCGGGCACCACGGAACTGGTCACTCTGGGCGTACGCGGCAGGCATCGAGACAACTTCCCGCATACGTCGCGCCTGCGTCAATGGGTAGCGCAGCATGAGGTTCAACGCCGTTGACACCCGTTGAATGCACCCATCAATGGGCCGGGCCGGCAGCCCGGTTCGGGAGCACCCGGGATCGGCATGACGCCGATCGGCGGGAATCATCGTTGCCTGCTCCCCACGACCCACCGTCGCACTCACCGCTACCTGGACCAACGAGTCCGAACCAGGGAGCAGCTCGGCACCCTCCCGCCCCCGAGCACTGACTTAAGCCTCACAACAGTCAGCCGAACTTGTACAGCACCAGCGAGCCGGCGACGGCGACGGCGACGCTCGACCCGGTGCCGACCATCGGGATCTCCACAGTGCCGTCGAGCAGGTCGAGCGCCTCGGCGAGTGCACCAGCTCACCGCCATGGATGGGGATCGGGCACGGTACAGCTTCACGAATTAGGTAACAGGGTCCGTACGCCCGCCACTCGGCCGGTTATGTGGCGTTCAACGGCGTCGGTACGGCCCGGTGCGGTTCGGACGTCGGCCGAGGACTGTGCGGCGGAGTCGCGGGGCGGCTCAACCGGTCCTGCAGCCGGGCGTGCCGGAACTGGTAGACCGGGCCGAGGGCACGCAGCACACCCCGCCGGTGGGCGTCGTCTAGGTAGCGGGGCAGTTGCCAAGGGCCGAGCCCGGCGGCGCGCATCTGCAGGCCGAGCAGGAACGTCTGCCACGTATGGCTGGAGGCGACGGCGAACATCGGACCGCCCACAGCGGCGATCAGCAGCACAGTCTCGGCGGCGAACAGCAGGTTTACCGCCCACGCGTCGACCGTGACACCGGGTGGTGACTCGAACAGCATCGCCGACGGAACGATGGGCAGACTAAGAGCCAGACCGAGCGCGCATCCGGCGGCCACCCGGGACCGCAGCTCCTGGCGCATCAGACGCAGAGGGCTTGCCGGGACGCCGCCCGACAGGTCGCGCTGCGGGAACAGGCCGATTGTCGGCAGGATGACCAGGAGGAACAACAGAGCGGCGGCCAACGTGAGCAGGGACCGGGAGAAGGTGTCACCGGTACGGGCTTCGACCAGCATCAGTAGCGTGATCAGCCCGAAAGCGGTCGCGGCAGACAGGCCGACCACCAGAGTCGCCCGGCCGAGGAGGCTCTGGCGCCGCGGGCCCACGAGCCTCGCCTGCGTCACCCCGCGCGGCGGCTGTAGGAAGTAGAGAAGCAGCCCGAGGGTGAGCGCTTGCCCTACGGCTCCGCCGAACGCGGACAACACCCCATCGGGCAGGAAGCGGATGAAGTTGCCGAGGAAGACGGCGCAGGCGCCGACCGGCGCCGACAGCGTCGCAGGGTTGTCGAAAGCGAGACTCAGTCGCCTGTCGGACCAACGCAGCGAGGGCCTCTTGGCCAGCAGCAGCGTGAAAACCACGGTTCCGGCCAGATCGAACGGCGCGTACCTCAGCGGGAGGGCCATCTGGACCCCGATGTGAAAGAACGCTCCGCAGACGCAGCCGTACTGGATCACCGTCCGTGAGAATGCGGCCCGGCGTCTGGCTGCCGCGCCGTATCCGGGTTGGGCCACTGCCAGCGCCGCGAACATCGCCGTATTGGGTCCACTCATCAACGCGGTGATCAGCACGTCCCGTGCTGTTCCGAAACTCGGCCCCAGCACCAGCCGGTCGGCCATCATGGTTGCCCCGTTGCCGATACCCCAGACGACAGTGACGAGGATCGTCGTGGCCAGCGTCCGTGGCCCCTGCGGCAACCACTTCGGCATGTCCCACCACGCGAACTCGCGGACGCCGCGGCTGGCCAGGTTGGCCGCCAGGAAGTTCAGCAGCTCCCGGGCCGCTGTCGGCGAGATCCTTCCGGGTGACCGGTACGCCAGCGCGATAACCCGATCGAGTAGGCACTCCTCAATGCCTTCCGCGTTCCCAGCACGGTTCAACTCCAGCAGTTCGTGGACGTCGTCGTCGGCGGCGAGGCGGTCACGCAGCAGCGCCAGCATCAAGGGCTGGGCGACGGCGCGGGCGAGCGGACCTTCCGGCGCCCGCGTCAGAAGGTCGGCCACCGCCCGGCAACCGGGGCGTGTGGGACTGACGCTGACCCGCAGCAGATAGTCCACGGCGTGGTTGGCGGGTACCGGCAGCAGCTCCACCGCGGCGGCGCCGGACAGATGGGCGTTGTGGGCGGTCCGGACCATCTCGCCGACCCGGGTCATGAGCACGATCCGGTGCGTGACCTGGTGGTCCAGCGCGCGGACGACCACCGGCCGGAGGTCTTCCGGGATCTCGTCGAGGCCGTCGAGGAAGACCACGATGCGGCCGTCGCGAACCATCGCCGCGACGGCGGTACGGCCCGCTGCCGCCAGCGTCGGGTAGTCGCCGACCAGGCGGTCGGTCAGCCACGACGCGAAGTCCTGCCGGCGCGGATCCCAGCCGTAGAAGGTGAGCATGACCGGCACCGGGACGCGGGCGCGGTCTTTCTGCTGGTTGCGATGCTGCAGTGCGCGCAGCAGCAGCAGGATTCCGGCGCTGGACTTGCCGGCGCCGGCCCGGCCGGTCAGGAGGATCCGGCCGGAGTCCAGGCCTGCGTAGACACGGAATAGGTCCTCGACGTCGCCGCCGGCCAGGTCGGCAGGCGTCACCCGATCGGTTCCGGGCAGCGGCGCGGTCCGGACCACCGACGGGAGTCCCGCGGCGTCGTCGGCCGAGGCGGAAATGCAGAGGGAGGACCATTTCCACCCCATTGGTACGGGTGTCGGGTACCGCAGGCCGCGTTCCATCACCGCGTTCTCCCACTGCCGGGTGACGGCGTCGGCGAATCGGTCGAGGTGTTCCCCGATGTCGGTCGCCGACGGCCGGGTACGCCCACGGGTGAACCGCCACAACGCGGTGCCACAGACACCGGCGAGGGTGATCGTCGCGGCCACCGCCTGGATGATCGAGCCGGCGAGCGCCCGGTCGCGGGCCGCAGCCAGATATCCGAATGTCAGCGTCACGGCGACGGCCAGGACCGCGGCAGCGCCAAGGGCGACTCTTGTACGACTCACGGCATCCTCGTGACGATGTCGGCGGCACGTCCAACAAACAGCGCAGGACGCTACAAGGCCATCGCCGCTGTCGACATCGGAGGAAAATCGGATGCGTACCGTTCAAGCTCCGACTGTCGGCTTTCAGCAAGATCTAGAGCGGCTAATGCTGTACGGCTGAGCAGGGCAATTCGCGGCGACGGGCGAGTCCTACGTCAACGTCTTGAGTGTGATGCTTCAGCGCCCGGGAAGAGGTCACTGCTGGGAACAGGGCTACTCACCCCGGAAGAGGTCATTTCGCGAGACGAATCGCGAAGGCTGAAGATGGATTGCTCCGCACTCCTCTTTCCGGAAGCTGTCACGACCCTCGCCGGTCTCCGCCCGGCGAGCGCCCGGCTCGGCCCCGTTACGTAGGACGTTGTCGCTCCGGCGATCTCGATCATGCCGAGCCGTCCGGACTTCCGTAACTAGGAAGCGCTCACCGTCCAGCAAGGAGAGTCAGCCATCCTCGACGACCCCGTTGACCTGCACTTCGACGCTGTTGAGCGCAGTTGACGCCCGTTGAGTGACAGCCTCCGTGTCAAACTTGCCCGAACGGCACCGCTGACCTGCCAAAACGTCGTTTCGGCAGGTCAGCGTTTGGTACGGGACATCGGTTGACGACCGTCCAACACCGTTCACGCCGCTTGAATGCACCCACCAATCGGCCGCGCTAACAACCTGATGCCGGGAGCACCAGGCATCGGCATCGCGTCATTCGGCGGCAATCATCGTCGCGCGCTCCCCACGACAGCCCGCAGCACCCACACGACCAGGACAAACACTCCGAGCAGGGGAGCGCCCAGCCCGTCCATACGCTCCCCAACGCCGATGCGCAGACCGCCCGAGGAGAAGCCGAAGTGATCAGCCGTCGTTGATCGGCGCGCACCTGGCTTGACTTTGGGCGCTGATCAGTGAGCCTTTTTCAACCT
>NZ_BOQL01000116.1 GCF_018332655.1 Actinoplanes auranticolor | reverse complement strand
CATTGAGCCCTTTTCATCCTGCGTAGCGGTCCGCTTCGACGTGGTGCAGAACGAGGATGGCCTGCACGATCGCGGTCGCGCGGCGCGGGCAGCAGCGCAGCTTGATCAGAATCTTCCAGGTCTTGAGCGTGGCGATGGCTCGTTCGCCGCGGGCGCGGATCGTCGCGTGCGCGCGGTTGACCGTCTTCTGTCGGCGTGACAGCTTCGGCCGGAAGCGGCGCCGCTTGAACGGTGTACGCACACTGCCGCGGGCCCCCTGGTAACCCTTATCGGCGAATGTCATCACGTCTGCGCTGGCCAGCGCATCGATGATCCCGTGGATACGGGCGGCGGTCAGGTCGTGGGTCGAGCCGGGCAGCGCGGCCGAAGCCCAGACGAGACGCCCGGCCGGGTCGGCAAGGACTTGGACGTTCACGCCGTGGCGCTTGTGCTTTCCGGAGTAGTACGGCCTCTGGTCGGCGACGCGGTCGATCGGGATCAGCGTGCCGTCCACAATCGCGTACGCCAACCGTCGGATGCGTTGCATGGCGGTCTCAAGGTCGTCGGCGGCCGTGCTGAGCAGGGCGATCGCTTCTTGGACGTAGCGCCAGGCGGTGGCGATGCCGATCTGGAAGCCGGCGGCGAGGCGGGTGTAGGTGTCGCCGTTGCGCAAATGAGCCAGGGCAAGCAGGGCCTGCCGGCCGGGGTTCAGCCGCCTCCATCGAGATCCGCGCTGCTGGCGGTGGCCGCGGATGCGGTTGGCGAGGTGGTTCAGGGTCCGGCTGGACAAGGTGATCGTGGCAGGGTAGGACAGCATGGCGAGGCTCCCGGTCGGGGCATCGGGTTTTGGTCGATTTGCTGTCCTACCTGGAGCCTCGCCCTCACCGATCAACGCCCCCTGCCGACCCTGGCTGACCTGCAAGATCAGGTTGAAAAAGGCTCA
>NZ_BOQL01000115.1 GCF_018332655.1 Actinoplanes auranticolor | reverse complement strand
GTCGGTGACAACGGTGCCGGTAAGTCGACGCTGGTCAAATGCGTCAGCGGGATCTACACCATCGACGCCGGCACGGTCACCTTCGACGGCAACCAGGTCGCCGTCCACACCCCCCGCGACGCCGCCGCCCTCGGCATCGAAGTCGTCTACCAGGACCTCGCCCTCTGCGACAACCTCGACATCGTCCAGAACATGTTCCTCGGCCGCGAGAAAGTCCGCGGACTCGTCCTCGACGAACCCACCATGGAACAAATGGCCGGCGACACCCTCGCCAGCCTGTCGGTCCGCACCGTCAAAAGCCTGCGCCAACTCGTCGCCAGCCTCTCCGGCGGACAACGCCAGACCGTCGCCATCGCCAAAGCCGTCCTCTGGAACAGCCGCGTGGTCATCCTCGACGAACCCACCGCCGCCCTCGGCGTCGCCCAGACCGCACAAGTCCTCGAACTCGTCCGCCGCCTCGCCGACAACGGCCTCGGCGTCGTGCTCATCTC
>NZ_BOQL01000114.1 GCF_018332655.1 Actinoplanes auranticolor | reverse complement strand
TCTACCTCGTGGACCATCAGCAGCGTGAGCTGCTGCCGCTGCTGGGCGGCTCCGCACCGCACCGCGAAAGCTTCAACATCGACGGCACACTCGGCGGCCGCGCTTTCACCCTGGTCACCACATGTGTCAGCGACACCGAACCCGACGGACAGCGGTTGTGGGTGCCGCTGCTCAACGGCGCCGAACGGATGGGCGTGCTCGAGGTCGTCTCCGACGCTACGCTCAGCGACCAGGCAGTCGACGACTGTATGACTGTCGCCTCGCTGCTGGCCGAGCTGGTCATCACCCGCGGCTCCTACAGCGACACCGTCGAACGGGTCCGCCGCCGTGAGCCCATGCAGCTGGCTGCGGAGATGCTGCGGGCCCAACTGCCGCCTCTGTCGTTCTCGACCGGCCACCTGATGATCAGCGGCATCCTGGAACCCAGCTACGACGTCGGCGGCGACGCCTTCGACTACGCCGTCAACGGCGATACCGCCCACCTGGCCCTGTTCGACGCCGCCGGCCACGGATCGGCCAATGGCATGCGCGCAGTCGTCCTGGCCTCGATCGCGCTCGCCGCCTACCGCAACGCCCGCCGCGCGGGCATGGACCTGACCGCCACCTACCACCACATCGACAGCGCGGTGCGAACCCACGACCGGGCCGGCATGATCACGGCCGTACTGGCCGAGCTGAACCAGTGCACCGGCGCGCTGCGGGTCATCTCCGCCGGCCATCCAGGCGGAATCGTCCTGCGGCAGGGCAAAGTCGTCAAGGTGCTACCGACCCCGACCGCCCTACCGGTATCGCTGGGCGACAGGCGCCCGCCGGTGGTCGTCGAAGAGGCACTCGAGCCCGGCGACCGCCTGCTTCTCTACACCGACGGCATCATCGAAGCACGCTCAGCCGACGGCGAGCAGTTCGGCGTCGAACGACTGACCGACTTCACCGCCAAAGCCCTCGCCGACCAGCTTCCCGGACCGGAGACCATGCGCCGGCTCGTGCACGCCATCCTCGACTACCAGGACGACCGGCTGCAGGACGACGCCACCGTACTGCTCGCCGAATGGCACAGCCCCGCCCCACCACAATCGGACACCGAACTGATCACCGGGCCGAAACAGCAACCGCTCGACCTGGACCAGTGACCACGCCGAGAC
>NZ_BOQL01000113.1 GCF_018332655.1 Actinoplanes auranticolor | reverse complement strand
TCAGGGTGCGGTAGATCAGCAGGCCGACCGCGTAGACGTCGGTGGCCGGGCTGACCTGGCCGCCCTCCAGCCGCTCGGGCGCGAGGTAGGCCGGCGTGCCGAGCAGGCTGCCGTCCGGGTCGATGTCGTTCTCGCCGATCAGGGCCGAGATGCCGAAGTCGACGACCTTGGCCCCGCCGGAGGTGAGCATGACGTTGGCCGGGGTCACGTCGCGGTGCACGATGCCCCGGGCGTGCGCGGCGGCCAGCGCCGCCGCGACCTCGGAGGAGATACGCACGGCAGCCGGCCACGGCAGCCGGCGCGAGCGGGCCAGCACGGCCGCCAGCGACTCGCCGTCGACGAGCTCCATGACGACGTACGGCACCGGCTCACCGTCGACGGTGGTCGCCTCGCCGTAGTCGTAGACGTTGGTGATGTGCGGGTGGCTCAGCCTCGCGGCAGCCTGGGCCTCCGCGCGGAGTCGGCGCCGGAACGAGGGATCGGTGCTCGTCGAGGGCGGCAGAACCTTCACCGCGACCTGACGACCGAGCACTTCGTCGAACCCTCGCCAGACCACTGACATCCCGCCGGCACCGAGCCGCTCGACCAGTCGGTAGCGACCGGCCAGCAGACTCGAACCGGGCAGGTCCGTCGTG
>NZ_BOQL01000112.1 GCF_018332655.1 Actinoplanes auranticolor | reverse complement strand
AGTGCCTGTCCGGAAACTTGTGAGTGTCGATGGATGATGCGGCGTGGCTGGCTGACATGGGTCGGGCCTTGAGGTAAGAGCGCAGGTAACCACACCATCACGTTCGACCCTCAAGGCCCTGTATGACGTTCTACCTGGTCGCCGGCTCCAGCGCATCTACCACCGCCACCGTGTCTGATGATCACCTGCCCAGCAAGCGTGTCCGGCGATACCCGTCAGATACGACCGACGCGGAATGGCAGGTCATCGCCCCGCTGATCCCGGCCGGGCGGCCCGGCCGGCGGGGCGGGCGACCACCGAGGCATCCGCGTCGCGACATCGTCGACGCGATCCGCTACCTGGCCCACAATGGCTGCGTCTGGCGGGCGTTGCCGGCCGACTTCCCGCCGTGGAAGACCGTCTATGACTACCACGCCCGCTGGACCGCTGACGGCACCGTCAACCACCTGCACAATCACCTACGCGACCGGGTCCGTGCCGCTGCCGGCCGCGATCGGGAGCCCACCGCGGCGATCATCGATTCCCAGTCGGTACGCGCCGCCGAAACGGTCGCGCGCACCAGCCGCGGCTACGACGCCGGTAAGAAAGTGAACGGCCGTAAACGCCACATCGCCGTCGACACCATCGGCCTGCTGCTGGTGGTCGCGGTCAGTGCCGCGTCCGTGCAGGACCGCCACGCCGGACGCACCCTGATCTGGGCGATCCGCACCTGCTACCGCAACATCAGGCTGACCTGGGC
>NZ_BOQL01000111.1 GCF_018332655.1 Actinoplanes auranticolor | reverse complement strand
GACGTTAAACGCGAAGCTAAGAAGCCGCTCTCCGTGACAGGCAGGTCCGTGCCGTAGGGGAACACCCGACGAGTCCATGCGATTGCATCGCCATCCGAGAAGCCCACGAAGCAACACTAGACCGGCATGGCTGCACGAATAGGGCAGCCGCCCTGCGGCCCGCCGTATTCATGACAGGCGCGGTAGTCCTTCGACGCGGAGGTACAGACTGAACGGACCGCATCTTTGGTGACCACGGAGGGTCAGAAGTCCTCGGACCAGTCCTGAACCGATACGGCGTCGGGCCAGTTGGTATCTACCCTTGTGCCGTCAGGAAAGAGGCCAAGCTCGGCCAGCGGCGCTTCGCGGAGAACCACCTGGATATCTTCGCTGAATCCGGCCATGTCCCGTTCCTGCGCTCCGCGCTGCACTCGCTGGTAGATCGACCGGAGTAGCCCAACGCGAACCCCGAGCGGACCAAAGTCGCCGACTACCAGCTGCTGCTGGCCAACATCCGTAGCGGAAGCGCCTAGGTCGATGATCGTGACGAAAGGCAGGTAGTAGGCGAGCATCGCATCATCGGCCCCGCCCGGAATGACGAGCGCGTCCGGCTCGGCCTTCTCTGGGTCGAAGGCGTCGAGTTCCATCCCGCCGTCCCGGATCGGGAACGACGCCACGCAGCCTAGCGCCAGCCAGGGCACGGCGCCGCAGACGGTAAGTACCGACCGCTTTTGGAGTTCGAGCTTTCCGCGCAGCTCGGACTCCATCGTCCGGGAGCGCCCTTTCGCCTCGGCCACCACCCAGCCGTTTGGCGACAAGCCGAAAAGATCAGCTCGCTTGCGACCGTTGAACTGCACACCGTACTGCTGGAAGTACCGGTCGACGTGCAGGAGGTGGCTGACAGCAAGCTCCATGCGGCAGAACACCGCGGTCATGGCCTGTCCAAGTGCGTAAGACACGCCGACCAACTCCGACCGGTCGAGCTCAAGGGCCAGACGCGAACGAGTCAGCCGACCGTGGTAGTTACGCCGGATGTAAGCGGGGATCAAAGAAACCCGGTGGAGCCACTCGTAGGCTGACGCTGCACCGTAGCGGGAGCGGTCGCCGGGCGCTCGCCCCGTGGCGACCAGAGCATGGGCTAGATCGTCGGTGTTGAACGATAGCTTTCCGCCGCCGTTGATTACTCCCGTAGGGAAAGCGTAAGTGCGGTATCGCGCCTCAAACGCCGGCGGTGGCAGCGCCACCATCACACTCACCCCCGCTCGCGACCTGTCGCCATGTGTAGGCCGACTCGGTTCCCGCGGCCCGCCCATCGGTGGCAGGCTACCCCACCTCGGTTGTTTGCAGGAGACTCGAGTGACGGCAACGTTCCTGGTTCGACTGTGGCATCTCTTGCCACATACTCAGGCCTTCTTTCGCCTCCTGGCTCCGCCCCTTTGTCCCAGTTCCACACCGGACTCGGTCAGAACCTGGTGAACGGACCCGCAGCTGCGGCCCGTCGATTTCGCCAGCGCTCGGATCGACTCCCCCGCCGTGTAGCTTCACAAATTCTTTCGCGAAGGACTGTCTTGCGCTTCTTGGTCGAGCAACCAAGGGTTCCGAGCCGACCCTGTTGCCGCATACCCCGGTGAGCAACCGGCCACGCTCTCCCGGCTCTTCTCGACTCCACGCACCGGGCCTTCTACGCTGCTCTGATCAACAACTACGAAAAGGAACTACGGGAGGTTCCCTGGCCCGTCGCTAGAGAGAGCCGTCAGGGAGGTCCAAGAACTACGCCACCTGGTCCATAGGAACTGGTGGCCAAGGCTGTCGCCCCTGAGACGCACGGATCACGACGCTCCGACGCCTGGCGACGAGCAAACCCAACATCTAACTGGTCGTCGACATGGCGGCGCCGTGATGGATCGCCCTTCTATTCGATCCCGATCGCCTATGCGCGCCCGGCCAAGCACCCTGGCGGCCCTGACTCTTCCGTGCGCCAACCTTCGAGCTCGCTGTTGGGCCTGTCAGGCAGATCGGCCGGCCGATCTGCCTGACAGTATCCAGCCTTACTAGCTGGGCAGGCGCGGTAACGCTGCATAGCATCGACCCGTGGCCCTTGTGGACTGGTGCCGTCACTGCGGCGTAGAGACCCGAATGACTGAGGAGCACCTACCGCCGAAGTCTGCCGACAATGCTGCACCGATCACGATCTACAACGAGGTGAACGGTGAGCTGAAGGTCTTACGGAGCTACGAACAAGGGCACACCATCCCGTCGCTATGCAGCGACTGCAACGGTGGCGCCAGTAAGCGGGGCCTGCCACAGGCCTACGCAACATGGCGGAAAGACGTTGTGGCGCATCTTGGCCAGTGGGCCGCGAGCGTGCAGAGGGCGTTCGGCTGGGACCGCAACGATCTCTGGCTCCTTGCGAAGTCGCAGACCGAGGCTTTCTGGCTACCGATGGAACACGGCAGGGGCATCAACCCTCGTGGTGGAGTCAGCCTGCACCCCGGACGAATCGTGCGGCAGATCATCGGCATGATCCTCGCCGTGCAACGGACCCGTCGACTTCGAGACGAGCATCCCGAACTGATTGCCGCGTACGAATCCACAGGTCCCACTTCGCTTTCCGGTCATAGCATCCATGTGGCACTCGCGAGCACAGGGACGTTGGCTTACTTCACCGACGCCGTGTTGTCGGTGACCGTCAACATTTCGAGTCAACGGGGACCGAGAACGAAGCCGTTCTGGGCGATCATTTTCCAACCGTTCGTGATCATGCTGTGTGAGGGGGCAAGTGCTCCCGTTGAGGCCGCCCGCATCGACACCTGGCTTTCCTACCCGGACAACGCGATCTACACCAAGGCTGACCGCAAAACCCGCTATCCGATAGCCCATCGGGGCAATCTGTTGGTCAGCTTCCTGCATTCAAGTGCAGGCAGGGCTCCGCTGGGTGAAGAGACGATTGTCTGATCCGGGTAGGGCACCACTGATCGAGGATGGATTACGGATTCCCGTCGACCACAGCTAGCCGCATGCCCACTGGTACTGCCGCAGCTTGGCACAAGCACACCCCACGCCGGGCTGGACCGTCGTGTTGCGGCAGCTTCGCATCCGGGGCGCCGAGGCAGGCCGAGATGTCACCGACGACTGGGCCCGGCAGACTCTTGCCGGTTTGCCGGCCGACGGCGCACAAGCGGTTTGTGCGCGCATGGTCGCCGGGATCGACGCCAGCGACCCCCGCGTGCTCGCGCTGCTGCCGAGGTTCACCCCGCCGCCACGCTGGGGCGGGCGCGATACAGCTGAGGTCCGCTACCGCGACGCCCTCGCTGACAATGCCCACCACCTGCCCGCCGGCACCGCGCCGGCTCTCGGGTGGGGAGAGCTCACCGACGACCAGCGCGCCCGGACGGTCACCGCGTCCCGCGAAAGCTTCCACGCCGCGGTCCGCGAGCGCATCAGCGAGCTCTCCCGCGCGCAGACCCCCGCAGCGGGACCAGCCCCGCCCGAGTGAAGCCCGTGCCGGCCTGCCCCGCCGCGCGAGTGCCCCTTGCCGCCGGGGGGCGTCGGCGAATGCCGCCGACGACCCCACTCCCCTTCATGCCCGGCCGGGCACGGCCGTGGCTGCACTTGAAAGGAACCGTGGTGGCCGACTACCGACCGGGCCAGCGCGTCGCGCTGACCTGCACCCACGACTTGGACAACATGCCGCACGTCGGCCAGCAGGGCACCGTGCTGGCCCACGAGCCCGCCACCCGGACAGTCACCGTCGGCTGGGACGACGGCACCGTCACCGCAGTCCGATCGGCCGGCGGAGACGACCTTGACGCTCTCACCAGCTCGGCGCCGATCAGCGAGGACATGTGGCAGCACCTGCTGGCCACCGTCACGGCTCGAGGCGCCGACGGTCACCAGGCCGCCGACACCTGGAGCCGTGACCAGACCAGCCGCAACCCGGAGCAGATCCGCGGGACCGCACGACAGATCCTGCAGACGCTGGAAGACGACGAGGAACTCGACGACAACCTGGCGCCGCAGTACGGCGGCAGCAGCGTCGGGCAGCCGCCGACCGGCCGACAGCTGTCGCTATTGCCCGCGGTCGACGGTATCGCCTGGCGGCCGGAACAGCGGACCCGGTGCGGCAAGCGGGGCGGACGTACCGCGACGCATCCAAGACCGCGGTACGCGAACGTGCCGCCGAGTGGCCCGACGCACCCTCATCTCGCAAGCCGGCGGCCGCGACCTGGCCGAGCTGCGCCCCGATCGGGTGCACGTCGGCGGGGCCGGCGTGTTCTCCGGCGATTGGATGCGGACCTATCCGGACGACGGCCCCGACTGTCTGCGGATGGGATTCGTCGGCACCCTGATCGACCGGTGGAACGGGTGGGAGGTGTTCTCCTGCACCCGGCCGGTCGCCGATGCCATCGTCGCCGAGCAGCAAGCACCAGCGCGGCATCATGGTGGCCGACCAACGCATCATGTACGACGACCCGCAGGCGATCCAGTGGACCGGCCCCGATGCCGCCGACCGGTATGTGGTGATGGGCTCGAACTGGTGCTGGGAAGCGGTCGACCCCTATCGGTGTGACCACATCGTCGGGGAGCTTCCGGCCTCGGCCGATAGCAGGATCTCATGCTGCTGATCCATACGCCGGGGACGGGGCTGCCGCACGACCGGCTGCCGACCCGGGCGGACAAACAGCGGCCGATCACCGCGCAACCGGCCGGCGGGGACGAGCCCTCCCGCCTGACCGCCGACCTGTCCCGCATCCGCCACGATCGGTCGAAGGTCTGGACGGGCCGGTCCTGGTTCTTGCTGTCCGCCGACGCCTGCCGCCGGTCATGACCCGGCGCACGGAGCAGGCCGGTGACGCTACGCAGGATCGCTGGGCGCTTGGTTCTGATGGCTATGCGTGCTGCTGGCGCCCGCGGGCGCGGATACCGGCCGCTGGGGGCGCAGGACACACTCGGCGGCCGGGCCGCCGGCGACACCACTGCGGTAGCCCGGCGGATCACGAAAGGCATCGACGACGGCGACCTGCAGATCTGCGACCGGATCCCCACCTTGGCCGACAGCGACGCGTTCGACAGCGTGCCCGGCGGCGGCGCAGCCGCCCTCCGCTGTGGAGGGCGACCGACCGCCCGGCCGCGCAAGTCGTCCAGGGAGGACTTGGCCTCAGGAGCCGGCCGTCGCGAAGTAGAAGATCGCGAAAAGAACGAGCACTGTCGCGCCGAAGGAAGCCCCGCCCTTGAACATGGCTGCCGCCGGGCCGTCGCCGCCGGCGCGGGACAGCAGAGCAGCCGCTGCGGCGACCATGAGGCTGAAGATGAGAATCACCGCGAGCCAGAGCAGGCGAGTCGAAGCGTTCACAGGGGGAGCCTTTCCATCACAGACCTCTCCATTAGAGATCAGATCCGGCTGCCTCCCCCTGCCCCGGAGGCTGGCCTTTTTTGGCCAAGCAAGCAAGCTTACTGATCAGTAACCATCCGAAAACTTTTGTAGCTAGCAAGCTCTGGAACCCTGTGCGTTTGATCAGCTACGTAGAGTGCTGTTCGCATCTCTCTGATCTACTGCCCTCGTCGCTTTCGTGCAGTGCTTCGCGACGTTCTCGTCGCTGAGGACGGCATCGTCCCGTTGGACCATGTCCGGGCCAGCCCGGACGGCAGCGACACGCTGCGCCGCCCGGCGTCGAGGCCGTCCGTGGTGCTAGCCGGCCGCTCCGGCGGCTACACCGGAACGGCGCGGACCAACCCGTCATGCACGCCGGTGATCCTGAAGGAGGAGTTGCGTGCCAGCAGATACTCGTCCAACCCATTGCCCTTCAACTCCGCGGCGAGAGTGCCAGCTGGCAGGGTGAACTCCACGACTACCGGGACCTCCCCGGTTTTACTGATCGAAGTGAAGATACCGTCGGCGTAGGGCCTTCCGGCTCGTCTGGCCGCGAACTCCTGGGCGTGCGTCCGGCGCAGGCTCACCGACATATAGCCCCGGTTAGTGTGCATTGTATTGACCATCAAGCCAGGCAGACAGCCGTCGGGGACGGCAAGGCCCCGGTAGACAATGGTTGGCTCATTAAACGAACCGGCCGAGATGACAGAGTCGAGGTCCTTGACTAGAAATTTGGCGAACAGCTCATCTCCCTCGCGCTGGGCCTGGTTGATCTGGAGGGCGTTGCGGCCCTCATTCCAGGCGACGAGGGCACCCCGGTCGGTATCGGTTAGGTCGCGAGACCAACTAAAGTTACTCAGCGTGGTTCCCCTCATCCGATTGACTGCTCAGCGTAAATACCGCTCAAGTCCTGTGCCTGTGGCGCTAAGGCCACCCGTCGGGTGAAGGTCGCACTCGACCCTACCGTGCGGGAAGAGTGGATCACCCGACTCTGCCTCCATCCCCAGTCCTACAGAACGCCGGCTGCGGTCGCTCGGTTGCTCCGCGGTCGCTCGGATGTTCCGCACGCCGGCCGCACGTGTCCGGACGGGACTGGATTCGGCGTCCCCGTGCGGTTCCGCGGTGGCATGCAATATCCCGGAGGGGCCAGTATGTGGTCGGACAGGGACGGACTCTGCGCGAACTTGACACGGAGATCAAATGCAGGTGGATCTATGGAGGCGCTGCAGACTTTTAATCCATAGGTTCC
>NZ_BOQL01000110.1 GCF_018332655.1 Actinoplanes auranticolor | reverse complement strand
GAAGCCGAGCAGGCCGGTCGCGGCCAGGGCGAGGGGTACGACCAGGGTGATCACGGTCAGTGGGGCCACGCTGGAGGCGATGGCTGAGCCGATCGCGAACGGGCCGAGCCGGTTACGCGCGAGGGCGTGGGACACGCTGGTCGGTACGACAGTGGGAGGTGCGGACACCGGGGGTTCCTCCTGCAGCAAGGGGGCGGGAGCGGGGGTGATGCCGTGAGGTTTCGGTGATGCTGGGTCAGCGCATGGCGGCCTCACCGACGGCGGCGTCCGCCGCGCGCAGCAGCTCCCGCAACATCACCCTCACGCCGGTCGTGGCCTTGTCGTCCAGGCCGAGCTGGATCTGCTGGGCGAGCAAGGACCGCTCGTAGGGACTCAGCGTGGCCAGGGCGTGGTGGTGCAGACCGGTGGCCAGGAACAACCCGGCGAGGAATACACCGGACAACGGCAAGGTGCGTCCGGTCTGCACCGCGTGGGTGATCGTGTTCGCCGGTGTCCCGGAGGCGAAGGAGTCACACGGCACGTAGCGCACCGTGGTACCGCCGAACAATCGACGGCGGTCCTCACGCCGGACCAGACCCGTGCGCGACAGCCGGTCGAGGACCCTGGCTTCTGCCCGCTGCTCATAGGCCAGATACGCCATCCACGTACTGAGCGGGTGGCCGGGCAGACGGTGCCGCGTCTCCTGCCTAACCGGTGGTGGCCAACCACCACGCTCCAAGGCCCGCGGCCCCCACGGCTCCTCATGCGCACGAGCGGCCGCCCGCACCCTCGCCGGCGCAACGGGCCGGCCCTGCTCCTCGGCTTCCATCTTGACCAGCAGCGGACGCACGGCAGGGTCTGTCGGCGGGCCAGCCGCGGCCTTTGTGGTGCGGAACAGCTCGCCGTCGCGCAGCTCGAGAAACCCGTCGTGGATCAGTTCGGCGAACAGGCCGGCGGCCAGGCCGACCCCGAGCGGCCAGTCACCGATCAGGCGGGCGCCTTTGACGCCGTCGTGCGCGGCGAGCCACAGGTCGTCGGTGAGCCGCGTCGCATCCGTGGACGGCATGACAACGTTCCTTTCCTCCGGGGAGGTGTTCGCGGTCAGAGGCATAGAGGTGTAGCGACCGGCGCTGGCCGCACCGGATTCGGGCCCAGTGCTCAGCGGGCAGGTAGGCGGGCGACGCCGGCGAGCATCCATTCGGTGTCCTGGTCCGGGTCGACGTCCGGGTCTGGTCGCCACCGCGCCGGAGACACCAGGCCCGGCTCAACCAACTCGAGGCCGTCGAAGAACCCGCCGATCTGCACGGTGGTACGAGGCACCAACGGCGTGGTGACACCCAGGCGTTTGAACTCCGCGGCGAGCTTGCCGGCCGCCTCCGGCCGGCTGTCACGGCTCACGTGCGTGATCACCACGTAGCTGCCGGGCGCGAGCGCTTCGCGGAACCGCGCGACGATCCCGGCCGGTGCCTCGTCGGCGGTGAACAGGTGCAGCAGCGCCACCATGAGCACCGCGATCGGTCGGCCCAGATCCAAGTGGGCTCTCAGCTCCGGATGGCTGACGACGGCGTCAGGGTCGCGCACGTCGGCCCGGATCATGATCGTTTCGGGGTTGTCAGCCAGAAGAGCACGACCGTGGACCGCTACGAGCACGTCGTAGTCGACATACACCGTGCGCGCGCCGGGGTTGATCGTCCGTGCGATCTGGTGCACGTTGCCCTGGGTGGGCAGGCCGGCGCCCAGGTCGATGAACTGATCGATGCCCTGCCGGGCCAGGTAGGTCACCGCGCGGCGGATGAACGCCCGGTTCTCCCGAGCGACCTCGCGTCCGGTCGGTGCGCCCGCTGCCTGACACGCCTGGTTGAGCTGCTCAGCGGCGTCCCGGTCGACCTGGTAGTTGTCCTTGCCGCCGAGTTGGTAGTCCCAGACCCGCGCGACGTTCGGCGTGCCGGAATCTATCGTGTCGCCGCCGGGCTGCTGGTCAGCCACCGGTGCACTCCGTTCATCAATAGGGTCAAAGAGTCAGGCGCAACGTCGTCGCCGCAGGGCGATCCGCCGGTGTGACGCCGCCGGCATCACCAGCAAGCCGCACACCGCTCACAAGGGTGGGCCGGTTGGGGCCAGAGGATGGGCAGGGCGTGCCGACGTGTGGCACTAAGGCGGCACACCCAGCCCGGCACCCGACCGACCACAACAACTTCGATACTCGGTCGGGTGCGTCAGGCCTCACCCGCCGCACCGCACGGGGCGACGACACGACGGGCGAGAAACCCAGGCAGGTCAGTCGCCGTGGACGTTGAGGAGCCTGCCGAACGCCTGGGCACGCTCCGCGGCATCCGCCCGCTGCGCCGCAGCCAGCACGCGAGCCCTCCCACGTTCCCGGCCACGAAACGCACGGCAGACGATCTCGACGAACGCGGTCACCTGCGTGACCGCAGCCATGGCAACCCCTACCAGGTGCGACGTCCTCGGCCGAGTCGTCGGTGACGGCCCTAGCGTTGTGGAGGGCGGTCGTTGATTCGCCATGCTGGCGCACTCCAATGTTGATCGAAGGACGAGTCCCGACAGACAAACGGGTTTGCAAGTGGGTGGGCTGGGCGTGCCCAGGCGGGTGGCACCGGAGGTCGGCACGCCCAGCCCTGCCACCCGACCGCCGCCACCCGGTTGTGGAGCTGATCGACCCGCCACCGAGCGTCGTAGTTGCATCCACGATCGGCAATCTGCGCCACGCGCAAGGTGACGATGGCCGTCGTCGTGTCGGCATCGGGATAGACGGCGCAATGGCGGTGTGCGCACAAATCGCGCCATGTTGCGCGAAGCCGTGCACCTGAAACCGGCGGAAACGTGATTTGCTCGATTGGTGACGCTTCCCGACACGTTTTCGCACTCGCCACATGCCGCCCGGTGCGCAGCCCGGTTGCGTGATCAGGCACCCAAGCAAGGCTGGACCGGACGGGAACTGGCCGAAGTCATCGTCCGGCATTGTGGTCACCATCGTCTGCGCGCGCACCGCCTCGCTCGCGGATGGTCGCTGGCGCAGCTCATCAACGAGATGGTCGCCGTGGCCGGAATCGGGAAGCGCCTAGTTGCCTCGCGGGTGTCGCGTTGGGAACGCGGGCAGGAACGCCCTTCGAGGCCATACCTAGACGCGTTATGTCGCGTCTACGGCACCGGCCCTGTCGACCTTGGCTTCGGTGCCGACTACAGCGACGACCACGGTGCCACTACGCACCGGAAACCGAGAAGCGACTGTGAAACAGCGGACGAGGTCCGATGGCCGCAGCCGGTGCCAGCCAACGACCGTGGAGCCTCCGCCGGCTCGCGGATGGCCGAACAACGGGCTGACACAGTGCGACGGCGCATGGACGAAGCCCTGTCCGGCTCGACGTTGTCGGACAGCACCGTCGCGCACAAAGAATCCGTGGCTGCCCAGTACGGGCGCATCTACAAGACTCAGCCACCGGCGGTGTTCCTGAACAACATTCTGGACGACCTCGAGGACGTCCAGGTCTTGACCGACCGCAAGCTGCCCGCAGGGCAGCGCCGTGACCTGTGCGCGGTCACCGCTCGCCTGGCCGGGCTGGTCTCGATGACCATGGTCAACGTCGGTAAGTATCGCCAATCTCGGGAATGGGTCCATACCGCCCGGCTCGCCGCCGACGAGGCCGGCGATCCCGCCCTGCGCGCCTGGGTCGCCACCCGCGGTGCCGTCGCCAGCCTCAACCTCGGCGACCCACAAGCTGCGGTCATGGCCGCTCGTGAGGCTGAACTGCTCACCCGCCACCACCCACAGCCGATCACCGCGATGGCTTGGGCCATCCTGGCACGCGCCGCGGCTTGCATGGCCCAATCCGACGCCTCCCGTGGAGCGCTTCGCCAAGCGGAGAGTCTGTTCGGCACCGTCGAGACGGCCACCGACAACAGCGCCTACGCGTTCACCGCCGGCCAACTGCACTTCTACCGCTCGCACGCGCTCACCACACTCGGTGAGAGCCGCGCCGCCTGGCAGGCGCAGGACGACGCCATCGCCGCGTTCGGACCCGGCGAACGCCTCGACCCCACACTCGTGCATCTCGACCGGGCCCTGTGCATGGTCCACGACGGCGACATCGCCCAAGGCGCCGACTACGCCAGCACCGTGCTCCAACAACTGCCCACCGAATATCGGCCGGTCATTGTCCTGAAACGAGCACACGCTGTCGCCGATGCCATCCCGGCCGCCCGCCGAGCCGCACCGATCGTCCGGGCCCTACACGAAGTCCTCGCCATCAGCGCCGGACCCGCCGCCTGAGATCACTCCATCATGCCGCCAGCTCTGACGATCCGGACCTATCGCGACAGCGACCACGACCACGTCATCGCACTCAACGCCTACGGCCTCGCAGCGGCGGGCGTGCCCATCGATGTCGATGCCTACGCCGGCGACCTGGACGACATCGCCGCCACCTACCTCGCCGACCGTGCCACCATGCTCGTCGGTGACCTTGACGGTCAGGTCATCGCGATGGGTGCGCTGCGCCCGCTCAGCGGCACCATCTGCGAGATTACCCGTATGCGCGTCGACCCAACCGTCCAAGGCCGCGGCTACGGAAAACTAATACTGGCCGCGCTGGAAGCACAAGCCATCGAGTTCAGATACCACGACGCCGTCCTGCTCACCGGCCCAGACCAACATCCCGCCATCGACCTCTACAAAGCCGCCGGCTACACCGTCATCGCCACTGAAAACCATGGCGACGTCCCCGGTGTCCGAATGAGGAAACGCGTCCTTCCGCAACGTATGACTTAGTGCCTGTCCGGAAACTTGT
>NZ_BOQL01000109.1 GCF_018332655.1 Actinoplanes auranticolor | reverse complement strand
GCCGAGGCAGCCAGCACGCTGGGTGCTTCGGCGGCCCAGACCGGCCGGTACTTCGGTGCCGCGATCGCCGGTGGCCGGCTCGGTGACTCGACCTACACCCGGATCCTGACCACCGAGTTCAACTCCGTCACCGCCGAGAACGAGATGAAGTGGGACGCCACCGAACCCTCCCAGGGCCGGTTCACCTACACCAACGGCGACCGCATCCTCAACCAGGGCATCGCCATGGGCGCCAAAGTCCGCGGCCACGCCCTGCTCTGGCACCAGCAACAACCCGGCTGGGCCCAATCACTGTCCGGCACCGCCCTGCGTAACGCCGCGATCAACCACGTCACCCAGGTCGCCACCCACTACCGCGGCCGAATCCACTCCTGGGACGTCGTCAACGAAGCCTTCGCCGACGGTGGTAGCGGCGCCCGGCGCGACTCCAACCTGCAACGCACCGGCAACGACTGGATCGAAGCCGCGTTCCGCGCCGCCCGCGCCGCCGACCCGGCCGCCAAACTCTGCTACAACGACTACAACACCGACGGGATCAACGCCAAGTCGACCGGCATCTACAACATGGTCCGCGACTTCAAAGCCCGCGGCGTACCCATCGACTGCGTCGGCCTGCAATCGCACCTGGGCACCAGCATCGACTCCACCTACCAGGCCAACATTCAACGGTTCGCCGATCTGGGCGTCGATGTCCAGATCACCGAACTCGACGTCCAGCAGGGCGGCAACCAGGCCAACATCTACGCCACCGTCACCCGAGCCTGCCTGGCCGTAGCCCGCTGCACCGGCATCACCGTCTGGGGTATCCGCGACACCGACTCCTGGCGTGATGACAACCCGCTGCTGTTCGACGGCTCCGGCAACAAGAAAGCCGCCTACACCTCCGTCCTCAACGCCCTCAACGCCGGC
>NZ_BOQL01000108.1 GCF_018332655.1 Actinoplanes auranticolor | reverse complement strand
TGCGGCGCCGGGAGCGTCGTTGACAACGCCTGCGGCGCCGGGAGCGTTGTCGACAATGCCTGGTTCGCCGGGAGCGTCGTCGACGCCTGCCTCGCCGCCCGGCGATCCGGCGACAGCGTCCGAGGTCGCCTGCGCGCCAGTCGCGTCCGAGGTTTCTTCATTGCCCGTGACCTGGGGCCGCGGATCGTCAACGTCCGGGTTCTCCGCGGCCTCGTCGTCCGCGGTGGGGGCGACCGGAGCGGGAGCCGTCACCGCCGCGGGGATCACCACCTTCGGGACACCCGACGTGGTCTGGATATCGGCTACCGCCGGCCCGGACGCGTCCGCACCCGAAGGCGCCGCCGGGCGTACCCGGGCGGTCCCGCGCGCCGGCCGCGCGACGCCGCCCTCCTGACCGGGCCGGCTCTGGCCCGGCCGATCGGACGCGGGCCGGTTCTGCACCGGCCGCCCCTGCTCCGCCTGGTTCTGCGCGGGCCGCCCCTGGGCAGGCTGCGTCTGGGCAGGCTGGGTCCGGCCCGGCTGGTCCGGGTGTGTCTGGTCGTGGTGCGGCCGGTCCTGCGTCCGGGTCGGTTCCTGCGAGCGCTGGTCGGCCGCGCGCTGGTCCGCCATGTACTGGGCCTCCGCGGCGTCGGGGGACTCGAACTGCTGGATGGACGTCATCGGGGTTGCCGGGCGCAGCACCGGTCCCTTGTCCGGTTCGCCGGGCTCGGCGCCGGGTTCCGGGGACGGGTGTGCGCTCAGCATGCGACTGCCACCCCGGTCGGTCGAGCCGGGGTGGCGCACGCATTTCCGACCGATCGCCACATCTGCTGCCTCCTGACCGAGAATGCCCGGTGCGGGAGGAAGTTTCCGGTGAACGGCTGAGTCGGCACGATCAGCGGCCGCTCCGGGCCTTGGCCCGGGCTGCTCGCCGGCCCTTCAGGTAGGCGCTCGGGCCGGCCAGCATGCCTTTGCGGTTGGCGGTCAGCAGCTCGCGTGGGAAGTCTTCGCGTAGCGTC
>NZ_BOQL01000107.1 GCF_018332655.1 Actinoplanes auranticolor | reverse complement strand
GCTAGCCGTGCCGTGCCGGCCTGCCGCACCGGCCTTTGCTGCGCGCCGGGCGGCCTTGCCCGGCCGCATGCCGGCGGGACGCTCGCGGCGGCTGGTTCGGACCGCGTCCGCCCCGGTCCGCCGGACTCCGTATCCGTGTCGAGCATCGGCACAGACCTGTCCCGCTGCCCTCCGATGGACGACGACCGGTCTGCCGTCAGCCGCGGTCGAGGTATTCGCCGTCCGGCGTTGCGTCCGCGGACTGATGCTTCGTGCGTTCCGCCTCGCGGAGCTGTACTCGGCGGATCTTGCCGGAGATCGTCTTCGGCAGGTCGCTGAACTCCATCCGCCGCACCCGCTGATAGGGCGACAGGTGCGCACGGCAGTGCGCGAAGATCGACTGCGCTGTCTCGTCGTTGGCCGGCCACCCCTCGGCCAGCACCACGTAGGCCTTCGGGACGTTGAGCCGCAGCGCGTCCGGCGACGGCACGATGGCGGCTTCCACGACGGCTTCGTGCTCGATCAGCACGCTCTCCAGCTCGAACGGCGAGATGCGGTAGTCCGACGCCTTGAACACGTCGTCGGTGCGGCCGACGTAGGTGATGTAGCCCTCTGTGTCGCGGAAGCCGATGTCGCCCGTGTGGTAATAACCGTTCGCCATGGCCTCGGCCGTCAGGTCGGCGTCGCCGTGGTAGCCGACCATCAGGCCGAGCGGCCGCGGGTCGAGCTGTAGGCAGATCTCACCCTCGTCCGCCTGCTCGCCCGTCAGCGGGTCGATGAGAGCCACCTGGTAGCCGGGGACGGGCCGGCCCATCGAGCCCGGCCGTACCTTCTGGCCGGGTGTGTTGGCGATCTGGACCGTCGTCTCGGTCTGGCCGAAGCCGTCGCGGATCGTAACGCCCCACGCTTTCTGGACCTGCTCGATGACCTCGGGGTTCAACGGCTCGCCGGCGCCGACCACCAGGCGCGGCGGGTTCTTCAGCGCCGTGAGGTCGGACTGGATCAGCATCCGCCACACGGTGGGCGGCGCGCAGAAGCTCGTGATCCCGCAGCGCTGCATCTCGCGCAGCAGGCGCGGCGCGTCGAACCGCGTGTAGTTGTGGATGAACACGCAGGCTTGCGCGTTCCACGGGGCGAAGACGTTGCTCCACGCGTGTTTCGCCCAGCCCGGCGACGAGATGTTGAGATGCACGTCGCCGGGGCGCAGCCCGATCCAGTACATCGTGGACAGATGCCCGACCGGGTACGACGCATGGGTGTGCTCGACCAGTTTGGGACGCGCGGTCGTACCGGAGGTGAAGTAGAGCAGCAGTGTGTCGTCTGCCTGAGTGACACCATCGGGCGTGAACTCGGTGGAATCGGCGTAGGCGTCGGAGAAGCTGTGCCAGCCGTCGGGGGGTGGGCCAACCGCGATGCGCGTGACCTCCGCCCCGACGTCGGCGAACCGTTCGGCCGCCGAGGCGAGGGCAATGACGTGCTGGGCGCCGCCGCGGGTCACCCTGTCCCGGGCGTCCACCGCACCCAGCAGCGGTGTCGCCGGGATGATGACCGCGCCGAGCTTCATCACCGCGAGGATGGTGTCCCAGAGCTCCACCTGGTTGCCGAGCATCATCACGATCCGGTCGCCGCGGGCCACCCCGCGCGCCCGCAGCCAGTTGGCGACCTGGTTGGACCGCGCGGCCATCTCGGCGAATGAGAACCGCTGCTCGGAGCCGTCCTCCTCGACGATCCACAGGGCAGGGCTGTCGTTGCCCTCGGCGTTCACGTCGAACCAGTCGAGCGCCCAGTTGAAGGCACCGAGCTGAGGCCAGCCGAACTGCGCGTACGCCTCGGCATAGTCCTCGCGGTGCTCCAGCAGGAAGTCCCGGGCCTCGCGGAACGCCGCCGTACCGTCAGTCGCCGTCATGTCTCCTCCTCGGGCCGATCTGGGTCAGACTGCCTCGCCGCCGGATTGCCCGCCACCCCCAGGCGGGGGTGGCGGGGCCGCCATCACTCAGAGCAGGTCGCATCGGTCGCCGGGAGGCGGCCGCTTGCCAGATAGGCGTTGACTGCCTCATCGACGCAGCTCGCGCCCCGGAACAGGTACACGCCGTGGGTACGCGCCCCAGCCAGCACGATCATCCGCGAGCCGGTCAACGCCCGGTGCAGTGCCTGTGCGCCGGGAAGCTGGGAGTTGACGTCCTTCTCTGCCTGGATGACGAGCGCCGGCGTGCTGTTGTACACGTTGATCGGCCGTTCCGCCGGCGCATACGGCCAGAAGGAACACGGCGTGATCGTGCGAGCGAGCGGCTCGAACAGCGGCGACGAGGCTCGGTGCCGCTGAATGTCGCGCCAGTAGGCCTCGGGGTTTCGTGAGACGGCGGCGTCACCGCAGAGGATCGCGGTCTGGGCGGTGTGCGTCGCCGAACCCACGCCGTCAACGAGGCCGGCGAGTGTCGCGGCCATTTCCCCGGAGGGCTCGACAGGTTGCCCGTCGGCTGCCCGAGCGAGGGTGCGGACGACAGCGGCCAGCTCACCGTTCTCCGTGTCCTCGGTGAGCGGCGTGACGATCAGAGCCGGCACCAACGTGTCGTCCACCGCGTACGAGCCCACGACCAGCGGCCGTCGAGCGGAGGCCGCGTACACCCTTCGTACGGTGGCGAGCACTTCGTCAGCAGTCGCACCCAGCTCGTAATCGGCGTCGCGCGCCGCGGCCCAGGCGGCCCACTCCCGCAGCCCGGCCTCACGTCGCGGAGCAGCATCGCGCAGGACGCGTGTTCCGGACAACACCGGGTCTATAGCGCTGTCCAAGATCATCCGGTCGGCCCGCCGGGGGAACAGTTGCGTGTAGACCGCGCCGAGGTAGGAGCCCTGGGAATAGCCGAGGTAGGAGAGCTTCGGCTCCCCCAGCGCCGCCCGGATCATGTCCATGTCACGGGCCATGTTCGCGGTTGAGGCGTGCCGCAGCAGCCTCTGCTCGGCGGGCCCGCAGCGCCCGGCGAGCTCGCGGTTCAGCGCCACCATCGCGTCGAAACCGGCCCGGTCGGCACCGGCTGACCGTGGCAGCCAGTACGCGGGCCACTTGCAGTCGACCGGAGTGCTGCGCCCCGCGAAGCGGGGGTCCATACCGATCAGGTCGAAGCGTTCGCCCGTCGCACCCATCGCCGCCCGGGCAAGCGGCACGCTGTCCCGCACCGGAGACGCCGGACCGCCCAGATTGATGATCATGGAGCCGATGCGGTGGGTGGCATCGGCGCCGCGACTGCGGGCGATCGCCACGGTGATGGTGCGGCCGTGCGGTTTGGCGTAGTCCAGTGGCACGGTCACGTCGCCGCATTCGACGCCGGCGTTGTCGAGGGCTTGACCATCGGTGTCGTCCGGCCCGAGAGCGCAAGGATGCCAAGAAGGTCTTGAGCTCGGTCTGACCCCGGTCCGGGCGGCGGTCGGCGGAGCGGCCGTGGGCAGGGCAGCGGCGGCCGAGTGACCAGAGCCCGAGAGGACAGCGGCCGGCTGGGCAGCGGCCGAGAGAACAGCGGTTGGGAGGACATCGACGGACATCGACGCGGTTGAACCCCCTACGGCAGGCAAGACGGCAGTGGATGAGGCTGCAACGGGCAGCGCCGCAACGGGCAGGACCGCAACGGGCGAGGTCCCAGCGGTCAGGGCGGCGGAGGGAACCGCGGTCGTCAGGGACATGGCGGTGATGATGCTGAGGCTTGTGGTGGCAGCGATGGTCAGCACTGTGGACTCCGGGTGTGAGCAGGTGGGGGATCAGGCGTCATGGCGTCGGAGACGCCATGCGGCCAGCGTCAGCAAGCCGGCTGCGTAGAGCAGGAAGACGGCGAAACCACTCCAGGGGGACAGCAGCGTCGAGCCCGGGGCGGTCGTGGTGATCGCGAGACCAGCGGGCGAAGGCAGCCACCGGTACATGTCGTCGGCCAGCTCAGCCGGCAGGAAACCGGTCAGCATCTGCGGCCCGAGCAGAAATCCGATCACCGCCGCGACACCGCCCGCGGTATGGCGCAGGATCGTGCCCAGCCCGAGACCGATCACCGCGACCACCGCCAGATACAGCGCACCGCCGACGACGGCCCGTGCCACTGCCGGTTCGTCGAGAGAGATGTCGAGGCGCTCAGCCGACAGCACGGACTGCCCGCTCAGGAAAGCACCGAACACGGCTGGCAGGCACAGCGTGAAGATCACGGTCGCGAGGACCGCGGCCTTGCCCCACAGCACCGGAATGCGCCGGGGGACCGCCGCGAGGGTCGTGCGGATCAGGCCGCTCGCGTATTCGTTGGTGATCACCATGACGCCGAGGATTCCCACCGCGAGCTGGGCCACTTGGACTCCGGCGAGGCTCACCTCGACGGCGTCGAAACCCGTGGGATCGGCCGGTGGCCGGGTGACGCGGACCATCGCGTACATGACGCCGAAGGCGACGATCAGGGTGAGTGCGCTGAGCAGTGACCAGGCGGTGGAGGGGACCGAGCGGAACTTGGTCAGCTCGGCGCGCATGACACTCATGAGTGGCTCCCGTTCTGCGTGGGTGCGGGGAACTCGACCGCCCCGCTGGTGAGGTCGACGAATGCGTCCTCGAGTGAGCTGTGACCCGAGTCGGCGACCAGGCTCGCCAGGCTCCTGTCGGCGACCAGGCGGCCCTTGCCGATCACCACCACGTGGTCGGCGGTCAGTGCCATCTCGGTCATGAGGTGGGAGGACACGAACACCGTGCGGCCGCGCGCGGCCAGGTCGCGCAGCAGGGCACGAACCCACCGGATGCCCTCGGTGTCCAGGCCGTTGAGCGGCTCGTCGAGGATCAGCGTGTGCGGGTCGCCCAGCAGCGCGGTCGCTATGCCGAGTCGCTGCTCCATACCGAGCGAGAATCGCCCGGTGCGGCGCTTGGCGATGTCGGCGAGGCCGACCGCCTCGATGACGTCCAGCACCCGCGACCGCGGCAGGCCGTTGGACTGCGCGAGCGCGAGCAGGTGGTGGTACGGGCTGCGTCCCGGATGCACAGCTCGCGCATCAAGCAGCGCACCGACCTCCCGCAGTGGCGTGCGGTGGGCGGCGTACGGCTTGCCGTTCACCGTGACCGAGCCGCGGGTCGGCCGGTCCAGCCCCAGGATCATGCGCATCGTCGTGGACTTGCCGGCACCGTTGGGACCCAGGAAGCCGGTGACGATCCCCGGCCTGACGGTGAAGGTCAGGTCCTCCACCGCGCACTTGTCGCCGTACCGCTTGGTCAGGCCCTTGGCCTCGATCATGATGTCCCCCTCCGTGGTCGCCTCCCAGGTTTCCGGTACGACGGGCCGGCGTCAGTGGGGTGTGCGCGCTGCCGAGGGTGGGGTTTTCCCCACCCTCAGCCCGGGGTTTTCCGGATGGTCAGGCCGGTCCCCGATGCCTACGGTCGACGGCGTGGACATCCGCTTCTTTCCGACGGACCGCGTGACGACCGGGCGATCGATATGCCATCTCCTGACCGGCGCCGTGCTGGCGATGCTGGCCGCCATGCTGTTCGGGCTGCTCGTGACGCTGTGGGGCGCGGCGCTGCTCAGCCTGGTCACCGGGCCGTCCGGCGGTGCGCTGCTCGTCGTGCTCTACGTCATCGCCGTGCTGGTCCTGCCGCTGGTCCTCGCGTGGTTCGTGCACGAGGTCGCGGTGTTGCACCGCCTGCGGTTCCGCCGGCTCCTGGAGATCAGGATCTCCGAGCCGGCCTGGACGCTGCGGAGCACGGGCCGTCAGCTGATGTATCACGCCTGGGCCCTGCTGATCGCAGTCCCGGCGACCGTCTTGATCGTTGCTCCGCCGGCCGCCCGGCGTTTCGTGCGCCACGATCGGCAGACCGCCGATCACCTGCTCGGCCCCACCAACGTCGAGATCCTCAAGCAGCGGGTGGACTGGCTGCGCAGCAGCCGGGCCGCGATCGTTCTCGCCACCGACGAGGAACGCCGGCGCATCGAACGCGATCTGCACGACGGCGCTCAGCAGCGACTGCTGTCGCTGGCCCTGAATCTCGGCATGGCCCGGGAGGCGATCACCGAGCCGTCACCCGAGGCGGATGCGATCGTGGCGGCGCACGACGAGGCGCTCACGGCGCTCAGTGAGCTGCGGCAGTTCGTGCGGGGGCTGCACCCGGCGGTGTTGAATGACCGTGGGTTGGACGCGGCCATCTCCGGTCTCGCCGCTCGGGCGAAGATTCCGATCCACGTCTCCGTGCAGGTGCAGCCCCGTTGCCCGGCATCGATCGAGGCGGTTGCGTACTTCGTCGTCTCCGAGGCTTTGACCAACGTGGCGAAGCACTCGCAAGCACTGATCGCGTCCGTGACGTTGACTCGCCTAGGGAGCAAATTGCATATCGAGGTTGCCGACGAGGGTCGCGGGGGTGCGACCGCGAAGCCGGGTGGCGGGTTGGCCGGGCTCATTCAACGAACCGCGTCCGTCGACGGTGAGCTCTCCCTGAGCAGCCCGGTCGGTGGGCCGACCGTCATCAAGGTGGTCCTGCCGTGCGGCTGATCCTCGCCGAGGATTCGGTGCTGCTGCGGGTCGGGCTGACGAAGCTGCTGACCGATGGTGGCTTCGACGTGCTGGCGGCCGTGGGCGACGGCGAGGAGCTGCTGCGTGCGGTTGCTGAGCACGAGCCCGAGGTGGTCGTCGTGGACGTGCGGATGCCACCGACGCACACCGACGAGGGCATCCGGGCGGCCTTGACGATCCGCCGGCGGCATCCGGAGATCGCGATTCTGGTGCTGTCGCAGTACGTCGAGGAGCGGTACGCCAACGATCTGCTGTCGGCGGCCACGAGCTCGGTCGGCTATCTGCTCAAGGACCGGATCGCTCGCGTCCGTGACTTCCTCGACGCGCTGCGCCGGATCGCTGACGGTGGCACGGCCCTCGACCCGGAGGTGGTCGCCCAGCTGATGGTGCGTGGGCGTCCGGGTTTCCGGGACCGGCTCACCCCACGCGAGCTGGAGGTGTTGCGGTTGATGGCCGAGGGGCGCTCCAACAACGGCATCGTGGACGCGCTGGGGGTCAGCCACAGCGCAGTCGAGAAGTACGTCAGCAACATCTTCGCGAAGCTGGACCTGCCGCCGACCGACACCGACCACCGCCGCGTCCTGGCGGTGCTCAAGTACCTCGGCGACGGATAGGAGCCGCCAACGATCAAAACTCGCCGTCACCCGTATGGCTGCTGAGGGAGCAGCCGGTGGCGAATGGGCGTGGCCGTTGGCGGATCAATCGGCGGTCGAACGGGCGTGGCTGCCGGCCGCCGCGAGGCGTGTCGAGAACGCGGGGACGGCTGCAATATGTGGCGGCGGACGGGCGCGGCCGTTGGTGGCGGTGGGCCATATGGACGGGCCGCTGCCCGCCCGGTCTGAAGAAACCCGGTGGCCGGCACGACCTGCGCCTACCGCGCGGTCGTGCTCTCGCTCAGCTCGAATTCCTCGTCCCGGGTCTCCGGTCGGACCGGCGGCTGCCTGCGCAGGGCAGCCGTCGCCTCGGCCTTGGCCAGGGCCACCGGGAAGCCTCGCGTCGCCCGCCACAGCTTCACGATCAACACCAGCTCGAAGGCCACCAGCAGCGTCCCCGCCACCACCGAGGTGGCGATGACCTGACCGGTCAGCGGGCCGATGATGAACACGGTCATCTCGAACTCGATCCCGCTGAACAAGTGAGTCCGGATCCGGCGCTGCAGCAGAGCCTCCCGGAAGCGAGCACGCCGTCCCTGCGGCGGAATCGGCGTACCGGAGATCAGTTCCTCGGGCTCCGGGCCTCGGGCCTCTTCCAGCATGTCGCGCATGCTCTGCCGGGTCTTGGCCATCTGCTGCGAGTTCAGGTAGCGGAACAGGTCCAGGAAGGTCACCACGACCAGCGTCCACAGGAACGCCACGTGCCCGGTTCGCGCGTACTGGCCGCCGAACAGGGCCGCCGCGCACATGAAGACCCGGAGCCGGTCGAACATGAAGTCGAACCAGGCTCCGAACAGGGAGCCCGTCCCGTTGAGCCGGGCCACCTTGCCGTCCATGCAGTCCACCACGAAGCTCAAGTGGAACAGCAGGGCACCGGCGATCAGCCACCAGCGGTCCTGGGCCAGGAAGCAGGCCGCCGACCCCACGCCCAGCACCATCGCCAGCACGGTCAGCAGGTTCGGGGTGATCCACCGGTAGGGCGCGACCAGCCGGACCAGCCTTGCCGCGAGTGGATCGACGAGCAGAACGGTCCACCAAGCGTCACGGACCTTGTAGGTCTGTTCGCGGATGTCCTGCAGTGAAGAGCGACGCACCATAACCGGTATCAACGCCCCGGGCCGGGTGCGGAAACTACTTTTGCCCGATTTGTGACGAGACGGTCTTCCGGGTTATCCACAGGCACATCAATGGCAGGTTACAAGCCGGACGGTGCATAGTACGGTCCGTTCATGGTCGACGGTCGATATCAGACCGGCCGGACGGCAGCCGATGACGGCCCCGACGGCCCGACTTCCACGGTGGAAGCCGACCGGCCCGTGGACAGCCCGCTCGCCGATCCGGCGGCCGTGCACTTCGACGACGAGGAGCGTCCCGCCCGGGCCCTGACCGGCCCGATCGGCATCGCCGTGGCGGTCGTCGCCTTCGCCGCCGCGCTGCTCGTGCTCTGGCAGGTGTTTCGACCGCTCGCCCAGGGCAGCCAGTTCTACTTGATCATCTTCCTGGCCGGCACCCTCCCGCTCGTCTTCCTCGTCTACCGCTCAGGCTTCCCCGCCAGAAAGGCCAGCAAAGGCGGCGAGGCTGACGAAGGGCTCGCGGCCGGAAAAGCGAACCAGGGGATCGCGGCTCGAAAGGTGAGTGAGCCCGCGCGGCGGGACCTCCCATCCCCTCTCGACTGGGCGCTGGCCCTCATCACGCTGCTCGTCTGCCTGTATCCGGTCAGCCCCTTCGGCGGCGGCTACAACGAGTTCCTCGATCGCCAAGGGTTGCTCGAGACCCCCGACGTCTTCGCCGGTGCGGTCATGCTCGTGCTTGTCGTCGAGGCCTGCCGCCGTACCACCGGGCTTGCTCTGCCCATCGTCTGCCTGGCCTTTCTCGCCTACGGCTACTACGGCGGCCTGCTCCCGCAGGGCTGGACCATCGCCCACTCCGGGCTGGACTTCGCCCAGATCGTCGACGCGCTCTACAACTCCGGCAGCGGCTTCTACGGCACCCCGCTCGACGTGGCCGCCACCTACATCGTGCTGTTCACCATCTACGGCGCCGTTCTGGATCTTTCCGGGGCGAGCCGGTTCTTCGTCGACCTGTCCGTCGCGGCCTTCCGCAAGTCGCGCAGCGCCGCCGGGCGTACGGCTGTCGCTGCCGGCTTCCTGCTCGGCACCGTCTCCGGGTCCGGCACCGCGACCGCCGTCAGCGTCGGCGCCGTGACCTGGCCCATGTTGCGCCGGGCCGGTTATCCGGCCGAGCAGGCCGGCGGCATGCTCGCCGCCGCGGGCGTCGGCGCGATCCTCTCGCCGCCCACCCTGGGCGCGGCCGCGTTCATCGTGGCCGAATACCTCGACGTCTCCTACCTGACCGTGCTCGGCTGGGCGATGATCCCCACCGTCCTCTACTACCTGGGCATCCTGCTGGCCGTCGAGATCGACGTGCGGCGGTTCCAGGTCCGGTCGATCGACGCGCCGGCGACCAGCGCGTGGCGGCTGCTCGCCCGCTTCGGTTACCACTTCTCGTCGCTCGTGCTGATCGTTCTCCTGCTCGCCGTCGGGCAGAGCGCGACCCGTGCGGTGGTCTACGCGACGCTGCTCGCCGCCGTGCTCTCCTTCCTGGACCGGCGGGCCTGGCTCACCCCGCGGCGGCTGTTCGCCGCGTTGTCGGCCGGTGTCCGCGGCGTGCTGCCGGTCGTCGCGGTCTGCGCCGCGGCCGGCATCATCACGGCGATCACGACGAAGACCGGCCTGGGCGCGCAGCTCTCGTCCCTGCTGATCGACGGCGCCCGCGCGGTCACCGACAACCCGACCGTCGTGCTCGCCCTGACCGTTGTGCTCGCCGCCATCGCGCTGGCCGTCCTCGGCCTCGCCGTGCCGGTCACGGCCAGCTTCATCATCGGCTGGGTGATCATCGGGCCCGCCCTGCTCGCGCTCGGCGTCTCACCGCCCGCCGCCGCGATGTTCGTCTTCTACTACTCCGTGCTCTCGGAGGTCACCCCGCCGACGGCCCTGGCGGCAGTCGGCGCCAGCGCGATCACCGGCGGCCGCACCGTGCCCACGATGTGGCAGGCGCTGAAGTATGCGCTGCCCGCCTTCCTCGCCCCGATCGCCTTCGTGCTCACCGATCCCGGCGAATACCTGCTGGCCCGCGGGCCGGTCACCGGCATCGTCTGGGCCACGGCCGTGGCCGCTCTCGCGGTCGTCGGCCTGGCGGTCGCCACCGGCGGCTGGGTGCCCGGGATCGGCCCGGCCGGCCCCGCCAGCCGCGTCCTCGGCGGAGTCGCCGGTCTGCTGCTGCTCTACCTGGCGCCGCTGACGATCGCGGCCGGCGCCGTCGCGCTCGCACTCGCTGCGGGAATCGCCATCATCCATCGAACGGGGAGGACCACGCTATGAGGAAGGCATTCGCACTGGCCGCGGCCGGCACGCTGACCGCGGCCGCGCTGACCGGTTGCGGCGGCAAGCAGGACGCAGCCACGGTTGACGCCGGCGGCGACGTGACGTGCGAGGTCGCCAAGGACACCCGGGTCGGCATCGCCACCGGCAACGCGACGGGCGTCTACTTCGCCCTCGGCAACGCCTATGCCGAGCAGATCGCCGCGACGGGCGGCAAGGTCAAGGCGACGGCGGCGGAGACCGGTGCCTCGGTGCAGAACATCCAGCAGCTCGTCGGGGGCGAGTTCGACGTGGCGTTCTCGCTGGCCGACAGCGCCGCCGACGCGGTCAACGGGACCAACAGTTTCACCGCGAAGCAGCCGATCCAGGCGCTCGCCCGGATCCACACCAACTACACCCAGGTGATCGTGCGCAAGGCCGCGGGCATCAAGGACGTGGCCGGCATGAAAGGCAAGCGCGTCTCGACGGGCTCGCCCAAGTCCGGCACGGAGGTCATCGCCAAGCGGGTGCTGACCGCCGCCGGCCTCGACCCGGACAAGGACGTCCAGGCCCAGCGCCTGGACCTGGTCAAGACGGTCGACGGCATGAAGGACGGCTCGATCGACGCGCTGTTCTGGTCCGGTGGTCTGCCCACCCCGGGCATCACCGACCTGCTGACCACGTCGGCGGACGAGGTCGAGTTCCTGGACATCACGGGCCTGCTGCCGGAGCTCCAGAAGATCAACCCGGTCTACGAGACGGGCTCGATCCCGGCGGCCACCTACAAGACCCCGGCGGACGTGGCGACCGTCGTCGTGCCGAACTTCCTGCTGGTCAGGGAGAACCTCGACGCGAACGTGGCCTGCGTGCTGACGAAGACGCTCTTCGACCGCAAGCCGCAGCTCGAACAGGCGAACGCGGCGGCCAAGCAGATCACCCTGGACCAGGCCCGCAAGACCGACCCGGTGGTCCTGCACCGCGGCGCGGTCACGGCCCTGGACGGGCTCAACGCGCCGAAGTAGGCCCGGTAGGAACCACACCGAAGATCAAGAGCTGGAACTCGTGCGTGGGTGCATGGTGCTGACCGTCGCTCACGCCGAGACCGGGCCCGGGTGCCCATTCGCCTGGCGGCTCATGAGCCAATGCCACTCAG
>NZ_BOQL01000106.1 GCF_018332655.1 Actinoplanes auranticolor | reverse complement strand
ATCATGCTCACCTCCGGCTTCACCTTCTCCGCCGCCGCGATGAACATCAGCGACCTGTCCGGCCCCAGCCTCGGCGTGCTGATCGTGCTCGGCGCCACCTCGTTCGCCGGCGTCGAACAATCGGTGGTCTACATCGAGGAGAGCAAAGATCCCCGGCGCACCATCCCGACCGCCACCTACGTCACCATCGCCGTCATCGGCGCCGCCTACGCCCTCGCGTCCTGGGTCCAGATCTCCGCCGCCGGCCCGCAACCCATCGAACGCGCCACCGCCGAAGGCGCCGACCTGTTCTTCAACCAAGCCGCCGTCCTGCTCGGCGATACCGCGCTCACCGTCGGGAAAGTCCTGCTCGGCACCGGCCTTGTCGCCGCACTGCTGGCGTTCCACAACGCCATCGCCCGCTACACCTTCGCCCTCGGCCGCGAAGGCGTCCTACCCCGCATGTTCGGCCGCACCACCATCAAAGGCGCACCCCGCAACGCCTCCCTCGCCCAGACCACCCTCGCCCTCGGCGTGCTGATCCTCTACGCCATCGCCGGCTGGGACCCCCTCGTGCAGTTGTTCTACTGGGGATCCACCACCGGCGGCCTCGGCATCCTGCTGCTCTACACCCTGACCAGCATCGCCGTCATCGGCTTCTTCGCCCGCAACACCCACGGCGAAAACCTGTGGCAACGCCGCATCGCACCACTGATCGCCACCGCCGTACTCCTGGTCGTCGCCTACCTCGCAATCGACAACCTCGCCGGCCTCTACGGCGTCACTCCCGGCACCGGCCCCGCCCGCATCGTGCCCCTCGCCCTGCTGGCGATCTTCGCCGCCGGGACCACCTGGGGCCTGATCCTGCGCCGCACCAAACCCGCGATTTACGAAGGCATCGGCCGCGGTGCCCGCAGCGCCACCGCCTCAGCCTCCGGCCTGTCCGCCATCCTCTGAACCAAGGGAAGCCAACCACCGATGAACCCCGACAACGACACCCCTGCCCTGCGTATCGCCGGTCCCGGCGATATCGACACTGTGGCCGACATCGTCGCCGACGCGTTCGACCACCTCGAGGTCATCCACTTCCTCGTACCGGATCCGTCCCGGCGCCGGACGGTCGCCCGGGACTGGTACCGGCTGTACATCGCCCACGCCATCAGCGGCGCCGGCCAGGTCGTCATGACCGCCGACGCGAGCGCCGCCGCGGTCTGGTTCGACCGCACCGGCAAGATCACCGAGCCCGACGACTACACCCGCCGCCTCGCTGAGCTCGCCGGTGACGACCTGCACCGCTTCCAAGACCTTGACCTGCAGATGGAAGCCCACCACCCCACCGAAGCGCACTGGCATCTTCTGTTCCTTGCCGTGCGCCCTGGCCGGTGGAGCCAAGGGTTGGGCAGTGTCCTGATGGACGACACCCACAGCCGGCTCGACGGCGGCGGCATCCCCGCCTACCTGGAAGCCACCAGCGAGCAGAACCGGCGGCTGTATCGGCGCCACGGCTACATGGACATGCGCCCGCCGGTGATCACCGTTTCCGCCGACGCGGTCCTCTACCGAATGTGGCGGCCCGTGCAGAACAGATAACACCGGGCCTGGTCCGGCTGGCGAGGCCACTCGCAGACCGGCCCGAACAGGTATCGCCGTCCTCGCGGGTCGTCACCCCGCCGGCACGGGGCGGCGGTGCCAGGCCGACGTGCGTAGCAGGATCCTGGTCAGGCTTGGCATCGCGTACTCACGGTGGACACGTCTGCTTCGTGGGCGTTCCGGTAACGGGTGGTCCACGTCGGTGTCCGAGGGTGACGAGGTCGGTGGGTGGCTCGGTTCGCGGGCAGTGGTCGGGTAGCTAGTCGGCGGGCCGCCAGGTGCCGGTGCCGTCGTACGCCATGCTCTTGAGCCGCGGCCAGCCGAACGATCCGTTGCCGTTGTCCACCAGGCCGGTGTTGTCGCGTAGGGCCTGGTCGCAGCTTTCGAGCGTGCCACTCACCTTTTCCGCGAATGCCACCACGGCGGTGACTGCGGCCGCGATCAGGCCGACCACGACCGCTGCGGTGGCGCCCGCGTCGACCGGCGCGGCCGGCGCGCCGACCAGCGAGGCCACCAGACCGAGCGCGGCGGCCAGCCCAACGGCGAACGCCGCCAGCGCAGCGGCCATCGCGGTCCAGAAGGCGATCAGACCCCAGGCCATATCGCGCAATGCGTTGTCGATGCGCTCGGTCAGCGGCTTGATGGTGGTCAGAGCGCGGGATTGGGCGTCGGCTGATTCCTCGTAGGCGTCGGCCGCTGAGCCGTCCCACCGGTTGTCGGCGTCCTTGCCGTAAGCCGACGCCACCTGCTGGAGGCTGCCCACCGGGACGCCGACATTCTCGTCCCAATAGCCACCGACGCGGAACAACGCCCAGGGGATGCCCGGCTCCGACAGGAACTTCTGGACCTCGTCGAAGATGTCGTTGGCGATCTCGCGGAACTTGTCCCACGCCTTGCGCATCGCCCAGACCACCGGCAACGGCAGGTAGCGCATCTTGTCGCTCAGACCGTCGGCGAGCTCGTTGATCTGCGCCTGGACCTCGTCCAGCGTTTGGTGGAACTCGTTGAGAACCTCCTCGAAGAGGATCTCGATCTCTCCGGCGCCGGCCGCGCTCATTCGTTGATCCTTCCGGAACTGCCGCCACCGGTGCGGTCCTCGATCTGGCCGGAACCCTCGTCGGGGGTCTCGTTGAGCTGGCCCTGACCTTGCGAACCGCCGCCCTCATTCAGCTGGCCCTGACCCTGGGTCCCGCCCCCGGCATGTTCGATGCGGCCGCCGGACTGCTGGTCGGTGGCCTCGTAGTCGTCACGCACCTTGATCAGGGTGTCGGCGATCTGCTGCATCGCGACGACGCCCTCGGACAGCAACCGCACGGCGAGATCCTGAATCTCCTGGTACTTCGCGCCGACGCCCAACTGGTTCGCCGTATAGCCGAACTGGAAGCCGGTCAGCCCGTACGACGCGGCCTGCTTGGCGGCCGTGTCCATCACCGTGGAGTGCTCGTTCCACTTCGCGGCGTCGTTGCTCAGCGCGGCGTACGCCACTTGCATACGGTCGGGTTGCGTCACGATCGTCCCCTTCGATCTGGGCAGGCGGGCTCAGCGCAGACCCAGGCGTCGCAACAGCGCGGCCGGATCGACATTGCCCGGATGAGCGGCGGCGATCCCGGGCAGCGAAGCCATCGCCGCGGCGGTGCGCTGGGCGTTCGTGCGGTAGGCCGCGATGACGGCCGCTTGGATGGCGTCCGCGACGCTCTGTCCGGTCGGTTGGGTGTTGAGCCAGCGGCCGCTGAGGGTCAGTGCGGTGATCCGTTTGCCGGACAGGGTGACCGCCACCCGTCCCTCGCGGTCGTTGCCCACCGTCTCCCGGTTGGCCTGCTCCTGCATCAGCCGGCGGTATTCGCCGAGCTCGGAGCGGACCTGGCGGAGCATGGTGAGGGTGCGCCGCAGTTCGGCGATCTGGTCACTCACGTCCGGCGCCGCCACATCGGACGGGATACGGATGCGTCCCGAGCTCGAGACCGGCGCCCCGCTCCGGGCTTCGGTACGTTCCGCCCACGCGGACAGCCGGTCCTCCATCGCGGCATCGAGCGCCTGCCGCACCGCATCGGCCAGCCCGTGCGGGCCTATCTCGCTGAACCAGCGGGCGCCGATCTCGATCCGCTGCACCGCGTCGGTGTGGTCCACCTCGACGCGCACCAGGCCACTCGCGTCCCGTCCGACGCCGACGATGCCGTCCCGGCTGAGCGCCCACGAAGCCTGCTCAGCCTCGTCGCGCATCCTCTGGACGTCATCGAGGTCCACGGCACCTCCGGTCGGGGTCATCGGTATCCAGCGCTCAGGTATTGCACCACATGCGCTGCTCCGGGACCGCCCGTCGATGACAAAACGGATATAAGGGCAGCGATGTCCTGCGGCGGCAACGGCTGCCCCTCGCCGGTGGACAAACGCATGTGCACGATCGCCGGCTCGCCGATGACAACCAGCTCCGGGATGGTATCGGTGCGACCGGGGCCGGAATCGCGCCACCGCAGCCGGGTAGGACGGATCTCGATCGAGCGGGCGCGGGTGAGGTCGGCGGTGCGCGAGCGCACGTGCCGGACGGTCAGCCGCGACCCGTGCCGCCACGCCGAGGTGCGCGTCACCCGCAGAATGTTCACCAGCGCCCACACACCGAACAGGCCCGCTCCGAGTAGGGCCAACACGATCGGGATGGCGATCACCGCGCCGGCGTCCCCGTCAGGGTTCACCGCGAACGCCAGCACCAGCCCGAACAGAAGGCCGGCGCCGAAACCGGCCGGCACCCCGATCACCGCGATCGCGATCGCGACACCCAGCCGGGTACTACGGCTGCTCGTGAAACCGTAGGCGAACTCATGACGAGGCTCGATCTGCACGCGCCCATGATGGCAGAACCCGCGAGGCGGCCGGGGACATCGATCCCAGTCGACGAATCACGCCCACCGACCGTCGGCCGGCAACGATGCCGCGATACGGAGTTCTTGTGCCAGGGCCCTTCACTGCCCTGCCTCGGTCTCGCCCCGCCCGCCGTCGCAGAGCACATGGCAAGCGTGGGTTTGCCCAGCAAACACATCCTCCACAAGAGGTCGGGCCGATATCAAACCCGGGCGGTGCCTTACCGCTCGCATCACCGATGGCCCGCCCGTAGTTTCCAGACCAAAAGCAACGGCAAGAACTGAGGGTTGATCATGCTCTGATCCGGGCCGTAGCGTGCCGTTCCGTTTGGTGACGGTCGATGCTCGGGTGGTGGGTTTGTGGCGACTCAGGATGTGTTCTCGGCGGAGAAACTGGCGCGGCTTCGGGGTTTCCCGGAGATCAATCGGGCCGAGTTGATCCGGTACTTCACGTTGACCGGTGCGGACGAGGCGTTCGTGCGCCAGTTCCGCACCGGCCGCAACGTGCTGGGCGTGGCGGTCCAGCTGTGCACGCTGCCATGGCTCGGCTTCGTCCCCGCTGAGGTGGCGCTGGCCCCGGATGCCGCGGTGGGCCGACTGTCGCAGCGGCTCGGGATCGCGATGGGCGAGCTGCGCGGGTACGGCGAGCGGGAGCAGACTCGCACGGATCATCTGCGTGAGGTGGTCGGCTACGCCGGCTGGCGGTCGATGGACACCGCCGAATGGAAGGACCTCGACAAGTTCCTGTTCGCCCGGGCGATGGAGCACGATTCGCCGAAGCTGCTGTTCCGGCTGGCCTGCGAGTACCTGCTGTCGTCGCGGGTGCTCCGGCCCGGGGTGATCCTGCTGCTGCGCCGGGTGGCCGCAGCCCGGGCCCGTGCCCGGACGGAGACGTGGACCCGGGTGAAGCACCTGCTCACCGACCGGCGGTGCGCCGAGCTGGATCTGCTGCTGGTCCCGGACGCCTATCTCGGCCGGACCCCGCTGGCCTGGCTGGGCGTGGGCCCGACGTCGTCGAGCCAGCAGCCGGCGAGCCGCTCTCGCAGTAACCCCGGCACCGTCGTCACGTCCGCGTCCAAATCGCCTGCACGGCTTCAGCACACACCTCGTCGAACCACAGCAGGCTCCGGCCCCGGACCGATCAGGTCCGGGGCGTTGCCCCCGACTACGACGCCGGCATCGTTGCCCACTGCTGGTTGGGTCGCCGGTCGCAATCGAAGATGGCGAGGGTGGTGCCGCTGCTGCCGCCGGAAATTCCGAGACACCGTCCGGACGCCCGGTTCACTATCCCGAAAAATCGGCTGCCGCTGCCGACGGGTCGGGTGCTCCAGTCCTGAGTGTGGCTGCCGGACCGAGCGACTAGGTCGACCCGGGTCCCGTGTGCCGTACCGTTGCCGACGGTGCCCACGTTCGGCCCGGTGGCGCTCTGGTAAGTCACGTAGCCGTTGTCCGGGACGGTAAGGAAGCGCGGATTACCTTCGAAGAGGGTAAGAATGAGAGACCCCGAGTCGGACGCCGCCAGGTGTAGGCCGTTGGCGTTGACGATGTAGTGGGGCTCGTCGGCGAGCATGGTGGATTCGAGTGGTGCTGCCTGCGCCTGGGCCGCGCCACTGGGAAGCAGGGCGGCGAACAGCGCGAGGACGGCCAGCAGGCCGAACGATCTCGCGACCCGGCGTTTGTTCTTGAACATGTGAGTCCCTTCCGTCTCGCGCACCCTCTGTTCCGGGTGCTGGGCTCTAGAGAACCCGGCTGCGATGTTGTTCAGTAGCCCCGTGGGCGAGTAAACAACCGCAGGTCACCGGGCTGGAAGGACGAAGGCGTCGCGTTCTTCGGTGGTGAGGGCCCGGGTGGCCAGGGCACCTGCCTTGGTGCGGATCTCGGTGATCGGTCCGCAGGCTTCGAATTGCCAGATTCGGACGGTGCTGTCGTCGTGCGCGGTGGCGAGTCGGCCGTCGGGGGTGAACCTGACTTGTTCGACCGAGGCGCCGTGGCCGCGCATGGTGACCAGTTCCCGGCCGGTCGTGGTTTGCCAGATCCGTACGCCGTCGTTGTCCTGGCCGCTGCTGGCGAGCAGGCGGCCGTCCGGGCTGAAGTCGACGCTCCAGACGACGTCTCGGTGACCGTGCAGGGAGAGTGGTGGTCCGTGGCCGTCGCTGGGCCAGATCCGTAGGGCGCCGTCTTGGCCGCTGACTGCCAGGCGCCGGCCGTCGGGGCTGAACGTGACGGCCCAGAGTTGACGGCCGGGTGGCTGGTCCTGGATCACCGTCGGTGTCCCCGTACCGTCGGCGGACCAGATGCGGACCGTGCCGTCGGCGCCCGCGCTGGCTACGCGATGCCCGTCCGGGCTGAACGCGATCGCGCTGGCACTGTTCTCGTGGCCACGCAGCACCATCGGTGAGCCGCCGACGAGCGGCCAGATGCGTACGGTGCCGTCCTTGCTGGCGCTGGCCAGGCGCTGCCCGTCGGGGCTGAAGCTGACGTCGAATACGAGTTGCGTGTGGCCGCGCAGGACCGCCTTCACGTCGCCGGTCTGCGCGTTCCAGACGCGGACGGTCTGGTCCTGTCCGCCGCTGGCCACCCAGCGGCCGTCCGCGCTGACCGCGACCGCCAGGGCTTCGTCCTGGTTACCGCGCAGAACCAACGGGTCGGCGTGCCACGGGTCTCGCCAGACGCGCACCGTGCCGTCTCGTCCGCCGCTGGCCAGCAGCCGCCCGTCGGCGCTGCCGGCGATGGTCCACGCCTCCCCGCGGTGGCCGCGCAGGACGAGCGGGCTCCCGGCGAAGCCGGGATCCCAGAACCGGATCGTGCCGTCGGTGCTCGCGCTGGCCAGCCGCCGGCCGTCCGGGCTGAACGCGACACTCCACACCGCTCCGTCATGCCCGCGCAACACCACCGGGTCCTGCTCGCCGCTGGTGTTCCATACCCGGATGGTGTTGCTGCCGCTGTGGCTGCTGGCCACCCGGCGTCCGTCCGGGCTGAACGCCACCGACTCGACGTAGGAGTCGTTGCCATGCAGAACCACCGGCTCTCCGGGGCCGGCGGTCGGCCAGATGCGCACCGTGCCGTCGCTGCCGGCGCTGGCCAGCCGGCTTCCGTCCGGGCTGAACGTCACATCCTTGACGGTCCATTCATGGCCGGTGAGCACCCTCGGGTTGCCCCGGCCGGTCGCGTCCCAGAGGTGGATCGTCTCGGTGCCGCTGCCGGCGACCTGCTTGCCGTCCGGGCTGAAGGCGACGCCGAGCGCGGGACTCCCGGCCGTCAGCACCACCGGACGTCGCCGGCCCGCGGCATCCCAGATCCGGACGGTACCGTCGTCGCCGCCGCCGGCGACCCGCCGGCCGTCCGGGCTGAACGCGACCGCGTGCACGACGCCGGCATGTCCGCGCAGCGCCACCGGGGCGCCACCGCCGGCCAGATCCCACACGGTGACCACGCCGTCGGAGCCGCCCACCGCGAGCGAACGTCCGTCCAGGCTGAACTCCAGGTCGTTCATCGGCGAGTCGCCACGCCGTAGAACGCGTGGGGCAGCGTGTAGTCCCTCCGGGTCGGCGCGCTGCCACAGCCGGACCGTGCCGTCGTCGCCGGCGCTGGCGACCATGCGGCCGTCCGGGCTGTATGCCACCTCGAGCACCTGGCCTTGGTCGGCACGCACGGTAGCCCGCACCCGTGAATCGGCCACCGCCTGGCGCAGGACCGCGTGCGCCTCCTCGGTGGGCCGAGTGTCGAACGCCTCGACGGCGAGCAGCAGTGCGACCTCCTGGTCGACCTGCAACTGGGCCCGGGCGTGGGCCACCAACTGGCTGGAGCGGGCAACCTCACGCTGCTCGTTCGCCCGAGACGCCTGGACCGCGGCGATGGCGGCCAGCACGCTCATCACCACCACACCGACGGTCAGACTGGTCAACGCGAGCCGGACGCGGCGGCGCCGGGCGGTCATCTCGCGGGCCTGCCGTTCGCGGCTGGCGGTCAGGAACGCCCGTTCCAGGCCATTGAGACGCTGCATGCTGCGCCCGTCCCACGCCGCTAGCGGCGCGCCGCGGTAGAGCGCGCCGCTGTCGCGGTCATGAGATCGCCAGATCAGGCTCGCCTCAGTGAGCTGGCGGCGCAGCTTGAGCTCGTCCCGGTCGGCGTGCAGCCAGTCGTCCAGCCGGGGCCAGGCCCTGATCAGCGCCTCGTGCGCGATCTCGACGGTGTCAGTGCCGAGCACCAGCAGCCGCGTCTCGGCCAGCTTGGCAAGAACCGCGTCCACCTCGGGCTGGTCCAGCTCGTCACGCCGGACTCGGCGTCGGGTGTCCGGCACACCCTCGCCGAGGGTGACCAGCCGGGCCAGCACCTGCTGGACCGTTTCCCGGTCGCGTTCGTCCAAGCCCTGGTACACCGACTCCGCGGTCTGGGCGATCGCACCGCTCATCCCGCCCGCGGCCTCATACCCGGCCACCGTCAGGACCTCTCCGCGGCGTTGCCGCCAGGTCTCCAGCAACGCGTGCGAGACCAGCGGCAAGGCCCCCGGCTGCCCCTCGGCATCCGCCACGATCTTGGTCACCAACGCCCGTTCGACACTCAACCCGGCCCGTCGGGCCGGCTCGGTGACCACTTCGCGCAGCTCATCCAGGGCCAGCGGGCCCACGGGCACGTTGGCCCCGGCGAGCAGCCGGGCCAACAGGGCAGACTCCGCACAGCGGGGGTAGAAATCGGCGCGGACCCCGATCACGACCCGCATCCGCGGCTCGGCGCCCTCCGCCGCGTCCGCGTCGACGGCCGAGGTCGCCAGCTCGGTGATGAAGGCATCTTGCTCGGCCGGGTCGCGGCACAGCGTGAACAGCTCTTCAAACTGATCCACCACCAGCAGCACCGCGGCGGTGGCCTGGGCCTGCTCCAGCGCCTCCCGCAACGCCTTGCGCGGTTCGGCACCCGGGGTGATCAACAAGACGTGGTCGCCACCGTCGCCGGCCGGGCGACCGCACTGCATCGCGGGGACCAGACCGGCCCGCAGCAGCGAGGACTTACCGCTACCAGAAGCGCCGAACACCGCCACGAACCGGTGCTCCTGCAGCATCTCCACCAGCTGCGCCAGGATCCGCCGCCGCCCGAAGAAGCGGTCCCCGTCCTCCACGCCGTAGCCGAGCAGTCCGAGATAGGGCGGACGCTCGTCCGCTGCCGAGGACTGCCGCCGTGCGCCGTTGCCCTGCGACGCCGCCCACTCGGCCGACGCCTGCCGCCACCGCCGTTCCCAGACGGACGGGTCACCACCACACGCCCGGACGAACGCCAACGTCACCGGCAGGCTCGGCAGGCTCCGGCCCCCGGCGGCATTGGCCAATGCCGCGACCGAGTAGCCAGCCTCGGAAGCAAGCTCCCTATATCCCGGGTTCCCGGCCCGCCGACGCAGGTCACGAAGCTCCGCGGCCAGCATCTGCACCGGGCCGGCAGCAGGATCCACCGAACGTTCTGGACGCGGCATCGCCCCTCACATCCATCTACATCAATTAGTTACGTCGGGACCAGCATCGCGTGAGAAGGGGTCGAGGGCATCGGTGAAGTCGGATTCGCGCCAGCGGAGCAGTGACGCGCCGGCAACTTCGCCCCTTGGGCCAGCTACCCAGGCGCGGGGCCGAGAACGACGAGCACCACCGCCGACACTGGGCGCTGACATCCCGTCCCACCTACCGGGATTACGGAATCGGCCGAAGCGGCTGCCCGGAAACCCCTCAGCTTGAGGAAGCGACCCCAGGTGACGGCCTAGATCAAACGCTTACCGTTGTTTTTGGTCTGGAAACTACGGGCGGTCCCGATGCGCTGGGAACGCCACCTCAACATCCACGACGGCCTCGTCAGCCTCGCCTGCGCCCTCATCTGCTGGCGCCGACTGATCAACTGGATCAACCAGAGATCGTGTTAGGAGCTTTTATAAGGGGTGCGGGTTGATCGCCGCGCGAACCGTCGGAGCGCCGGGCGGCGGCCATCGCTCGGGAAAACCTCCCGGCACGAGACTGTCCGCTTGATCTGTCTCAGCCCTCGCGCGCGCCAGGTCCTTCCCGGCCCGTGTTCGGTCGCCGGCCGGCACTCAGCAGTCACGGTTGCGGCTCAGACGGCTGGTCAGCAGGTCCGCTCGGGTAGGAGCCGAACGCCAACGGCAGCTATCTGAGCCAACTCATTCACACCGAAGCAGTTGGGTTACGCAGCGCTCGCCGCAGAACTCCGACTGCGACGCCGACGACCAGGCCGGTCGACAACCAGAAAAGCAGGTCAACGGCGGCAGACAACGTGTCCGCCTCGACAAGGGCTGCTCTCATGGTGGCGTAGGCCTGATGCGGGGTGTCACCACCCGCAGTGATCCACGGCAGGGGCAGTCCCCACGAGAAGGTGTAAGCCGCGTCGCAGCAGCTCTGCCGAACGGGCAGCAACGCAGCGAACGCCAATCCGGTCAGTGTGGTGGCGCAGCCCGCGAGCCAACTCGCCCCGCCGGCGTCCGGACGCAGCCACGGCAGCCCGAGCAGCAGTATCCCGGCGAAGGTCAGGACTACGGCCGAAACCAAGAGAGGCACATCGACCGGGGTTGCCGCCGCCAGGCTGACCACACCCGCCGCCAGGCCGACAGCGACCGTGCCGGTGCCGACCACCAGTCGCGACAGTGCCGCGGCTGCCGCCTTCCACGGCTTACCGCCGTCTCGGTACTCCGCCGAACCCCCGCCGGGGGGATCCGTCGTTGACCCGCTCGGCGAACTCATCGTTTGAGTATCTCTGCCCCTGCCCCTGCCCTGCCCGGCGCCGCCTGATTGAGCCGGCAACCCAGGTCGTTCGACTGATCTACCGCAGGCAACGCGCTCGGTACCCTCCGCCCTACCCGGCCGGCGGACGCCAGCTGCGACGTGCACCAGCGGTGGCGGCAAACACCGAGGTCACCCTGCAGCGGAGCGAGAGCCAGACGCGTACGCCCCACACGCCGCGCACCCGGACCCCGGTCGGCGGTCACGCTCCGAGAGCAGCCGTTGGTGACCCACACAGCAAACGTCGCGCCGACCAGATGCATTGTCATGTAGCCGATGAGAGTGCGAGCGACTGGCATTTCATTCCGCGTGTGTCGATTCGTCCTAGCCGCTTCATGATAGGCGCACATTGATCAGCGGATAAAAGTGCGTGTTGCCCTTGAACATGGCCAGAAGCTACCGTCGGCTGCGTCTCGCATGCATCGAATATCGGGCTTAGCATGCATCCTGATTCGCCGCCGATCGGGTGCGGTAGCGGCCTGTGGCCGGTCTGGTTCGGTGTCCGGCTTCGGCAACGGTCCTGGCCTGATCAGTTATGGGTTACGAAGACGCGCGATCGTGTCTCTGATCTGGTCCTGCAACATTTCGTCGGCCCAGACCGTGTCGTCGGCGGAGTTGCCCACGTCGCAGCGCTCGTCGCGGCTGAGGAGTTCGGCCAGGGCGGGGAGGGCTTCTACGGCGCGTAGCTCCAGGATGATCTCGAGGGCGAAGCGGCCACCGTAGTCAGTTATGCCGCGGATGAGCGGCCGAGCGAGCTGAGCCGCCGGAACGCCGAGCCGGGCCAGCGCCCGAGCGGCGGACAACCTGCTCCAGCGGTCTTCCAGGCTATCGCGTAGCCGTTGTTGCAGGTGAGCGACCGATGCCGGGGATTCCTCCGCGAGATCAGCGATGAGGTCGGCGGCATGGCGTGCAGGTGGGTCGCCCTCGGCGAGCACAGCCTCGACCGTGGTAAGCACGCCGCCCGGTCCGGCTATGGCTGCTACTACCCGTGCCGCCAGGATCTGCTTGTCGCGCTGCGGATGGGCACGTGCCGCTGTACCGGTCAGGTGAGCGCCGGCTATGGGCATCAAGGGCGCCAGAGCGTCGCCGAGGTTGTCGAGCTCAGACGGGATCGTCGATGGGGCTCGCGCGTCTCCCGCCAGGATGACGCTCAGGGCATCGAGTACCACGCCTGTGTCGCCGGTCAGCCGTCGGACGGCCAGTGCCCCTTGCAGGTCGCCGCTCTGCGCCTGTGTTCGCCAATGCGGGACAGCGGCGTGGGCGTCATGGCCGAGCATGAGCAGGGCTTGTGCGATCTGCGGACCGGCTTGGTCCATGGCGGTAAGCAGGTCCGGGACGAGAGCGGCGCCGTTGCTGCCCCAGTGCCCGATCATCGCGGCCAGTACCCCGACCGTCGCAGGCTCGGTGGCCAGCCGGATCTGAACCGCGCTCAGGACCTCCGGCGTGAAACGAACGGCGCCGGGCCTGAACCGAAACCGGTGCCCCCGTCCGGCAGCCCGGCACACCGGTTCGATCCAGCGGGGGTCACCGAGCCGCTGCAGTGTCTCCACTGCTCGATACTCAACGGTGAATCCTGGATCCCCGGCCGTCTCGGGCCAGCGGCCGGCGACCGCTGCCACCGCATCGGCGAACTGCCCCGCCGCCGCGCCCGCCCGCCGCAATACGTCCAGCACGCCTTCGTGCACGCCACGATCCGCATCATCCAGCAGCGGCGCCACCAGCGGCACGAACACCGGCGGCGCCGAGCGCAGCGCATCGCAGCGTGCACTCAATGCCCACAGCGCGGCCCGGCGGGTGTTCGGATCGCCGGACCGCAGCATGTGCCCAACGACCGCGGCCGCCTGCAGAACCGGCGGCGTGACCACGATTTCTTCCGACCACTCAGCTCCTCGAGCCCAGGCCCACGAGATAGCTCCACCGTCCTCGATCGCGGTGACCAGCGAAGGTACGGTGCCTTCCGGCCAGTCGAAACCCGCGCGGAGCAACGCCACCGCAGCCGTGACTGTCACCTGCGGTTCGTCTTCTGCGGTGGAGCCGCCCAACACCATGCGCGCGGCAGCAGGATCAACCTCGCCCAACGCCAACGCCAGTGACGCCCGCACCGCCGGGACCCGCTCCACGGCCCAACACCGCCACAACACCTCGGCGCTCACTCCCGCCCTCGTCGTGGCATAGGCCGCCGCTTCGCGGACCGAAGGGTCACCGTCAAAGAGCAGGGCCACCAGAAGCTTCGACTGGGCCGAGACCGCGGCCTGAACCTGCACCAGCTCGGCACCGACGGCGTGCCGGTCGTCGGCCAGCATGCCTATCATCCAGACGAAATCGGCACGGCAGTTCGGGGCACCGACGGCGAGTTCGGCGAGGAACGGCACTGCGACGACCGTGGCGGGGTAGACGGTGCCTTGATGGAAGATGCTGCCGTGCAGATCCGAAATCGCCTGCGACACCACCCCTCGGCCCGCAGAGGCCGCCTGCCGGATCAGCCCCGGCGTGTCCTCCGCGCCGCCGTACGCATGGCCCAACTCATGCCAAGCGACCGAATCAAGACCATCGAGCACCCGCGCATCCTACTTACCCCCGCAGACGCCGGATGGTGATGATCGAGCAACAACGTCTACGAGCAGGCATGGTCCTGCGCATTCATTTGCTGCGATCCGCGCTGCTCGCGTGCCATATCGCCAGCCGCTCAGCGCAAGCAGCGCCGTGACTTCGGCGGAAGCGAGATGCAGTCCAGCCCGCTTCGAGTCCCGTGCGGCCGACACTAAATCGGTACTTGTGCGGTGTCGGCCGCTCGCCGCCATCCAAGCAACAGGAACTGCCGGAGAGGGCCAGTAGTTTCATCTGCCAGTTCGTCGAGGGCCCGGTCGCCGATCGCTACGCGCGGGTCCAGACCTGCGGGGTCGTGACGGCTGATCAGTCGGGCCGTCGACGGCACCGGGGTTGGAGAACGACACCGAAGGCGCCGCAGGCTGGGAGGACACAGGTGGCGGCCACTGCGATGCCGTTATTTGCGCTGCGGTGACGGGCAGCGTGGGCGAGATCTGGTCGAGCAAGCGCTGCGCCGTAGAGGCGTCGATCTCGAAGTCAGCGCTGATACGAACATCGGCGGCGGTCGCCAGGTCCACGACGTCGTCGTTGGTGAACGCATCAGCTCCGAGAGTGCTCAGCCGCCGCGCGAACTCCCGCATGTCAATCATCTGCAGCCTCATCGTCGGGTTGCTATGGATCCACCGTAACCCCCGCCTCGGTCGGCAGTTCCCCCACCACCGCTCCGGGCGGCTGGGGCCAACAGCGATGCCAGCTGCTCGCGGTCCCCATCTCTTCGGCCAGCCGATCGCGCACGGAGTCCGGCAGGGCCGTCACACTCTGTACAACCCATGCTGGCACGCGACGCGCGGAAACGCCGAACTGAGCGCACATGATCATGGCAAGCAGTGCACTGTCCGACGCCGTCGGCGTTTGCGCGTCAGCCTCCCACCGTAGCTGTTGACCTGAAGCGAAGTTGAGGTTGAAAACTGTCTCCCTGATCATCCGTGGAGAAGAGGATCACCGTGCCTGACACGACGGAACTGAGCGATCGAGCCGAACTCATTGCTTTGGTCAGCCGACTCGGGCGCTGGCTTGATAATGGAAGCGACAAGGAAGGGCACACCATCTATCATCGCGACGCTGTCATTCGCAGCCCGCGTGGCACTGCCAGCGGCATCGCGGAAATCATCGACTATGTTGACCGCACGAGCGACGACGCCGAACGCACACAGCACCTGACCACCGACATACTCGTCGCCCTCGACGGCGATCGCGCCGAGCTGACGGCGAACATGCTGGTCACCTTTTTTTCTCCGGAATCGAACCAGCTCGCGCCTGCGCTGCGACTAGTCGGTCTGCAATCCGCGTTCAGCGCCCTGCGCACCTCGCAGGGATGGCGCCTCATTCGGGCTGACGTCACTCCGCTGTGGCAGCGGCTTTCATGACATTGCGGTTCAGCCACGTCCAAGGCATCCGGATTTGCCGCCGAGCGTGCGCGCCGGTACCCGGACAGCGGTCGAGCGGCGTGACGTGTCGGCCGGACCAGCCCTCGGTGCACGCTCATGCCGATGACAGTGCACCGGGCGAATACGTCATCCGTGCATAATGTTGGCATGTTTCGGAAGATCGATTGCGTCATGGTACGCGTTCCAGATTTGACGCCTGCCGTGGAGTTTTATACGCGCGTGTTCGGACTCCGGCCGCTATGGCGCGATGGAGTTTCAGTCGGTATGGGCATGCCGGAGACCGACGCGGAGATCGTGCTACACACGATGGACCTGCCCGGCGATCCGAGTGTGCACTACCTGGTGGACGACGTGTCCAACGCCGTGGCGGTGGCCCGGTCGGCCGGGTGCGTCATCCGGGAGCCGCCGTTCGACGTAGCAATTGGCAGGTGCTCGGTGCTTGAGGATCCGTTCGGAAACCTCGTGGGTATCTTGGACATGAGTAGGGGTCCGAGGCCAATCTGAGCCGTGGTCGGCGGCGCTCAGGCAGGGGCCCTCTCATGCCGCAGAGAAGGCGCGTTCCCGCCTCCTGCACCTGTCACAGTGAGTGAGCGGCGCTGGCAGTCCGCGGAGGGTGGCGCCCAAACTCGCGAACATTGAGACCGAGAAGATGGTGCGGCCGAAACTCATCCGACCTTGGTTCCAGACTCAGAACAAGGCCACGGCTGCTGGTCGCGACAGCGATCGTCGATCCCTGATCGCGACGGATGGCGGGACACAGGTTCTGCGTTGGTTGCTCCGTGGCTGCTCGCAAGTTCTGGCGGGCCGCCCACGCCGCCGTGAAAGCCTCACCCGAGCGGCGAGCACCAACTCTGCTCAGCAGGTCCATTGCTAGGTTTGCAGCCCCATGAGCAGGGCAAACGCCGACGCGCCAGGGACAGGGCTCTTGTCATCAAGCCTGGGCAGGTACCCTGATCGACGCGGGCTGCTAGCTCAATGGCAGAGCTGTGGACTTTTAATCCATAGGTTC
>NZ_BOQL01000105.1 GCF_018332655.1 Actinoplanes auranticolor | reverse complement strand
ATCGTGTTAGGAGCTCTAAGGCCGATGCGGCTGTAGAGCTCCGCCTTGTCGCGTGGATCAGCCCTGCGGAGGACGGTGAGCAAGCCTCCGAGGCCGTCAACGATCACTGCCATTTGATCTTCGTTGAGGCGCTGAGGTGGGGTGGCGCTGACGCGGAGTGCGGCGGCAGCCGTCGCACGAATCGCGGACGTCTCGCGAATCCAGCCGGCGATCAGCGCGGGGTCACTGCCGGCGTCGAGCGCGGCGCGGTAACTCTCGATCTTGGTGTCGCAGTCCGCGATGGTGCGATTGAGCTGTTCGCTCTCGTCGTTGGCGCGGAAGGCGGCGAGCTGGGCGCGGCAGTGGGCATCAGCCAGGCTGCGCAGGTTGACGGCGAGGGTCTTGCCGCTCAGCTCTCGGCGGAGGAAGCGGTCGATCGGCTCGATGATGGCTTCTTCACGGAGGTAGAGCACCGGCGGGTGAGCGACTTCGTGTTGGCGGACGTAGTCGCGGATGCCTTGCAGCGGTAGTACAGCCGACCGTAATTCGGGTTGCCGACCATTTTGCGGTCACAAAGCCCGCACGTGATGAGGCCGCGGAACAGGTAGGGGCGCACGCTGCGCCTCGGCGCCCGGCCCACGTTGCTGTGCGTGCCGCGCGTCTTGACCGTTCCCTGCGCTCGCTCGTAGAGGTCAGTCGGGATCAGCGGCTCGTGCGCCTCTGCCTTGGACCACACCCAGTCGCTGCGGTCGTTCCAGCGGTGCTTGTTCTCGTGGCCCAGGGCGATGTCCTCGACGTCGATGAGGACTTCATCGGTGCGTTGCTTGTTCCAGACCTGGCGGCCGGTGTAGCGCAGGATGGCGCGGACCGCGGTCGTCTCCCGAACCTCGGTGCGCCTATGCGGGTTGCGCTGGCGGTCATAGGCCGACGGGCACGGAATGCCGTCCTGGGTCAGGCCGCGTGCAATCGTCGTCATCCCGCGCCCAGCGACGTACTCCTCGAAGATGCGCCGCACGACCGGGGCGGTGACCGGGTCGGGTTCGAGGCGGTGCAGGCGCTTGCCCTCTGCGGCTTTGCCGGGGTTGGGATGCGTTCCGGCGTCGGCGATGCGGTAGCCGTAGGGCGGCCGTCCGTGCAGGAAGCGGCCCTCCAGCTCGGTCTGTGCCTTCATCGCGGATCGGACGCGGATCTTGATGCGGTTGCGTTCGCCTTTGCTCATACCGCCGTAGAGCGCCATCACGAGGTCGTGGGCATCGCTTCCTGGGTTGATGACACCGCCGATCTCAGGTAGCCACAGGCTGACGCCGTAGTGCACGAAGACTGGGAAGGTCATGCCGAATTGGCTGCCGTAGAAGGCGCGCTGTGGCTCGCCGATCACTACCGCCTCGAAGTCCCTTGCCGGGCTCTTGATCGTGTCGAGCAGGCGCAGCGCTTCGGGTCGGCGCTTCCATGGCAGCGAGCGGGAAAGCCCGAGGTCGAAGAACTCCGCGACGGCCTCTCCACCGGCTGGCTCGATCAGGCTACGAGCCCGCGAGAACTGCCAGGCTTTGGATGCCTGAACGGCGTTGGGTTTAGCTCTCCAGCCGGACGTCCGGAGCCGTCAGGGCCCGTACCAGGCTGCGGGGACTCATGTCGGTCCTTCTTCATGTCACGACGCCACACCGCACCCTGGCGCCCGCTTCGGTGAGCGTCCCCTCAGGACACGGCTATCGAGGCCGTTTTCGACTTTTCGCCCTCCATGCTCACTACCCGGAACTCGTAGCGGTTGCCCGTGATCAGCAATTCCTTGTCGAAACGGTTGCCCGTCACCGGGAAGGGGTCCTCGCGCCACGATTCGCCGGCCGTCGCGTTGCGCATTTCGATGCGGTAGCTCTGGCCCGGCTTTGTCTCGCGCCAGGTGACCCGGACCGCGCCCGCGCCGGTAGCGACCGCCCGTACGTCGGCCGGCGCGGCTGATGCCTTGGACACCTTCACCGGCTCGGAGCGGGGGCCGGTGAGAGCGGCGACCGCCAATTCGTACTCGTGGCCGGCGCGGAGGCCGTGCACCGTTGCGTGGGTGCCTTGGATCGGGATGTCGTCGCGTTTGAAGTCGCGTTCGCCGACGGTTACGTCGCGGCGGTACAGCCAGTGCCAGGTTGCCTGCGACCGCCAGCGAAGTTCGACCTCGTCGTTCTCTGTGGTGACTTTCAGGTCGGTCGGGGCGGCGACCCGGGCCCGGACGCGGACCGTGGGCGAGGGTGGGCCTGCGCCGCCGTCGTTGACCGCCGCCACCGCGAACTCGTACTCGTGGTTGTGTTTGAGGTCGCGGGCGCGGTGGGTGGTGCCGGTGGCGAGCGCCGGGCTGCCCGGGCGGGTCTCGCTGGCGGTGATGTCCCGGCGGTACACCCGGTAGGCCAGGTTCGGAGCGACCTGGGGCCAGGCCAGGTCGACCGAGCCGTCCGGGCGGGTGGTCGCGGTCGGCGCGGATCGGGGTGCGGCCGGGGGCGCCACCTTGACGGTCACCCGGGACGGCGCGGACGGCTTGCTCTCGCCGCCGCCGCCCACGGCCACCACAGTGACCTCGTAGCTGTGGCCGTTGCGCAGCGGGCCGACCGTGGCGCTGGTGCCGGGGAAGGAGCCCGCCGGGGCGGCCTTCTCCTCGTCTGCGGTCAGGTCGCGGTGATAGACCTTGAAGAGCTGGACGAACGGGACGGGGGACCAGCGTACGGTCACCTGGCCAGTGGGTGTGGTCTCGGCGCGCACATCCTCCGGCGCCGGTGGCGGCGGCACGGTGGCGGTCATCGTCGCCACGTTCGAGAACGCGCTCTCGCCGTGCTTGTTGACTGCGGTCACCGCGAACTCGTACACGTGGCCGTTGTCCAGGAAATCTGAGCGGAAGTCGCGGGCCGCGCCGGGACCAGCGCCGGGCAGACGGACGAAGTGGGTCTGTCCCGCGGTGGCGTCCCGGCGGTAGACCCGGTAGGTCAGGCCGTCGCCCGGCGGCTGCTGCCAGGCCAGGCCCGCGTTGCCGGCGCCCGCTGGGGCGGCGGTCAGCCCGCCCGGCGGCTTCGGCGCCTTGCGCGAGCGCGAGCCGGGCGGCCAGGCGACCTCCACGAAGCGCGGGCGGTAGATGTTGGCGTCCGAGTAAGCGACCTTGTCGTCCAGGTTGTTGACGTTGTACGACATCAGGAGCTTGCCCGGCCGGGCCAGGTCGGGGTGCAGGTCGGCGTCGTAGACGATGTGCCCGGCATCGGTCTCGGGCGCGCGGAACAGGTACCGCGGCCCGGTGAACGGCCCGGTCGGGGTTTCCGCGGTGTACGCCACGAAGTCGGCGCTGAATATCAGGTTGTTCTCGTGGGTGACCAGCACGTACTGCCCGTTCATCCGGCGCACGCCGTAGTTGGTGCCGACGCCGCTGAGCACCCGCGCGGACTCGGCCTCGCGCGGCGACCAGCCGGTCCCGGTCCAGAACTCCCACGGCTTGCGTAGATCGGTGCCGGCCACCCGGGCGATGTGGGCGAACTTCATGGTGCCCGCCGGTTCGGTGCCGTACACGTAGGTGTGGTTGCCGTCCGGCAGCACCTCGGAGCCCCACGAGACGCGGTCGCCCAGCGGCAGCGCCTCGACCCGCTCGGCGCGCAGCCCGGGCAGGTCGAAGACGGCCAGCGCGGTGCCCCGCAGCTGGTGGTCGAGCGGGCCGGCGCCGGTCCGGCCGTACCGGTTGACCAGCACCTGCACGCCGCCGCCGGAGACCGACGCGTCCCCGACCCAGTGGAATTCCTCGTCCTTGTCGGTCGGGATCAGCGAGTTCGGAACAGTGGGGGTCCCGCCGTGCACGGTGGCACCCAGAGTCCTGCCGTCCTGGATGATCGCCGAGTTGTGCACCAGCGGCGACGACGCCGGACGGGACCCGTCCGGGGCCGGGCGGCCCAGGAAGGTGTCCGAGAACAGCCACAGGACCCGGCCGTCGGGCAGTCGCACCGAGGCGGTGCGGTCGGCGCCGAGCCATTGGCCGGAGGTGTCGCCGTACGAGCGGAACATCTTGGTCAGCGTGTCGGCGGCGATTCGGCCGGAGGTGGCGGGCGCGGCCGACGGGCCGGCGGCCGCGGCAGCGGCGAGCAACAGCAGCACCGCCCAGCAGTACAGCAGCCATCGCGGCAGAGCCGGCACCCTGAGACCCCCGTCCATCGGCTATCCGATCGACAGTGTTCCACGCTCCGGTTGCCGGTCGATAACGGCCCGGCGCAGCCGGAGTCCAACCAGGACGGTGGTGCCGGTCAGCGCCGCCGCGGCCGCCCCGAGCGCGCCGAACGCGATGCCGGCCAGGGTGTGCGGCAGGGCCAGCCAGGCGACCGCCACGAAGCCTGCGGTGACGATCCACAGCGGACCCGACGGCCACCGCGCACTGGCCGCGACCTGGGCGTTTATCAGCACGAAGACCAGGCCGTAGAGGGCGCCGGTGGCGGCGAAGACCGGGGCGTACCGGCCCAGCGACGCGTAGTCCGGGCCGCCGGCCAGCCGGAAGGCCAGCCCGCCGCCGGCCGCCGCGGCCGCGGTCAGCACCAGCCCGCTCGCGCCGACCAGGGCGAGGGCGAGCCGCAGGGTACGGGCGTTGCCCTGGGCCAGCCGGGGCAGCGCCAGCACGGTGACCACCTGCGGGGCCCAGAGCGCGCCCTTGGTCAGCACGGTGCCCACCGCGTACGCCCCGGAGGCGTCGAACGGCAGGAACCGGCGCGCCAGCAGCAGGTCGGCGTACGAGACCACGAGCATCGCCAGGGTCGCCGTACCCGCGGTCAGCACGGCCCGGGCCGCGACCGGCGAGCCGACCGGCACCACCCCCGGCCGGCGGGCCAGCACGTGCAGCACCGGCAGCACCAGGATCGCGGTGGCCGCGCCGATCAGCAGCGAACCGGTCAGCCCGGCGTCCAGCGCCAGCCCGGCGACCACCCCGCCGTACCGGCCGCCGGCGAGGATCGCCAGGCCTGCGGCCAGCGGCAGGAACCGCTGGTCACCCTGCATCTCACCGAGCCAGCGGCCGGCCGCCACCACACCGATCGTGGAGACCCCCGCGAGTACCGTGGCCAGCGCCGGCAGCCGCAGCACCAGCACCGCGACCGGCAGCGCCGCCAGCAGCGCGCCGGCGGTCACCGCCACGGTCAGCACCGCTGACCGGGTGGCCGGCGACGGGCCGAGCCGGGCCCGGTGCACGGCCACCGCGATCTGCAGGCCGGTGCTGGCCACGCCCGCGATCGCGGTCATCGCCAGCAGCGTGGCCAGGGCGCTGAGGTCGGCCGCGGTCAGCAGCCGGGCGCCGAGCACCGGTACGACGTACGCCAGCAGATTCGCCAGCACGCCCGCCGCGGTGACCGCGATCCCCGCTGCGCCGATGCCGTCCCGCCTGGTCATGCTGCCGTCCCGTCCGGTTGTTGCGTAAGGTGACGCCGAGTCACGGCCAGATCGGTGAGGAGGTAACCGTGCGGGACCGACTGGCCCTGCCGTGCACCGCGCTCGCCGTTCTGCTCGCCGTGCTGGCGCCGCTGGCCGCGCCAGGTTACGTGCTCGCCTACGACATGGTCTTCGTGCCGCACCAGCCGCTGCGCGCCGAGTTGATCTGGCCGGCCGCGACCCTGCCGCGCGCGGTTCCACTGGACGCGCTGGTCTCGCTGTCGGCCACGGTCGCGCCCGGCTGGCTGGTGCAGCGGGTGGTGCTGGCGGCGATCGTGCTGCTCGCGGCGACCGGCGCGGGTCGGTTGGTGCCCGCCGGCCGGCTGCTCACCCGGATGGTCGCCGCGGTCGGGTACGCCTGGACGCCGTACCTGGCGGAGCGGCTGCTGCTCGGCCAGTGGGGGCTGCTGCTGGCGTACGCGGCGTTGCCCTGGCTGATCGCCGCGGCCTTGCGCCTGCGCGACGGCAACCGGCGCGCCCTGCTCGGCGTGCTGGGTTTCGGGGCGCTGGCGGCGGTGACGCCCACGGGCGGGCTGATCGCACTGGTCGCCGTGGTGGTGCTGGCGCCGGTGGGCCGGCCGGCGTGGTCGGCCGGCGCCGTCGGGGGAGTCGCGCTGCTCAACGCGCCCTGGGCGATGGCCGGGCTGCTGACCGGCGCGGACGGCCGCAGCGACCCGGCCGGGGTGGCGGCGTTCGCGGCCCGCGGCACCGACTGGACCGGTCCGCTGGGCGCGCTGGCCGGTACCGGCGGCATCTGGAACGCCCAGGCCACCCTGCCCAGCCGCACCTCGCCGCTGGCCGCGGTCGGCACCCTGCTGCTGCTGGCCCTCGCCGGCTACGGCTGGCACCTGCTGCGCCGGCGCCGGGCCGAGCTGGCGATCCGGCTCGCGGTGCTGGCCGCGGGCGGGTTCCTGCTGGCCGTGCTCGCGGTGCTGCCCGGCGTGGCCGGTGGGTTGGAGTGGCTGGTCGCGCACGTGCCGGGGGCCGGCGTGCTGCGCGACGGGCAGAAGTTCCTCATCCCGTACGCGTTGCTGCTCTGCCTCTGCGCGGCGCTCGGCGCCGAACGGCTCGGCCGGCGCCCGGTGCTGATCGGCGCACTGCTGCTGCCGGTCGTGCTGCTGCCGGACCTGGCCGGCGGCGGGTTCGGCCGGCTCCGGCCGGTGTCCTACCCGGCGGACTTCGCCGTGGTCGCCGCGCGGATCGACCGGGAACCGGGGGCGGTGGTTTCGCTGCCCTTCGCCGCCTACCGCACCTACCCGTGGAACGACGGCCGGACCGTGCTCGATCCGCTGCCCCGGTACGTCGATGCGGACGTGCTGGTCGACGACCGCCTGATCGTCGGCGACCGGGTGGTGCGCGGCGAGGACCGCCGGGCCGAGGCCGTACGGGAGGCGCTGGCGGCCGGCCGGCCGCTCTCCGGGCTCGGTGTGCGCTGGGTGGTCGTGCAGCGGGTCGTGGGTGGCGCCGGGATCCCGCCGACCGCCTTGTCCGGCTTCCACCTGGTGCATGCCGGCATTGACCTCCAGCTCTATGAATACAGGTCTTCGCAAACAAGTTACTAGGTGGTAACGTGCCGCGCACGTCGCTCTCGAGAAGGAAGTCGAAAGATGCGCAAAGCACTCCCGCTGGTTCTCGCCGGGACGGTCGCTCTGGTCCTCGGTGTACTCGGCTCGGTGGCGCTGGCGTCCACGCTCACCGGGTCATCGGCCGAGGCGGCGGACACCCTCAAGGGCACCGATGCCGCACCGGGCGTCTACGGCACCAGGTAGTTCTGTCTCACCGGCGACTCTCCGTCCGCCGTCCGGTTCGCGGCCCTCGCTATGAGGGCCGCGAACTTGTCACCCGCCGCGGGCCAGGTGAACTGCGCCGCGTGCGCGCGAGCCGCGGCGCCCATCGCCCGCCGGAGGGTGTCATCGGTCAGCAACAGCCGCACCTTCGCGGTGAAGTCGTCCTGATCGTCCGCGAGCAGGCCGGTCAGGTCGTCCACGAGGGATTCCTCGACCCCGCCGGCACCGCGGAACGCCACGGTCGGCGTGCCCACCGCGCCGGCCTCCACGATGGTCAGGCCCCAGCCCTCCTTCAGCGACGGGTTGAGAGCCACCCACCCCTCACTCATGAGGGTGCGCTTCTCCGCATCGGTGACGAATCCTGCGAACCGCACCCGCTCGGCGATGCCCAGCCGGGTGGCGTGCGCGCGCAGTTCGTTCTCCCACCAGCCCTGGCCGGCCACGACGAGGGACAGGCCGGGCAGTTCGCCGCAGAGCGCGGCGACGGCGTGCAGCGCCACCTCGACCTGCTTGTGCGGAACGAGCCGGCCCAGGGCCACGAGCGAGGGGTACGCGGTGCGGGCCACCGGACCGGTCGTCATGTCAGGAGTGCCGTTGTGGATGATGGTCACCCGTTCCGGGTCGACGCCGAGCACCGCGAGTTCGTCGCGGGTGGCGGCGGAAACCGTGACGTATCGGCACTTCCGGTAGACCCGGGGCGCCAGCTCCGACTCGATCCACCAGCCGATCCGGGCCAACCGCGGGGTGAGCACCACCGGCCACTGCTCGCGGTGCACATGGTGCACGAGCGCGATGACCGGGCAGTGCGCCCAGAGTGGGGAGAGGAAGGGCAGGCCGTTGCCGACGTCGACGATGACGCCGGGGCGCCCGCCGTGCCGCCGGCTCAGCGGACCGAAGCCCAGCCATCCGGCCAGGTACGCCAGCGCCGCGCGCAGGTATACGGTGTGCCGGCCGCCGCGGCGGAGCACCCGCACCCCGTGCGCGGTGACCTCCTCGGCCGGGCCCTCGGTGTGCGCCGCGCAGAACAGCGTGACGCGGTGACCGTGGCGGACCAGCTCACCGGCGATCCGCTCCACGTACACCTCGGAGCCGCCCCCGTGTGGGTTCCGGGTATCGCGCCAATTGAGGAAGAGTACGTGTCCGGAGACGCCTGCCGGTCTGTCCACAATCACCCCTACTCGCGAGTAGCATTCGCGGTTGCGTCACATTATGGGGTCCCTCGGGGACTCCGCAATGCTGGAACAGGAGCAACATGCGCCCGGCTGTGAACTCGACCGTTGCGGTCGGTACCGGAGACGGCGTACCCCGGGCCGTCTGGCGGCTCCGGCTGCTGGCGGTCTGCCTCGGCCTCACGGCGCTGGCGTTCCTGCAGGACCCCGGCCTGCTTGCCATCGACACCAAGGTCGACCTGGTGGTCGACCCGGCCGGTTGGCTCAGCCGCGCGCTGCACGTCTGGGACCCGGCGGGCACCTTCGGCCAGCTGCAGAACCAGGCGTACGGCTACCTCTGGCCGATGGGCTCGTTCTTCCTGGCCGGCAAACTGCTCACCATCCCGGCCTGGGTGATTCAGCGGCTGTGGTGGTCGCTGGTCATGACGGTGGCGTTCACCGGCGTGGTCAAGCTGGCCGAGAAGCTGGGCATCGGTACGCCGTGGGCCCGGATCATCGCCGGTGTCGCGTTCGCGCTCTCGCCCCGGCTGCTCACCGAGCTCGGCCCGATCTCGGTCGAGGCCTGGCCCAGCGCGCTGGCGCCCTGGGTGCTGGTGCCGCTGATCGCCCTGCGCGACGGCGCGCCGATCCGGCGCGCGGTGACCAGGTCCGCGCTCGTGGTCGCCTGCGCCGGCGGGGTCAACGCCACCGCTGTGCTGGCCGTCGTGCCGCTTGCCGCCATCTGGCTGCTCGGGCTGCACCCCGTCCGGCTGCGGCTGCGTGCCCTGCTGGGCTGGGGCATCGCGGTGGCCTGCGCGACCGCCTGGTGGGTGATCCCGCTGCTGCTGCTGGGCCGGTACAGCCCGCCGTTCCTGGACTACATCGAGACCGCCGCCGTGACCACCGCGCCGACCGACCTGGTCTCGGTGCTGCGCGGGGCCTCGCACTGGCACGCGTACCTGGGCGGGTCGTTCGGTGCGGCCTGGACCGCCGGCTGGCGGCTGGCCACCGAACGGCCGCTGATCATCGCCACGCTGGTGGTCGCCGGGCTGGGCGTGGCCGGGCTGGCCCGGCGCGGCATACCGCACCGCTGGTTCCTGATCACCGGCCTGCTCGCCGGCCTGGCGCTGGTCGGCTTCGGGCACGTCGGCGCGGTCGGCGGACTGTTCGCCGAGTCGCAGCAGGCGTTCCTCGACGGGGCCGGCGCGCCGCTGCGCAACGTGCACAAGTTCGACGTGGTGCTGCGCCTGCCGCTGATCCTCGGGCTGACCCACCTGCTCGGGCTGGCCCTGCGCGCGGCCGCGACCGGGTCCGGCGAGGCCCGCGACCGGGCCCGGCTGCGGGCCGGCGTGGTCACCGGCGTCGCCCTCACCGCGGTGGCCGCGGTGGCCGCACCCGCGCTGGGCGGCGGGCTGGCCGCACACGGCAGCTTCCACAGCGTCCCCGGCTACTGGCGCGAGGCCTCCACCTGGCTCGACCGGCACCTCGATCAGGAGCACGTCCTGGTGGTGCCCGGCTCGCGGTTCCCGCGATACCTGTGGGGCAGCCCGAGCGACGAGATCACCCAGCCGCTGCTGAACAGCCGCTGGGGCGTGCGCAACTCGATCCCGCTCACCCCGCCCGCCACCATCCGCCTGCTCGACGCGATCGACGGCGTGCTGTCCAGCGGCGCCGGCTCGCCCGGGCTGGCCGACCTGCTGAGCCGCTCCGGCGTGCGGTATCTGCTGCTCCGCTCCGACCTGGACTACGGCCGATCCGGCGCCACCCAGCCGATGATCGTGCGCCAGGCGCTGCTCCGGTCGGCGGGAATGAGCATGGTCACCGGCTTCGGCCCGTACGTGGGTGGTGGCTCGCTGCCGGACACGTTCGTCGACAACGGGCTCAACCCGTCGGTGCGGGCGCTCGAGGTGTGGGAGGTCAACCGGCCGGTCCAGCCGGTCACCGCGTACGACGCGAGCAGCCTGACCACGGTGGTGGGCGGGCCGGAGTCGGTGCTGTCCGCCGCCGCCGCGGGGGCGCTACCGGCCGGGCCGACGGTGCTGGCCCACGACCGCCCCGCCGACCTGCCCGCCGGACCGGTGCTGCTCACCGACGGCATGCGCCGCAAGGAGGTGGCGTTCGGACTGGCGCACGACAGCGCCTCGGCCACCATGACGGCGGCCGAACAACCCCGGCTCGGCGCGCCCGCCCGCGACTACCTGCCGGCGGGCGGCGACGGGATCGAGACCAGCGTGCGCTACACCGGCATCGAGGCGGTCAGCGCGGCCAGTTCGTTCGCCGACGCGCAGCCGTTGTCCGGGGCGCGGCCGGCCTATCAGCCGTACGCCGCGCTGGACGGCGACCCGGGCACGTCCTGGCGGTCCGCGCCCGGCACCTTCGCCCCCGGCCAGTGGCTGGAGGTGCGGCTGCCGTCCCCGCGGGTGGTCCGCGAGCTGACCATGACCTTCGACCTGGGCGCCGACTCAGTGCCCCGGCGGATCAGCGTGTGGGCCGGCGCGAACAAACCGGTCGGCTACCCCGTCAACGCCACCACCGTCACCGTGCCGCTGACCGGCATCGTGCCGACCGATCGGATCCGGATCACCGTCGACGAAGTGCTGGACGTGCGGTTCGGCTACGGCGGGGTCGGCATCGCCGAACTCGTCATCCCGGGCGTGACCGCGCGGCGCACCCTGGCCGTGCCGCCGTCGCCGGTGCCCGGCCGGGCCGCCGGCATGGTGTTCGCCGCCGCCCAGGCCGTCCCGGCGTGCTACTTCGACGCCGGTCGGGTGGCCTGCTCCGGCGACCTGGCCCGCGGCTCCGAGGACGGCACCCTGATCGACCGCACCGCCACCGTGCCGGTCAGCACGTCGTACGAGATCGGGGTGCGGGCCCGGGCCCGTCCCGGCGCCGCCCTCAACGCGCTGCTCGACGCCGGCGGCGCGGCGGTGACCACCGGCGGGATCACGCCGACCGTGACCGCGTCCAGCATCGGGGTGCCCGAGCCGGCCGCCCGCCCCGGCGCCGCGGTCGACGGCGATTCGGGCACCGCCTGGCACGCCGCCGACGAGGACGAACACCCGTGGCTCCGGCTGACCTGGCCGTCCGCCCGGCCGATCAGCGGCGTCCGGATCCGGCTGCTGGCCACGACCGCGTCCTCCCGGCCCAGTCAGGTCACCGTGCTCGGCGACGACGACGTCCGGAACGGCTTCCTGGACGAGGGCGGCAGCATGGTCTTCGACCGTCCGATGGTCACCGACGAGATCACCGTGCTGGTCTCGGACACCGTGCCGGCCAGATCCTACGATCCGTACCGCAACGTCCACCGTGCGTTGCCGGTCGCGGTCGGCGAGTTCACCGCCCTGCCCGACGCCGAGCCGCAGCGCTTCGCCCCGGACACCAAGCTGACCCTGCGGTGCGGCAGCGGGCCGGTGGTCGACGTCAACGGCGTCAAGCGCACCACCGCGCTGGTGGCGAGCCGCCGCGACCTGGTCGAGATGCGTGAGGTCCCGGCCCAACTGTGCGGTCGGGGAGCCGCCGCGCCGATTCCGGTCAATGCCGGTCCGGCCCGGATCGTCGCCTCCGCCTCGGCGCTGGCCACGCCCGTACGGCTGAGCCTTACCCCGGCCGCCGCGGGGCAGGGCGCCGGGTTGCCGACCACCGAAACCGACCGCCAGACCCCGGTGGAGGTCAAGTCCTGGGGGCCGACGCTGCGCCGGGTGCAGCTGGACGCGTACCGGAACGCGCGGGTGCTGAGCCTGCGGGAGAATCAGAACCCCGGCTGGGAAGCCACGATCAAGGGGCGCACCCTCAAGCCGCTGGTCATGGACGGCTGGCAGCAGGGCTGGCTCGTGCCGGCCGGCTTCAGCGGCGACGTGGTGCTGCGGTTCGCCCCGGACACCGCGTACTCGGCCGCGATCGGCGGCGGCGCCCTGCTGCTCGGCGGGGTCGCCGTGGCCGCGATGCTGCCGGTGCGCCGCAGCCTCCTGCTGCCGGGTCTGCCCGCCCGCCGCTGGCGCCGGCTGCTGGCCGCGCTCATCGGCGGAGCGGCCCTGCTCGCCGTCGGGGGCACCGCGGCCGGCGGCCTGGCCTTGCTCGGTATCGCCGCCGTGGTGACGCTGCGCACGCTGCAACCGCAGTTCGGCACCGACGACCGGCAGCGCCTGCGGCGGGCCGTGGGCTGGGCCGATTTCCTGCTGCCGGTGGTGCTCTTCACGCTGGCCGGCTGGCTGACGCTGAGCACCACCGGGCACACCGCGGCGCTGCCTCAGCTCGCCGCGCTGGCCGCCGCCACCGGCCTCTGGCTCTCGGTGGTCCTGGGCCGCGGCGGCCGGGGCCAGCGGTGGCTCAGGCGCTGGAAGGGGCGCTCCACGACGTAGTAGCTGGCCGTGGCGAGCAGCAGTCCACCCGCCACGGTCAGCACGTAGATGGTCAGCGGGTCGCCGGTGAAGTCCGGGATGTCGCCGATCACGTAGATCCACTGCAGAACGAAGGGGTGCCACAGGAACAGCCCGTACGACACCGTGCCCAGCCAGCGGGCGGTGCCGGAGCTGAACGCCGCCTTCGTCCGGGTCTCCGGCCCGAACGCGATCGGCAGCATCAGCAGGACCGAGAACATCGCGTACAGCAGCATCTTGAGCCCGAACTCGCCGGCGGTGGGCTCGGCGAGGTCGCGCGGCCCGGCGATCGGGGTGCTGGCGATGGCCAGGATTGCCAGCGCCGCCGCCCAGCAGGCCAGCGGCGCCCGGCCCAGGTCGTCCAGGAAGCGCCAGCGGGGCATGTAGTCGTTGCGCAGTGCCGTGTGGATCGAGGCGAGTGCCATGCCCGCGCCGAACCAGAGGGCGTACGCGGGCAGCCACGTCGTGTGCAGCCCCAGCGACAGCAGCCCCAGGCCCATCAGCGTCACCCAGACGCCGGTGATCGCCACGGACCAGGCGAGGATCAGCAGCGGCCGGCTGACCCGCCGCCGCCCGCGGGTCAGCCCGAACGCCAACACCGGCAGCAGCACGTAGAAGGCGACCTCGGTGGCCAGGCTCCAGGTCTGGCTGAGCCCGTCGCTCAGCTGGTTCGGCGCGTAGATCTGGGTCAGCGTGAAGTGCCGGACCCAGTCCGCCCCGGACTCCGGCTCGGCGCGCGGCATCGCGAGCAGCACCACCACCACGGTCACCCAGTACGCCGGCAGGATCCGCATCGCCCGGCGCCAGAGGTACCGCCCGGCGCCGGGCCGGCGGTTCGCGGTGGCCTGGGCGTGCGCGTACGGCCGGTACAGCAGGAAGCCGGAGAGCACGAAGAAGATCGCGACACCGATGTCCAGCCGGGCGAACCACCCGGCCCACGGACCGATGCCGGTGTTGATCCCGGACGCGAAGCCCACGTGGTGCCCGATCACCGCGAGGGCGCCGATGACGCGCATCGCGTCGAGCGCCGGGAGGCGATGAAGGGACCGTTGAGATATCGACGCAGACATAAACCGTCCTAGGGGTCGCGCAACTATGTGACCGGCGAGTAACCTGCGCCCATTATTGGTGATCGGACCGCTCCTGGGATACCGGCCGACAGTCTCGTTGGGGAGGATCTGTGAAGGCTCGCTTGGGCGCCGTGTTGTTCGGCATCGGCGTCTTTGTCTTGGTGATTGCGGCTGGATGTGCGTTCTATGTAGCCCCCGCCGTCGCACGGCTGCCGTACGACCTGGCCATGTGCAAGGAAGGGCAGTCCGAGGGCTGCCTGCGGCCCAGTGTCGCGAGGGCCGAGAACGCGCGGTTCCTGCAGACCAAGGGCGGCGACGCCCCGGTCGTGGCGATCCAGACCGGGACGCTGGAGTCGGTCACCGAGGTGCAGCCCCGGCCCGACCTCACCGAGTCCGAGCTGACCGGAGACCTCGAGGGCGACACCGTCGTCTGGAACGGCTACGGCACGGTGACGTGGCTCGAGCAGAACTACATGGTGAGCCAGTACAAGGCCGAGCTGGCGATCGACCGCGACACCGCGGCCGCCGCTGCCTGGGACAAGCAGTACCTGCAGGACGCGGGCCCGAAGGGCGACTCGAAGGTCACCTTCGTCGGTCAGCACTACAAGTTCCCGTTCGGCACCGAGAAGAAGACGTACCAGTACTTCGACCGCGACCTGCGCAAGGCGCTGCCGATCTCGTTCCAGGGCACCGAGACCATCAAGGGCCTCGAGACCTACCGCTTCCAGCAGATCATCCCCGAGACGCCGCTCAACTTCGCGGCCGACCGGCTGACCGGCCTGCTGAACAACTTCGCACCGGGCGCCACCTCGGGCCAGGTGTCCTACAGCAACACCCGGACGATCTGGGTGGAGCCGGTCACCGGAACCTTCATCAAGGTGCAGGAGCAGCAGAAGAAGACGCTGACTCCGAACACCGGCACGCCGACCGCGCTGCTGGACGGAAACTTCTCCTACACCGACCAGACGATCAGTAACAACGTGTCGTCGGCCGGTGACACCAAGAGCCAGGTGCAGCTCATCAGCCGGAACCTGCCGATCGGGCTGGCCGTGCTCGGCGCGCTGCTGCTGATCCTGGGCCTGATCCTGGTCACCACGGGGCGGCGGTCGGCCGCCCGGCACCGCGCCGAGGAGATCAGCGGGGCCGAGTCCGGCGTCTCGGCGTAACACCCGCACGCACGGCGGGGCAGGCTTCGCGGCCGGCCCCGCCGCTCTGCGTCCGGGCTCAGCTCAGAACGGCTTGAGTACGACTTTTCCGACGCTGATGTATCGGGTGCACAAGGTCACTCCCGGGTCGGCGATGCTGAGCTGCACCGCGTCGCCCTTGGCCTGCAACTTGAAGTAGATCTGGTTGAGCCCACGGCGCACGCCGAACACCTGGGTCGCCTCGCCTAACCGGAACGTCACGGTCGAGTCGCCGGAGCTGACGTATGCGACGTGGATCCACCACGGCCAGTCCTCGGCCGGTGCCTCCAGCGGGATCCGGCGGGCGGAACCGAACGAGACCCGGTGGCCGCACTCGTCGGCGGGTCCGGGGACGATGTCCAAGCCATCCACGGTGGCCGGCCGGATGCGTCCGGTGTCGTCGAACATCGACAGTTGCTCGGCCGCGGTCACGAAGGCGGGTTGCCGCTTCGCCGCACGAAAGAAGTGCGACTGCAGGTTGTCCGGATAGAAGTAGCCGGCAACGACCCGGTCGGGCACGGCGTTGTCCACCAGGACCGTACCGGGCGGCGCCGCGGCCAGCTCGGCCTCCGCCGTCGCCAGGTAGTCGCGCCCGTGTTTGGTCTGCCAGTTGTCGTAGAACCCGGTGAAGCTCCACAGAGTGCCTCCGGCGATGGTCACCGCGACCACAACCACGGCAACCACCCCCACCGCCACGGCACCCGGTTCCCGCAGCACCGGCGGCACCGGCCACGGCCCCGCATCCCGCTCCGCCCGGTCCCGAAGACCCAGCAGAGCGACCCCGACACACAGTGCGGCGACCACCACGACGTCCGCCACGTAGCGGGGAACCAGGCCGGCTATGCTGCCCAGCGCGCTGCCGAGCCGGGTCACGATGAACAGCGCGGTGACCATGGCGACATACGCGAGCAGCAACAGCCACGCCCGGCGCGCCGACGCACGCCGCCGCACGGTCACCACTATCAGGGCCAGGAGCACAGCCCAGGCCGCCCACACGCCCAGCACGGGCGGGTCGACCAGGGCCGGGCCGTCGCCGGCGTACGTCCAGCGCCAGGGACCGCCGAACAAAGCGGGCACCAGGGTCCTGCCGACCAGATCTCCCACGAACGCGACTGCGCCGCCGGGCGATCCGGACTGCTCCAGGCGCGGTGCCGGCCGGGACAGGTAGAACGGCACGTACGCGGCGCTCAGCACGGCCAGCGCCACCCAACCGACCCAGAACCGGCGGATCGCCGCCCGCACGCTCGCGACCGGGCCCCCGTCGCAGAACAGGAGCACGGCCAGCAGAAACACCAGCGGAACGATCAGCAGCGCCTTGGTGTCGAAAGCCAGCCCGAACACCACCGCCAGCAGCACAGCCACCCCATACCGATGCCGGCCGGTACGCGCGTACCGCAGCTGCGCCCCGATGGCCAGAACCATGGCCAGCTGGACGGGCAGCATCAGCAGCCCGACCATCCACAGCGAACTGACCTCCAGGGTCAGCGGGCTGAACACAAACATGCACAGCGGCACCAGCACGGCCCACCCCGGCCGCAGGAGAGCACGCAGCAGCCGGTAGAAGGCCACGCTCACCGCCGCCTGCCCGACGATGAGCAGCAGCATCCAAGGCCAGCTCGCCAGCCCGTCGACCCGCACCAGCAGCCAGGTCAGCCCAAGGCCGGCAGGCATCAGGTGACCGTTGAAGACCTCGAACAGAAAATCGACGGTCAACCCGGTGTCGATCGCCCGCGCCGCGATCACGAACTCGTCCTGGGAGAAGTAACCCCGGGTCGCGATAACCGCCCGCCAGACCACCGTCACCACGATCAGGGCCATCGCCACGGCCCGGACCCGGTCCGCCTGAACCCACCGCTCGAGAAACCCCGGCGCCGCCAATGCCGGGTCCGCAGCGGCGTCATAGTCAGCCAGGTCAGGCTCGGGCATCGACATGACCAGTAGGGTGCCACAGGATTCCGAGCCGTGTGGGCCGGGGCGGAACACCTGCCGGCTGCCGAAGGGCCCGGTATCCGGGTCTGCCGATGGCAATGCCCGACGACCCGCTGGCGCTCGCCGACCTGCTGATAGAGCAGTAGCAGATGCTGCGTCAGCGACAATGGCTACACCGGCGGCGCGGCGACGCGCCGCCGGCACATGTTGATTTCTTGCGCTGTAGTGGCGGGGTCGATGAACAGGTGGGTGTGTATGCCGAGGCGTTGCGCGGCGTGGACGTTTTCGGTGCGGTCGTCGATGAACAGGATTCGTTCGGGTGTTACGCCCAGCTTGTTGCAGCACCAGCGGAAGGCTTCGGGTTCCGGTTTGGCGTGGCCGATGCGGCACGAGAAGGCGATGAGTTCGAAGTGCTGCAGCCAGCGAGTGTGGTGCTGTTCGTAGTAGGTGGCGAGTTCCTCGGGAGCATTCGACAGCAGCGCCAGGCGCACGCCTGAGGCCGCGGCCTGTTCGATCAGGGCGACCATGTCGTTGTTGACGGCGTTCCAGCTCGCGGTGTCTGCGCGGATGAGCGCGCTGATCCGGTCCGCGTCGAATGTGGTACCCAGCTCGGTGGCAATCTGGTGCCAGTGCTCGGCGCCGGTGACCTCTGCTCGGTCGTAGGACATGCGTAGCCGCCAGTAGACGTCCCAGAACGCGGGAGCGGGGACACCGGCGATCTCCACGAGCGCTCGTCGGCCTGCCAGGGATTGGTGGCGGGCGATGACTCCGAAAAGGTCGAACAAGATGACGTCGGGCATGGCGGTCACGCCTTGTGGACGATGGTGCCGGCGCCGACGAGGGCTCGGGTGTCCTCCTCGGCTGCGTCGTCGGTGGTGACAACCATGCTCAGCGCCGAGATGGGCGCCACAAACGCCAAGGTTGTCCGTGAGAGTTTGGCGGGGTCGGCGACGGCGAAGACGCGGTGGGCGGAGGCGATGATCGCGCGTTTGATCGCGGCGTCGGCGAGGTCGTAGGCGGTTAGCCCGGCGGCGGTCAGCCCGCAGCAGCCGAGGACCGCGGTGTCGAAGCGCAGCGCGGCCAATGATGCTTCGGTGAGCGGCCCGGTCAGGGCCAGTTCGTCGGTCCGCGGCTCGCCCCCGGGCAGCAGTAGCCGAAGCTGCGGAGCGCCGGCCAGGGTGTTGGCCGTATGCAGCGAGAGCGGCATGACCGTGAGTCGGCGCGTGGTGAGCAGGCGGGCGACCTCCAGGCAGGTGGTGCCGCTGTCGATGACGACGGCCTCGCCGTCGGCGATCAGGGCGGCGACTGCCTGCGCGATACGGCGCTTGGAGTCCCCGGCTTCCTGCATGCGCAGGGCGAACGGGGGTGCCTCGCCGCGCAGGGTGAGGCTGCGCGCGCCGCCGCGGTAGCGCTCGAGCATCCCGTGTTCGGCCAGCTGTTCCAGGTCTCGGCGCACGGTCATCTCTGAGGTGCCGGTCAGCTCGGCGAGCTGGCCGACGCCGAGCTCGCCGGCCTGCTGCACCGCGTCCAGGATCCGCCGGTGGCGGTCACCGATCATCATGCCGCCATTGAACCCTATCGTCACCGAGAAGACAACGTATCGAACATTTAATCTGTTTGTTACGTTCGAAATTATGTTGATGACGACGTGGTTTCCGTGCTCTGCTGCGGTTTGCGGAACGCCATGACCCCGACCGCCGCCACGTCGCCGGCGGTCCGTGCCGCCGGCGCGGCAACGTACGCTGCGTTCATCGGTTCGGGCTTCGCGTTCGCCAGTTGGGCGTCCCGGATTCCGCAGGTCCGCGACCGCCTCGGCCTTGATCCAGCGGCTCTCGGCCTGTTGCTGCTCGCGGTCGCCGCCGGGTCTCTGCTGGCGCTGCCGCTGTCCGGCCTGGTGGTGACCAGGATCGGCTCGGCGCGCGTGGTCACGGTCATGGCCGTCCTGCTGGGCGTCGGCCTCGCCACGGTCGCCGTCGGCTCGCTCAGCGGCGTCGTACCGGTGGCGGTAGGGCTGTTCCTGGTCGGCTTCGCTCACGGCGCCTGGGACGTGGCGATGAACGTGCAGGGCACCGTGGTGGAACGGCACCTCCGCCGGTCGATCATGTCCCGCTTCCACGCCGGGTTCAGCCTCGGAACGGTCATCGGCGCACTCCTGGGCGCGGCAACGGTGGGCTGGCGCGTGCCGGTCGCCGTGCACCTGACCGCCGTCGCCGTGCTGATCGCGGTCGGTGTGGGGTGGCAAGCCCAGCGGTTCGTCGCCGACCATGAACCGGTCGGACGGCAAGGGTCCGAGCCGGCGCCGACGGCCGGCGCGCTGACTGCCTGGCGGGAACCGCGCACGCTGCTCATCGGGGTGTTCGTGTTCGCCTTCGCCGAGGGCGTCGGGAACAACTGGATCAGCGTCGCCGCGATCGATGGGTACCACGTCTCGGACGCGCTCGGCACCCTGGCCTTCGCGGCATTCCTCATCGCCATGACAACCGGCCGCTGGTTCGGCCCGACGCTGTTGGACCGCTACGGCCGCACCGCCGTCGTGCGCCTCCTAGCTGTGATGTCCGGGGACGTTGG
>NZ_BOQL01000104.1 GCF_018332655.1 Actinoplanes auranticolor | reverse complement strand
GGGTTTGATGGAGACATCGAAGCCTGGGAGGAACACCAGCGATGCCGGCACCGAAGAAGTACAACGATGAGCTGCGTGAGCGTGCGACCCGGTTGGCGGTCGAGGCCCGCCGGGACCCGGCCTCTGCGGTCGGGGCGATCCGGCGGGTCGCCGACCAGCTCGGGATCCACCCGGAAGCCTTGCGGGGCTGGGTGAAGAAGGCCGAGACCGACGCCGGTGACCGGCCGGGCACGACCACCAGCGATGCCGAACGCCTCGCGGCTCTCGAGCGGGAGAATCGTGAGCTGCGGCGGGCGAATCAGATCCTGAAGTCCGCGGCGAGTTTCTTCGCGGCGGAGCTGGACCGTCCGTCGCGATGACAGTCGCCTTCGTCGACTCCCACCAGGCCGAACACGGTGTCCAGCCGGTCCTGCAGGCACTCCAAGACACGCCGGCACAGATCGCACCGTCGACCTACTACGCCGCCAAGGCCCGCCCCGCCAGCGTCCGCCGGCGCCGCGACGCTGAACTGACCGCGATGATCGAGAAGATCCACGCCGAGAACTATGGCGTCTACGGAGCCCGCAAGATTTGGCACGAGCTGCACCGACGCGGCGTGCGGGTAGCGCGGTGCACCGTCGAACGGCTGATGCGCGCCGCCGGGCTGCGCGGGCTGCTACGCGACAAAACGCCGCGCACGACCCGCCCGGCCGCGGAGACCGACCGGCCTCGTGACCTGGTCAAACGCGACTTCACCGCCATGGGACCGAACCAACTGTGGGTCGCCGATCTGACCTACGTACGCACCAGCGTGGGCTGGGTGTATGCCGCGTTCGTCCTGGACGTGTACTCCCGCATGATCGTCGGCTGGCAGGTCGCCACCAGCCTCTACACCGACCTCGCCCTCGACGCGCTGAAGATGGCGATCTGGCGCCGCCAGAATCAGGGCGCTGACCTGCAAGGACTCGTGCACCACTCGGACCGGGGAGTCCAATACCGAGCGATCCGCTACAGCCAACGACTCGCCGAGGCCGGCGCCGTCGCCTCGGTCGGCTCCAAGGGCGACTCCTACGACAACGCCATGGCCGAAGCGTTCAACTCCCTCTACAAAGCCGAACTCGTACGGAATAAGGGCCCCTGGCGCAGGCTCGACGACCTGGAAATGGCCACCGTCGAATACATCGACTGGTACAACAACCGGCGGCTGCACGGCGAGCTCGGGCACATCCCACCCGCCGAGCACGAGGCCCTACACGCGATGACCCAGCCGGTCACCGCACCCCTGAAAACCAGTTAGCCAACTCTCCATCAAACCCGGGGCTTGACA
>NZ_BOQL01000103.1:0-2500 GCF_018332655.1 Actinoplanes auranticolor | reverse complement strand
CGAGTTAGTGGCATGTGGCGAGGTTAACCCGTGTGGGGTAGCCGTAGCGAAAGCGAGTCTGAAGAGGGCGTTTGAGTCGCATGTTCTAGACCCGAAGCGGGGTGATCTAGCCATGGGCAGGTTGAAGCGTGGGTAAGACTGCGTGGAGGACCGAACCCACCAACGTTGAAAAGTTGGGGGATGACCTGTGGTTAGGGGTGAAAGGCCAATCAAACTCCGTGATAGCTGGTTCTCCCCGAAATGCATTTAGGTGCAGCGTCGTGTGTTTCTTGCCGGAGGTAGAGCACTGGATGGTCTAGGGGGCCTACAAGCTTACCGAAATCAGCCAAACTCCGAATGCCGGTAAGTGAGAGCGCGGCAGTGAGACTGCGGGGGATAAGCTTCGTAGTCGAGAGGGAAACAGCCCAGATCACCAGCTAAGGCCCCTAAGCGTGTGCTAAGTGGAAAAGGATGTGGGGTCGCATAGACAACCAGGAGGTTGGCTTAGAAGCAGCCATCCTTTAAAGAGTGCGTAATAGCTCACTGGTCAAGTGGTTCCGCGCCGACAATGTAGCGGGGCTCAAGCACACCGCCGAAGCTGTGGGACTCACATATTAACCCGGTTTGGTCTCTTGAAGATCGGATCCAGGTGTGTGGGTCGGTAGGGGAGCGTCGTGCTACCGGTGAAGCGGCAGGGTGACCTAGCCGTGGAGGTTGCACGAGTGAGAATGCAGGCATGAGTAGCGAATGAAGGGTGAGAAACCCTTCCGCCGGATGACCAAGGGTTCCAGGGCCAGGCTAATCCGCCCTGGGTGAGTCGGGGCCTAAGGCGAGGCCGAGAGGCGTAGTCGATGGATAACGGGTTGATATTCCCGTACCCGCAAAGGAGCGCCCAAGACGAACCTTGTTGTGCTAACCACGCGAAGCGCCGGCGACTTTCGGGTCAAGGGTGTGGAGTCTGGGAACCTGACAGGTAGTAGTTTAGCGATGGGGTGACGCAGGAAGGTAGCTGATCCCGGCCGGTGGTTGTGCCGGGGTAAGCGTGTAGGCCGTGTCATAGGCAAATCCGTGACACATGAGGCTGAGACGTGATGCCGAGCCGATTCAGGTGAAGTCAGTGATCCTATGCTGCCGAGAAAAGCCTCTAGCGATGTTCCGAGCGGCCCGTACCCCAAACCGACACAGGTGGTCAGGTAGAGAATACCGAGGCGACGGGCGAACTGTGGTTAAGGAACTCGGCAAATTGCCCCCGTAACTTAGGGAGAAGGGGGGCCGGACGCGTGAAGCCCCTTGCGGGTGGAGCGTGGTATGGCCGCAGAGAGCAGGGGGAAGCGACTGTTTACTAAAAACACAGGTCCATGCCAAGTCGTAAGACGATGTATATGGACTGACGCCTGCCCGGTGCTGGAACGTTAAGGGGACCTGTTAGCCTTTCGGGGCGAGGCGGAGAACTTAAGCGCCAGTAAACGGCGGTGGTAACTATAACCATCCTAAGGTAGCGAAATTCCTTGTCGGGTAAGTTCCGACCTGCACGAATGGCGTAACGACTTCCCCACTGTCTCAACCACAGGCCCGGCGAAATTGCAGTACGAGTAAAGATGCTCGTTACGCGCGGCAGGACGGAAAGACCCCGGGACCTTTACTATAGCTTGACATTGGTATCCGAATGTAATTGTGTAGGATAGGTGGGAGCCTGTGAAGTCCGGACGCCAGTTCGGGTGGAGGCAATCTTGAAATACCACTCTGTTGGATTTGGGTATCTAACTTGCGGCCCTGATCGGGTCGAGGGACAGTGTCTGGTGGGTAGTTTAACTGGGGCGGTTGCCTCCTAAAAGGTAACGGAGGCGCCCAAAGGTTCCCTCAGCCTGGTTGGCAATCAGGTGTTGAGTGTAAGTACACAAGGGAGCTTGACTGTGAGACTGACAGGTCGAGCAGGGACGAAAGTCGGGACTAGTGATCCGGCACTTGCGAGTGGAAGCGGTGTCGCTCAACGGATAAAAGGTACCCCGGGGATAACAGGCTGATCTTCCCCAAGAGTCCATATCGACGGGATGGTTTGGCACCTCGATGTCGGCTCGTCGCATCCTGGGGCTGTAGCAGGTCCCAAGGGTTGGGCTGTTCGCCCATTAAAGCGGTACGCGAGCTGGGTTTAGAACGTCGTGAGACAGTTCGGTCCCTATCCGCCGTGCGCGTTGGATACTTGAGAAGGGCTGTCCCTAGTACGAGAGGACCGGGACGGACGAACCTCTGGTGTGCCAGTTGTCCCGCCAGGGGCACGGCTGGTTGGCTACGTTCGGAAGGGATAACCGCTGAAAGCATCTAAGCGGGAAGCTCGCTTCGAGATGAGGTATCCCACCACCTTGAGTGGGTAAGGCTCCCAGCTAGACGACTGGGTTGATAGGCCGGAGATGTAAGCCTAGTAATAGGTTCAGTCGACCGGTACTAATAGGCCGAGGGCTTAACTACATTAAACTTTTTGCTCGACGCGTCCACTGTGTGATTCACAGCAAACAACCACCCC
>NZ_BOQL01000102.1 GCF_018332655.1 Actinoplanes auranticolor | reverse complement strand
GACCAGTGACCACGCCGAGACGGCTTCTGGCCGGCGTCGGGCTATGAAGGCGTGTCTCAGATGGTGACTTCTGCGGAGTCGACGGTAGGCGAGTGGGGCGCAGGCGAGGCTGGCAAAGGCTTGGAAGTGTTCAGCTTTGCGCTCGTAGCGGCGTATGAGGCGACGGTTGCGGAGCAGATTAGAGTGCGATCGTGACCGACGCATCCGTGTACCTCGCCGCCCAGCCTCGCCTCGACACGCTCGTGACGGTGTTTCCCTCCGACGCTCAGCGGCTGCGCACCGACTTCGCTGGGACGGCCTGGATCGGCGACGTCCCCGACCCGGCATCCGGAATGATGGGACCGCGTTACCAGCGGCGCGCTGTCGACTCGCAACTGTTTCTGCCGGACACCCACTGGTACTCCGTCCTCGAACTCGACGACGCCGAGGTGCAGGTTGTCGTCGGCCTGCTCCAAGTGCCTGGCACCACGCAGGGCACGCAAGGTCTGGTCGGCGCGATCGCGGACCCGCGGGCGGACTTCTTCGAGCACCCCGAGCACGACGACCGGGTCGGCATCTGCCTCACGCTGCGGGGCCAGATCTGGTCCAACGTCGGCCTGTCGTATCGCATCACTGTGCTGTGCCGGCCGGAGTCGCTGATGCGCTCATCGATGACTGCTACCTGAACGTGAACGGAAGGGGCTGACCGCATGCCACCCCCGACCTGGGTTCAGCTCCGGTGACCATCCGACTGATCCGCATAAGGCGTCTTGGACCGTTCGCCATCCGGCGCCGGCCGCAGACCCGCCGGGCGGGACCGCGGTGCTCAGAGGCCGCCGACGCTTCCCCCTGGGGCGTTGTCCAGGGGGAAGGTGAGTTCGGCGATCCGCCATCCGCTGGCGGACCGGCGCAGTTCGAACGAGTAGACGCCGGTCGAGATCACCTGCACGTGCTCGCCGGTGTTCCTCGTCTGCATGAGATAGGCCCGCACTTCAGCTCTGTCGGCGTCCGCCGTCTTTACTACGACGTTGCTCAGGTGGTGCCGCACCGTTCCGGTCTGGGCCGCGTGCCCGTCACGGACGAAGTCGAGCACCGCCGTGCGTCCGGCGACAGGGTCGAGCACTCCCCGTCCGGGCACCGTGAAGGTCCAGGTGGTGTCCTGGGCCAGAAACGCTTCCAGCGCGGGCACGTTCAGCTCGTCCAAGGCGTGAGCGAAGTTCGCCCGGTGTGCCACCGATGGAGAGCTACGAGGACAAGCTCGAACTAGTCGCGAGCGGCCGGGCGATCGCCGTGCTGCCAGTGGGCGATCTGCGCAGCTCACTGCGTCCCGACCTGGTCACCGTCCCGATCGAAGGTGCTCCCCCCAGCCGTGTCGTCGTGGTCAGCCGCAAGGGCGACCCGAATCCGATGATCAGGAGTTTCCGGTTGGCGGCCAAGGCCGTCCTGACCGCCCCGGCAGCCTGACCGGCTCGGCGCTGAACTGCATCCACAGCCCCGGCTGTCCCAGGATGGGACAGGAGCCTGGACCGAGTAGCGAGGGATTAACGGGTGCGAGCGGCAATGTGACGCAAGCTGTTCGCAGAGCCGCCCGAGCGGTTGCGCGAAGTGCTGATTCGGGTGAGCCGCCTTTTTCGCTACGGTGATCTTGCCGGCCGGGCATTGCTTTTGGCATGTGTCGTATTTGCGGGGCTGGGAGGACTGGGATGGACCGGGCGCTGTTGGCTGATTTTCTCCGGGCCCGCCGCGAGGTGTTGCAGCCGGAGGATGTCGGGCTTCCCCGGGGCTCGCGGCGTCGTACCGGAGGTTTGCGCCGTGAGGAGGTCGCGGCGCTGGCGGGGGTGTCGGCTGATTACTACAGCCGGATCGAGCAGCAGCGTGGTGCGATGCCGTCCGAGCAGGTGCTCGCGGCCCTCGCCCGAGGCTTGCATCTGAGCTTGAGCGAGCGGGATCATCTGTTCGATCTCGGGGGCCATCCGGCGCCGCGGCGGGTCCTGCGTGATGATCATGTCAGTCCGACCATGATGCGTATCGTCGAGCGGCTTTCGGACACACCCGCGTTGGTGATGTCCCGGTTCAACGAGACGTTGTTACAGACGCGTCCGGCGGTTGCTCTGCTGGGGGACTACACCCGGTTCAGCGGCATGTCGCGCTACCTGGTCTACCGCTGGTTCACCGACCCGGCGCAACGCGAGCTGTATCCGCCCGAGGATCACGCGCTACGGGGCAGGGTCTTCACCGTCGATCTGCGGGCGGCGTACACCGCGGACCCCACCGGCCGGGCCGGCGAGATCGTGGCGGCGTTGCTGGAGGTCAGTCCGGAGTTCGCCGGCATCTGGCGGTTGCACGAGGTCGACGTCACGCACCATCTCGATCTCAAGCGTTACCGGCATCCCGAGCTGGGCGAGATGGAGCTGTACTGCCAGCGTCTGGTGGACCCTGATCAGGCCCAGGAGCTGCTGGTCTTCTCCGCGAAGCCCGGCTCACCGAGCTACGAGAAGCTCCAGCAGCTGGCCGCTATCGTCGCCCGGGATTGAAGCGCCACTCAGTGCCAAGTCCGTTGCGCAGCTGCTGGGTCAGGAAGAGCGCGGCGCGGTCGAGGGCCTGGTCCGCTTCTTCGAGGGAACCACCGGCGAACATCGGGAACACGTGGGGGACGCCGGCCACGACGTCGAGGATGACGTCCACCTCTGCGGCTCGGGCACGCTCCGCCATCCGGGTGGCGTCGTCCAGCAGCTCCCGGTAGGCGGCCAGGCAGTCGTCGAGGCCGGCCGGGAGGAGGCTTCGGGTTCGACCATCACCGCCGGCCGCCCGCCCAGCACAGTCTGTTTCTGGCGGACTGCGGTGGGCACGACGGCGGTCGTCATGAAAGCGGCGAAAGCTGCACGGCGCTCCTCGATCGAATCCATGGCCGACGCTTGCTGGGGCCGGCGCAGAGCTGTGTCGAGGGCTTCGCGCTGTTGTCCGCTCATCGCTGTCTCCTTGAACGTCCATGACGAGGCGTGCTTCGTGGATGAAGGACCGGTTCAACCCGGATGGACAGGTCCTGGCGATGGTCAGGCCGATGTGGACGTAGCGGGACCGTCCGGCTCGGCATCGCGTGAATTGCCACGGACAACTAGTCCGTGGATAAGTGCGACCTTCATCCGGGTTCCGGATCACGCGATGCTCGACCGGTCGAACGCGGGAGGTGGAGATGGACGGGGCATTGTTGGCTGATTTTCTTCGGGCGCGTCGTGAGGTTCTGCAGCCGGAGGATGTCGGGCTTGCCCGGGGGTCTCGGCGCCGCACCAGTGGTTTGCGGCGTGAGGAGGTTGCGGCGCTGGCTGGTGTGTCGGCTGATTACTACGGCCGGATCGAGCAGCAGCGCGGGCCGATGCCGTCGGAGCAGGTGCTCGCCGCGCTGGCCCGGGGGCTGCGGCTGAGCGTGAGCGAGCGGGATCACCTGTTCGATCTGGGTGGGCATCCGGCGCCGCGGCGGGTGCTGCGCGAGGATCATGTCAGCCCGACCATGATGCGTATCGTCGAGCGTCTGTCGGATACGCCTGCGTTGGTGATGTCCCGTTTCGGCGGGACTCTGGTGCAGACCCGTCCGGCCATTGCTCTGCTCGGTGACTACACCCGGTTCAGCGGCATGTCGCGGTATCTGGTGTATCGCTGGTTCACCGACCCGGCGCAACGGCAGTTGTATCCCGCTGAGGACCACGCCTTGCGGGGCCGGGTCTTCACTGTTGACATCCGGGCGGCGTACACGGCGGATCCCGAGGGCCGGGCCGGTGAGATCGTGGCGGCCCTGTTGCAGGTCAGCCCCGAGTTCGCCGAGGTGTGGCGGCGACACGAAGTCGACGTCATCCACCATCACGACCTCAAGCGATACCGGCATCCTGAGCTGGGGGAGCTGGAGCTCTACTGCCAGCGCCTGGTGGACCCCGACCAGAACCAGGAGCTGCTGGTCTTCTCCGCGACGCCCGGCTCACCGAGCTACGAGAAGCTCCAGCTTCTGCCCGCCGTGGGCGGTTAGCCGCCGGCTGTCGGCGGGATCACAGCCAATGATGTTGCTTCGAATTCGAAGCGTGCTACGGTCCAAGAGTGCTTCGAATACGAAGCAACCAACCGGTACGGGAAGAGGGATTGTGATGAAGGCAGTGCGTTTCCACGAGTACGGCGACCCGAGTGTGCTGCGGTACGAGGACGTCGAGCAGCCCGTCCCGGGTGACGGGCAGGTGCTGATCCGGGTGGCCGCGACATCGTTCAACGGCGTCGACGGCAACATCCGCGGGGGTTTCATGCAGGGCCCCATCCCGGTGACGCTGCCGCACACTCCCGGCCTCGACGTCTCCGGCACGGTCGAAGCGCTGGGCGCGGGGGTGACCGGCTTCGAGGCCGGCGACCGGGTCGTCGGATTCCTGCCGATGGCCGCCGACGGTGCGGCTGCGCAGTACGTCGTGGCCCCGGCCGAGGTCCTGACGGCCGCGCCGGTGAGCATCCCGCTGGCCGACGCCGCCGCGCTGCCGATCGTGGGTCTCACCGCGTGGCAGGCGCTGTTCGACCACGCCGAGCTGACGCCGGGGCAGCGGGTGCTGATCAACGGTGCGGGCGGCGGGGTCGGCGGTTACGCCGTGCAGCTGGCCAAGAGCGCCGGCGCGTACGTCATCGCCACCGCCAGTCCCCGCAGCAGTGAGCAGGTCACGAAGGCGGGTGCCGATGAAGTCGTCGACCACACCACCACCGAGGTGACCGCGGCGGTGACCGAGCCGGTCGACGTCGTGCTCAATCTCGCCCCGATCGAACCGGCGCAGCTGGCCGCCCTGCTCACCCTGATCCGCCCGGGCGGCGCTCTGGTGAACACCACGGTGTGGATGCCCGCGCCCTCCGACGAGCAGCGCCAGGTCCGGGGAATCGACCTGTTCGTCCGCAGCGACGCCGAGCAGTTGTCGCGACTGGTGGCGCTGATCGACTCCGGCGAGCTGCACGTCGCCGTCGCCCAGCGGGTGCCCCTGGCCGAACTCGGTGCGGTCCACGCCCGGGCCGCCGCCGGCGCACTGCCCGGCAAGGTCGTCGTCGTCGCTCCCACCGCCTGACCCCGGTCCTCCCATCCCGCAAGCAAGAGCGAAAGGAAACGACCATGTCACTCTCTCTGGATCCTGAGATCGCCGCCGCGCTGGCCCCGATGGCCGGTGCGATGGCCGAGGCCACCCCGCCGGCCGTGGGCGATGTCGAGGGCCGCCGTGCCATGTGGGAGCCGATCATCGGCGCTGCCGGAACGGCGCAGCCCATCCCGGCCGATGTGCGCACGAGCGAGCACTACGCGACGGCTGACGACGGTGCGCAGATCAAGATGCGCTGGTACGTCAAGGACGGCGCCCCGCAGGGCCCGGCCGTGCTGTTCTTCCACGGCGGCGGGTACATCTTCGGCCACATCGACCTGTTCGACGGGCCCGTCTCCCGCTACGTCTCCGGCAGCGGAGTGCCCATGCTGTCGGTCGAATACCGCCGCGCGCCGGAGCACCCCTTCCCGACACCGCTCGAGGACGCCTACGCGGCACTGCGCTGGCTGCATCAGCGCGCCGCCGAACTGGGCGTCGACCCCGACCGGGTCGGCGTGATGGGTGACAGCGCCGGCGGTGGCATGGCGGCTGCCCTGGCGATCCTCTCCCGCGAGCGGGGCGGCCCGAAGATCGCGCGGCAGATCCTGCTCATGCCGATGCTCGACGACCGGACCGCCACGCCCGACCCGCACATCGGGCCCTACCTGCTGTGGTCCTACGACGACAGCCGTACCGCATGGCCGGCGCTGCTCGGTGACGCCGCCGGCGGGTCCGACGTCCCGGCCACGGCGGCTCCGGCCCGGCTCGAGGACGCGACCGGCCTGCCGCCGGCCTACATCGAGGTCGGTCAGCTCGACGTCTTCCGCGACGAGGACATCGCCTACGCGGCGAGGCTCAGCCGGGCCGGCGTACCGGTGGAGTCCCACCTGCACCCCGGCGCCCCGCACGAGTTCGACTCCATCGCGTTCGGCTCCGACGTCGCCCGGCGGGCCGTCGCCGACCGCATCCGCGTCCTCAAGTCCCTCTGACCGCAATCCCTCGCGAAACGAGAACTCCCATGACCATCTGGACCCCCACCACTGTCGGCGCCATCGAGCTTCCGCACCGCCTCGCCATGGCGCCGATGACCCGCGACCGATCGAGGCCGGACGGTGTCCCCACCGACCTCAACCGCGAGTACTACCGTCAGCGCGCGTCGATGGCCCTGATCATCACCGAGGGCACCCAACCCTCCGACGACGGTCAGGGCTACCTGCTGACGCCGGGGATCTACACCGAGGCGCACATCGCCGGCTGGCAGGAGGTCACCAGTGCGGTGCACGCCGCCGGTGGGCGCATCGTCGTCCAGCTCATGCACACCGGCCGCATCTCGCATCCCGACAACACCCCGCACGGCCGCCAGCCGGTCGCCCCGTCGGCCATTCAGGCCAAGGGGGCGATGTTCACCGCCTCGGGCCTGCGCGACATGCCCGCTCCGCGGGCGCTGACCACCGAGGAGGTCGCCGGTGTGGTCGACGAGTTCCGTCAGGCGGCATCGGCGGCGATCGCGGCCGGCTTCGACGGTGTCGAGATCCATGGTGCCAGTGGCTACCTGGTCCATCAGTTCCTCTCCAGCAATGCCAACCAGCGCACCGATCAGTACGGCGGTTCCAACCGCAACCGCATCCGCTTCGCGGTCGAGGTGGCCTCGGCGGTGGCCGACGAGATCGGTGCCGGACGCACCGGCCTGCGCGTCTCCCCGGGCAACCCGTACAACGACATCGTCGAGCACGACACCCGCGAGCTGTATCCGGTGCTGGTCGCGGCCCTGGCGCCGGTGAACCTGAGCTACCTTCACCTGGTCCACGGCGGCGACGAGGACCTGTTGCGCGATCTGCGCCGGGCATGGCCGGCTGCCCTGCTCCTCAACAGGGCGGGCGCTCCCTTCGACGCGCGCGTCGCCGATCTCGACGCTGGTCTGGCCGACGTCATCACAGTCGGCACGCTGGCCCTGGCCAACCCCGACCTGCCGGCTCGCATCCGGGCCGGCGCGCCGATGAACGAGGCCGACCCGGCCACCTTCTACGGCGGCGACCACCGTGGCTACACCGACTACCCCGCCCTCGCCGCCGCATCGCGCTGACTCGGCCGGCCCGCCCTGAATCGGAGCGCCTGGCGGCTGCTCCATGATTCGAATTCGAATTCCAGCACCTCACCATCAGGAGAGATGCAATGTCCGACAACAAGTGATCACGGTGCTCGGCGCGACCGGTGCCAGGGCGGCGGCGTCGCGCGAGGATTGCTGGCCGATGGCACCTTCGACGTTCGGGCCGTGACGCGCAACGCCACGTCGCCCAAGGCGCTCACCTTGGTCGAGCTCGGCGCCGAGGTGGTCGAGGCGGACCTCACTGACGAGGCAGCCTGCGCGCGGCCTTCGACGGGGCGTACGGCGCCTTCATGGTCACTCCGTTCTGGGAGCACCGCTCACCGGCCCGGGAGCTGAATCTGATCAGCGCGGCCCAGGCAGCCGACCTGCGGCACGTGGTGTGGTCGACGCTCGAGGACACCCGGGAGGCCATTGCGGCCGACGACGACCGGATGCCCAAGCTCGAGGACGGCTGTCGAGTGCCGCACCCGAACCGGCTCAGTTTGGCGGACTTCGTGGCCGCCCATCGCGACGAGCTGACCACTTCGGCAAGCCGAAGTACGCTCGCACAGCGTCGTCGGCGCACGGCAGGTAAACGGGTGACTGCTGGTCCTCATGAGCTCACGGAGGCGCGGTGGTACGACACGGAGACGGCGATCTGGTCAAAGACGTCGAGTCCCACCTGCGACAGCTTGCTGCCGTGGCCGACTCCGCGAGTAACGCATCGGGGACGGCGGCGATCGCGTCGGCGCTCGCCGAGGCGCAGCGCGTGGCCGCCTGGGGACTTCGATCGGCCGTGGAACTCGGTCGCGCCCGGGGGTTCAGCTGGCGGCAGCTGGCCGACCTGCTCGACATTCCGGCCTCGACGCTGCACCGCCAGTACCGCAGTGGTGCCGCCATCCTGTCGGCCCCCGAATCACGGCCGGACGACCGCGAGGCGCCTTCGAGCGCGGGGCCGATTCCGAGAGCGTTCGACAGCTTCGTCGGCCGCGAGCGGGAGCTCGCCGACCTGTCCGACATGCTGCGCCGAACGGGGCTGCTCAGCGTGGTCGGCCCGGTGGGCGTCGGGAAAACGAGGTTCGCCGCGGAGTGGGCCCGGCGTGTCGAGTCGTCCTACCCCGGTGGCGTCAGATGGGTCGACCTGGCCTCGGTCACGAAGCCGTGGCAGGTGACGTCGGCGGTGGGCCCAGCCCGGGAGCCCACGGCGGCCGGAGCTGCTCTGCTCGTGCTCGACAACTGCGAACACGTGATCGACGGCGTGGTCGACGTCGTCTCGAAGCTGCGTGTCACCGCGCCGGAGTTCGATGTCCTGACCACGAGCCGGGAAGCGCTGCGCACGCAGGGCGAGACCGTCATGGTGCTCGAGCCGCTGCGGGCGGACGCGGTTCGCCTGTTCGCCACGCGGGCGCTGGAGTCGAGGGCCGACTTCGATCCGGGCTCCTGGGCCGAGGTCATCGCGGAAATCTGCGATCGGCTCGATGGCCTGCCGCTCGCGATCGAACTTGCCGCACATCAGATGGACGTGCTGACACCGGAGTCTCTGCTGCCCAAGATGGCCGAGCGGCTCGATCTGCTCGTCCATGCGCGGCGCGGGGCGATCGGTCGCCGGCGCGGCCTTCGTGACGCGATTCAATCGAGCTATGACCTGCTGGAGGACACGGAACAACAGGTGTTCGCCCGGCTCTCCCTGCTGCCCGGCGGCTTCGATCAGCAGAGCGCCGCCGCCGTGACGGCCGACCTGATCCTGACCCCGGCGCGGGTGTGGGCGCTGCTGACCGACCTGGCCCGCAAATCGGTGATCGTCACCGATGCGCAGCGGGTCGGCAGATTCCGGATGCTCGAATCACTGCGGGCATTCGGCCAGGAACGTCTCGCCGATGCCGGCGAACTCGTTCCCACGCAGATCCGGCTGCTGGAATGGCTGGCCGCCTTCGAGCAGCAGCTCCTGAGGCATCCGGGTGGCGACGAGCTGACGATGATCGAGCGAAGGGTCGTAGCCGAGATGGACAACCTCCGCTACGGGGTGGACGCCGCGGCCGCCATCAGTCATCCGTTGCACCCCAACCTGGCTATTCTGCTCTCGCGGTTCCTGGCCAACGTCTCCGACCTGACCGAGGTCCGAAGACTCCTCTCCGACGTGCTGAACAACCCTCTGTCGTCACCGCACCATCGCGCGAATTCCCTCTCCTGGCTTGCGAAGAACGACACTCGTCAAGGCGATCTCGAAGCCGCGGTCCGCCACTCGAACGGCGCTCTCGAGCTGGCCCGTGAGCTCGATGACCTGGATACGCTGGCGACAGCGCTCACCAGCGTGATGTTCACGCGTGGCTCCACCGGCGACCTCCGCGGCGGTGTTCAGGTCGGCGATGAACTGATCGAACTGCTCCTTCGCATGGACCGTGCGGAGGTGGCCAGTTGGGTCCTCCACAAGCAGGCATGGCTGCTCGTCACGAGCGGAGACCTGGCGGCGGCGCGCGAGGCGATCACGGAATCCATCCGGACGTACGAGTCGCGAACCGATCAGACGCTGCCGCTCGCCGACCGCTTCGCCAACCACTCCGGGATGAGCTTGCTGCACACCGCCGCGGTGACCGCCACCATGCAGGGAGACGATGCGGCGGCCGCCGAGTACGTCGCGGCCGTCCTCACCATGCCGGTTCCTGATCGCGACACCGTTCTCAGCGCCATCGAGTGTGCGGCGATCCTCACTGTACGGCAGAAGAAGCACTCGCAGGCGCTCACCCTGATGGCCGGAACGACCGCCGTAGGCCGCCCGGTGCAGGCATTCTGGACTCGGCAGCTCGCCGCGGCGACCAGTACGGCGCAACACGCGATCGGCCTCACGGCGGCTCGGGCGGCGTCGGCGGCAGGCTCCTCGATGACCGTTCCGCAGCTCATCGAGCTGGCGGTCCGTGGTGGCCGGCCGAACGACGAAGATCCCACGGGCGTCCTGACTCGTCGGGAGCTCGCGGTCGCAATGCAGGTCGCCAGCGGTCTGACGAATGCTCAGATCGCCAAAGAGCTCTCCATCAGCGCCCGTACGGTAGCCAGCCACCTGACGAACATCCGCCTGAAGCTGAACGTCCGCACCCGGGTGGAGGTCGCACTGTGGGTTTCCCGGACCGGAAGACAAGCGGAGGCGCAACGCAGCCTGATGGGAGTCTGATCGTCGAGCAACGCGTATCGGGCACCACGGGAACGCGGCATTACTCGAGCAGGATGGCGTGCAGGCTGGTGGTCAACCGGGCGATCAGGTCTTCGGGCGGCATGGTGGCCAATGGGCCACCGCCCAGCACGTAACGGTTGAGGGTGACGCCGATGAGGTGCGCGCCGACCAGGTCCACCCGCGCGTCCACGTCCGCCGACGGAAGCACCTGGCGGTAGGCGGCGACGCTTTCCTCCCGCATGGCCTGCAGCAGGGCCTTGGCCGCTTGCTGGTCACCGGCCGCGCTCCGCACGACGGCGATGAACGGGTCCGCGCCGTCGGCCGACTCCATCCGGGTGACGAAAGCGCGGGCGATCCGCCCGGCCAGCCCTTCGAGGTCGCCGGGGACGTGGTCGACGAGGATCCGCGGACCGGAGCCGGCCGCCAGCAGCAGCTTCTCCTTGCTGGTGAAGTGCAGGATCACCAGGCCGTGGGTCACGCCGGCCCGGCGGGCGATCTCTCTGATCGTCGATCTGTCGTAGCCCCGTTCGGCGAACACGGCGCGCGCCGCCGCGATGATCGCGGCCTGCTTCTCCTCGGGGTTGCGGGTTCGCCGGGAGCCGGACGCCTGTGACATGGCTCTTACTGTACAGCTGGTCAGTAGGGCGTACGGTAGTGACCACGTGGTCAGTAAGGCTCTCGCGCGATGAAGGGACACGTCATGAACCTCGCACCGCTCTCTCCCGACAACTCCACCGTGGTGCTCGTGGACTATGCCGTCGGCTTCGCCAATCTGCTGCGCTCTCACGACTTGCGCGATCACCTGGCCAACGTCGTCGGGCTGGCCACGACGGCCAGGCTCTACGGCGCGCCGCTGGTCGTGACCAACGGGGAGGCGTCCAAGCCCTCCGGCCCGCTCTACCCGGAACTGCTGGCGGCCCTGGGCGATCAGGAAGTCATCGAACGCAAGACCGCGTTCAACTCGTTCCTCGACGAACGGTTCGCCGCGGCGGTCAAGGCCACCGGCAACAACCGGCTGGTCATCGGCGGCATCGCCACCGATGGCTGCGTGTTGCAGACCGCCCTCGGCGCGGTACGCGAAGGCTACGAGGCGTACGTGGTCGTCGACGCCACCGCCAGCACCAGCAAGGAAGCCCACGACATGGCCGTACAACGCATGATCATGGCCGGTGTCACTCCGGTGACCTGGTGGTCGCTGGCCGCTGAGTACCAGCTCGAACCACGCTTCGCCGACTCACCGGTGCGCACCCGGCTGATGAGCCAGTTCCAGCCCGCCATGACCATGGGCGGTCGCACCTTCTTCGCCGGCGTCGACCTCGGCCGGACTCCCGCCGCCACGAAATAGCGCAGCGCAGGCACGGTGAGCTCTCACGCACCTTCACCCGCCCGCCGAATCGTCCCGGGGTACGGCGGCGCCCGGTTCTCGCCGGGACGGTTTCCGCCGGAGCTACGGCGCAGGGGCCGGCTGTCGTCTCGGTGGAGGCAGGGATGACCCCCGAGATCACCTTGTCGGTCAATCAACCTCGGGTGGACCTGTCGTCCGAGCCGGCCAACGGGGTCTGGACGCTCGAGGTGCCCGATCGCTACGGCGAGACCGCCGGCCGCCTCGTCTCCTGGACCCTGGAAGCCTGATTCCGCGGTGCCGATCTGCTCGGCACAGTACCCGGCGGGCGTGACCCTCGACGTTGTGCGCCGCGGTCTACGCCCGCCGGGCCGGAAGGCGGTTCAGAGGAACTCGCTGCGGTAGGTCGAGGCCAGCTCGCCGGCGCGGCGGCGCTGGTCGGCGCGCTCGTCGTCGGTCAGCTGCGGCGGGGGCGCGTCCCAGCCGTCGACGACGGTGCCGATCCGCAGAAAGTACTCGTCCTGGCCGGCGGGGGTGCACATGCACAGCATGCGGGCCGGTGCGCCGGAGGTGTTGCGGAAGAAGTGCGGTGCGTTGGCCGGGATGTTGACGGTGGATCCGGCCTTTACGACGTGCTTCTCGCCGCGGAAGGTGAACTCGAGCTCTCCTTCGAGGACGGTGAACATCTCCTCGAAGTCGTGCCGGTGCGGCGGCGGGCCGCCACCGTCGGGCACGCACATGTCGATGAGGCAGTACCGGCCGTTGGTCTGGGCGCCGGTGATCAGCATGGCGTAGGTGTTGCCGACCAGGGAGACGAATGTCGTTGCCGGATCGTCGGGGTCCGCCACGGTCAGCGTACGGGTGGGGTCGTCATCGGGAATCATGGAACTCCTCTTTCGGTATGTCTCGAGCAAGGGCAACGTGGGTCACTGTCCGGCCACGGTCCGCCGGATCCCTCGCCAGGCGTGGCCCAACTCGAACAAGTTCGTCATGCTGCGAGTTTGTGCGAGCGTGCCGACGTCATCCAGGCACAGGTGAACCCTGGATGACGTGGCCTCCCGTGCGCGAATGCCACGAGGTCAGCCGCGACGCCACTTCTGGTTGGTGCCGCCGTTGCACTCCCACAGGTGCAGTTCCGCACCGTCGGCGACGTTCCAGTTCCTGATGTCCATGCACATGTTGTTGCGCGTCCGCAGCGTGCCCCCGGTGAACTCCCACCTCCGGTTCTCACCGTTGGTGCAGATCCACATGCCGAGCCGCTGGCCGTCGTGGTAGTTGAAGGCGGGCACGCAGCATTCGCGCTGACGGTCAGCGGAGCGACCGCGCGTGGCGTGGTGTCTGCGTCGCCTCGCGTCCCGATACGGGACGATGGGGCGCGGCGGCCGCGCCCCGGGACGTCTCCGGCCCGGAGCTGGGCGCCCGGGACGAGCGGGCGCTGCCCGCTGAGCGGCCTCAGCCGGTTCGGTTACGCCCGGCGCGGGGTTTGGCCGACCGTGGCGGGGTGGCGCGCATATGGGCGCGAACGCGACCGAGGACGGTGCTGAGGGCGGCGAGGTCTTTGTCGGTCATGGGCTCGAACAGCAGCCGCCGCACGTCGTCGACATGCCCGGGCAGCACGTGGTCGAACAGTGCACGGCCGGCATCGGTGACGGACACGATGACGCTCCGTTCGTCGTCCGGCGACGGCGCGCGGGTGATCAGGTCGCGCTTGGCCAGCAGGCCGGCCTGGTAGGTGAGTCCGCTGCGGCTGTAGACGATGCCGTCGGCCAGGTCGGTCATGCGGAGCTTGCCGTCGGGTGCGCCGACCAGCCGGGCCAGAATCTGGAACTGCACGTAGCTCAGATCGCCGGCGTTTCGCAGGTGCTCGTCGACGGCGTACTGGAGAAGGCTGCTGATCTCCATCAGGGCGAGGTACGCACCAAGTTGTTCGGTGTTGAGGCGGGCCGTCGGGTCACTCACGCGATCCATCGTACTTGCTTTGAATTCGAAATGCATCGCCGCATCTCGGCCAAGACGCTCGTGCCGAGGAGGGCCACGCCGATCGCCCGGCCGTGGTCGCCCTCCGGGGGCACCGGAGGGATCAGGCGAAGGTGCGCCCGGACCATGAAGTGTGGCGGATGGCTGTGCAGGGCACTGTGATGCGACCCGTTGACCGAGAGGAATTTTCCGATGAGGACCACCTCTGTCCGCCTCGCCGCGTGCGCCTCGATTCTCGGTGTCTCGCTGGCCGGATGTACTTCCGGCACCGACTCGCCGGCCGGGTCGGCATCGGCATCGGCGCCGACCGTCACCGGCAGCGAAACCTCGACCGCGAATCCGCAGCCGTCGTCGACCGGCGGATCAGGCATTCCGGCGGGCGCGCTGCTGCAGCCGGCGGACGTGCGCGACGCCGAGGCGCAACCGTTGCCGGAAGGAGAGTTCTCCCACCTGCGGCCGTTGCGTCCCTGCGGAGACGAGCGGTATTCCAGCGACGGTTCCCGCGAGGAAGCGGTCGCTGTGCGGTACTTCATCGAGCCTCCCGCGGGCGGCGACGTTCCGGCCGTGGTGACCGAGTTCGTGGGGCAGCACGCGCCGGGCGGCGCGGCCGAACAGTTCAAGGAGATCGGTGATGCCCTGAAGCGATGCCCGGGCGGCCTCGGCGAGGGTCAGCGGCGCTGGACGGTTCTCGGCACCCCGAGCGCCGGTGACCAGTCGGTGCTGGTCCGCATCGAGCAGAAAGAGAGCTACGCCGATGAGAAGAAGGAGACCGTCAGCCGGTACGCGGCGATGGCCCGGGTGGGCGACGTGATCGTCGTGGTCACGGACCTGGGCTGGGAGAACACCGGCGGCTCCGAGAAGCTGGTCCGGGACCTGATCGGCAAGGCCGCACAGCGGGCGGCCACGATCAGCTGACCTCCGCCGGTGCCGTCGACGAACCACAGGGGGCCGGTGACCGCGCGGCGCGGCGGCTCACCGGCCGCCGCGCCAGCACGTGGAACGGTTGTTCGATTACGGATGACGTGTGCGGGTCAGGAGTCGCCGGAGGGGCCGGGAATCGAGACGCCGGTGCGTACCGGCGTGCCGGGGTTGGGTGTGCCGTCGGAGTTCCAGCCGATTTTCTGGGCTCTGGTGGTGCGGGTGGTGCCGCAGCCCTGGCTGGTCGAGGAGTTGGCGTGGTAGATGATCCACGTCTCGGCGCCGTCGGGGGAGCGGGAGAAAGAGGCGTGGCCGGGGCCGTAGACGCCGTTGGCGTCGCTGCGCTGGAAGATGGGTGTGGACCGCTTGGTCCATGAGCCGGCCGACATCGGGTCGCCACCGGTCCAGGTCAGGGTGCCGAGCTTGTAGTCGGGGGTGTTGCAGTGGCTCGCCGAGTACGTCAGGAAAGTCTTCCCGCCGTTGTAGACGGCGAACGGGCCCTCGTTGACGGCCCCACCCTGCCCAACTACACCGATGTCAACGCCCAGATGGCTCGGCTGGAGGCATGATGGATTTCTGCATGCGATCGAGTCTGGCCGAGGCTCCCTCGCAGACCCTTATTCGCGACCTACGGATCCCGGCCGGCCGACGAGTCGGTGCTGAGTCGTCGGACCGCGGCACGTGCTGACCGCCGCGCACAACGTGCGCGATCGGGCCGGCCACGAACCAGACGCGGTGCACGTGGTGCCGGCCCGGGACGAGCGGTCCCATCCGTTCGGCCGCTTCGGAACCATCGGAATCCGGACCCACCCGGAATGGCTGAAGCACCGCGTCAACGGCTTCGAAGCGATGCGGGACCACCTGCAGGGCGAGATCGAGGAGGAATCGAGCGACCACCCGCTGATGCGGCTGTTCCGGTTGCCGACGCGGGTGATGGACGCGCTGGCCGGCCAGGCCTGGGGTTCGGCGATCGCCCTCGCCCGGGCGGCCGGGTACGACTCGGAGAACGACCTGACCAACATCGTCTTCTACTTCCGGCACCCCGAGGCGGCCGGCCGCAAGATCCAGCGACACGAGACCGACCTGACGCGGTCCTGGTTGGAGATCCGGGACACCATCGTCCGCCCGGCCCTGCGGGCCGCCCCCGCGACAGGCGCCCCCGCGCACGGCAAGATCTCGGCCGCCGGCCTCGCCTGGTACGGGCCCGGCACCGCGACACCGGAGTTGATGGCGTTCATGCGGGCCGTCTTCGAGCGTCACATGGCCACCTCGAAGGGATCCTTCGTGGATAGTCTCCCGGGAGACACACTCGGTCGGGTTGACAAGATGCGGCTGCGTGCGGACGCCGCCGAGGCGGCGCAGCGCATGCTCGATGCGGCGCGGGCCGCGCTCGCCGCCGCCGGGCTCGCCGGCCGGACCCGGATCGGGCTGACCAGCGCGTATAGGTCGGCCTGGCGGCAGTTCGAGATCTGGCAAGGCAAGGACGGCAAGGGCAAGCGCGGATTCCCGTACTACTACGCCGAGTCCGCGGCGGACCGGCGCGCGACCGGCGACCCGCACGGCCCGCAGTCCGTGGAAATCCTGACGAAGCTGATGCGCAAGTACATCGCCGCGCCCGGATACAGCAACCACCAGGACGGCCTGGCCGTGGACCTGGGCACCGGGAGCGGGCCGTCGGGTGGCCTCCGGCGGATCAAGCGGACGGACTGGTTCCACCGGTGGCTCAGCGACAACGCCGCGACGTACCACTTCGAACCGTACCCGGCCGAGGCTTGGCACTGGGTCTACCGCGGATCGGCGAACCAGTTGTCCGAGGACGAGTTCGAAGGCGACGAGGGGGAGGGTCGATTGTTCTAGCGGCCGGGCGGTCGGGCTCAGGTGTTGTCCACCAGGTAGAACAGGACGCTGGTCAGCGTCACGCCGAGCAGGCCGGTCAGCACCATCAGGATGATGAAGGCGACGGTGTGGCTGCGCTTCTCGCCCGAGGGCGGCACCGGTGTGGGCAAGGACGGAGCCGGCCGGGGGCTTGCGGGCGGGAGTGTCGATCGAGGGCGCGACGGGGGCAGGGGCGTCCGGTGTGGTCTCGGGACCGGGGCCGGTGTGATGCCGAGCAGGGTCTCGAGGAGCTGGCGTGCGGTGGGCCGGTCCTCGGGCCGCTTGCTCAGTGCCTGGACGACCAGGCCGCGCAGTACGCCGGTGAGGCCGGTCAGGTCGGGAGGCTGAGTAGCGATGCGCAGGGCTGTGGCCGGCGGCGTGTTCGCGGTGAAGGGAGTGCGCCCGGTCGCCGCGTAGGTGACGAGCACGCCCCAGGCGAAGATGTCCGCGGCGGCGGTCACCGGGCCACCCGCGGTCGTGTCGAAGGACTCGGGTGCCATGTACTGGACCGTGCCGATCATCTGCCCGCTCGCGGTGTGCTGGCTCGTGTGGTCCAGCGAGCGGGCGACACCGAAGTCGATGATTTTGATGCTACCCAGGGTGATCAGGACATTGTCCGGTTTGAGATCACGGTGGACCACCCCGGCCTGGTGGATCGCGACCAGCGCCGCAGTGGCGCCGATGATCACACCGGGCAGCGAGTCCGGGCTGAGCGGACCGTTCTGCTGAACCTCCGCGGCGAGGCTCGGGCCGGAAACATAGTCCACCACCAGGTACGGCGGATCGTGGTCGGAGTCGGCGTCGAGCACCGCCGCGGTGCAGAACGACGGCACCTGGCGCAGCCGGTTCACTTCGCTGCGGAAGCGGCCCCGCAGGGTGTCGTCCCACGCGTACTCGGTGCGGATGGTCTTCACGGCGACCCGTTGCCCGTTGTGCCCGCGGCCGAGATACACCGTGCCCATCCCGCCCGTGCCCAAGCGGCCGACCAGCTCATAGCCGCCCAGGCGAGTGGGATCGCCGACGCGCAACGGTGTGATCATCTTCCTCCTGCCAGTGGCGGGGCGCTGAGGTGATCGAGGCTACTCGCCGGCCGTACCCGGTGGCGGTGTGGCGGGTGGGCGGTAGCTGATCACCGGGCGGCCGTCGTGGTCGTCGATCCGGGCGTCGACGCCGTAGACCTCGGCGAGCAGCCGGGCGGTCAGTACGGCGTGCGGCGGCCCGGTGGCGACCACCCGGCCGGCCTGCAGGACCACGACGGTGTCGCAGAACATCGCAGCCAGGTTGAGGTCGTGCAGGGCGGCCAGGGTGGTGATACCGGCGCGGCGGACCAGGTGCAGCAGCTGCAGCTGGTGGCCGATGTCGAGGTGGTTGGTCGGCTCGTCCAGCAGTAACAGTTCGGGTTCCTGGGTCAGGGCCCGGGCCAGCTGGACGCGTTGACGTTCCCCGCCGGACAGGGTGTGCCACTTGCGCTGGGCGTATCCGCTCAGGTCGACCCGGTCCAGGGCAGCGAGGGCGGCCGTGTGGTCGGCGTCGCTGTCCGACCAGCGGGAGCGGCGGTGCGGCGTGCGGCCGAGCAGCACGACCTCGAGCGCGGTGAGGTCGAGGTCGGTTTCGGCGTACTGGGCCAGCACGGCCATCCGGCGGGCGGCGACGGCGCGGGGAAGATCAGCGACGGTTTCTCCGCCGATGCTCACCTGCCCGGTCCGGGGGCGGACCAGCCCGGCGACGACACGCAGCAGGGTCGTCTTGCCGGAGCCGTTCGGGCCGAGCAGCCCGACGAGGCTGCCGGCCGGCACGGTGCAGGTGACGGCGTCGAGGATCCGGGCGGCGGGCACCGCCCACGAGACGTCGCTGATCTCGAGCATCAGCGGCCCGCCCGTCGGCGACGCAGCAGCACCAGGAACGCGGGCACACCGAACAACGCGGTCAGCACCCCGACGGGCAGCTCGCGCGGCTCGAACAGCGTGCGGGCGGCGGTGTCGACCCAGATCATGAAGCTGGCGCCGGCCAGGATGACCACCGGGAGCAGCCGACGATGGTCCGGGCCGGTCAGCAGGCGGACGGCGTGCGGCATGATCAGCCCGACGAAGCCGATCGCCCCGCTGACCGCGACCAGAACCGCGGTCAGCAGGGCCGTCGCGATCAGCAGGATCCAGCGCGTCCGGCCCACGTCGACGCCGAGGGTCGCCGCGGCCTCCTCGCCGAACGCGAACGCGTTGAGGCTGCGCGCGTACCCCAGGATCAGCGTTGCGATCACGCCCAGGGTGGGCGCCGCCCAGGCTAGGGCGGTCCAGTCGGCGCGGGCGAGGGAGCCGGAGAGCCAGAAGGTGATGCTCTGGGTGGCGTGCGGGTCGGCGACCCAGATGATCACGAACGAGCTGAGCGCGGCGCAGAGCTGCCCGACCGCGACGCCGGCGAGGATCACCCGGGTCGGTGCGCGCCCGGCCTCGCGGCCGGCGATGGCCACGACCAGGGCGAACGCCACCAGGGCACCGGTGAACGCGCCGCCGGCCAGGGCGGCGGTGCCGGTGCCGAGGCCGAGCACGATGACGGCGACGGCGCCGAGGGAGGCGCCGGAGGAGACGCCGAGCAGGTACGGGTCGGCGAGCGGGTTACGGGTGACGGTCTGCAGGACCGCCCCGGCCGCGGCGAGACCGGCGCCGACGACGGCCGCACCGAGGACCCGCGGCAGCCGCAGCTCCCAGACGATGTGGTCACGGAGCAGCGGTACGTCCCCGCTCGCGATACCGAGGTGGTCGGCGACGACCGTCCATACGGTGCCCAGAGACAGGTCGGCCGGGCCGACAGTGATCGCCGCGCCGATGGACCCGGCGAGTCCGGCGGTGAAGAAGATCAGCACCGCGACCGTGCCACCCGCCTGCCGCAGCCGGTACCGGACTGCGGTCGGGCGGGTGGTCACGGCGGTCAGCTGCCCGCCTTGGCGGGCAGGGCGCTGAGGCCCCTGGCGAGTGCTTCGATGCCGAGCACGTTGCGGACGCCGGCCGCGGTCGACGAGAACGGGATGGCGATGAACCGGTTGCCGCGCACGGCGGGCAGGTCCTTCAGCGTGGGATTCCGCTGCAGGAAAGCCCGCTTGGCGGCGGCGGGATCCCAGCCCGCGTCGATCAGCACGATCGCGTCCGGGTTGCGGTCGGCGACGGTCTCCCAGCTGGAGTCGGCCCAGCTGCCGCTCAGGTCGGCGAAGGCGTTGGTGACGCCGACCGCCTGCATGATCATGCCGGGGGCGCCGCAGCAGGCGCCCACGCTGGGCGCGTCGCTGCCACCGTCCCACCACAGCACGGTGGTGGCCGTGGCGTCTGCGACCGTGGCGGCCGCTGCGGCGATGCGGGCCTGCTGGTCGGCGATCAGCGCCTCGGCGCGGTCGCGGACGCCGAAGATCGCGGCGATGTCGCGAATTTCGGCGAACACGTCCTCGGTGCTCAGTTTGGCCGGCCGGGTCTCCTTCGCGCAGCCGGCGGGGGAGTTGTACGTCCTCACCCCGAGTTTCTCCCAACTCTGGCGGTCACCGGCGCCTTCATCGGTGAAAGCACTGGCGAACGAGGCGTAGACGAAGTCCGGCTCGGCTTCGAGGAGCTTCTCCTTCGACGGGTACTCCTTCGCCAGCACCGGGACCTCGGCGTAGGCGGCGGCGTACTGCGGCAGGATCGTGTCGTCGAGGTAGGCGGTGCCGATCATCCGGTCCTGCAGGCCCAGGGCCAGCATGATCTCGGTGGCGGGCTGGTTCATCGTGACCGCTCGGGCCGGCGGCGCCGGGACGGTCAGCGGTGCACCGCAGTTGGCGAGCGTGACCGGTCCGGCCGACACGGACGGGGGAGTCTCGGGTTCATTCGCCGTGGCGGAGCAGCCCGCGAGCAGGACGGCAAGGACGGACAACGGCGCGGCAGCGCGCCAGGACACAGTGGACCGCAGAGCGCGTACGCGCATGGGGACCGCCTTCCAGCACCTCGTGGACGGGTCGTTCGGTGCCGTGGCCGGTCTCCTGGCTGACGGGACGTGCGTCTGCGGCCGGCCTTCCCGAGCTGGTGCTCAGTGACCTCGCGAAACGACGAGGGCCGCAGACTTTCCCGATCACAGTGGCGAGGGCCGCACCGGTTCCGCACCGGCTTCCCGAACACCACGGCAGCGCCACCTTAGCCGCCGTGGACGGAGTTGACCACGGTGATGAACGCCTCTCGACCGGCGAGCTCGCCGCCTTATTGCAAACTCTGTGCAACTGCGTCAGCATGGCGGTTGACTGTTCCCTCGATCGCACCGGAAGCCTTCGCCGGCCGGGTGATACCGGCCTGCCCAGACCCTGGGAGTCACCCCTGTGATGGTTCGATCGCAGCCTCTGCCGAGCCGCCTCGTCGCCGCGGTCACCGGCGTCCTGGTGCTGGCGGCCTGCTCTGCGACACCGGCCGCGCCGGGGTCGTCGGCGGCGGGTGCCACCTTCGTGGTGGCGACCGCCGGCGAGCCGGACACGCTGAACCCGGTGCTGAACTACGGCGTCGACGGCGCGTCGCTGATCTTCGACGGTCTGGTCGCCCGGGACGCCGAGAACGCGCTGGTCCCGGCCCTGGCAGCCGAGCTGCCCACCGTCTCCGGCGACGGCCGGACGGTCACGGCGACGCTGCGCTCCGGGGTGACCTTTCACGACGGCAGCCCGCTCACCGCGGCGGACGTCGTGTTCACCTACCGGGCCGTGCTGGATCCGAAGGTCGACTCGACGCTGCGCTCGGACCTGGACATGCTCACCGCGGTCACCGCCCCGGACCCGGCCACCGTCGTGTTCTCCCTGAAGTACGCCTACGCGCCGTTCCTGCAGCGGCTGACCCTGGGCATCGTGCCCGCCGGGGTGCTCGACGGACAGGACATCAACAAGGCGGGCTTCAACCGGCAGCCGGTCGGCACCGGCCCGTACGAGGTGGAGTCCTGGACCGCCGGGGACCGCCTCGTGCTCGCGGCCAACGACAGCTATTGGGGCGGCAGACCCGCTAACCGCAAGCTGATCGTCGCGTTCGTCCCCGACGACAACGTGCGGGCGCAGCGGATGCGCGCAGGAGAGTTCGACGCCGCCGAACTGGCGCCGAAACTCGCGGCGGGGTTCGACAACGCCGCCGGCTACACCGTGCAGCGGGTGTCGACCGCCGACTACCGCGGGGTGATGTTGCCCTTCGGTAGTGCGGTCACCGGCGACCTGGCCGTCCGCCGAGCTCTGTCGGTGGGCGTGGACCGCGCGGCCATGGTGACCGGCATTCTCGCCGGAGCCGGCGAGCCCGCGTTCGGGCCGATCCCGCCGACCTCCGAGTACGCCGACCCGGCGACGGTGGGCAGGGCGTCGGCTGACACCGCGGCCGCGACCGCGCTGCTCGACGCGGGCGGCTGGGTGCCCGGCGCGGACGGGATCCGTGCCAGGGCCGGCGTGCAAGCGGCGTTCACGCTCATGTACCCGGCCGGTGACAGCCTGCGCAAGGAGCTGGCCCTGGCCGTCACCGCGGACGCCCGGAAGATCGGCATCAAGATCAGCCCGGAAGGACTGACCTGGGACGCCATCGACACCCGGATCACCAAGGACGCCCTGCTGATGGGATTCGGGACCCCGTACGACCCGGATTTCGTCTCCTACAAGCTGTTCGGGTCGAAGTTCGCCGGGCAGGGCTACTTCAACCCCGGCAGCTACCGGTCCCCGATCGCTGACAAGGCCCTGCAGGACGGCCGCGACCAGGCCGACCCGGCCCAGCGCAAGGCCGCCTACGCCACGTTCCAGCAGCAACTGGTCGCCGACGCGCCGTGGGTGTTCCTCACCTACCTCAAACACACCTACGTGGTGAAGTCCGGCATCACCGGAGTCAGCCCGCGGGTCGAAGCGCACGAGCACGACGTGGCCAACAGCCTGTGGTGGAACATCCACACCTGGACCCGGCAGTGACGCCGACAGCGACAGCGCGTCGTCGCCGGCGGGGGATCGCCGGCGCGGGCGCCGTGGTCCGCCGCCGGCTGCTGGTCGCGGTGCCGGTCCTGATCGCGACCAGCATCGGCATGTTCCTGCTCGGCGCCGCCTCACCGATCGACCCCGCCAAGCAGTACGCGGGCGCGGCCGCGTTCACCGCCACCGAGGAGAACCTCGACCAGATCCGCGCGAACTGGGGCGTCGACGACCCGCTGCCCGTCCAGTACGTCCGCTGGGTCGGTAACCTGCTCCGCGGCGACCTCGGCTGGTCGACCAGCCGCCACGAGCCGGTGACCGCAGTCCTCGGCGCCCGGGCCGGCTGGACACTGCTGCTGGTCAGTGCCGCCCTGGCCCTCGTCCTGGTCACCAGCCTCGTGCTGGGCACGCTGGCCGCGTACCGCCGGGGTGGCCTTTTCGACCGTGGCCTGCGGGCCGCGGCCTACGCGGTCGAGGCCATGCCGGTGTTCTGGCTCGGCCTCGCCGCGATCGCGGTGTTCGCCCTGACGCTGGGCTGGCTGCCCGCCGGCGGCCTGACCGGGGTCACCGCCACCACGACCACCGCGGCCGATGTCGCGTGGCACCTGATCCTGCCCGTCGGCGTGCTGGCGATCTCGCAGGCGCCGTGGTTCGTGCTGTTCGTCCGCGACTCCGTCGCTGAAAGTCTGCGCGACGACCACGTCCTCGCGGCCCGGGCACGCGGGCTGCCGGGCCGGACGGTCCTGTTCGGACACGCGATGCGCACCGCCTTGCTGCCGTTCCTCACGCTGATCGGCACGCACCTGCCCGAGCTGGTCGGCGGTGCGGTGCTGGTGGAGACGGTGTTCTCGCTGCCCGGCCTGGGTGCGGTCACCGTGCAGGCCGCACTGGGCAGCGACTTCCCGCTGCTCGCCGCGATCACCCTGGTCACCACCGCCGTGGTGCTGACCGCGAACCTGCTCACCGACCTGGCCTACGCCGCCGCCGACCCCCGGGTGCGTCTCGATGGCTGAACTGACCCTGCGCCGCAGCCGGATGCCGCGACCGGCCATCACCGTGGCCACAGCCGTCCTGGTGTCGGCTGCGGCAGCCGGCCTGCTCGCACCCGTGCTGTGGCCGCTGGACCAGAGCGCGGTCGACCTCGCCCAGACGCGGCTGGCGCCGTCGTGGGCCCACCCGGCCGGCACCGACGACCTCGGCCGCGACGTCGCCCACCGGACCGTCTACGGCCTGCGGGTCTCGCTGCTCGTCGGCGCCGTCGCCGCGCTGGTCGCCACCATTATCGGCGGGATCGTCGGCGGAATCGCCGGCACCCTGGGCGGCCCGGTCGACCGGATCCTCATGCGGATCGTCGACACCGTCGCCGCGCTGCCGCACCTGCTGCTCGGCATCTTCATCGTCGCCATGCTGCGACCCGGCCTCGGCGCGGTCGTCCTGTCGGTCGGGCTCACCCACTGGCTCTCCACCGCCCGGATCGTGCGCTCCGAACTGCTCAGCCTGCGCACCCGGCCGTTCATCGACGCCGCCATCTCCGGCGGCGCGGGCCGGCTGCGCGTGCTGACCAGGCACCTGCTGCCGCACGTGCTGCCGAAACTGGCCCTGGCCACCACGCTGATGGTCCCGCACGCGGTCTGGCACGAGACCGCCCTGTCGTTCCTGGGCCTCGGCCTGCCCCCGCACCTCGCCTCGCTGGGCAATATGATCAACGACGGTCAGGGCTCACTGCTCACCGGCGCCTGGTGGCCCAGCCTCATGCCCGGCCTGGTCATCGTGATCGTCACGCTCGCGCTGGCCACGGTCGTCGCCCGCTGGCGCGACCGCCTCGACCCCCGCGTACGGGCGGAGCTGCAACTGTGACCACGACCGTGCGCACGTCCTCGCTGCTGGCGATCAGCGACCTGACCGTCCGGTTCCGGCTGCCCGATGCCACCGTGCACGCCGTGACCGGCATCGACGTCACCGTGGCGCCGGGCGAGCTGCTGGCCGTCGTGGGGGAGTCCGGGTGCGGCAAATCCGTGCTGGCCCACGCCCTGCTCGGCCTGCTGCCGGCCAACGCCGCCGTCACCGGGACCGCGCTGCTGCACGGCGATGGCGCCCCGATCGACCTGCTGACTGCCGACGACAAGATCCTGGCCCGCTCGGTACGGGGACGCCGCATCGGTCTCGTCCCGCAGAGCCCGGCCACCGCGCTGACCCCGGTCCGCACCGGCCGCCGCCTCCTGGAGGAGACCCTGCGCGCCCACGGCCGGCCCCGGGCCGAAGCCGACACGGTGGCCGCCGGCGTAGGACTCACCCCGGCCGACCTCGACCTGTACCCCCACGAGCTGTCCGGTGGCATGGCCCAGCGCCTCGCCACAGCCCTGGCCCTGGCGCCGGATCCGCCGCTGCTGCTGGCTGACGAACCCACCTCCGGCCTCGACCGGCCACTGGTCGATGCCACCCTGGACGTGCTGCGCCAGCGGTGCGACAACGGCGCGGCGGTCATCCTGATCACCCACGACCTGGCTGCCGCGCAACGCGTCGCCGACTCCGTCGCGGTCATGTACGCCAGCCGCATCGTCGAACACCGCCCGGCGGCCGGCTTCTTCGCCGGGCCCCGGCACCCGTACGCCCACGCCCTGCTCGACGCCCTGCCCGACCGCGCCTTCGCGCCGATTCCCGGCCACCCGCCGATGCTGACCGCTCTTCCGGCCGGCTGCGCCTTCGCGCCCCGCTGCCCTCACGCAGCCGACGACTGCGGCATCCAGCCGGGTCTGCACCCCGACGTGGCCTGCCACCACCCGATCGGTGACCGCCCGTGATCACCGCCGAGGGCATCACCGTCGCCTACGGCCGCCGCCGGGTCCTCGACGGCGTGTCGCTGAGCCTCGCGCGCGGCGAGACGGTCGGCCTGCGCGGCCCGTCAGGCGCGGGCAAGTCCACCCTGCTGCGGGTCCTGGCGCTCCTGCACCGCCCGGCGGCCGGGACGGTCAGCATCGACGGTACGGCGATCACGGGCACCCGATACACAGTGCCGGCCGCCGTGCGGACCCGCATCGGCGTGCTCTTCCAGAGTCCCCGCGCCGCCGCGGACCCCCGGTTGTCCCTGGCGGACATCATCGCTGAACCGCTGCGGGTCGCCCGCCGGTCCGACATCTCGGCCCGGGTGGCCGACCTGGCCGACACCGTGGGACTGACCGCCGACCTGCTGAGCCGGCGCCCGCACGCGGTCAGCGACGGGCAACTGCAACGCGCCTGCCTCGCCCGGGCCTTCGCCCACACACCGGACTACCTGCTCTGCGACGAGGCCACCACCATGCTCGACGCCGCCACCCAGGCGCTGATCGCCACCGTCATCACCGACTACCAGCAACGCCACAACGCCGGCGTGCTGATCGTCACCCACGACCCGGCGCTCATGACCCGCTGGGCCGACCGCACCCTCGATCTGGCCGACCTGCCGGCCACCGCACGCTGACGCTCCGCACCCGCAGCCGGATCGGCGGTTCGCGACCGGCTGGCCCACCGGCATCCGAAGGACACTCAGTCACTGTCTCTGCTCGGAGTCAGGTTGTGTCGGCTCCGGTCCCCGGTCCAGGCCGCTTCGAGGATCGCGGTCAGGCTGGCGGTGTCGGTCGGGCCTGGATGGTTCTGGATCAATCGGGTGACGCCACCGGCCATCTCCGCGAAGCGGGGAAGGTCGGCGCGTGCCACGCCGAGGTCGGCCAAGGTGGGAGGGATGCCGATGTCGGCGAGGAGCCCGTCGAGCCAGGTGAGGAACGTGTCAGCGGCCTCGGCATCCGAGGCTTCGGTCACGTCGAGTCCGCACACCCGGGCGAGAACGGCCAACCGGTCGCCGATGGCATCCCTGGCCGCATCCAGGGCGTAGGGCAGTAGCAGCCCGACGCCCAGACCGTGCGGCGTGTGCGTGGCTGCGCCGATGGGGTACTGGAGGGCGTGCGGGGCCGCGTTGCCCGCGTGGGAGAACGCGAGCCCGGCGAGCATGGACCCGTAGGACATGTCCGCGCGCGCGTCCGTGTCGCCTCCGTCCCTGACGGCACGGCGCAAGCTACGGGCGATCCGCTCCGCGGCCAGGAGCGCGTAGTGGTCGGTGATCGCATTGCGGCCGAGGAAGACCTGCTCCACCGGGTCACGCGGTCCGTGGGCCCGCGGCCGCGCGGTGTAGCTCTCCACCGCATGGCACAACGCGTCGATGCCGGAGTGGGCGGTGACGGTCGCCGGGCAGGTGTAGGTGAGTTCGGGGTCGACGATGGCGAAGTCGGGCACGATGTGGACGCTGGAGACCCCCACCTTCAGCTCGCGGTCCGGGTCGGTCAGCACCGAGACGGGGGTGAGCTCGGAGCCGGTGCCTGACGTCGTCGGGACAGCGACGAGAGGCATCGTCGGACCCGGCACCTTCGACTCGCCGTAGTAGTCGCGCGGCGTTCCACCGTGGCGCCGGATGACGCCGACGATCTTGGCGAGGTCGATCACCGTGCCACCGCCGATCGCGAGGATCACGTCGGCGTCCATCGCGGCGGCGACCGAGACGGCCAGGGCGACATCGGCGAGTGGCACGTCCGGAGTCGCGTCGGAGAACACCTCGACGACCTCGACCTTCTCCCGCACGGCGGCCACGATCTCGGCCACGCCCGGCTGCCCCAGAAGAACCCGGTCGGTCACGATGAGGACTCGCGAGCCACTCTCGGCCACCACTCGGGGGATGTTCTGCGCGACCCCTTCGCCCACTATCAGCTGGCGTGGTCCGCGGACGGTCTCGAGCATGTCAGGGCCTCCCCGGAACGTCGGCGGCGATGTGCTGGGTGGACGTCGTCCTTGGTCACGGTAGGTCGATCGCCGCGTAGGTGACGTCGAGGTACTCGAGGATGCCCTCGTGCGACCCCTCCCGGCCGATCCCGGACTGCTTGACGCCTCCGAACGGAGCCGACGGGTCCGAGATCAGACCTCGGTTGATGCCGAGCATCCCGGTCTCCAGCCCCTCGGTGAACCGCAGCGCCCGCTGAAGGTCCCGGGTGAAGACGTATCCGACCAGGCCGTGCTCGGTGTCGTTGGCCTTCGCCAGCACCTCGTCGTCGGACGTGAACGAGATGATCGGCGCCACCGGACCGAAGATCTCCGCCCGCAGCAGCCGGGCATCTCCGGGCACGTCGACGACGACCGTAGGCGGGTAGAAGTGGCCCGGCCCATCCGGACGCTCGCCGCCCACCAGGACCCGGGCCCCGCGATCGACCGCGTCGGCGACGAGCTCCTCGATCTTGGTGACCGAGGCCGCGTCGATCAACGCCCCGACGTCCACGCCGTCGTCGAGACCATGGCCCACCGACAGCGCGCCCATCCGCTCGGCGAAGCGCGCCGTGAACTCCTCGCGCACGGGCTCCTCGACGTAGATCCGGTTGGCCGCGATGCAGGACTCCCCGATGTTGCGCATCTTGGCCACCATGGCACCGTCGAGCGCGACGTCCAGGTCGGCGTCGGCACACACGATCAAGGCCGCGTTGCCGCCCAGTTCCATGGAGGTGCGCAGCACGTTGTCCGCTGCCTGTCGTAGCAGCACCCGCCCGACCTCGGTCGACCCGGTGAACGAGAGCTTGCGGGTCCGGCTGTCGGCCAGCAGTGCTGAGACCACCTCGCCGGCACGCTTGGTGGTCACCACGTTGACGACGCCGGGGGGAACGCCGGCCTCTTCCATGATGCGGGCCAGGAGCAGCATGGTGAGGGGGGTCTGGGCTGCCGGCTTGGTGATCGTCGTGCAGCCCGCCGCCAGCGCCGGAGCGATCTTGCGGGCACCCATCGCCAACGGAAAGTTCCAGGGCGTCACGAAGACACACGGCCCGACCGGTTTCGGCACGGTGAGGATGCGATATCCACCTGCGGGAGCGATGCTGTAGCGCCCCTCGACGCGCACCGCCTCCTCGGCGAACCACCGGAAGAACTCGGCGCCGTAGGCCACCTCGGCCCGCGCCTCGGCGAGCGGCTTGCCCATCTCGAGCGTTATCAGCCGGGCGATCTCCTCGGATCGCCCGGTCAGTGCCCGGTACGTCGCCGTCAGCAACTCCGACCGCTTCCGCGGCGGGGTCGCCGCCCACTGCGCCATCGCCCCGCTCGCCATGTCCAGAGCGGCGAGCCCGTCAGCGATGCCGGCGTCCGCCACCTCGGCGATGGTCTTGCCGGTGGCCGGGTCCTCGACGGCGAAGGTGGCTCCGCTTGCGGCGTCGCGCCAGGCGTCGCCGATCCGGAGCCGCCGGTGCTCGGGGGCCAGGACGTTCATCGGGTCACTCATTGCGTCGCCTCCTGCGATGTGGCGTCTGCCGGCGTTCGGCGCGGTTACCGCCCGGCCTCGGACAGCGACAGCCCGGTGCCGGCATCGAACAGGTGCGCACGGTCCAGGTCGACCGCGACAAGCAGCCGCTCGCCCGGCGTACCGGTGACGGTGGGTCGTGCCTTGACCTTGAGAATCTCCGTCCCCACCCGGACGTCGACCACCGTTCGGTCACCGAGCGGCTCGAGCCCGTAGAGCTCGCCCGGCAACGACGCGTTCCCACGCCGCTCGACGGACAGGTCCTCCGCGCGCAGGCCCAGCAGCAGAGGACGACCGTCCTCAGCCGTGGTCCAGCGGGGCCGCGGCAGCGTCCAGCCTTCGGCACCGACCAGCCGATCTCCCTCGGCGTGGCAGGCGAGCAGGCTGATCGGCGGGCTCCCGACGAACCCGGCGACCCACTGGTTGGCCGGACGCTCGTACACCTCGGTCGGCGTTCCGACCTGTTGCACCCTCCCCTCCCTGAGAACCGCGACCTGGTCGGCCATGGACAGGGCCTCGACCTGGTCGTTGGTCACGTAGACGAAGGTGGCTCCGAGACTCCGGTGGATGCGGGTCAGCTCGGTGCGCATCTCGACGCGGAGCTTGAGGTCGAGGTTCGTCAACGGCTCGTCCATGAGAAACGCGCGCGGGCTACGGACCAGCGCCCGGGCCAGGGCGACACGCTGCATCTCACCGCCCGACAACTGCGCGGGGCGACGCCGCAGCAGACGTTCGATGTGCAGCAGGCTCGAAATCCGCTCGACGGCGGCGGCGATCTCGCTCGAAGAACAGTGGCGTGCCCGCAGCGGCGAAGCGATGTTCTCGTACACCGTGTGCCGCGGGTAGAGGGCGTAGTTCTGGAAGACCATGGCCAGATCCCGTGCGGCCGGGGGATCACCGGTCGCGTCCCTCCCGTCCAGGTGCACCGACCCGGCGTCGAGCTTCTCCAGGCCGGCGATCGCTCGCAGGGTCGTCGTCTTGCCTGCCCCGGAGGGCCCGAGCACGACGAAGAACGAGCCGTCCGGCACGTCCAGCGTCACCCCGTCCAGGGCCTGGACCTTGCCGAAGGACTTGCCCAGCCCGTGCGTCGCCACGGTTCCCATCAGGCCACCAGCTCTTCCGTGCCCACGTCATAGACCGCCGGGGCGCCGCCGCTGTGCCGCAGCCCGACCTTGGCGTCAGCGGCGAACCGGACAGTCGATGGCATCCGCACCCGTACGTCGCGCCGGCCGCCATGGTCGACCACGTAGATGATCTCGTCGCCCAGCCACTCCGCCGAGACCACGCGGGCCGGGACCGAATGTTCCGCCCCCGGTTCTGCGACCTCCAGCGCCTCCGGCCGGACGCCTGCGACCAGGCGACGGTCGCGCGGCAGGCCCGGTGGTGCGGTGAGGGTCAGTCCGCCCTGACCGCACAGGTTCCCGTCGGCCACCTCCACCTCGATCAGATTCATCGGCGGGGAGCCGATGAACGCAGCGCAGAAGAGACTCGCCGGACGGTCGTAGACCTCCAGCGGCGTACCGATCTGCTCGACCCGGCCCTTGTTGAGGATGGCGATCCGGTGACCGAGCGACATCGCCTCGACCTGGTCGTGGGTGACGTAGACCATCGTCGTCCCCAGCTCTCCCTGCAGGTGCTTGATCTCCGTACGCATGTCCGCCCGCAGCTCCGCGTCCAGATTGGTGAGGGGCTCGTCCATGAGGAAGGCGCGCGGTCGTCGCACCAGGGCACGAGCGAGCGCGACGCGCTGCTGCTCCCCGCCGGACAACTGGCGCGGTCGCCGGTTCAGGAGCGGAGCGAGCCGCATCAACCGGGCGGCCTCGTCGACCCGCTCCCGTACCTCCGCCTTGGGCAGTCCCTCGGCCCGCAGGGGGAACGCCAGGTTGTCGCGGGTTCTCAGATGCGGGTAGAGGGCGTAGAACTGGAACACCATGGCGATGTCGCGCTCGGCGGGCGGCAGCTCGTTGACCAGCGTGGCGCCGATGCGGATGTCGCCCGTCGTCTGCCTCTCCAGGCCGGCTATGGCCCGCAGCGTGGTCGTCTTGCCGCAACCCGAGGGGCCGAGCATCACGAACAGCTCGCCGTCAGCGATGGACAGGTCCACGTGCTCAACGGCGACCGTCCCGTCCGGATAGCGTTTGTGCAACGCGGTCACCTCGATGCCGGCCATCAGCGCCGCACCGCCCCGAGCGTCACACCGGCGACGAGATGCTTGCGCACCAGGTAGGCGAAGACGAGCACCGGTAGGGCGAACACCACGGAGGAGGCGGCCACGAGGCCCCAGTCCACAGTGGTGCCGCCGATGAGGCCGGCGATGGCGGGTGGAGCTGTCCGCACGTCGTCGCTGGAGGTGAGGAAGATGGCGAACACGAACTCGTTCCACGAGAAGATGAGTGCGAAGACCGCCGTCGCGGCGATGCCGGGCACGAGCAGGGGAAGGGTGAATTTCCGGAACGCCTGCAAGCGGGTGTAGCCGTCGAGCATGGCGGCATCCTCGTACTCCGCGGGCACCTCGTCGACGAATCCCTTCATCATCCAGATCGTGAACGGGACGTTGAAGGCGGTGTAGATGAGGATCAGGCCGAGCGCGTTGTCGATGAGCCCGACCTGGCGGTACATGAGGAAGATCGGGATCACGACCACCACGGGCGGCATGAAGCGGGTGGACAGGATGAAGAAGAGCTGATCCTTCTTGGCCCTCACCGCGAAGCGTGAGTAGGCCCAGGCCGCCGGGACCCCCAGCACGGTGGCTAGCACGGTGGAGACCCCGGCGACTATGACGGAGTTGAGGAACGAGACGGACAAGGTCGAGCGACCGCCGCCGGAGGCGACGAACACGTCCCGGTAATGGTCCAGAGTGACCTTGAAGTCGAAGAACTTGGCCGGGACGGCGTAGACGTCCCGGTTCTCCTTGATGGACGTCTCGATCATCCACAGCACCGGAAAGAGCATCACGACGGCCAGCACGGTCAGCAGCGCGACCTCCAGCACGGTGCGGCCCCGGCCGCTACGGCGGCGCGCGGGGGGCGGGTGGTCGCGCACAGGACCCGGGGAGACGGCCTCGTTGACGGAGACGGCCATCAGTCCTCCTTGAGCTTGTTCAGGTAGCGCAGGTAGAGCTGCGTGAGGACGATCACGACGAGGACCATGAGGATTCCGTACGCCGAGGCGGTTCCGGTGTTGAAGCCCAGGAACGCGACCTTGTAGACGTGAAACGACAACGTCTCGGTGGAGACCCCCGGACCTCCGCTGGTGAGGATGTAGACGAGGTCGAACAGCCGGAAGGCCTCGATGGCCCGGAACAACACGGCGATGAGGAGCAGCGGCCACACCAGCGGCAGGGTGATGGTGCGGAACCGGAACCACTCGGACGCCCGGTCGATCGAGGCGGCCTCGTACAAGTACTTGGGTACCGCGGTGAGGCCGGCGAGTGCGATGAGCATGATGAACGGCGTCCACTGCCAGGTGTCGACCACGATCAGGGAGATCAACGCCGTACGCTGCCGGGTGAGCCACTCCACCTGCCCCAGGCCGAGCGAGCCGAGCATGCTGTTGACCACGCCGAACTGCGCGTCGAGCATGAATCGCCAGAACAGCCCGACCACGACCGGCGACAGCATCATCGGCACCAGGAACAGCGTGGTCAGCAGTCCTCGCCCGTGCGTACGCCGGGAGATCAGGTAGGCGATGGTGAAACCGAGCACGGTCTGCAGGCCGACCGCGCCGACCACGTAGATCACCGTCGTCAAGGCCCTCAGGTGGACCTGCGCCGAAGTCAGGATGGCGGTGTAGTTCCCGAACCCGACGAAATTCGCGGGCCCGCCGCGGGTGGCCGAGTAGTCGGTGAAAGACAGGTACAACGCCCACAGCAACGGGAACACCGACATGGCGAGCAACAGCAGCAGCGCGGGGGAGATGAAGGCCACGGCGAGCCCACGGTCGCTCAACCGGCGGGACCGGCCCGGTGCAGGCGGAGTCGCGGACGCCACCTGCCCGGGGCGGTCGATCGTCGAAGGGGCGGGGTCGCTCACAGCCCGCCGCCGCCCTTGCGGCTGCTGGAGTCGAGCACGCTCTGCTGCTCCTTGGCGATGTCGTCGAGCGCTTCCTTCGGCTTCTTGGCGCCGTTGAGAGCCGCGTTCACGTTGGTGTTCTCGATGTCGACGAGGCGCGCGTACTCGGGCACGTTCCACATGTCCCGCATCCGCGGAACCGAGTCGGCGTAGACCCGGTTGAACGGCCCGGCATTGAGGAACTCGGGCGACTCCAGGGCGTCCGTACGCGATGGCACTCCGCCGGCCGCGGCCCACTTCTTCTGAACGTCGGCCCGCTCGAACCACTTCATGAAGTTCAGGGCCTCCGCCTGGTTCGCCGGGGAGGAGTAGGCCGACACGTGCATCCCCATGCCGCCGAGAGGCACCAGGTTCGTCTTCTGGCTCGGCAGGGTGGCAAAACCCAGCTTGTCGAGAATCTGGTTCCGCGTGGTGCCGAGCGTCGACTGCTTCGGGTCGAGCAGGCCGCCGCTGGCGGCGATCCAGTTGAACGCGATGCATGCCTTGCCCTGGGCGACCGCTGCGTTCACCTCGTCGATGAACCAGTTGCCGGAGCCCTTGGCCGTCAGCGGCTTCATCTTGTTGACCAGGACGTCCATCGCCTCCTGGCCCGCCGGGTCGTTGATGACGCCCTGGATCTTGCGCGTCTTGGCGTCCCAGAGGTTGCCGCCGTAGACGCCGTTGACCGTGTTGTAGGTGACGGCCGCGGCGTCGGAGCCGTTGGCCTGGTGGAAAGCCAGCCCGCTGACGCCGGGGTTGTCCGCCTGGCACTTCTCGGCCGCTGAGATCATCTCGTCCCAGGTCTGCGGTGGCTTGTCGCCGATCAGGTCTTTGCGGTAGATCATCGTCCAGGTGTCGCCGAGCAACGGCAGTCCGTACAGGCTGGCGTTCTCGTCGCGCTTGCCGGTCTCCGCCTGCGGGAACTGGCCGTAGGCGGCCAGCAGGTACGGGTTGTAGGCCTTGACGTCGATGTTCGTTTTGACGAAGTCGGTGAGGTCGAGGATGTTGCCGTTCGTCACGGCCTCGCCGATGTGTTGCGAGTCCAGGATCGCGATGTCGAAGTCGGTCTTGCGCGCGGCGAACTGGGTGAACATCGCGTCGTGCCAGTTCGCGTTCGGTACGGTGTTGACCTTGATGGTCGCGTTGGGTCGCTCTTTCTTGTACTCCTCGTTCGCGAAGGCTTCCAACGCCTGGGCAGGGGGCCACTCGAACCAGATGAAGCTGAGGGTCAGCGGGTCCTTGGTGAGCTCCGGGATGGTCGCCGGTGCTTTGGGGGCGCTCGCCTTGGCGCCGTCGTCCTGGCCGTCACTGCAGGCCGCCGCCGTGGTCATGGTCACTAGGAGCATGGCCGCCGTGGCCAGCCGCACCTTCCGACCGGGAACAGACAGTCGTCCTGTTCGCTTGGAATACCGCATCTTCCTGCCTGCTTTCTGGATCGGACTTCTAGCGCCTCGCTACGTGTTCCGCCGAGCAGTTACTGGGTTTGTTCAGGCGTGGTGCCGGGCTGTCGCGGGGGCCGGCCCGCGGACCGGGAGGGAGCTCCGCGCGATCGAAGTAGAGCGATGGCGGGCGGTTCCGCGATGGCGAGCGGTCGCCGCGTTTCCTATACGATCTGGTGAGGGCGCCAGCATGTCGCAGCGTTGTGATCGATGTCAACAGGTTCGCCGAGACCCAGGAAAGGACCTCACGTCACGATGGACGACGAAGCGGTGATCGCGCGGGACCGGGGCGCCATGACGGGCGGGATGCCGCCGGGCAGATCTCATGGCCGGCTTGCCGACGAGGTGTACGACACGCTGCTCGGACAGCTGATGTCGCTTCGGATCGAGCCTGGCTCCCGCGTCACGATCGACGTCCTGGCGCGAGAGCTGGGGGTCTCGCAGACGCCGATCCGGGACGCGCTGAACCGCATGGAGGCCGAGGGCCTGGTCGTGCGCGTGCCCCATGCCGGCTACCGCATTCCGCCCCAGATCACCCGTCACCGATTCGAGGACATGCTCGAGGTCCGCCTGCTTCTCGAGCCGGCAGCGGCGCGCAGATCCGCCGAACGCGCGTCCTTGCAGCAGGTGGACGGTCTGCGGCGAATGCTGGGGGAGATGGCGGAGTTGGAGGGGGGCAGCGGGCCCATGGCCTACGGCGCCTTCGGGCTCCGCGACGCCGCCTTTCACGATCTCGTCGCCCTGAGCGCGGAGAACCAGATCATCCGTGAAGCGCTCGCTCGCCTGCACAGCCACGTGCACCTCTTCCGGCTGCACCACGACACCCAGGTCACTCACCTGGCCATGGCTGAGCACGAGCAGGTTGTGGCCGCGATCGCTGCGCGGGACCCCGACGCGGCCGCTTACGCGATGCGTCGGCACATCCTGCGGTCCGGCGAGCGTTTCCGGCGGTTGTTCGACGAGGTCAAGGACGCGGATGGAATGGCGGCAGAGGCTTGACGGGCGTGTCGGCCCCGGGCAATGCTGACTCAACCGGCTCGGATCGGATTGGATCTACCTCACGCGCCCCCCAGATGCGAGGAGAAGCAGGTGCCCAGAGCGCTGCTCCTGACCGGCGACGCCGCCGAGGAGCTCGACACCATGTATCCCTACTATCGCGTGCAGGAAGGCGGCTGGGACGTCGACGTCTCGTCACGGACGATGCGTGACGTGCAACTGGTCATCCACGAGTTCGACCCCAACTCCGACGCCTACGTGGAGAAGAACGGCCGGAAGCTGCCGGTCGACGTGCCCTGGGCCGAGGTCGACGTCGAGCGCTACGACGCCCTCATCATCCCCGGGGGACGTGCCCCCGAGTGGATCCGGGTCGACGCCGACGTCAGGCGCATCACCGAGCACTTCTTCGCGCGCAACCTCCCCATCGCGCTGGTGTGCCACGGTGCGCAGGTGCCGGCGGTGTACGGGCTGCTGAAGGGTCGGAGGACGGCGTGTTTCCCGCCCATCACAGGTGACATGGAAAATGCGGGCGCGACGGTCATCGATGCTCCCGACGTCGTGGACGGCAATCTCGTCTCCTGCCGGGGATGGCCCGACATGCCGCAGTTCGGCAGGGCGATGATGGAGCTCTTCGCGAAGTCCGTCAGCTCCGCATCGGCATGAGCACACCTGGCCCGCCCCGGTGACGGCACTTCGGACCGTCACAGTCGACGGTTCCCCGGTCCACGTCCTGGAGAGCGGCACCGGGCCCGCGGTGCTGATGCTGCACGGCTCCGGACCCGGCACGACGGGGTCCGGAGCCTGGGCAGCGACGGCGCAGGCGCTGGGCGGATCCTGGCACGTGGTGGCTCCTGACCAGGCCGGGTTCGGTCGTACACCTGTCCCGGCGGGCTCCCGCGGTGGGCTCCGGCTGTGGACGGAGCAGGCCGCGGGCCTGATGGACGCTCTCGGTCACGAGTACTACGCCGTGGTGGGTCACTCCATGGGCGGTGCCGTGGCGCTGGCGTTGACGGCCGCGCGCCCCCACCAAGTCACCTGTGTCGTGGCGGTCTCGACGATGGGCGCCCCCGGGGCGCCGCTGTCCGCCGAACTCGACGCGATCTGGGCCGCCCCGGCCGGCCTGCTCGGGGCACGAGACATGCTGGGTCGCCTCGTCCTCGACCGGGCGCTCGTGACCGATGCGGCCGTCGATGCCCGTGCAGCTGCGATGCGAGCGGGGGAGGCCGCCTTCGCGTCGTTGTTCCCACCACCCAGGGCGCGGTGGGTCGACGAGCTCACCCTCTCGGCGCAGACGCTGGCAGCGGTCCGCGCGCCCGTGCTGCTCGTTCACGGCGCCGAGGACCGAGTCACCCCGCTCGGGACGGCGGCTCTGCCCTTGCTCGAACACCTGGCCGATGTCCGTCTGCACGTGCTCGGCCGATGTGGTCACGTGCCGGCGGTCGAGCACCCGAACGAGTTCAGGCAGCTCCTGTCCTGCTTCCTCCGCCGGCCCCTCGAGTTCCCGGGCATACCTGGTCCGGCCGGGTCAGAGGGCGCGCAGCGCAGGGGAGATGTCGGTGCCGAGGCGGTCCAGTGACTGCCGCACCCGCTCCGCGGAGATGCCGCCCCAGTCGACGAGGGCCTGCACCCGGTCGAAGGCGACGACCTTGTGCAGCCGCTGCATCTTCTCCGTCACCTGCTCCGTGGTGCCGATCATGAGGTGCCCGTCGGGGCGCAACCCGTCGGCGAAGTCCTGCGGCGAAACCGTGAAGCCCGGGCGTCCGGGACCCTTCGGCCGCAGGAAGTCGCGATAGTGACCGTAGGTCTTCTCGGGCTCGTCGCCGGCGTAGTAGTGGACCGCCACGCCGACCTGCAAGCGCTCGGCATGGCCCGCTCGCTCGCCGGCCGCCCGATAGAGGTCGATCAGCTGGCGCACATGGGCCGGCGTGCCGCCGATGTAGCCGAGGATCAGCGGCAGCCCGGCCGCCCCCGCACGCTCGACGCTGCCCGGACTGCCGCCCGCGCCGATCCACACCGGCAGCCGGTCCTGGACGGCGCGCGGCACCACGGCGGCGGGCACTACCGGCGGACGGTGCCGGCCCGACCAGCGCGCCGCGTCGCCGTCGCGCAACCGCAACAGCAGGTCGAGGCGCTCGACGAACATCTCGTCGTAGCGGGTGATGTCCACGCCGAACAGTGCGAACGGGTCCGGATAGGCGCTGCGCCCGGTGACGATCTCGGCGCGGCCCCCGCTGAGCAGATCGAGGGTCGCGAAGTCCTGGTAGACCCGTACCGGGTCGTGCACGCTCAGCACGGTCACCGCACTGGACAGTCGAATGGTGCGGGTCCGTGCCGCGACCGCGGCCAGGACCGGCACGGGGGAGGACACCAGGAAGTCGGCGCTGTGGTGCTCTCCCACGCCGAACACGTCCAGTCCGAGATCGTCGGCGCGTACGCCGAGATCGACGATCTGCTGCATCCGCGCCCGCGGGTCCGCGCCGGCCGGCAGGTCGGTCAAGGTCGCGACCCCGATCTGTACGGCCACAGCTACCGGCCGACCCGGGTGACGTGCTCGTCGTCGACGGTGATCCAGCCGCCGCCGAGGTCCGTCTCGCCGATGTGGTAGTAGCGGTCGTCGCCGGAGCGGGTGAACGAATCCCGCAGAGGCACGGTGTGACCGCCCATGCTCATCGTTCCCTCGAAGACGAGGGTGTCGCCCTCCCAACCCTGCGACCGCTGGGTGGCCCGCCCGCCGTTGCTGTCGAACCACTCCGCGACGAACTCGCCCGCTGCGGCGTCGTAGCCCCACAGGTACCGGGCGGTCAGCGGATCCGGATTGTGCTCGGTCGGCACTTCTTCGGTGCGGACCACCGTCCAGAAGCCGCGGTCCTCGCGGCTTCCGGTGATCGTCATCTCGATCGGCTTGCCCGAGCCGAACGGAGTGTCGTGGAAGTTGCCCTCCGCACGCCACGACCCCACGAAGAAGTCCAGCTCCGTCACCCGCTCGTGCGGGCGCGGCCCGGACTGCGCGTTGTTCTCTGCCATCATTACCTCCGGAAATCAAGAAATGGAAGACCTCTTCCAGTTGCGAAGGTAGCATAGGTGGAAGGGGTCTTCCAGATATTCGGAGGTGAGTGTGGCGACACAGGGCGAGCAGCGACCGCGCCGGGCGGACGCGGAGCGTAACCGGGCCCGGATCCTCGAAGCGGCCGCAACGGTGTTCGCCGGTTCCGGCATCGATGTGCCGATGAGCGAAGTGGCACGCCAGGCCCAGGTCGGCATCGCCACGCTGATGCGCAACTTCCCGACCCGCGAGGAACTGATCGAAGCGGTGTTCCACCACGCGATGGCCGACTACGCTGCCGCGGCCGCTGCCGCAACGGCGAGCCCGGACCCCTGGCAAGGCTTCAGTGACTTCATTGCCTACCTCTGCCGCGTGCAGCACGAGAACCGCGGTTTCAACCAGGTACTGACCACCATGTTCCCGGCCGCCGAGCGCCTGGAGGCCCAGCGGCAGGCGGCCTTCCGCGACTTCGTCCGGCTCATCAACCGCGCGAAGGCAGCCGGCCGGCTCCGCGACGACTTCTCTCCGCACGACCTGCCACTGGTCCTGCTGGCCACCAGCGGGCTGGCCCGGCCGGGCGACGAGGCCCTTGCCCTCGGCGGCCGTCGACTGCTCGGCTACCTGCTGCAGTCCTTCGAGGCGACCAACACCGGTCCGCTCCCGCCGGCGCCCGAACCTCGCGAGCTCTACCGCGCCCTCGAGCACACCGCACGACCCGACCGCTGACAGGCGAGTCGGCAGGGGTGCGTTTTCCTTCTGGAGTCGATCGAGGCTCAGCGGGTGAACACCACCTCGGGATACCGGGGCGACGGGCGGCGCAGCAACGGCTGGGCGCGGCCGCGGAGGAACTGGTCGAAGAAGGCGCCGAGGTATGCACGCTGGGCTCGTACGCTGCCGGCGGGGTCGACCGTGCCGAGCCTCTCGGTAACGATCGCGGGCGGCAGGTTGAAGGCGGCGGCGATCGCGGGCACCGAGAACTGCCGGTCGGTGAAAGCGCCGTGGGTGCCGTCCGGGATGCTCAGGTCGAGTTTCCAGGCGCGCTGCTGCTCCCAGAAGCTGGTCCATGACGGGTCGTTCAGCGGGTTGCCCGCCTGCGGCCGGTGGGAGTGGCCCCCGGCGCCGAAGAGCAGGAACGGGCGGTTCAGGCCCAGCCGGGCGGAGTCGCTGAGATCGCCGTCGGGGAAGCCGTACTGCATCGTGCCGTCCAGGTTGACGCCGGCGTCGATGCGGCGGTCGACCAGCATCGTCTCGGCGGCGGTGAAGCCGCCGGCGCTGTAGCCGACCATGCCGATCCGGCGCAGGTCCATCGCGCGGGCCTGGGGGAGGCGGCTGAGGCGGTTCAGGACGAAGCGGGTGTCGTCGACCCGGACACCGATCGCCTTGCGGAAGTCGGTCGGACGCTGGACGGGCGTGACCCGGCCACCGGGGAACTCGACGGGGGCCTCGCCGGTGTGGTCGATGGTCACCACGACGTAGCCGCGGCTGGCCAGGTCCTCGACGTGGTGGGTGCCGAGGATCCGGGAGGTGCCGCCGCCCGGCGAGTACAGGATCACGGGGTGCCGCCCCACGGCGGGCGCGCCGGCCCGCGCGTGGGTGACCGTGCCGGCGTAGTCGATCGAACCGGCCGGGAGGCCGAGGGCGGTGGCGAGCTCGTCGGCCAGCAGGGCGCCGGCCCGCGGCGGGGCGTACCGGGCCCGCGGCCCCACCGGCGACGCCGGGTACCAGATGCTGACCATCAGTTCGCGGACGTCGCCGAGCCCCCACGGGTCCGGGCGGCTCCGGTCCACGAGGTGCACCTCGACGGTGCCGATGGGGTGCGGCCCGGTGGGTTCCGGCAGGTCCAGCCGGTACGCCGGGGGCGTGGCCGCGGCGGCGCCGGCGGTCCCGAGCCGGCCGCCGTAGCGACCGGTCCCACGGTGATCAGGCGAAGCATGCTGCGTCGGGTCAACATAGACCGACGTTAGTCACCAGCTCGCAGATCTTCCAGGCCCGCCTTTCGTCCCGGGCCGAGCCACTGTGCCGGGGCCGGCAGGCCCACCCACTCCGCAGCGCCTGAACCATGATCGCTACCGTGGCCAGGTGATTCAGCCCGCAGACGGTCACGTACACACCGAATTCTCCTGGGATGCTCCCGAGGGCTCCATGGAACGGACCTGCGCCCGCGCGGTGCAGCTCGGTCTCCCGGCCGTCGCGTTCACCGAGCACGTCGACTACTCCCGGTGGACGGTCGACGAGGTGGTCCTGGAGCGCTCACCGCTGCGCCGCGAGCTGACCGGCCCCGACGGCGTGCTGGTCCCGCCCGAGTTGGACCAGGAGCGCTATCTCGCCTCGGTTCAGCGGTGCCGCGAGATGTTCCCGTCGCTGCGCGTCATCAGCGGCGTCGAGCTGGGCGAACCCCACTGGAACGCCGTACCGGTGGCGAAACTGCTCGGCACCGGCCACTACGAACGGGTGCTCGGCTCGCTGCACGCCCTGCCCGTCGACGACCACCTCGTCGAGGCGAACGCGCTCTACCGACAGCGCCCCGCCGTCGAGGTGATGCGGCTCTACCTGGCCGAGATCGCCGAGCTGATTTCCCGTACGGATGCCTTCGCGGTCCTCGCCCACCTGGATTACGCCATCCGCGGCTGGCCCGCCGAGGCCGGGCCGTTCGACCTGTACGCCTTCGAGGACGAGTTCCGGCACGCGCTGCGCATCCTCGCCGCCACGGACCGGACGCTGGAGGTCAACACCCGCATCCCGCTGGCCTCGGAGATCGTCCGCTGGTGGCGCGACGAGGGCGGCAAGGTGGTCACCTTCGGCAGTGACGCCCACGTCCCCGACGCCGTCGGCACCGGCCTGTCCGCGGCCGCCGACATGGTCGAGGCACACGGTTTCCGGCCGGGCCGTCATCCGTACGACCGGTGGACCCTCCCGGGGTGACCGTCACCCCCAGCGCGCGCAGAGAACGCGCCGCGGCCTGGCGGCGAAGATTACTGCGGGTTGACCGGGCCGCTGCTTTCCCGCACCACCAGCTCGGTGGGTAGCAGGACGTGCTCGGCGGGAGCGGAGGTGCCGGCCTTGGCCCGTGCGATGGTGGCGGTCAGCGTGGCCGCCGCGGCCCGGCCCTTCGCGGCGATGTCCTGCCGGACGGTGGTCAGCGTCGGCCGCACCTGCGTGGCCAGGGGGTTGTCATCGAAGCCGACCACCGACAACTGCCGGGGGACCTCGATGCCCAGCTCGGCGGCGACCTGCAACACCCCGTAGGCGACGGCGTCGGAGAAGCACAGTACGGCGGTCGGGCGGTCGGGGCGGTCGAGCAGCAGCCGGGCACCCCAGCGCGCCTGCTCCAGGCCGGTGCCGTCCTGCCGGGCCGACATCACTTCGACCCCGGCGGGGCCGAACTCGTCGAGCCAGCCCAGCAATCGCTGCCGGGAAGAGTGACCGTCGACGACACCGGGGTCGTCGAGCAGCCCGTACGGGCCGTGCGTGCCGGACAGCAGCAGCCCGATCCGCCGGTGTCCCAGGTCGAGCACGTGCCGGGCTGCCGCGCGGGCGCCGCTGCGGTCGTCGACGTTGACGCTCGGGATGTCGTCGACCGGGTCCTGGTCGACGTAGACCAGCGGCAGCCGCCGCCGGTGCAGGAAGTCCACCGCGCGTGAGGTCCAGTCGCACGAGTAGACCAGCGCCCCGTCCATCGCGACGTCCCGGGCCGGGACGATGTCGCCGTCGTCGGAGGAGGTCAGCAAGGTCAGCGAGAGTCCGGTCGGGGCCAGCTCCTCGGCGATCGCGCCGAGGAAGCCGGTGGCCACCAGATCGGTGAAGGCGAAGCGCAGCGAGTGGGTGAACACCACCCCGACCGCGCCGGTCGTGCCCTTGGCCAGGGCACGCGCCGCCGGGTCGGGCCCGACGTAGCCGAGCTCCTGGGCGGCGGCGAGGATGCGTTGGCGCAACGGGACGGAAAGCTGATCGGGCTTGGAGAACGCGTTGGACACGGTCATCCGGCTCACGCCCACGCGGTCGGCGATCGTCTGCAGTGTCACCCGTGCCGCCATCGCGTCACCATAGCGCCACCCCTGGGACACGGCCGTTGATGGCAGGTCAGGACGTCAGCGGCAGGCCGGTTCGGGCGGGGCGATCACATGCGCCAGCCGGATCAACCCGCGGGCCAGCGCCACACGTACCCGGCGGGCTTCGGGCGAGCGCTCGACGTGGGGCTGTGCGGGCGCGTCCGGCGCGCACTCCGCGAACTGGCGGCTGACCTGGTCGACAGCAATGATCATGGCGGTGGGTAGTTCCATGACGACCTCCTTCTATACCGGTACAGTAACCACGTCTTCTGTACCGGTCAAGAAGGTTTGCGCGACTGCAGGACAACGACGGCGCGCTAAAGACTGATCCCCTGTACGGAACGGCCGTCCTCGAGGTATCGCACCCGTTTCTTCTTCCAGGCGGCGCGTACCCGGCGCCGGACCGGTCCGCTGAGCAGAGGTAGCGCGGTGTCGATCGGCAGGACCCGGCTCTCGGCGATCTCGAGCGGCTGGATGACCACGGTGTCCAGGACGGCGCCGTCGAGGACGCCGCAGTCGAACAGGAACCGCATACCACCCGGACGGTCAGGTCGTGGGCGCAGGAAGTCCACACACACGAGCCGTCCCGTGGCGACGTCGAGGCCGCACTCCTCCTTGGTTTCGCGGCGACACGCCTCCCAGGGTGACTCGCCGATCTCGACGACCCCACCCGGGATCGTCCAGCCGCCCTTGTACGTCGGCTTCAGGATCAGCAATCGGCCCTTGCGGCCGCGTACCAGAGCTCCGGCAGAGGCCGGGACGGTCGGCAGTGTGAACGCCAGCTCGGGTAGCTCACCAGCGTTGTCGTCGCTCATGGAGATCATGCTAGAGCCGGCGTGAACCGAGCAGCCATCCGCGGGCGGGATGCGATCCGCGAAGCCTCAAGGTGGTATACGGCCTTTGCGGCTTCGCGGATCGAGCAGGGCCCGATAGGCGACCGCCGGCGATTCCGGAAGAGCGCCTTTGCTCGTTCCGGCGCGGAATGCACGGCGAAAGCCGAACCCGCCGTAATGCCGGGCGGAACAAATCCTTTCCGCGTAGGCGGGAATGCATCCGGAAAAGATCGCGCCCAGGTCCGGCGATCAGAGTTCGATGATGCGCAGCGCCGGAGAACCGCCGGTCGCGCCCATGGTGATCACGAACAACCTGCTGGTGTACCGCGCCCGGGCCAGGCCGCGCAGCGCCACGACGTCCTCGGTGATGTCGAGCCGTTGCACCGGCAGGACGCCACCCGGCTCGTAGCTGACCACGTCGTTGTCGGGGTTCTGAATGCCGAGGGCGATGTACTGGTCGTCCGGGGACACGGATACCGCGACCGGGTAGCAGCCGACGCGGTACGCGCCGCGGCCGGCCAGCGCCGTGGTCTCGTACGCCGGGAAGTCGTTGGTCGACCGGCTCGCGGTGTAGACAGCGGTGTCCAGCGGGCCGACGCCGCCGGTCCAGTTGTCGTCGCAGCCGTGGCCGAACCAGACGTTGTCGCCGATGCGGGCCAGGTGGGTCGGGCACGTGCGCGGACCCGTGTCGTGCCGTGCGATTTCCTTCAGCGTGTGCAGGTCGATCACGCTGAGCGCGTCACCGGCGGCGAGGGCGACGTACAGGTTGTCCCGCTGGCTGTCGACGGTCATGCCGGTGGCGCCGTACTGCTTGCCGATGGTCTTCTTGACCTGGACCGAGAACACGGTCACCTGGAACTCCGTCAACGGCTCGAGCGCGGAGCTGGCGCAGAACAGCGCCACCGCGGACAGGTACCGACCGTCGCCGCTCATGTTCTTCCGCAGCGGGGCCACGGTGCGTGGTGCGTCGAAGCAGGCGACGGCCGCCGAGAAAATCTATGTCCAGACCACTAGACAAACTCGGTTGGGCTGGCTAACGTTGTCCGGGTTGACGGCAGAGATCGCCAAAGACGCAGACGATCTGACCGAGCGTTAAGCAGGGCCCGGATGTTCTCGTGGCTCGCTCGGCATGGCGGTGAGTTCGTGTCATCGCCGCAGTGAGTAAGGCAAGACCCCGGCGTCAGTCCAGGCCGGGGCACGCCAGGCGGGGCCGAGGCTGGTTCAGGGTTCCGCTTGAGGAGATCTCCGTCGCACGTGTACGGGGCCATGAAGTCGCGTGGGGCTCCGA
>NZ_BOQL01000101.1 GCF_018332655.1 Actinoplanes auranticolor | reverse complement strand
GGGGCCGCCTGCGCCGACCGGCGCCGGCCCGCCGCCGTTGCCGGGTGCCGGCGGACTGTCGCCCTCGCCGTGCTGCGGCGGCGACCCAGGTGGCGGCGGACCCTCCACACCGGCCGGCGGCGGGGTGCCCGGGCCGGCTCCACCCTTGAGGTCCGGCGGCGGCGGCAGATCGCCTTTGTCCGGGCCGATCGCGTTGCCGAGGTCCGTGGCGTACTGCTGCGCCATGCCGCCGATGATCGACGAGGTCATTGTCGCGCCGGCGTTGAAGTCGCCGCCGACCATCATCGTGAACAGGCCCTCGAAGAGGGTCTCCGCGAGCGCCGACAGCGTCTCCCGGCTGTACATGTCCTTGTTGATCTTGGGGTAGAGCTTGCCGCCGATCAGCTGGGCGCCGCTGACGCCCATGCCGATGAAGAGACCGCCCGCGAAGGCCAGGGCGATGTCCTTGTAGTCCAGTTTGTCGCGGTTGCCCTCGGCGATCTGGGTGACCTGCGACGCGAGGCTCTGCCAGACCTCCTCCAGGCCTTCCTGGACGCCTTCCCAGGCCATCCGGAGCAGCTGGTTGCGCAGCCGCATGCGGAGGAAGTCGATCAGCTGCTGGACGATCTGCCGGCCGATGGTGATCAGCGCGGGAACGGCTGCCGCGCCGAAGCCGGACGCGATCGCGATGGCGATCTCGACGACCTGGGTGAAGGCCGCGATGACGATGTTGTACTGCGTGGACTCCGAGTCCAGGGCGAAGCTGTACGCCGATTCACCCAGCTGCTTGGAGATGTTCGCGCCGGTCGGGACGTGCTGGGTGATGCCCATCTGGAACTGGCTGAACGCGACCGAGGCCGGGCCCTGGAGGCTGCCGGCGAGGGTGCCGCCCAGCGCCGCCGTCGAGTTCATGCCTCCGAGCAGGGCGCTGGTGAAGCCGTAGAGTTCCTCGCCCATGGCGCGCAGCGCCGCGGGGTCGGCCTCGGGGAACTGCTCGCCCGTGGTGTAGAGGATCGCGTCGTACGCCCACTGCCACTGCGGGTCGTTGGGGATGTGGAAATCAGGCACGGGCGACGGTCATCGGCGGCTCAGAACAGCGGGGTGGGCGTGCCGTCTGCCGAGTACGACAGGTAGAGCGGCTGGTAGCCCGGGGCGGTGGGATCGACGGCGGGGTTTTCCTTGACCACGAACAGGTGCCGTCCGTCGGGGTCGATGACCTGCCCCTGCGGGGTGGTGACCGGGGCGCCGGCGAGCGGGGTCACGGACTCGTACAGGTTGGCGTCGACCCGGCTGGTGCCGTCGGCGAACGGGTTCAGCGCCTGGAGCCGGTAGCCCTCCGGCAGCGGTTCGCCGCCGACGTAGGCGGTCGTGTACTCCGGCTTCATCATGACGGACGAGGTGGCCGGGGTCAGCCGTTCGAGCGGCTCCAGCACCTCGCCGTGGGCCAGCACACCATGCTGCATCGGTTCGAGTTCCTCGAACGGTTCCAGCAGAGCACGCTGGGTGCGGACGCCGTGCTGCATCGGCTCGAGCGCCGTGAACTCCGCGTCGGGCTCCTCGGTCGCCAGGCGGCGGCTGCGCAGGAACACCTTTCCGTCACCTTCGACGTCCGGCTCCCCGTCCGGGCGCAGGAGCCGGCCCTGCACGGCCATGCGGCTGCGGAGGACGGGCGTCTGCGCCTCCTCGCCCGGCTCGACGAGCCGTCTCCTGACGGCCTGCTGGCTGCGGAGGACGGGCGTCTCCGCCTCCGCCTCCCCCGGCTCGACCAACCGACTCCTGAGGGCCTTGCGGGCGACCGGTGTGCCCAGCGACTCGAAGTCACGCGCCAGCCGCTCGCCGACCTCGCGGGCGTCCTCGTCGGCCTCGCGGTAGAGCTTGCCGCTCTGCCGCAGGCCCTCGGCGGTGTAGTCCAGCGTGCCCCTGATCCCGCCGACCAGTTTCTCCAGGTTGTCCAGCCCTTCGAGGAACTTGGTCGAGAACTCCTTGCCCATGTCGTCGTCGCCCCACGCGCTGCCGTAGCGGTCGCGCAGCGAGATGAGCTGGTCGACGTAGCGGGTGTAGAGCGCGACGTGTTCGGCGTAGGCGTCGCCGACGCCGATGACGCCGTCGGGGTTGACCCAGAGATGACCGATCGGCCGGGTCACTGCTGGGTCCGGCCCAGGTTGAGCATCTCCCGGACGCTGGTCGCCATCCGCGGCTCCTTGGGCAGGTAGGCGTCGGTGCCGGCAGTGCCCCGGACGAGCGCCTGGGCATCCATGCCCTCCGGCAGCATCGGCGCGAGCGTCGCGGCCGCCTGCTGCATGACGTTCTCCTTGGCTTCGGTGTATGTCGCCATGATGAGCTCGGTCAGGTCGGCCGGGGCCAGCCGCTTGTGCGCGCCGGTCGGGAACCGGATGTCCGTCATGACGCCGTTCTGACCCACGGTGATGCTGACCTCGCGCCGGGGTGAGGTGGCGGTGGCCGTCAGGGCCCGCATCTTCTCCTGCAGCTCGGTGAGGCTGTTCCGTTGCCGCTGGTACTCCTCGAACAAGCCCTCGATGCGTTCGTTGAAGTTCATCCGCGCCGCTCCCTCCACGTCGGTTGACCAGTGAAGCCGCTCCCCGTCAAAGGGAGGAAGAGTGCAGGGGGATCCAGGGCGAAAACGTGCAGTGCTTTCTACCCAGGTCCGCTCGGCAGAGTCCAGCGGACGCGGAGATAGGAGAGAAGCCGTGCAGCTTTGGGCCGACGTTCGGACATACGAGGCGGTTCGGTTGTTGTTTCGTCACGGTTCTCATCAAGACTCGTCACTGCCCGCGGCGGGCGACTCTTCTCCGCCGCGGCCCGCGACAACGCCGGACGGCACCAACCGAGCCGACGGCACCCGACGTGAGGAGTACGGCTGTGTCGATGCCGATCGTTCAGACCACCGAAGAGGGCATGCAGCGTGCTGCCCAGGAGTTCTCCAACACGGCGACGGAGTTCACCGGCCAGCTGCAGGCCGTGAACACCCAGATGGGCACCCTGCAGGCGTCCTGGACCGGTCAGGCGTCGGCCGGGTTCAACCAGGCCATGGACAGCTGGGAGGCGTCCTTCCAGAAGGTCATCACCGAGCTCATCAACATGCTCGACGTCATGGGCGTGACCACCAAGGGCTACACCGCGGCCGAGGACGACGCCGCCAGCACCGCCGCCTCGTTCGGCGCTGCTCTCCCGGGCGTCTGAGCCCGCCCCGGACCTCGTCCGGACATCGACTTTCCACACCCGGCGGCGTCCGTCGTCGGGTGCTTTCTGGCAGGGAAGGACTCAAGTGTCCAACTACTCGTTCAACTTCCAGCAGGCCGACGCGGTGCTGTACGACATGAACCAGATCAACAACAAGATCAAGTCTGGCCTGGCGGAGATGGAGCGCACCGTCGAGACCAGCCTGCAGGACTGGACCGGTGCGGCGCAGCAGCAGTACTACGTCTCGAAGGCCGCGTGGAACCAGTCGGCCAATCAGATGACGGTCTACCTCGAGCAGGCCCGGGTCACCCTGGGGCAGATCTCGGACAACTACGGCACCACCGAGCAGCGTCACTCGCAGATCTGGAACGACGTCCGCGGCGGCTGATCTTCACCGGCCGGCCTCCGTGCCCGTGGTGGCGCGGCGGCCGGCTGCCTTTGTCTGCCCGGCGTCCGAAGGCCGCCGGGTGACCTCGGTTCACGACTCGGTAGGAGAACGTCGTCATGGGCATCAACTGGGACTACGCCAATCTGGACGCCGTCGATGCGTTGGGAATTTTCAGGGATTACGAGGGCGAGCACGGGGAGGATCCCGGCTGGGCGCGCTCGGTGATCGACCGGATCTACGCCGAGAAGGCCTCCGACACGACATCGCACAAAGACGACACCTCGAGCAACTTCGACCGCGACAACTACGACGCCGACGAACTCGCGGTGTGGGACTGGTACGCCGAGACGTACGTCGGCATGGACCAGAGCGCCTGGGACGACGTGAAGAAGGATCGCGTCGACGAGATCATGGACGACATCGATACATTGAAACCCGGCGAGTACCACGACTTCACCGACGAGGGCAGCAGCTGGAAGCCTCCGGTCACCACCGAGTTCACCGGCGACGTCAGCGGCAACAACGAGATGGTGGTCAACACCGAGGCGATCCAGCACCTGATCAACCAGTTCGCCACCATTGCCGTGGGTGAGCACAAGGGACTCCTGCTCGATCTGGCGACCGAGCTTGACGGCAAGATGATCAAGCCGGGTGGGTTCGCCCGGGCCGAGATCCTGCGGCAGAAGATCGACGGTACGGGCGAGGGCAACCCCGGCATCCGTGGCGACACCATCGGCCTGTTGCGTACCCTGCACCGGGCACTTTTTGATCTTCAGGCCGGTCTCCAGGTGATGAAGACCGAGTACGAGAAGACCGAAGAGGACAACGAGGTCACCCAGGCGAAGCTGCAGGAGCTGCTGAAGGACGCCTGGAGCGAGATCGGCGCGCTCAACAAGTACGGCACGGTCGGCGGCAGTACCGAGGCCTGACCGGCGTAGTGGTCCGTCGCGTGTCGGGTTCGGGGTAACGGAGGGTCCAGGGCATGGCTGAGTGGAACAGCGACGTCGAGAAGGATGCGACATTCATGCCGCAGACCATCGACACCTCCAATGAGGAGGACTACAACGTCTGGAAGACGGAGTCCCGCGGCTGGCGCAAGCTGGAGGCTGCTCTGCGGGGTGGCTCTGCCCTGAACACCGAGGCGGGCGAGGCGCATGCCGCGACCCTGGTGGACCCGCAGACGCTCGTCGACTCGGCTGTCACTTTCCACCAGATCCGCGACGCCCTGGTCTGGCTGGAGAACTTCATCCGCGACCAGGTGCAGGCCGTCGCCGGCCCGGACCGGGCCTGGCAGGGCGCGGCCGCCGACGCGTTCCTGACCAAGATGGACCTGCTCGCCGAGCACGTCGGCCGCAACGCCGAACGCATCAACGGCGGCGAGGCCTACGGGCCGAACTCCGTCCCCGAGGCGCTCTACCGCAGTGCCCACTACCTGCGGTGGGGACAGGAGCAGGTCTACCACCTCGACGTCTCCTACGCGGAGATCGCCCGTATGGACGGTGTCGGCGATGGTGGTGACGGTCCGGTGCCGATCAGCGGCTCCAAGTTCGAGAAGCCGATGGCCGAGCAGATGGCTCAGGTGGTCGGCACGGTGGCGACCGAGTACCACTCCACCTACAGCCAGGTGCAGCCGCCCACCGAGGGCACCGTGCCGATTCCGTCGCTGACCCTGGGTGACCACACGACGCCACCCTCGATCACCATCACCACGCCGCCCCCGCTCAGCACTCCGCCGCTGCTCAGCGTCACGCCCCCGCCGTCGCTGAACGTCACGACGCCGCCGCCGCTCAACGTGACCGCACCGCCACCCTCCAGTGGTCCTCCGCTGGTCACGCAGCCACCGTTCGCGCCGCCCTCGATCGCTCCGCCGAGCGGCGGACCGGGGCTCACGGTCCCGACCTTCAACGCGGCCGGAACGGGCGACGGTCCGGGGCTCGGCCCCGGGATCACCCCGCCCACGGGCGCCGCGAACTTCCAGCCGCCCGGGATCGGCGCCCCGCCGGGTGGCGGCGGCGGCCTGCCCGGTCTGGGCGGCGGCAACGGCCCGGCACCGATCGGCGGCAACGGCGCCTTCGTGCCCCCGGTCATCGGAAATGTCCCGGGCTTCGACGGCGGCCCCAAGGCCGGTGCGAACACCGTCAAGCCACCGGCGGTGGGCGGACCGCCGAACGCCGGCGCCGCGGGTGGCGGCGCCGGGGGAGCGGACTTCAAACCGCCGGCCCTGGCGAGCCCACCGGGCGGTGCGGGCCCCGGCCTGGGTTCCGGCATCCCCGGTACGGGCGGCATCGACCTCCCGGAGATCGCACCACCGCCTGCGGGCGCCGGCCTGGGTGGCGGAGCCGGTGGCGGAGCCGGTGGCGGCATGCCGCCGATGATGCCGGGCTCCCCGGGCGCGGGCGGTGGCAGCCCGGGCGGGGGCGGCGGTGGCATCCCGGACCCGTCCGACGCCGGCGGCCTGCTCGGCGGGGACGCCGACGACTGGACGTCCCCGGCGATCGGCGCCGTCGACGCCCCGAACGCCCCGTGGGGCGCCTCGCCGGGCGGCGGTGGTCTGG
>NZ_BOQL01000100.1 GCF_018332655.1 Actinoplanes auranticolor | reverse complement strand
GACGCTACGCGAAGACTTCCCGCGCGAGCTGCTGACCGCCAACCGCAAAGGCATGCTGGCCGGCCCGCGGGCTTACCTGAAGGGCCGGCGAGCGGCCGCTGCGAAGGACCGTAGTGGTAGGTGAGTGAGTCGGCTCAACTAGGGAGCGGCGTAGGCGGGTGCTGTCGTTGCCATGTGGCGGCAAGTGCTTCGGCGGCGCCTCCGGCGGCGGCTGCCGCCACCGCGACGATGATCGTCGCGGCGCGGGCAGCGTGGATACGGCGGGCCGGTTGTCCAGCGTCGGGTGGGCGTACGGCTCCGTGCAGGTCACGCAGTAGCGCTTGGGGCAGAGTGCGGGTCAGGTAGGAACGTTCGGCACGCAGGCTGTTGGATCCCTGGAGTAGCCGGGCCATCTGCACCTTGCCGCGTCCCTCTGCATAGCAGCGGCGCAGCAGGAACCGGAACGTCGCGCGTTCGGCCGGTACGTGGTGGTCCACGACGGCCTTCGGCACGTACATCCATCGGCCGCCAGCGGCACTCATGCGTAGGCAGAGGTCGGTGTCCTCGGGGCGGTTCCGGCTGCCGATCTTGCCGAACCCTTCGCGGAAGCCGCGGACCTCGGTGAAGACGTCGCGTCGCACGGCCATGCTGGCCGACCACACGTTGCGCACGTGCGCGGTGTCGACAGGCATCCCGATGTACGACGCGCCTACCGCCCATAGCAGTTCGTCGGGCATCCACCGGGGCTGCGACCGGTGCCAGGCGGCGGCGATGGCGCCGCCGGTGCCGACCACCGCCGGGTCATCGAAGGGTGCCACCAGCTGGGCCAGCCATTGCGGGCCGGCTTTGATGTCTCCGTCCAGGAACGCGACCAGTGGCGTGGTGGTGTGCCATGCGCCGGTGTTACGGGTGCCGGAGGCGCCTCGCTGGAAGCCGTTCTCCAGCACGGTGACCCCGGACAGATGGCGCAGCGCCTGGTCGTACAGCCGCGGGTTGTGGTCGACGACCACGATGACCTCGGCCGGGGCGGGCCGCTGCGCGAGCGCCGACGCGACCGCACCCACCAGCGCGTCCCAGCCGCGCTCACTGTGGCAGGGGATGACGATACTGACCTGGGCAGCGCCTACGGCCGTCATGGGCGAACCTCGGCTTGGTCCGAAGCAGCCACGGTGGTGCCCCTATCGGCGACCGGGGGCGTACTGGCCGGCGTGGTCTGCGACTCGGCGGCCAGCAACGCGTCCACGGTTCCGTACCAGTTGCCGCCGGGAACGGTGAGCACCGGGACGGTCTTGGTGCGTCCGGTGGCCGTACTGGCGCGCGTGGCGGTCTTGGCCGCCGCGCGGCGCTGCGCGGCGCGGCGTCGGAACTCACTGACGATGGTACGAAGGACCCGGGCGCCGTCGCGAAAGGTGTTGAGGTTGCTGGTGCCGTGGATGCGGAGGTGTTCGATGCTGGAGACCTCCTTGACCCGCATGCCGCTGGCGGCGACCCGGATGTTGATCAAAGTCTCGATCTCGAAGCCGTCGCCCCACAGCTTGCGTCCGTCGGCCGCACGCGGCAGCTCGGTAGACGGTAGGTCCATGACCGGCACGACGCGGCGCCAGAAGGCGTTGTAGCCGTAACACAGGTCGGTGAACTTGGTGCCGAACAAGCTGTTGACCACGAGGTTGAGGCCCTCGTTACCGACCCGCCGCAGCGGCGTGATGTCGTGGCTGTGGCCGCCTTTGCCGAAGCGGGATCCCTTGGCGAATTCGGCACCGTCGGTGAGCGCGCTGATGAAGCGGTGGATCTCGGCGGGGTCGGTGGATCCGTCGGCGTCGATCATCGCGATGGCATCACCGGTGCAGGCGGCGAAGCCGGTGGCCAGTGCGTTGCCTTTGCCGGTGCGGGTCTGCTGCACCACGACGACGTCAGGGCGCAGTCGCCGGGCGACCTCGACGGTCCCGTCGGTGGAGCCCCCGTCGACCAGGACGACCTGGTGCAGGCCGGCCGGCAGCGCCTCGAAGACGTGCGGCAGGTTCAGTGCCTCATTGAGCGTGGGGATGACGACGCTCACGTCTGGCGCCCGTCGCGGGGCACCCGGTGGGGTCCTACGGCGGCCCGGCGTCATGCGCGGAGTTCTACGGCGGTCCTGCGTCATGTCGGAGTCCTTCGTTGTGCTGCGCCGGCGGATGGGCAAGGGATGCTGTCCCTAGCAATCGACAGCATCCCCGCCGGCTGAACGATGATCCGGGACTATGACCGAACGGACGAGTCACCCACACCCTCCCGGTCAGCACCACCGCCTCATCACGCCACCCACTCCCGCCGACTAGCAGCGTGCGCGTTGACCGACTGCGGCACGGCAGCTGCCGAAGATCGGGTCGGGCACCGGCTCGGACCAGCCGGAGCAGACGATCCCGGCTGGCGGGCATGCCCACGTCGCCCGCGGCCGGGCACGGCCCGACCGGCGAGGGCGAGCTCGATCGCCGTCAACACCCGCCGGAGCCTTTCGCTGATGCGTGGCCAGTGCCGGGCCAGCCCGTCGACCTGCTCCAGCAGCCTGCGTCCGACGTCCACCGCGCATTTCGCGCGAGAACCGAGTTCTCCGCTGACGCGGGGTGACGGCACGCGGGCAAACGGGTGCGCCTTGTTTGCGGCATGAGAGGGCGCTGAGTGTTGTCATCGCTGGTTCTCGATAAAGGCCGGGATGTCGGCACGCGTCGGGTAGTTGGGTAGGGGCGCTGGTCGGTTCTGGAGGAAGGCGGTGATGACGGCGGCGGCTCGTTGATTGTTGTCGTCTAGTCCATTCCACATGTGGTGTCCGACCCCGGGCATGTACTGGGTTCGTTGGACGGCGGGGTCGGTGGCGAGGATAGTGGTTTGCCATTGGCGGACCTGTGCTGAGCATTCGGCGATCATCAGCATTGCGGGGGTGCTCGAGAGCCGCAGTTGCGGCGCGATAGACGGAGAGTCGATGATCGTTTGCTGGATCTGGAGGCTGGCGGCGGCGTTGAAGGAGAAGTTGTGCGTGCTGTCCTCGACAGGAATGCGGTGCGCGTCTCGCGCGCAATAGGCGGACGCCGTGTCACTGCCGAGGTCGGCGGCCGTGAAGGCGTTGACACCTTCGGCCTGCCTGATCAGGTCGTTATCGAATCCTAGTAGCCCGAGCCGCATGAGACCGAAGGTCACGCCGTATCGGGGGATGTACGTCGACCGGGGTCCCGGCGGGGCCGGCGCGAGGTCGCGCGCGGATTGTTGGCCCTGGTGCCCGCTGATTCGGGCGGTCGGGCCGTCGATAGGGCCGGGCTCGGCGATGACCGCGCGGTGCACGTGGGCTGCGGTGTCGGGGTCGGCCAAGCCGCGGGCAAGCACGATCGCGCCGGACGAGAAGCCGAGGACGTCCACCGGGCCTTGGTCCAGTCTGTCGGCGAACGCTCCGAAGTCGTGGACCAGCCGGTCGATGGTGTACTGCGCCATGGGGAGCAGGTCGCTGCGGCCACCCCCGGCCTGTTCGTAGGCGTAGACGTTGTAGCCCTGTCGCGCCAACAGTTGCAGGAACCGATGGTCGAGCAGGGAGATGCTGCGGATCGGCCCGCCGTGGAGGTAGACCAGAGGCCTCGGGTGCTGCGGGACGCCGACGGTCGGGGGGTAGTGGTACACCGCAACCCGGCTTCCGGTAGCCAGGCTCCAATGCTGCGTCACCACGAATGGGAGGTTGGCGGGGTAGTGCCGCTGAGTGGAGAATGTAGGGATGCATACCGACGCCGTCAGGACCGCGGCGGCGGCCACCGGCAGCAGCCGTCTCAGCCGCCCGCGCCAGGTGTGAAGCCGACTCAGCCATAGCGCGGCTGCGACTCCCGCGAAGGAGGTGGTAAGCCATGCGGCAAGCCCGCTGCCTGCCCCGCCGGTCGCGACGATCAGCACGAGAAACAGTATGACCAGGCCCGCGCAGGCAGCCGCGGCCATGCACAGACGGGCGGCAGCGCGGAGGGGGCGGACCGAAAACCCTCGCATATGCATCTCCCAGAGGTTTCAAAACATCGTTTTGAAACACTGTACCGGTACGGTGCCGCCTCGCGGTGCCCGGCGCACAGCGGTGGCCGAAAAGGCCCTAGGCTGATCGTCGTGGGCCGGCCGAAAACCAACGATGACGCGGTGAAGGAGCGGTTGCTGCACACCGCCACCGAGATGCTTGCCACCCGGCCTCGGGAGTCGATCAGCGTCCGCGCCTTGGCTGGGGCCGCCGGCACCGCGACAGCAGCGGTCTACACGCTCTTCGGAAGTAAGGACGCGCTGATCGGCGAGGTACGCACCAGAGCGGTATCCGGCCTGTTCCAAGACCTGTCAGCGGTGTCGGCTTCCGCCGACCCCCTCGCCGACATTCAGGCCCTCGCGGTGACGTACCGGCAATGGGCACGCCGGCACCGCCACCTCTACACGGTTCTGTTCAGTGGCGTCCAGACGTTCGACCCGAACGGCCCGGTCTCCACCACCGATCCCGTCCGACCATTAGTTGATGCGATCGACCGCGCCCGGTCAGCCTCCATGCTCACCGGCGACCTGCCCGCCATCGCCCTTTCTCTCTGGGTAACCCTGCACGGACTCGTAACCCTTGAGCTGGCCGGGGCGTTCGACACCGCTACCGCTGATCGCACATTCGACTCCACTATCCCCGCCACGCTGCGCGGATGGGCAGCCCCGAAAACGTTCTGAACTCTGCGCCGGACCAGCTCAGACGCGCGATGAACCCTCGGACTGCATTCGGCGCCACGAGCCCGCCGAGGGACACGCCAGTCGAACATCCGCTCTTCGGCATGCACTCTTCTCGGCTAGATCCGGATGCCGGTCGAGGCGGGTCGTCGAACGCATGAGCCGTCGATGCTCGGGTAGAGCGGATCGGGGGACCTCGGCAACCGCCTCGGCGGAATGTGCTCGCCGTGCAGCGACCACCTCGAGCGATCAGAATGGGCCACGCGAAGCTCCTGGCGGGGAGTAGGTCGACTTGTCAGTGCGCGTTCTTTAGGACGCCCTTGCGTCACGATCTTGGCTCCGCTGAGGCAGCGTTGCCTCGACATGGAAGGTCGTCGCGGCGACGGCAGCAGCGACAGCGAGCCGAACAGTCGAGACGTCTAATCTGGCCGTTGGCTGATACTCGCTCACCCCGCAGGCGAATCAGCGGATCAACATCTCGGCATCATTGAAGCTCGCCGGAACCAGAAGTCGAGGACGTCTGAGCTGGTAGAGGTTCGCGGCACGTACCAAGACCCAGACACTTGGTCGCTACGGTGGCCAGGCGTGGCGATCACGAGCGTGACTGAGCGAAGAACTCCGCCGTTACGCGCGACATCGCCCGGATCCCGTCGATCAAGTCGGCCAGCGGCGGGAAGGCAACGCCGCGTGGATGGACGGCTCGAACGCGGGACAACGCCGGGCAACGCCTAACGTGTGCGATAACGTCTATTACGCCACCACACCCCGGTCACCTCTGTATTTTGAAATCGAGGAAGGCGGCGAGAGACGGGCCGCTGCGGATGGCCGTGACCGGTGAGATGGCCAGCCGCCGAACGGCCCTGGCAATGACGCACCAACCCACGAAGGTGTCGTCTCGCAGCCGTTTTCAAATCACCAACGGCCCGGTTCTGGATCGGCGGAATGCGAAAAGCTTATTCTACCTACGCACGTTGACCCCGTGAGGTGATTTGGCGATGACGTTCACCGCCTCGACGTACGCTCCGATGGTCTCGGAACGAATTGCGGCGCAGCAACGGCTGCTCCTTCAGTACCTGGGTTCTAGTAACGACTTCGACATCATCATCGTCGGCTCCGGTATCGGCGGCGGTCTGCTCGCCGACGACCTGGGCGAACACGTCGGCACGAGCAAGCGGATCCTGGTGCTGGAAGCTGGGTCGTTTCTGTACCCGACGCACGTGTACAACTTCTGCCGGTCTTCGAATTCCCAGGTGGCCCGCCACTACGGCTGCGACACGTTTTGGCAGACCGGCACCGACACGACCGAGTTTTTCATCGGCGAGAAACCGCAGCTTAACTTCGGCGGTCGGTCGATCTTCTGGTCCGGGCTGATCCCGACCATCCAGGGATGGGAGCTGGAGTTCTTTCCCGACCCGGTGCGACTCGACCTGCAGAGTGGCTTGCTGAACGAGGCCGGAGACGCCATGAACGAGTCGCGGTCGATGGGGCGGACTGCGCAGGCAATCGTGGCGAAGCTGCGACAGAGCCCCCTGGCGCGCGACTTCTCGATCCAGGAGACTCCGCGGGCGCTGCACCAGCCGTACCTAGCCGCCGATGGCACCCCCAAGGAGGAGTGGTTCACCGAGCCGACCGGGGTGTTCAACACCGCCGAACTGCTGATCAACCAGCTAGGTCTGTTCCCGGGGGTCTACCACGGCGACTTCGACGGCTTGTTCCTTCTGCTCAATCACTTCGCCGAGGACGTCCAACGGCACAACGGCCAGTACGAGCTAACGGTCCGCGACGTGCTCACTGGCCAAGCACGGGTGTTCCGAGCACCGACCGTCGTTCTCGCTGGCGGCTCCATCGAAAGCGCTAAGCTACTGCGCCGCTCCACCATGTTCCCCGCCCTTCCCCCGTCGGTGCAAAATCTGGTTGGCGTGGGATTGACCGATCACCCAACCACCGATGCGATTCACACCTCCGTCACCAACATCGGCGAGATCGACATTCCGCGGACATCGCATGCGAAGATCGTCCTATACTCGCGGGGACTCGGAGACGGCGAGATTCGGTACCCCTTCAACGTCGAGATGAACATCAATCACGAGTATTGGCATCTGCGCGACAACGACCCGAACGATCCGCTGCGTGCGGACCCGACTGCGTTCTCCAACAACCAGTTGCGGGGCCCGTCGCGGCTGGACATCAAGTTCAGCTTTGGAAACTGCCTCGACGACGACAACCGGATCGAACCAGCGCCGCCCTTCGGGTACGTGCCGCAGGTGCGTTTCCGGAATCAACGTCGGCGCGACCATCTGCGTGACTCGCGGTTCCCGGCACTGGCCGGATGGCATAAGAACGACGGGGAGATCTTTCAGGTGCTCAACTCGGTGACGCACCAAATCTTCTCCCAGTTCCACAACAACGGCGCGCAGGCCCGGCCGGATGGCGAGAGTTGGTACAGCCCTGACGGCAAAGGTTTCGGGTACGGCACTGTGCACCACGCCGTGGGCAGCCTACGAATGCCGCACCGGCCGGCGCGGGGGAGCGCGATCGCAGCGTCCTCGGTCGTCGACACCGACCTGCAGGTAATCGGCGCCGACGGTCTCTACGTCTGCGACATGTCGGTGATGCCGTTCAGCTCGGCGGCCAATCCGGTCCGCACCCTCGGGGCGCTCGCGTTGCGGTTGTCTCGTCGCCTCCGCTGACCATCCATGCCTAATGGGAGCTTCCCGATGCAAAGTTACCTTTGGGCACTCCGCTGTACGGCGGCACGGACGATGAACCTGCCCGGGAAGGCTGGCTCGGATCCCGCTGGTTCGTGGGCGCCTTGATGAAAGGCGCGGGTTAGGGTGGTCGGCCTGTCCGGACGCGGCCACACCCTACGAGTGCTGATGATCGACCGATGTGATGGTGCGTGTGACCCTCGGAGGCCGCCCGCCACCGCAGATGCACTGTCATCGGCATGACAGTCAGAGTGGCGCTTCGGAGTAGTCGGATGGTCCAGTTGCGTGGCCTTGGCCTCGTGGCCCATGGCGAGCGCGTTGGGAGGACGGCGCTGCCTCGACCAGATCGCCGGGGTCGGCTGAGGTGAGGGCGAGTGGGAGGAGCATCCTGCTCCTCGCCGGCTATGGTGTTTGCGCTGCTCAGAGACTGTCGTCAGCAATGGTGGGGAGCACCGCCACGATGAAATCGTGCCGTTCGGGGCGGGCGGGGCGGCGCTGCTCCCAACACCGGTGATCGAACGGGGAGCAGGCGGGGTTGAAATCAGCAGCGTCGGGCGACCGTGCCTGAGCAGCTGATCTACATCGTTCCCGGTTAGGGCCATGGTTGGACTACGGTCACACCGGAGAGTCACTGGTTCGATCCCAGTATCGCCCACCAGGGTTCATGCAGGTCAACAGCTCGTTACCGAGGTTCAGGTAACGAGCTGTTCGCTCGTGATCCTTACGCTGCGAGCAAATGGGAGCACAACGGTATGACTGCCTGTCGCCGGCCTGGTGGCCGTCGAACGGGAGGACATCGTTGCGGCCGGTTGCGCCGCTACTACCGACTCACCGAGCCGGGTGGTGAGGTGCTGGCCGTCGAGGTCGAACGCATGCGCCGCGACGTCGAGGCGGCGACCGCCCGGCTGCGCGCCACCAGGCCATCGCGGAACGACGGGACCGGGGGGACGCAGTCAACAGCGGGACCGGCACCATTCATGATGACGGGTGTAACGTCCGAGCGAGTCACTCCCCTCATCCTCCGGAGTCCCGGTTGACCGCGAGCCTGCTGACCACCATGGCTGACCGCCTCGCCGCCGCTCCCGGGGCGCCCCTCTACACGTTTCTCGATCGCCACGGGAAGGAGATCGACGCGGCCGACCGCCAGGAGATTGTGCGGCGGGCGGCCGGCACCGCGGACTTCCTGCAGGCGGCCGGGGTCGCGCCCGGCGACCGCGTGCTGCTCGTCTTCCCGCCCGATGGTCTGGAGTTCGTTGCGAGCTTCTTCGGGTGCATGCTCCTCGGCGCGATCGCGGTCCCGGTGGCCAGCCCCGACCCGCGGCATCTCGATCGGGAGCTGCCCAAGCTCCGGCACATCGCCGAGGACAGCGGCGCACGCGTCGCCCTCACCCATGCGAAGTACCGCGCGCTCACCACGTTGGCGTCGGTACGCGACGGCGTGGCGGGCCGCTGGCGCGGCCGCGAGACGGCGAGCTGGCCCGGACTCGCCTGGCTGCTGTCCAATCGCGTCAAACGCGCCGATCCGGAGGCGGCCGCGAACCGGCTGGCCCGCGCGGCCGCCCGGTTCGGCCCGGACGACGTCGTGTACCTGCAGTACACCTCCGGCTCGACGTCGGCGCCCAGGGGCGTCGTCGTGCGGCACCGGAATCTGACGCACAATCTCGAGCTGATCGCGCGCAACACCCTGGTCGACAGCGAGTCGGTGCTCGTCGGCTGGGTGCCGCTGTTCCACGACATGGGGCTGGCCGGCGGGATCCTCAACGCGATGTACACCGGGGCGCGCTGCATCGCCTTCTCCTCGATGACCTTCCTGGCCGCCCCGCGTCTCTGGCTCGAGGCGATCGATCGCTACCGCGGCACGCACATCGCCGGGCCGAACTTCGGCTACGACTACGTGTTGCGCGGTCTGCGCGACGGCGACTCGTTCGACCTCTCGTCGGTCCGCTCCACCCTGCAGGGCGGTGAGCCGATGCTGGTCGCCACGATGGACCGCTTCGAAGCCGCGCTCAGCCGGATGGGCTTCGATCCGGCGTCGTTCGGCAACGTCTACGGCATGGCCGAGGCCGTGTTGTTCGTCTGCGGTCGGGTCGGCCGGAAGCCGACGCTGCTCCACGGGGATCGGGCCCTGCTGGATCGCGACGGCGTGATCGTCGCGCCGGCCCCGGGCGCACCCGCGGTGACGCTCGTGGGCAGCGGCGTGCCTGACGCGAAGTGGGGGGTTTCGGTGATCGCCGTCGACCCCGTGACCCGGCGGCCGCGGCCACCTTACGCGGTCGGTGAGCTGTGGATCTCCAGTCCCAGCGTGTCGAGCGGTTACTGGGGACGGTCCGAGGAGGAGAACGCGGCCGTCTTCGCCGCGCGCCCGGCGACCGGGAACGGCCCGGACGACGGGCGACGGTTCCTGCGTACCGGTGATCTCGGGGTGATCGGCGACGACGGCGAGGTGTTCCTCTGCGGCCGCCTCAAGGACATCATCATCGTCGGGGGCCGCAACATTCATCCGCAGGATCTGGAGGCGGCGATAGTGGCGGCCGATCCGATTCTGCGGCCGGGCAACGCGGTCGCCTTCGGGGTACGGGTCGACGGCGTCGAGCGGGTCGTGGTGGCGGCCGAGCTACGCAAGAAGGTCCTGCGGAACAGGGAGCCGATCCCGCTGGACCGCGCGGCCTCGGCTATCCGGGCCGCGGTTACCTCGCACTGCGGGGTGCAGTGTCATGAGGTCCTGCTGATGAGGCCGGACAGCATTCCGAAGACGACCAGCGGAAAGCTGCGACGCACACAGTGCAAGCACCAGTGGACGGTCGGCTCGCTGCGTTCGTCGGCGATCTCGGGACAACGCAAGCCGACGCGGGAGACGTTGCCCCGGGCGCGCCCGGGCGGCGAGCCGAAGTACGTGCTCCGGCTGCTGCAGACCGAAGTCGCGGAGGTGCTGCAACTGCCCGACCCGAACGACGTATCGGTGGATCGGCCACTCCTCGACGTCGGCCTCGACTCGCTCGGGATGATCGATCTGGCCCAGCGCGTCGAGGACCGGACCGGAGCGCGCATCCCGCCGGCGAGCTTCGGCAACGACTCGACCCTGCGGGCGATGGCGATCTCGCTGGTACGGCACTTCGAGCCGGCGCCCCCCGAACCGGGCGAGGCTCCGGACACCGGGGACGTCCCGTTCAGTGCCGCGCAGCGGCGCGCCCTGGAGCTGGGGCAATGGGACGGATGGACCCGTACGGTCATGCTCGACGTCCATCGGCGGCTCACCCCGGACCGCCTCCGCCGAGCCGCGTCCGCGCTGGTCGCCCGGCACGAGGCGCTGCGCCTGCGGTTCCGCCGGGACGACGGCCGATTCGCGCAGCGCTACGGCGACATCGAGGGCAGTTTCGCCGTCGAGTCGGTCACGCTGGACCGGCCCGACGCCCTCCCGCCGCTCCTCATCGAGCAGCATCGCCGCGTCAGCGTCGAGCACGGCCCGCTGATGCGTCTCCTTCTGATCGAGACCGGCTCCAGGCAACGCCTGTTCCTCGCGGTCAACCACCTCGTCATGGACAGGGTCACGCTGCGCATCCTGCTGGATGACCTGGACCAGCTCTGCCGGTCGGACGAACAGGGCGAGACCCTGCGGCTGGCCCGGACATCGGCGCGCTTCGGGGTGTTCTCCGGCTGGATGAACGACTTCGCCCACCGGGGCGCGACGGCTGATCTGGAGTTCTGGCGTAGTCAGCTCGCAGTGCCACCACCGGCCACCTACGACCCGCTGGCCCATCCCGGCGTGCAGACGGAGGAACTGGCCACCGCCCGCCACAGCCTGCCGCCCGACGAGACGCGCGCGCTCCGCAACGTACGGATGACCGGGCCGGACGCAGGCCGCGCACCGCTTGCCACCACCCTGCTCACGGCGCTGGTGCGGACCGCGCAGCGCCAGTGGAGCTGCGGGCGTCTCGTGGTCGAGCTCTCCGGCTCGGGGAGACGGACAGCGGTGCACGGCCTCGATCTCTCGCGGACGGTCGGCGATCTGCACTGCACCTTCCCGCTCGCCTTCGAGGACAGCCGGTCCCAGGGCCCGGCCGAGACGCTGACCGCGGTGGGCGAACGGCTTGCCGGTGTCCCGTCCGCGGGTCTGTCGTTCGAAGGTCTCAAGTATCTGAACAACGATCCGAACCTGCGAGAGAACATCCGCCAGGCACCGGCTCCGACGCTCTGGTTCAACTTCCAGGGCGAGATGCCGACGCGGAGCCGCAGCGGCCTCTTCTCGCTGAGTGCGGCCGCCATCGGTGACGTGTGGGATCCCGGGGCCGGCGTTCGGCAACCGCCCCTCTACGTCGAATGCACGGTCGTCGGCGGCACGACCCGCATCGTCTGGGAATACTCGCCCCGGCGGCTGTGGTGGACCGGAGCCGAGATCGATCAGTGGATGACCCGGTTCCGAAACGAGCTCCACGTCCTGGCCCGAACTGGACCAGGCTTCCCGGTCCGTCAGACGTCGCGGTAGGCGGCGAACTCGTCGAGCAGGCTCTGCGGGGCCCTGTCGTCGAAGATGAGATCCAGGGAGCAGCGGGCCGCTCCCAACTGCGCTGAACCGTGTTCAGCGGCTCTGAGCTGCTACGAACTGCTTCGCGTTTGTGCAGGTCATTCGCGAAGTGGCTGGTCAGCGATTTGCGGACCGTCCGTTCCCTGGGTGTTGAGTGCCCGGTCCTGGGCAAGGCCGATGTTCTTGCTGCTGGTGGCGAGCAGGAACAATGCGACGCCGATGATGCCGGCCGTGGCGAGGCTCCACGGGTCGCCCAAGGTGAGCCGGATCAATCCGTACACGATGAGCACGATGATCGTCGAGAGGGTGGTGCGGCGTACCCATTTTGATGTTCGGCGGGCCGTCATGATGGATGATCGGGCGATGGTCTGGCCGTCCAGGGTTCGGCGGACGTGCCAGGTCGCGGTCAGCAGGGCGATGGCGCCGATCTGCATCACGGCGCCGCCTACCGCGAGGGGCAGTCCTGGCAGCTCGCCGGCGGTCAGGAGGCTGATTCCTCCGGCGGTGAAGAAAGTCGTCAGCACCACCATGATCACGATGGCGATGGTCATGCGTCGGGCGGCTCGTCGCAGGAGTGTGGGATCAGGTACGTGGACACGATCGTTGCTCATGGCGTCTCCCGCGGGGCCGGTCTATGAGGTGCGTAGGTGCCAGTTGGTGATCTTGTCGCCGCTGAGACTGCCGTCGGCGATGACGTCGTTGGTGGAGCGCGGCCAGTGCCCGCCGGGGAAGCCGTCGTTGTTC
>NZ_BOQL01000099.1 GCF_018332655.1 Actinoplanes auranticolor | reverse complement strand
GCTGATGGTCCACGAGGTAGACGACCATGGCGGTCGCCTCCACCATCGGCGCGGCCCGCATGGCCATCTCCGGCAAATCCTCCGGCCTGGCGTGGTGCGACTGTCGCAGCAGCTGCCGCAACGACTCCAGACTGCTCATACCGGCCTTTCCGTCCTCGGTTCCATGTGCGGGAAACCGCTCAAGCAACCGTGGCGCTGAAATCGGGCGATATCAGCCCTTCGCCCAAGCCCGCTACTCTCGCCGTGACCCCACTCGGCTGATCGGAGTATGCGCCACGATGAGCGCCACCGGAGATTCCGGCTCGAGCAGTGAGCCTATTGATCGGGACCGGACAAACGACGATCTGGAAGACTGGCTGTCGGATCTGCGCACCGACGTGTCGGCCGCCCCGCATGAATGGCTGGACGAGGATTCCGTCGGCAAGGAGCCGACCGACCAAGCGGTTGAGCGCAGCCCGCTGACCCGCGGGGAACACGGTACGGACGCTTCCAAGCCGGGCGGCGGTGGGCGGCACCGTGCCTGACGGTTACCGGCTCAAGGTCTCGGGACGATCCGGCGGGTCTCGTAGGCCCACATCGCGATCTCCACGCGGTTGCGGGCGCCGAGCTTGGCCATCAGGCTCGCCAGGTGCGTCTTCACCGTGCTCAGGCTGATGTGCAGGGCATCGGCGATCTCGACGTTGGTCAGCCCTTGGGCGACGGCCAGCAGCACCTCCTCCTCGCGGGTGGTGACCGGCGAGATCGGCTGAGCGGCGGGCCGCCCGGTCGGTACCTCCGCGAACGCCTGTAGCAGTCGCACTGTGACGCTCGGTGCGATGAGCGCCTCGCCGTCGGCGGCCGACCGTACGGCCTGCACCAGCAGCTCGGGCCCCGCGTCCTTGAGCAGGAACCCGCGTGCCCCTGCGCGCAGAGCGCCGTAGACGTACTCGTCCAGATCGAAGGTCGTGATCACGACCACGACCATCGGATCGGCGACGCCCGGACCGGCGATCAGCCGGGTGGCCTGCAGCCCGTCGATCTCGGGCATCCGGATGTCGAAAAGGCAGACGTCGGGTCGCAGGTCCCGGGCCAGCCGGACCGCCTCGCGCCCGTCGGCGGCCTCGCCCACCACGTCGATGTCGGGCTGGGCGTTCAGCATGATGCGCAGCCCGGTACGGATGACCGGCTGGTCATCGGCGACCAGTACGCGGATGGACACCGTTGTTCGCCCTCCCCCGTGGCAGCTCCGCCTCGACCTGCCAGCCCCGGTCGGTACCCGGCCCGGCGCTCAGCTCCCCGCCGAGCAGGGCAGCGCGCTCTCGCAGCCCGGCCAGACCGTACCCGTCGCGACCGCGGCCGGCTCGCGCGCCGTCGTCCCGGACCGTCACCCGTACCATCTGCGGTTCTCCGGTGACCTGGACCATGACCTCGGTTGCGTCCACCGCATGCCGCATGGCGTTGGTCACCGACTCCTGCACGATGCGGTAGACCGCCGCGTCCACGGCCGGGGGCAGCCCGTCCAGGTCACCGTCGAGGCCCAGGTCCACACGCAGCCGTACCCCCGGGGCGCGCAGCAGGCGCTTCAGGTCGGCGACACCGGCCGCCGGTGCGAGCTCGGCGCCGGCGCCGCTGTCGCGCAAGGTCGCGACCATGGCCCGCATTTCCTCCAGCGTGCGCGCGCCCTCCTCCTCGACCCCCTCCAGCGCCTCGACAGCAGCGGCCGGGTCAGCGCCCGCGACCACCCGGCCGGCCTGGGCACGGATCACCATCGCCGAGACGTGGTGGGCCACCGTGTCGTGCAGCTCCCGGGCGAGCCGCTCCCGCTCATGGGAGCGCACCCGCTCCAGCTGCCGTTCTCGAGCAGTCGCCCAGAACCGTACGGAGGCCCCGATCACCGCGGGCATGAGCAGGAACACGAGGCCCGCGATCTCCTCGCCGACCGGGGTGTCGTCCGTCGCAACCGAGACCGCGAAGCCCGCGAGGATCACGACGACGCCCAGCACGACCTCCCGGCCCGATCCCCACCGCGGCAACGCATACACCAGGACGAGCACCACCATGCCGGAGTACAGACCCACCGGCTCCGGCGGATCGGCCACCACCGTGGCCACCTGAAGCAGGATGATCGCGCCGAACGCCAGAGTGATCATCGCCAGCGGGCGGGTCCGGCGCCACAGGGGCAGAACGGCCAGCCAGACGCCCAACATCACGGCAACCGGCCGCCACACGACGTCGTCCCGCAGCGTGGCCTCCAGCACCACACTGCCCAGAGTCCCGGCGAGCAGCGCCCAGTCCCGCCACACCCGGCCCGGGGCGTCGGGGGACCGCGGTTCGGTCCACAGCGTTCGCACGTCGTCTCGCAGCACGGTCTCAGCCTAGGGAGCCCACCGCGCCGCGCATCGGCCGAAAGAACGGGTCGTCTCCCCGTCCGGGGACGGACGGATCCGCGACTTCCGGGCCGATGTCCGCCGGCGCCGCCGTGACGACCCTGGTCATCGGCGGTCGTGCGAATGCGGCCGACGAGGTGGTTGGAGGACCCCCATGCTCTCGAAAGCTCTCTTCCGGCTCGGTGGCAGCGCCGCCCGCCATCCGTGGCAGGTGATAGCGGCGTGGCTGCTCGCCGCCGCGCTGGCGGTCCTCGCCGCAACCGCCTTCGGCGGCCGGACCGCCGACACGATGACCGCTCCCGGACTGGACTCCCAACGGGCCGCTGAGTTGATCGAGCGGGCCGGCACCGGCCAGGAAGGGATGACCGCCCAGGTGGTCGTCACCCCCGTCGACAGCGGGGCGTCGTTCTTCGACGACGGCCCGGCGCGCGCCGCGTTGACGCGGCTGCAGGCCGAGGCGAGGCGACTCCCGCACGTGCTCGGCACCAGCGACCCGGCGGAGGCGCTCGGCCGGGGCGCGGACGCCGCCGTCAGGTCCGGCCTGGTGTCGGCCGACGGACGGATCGCCGTCGTCCGCGTGCAGTACCCCGACCAGAGCCGGCTGTCAGCCGACGACCTCGACGCTCTCGTCGACCTCGGGGACCGGCTGCGCGACGAGATGCCGCTCCGCATCGAGATGGGCGGGGACCTGTTCTTCGCCTTCTCCGACACCGGCGGCGGCACCGGCGAGCTGATCGGCCTCCTGGCCGCGGCGGCGATCCTGTTCCTGGCGTTCGGCTCGCTCACCGCCGCCGCGCTGCCGATCGGTATGGCGGTGTTCGGCCTCACCGTCGGCGTCGCCACGATGACGGTGCTCGCGCGGGTGACCGAGATCCCGACATTCGCCCCGGTGCTCGGCAGCATGGTGGGACTGGGAGTAGGCATCGACTACGCGCTGTTCGTGCTCGTCCGGCACCGCGAGTACCTGGCGCTCGGGCTCGAGCCCCACGAGGCGGCCGGGCGAGCGGTGGCCACGGCCGGGCGACCGGTCGTCTTCGCCGGCGGCACTGTGGTCGTGTCGATCCTCGGCATGGCGGTATCGAACGTGCCGTTCATGACGATGGGCGGGCTCGCGGTCTCCATCGTCGTGTTGATCATGGTGGTCGCGTCGGTGACGCTGCTGCCGGCCTTCCTCGGCGCCGCCGGCCCACGCCTGGCCCGAGTCGGGACGCTGGGTCGGCTGTTCGGCCGGGCACGGCCCGGGCAGCGGCGAGTCGCGGTGGCGGGCGCCGCGCCCGCGCCCGGCTGGCGGCGCTGGATCGGGCACGTCAACCGGCATCCGGTGCCGTACGCGGTCGGCGCGGCCGGGCTGCTCCTGGCCGCGACGCTGCCCGTCCTCGGCCTGCGCGTCGGGCTGCCCGACGACGGCTCGCTCCCGGAGAGCCGCACCGAGCGCCGAGCGTACGACCTCGTCGCCGACGGGTTCGGCCCGGGCACCAACGGTCCCCTCATCGTCGCCGTCGACCTCGCGGGCGATCCAGGATCGGCGGGCCGGGTCGCCGCAGCGATCGCCGCCGACCAGGGCATCGCCTCGGTCCTGCCGGCGCGGGTCGATCAGGCCACGGCGATCGCCACCCTCGTGGTGTTCCCCACCACCGGACCGCAGGAGCGGGCCACGGCCGATACCGTCGCCCGGCTACGCGCCGAGGTGCTCCCCGCCGCGGTGGGGCAGGGCCCGTCGCACGCCCACGTCGGCGGTGCAGCGGCCAGCCTGTCCGATGTCGGCCGCCGCACCAGCCAACGCCTACCGATCTTCATAGCCGCCGTGCTGGCGCTGTCGTTCGTGCTGCTGATGCTGGCCTTCCGGTCAGTGCTCGTACCGCTGAAGGCGGTGCTGCTGAACCTGCTGAGCATCGGCGCGGCCTACGGCGTCATGGTCGCGGTGTTCCAATGGGGCTGGGGTGGTGCGCTGATCGGACTGGAGGCGACGGTACCGATCGTGTCGTTCATCCCCATGTTCCTGTTCGCGATCCTGTTCGGCCTGTCCATGGACTACGAGGTCTTCCTCCTGTCCCGCGTACGGGAGGAGTACCTGCGAACCGGCGACAACAACGAGGCGATCGTGCAGGGCATCTCGGGCACCGCCCGGACGATCACCTCGGCCGCCCTCATCATGGTGGCGGTGTTCCTGTCCTTCGCCATCGCCGACGACCCGTCGACCAAGATGTTCGGGCTCGGCCTCGCCACCGCGATCTTCATCGACGCCACGGTGGTGCGGATGGTCCTGGTACCGGCGACCATGACGCTGCTGGGCCGGGCGAACTGGTGGCTTCCGAGGTGGCTGGACCTTGTGCTACCCGGACGCCCGGCCGGCACCGACGCCGCGAGGGACGGCACGCACGCCGATCCACAGGTGCTCGCCCGGATCCCCTGAGGAACCCCTCGCCCGCGAGGCGCCTCCGCCCGCCCTGGCGGAGGCGCCTGAACCGGCCACGACCTGGGATGCCGTCGGTCCAACGGTCGGCGCGCAGGCTGAGGAGTCATCCAGCGTGCAACCCTGAACACCGGCGTTTCCGTCGTGCCCGCAGAGCCGTGTGGGAGGAGGACCGTGAAAAGGTCCGAGGAGGACGAGTTCCGGGAGTTCGTCGGCATCCGGATGGAACGCTGGCGGCGGGCGGCGTTCCTGCTGTGCCACGACTGGCACATGGCCGACGATCTGGTCGGGACAGTCGTGGGCAAGCTCTACGAGAACTGGCGCCGGGTGTCGGCCGCCGACAACCCGGACGCGTACGCGCAGCGCGTCCTGACCCGGTCCTGGATCGACGAACACCGCCGGCCGTGGCGGCGCGAGCACCCGGCCGAGGACGTACCCGACCCCGGCTGGAGCCCGCCCGACCAGGTCGCCGACCGGGAGCAGCTGATCGCTTTGCTGTCCCGGCTCGGGCGGCGGCAACGGGCCGTCGTCGTCCTGCGGTTCTACTTCGACCACTCGGTCGAGGAGACCGCCGAGCTGCTCGGCGTCACCACCGGAACCGTCAAGAGCCAGTCCGCGCGGGCCCTGGAGTCTCTGCGCGCGCTCAGCCACGCCACGAGGAGGCACCAGTGAACCAGGCCATGCTCGACCAGCTCCTCGGCGCGGCACCGCCGTCGACTGTGGACGTGGACGGCGTCGTACGGCGTACCCGTCGCCGCCGCCGGATCCGTCGTCTGGCCGCCGGCGGATCCACCGCCGTGGCTGTCGTCGCCGCCGTCATGGTCGGCGCCAGTCTCCTGCCCGGACGAGGCCCCAACCCTGCACCCGCCCCACCGGCCGCCGTCGCGTCGCCCTCGTTGTCGCCGTCGGTGTCGCCCAGCCCGTCGGCGTTCCGGCTGCAGTCCGATACGCCGGCCGGACAGCAGCGGATCCTCGACCGGTTGCGGACCGTCCTGGAGCAGGCGGCGACCGAGCACGCTCCCGACGTGCGGTGGATCTACATGCCGGACGTGCCGGGCGAAAAGCGGACACCCGACGGGCATCCGGTGATGTTCGCGCTGGACGACAGCATGTTCCGGGCCCGGTCCGGAGTCACCGCCGACGGCCGCAAGGGCGGCTTCTACCTGTCGCTGCGAGACGTCGGGTGTGCGGCCGGGCAATCGTGCGAGCCGCTGTATGAATGCGCGCCCCCGATCGCCGACTGCCAGAGCACCCGTACCGCATCCGGGTTGCGGCTCATCCGGTACGTGGACAAGCCCGGCCGAGGCTGGCATTTCTACGGCGTCGACGTGGAACTGGCCGACCGTAGACACGCGGTGCACTTGAGCGCCGTCAACTACTTCGGCGGCGACGGCAGCGGGCCGTCCGCACCGGTGCCGGTGTTCACCCGCGCCCAGCTCGACGCGATCGCCACCGACATCGCCGAGAAGATCACCGGCTGACCCGCCGCGCAGGAACGCAGACCTCAGTAGCAGTGTGATGGCATGGCTGCGGCGGGCGCTGTGCCTCGCCTCGCCGTCAGGCGAAGGGCCGGGTGTCGAAGCTGATTCCCCCGCGGTCGGCCCTCCGCAACACCCGCGGGCCGTAGCGAGGGGGCTGACGGATGTGGAGCCCGAAGTCCCAGGCCCGGAACTTCAGGTCGAAGTCGCGGCCCCAGACGAGTGCGGGAACAAGCGGCGTCAGGCGCAACACCTCCTGTGCCTGGGTGGCGTCGGCGCTGACGACGTGCGGGCCGGCGACGGCCTCGGCCACGTCGGGGATCGTGCCGTCGCCCCACCGCCTGATCTCGTACCGGAACAGCGGTGAACGTCCGAGAAGTCGGGAACCGACCGGGCCCTCAAGGACGAGCGCGGCGGCCAGGAGGAACACCGCCAGCATCAGCGGGAAGAATTCTGGTTCAGACCCGTCGGTGAAGTGCGGTAGCGCAGCAGACCCGACACCAGCGGCCTCAGCACCGCCACGGCCGCCACCGCCGTACCGAGAAGGATCAGGCCGGCACCGAGCAGACGGCTTCCCGTGCGTACCGCCGCCGGTTGGTCCTTCTGTTGCGGTGGATCGTGGGTGACGTGGAAGACCGGGTACTGCGCGGCCACACGGTCGAAGTCGGACAGCGGTGCCCGCGGGTCGACGGGAATGTGCGGCCGAGCGCCGGGAGCGACAGCGAGATAGCGGCGCAGAACGGGCCCGCGCGCGTCGGTGTCGACGTCCTCGAGCAGGACGTTCTCGCGTATCCCGTGATGGATCACGGCGTGCCCGCCGGCGGCTCGCACATTGGCCACCCAGTTCGCCCGGGCCCCCAGCATGGACACGAAGTAGCGCTCGCCCTCGTGGTCCGCCAGGACGAGGGGGAACGTCACCGGCTTGCCGGTGCGGCGTCCGGGAACCTCCAGCATCACCCAGTTGTACGGCGCCAGTCTCCCACTACGGAACTGGAAGGCGGATATCCGGTTCAAGACGTGGGCCAGCCGGTTGGGGCGGCCGTGCTGGTACAGCCATCGGGCGAACTGAACGCGGATCGTAGTCACGGGTATCTCTCAATTCCGTGCGACAGATGCCGTCGGGCGTGACCTGTCTCGGGAGGACGACGGTGGGGCGATCGGCGTGCTGGACGCAGGCCGGCCACGGGCGGCTCAGTTGCCACCCGTGGCGGCGTGCACGAGCCGGGCAGGCGGATCGTGCACGCCGTTCGGTTCTACGTGAGCCAGGTGTTGCGGTGCACGAACGGGGTCGCCGCCCATCGGCGGCCGAGACCCCACGTGTTCCCGGCGCCCAGCAGAGCGAGCAGGACCAGGACGGCGGCATAGACGAGGTGGTCGTCCATGAACGGGTTGGTGGCCGGCGGCAGCACCGCGGTCCACATCAGCACCGTCAGCAGTGCACCGGCGGCCGCCGCGATGCGCATTCCGATGCCCAGAAGCAGGGCCATGCCGATGCCGAACAGGGCCGCCATGAACAGCACGTCGACGACGACGTTGCCGGCGATCGCGTTGTAGAAGCCCGAGAACGGGCCGGTGGCGGCCTTGCCGAGGAACCCCGCGGTGGGGCTGCCGCCGTCCAGCCACGCGTTCGCGGCGGGAGTGCTACGGCCGAGGCCGAACAGTTTGTCGAGGAACGCCCACAGGAAGACCCAGCCCAGAGCAATCCGGATACCGGCCAGCAGGTACCGCGTCGCGGTAGCCGTCCTGCCGGTGACCGAGAACGCGTTGTCCCCGGCGGGTTCGGTGCCGACGTGGCGCCTCGAGCCCTGTTGTTGTCGTTCGGTGGTGGCCACGGGTGGGGCTTCGTGATCGTTGGCGATGTTGACCATCGCGCTCACATTCCTTCAAGTGTTCATGGCACATGTTCCGCGGCGCGTCCAGCGCACCAACGGATGACTCGGGAGGCGGCGCCACCTACTCAGGGTGGCAGCCGTGCTCCTGTGCGAACGCCGGACCGGTCGAGGGCGCGTCAACCCGATGTCGGCGGAGACGGGCTCAACGGCCACCGGGGTCCCGGGCGACACCATGACCGTACGCGCATTTCGTCGAGCCCGCTGACGGGCGCCCCTGCCGGGCGCCGTGAGCAGGCGTAGGGTTGAGGTGTCGCCCGGGACCCCGGTGGCCCGGTAGTTGGCCGTTGTGTGTGTCTCGGCGTTTCTTCGCCCGCCGCAGCGACCAGGTGCGTTTCGCACACAGACTGTTCTCGGGCACGAATATCCGGCTGCAGCCGAAGTCAGGATCTCCTCATGTGGTCCCTGTGGATCGCTCTCCTCATCCTGGTGCATCTCGCTCTGGCGTTCCTCGCCGTGAAGGTCGTCAAGCAGTACGAGCAGGGAGTCCTGTTCCGGCTCGGCAAAGTCATCGCCGTCCGGAAGGCCGGCCTCACCGTGATCATCCCGTTCGTTGACGTGCTGAACCGGGTCAGCCTGCGGATCGGCACCATGCCGATGGTCGACAAACGCGCCGAGCCTCGCGCGTACGTACGCCGTACCGGCGAGGACCTGCCCGAGATCCGCGACCGGACCTGGACGCGCACGCCGTGACCCGGTCCGACGTTCAACCTTCGAGGAGAGAACCCACCATGACCGCCAACGCTGCCATCCGGGCCATCGACATCCGCGCTGAGGCCCGGGCCCTGCACGCCGCCGCCACCGTGGCCGGCCACGCCCCGTCGATCCACAACACGCAACCGTGGCGCTGGCGTCTCAGCAGCAGCGAACTCGACCTCTACCTCGATCACAGCCGGGCACTCGATGTCACCGACCCCGACTCCCGGCTCGCCATCCTCAGCTGCGGGGCCGCCCTGCATCACGCCCTGGTGAGTATCGCGGCCGCCGGCTGGCACACCGTCCTCGCCCGCATGCCGGATCCCGCGCACCCCGACCACCTCGCCCAGCTGCGCCTCGACCACCGGATCCCGGTCACCCCCGCAGCGATACGCCACCGGCAGACCATCGGGCTGCGGCACACCGACCGCCGGCCCGCCCCGAGCACACCCGTCCACACCGACAAACTTCGCGCCGTGGTCGCGGCCGTCGAGTCCACCGGCGCCGGCCTGCATCTGCTGCGACCGGACCAGGTGTACGACCTGGCCGGCGCCGCCGACCAGGCTCAGCGCGCGGAGGGCGAGGACCTTGCCTGGCAGGCCGAACTCCGCTATTGGGCCGGCGGTACCCGGTTGCTGGGCAGCGGTGTCCCGGACGCCGTCATCCCTGATCGGTCCGCCCGGACGACCGTGCCGGGCCGCGACTTCGGTCACCACGGTGACCTGTCCGTCTCCGGATCGGACGACAACGCCGCAGCGTTCGCGATCCTCTACGGACCGGAGGACGGCGAAGTGGACTGGCTCCGCGCCGGCGAAGCGCTGTCAGCCGCCTGGCTCACCGCCACCGAACTCGGCCTGTCGCTGGTGCCGCTGAGCGCCACGATCGAGGTGGCCGTCACCCGGGAACGCATGCGGAGCCTGCTCGCCGGCGTCGGCCGTCCGCATCTCGTGCTGCGTTTCACCACCCGTGACCCGGCACTCACCGCCGCCCCGCACACCCCACGGCTTCCCGCCGAGCAGGTCATCGAACGGTTCTGAAGCGGGGCGCGCGGAGCTTCCACCACGATCCAGCAAGGCGAGGACCTGTCATGACCGTACCCAATCTGCAGATCGCTCCGGATGCGTCGGGCGTCGCCCAGCCCTCCGCGGGGGCCGGCGCGGCGCCCCTCGCCGCGCTGGAGGCGAGCGGTCTGTCGTCGGGTGACGCCGCGCTGCGGCTGGCCCGTGACGGCGGCAACGTCCTGCCGGCCCGCAGGCCGCCGCCGTTGTGGCGTCGCATCGTGGCGCAACTGCGTGACCCGCTCGTGCTGGTCCTGCTGGCCGCCGCCGCCTTCACGCTGGCCACCGCCGACTTCACCGACGCATCGGTCATCCTGTTCGTGATCATCGTGAACACCACGGTCGGTGTCATCCAAGAGGTCAAAGCGGAACGGGCGATCTCCGCCCTGTCCGCGCTGACCGCACCCGCCGCCCGGGTGGTACGCGACGGCGAGCACCGTGAGGTACCGGCCGCGGACCTGGTCGTCGGTGATCTGCTCGTCCTGGCGGAAGGCGACATCGTGCCGGCCGACGCCCACGTCGTCGAGGCCAGCGCCCTGCTGATCGACGAAGCCGCGCTGACCGGGGAGTCCGCACCGGTCGACAAATCCGCAGGCCCGGACGGAGTGGCAGCGGACGTGTCCGCGGGAACGGTCGTCGTTCGTGGGCGGGGGCAGGCCGTCATCACCGCGACCGGCGCAGCCAGCGCCATGGGCCGCATCGCCGCCATGATGACGACCGCCCCCGCCATGACCCCCCTGCAGCGCCGCCTCGCCGGGGTGGGCCGGCTGCTCGCCGCCGGCGCCCTGGTGCTGTGCGCCGTCGTCCTGGCCCTGGGAGTGTTCCGGGGTCAGCCGCTCCAGCTGATGATCGTCACCGCGATCACCCTGGTCGTCGCGGCCGTCCCCGAATCCCTGCCGGCTGTCGTCACGCTCAGCCTCGCACTCGGCGCGCGCCGGATGACCGCGCGGCATGCCGTCATCCGGCGGTTGCCCGCGGTCGAGACCCTCGGCTCGGTCACCGTCCTGGCCACTGACAAGACCGGCACCCTTACCGAAGGCCAGATGGTCCTGCGACAGCTGTGGACCCCCACCGGAGAAGCCCAGGTCGAAGGATCCGGGTACGCACCGCACGGCGACATCCGCCGCGACGACACCGTGGTAGCCGACGGCGACCTCCCTGACGTGTCGCAGCTTCTGCGCGCGGCCGTGTTGTGCAACGACGGCTCGCTGCAGCCACCCGGTGGCGACAATCCCGACTGGCTGCCGGTGGGTGACCCCACCGAGGTCGCCCTGCTCACTGCCGCCGCGAAGCTCGGCATCGACCGCGAAACCCTCCACACCCACCTGCCCCGTATCGGTGAGGAACCGTTCGACAGCGTCCGCAAACGCATGTCGACAACCCACCGGCTCCCCGACGGCACAACCCGGACCGTCTGCAAAGGCGCACCCGAGGCCGTTCTGCAACCGGAAGTCCTCGCCGATCCCGCCGAGCTGATCGACCGGGCAGCGGCCCGCGCGGACGCCCTCGCCGCGGACGGCTACCGGGTCCTGGCAGTAGCCCAGGCAGACCACACACCGTCAACCGGCTCCGGCTCCCCGGAACAGGGCCTGACCCTGCTCGGCCTCGTCGCGATCCTCGACCCGCCCCGGGCCTCGGCCGGCGCGACCGTCGCCGCGTGTCAACGCGCGGGCATCACCCCGGTACTGATCACCGGCGACCATCCCGCCACCGCCGGCGCGATCGCCGTCGAACTCGGCATCATCGCCAACGGCGACGACGTGGTCGACTGCCGTACCGCCGAGCCCGGCGAACGCGCCGGGCATGGCGCCCGGGTCTTCGCCAGGGCCACCCCGCAGCAGAAGGTCGCCATCATCGACGCTCTGCGCGCCGCCGGGCAGGTCGTCGCGATGACCGGCGACGGCGTCAACGACGGCCCCGCCCTGCACCGCGCCGACATCGGCGTCGCCATGGGAAAACGCGGCACCGAAGTCGCCCGCCAAGCCGCCGACCTGGTCCTGGCCGACGACGAACTCGCCACCGTCGTCGCCGCGGCCGAGGAAGGCCGCCGCGTCTACGCCAACATCCGCCGCTTCCTGCTCTACGCCCTGTCCGGCGGCGCCGCCGAGATCGCCGTGATGCTGGCCGGACCGTTCGTCGGCCTGGCGCTGCCACTGCTGCCCGCGCAGATCCTCTGGATCAACCTGATCACTCACGGCCTGCCGGGTCTCGCCCTCGGCAGCGAACCCGTCGACCCGGACGTCATGGACCAGCCGCCGCGGCCGCCATCCGAGACGATCCTCGGCGCCGGGCTGTGGCAACGCATCCTGCGGGTGGGCACGGTCGTCGCCGCGGTCACCATCGGTGTCGGCATCTGGGCACACGCCACCGACCGCCCGTGGCAGACCCTGACCTTCCTCGCCCTCGGCGTCACCCAGCTCGCCGTCGCGCTGGGCTCCCGGGCCCAGCCCGGCACCCGAGCCAATCCGATGCTGTTCGCCGCCGTCGGCGCTGCACTGATCCTGCAGCTCGCAGGCCTCTACCTGCCACCGCTGCAGAGCCTGCTCGGCACGCAAGCGCCGGCGATCACCGACCTGATAATCGTCACCGCCGTATCCACCCTCGGTTACGCTGCGATTCGACTCGACCGGCGTGTGCACACCACGAACCGCAACCACAGGAGCCAGCCATGACCGGTCCACCCATCCTCGTCGGGGTCGACGGATCCGTACCCAGCCTGGCGGCAGTCGAGGTAGCCGTCGGAGAAGCCGCGCTGCGCCAACGTGCGGTGCGCATCGTCTACGGTGACCGCTGGGCAGGACACCCTGCTTGGGCGAACAACGACCCCGCCGGGGAACTCACCGGCGACCGCCTGTCCGAACCACAGCAAGCCATCCGAGACGCCACCGACCGCGCCGCCACCGTCCAACCAGTCACCAATCCAGTACCGGTGACCTGCGAGGTACTCCCCGGTGACCCGGCCACAGTCCTCATCCGCGAATCCGCCCACGCCGACGTACTCGTGCTCGGGCACGTCGGCCGCGGCGCCTTCGCCGAGCTGCTTCTCGGCTCCGTCGCTTTCAAGGTCGCCGCGCACGCAGCCTGCCCCGTGGTGATCACGCGAGGAGCCCAGCAGACCAGCGGTGATGTCGTGGTCGGCGTGGACGGCTCCGCCACTGACGATGCCCCGCTGCGCTTCGCCTTCCACGAGGCTTTCCTGCGCGGAGCCGACCTGCGGGCGGTACACGCGTGGAACCGTCCCGCCATCTCCCACCATGCTGTCGCCGCGCTCTCCGACACCGGACCCGAGGAGAACGCCCACGCCCAGATGCTGGACGAAGCCCTGTCAGGCTGGTCCCGGAAGTACCCCACCGTCACAGTGCACCGCCAGCTGACGACAGAACCGGCCGCCACCACCATCGTCGACGTCAGCAGGCGCGCCCAGCTCGTCGTCCTCGGAACCCGCGGGCACTCCCGGTTCCCCGGCCGGCGCCTCGGTTCGATCAGCCACGCGGTACTCCACCACGCGGCCTGCCCTGTCGCCGTGATTCGATGAACGATGCCGCAAGCATGGGCCTGTGCCTACGGCTTGACGGTGCGGAATCCCTCGAACTGGCCACTGAGGATGCGTCCGGCCTTTTCGATGATCGCCTTCGCCGAGAAGGGCTTCTCGATGAGATTGACGCCAGGGTCGAGGCGGCCCTGGGAGGCCAGGACCGGCTGGGCGTACCCGGACATGAAGAGAACCTCGATGTCGGGTCGGGCCTGCCGGATCCGCTCGGCGACTTCCTTGCCGAGCATGTTGGGCATGACCACGTCGGTGAGCAGCAGGTGGATGTCGCCCTCGTACCGGGCGGCGAGGGCGACGGCCTCGACGCCGCTCGGCGCAGTGATCACGTGGTAGCCGCTGCGGACGAAGATGCGCTCGGTGACCTCCCGCAACGCCTGTTGATCCTCCACGATGAGGACCGTCTCCCCGGAAGGGGCGCGTTCATACGGCAGCGGCTCATCGACCACGGCAACGGCTTCCATGGTCACGGGCAACAGGATGGTGAACGTGGTGCCGGTTCCGGACTGTGAGTGGATGGTGATCGATCCCCCGGTCTGGGCGACGATGCCGTACACGGTCGACAGGCCCAGACCCGTGCCCCCACCGTCGCGTTTGGTGGTGAAGAACGGCTCGAAGGCATGCTCGATGATCTCGGCCGGCATGCCGATGCCGGTGTCGCTGACCCGCAGCCGCACGTAGCGGCCGGCGTTCAGCAGCTCGTGGGTGTCGATGACGATGTTGGCGGTGTCGATGCTCAGGGTGCCGCCGTCGCTCATCGCGTCGCGCGCGTTGACCGCGAGATTGACCAGAATCTGTTCGATCTGGCCGGCGTCGGCCAGCACGAGCCACAGCCCCGCAGCCGGGTCGGTCGACAGGGTGATGTCGTCGCCGATGGTGCGGCGCAACAGGCTTTCCACGTCCCTGACGACGTGGTTGAGATCGAGCGGCCGCGGTTGGACGACCTCGCGGCGGGCGAACGCGAGAAGCTGGTGCGTCAGCTCGGCGGCGCGTTCCGCGGCGCGTCGGATCTGGTCGACGTCACGGCCGGCCGACCGCAGGCGCTCTCCCGGTTCGGCGGCCAGTTCCTCGGCGACGAACGCGGCATAGTTGAGGATCACGCCGAGCAGGTTGTTGAAATCGTGGGCGACCCCGCCGGCGAGCTGGCCGAGGATCTCCAGGCGCTGGCCCTGGTGCAGCTGAGCCTGCAGGCGCTCCCGGTCAGCTCGATCCTGGGCGCGTTCCTCGCCCATCCTGAGCTGGAACCGGTCCTGGGCCTGCTCGACCTCCACCCTCTCCTGAGCGCGTTCCTCCCTCACCCGCGTCTGGAACTGGTCCTGGCTCTGATGCACCAGGACCTTCTCCTGGGCGCGTGCTTCGCCCATCTTGAGTTGGAACCGGTCCTGGGCCTGCTCGACCTCGACCTTCTCCAGGGCGCGTTGCTCGCTCATCCTGAGCTGGAACCGGTCCTGGGCCTGCTCGACCTCGACCTTCTCCTGAGCGCGTTCCTCGCTCATCCTGAGCTGGAACCGGTCCTGGGCCTGCTCGACCTCGACCCTCTCCTGAGCGCGCTCGCGGCTCAATACGGCCTCGAAACGGTCCTGGGCGTCGGAGACCTCCACCCGCTCATTGGCGTACTCGGTGTCGATGTGAGCCTGGAACTGCAGGTCCTGGCAGTCCACGCCGGGCCGGCCCGCATCATCGACGGGTTGTCCGTCAGGGTTGACCACCTCATAGCCGTCGACGCCGTCACCGACGTCCGGCAGTTCGCCGGCCTGATGCGCGATGACCGCCACTTCCACGACAGCATCGGCGGCGTCGTAGATGGGCGAGTACGTCAACACCACGGGCACCACAGTCCCGTCGCGGCGCAGCCGCTGGGTGCGATGACTCCCCGGATTCTCGCCCGCCGCGACGCGTTGCAGGAGAATAGACTCCGCCGCCCTCAACTCAGGCGGAACGAGCACCCCCGCGTCGAGGCCGACGAGCTCAGAAGCGTGATAGCCGTACAGCATCGCCGCCGTCTTGTTGCAGTGGGCGATCACACCGGAACCCGCGATGGCGATGATTCCCCCACCGGCGGGATCGATGACCGCGTTCAGGTCGACCCGGTAGGACTCGATCCGTGTAGAGCTCGGTGCCCTGGTCATCGCCACCACCTCGGTTGTGAGAAGGTCGCGTGCCCGATGAAGTGGCCCTCATCCGCCAACACGTCAGGGGCGCGGACGGTCTCCGGAAAACCGTACCGCCGGCCGTGACAAGTTGTCGGTGAAGTCAGAAAGTGGCGTGCGTGAGTTGCCCGTTGGTTACTTGGTGGCGGGGGTCACGTACCCCAGGACGGGGCTTTCCACCGGGTCTGTGGCGGGAGCTCGTAGGGCGCTCCAGCCCAGCGTTCCGGTGACCTCTTGCAGGGCGGGCCCTACCTTCATGCCGTGTTCGTCGATGTCGAACTCGTGCAGGTGCCGACTGTGCCGGCTGTTGCGCATCTTGACGATGTTGAGCGCGCGGCCGGTTTCGGAGTTCTGCTCGATGTAGCGCATCAGGATCAGGTTGTGGAACAGGAAGGAGGTGCCGCCCACTGGTTCCGGGCTGGGGCCGAGAGTGGTGGTCTCGCTGGTGATCAGCAGCGAGGCCCCTGCGGCCCGGATGAGTCCGGTCAGGCTGCGGGCGTAGGCGGGGAAGCGTTCGGCTTCGAGCGCGGCGAACACCATCTCGGCGAGGCTGTCGATGACGACCCGATGGACGTTTCCCTCGGCGAGTTCCGCGCGGATTCGCGTACTCAGGATGTCCAGGTCGAGTTCGCCGAGGGGCACGTGGTGCACGATGAGGTCGCCCTTGGCCCGGGCGCCTTCGAGGTTCCATCCGAATCCCGCCGCCATCTTGATCAGTTGGTCGGGGGTGTCCTGAAAAGTGACGTAGAGACAGCGTTCGTCGTGGGCCACGCCTTCGGCGACGAAGCGCAACCCGAAGATCGTCTTACCGATCCCGGACGGGCCGAGCAGGACGGTGGCCTCACCGGCGCCGATCCCGCCGCCCATCAGCTCATCGAGGCCGCGAACCCCACTGGAGATCCGGCCTGTGACCTGTGCCGGGGCGCCGGGATCGACGGTCTCGATGCGGGGGAACACCTCGAAGCCGCACGCGCCGATGCGGAAGGTGTGTTTGCCTTCCAGGTGATTGGTGCCGCGCATCTTCAGCACCCGCAGCCACCGCCGGTCGATCGGCTCGCGGGGCTCATACACAAGGTGGATGATGGTGTCGGCCAGGGAGAACTCGACGTCGGCGGCCATCTCGGCGGGGGTGTACTCACCGATCAGCAGCAGCGCCGCGTCGGTATGCGCCAGGCGACTGGTCAGGTCGTAGAACGCCATCCGCAGTTCCCGTTCGCCGGTGAAGTCCCGCAGCGCCTTCGCACTGTCGATGACCACCACGGCGGGCTGCTCGTCCATCGCCTTGCGGACCACCTCGTCGACCAGCGGTTCCATCCGGCCGGGCCGGTCGTCGCGGATGAGATCGCCCAGGTGCAGGTACTCCACCGTTGACCCCAACGCCTGCGGGGTGAAGAAGTCGAACGCATCGAGGTGCCGGACCAGTTTGGAATGCGGCTCCGACAGGGTCGTGTAGTAGATCGCCTTGCGCTCGGCGCTGGCGTTGGCGAAACACATCTGCTGGGCCAGGATCGTCTTACCCGCGCCCGGTGCGCCGGCCAGTACGGTGACCGAGCCGGGCTCGAGACCACCCCCGAGGACCACGTCGAGGCCGGCAACACCGGTTGTCATGCGCATCATTCGTGGTCCGCCTTCTGTGCCAGTAGTGCGTTCGCCGCCGCCAGGATCTCGGCCGACCGGTAGGGCTTGGGCAGCACCGCGTCCGCGCCGCCGGCGAGGTGGGCGTCCCCGGTCACCGCGAGGATCGGGATCCGCGCCGTGGCCGGGTCGGTGTGCAACCGGTGGATCAGCTCGGCCCCGCCCATCACCGGCATCATCATGTCGGTGATCACCAGATCCGGGGCGCACGCGCGCACGGCCTGCAACGCGGCGGCACCGTGACCGGCATCGGTGACCTCATGACCCGCCCGGCTGAGAATTCTGCGCAGGAGGTAGCGAAGGTCAGGCTCGTCGTCGACCACCAAGATCTTGAACAACGACAGCCCCTACCCCGAAGGTGATCCCCCACACGATCGCCGTCGACAGCGCGTGTCCGTCCGTCCGGGGTCCAGGGGCAAGGCGGGACACGATGAAAACGTCAAGACGACCTCAACAGTATTGTGGGCAAAACATATCATTTACCGATTGCGGGAGAAGGAACTCGACAACACGCAATCCAGTGAGTCGCTCGGCCCGCTGACCTGCCACCACGCCTCGGCTGACCCGAGCACCCGCCTCACCCGCGGTCATCGACCCCATCCGTGCACGCAGGCGAGGTCCACCGGGCCGCGGCCAAGATCTTGACGACCGTGTGGAAGTAGCGGGTGGTCGCGTCCCGTCCGAGGATCCGCTCCTGGAAACCCTTGGCCGCGGGCGCCCGTCCTCCGATCAGGTGCCAGACCACGAACGCCTCGTGGTCGCTCACCCCGACGATCTCCATGTCGCCCTTCGGCGAGACCAGGGGCAAATCGAGATCGTCCGGCACCGGCGCGGTGGTGAAGACGACGCAGAACCGCAGGTCATCAGCGAGCGTCACGGCCTGGAACGGGTCGAGCGCCACCACGGCCTCCAGGGCCGGCACCGTACGCAGACAGACCGCTACGTCGTAGCCGAGTCGTTCACTCAGCCGGGTACGAATCCGCCGCGCCAGCACGTCCTGATCGGTCTCGTCGGACTCGAAGAAGACGTTGCCACTCTGGATGTAGCTGCGAACCCCGGTGAAACCCATATCGGTGAAGAGGCCGCGCAGGTGATCCATCTTCACCGACCGACCGGGCACGTTCAGTCCCCGCAGGAACGAGATGTGAAGCATGACCCACCGCCGCATCGTCGTGGAGCCGAAAGGCCCTGACCGCAGGATACGCACGCGGTGGCTTCTCCCGGCCAACACGGCGGACGGGAACGGGTGTGGGTCGTGGTGCCCGCAGCCCAGCGGCGCGGACCGGCGCTGAGCGCCTTGAGGTGGACGGCCCCGGTAGCGGTGTTGCACAGCACGAGGTTCAACCCGAGCGGGTTGAAGGGTGCGGCCCAGCCAAGAGGGGGCGGCTGGTCTGAGCTGAGGACGGTTGGTTGCTGCCGGCAGGTTGCGGTAGGCGGATGGTGAAGGTGGTGCCGATCCCGGGTTCGGAGGTGAAGGTGATGGTGCCGGCGTGTCGGTCGTGAATGAGGGTGTAGGCGAGCGCCAGGCCCTGCCCGGTACCGACGCCGACGGGCTTGGTGGTGAAGAAGTGCTCGAAGACCCGGTCGGCGATCTCGGGCGGGATCCCGTTCCCGGTGTCTTCGACCTCGATGACGATGACCCCCTCTTCAGCGCGGGTTCGTACGGTGAGGGTGCCGCGTCCGCGTCCGGTCGCACCGGCTTCGCCGATCGCGTGGGCGGCGTTGACGACCAGGTTGAGGACGGCCTGGTTGATGTCTCCGACGTTGCACCACACCGGGGGGAGGTCGTCGAGGTCCAGCACGACGTCCGCAACAAGTTTGATCTCACTGTTCGCGATGGTCAGGGTGGTGCGGATCGCTTCGTTCACGTCGGCGAGGCTCTTCTGGTCGCCGCCGGGGTGCGCGAACGCCTTCATCGCGCGGACGATCTTGGAGACCCGTTCGGTGCCTTCCAGGGCCTGACCGGCCGCCAACGGCAGCTCCTCGCGCAGAAACTCCAGGTCGAGGTCCGCCTCCCGTTTCGCGAACGCCTGCCGCCGCGCCTCCAGCCGATCCGGGCCGATCGGATCGGCGATGGCTTGCCGGTACTCCTCCAGGAGTGCGGTGATGCCGTCGATGGACTCGGCGATGAAGAGCAGGTTGTTCGAGATGAACTGGATCGGGGTGTTGATCTCGTGGGCCACGCCGGCGGCCAGTTGTCCCACGGACTCCAGCTTCTGCGCGTGCCGCAGCTCGCTCTCCAGGTGTCGCCGCTCGCTCACGTCCCGCAGGTGCAGGACCAACCCGGCGACCGCGGGATCGGCGGTCAGATCGGTGCGGCTGATCTCCACCCAGCGCGGGCCCGAATCGGTGCGCGTCACCCGGCACTCGAGCAACTGGCTGTCCGGCCCGCCGTCGCCGATCCACGCGGTGAACCCGTCGCGGTCCTGCGGATCAACCAGCTCGACGACCGGGCGACCGACCAGCGACACGTCCTGGGCTCCCAGGATGTCCGCCGACGCGGAACTGGCGTAGGTCAGGATCCCCTCGCGATCGCACACCAGCGTGAGCCCGGAGGAGCGCTGGACCAGCGACCGGAACCGCTCTGCGAGGGCATTGTCGAGCGAGACCGCGAGCTGTCCGGCGATCAGGACGACCGCGTCCAGTCGATAGCTGCTGAAGACGCCGGGACTGAGCGTGTTCTCCATCAGCAGCATCGCCCGGAGCGTGCCCCGGCTGATGATCGGCATGACCAGCAGTGAGCAACTGCTCATGCCCTTCAGGTGCGGGTCGCGGGAGAAGCGGTCGTCGCAGGTCGCGTCCGGTACGACGAGTGGTTCCCGGGTGCGCTCGGCGTACCGGAAGGCGGAAAGGCAGATCATTCCCGCCGCGCCGGCTTCTCCCGCGCGCAGGGCGGCCTCCGGATCCCGGCCGTTCTGGCCGTCGGAGGCCGGCAGGAACCAGTCCCGCGCGTCCTCGTTCCACAGCAGCAGCCGCACGGAGGTCGCGCCGGTCAGCGCGGTGAGTACTTCCACGACGCGGATCCGCAGGGTGTCGAGGTTCGTCTCGGAACTGAGTGCCTGCGAGGCCCTCACCACCGCCAGCAGGTCGATGGTGTCGGACGAGGCCATGGTGCTGTGTGCGGAGCCGCGCAACCGGTTGCCGGCCCGGCCGTGCGACGACCGCAGGGACGGGAACTCCCGGTGCAGCGCGACGACCTTGGCGTCGGCTCCCCAGCGGTCGTACCGGTCGCGGGTCTCCGCGAGCAGGATCCGGCCGACCTGGTCCAGGCCGTGGGCCAGGTGAAAGCGTGCGGCCCGTTCGGTGATCATCGCCGCGTGCCCGGGACGGCGGCTTCCGGACCGGCTCATCGCCGCGTCGAAGTGCCGGACGGCGCTGCGGAAGTCGTCCTGGGCCCAGGCACGCTCGGCGTCGAGCCAGCTCACCAGGTGTGCGAAGTTCTCGGGGGCGGTGCCGGCGCGGGCCGCCAGCCAGCTCCGGTCGGCGTCGAACTCGGCCAGCAGAGCGGGCCGCTCGCTCGGTGGCGCCGCGGTGGCTGCCGCCGCCACAGCCAGTCCGTGCAGGAGATAGATCATCGCCGACGAGTACAGCCCTGGGCGATGGTGCACCAGGCGGATCGCTGACGCCGAGTACGAGGTGAGCCCTGCGACATCGCCGAAGACGGCCGCCGCGAGCGCTCGGAGGTAGTGCAGTTTGCAGACGGCGGCCGAGTTCTCGGAAGTCTCGGCCAGGTACGCGAGCTCGTCGAACTCGCTGTCGTCGAAGCTCCCCGGCGCATCGGTCTCGCCGCGCAGACAGCGCAGGAACTGCTGGTAACTCCGGCCGCCCGCGGTGAGGCTCTCGTCGCCGCTACGGGCCCACAGAGCCATCGCCGCGCGGTTCTCGACCACGCAGTCATCGAGGGTCGGGGCGCAGTCGAGCATCGCCCACAAGGTGTTGATGTAGGCGAAGGAGGCGAACTGCAGTTCCCCGTAGCGCAGCAGACACTCGCGGGCGGTCCGGGACAGCCGGGCCACCTCCTCGAGGGGCTCGAACCAAGGCGTGCCGAAGGTGGCGAGGGTGTCGCGCAGCTGTGCGGTCTCCGGCTCGTAGGCGTGGGCCTCGCTGACGCTCAAGACCCGCCGGCAGACGCGGTAGCCGAGCGCGTAGTCCTGCCGGATCGAGATGCCGAGCACGGAGATGGCGCCCAAGCAGGGCACAAGCTCCCGGCTGGGGCCGTGCTCGGCCCAGAGCCGGTGTGCCGTGAACATCAACCATGGCAACAGCGGATGCTGAAAGTAGAAGGCGGCGGGAACGATCCGTGCAATGAGGCGGGCCGCGGCCACGGCCCGCGGATCGCCGGACTCCGACCGGTCGAGCTCGTCGGGTGACGGGCCTTCGGCGACCCAGCGGTAGAGCACGTCCATGCCGCGCTCCAGCTCCGCGGCGATGGAGTCCGGGGCAGGTGGCGGAAAATCGAGTTCGGTCAACAGATCGATACCCAAAGTCACAGCTTCGTGCGGGCGGGCCCGTCGGGTCAGGCTCGTCATCTGCAGAGCGGCGGTCACGGCCGAATCAACCGGGTCGGGTACGCGCCGCTTGATCTCCTCGTAGAGCTGATCGGCTTCTTCCAGGCGCACGAGATTGACCAACGACGCGTGCCGGTCGATCAACAAACGCGTGACCAGCTCGTTCGCCGCGCCCGAGGGGTCGGTCGGGCCGGTCCGGAGCAGGGTGAGTGCGGCTGCCTGGAAACGCTCTGCCTGCGGCTGGTTGATGAGCCGGCTCTGCGCCGCCGCCGCCTGGAACAGCTGGGCCACCCGGTACTGCTCCGCCGCGTCCGTCACGTCCGCCACACCGGCCAGGTACTGCTCGGCTGCGGCCTCCTGAAGGTGCGCGTGCGCGGCCAGCCGCCGGGCCAGCTCCACGTGCAACAAGGAGCGTGGTTGCGCGCCCAGCCGGGCGATCGCGGCCTGCTGGACCCGCTCATGCCGGAACCGGACCGCCTGCGCAGCGTCGTGGACCATCACGAGCAGACCGTCCTCGAGGGCCGGCATCAGTGACTCGACCGCGTCGGCCACGTCGAGGCCGGTGGCGACCGCGAACAGGGCTACCTCCACCTCCCCGCCGAGGCAGGCGAGGACCTCGAGCAATTGCGCCGTGCCGGCGGGTAGATGTCCGATCCGCTCGGCCAGCAGATGGGCGATGTCACCGATGCCGATGTGGGTCCGGACCTCGCCGGCATCCCATCGCCAGCCGGCGTCGTCGGCTCTGAGGATCCCCTCGCGACGTAGGGCGTTGACCAACTCCACCGTGTCGTACGGATTGCCGGCGGTGTGCACGTTGATCGCGTCGGCGAGGTCGGCGGCCCCTTCGTCAGGCATCCGCAACATGCCCGCCAGCAGGGTGCCGAGGTGCGCCGGCGGCAAGTTCACCAGGTTCAGCCGCGCCGGGGCCACGTCGAGTCGCGCCCAGCGTGCCTGCATGGCCGAGAACGGGGAACCGTCCACCTCGCAGTCCCGGTAAGCACCGACCAACAGCAGGCCGGGCAGATCCTCGGCTGTCAGGACTGCGTCCAGGAATTCGATCGGGTACGCGCCCGCCCACTGCAGGTTGTCGATCACCATGACGATCGGCCGTTCGGGCGAGACCACGGCACGAAGGACGCCCAGTGCGGCCTGGCGCAACCGAACGGCCAATCGACGGGTGTCGCCGACATCGAGCTGCGCGGGCACCACGTCGAGCAGGATGGCGTACTCGGGGCAGACCGCGGCGACAAGACCGGCGTCCGCGCCGACGGTCCGCGCGATCCGCGCCCGCACCGCGCTCACCTGCGCCTCCGGTTCGGCCAGCAGAAGCCGGCCGAGGGCCCGCATCACCTGCGCCACCGCGTCTGTGGAGACGTCCTGCCGGTACTGGTCGAACTTGCCCTGGACGTACCAACCGTCCGCTGCCGCCACGATCGGCCGCAGCTCCCCGGCGAGCACGGTCTTGCCGACCCCGGGACCGCCCGTGATCAGCAGGACCCGTTCCTGACCGGTCATGGCAAGGTCGAAGGCCCTCCGCAGCGCATCCAGCTCGGCCTCCCGGCCGACCAGCCGGGACGGCGCGCAGATCCGCATCGGGAAGTCGTGCTCGCCAAGGACGAACCGGACGTCCTGGATGGGGTCGGCTGCGAGCAGAGCGGCCCGCAGCCGCGCAAGGTCGTGCACCAGCCCTGAGGCGCTCTGGTACCGCCGGTCCGGTTCCTTCTCCAGCAGTCTCAGGATGATGTCGGAGAGAATCGTCGGCACCGCCTCGTTCGCCTCACTGGGCGCGGTGGGGATGCGCGCCAGGTGATCGTGGATGAGTGCGAGCATGTCGGCGCTCTGCTCCCCGAACGGCGGCGCGCCCACCGCCAGCTCGTACAAGGTCGCACCGACGGCGTACAGGTCGGTGCGGTGGTCGACGCCTCGGCCGGTGCGGCCCGTCTGCTCGGGGGCCAGGTAGGCCGGCGTCCCGGCGAGCGTGGTCTCGTGCACGAAGCCGAGCACTTGCTCCGGTGCGGTCGACGCCAGGTCCCAGTCGATCAGGAACGGCTGTTGCCCGGGCCCGGCCACCAGAATGTTCGCGGGGTTGACGTCCAGGTGCAGCACTCCCGCGCGGTGCACCCCCGCCAGCACCTGGACCAGGCTCAACGCGAAGGAGACCAGATCGAGCACTTCGGTACGGGTCCGCACCCCGTGACCGGCCCGGCTCAGGCCCCGCAAGTCGGCGAGCGAGACGCCACCGACATCGATCAGCGCGAATCCGGTCGCGCCCGGAGCCGCCTTCGCCAGTTGGGCCACCCCCGGGACGCCGGCCAACCGGGAGAGAATGGCCACCTCCCGGCGAAGCCGTTCGGCGGCGCCCGGGCCCAGGGGCTCCTTCCAGATCACGCCACCGGGCTCCCCGCCCGCGGCGGGCGACCGGATCACCCGGGCGCGTTCGCTCTCATACAGTACGGTGCCACCGGGCCGCACTGCCCCGGCGTCGCGCTCGGCCCCCTCGGCGTCAGTCATCGCTACTACTATCGGCAGCCAACCCGGATGCCGTAACGACGAACGGGACACCCGGGGAATCGGTTCTGGGTGCTGGACCATCGCCTCCGACAGTCCGCCGGTCAGACACAGCGCTGAAACAGCTTCCATGGCAACCGTGACCAGGCTGGTCTCCGGACGGGCCTTCCTCGTCGGAGGTGGGTTGACGCGTTCGTCGGAGATGATCGCGGGGTTGTATCTCCACCTGGTGGAGGTTGGAGGCTCATCGGCGTGGATCACGGGACGCTGTACTCAATCGGGGACCTGGCTCGGCGGACCGGTCTGTCGGTACGCACGATCAGGTTCTACTCCGATGCCGGCGTTCTGCCGCCCACACACCGTAGTTCCGCCAACCATCGCCGTTATGACCTGACCGCGGTCGCTCGTCTTGATCTCATCCGCACCTTGCGCGAGCTCGGCGTCGATCTGGCCAGCATCCACCGGGTGCTCGCCGACGAGATCACCGTGTCGCAGGCCGCAGCCGCCCACGCCGAGGCGCTCGACGTGCAGATCCGGTTACTTCGACTGCGCCGAGCGGTTCTTCGTGTGGTGGCGAAACGGAACTCCAGCCCTGAGGAGATGGAGCTCATGCACCGCATCGTGCAACTGTCCGAGGCCGAACGTCACCGGCTCATCCACGACTTCATCGACAGCACGTACGGCGGCGTCGACGCCAACCCGCAGCTGGTGGAGCTGCTGCGTTCGGCGGTGCCGGACCTGCCGGACGAGCCGACGGCCGAGCAGGTCGAGTGCTGGATCGAGCTGGCGGAGCTGGTACAGGACACCGATTTCAGAGCCAGTGTCCGGCGGATGGCCGAATACCAGGCGGCCGAACGCGCCGACGGTGACCAGACAGGGCTGCATCACGAGCTGACCATCCACGTCGCCGACCGGGTTGCAGCGGCGATAGCCGACGGGGTCCAGCCCGCGTCAGCACAGGCTGCGCCGGTGGTCGCCGAGCTGGTCGCTCGGTACGCGGATACATTCGGGGCCAACGACAGCGGCGAGTACCGCGCCAAACTCTCGACCCGACTGGCCATCGCCAACGATCCACGGGTGGAGCGGTACTGGCACCTGATCGCCACCATTAACGGCTCGCCCACCACGACCTCGCTCGCCCCGATCTTCACCTGGTTCACCGAGGCTCTTCAACGCCACCCCGAGCCATAATTGATCGACGCTGACCGACTAACCGGATCCACGTGCTCGGGTGTCGTCGCCCGCGGGTGCGGCGCGGGACTGCTTCACGGCCTGGTCAACCCCTGCCAAACCGTTCTTCCTGCGCGACCGCCCTATGATGACGCACGTTCGCCGACGTGACCGCCGGCACGGCCGGTGCCCGCAACGATGAGCTGTCACGCAGGTCGCCTCCAGGCTGGATGCCTCGACCACCGACCCCGTCGACCGCCTGATAGCCGGGGCCCACGAGTTGCTCGTGGTCTGCGCCCGGCCCGAGGTGCAGCGCATCATTCACGAGGCGCCGACCGTGCTGGGGGCATCGGCGTGGCGAAAGCTCAGTGCCCGGTACGGGCTCGGCCTCATCCAGGCCGCGCTCCGGTCCGAGATGGAGGCCGGCGCTTTCTCGCCGCGGCCGGTCGATCCACTGGCACACCTCATCATGGGCGCACTCGATGAAACCACCCGGTACATCGTGACGGCCGCCGACCCGGCGACCGCACGACATGAGTGCCTGCAGGCGCTGCGGCAGATGCTCGAAGGATTGAAGCGGCCGACATCAGCGCCACGGCCCGGTGGTGGCCCAGCATGACGGACTTCCGAGCGTGTGCGTCCGGTGGATCCAGGGACGACTACCTCGTCATGAGGCGCCCCGATCGCCTACGCACGACCTCAGTCCCCGACCTCGATCATGAGGTCGTGAAAGTCGCCGATCGAGAGCACCACCGTTCCGTTCTCCACGAGCTCGTAATCCCACAGCTTCTCGTCCGTGTCGAAGGACTCGAGAGAGACCTCGAGTCGCAGGAACAGGTCCGTCGCGGCCGGCGTCAGGGGACCCACTATCTCGATGGCGTCGCGCATGCCGCTCCACGGTCGCACCTTCACCCCCGGCAGAGCCTGGAAGGCCGCTCGGCCATAGCAGAGCTCCCCGTAGCCGTCGGGCATATGCACTCGGAACTCGTCTGCCCGGGCCAGGAAATCGGTGAGTATCCGCCGCCACTCGGCGTCGGGCACGGAACCCACATACTCTCTCGTCATGCAGTGAGCATCTCGCGGGGCAGCCGGTTAAGGTTGCTCGGGCTCGAAGCTGGTCAAGACCTGTCGGGCTCGGTGAACAAGGCGACTCCAACGCAGGCCGGCCCGCGTTGGAGTTGACCGGATCCGACAGCGTTACCCGGTGATCATGTCAGGGACGTTTGAGTTGGTCTCGGTTCGTTCGTCGGCTGCTGCCACCCGTTGGGGACCTCGGACGAGGACGTAGATGAAGAGCGCGGCCATGACGGCGGCTCCGGCCCACATGGAGTGCTGCCAGCCCTCGACGAATGATTGCTCGGCGGCCCGCAGCAGTGCTCCGGTCTGCGGTCCGGCGTCGCCGGCGATGGCGACGGCGTTCGCGACGCCTTCGCGGGCGGTGTCGGCCACCTCATCGGGCACCCCGGTGAGCCGGGGATCGATCGCACTGCGGTAGCCGGCGGAGAGGACCGCGCCGAGCAGGGCGACGCCGAGGGCGTTGCCGAACTCTCGGGTCACGTCGTTGAGCGCGGAGGCGACACCCTGACTTTCGCGTGGCAGCGAGCCGGTGATCGCTTCGGTCGATGGAGTCATGGACAGGCCCATGCCCAAGCCCATGGCGAGCATGCCGGGCAGGATCGAGAGGAAGCCGCCGTCGACGGAGACGAGGATCGCCATCAGGGCGAGGCCGGCGCCGCCGAGGAGAATGCCCGCAGCCATGGTCGAGCGGCTTCCGATCCGGGCGCTGAGCTTGGGAGCAAGGCCGGAGGAGAGCATCATCACCAGTGCCATGGGCATCATGCCCAAGGTCGCTTGCAGCGCGGACCAGCCGAGCACTGCCTGCAGGAACGGGAAGAGCACGACGAGGATGCCCGCCTGCACTCCGAAGACGGCCAGGAGCACGAGCGACCCGCTGGCCAGGCCGCGCTTGCCGAACAGCCGGATATCGAGCAGCGGTGCCGGGTGGCGCAGTTCCCACACGATGAAGCCGATCATGGCGAGCAGACCGCCGGCGAGCCCGATCATCGTCGCGGGCTCGGTCCACCCGTTCACCGGGCCTTCGTGCAGGACGTAGATCAGGGTGAGCACGGCGATGACCGAGGTCACCGATCCGACGGTGTCGAAGCTGTGCTCGATGTGCTCGCGGGAGTTCGGAACGGACCGGACGGTCAGCACAACCGCGGCCAGGACGAGTACGACGGGCAGGACGAACAGCCACCGCCAGGTGGCGACGTCGACGAGCAGAGCGGACAGGAACATTCCGAGGATGCCGCCGCCACCGGCCACGGCGGTCCACACCCCGATGCCTTTGGAACGTTCCCTCTCTGGGAAAGTCGAGGTGATCACGGCAAGCGTGACCGGCATGATCATCGCGGCTGCGACACCGGACAGCAACCGCGAGGCGAGCATCATCTCGGTGGAGGTCGCCAGGCCGGCGGCCACGTTCGCGACGCCGAAGATGATCAGGCCGATCAGCAGCACAGGCTTGCGTCCCCGCCGGTCGCCGAGCGCGCCAAGCGGTAGCAGCAGGGCGGCCAGCGTCATCGTGTAGATGTTGATGAGCCACAGCACGTCGCTCTGCGAGGCGCCGAACTCGACGGCCAGCTCGGGCTGGGCGACGTTCAGGCCTGTCACCGAGGCGGTGACGGCCATCAGCGCGATGCAGACCGCGATCAGGATCGTGCGGCGCCGGCGTGGGTCGTCGATGGTGGGGTCGGCGTGACCGGCCATGGGCGGGTTGATGCTCATGGGATTCCTTCGTGAGGGCAGGGGGAAGCACGCCGGGAGCCGACCGGCTCCGGCGTTGTCAGGGGAAAGGGTTAGCGGCGGCTGGCTTTGACGACGACGTCGTGGACGGAAACCGGGTGGCCGCCGGGGCCGATCAGGTTTCGGTGCGATTCCTCGGCGGTCACGACGTCCCACACACTCGGGTCGAGGCGGGTCGTGATGTCGGCTGCTGTCACCGATGCCGCCGCGGGCGGCTCGGTCCCGCCGTGTCCGTGTCCGTGTCCGTGTCCGTGTCCGGAGCTGGCATTCTGATCGTGGTGGAGATGGCCGACGATGAGGAGCATGCCCTTGGGGGCGACCCAGGACGCGATGCGCTCGTAGAAGTCCAGCTGGGGCATCGCGGGATGCGCATAGTGTGTGGTGACCAGGTCGTACCGGGCGTCCGGCTCCCACGTCGACAGATCTGCCTCGACCCAGTCCACCTTCGCGTCGACGCCGGCAGCGGTGGCGCGCTCGGCCGCGTGGGTGAGCGCTGCGGCCGCGATGTCGGCGGCGGTGACCTGCCAGCCTCGGGTGGCGAGCCAGATCGCCTCTGCTCCGGCACCGCAGCCCGCTTCCAGGGCCGTCCCGGGTGCCAGATCGCCGACCTCGCGCACGAGATGCGGGTTGGGCTGTCCGGCAGCCATGGCCGCAGCCCGGTCGCTTTGCCAGATCTGGTCCCAGTATGGCTTGTCGAACGCGTGCGTCATCGAACGTCTCCCTCGTTGCCGGCCGTGGTGGCGCGTGCTGCTACGGCGCGGTCCAGGTCTTCCCTGCTCAAGTCGGCGTTGATGTGCTGGCCGGCACGGGCCCCCTCGGCGATCGCTCCACTGACCTGCGCGGAGATGTCGGAGGCGTTACCGGCGACCCAGACGCCCGGGATCGCGGTCTTGCCGAACGCGTCGGACTCGATGAACGCCCCGGCCGGGTGCAGGACCGGCTCGATGCCGATCCCGGCGAAGGGTGCGGTGCGGGCGACCATCCGCGTGGCCACGACGACCGCGTCGACCGCGACGACCTGCCCGTCGTCCAGCCGCACACCGCTGACCCGGTCGTCGGCGATCTCCAGGCGTGAGATGCCGCCGTCGACCACCGCAACGTCGAGCGCCTCCAGTTCGTCGCGTTGCTGCGGCTCGAGTTGATGGCCCCCGGCGAACAGCACCACATCGGCGCTCCACTGACGGAACATCAACGCCTTGTGCACCGCCATCGGTTCGGTTACCAGGACTCCAATCCTGCGGTCACGAACCTCCCAGCCGTGGCAGTACGGACAGTGCAGGACGCCGTGTCCCCACTGCTCGCGTACTCCGGGAATGTCCGGCAGTTCGTCGACGAGACCGGTGGCGATCAGCAGCCGGCGACCCTGCAGGACCGCGCCGTCGCGGAGCACGACCAGGAACCCGGACGAGGTGCACGAGACGTCGACGACCTCGCCCGCGACGATCTCACCGCCGTACCCGAGGACTTCCTCGCGTCCCCGCGCCAGTAACTCCGAGGGCTTCACACCGTCCAAGGCCAGAAGCCCGTGTACGCCGTCGGCCGGGGCGTTCCTCGGCTCACCCGCGTCGACCACGGTCACCGCGCGACGTGCCCGGGTCAGCGTCACGGCGGCACTGAGCCCGGCCGCGCCACCTCCCACGATCACCACATCGCGGATCTCACCCATCTGAGCTGCCACTGGTCAACCTCCCGTCAGAAGCACAGTTGCCTTCGGCACCTGGCTCATCGAGCATGCGGGACCAGCCAGAGATGTGGCAAAGAGATTTGCCGAATGGAAAAATGACGGCATGACAGACCAGACGAGACACACCCTCGGCGCCGTCGGACCACGACTCAAGCAGCTCCGCCAACAACGCGACATCACTCTGAGCGACCTCGCCGAGCAGACCGGTATTTCGATCAGCACACTGTCCCGGCTCGAAGCCGGCCTCCGGCTGCCCACCCTCGAACAGTTGCTACCCCTGGCTCGCGCTTACGGTGTCACCCTCGACGAACTCGTCGACGCGCCGCAGACCGGTGACCCCCGCATCAACATGCGCCCCATACCCACCACCGACGGCAGGACGATCGTGCCCCTGACCCGCCGGCCCGGCGGCATCCAGGCTTACAAATTCGTCCTGCCCGCCGGGCACGACGACGACGAACCCCGCCTGCGCACCCATGAAGGCTACGACTGGGCCTTCGTCCTCAGCGGCAAACTCCGCCTCGTCCTCGGACAGCAGGACCTCATCCTCGGCCCCGGCGAGGCCGCCGAGTTCGACACCCGCACCCCCCACTGGTTCGGAGCCACCAGCGCCGGACCCGTCGAGTTCCTCAGCCTCGTCGGTAAACAGGGCGAACGCGCACACGTCCGCACAGCCGCACCACGCTCATGAGACACCACCGCCGACAGGCCGGATCAGTCGTGGCTGGCCGACATCACGGAACACCACACCGGCGAGGGCAAGCTCTACCTCTGTGCGATCAAGGACGTGTGGTCGAACCGGATCGTCGGGTACTCCATCGACTCGAGGATGAAGTCGAGGCCGGCGGTCAACGCCCTGCGCCACGCCGTCGCCCGGCGCCGTGAGGTGGCCGGCTGCGTGCTGCACACCGACCGCGGGTCGCAGTTTCGCAGCCGGAAATTCGTCCGCGCTCTGAACCAGCACCACATGATCGGGTCGATGGGCAAAGTCGGCGCGGCAGCGGTGCATCAACGTACTCTGCGGCTACCTGCGCATGCCTACACCCCGTCGGACGACGAGCTGGCGGCCGGCGAGCGGCGCGCCCCGGCTGGCGCCGGATGCCCGGAGGGTACGCGAAGCGAGTCCGGACCTTGCCGTACTTCCTGCCGCCGCGGCTCGCAAAGTTGCTGCACCTGTTACCCGTGCCGCATTCACCGGTATGGGATGTCGCCTCCGCTCGCGAGCTTGCGCACGGAGTACATCCCCATCGTCATGGACAACGCGAAGAGGATGCCGACCGCAAATGGCTCCGGGAGAACCACGTCGAACGTATCGGCTTCACCGTGCAGCCCGGCGTCGTCCAGCTCGGCGAGCAGGTCCGTGACCGACAGAACATGCCACGGATAGTCCACGGCCGTCTCGCGCACGGTGGCTCCGGCATCGTCGAGCACCCGGTACCGCATGGACCAGATCACGGTGTCGTCACCCTGGGGCTCAGCGCTGCCGCCACCTTCGTACCGGTACCGGCCGATCCCGACTGTGCCGAACGTGGAGTACGGGATGGCCGTCGGTGTCGCCGGCGGCTGGACGTTGAGCACCAGCGGCGACCCGGGCGCCAGCCGGCGGCCGACCCGGGAGAAGAACCGGGCACGGGAAGCCCGGTCGAGGTGGCCGAGCATGTTGAGTGCGACGACGGCGCCGAGCGGTGTCGGCAGCGGCACGCCGGTGGCATCGCCTGCCACGACCGTGACCCGCTCACTGAGGTCCGCGTCGGAGGCGACGCGCGCCAGCAGCACGGCCCGTTGTATCGGGGACGGCTCCACGGCCAGGATCTCCGCGTCCGGCCAGGCCGCGGCCAGCACGCTCGTGCCCAGACCGGTGCCGGCACCCATGTCGACGACCGGCCCCTGTCCGGAGCGGGGCTCACCGAGCGCTGCCAGCACCGGCTCGCGCAGCATCTGCCACATCGGTCCACTCAGGACATCCATGAACTCGCCCGACGTCTCGTACACGTCGCTCATCAGCCCGCCCCCACATCACTACTGGAAACAATAATCGTTTTCAGATAGGGTAGCGGACGTGACGAGCGAAACCGACAGGCACGAGGTCATCATCATCGGCGCCGGGGCAGCCGGCCTCAGCGCCGCACAGGTCCTGGGCCGCCAGCAGCGCCGCACGCTGATCGTCGACGGCGGGGCCCCGCGCAACAGCCGCGCCGACGGGATCCACATGTATCTCAGCCGGGACGGCTTCTCGCCCCTGGCCCTGCTGAGCACCGGCCGTCACGAGCTGGAGGCCTACCCGAGCGTGACGATCAGGCAAGCACGGGCCACCAACCTCGCGGGCAGCATCGACGACTTCACCGTCACCCTCGACGACGGTACCCGGCACGGCGCCCGCCGTCTGATGCTGGCCACCGGCCAGATCGACCAGCCCTGGGATGTCCCCGGCGTGCCCGAACGCTTCGGCACCAGCGTGCTGCACTGTCCGTTCTGCCACGGCTGGGAGGCACGCGGCAAGAGCATCGCCGTCCTGGGCCGCGAACCCGCCGAGGTCATGCTCGCCGCCTACGTCGCCGACCGTTACAGCGACGACGTCGTGGTGGCCACCCACGGCCGGCATCGACTGCCCCTGCCTATCCTGAAGAACCTGGAGGCCCTCGGCATCACCGTGCTCACCGAGCCGGTCGCCGAGCTCAGCGGCGAGCTCGACGACCTCACTCTGCGGTTCGCCGACGGCACGAGCCTGACCCGGCAGGTCGTCTTTCACCGCGCGCCGGTCAGCCTGCAGACCGCGCTCGCCACTCAACTCGCCGTGGAGCTGCTGCCGGACGGCTACGTCCGTGTTGATGAGTTCGCCCAGACCTCCGTGCCCGGCGTGACCGCGGTCGGTGACCTGGCCCGCCACCCCGCCCTGCCCGACGGCCTCACCCTGGTGAGCCAGGCCGCCGCCGACGGTGTCCGCGCGGCGGTGTGGTTGGAGCAGGGGCTGTTCCGGGCCGGCCTGCCGGTTCCGCCGGGCTAGCCATGGGTCTCAGACGGAGTTCTCGGAGTAGCGCAGCACGTCGGCGACGAGTTGCCGGGTGGCTTCGTTGTGCAGGGTGTAGTAGACGTTGCGACCGCGGCGCTGACGGCGGATGAGCCGGGCGTCCTTGAGGAACCGCAGATGGTGGGCGACGGACGTGACGTCCGCGGACAGCGCCTCGGCCAGTTCGGCGGGCGACTTCTCGCCGCCTCGCAACAGCATCAGGATGTGCAGCCGGTGCTCGTAGGCCATGCCGCGCAGGACGATCACCGCTCGCTCCAGTACCGGCCCCATGTGGTCCACCGCCTCGGCGCTCATGCGGGCACCGCGGAGGAACCGAGGGACGCCGGCACGCGGGTTCTGACCGCACGGGACAGCACCGTGGACAGCGCCAGGATCGCGGTGGCGGTCAGAGTGATGCTCGCGCCGGCGGCGACGTTCCCATGGCTCGACGCGTACAGGCCGCCGAGACCGCTGAGGATGCCGAAGGTGACGGCCAGGGCCGTGATGACGCCCAGCCGGGTGGACCACTGGCGGGCCGCTGCCGCCGGGGCCACGATGAGGGCCAGAGCAAGGATGGTGCCGACGGCCGGGACGACGGTCACGACCACTACCTCGATGGTGAGCAGCAGGACGACGTCCCAGGCTCCGGTGGCGTAGCCGGCCGCGCGGGCCCCGCCCTGGTCGAAGCCGGTGTAGAGCAGCGGGCGGGCGCAGGCCAGCAGGATCGCCGCGACGACGACCAGCGCGACCGCGGTGATGACCAGGTCCTGCGGGCTCACCGTGAGGACCGAGCCGACCAGGAACGAGGACAGGTCGCGGCTGAAGCCGCTCTGGGTGGCGACCAGCCCGGCGCCGAGCGCGAAGCCACCGGAGAGCATGACGCCCGTCGCCGCGGCCGCGTTCTGACCGCTGCGGCGGCTGAGCGCGGCGACGCCGAGCGCGATGATCGCGCCCGCCACCACGCCACCGAGGTAGATGTTGACGCCGATGATGGAGGCGGCCACCACCCCGGGAAAAGTGGCGTGGGTCAGCGCCATGGTGAAGAAGGACAGCCGGCGCAGCACGACCTGCACCCCGACGAGTCCGGCGAGCGCACCGACCAGCACGACTTCGGCCGTGGCGCGGTGCAGCGCGTCATCCCACCAGTTCATGTGGTGATCCCCTTCTCGCCGGAACCGGTCGGACCCGGCGTTGTCGCAGGACGCCGATCGGGAGCAGCAGCAGGTAAGCGAGCACGAGCAGCAGCACGACGGCCGACGCCGAGGTCAGGGAGACGCCGTAGTCGACCGAGGCGGTCCAGCTGGCGAGCAGGCCGCCGTAGCCGGCGAGCAGGATGAGCCCGGTGCTGAGGACCGCCATGCCCGTCAGCCGTGCGGTCAGCATGCGGGCGGCCGCTGCCGGGACGATGAGCAGTGCCACGACGAGGATGGTGCCGACGGCGCGGACGGCGGCGACGACCACGAGCGCGACGATGATGTTGAGCCACAGGTCGAGCCACGCGATCCGGTAACCGGCCGCGGCGGCCCCGGCCGGATCGAACGTTCGGAAGATCAGGGCCCGCGCACCGATGAGCAGGAAACCGAGGATGACGACTGCCAGCACGGCGGTCTCGGCCAGCTGCCGTGTCGTCACGGTCAGGATGCGCCCGAACAGGAAACTCGTCAGGTCCGAGGTGTACGAGGAGCGCCGTGACACCAGGGCCACGCCGATGGAGAACATGGCGGTGAGCACCACGGCGGTGGACGCGTCGTCGGACAGCGCCCCGCCGCGGGTCAGCAGGGTCAGCACGACCGCGGTGACGACCCCGGCGACCAGCGCCCCGACGACGATGCCTTCGATGCCACCGGCGAGGAAACCGATGACGACACCGGGAAACACCGTATGGGTCAACGCGTCGGAGACGAACGACAACCGGCGGACGAAGACGAACACGCTGACCGGGCCGCAGATCAGCGCGAGCAGGGCGAGTTCGGCCAGGGCCCGGCCCATGAACGGGACGGTGAACGGCTCGATCATGGTTCGACCAGCACGGTACGGCCGTCGCCCACGTCGATGGCGTGCCCGCCGTACGCGCGGCGCAGGGATTCCCCGGTCAGCGCCTCCGCCGGTGGGCCCAGCGCCCACTGCCGGCCGTTGAGCAGACACACCAGATCGGCGAGTTCACGGGCGACGGTCAGGTCGTGGGTGCTGAGCACCAGGGCCGTCCCGGCGGCGCTGAGCTCGCGCAGCACCCGCACGATGGCGTCCTGGCTCACCGCGTCGACACCGTTGAACGGCTCGTCGAGCAGCAGGAGCCCCGGCTCGGCGACGATGGCGCGGGCCAGCAGCACGCGCTGGCGCTGCCCGCCGGACAGGATGCCGAAGTGGCTCCCGCCGCGGTCGGCCAGGCCGACCCGGTCGAGCGCCTCGCGGACCGCGCGACGGTCGACCGCCCGGGTGGGCCGCCACCAGCCGATGCGCCGGTAGCGGCCCATCATGACCACCTGCGCGGCGGTGATCGGGAAGTCGGCGTCCAGGGAGTCGGTCTGCGGCACGTAACCGGTGCGGTGTCGCGCACCGGCCGGAGTGCCTCCCAGCACGGTGGCCGTACCGGCGAGCACGGGCACCAGGCCGAGAATCGATTTGATCAGTGTCGACTTGCCGGCGCCGTTCGGGCCGACCAGAGCGAGCCGCTGCCCGCCGGCCAGGGTCAGCTCGACCTCGCGCAGCACCGGTGTGCCGTGGTAGCCGACGCTGACCCCGGCGTAGCGAAGAGCGGCCTCGCCCATGTCAGCCGGCCAGACCGGAGGCGATGACCCGGGTGTTGTGCTCCTCGGCACCGAGGTAGGTGCCCTGCGGAGTGCCGGGGGCGCCGAGGCTGTCGCCGTAGAGCGCGTCCTCGCCGCCGACCACCTTGACGCCGGCCTGCTTCGCGATGGCCTCGGCGCTCTTGGGCGGCAGCGAGCTCTCGGTGAAGATCGCCTTGGTGCCGGTCGCCTTGATCTTGGCCACCAGGTCGGTGAGCTGCTTGGCCGACAGCTCGGCCGAGGTGTCCAGGCTGGGGATGACCGAGCCGACGAACTCCAGCTTGTACCGCTCCACGTAGTAGCCGAACGCGTCGTGGTTGGTGACCAGCTTGCGCTGGTCCGCGGGGATCTTGGCGAAGGCGGCCTCGTTGTCGGCGTCCAGCTTGTCGAGCTTGGCCGCGTAGTCGGTGAGGTTCTTACCGAACGCAGCAGCATGGGCGGCGTCCGCCGTGGCGAGCGCCTTCTCGATGTTGGTCACCATGATCTTGGCGTTCTGCGGGTTGTGCCAGATGTGCGGGTCGTGCTCCTCGCCGGCGTGCTCAGCCTCGGCCTCCTCGGCGTGACCCTCTTCCTCCTCGTGGCCGCCCTCGCGCAGCTTCACACCCTGGCTGGAGTCGACGACGGTGCCCTTGAAGCCGGCGGACTCGATCGTCTGATCCAGCCACTCCTCCAGGCCGACGCCGTTCTTCACCACCAGTTTGGCCTCGCCGATCGCCTTGATGTCGGCGGGCGTCGGCTCGTAGTCGTGCGGGTCCACGTTCGGCTTGATGATCTGGGTCACGGCGACGTCACCGCCGCCGATGGTGCGCACGAAGTCGGCCACCTCCGGCGTCGTGGCCACCACGGCGAGCTTGGTGCCGGAGGAGGCGCTGCCGCCGCCCGAGGTGGCGTCGTCGCCACCCGAGCCGCATCCGCCGAGCAGGACGAGCGCCGCGGCGGTCGCCGCGGCTACAAAAGATCGATGCACGTGATTCACGAGAAAACTCCGTTCCTGAGAAGCGGAACGGTAATCGTTTTCACTTAACATCGTCTAATAGTGAAGTGACCATGCGTGCACGGGACGGTTCAGCGAGTTCGGCGTGGCGTCGCTCCCCGGCCGGGCTTCTCGGGCACCGCACGCGCCTCCCGGGCATGGGCGAGAGCGTCACGCACGATGTGAGCAACATGGTCGTCGCGCAACGTATAGGCGATCTCGCGGTGCTGCCGAACACCGTGAACAAGCCCGGCATGGCGCAGGATCCGCAGTTGCTGCGAGACGTGCGGCTGGGTCAGGCCGGTGAGTTCGACGAGCTGATACACGTACCTGGGCCGCACGGCGAGCAGGTCCACGATCGCCAGACGAACCGGCGAGGCAAGGGCCTTGAACAGCTCCCCGGCAGGTTCGTACCGATCGGCGCCCTGGCATGCACACATGCTCTCATCAGCATCTGCGCGCCTGATGCCTCACTCATGGGCGCTCCCCCGCCCCGCCCCGAAGAGCCGGAAATGATTATCGTTTCGGTACAGTTCCGGTGGGAGCGACTTGCCGGCAGTGCGGGAGGAACGATGACTGACTCACGGCGCCCTTCACGTCACACCCGTCAGCAAGCGGAGGTGCACGCGCTGCTGAACGAGACGAAGGAGTTCCGCAGTGCCCAACGCATCCACGCCGACCTGCACGCCCGTGGCATCAAGGTCGGCCTGACCACCGTCTACCGCACCCTGAGCTCGCTGGCCGACGCGGGCGAGATAGACGCCCTGCGCCAGCCGAACGGCGAGCAGGTGTACCGGCACTGCAGTTCCACCCACCACCATCACCTGATGTGCCGCTCCTGCGCCCGGGCCGTGGAAGTCGCCGGACCGGCCGTCGAGACCTGGGCCTCAGCCGTCGCCCGGCAGCACGGATTCACCGAGGTCAACCACAGCATCGAGATCTTCGGCCTCTGCGACAGCTGTGCCTCGTCGAGCGACCACTGACGTCGGGGTCATACGGTTCGCAGGCCGAGGGTCTGCCAGGCGATGGCATCGCCGCCGTCCGTCGCCCACCACAGCACCCCGGCTCGACTGAAGGCACCGGTGAGCATCGGATCCGCCTCGATCCCACCAGCCACCGGCTACCGCCCCGGCGAGCGGAGCGGTTCACTGAACCACGGTCAACGGTGCGACCTCGCGATGACCGCGGGGTCCGGCAGGAAGCCCGCCGTCGACCCGCTCCAGCAGCGATCGACAGTCGCCCCACTTGGGCAGATCCGTCGCGCTTCGTCATCGAATCAGCCCACTCGGCCAGGTCGCGCCTGCCGTGCACCCCCCGCACGCAGATGAAAAGCGACATCGTTTTCATGTACCGGCGACCGCGTGCTAGCTTCCTCTGGAAAATGAGACTCGTTTTCATTAAGAATATCTGTCCAGAAAGGAAGCGGTGCATGAAGAGACCCTCCGTACGGGTCGCGTCCACCATCGCCGGTCTCACCCTGGCCACGGCCACCCTCTTCCATGCCGCGCCCGCGCTCGCCGCGGATTCGGTGGTGCTGAGCAAGGGCCACACCGACGCGGTTGACGTGCACTACGAGAACGGTGCGCTGAAGCTCAAGGTCAAGGACGACACGGTGAGCCCCGCGGTGGTACGCGACCCGGCCGATGTGACGTTCCAGGTGCTGCCCGCCGCCGAGACGACCGTGCCCGACCTGCCGGCGTTCAGTTTCCTGGGACAGCCGGGCAGCAAGATCTGGATGCTGCCCCAGGTCCAGGACTCGAACCTGCTGTGGCCGGGCTGGAACACCACCACGCTCGGCTCGGGAGTGTTCACCGGCGACAAGGTGTCGCTGAGCCTGGTCGGCGTGGACGGCCCCGGCGACGTGACCCTGTTCGACACCAACTCCCTCGGTACGCCCAATATCAAGTTCCGCAGCAACGACGGCCTGCCCGACCGCCTGGACGTCCCGGTGCACACCCACGCGCACGCCGGCTGGGTGTTCTCCGCGACCGGCACCTACACGCTGAAGTTCCAGGCCGACGCCACCCTCGCCAACGGCACGACGCTGTCCACCGGCCCGGTGGACTACAAGTTCGTGGTCGGTGACCTCCAGTCCGGCGGCGGCGACCTCGCGTTGAGCATCACCGGCATGTCGGACGGCGAGTACCAGCCCGGCGACGCCGTCACCCTGCAGGCCGTGCAGTCACCGCAGGGAGCGCTGACGAAGTACCAGTGGTTCAGCAAGAAGCCCGGCGCGGACGACTTCTCGCCGATCGAGGGCGAGACCGGCGCGTCGTACAGCTTCACCGCGACGCGAGCCCTCAACGGCAGTCAGTACATCGTCAGGCTCTATGACGGCCAGACTGTCGTGGCCGGCAGCGCCGAGGTGTGGTTGTGGGTGGCGTTCCCGGCCGAGGGCAGCAGCACCGCCAAATCGGTGACCGCCACCATCAACGCGTCCGAGGGCGCACTCGTGATCAGTGTCGATCCCGAGAACCGTACCGTCGCCCTGCCCGCCGCCGCGCTGTCCCCGGCAGGTGACCGGTGGGAGAGCACCGGCGCTCTCAAGCCCGTCACGGTGACCGACACCCGCGCGTCACGGCCCGGCTGGACGGCGTCCGGTCAGGTCGCCGACGGATTCCGCAGCGACGACGGCACCACCTTCACGGGCGGTTACCTCGGCTGGACACCCAGCATCACCACGCAAGGCAGCGAACAGGGCGTGGTGGCCGGACCGGTTTCGCACCCGTACGGAACCGTTCAGCCGCACACCGGGCTGGGCGGCAGTGCGGTGCTGGCCACGGCGTCGAACGGCAAGGGCCTGGGCACCGCCCAGCTCGACGCGGCGTTGAAGCTCAGCGTGCCGACCGACACGGCAGCCGGCACCTACACCGGCACCCTGACCCTGACGGCCATCTGAGCCCGACCGCAATTCTACGACGTCGCGGGACGGCCGTGCGCCGTCCCGCGACCGATGCGAAAGACCCCCTCATGCGTACGCGTACCGCCGCGGCCCTGCTGGCCGTCGCAGCCCTCATCGCCTTCCCGGCGCCCGTCCAGGCCGCACCGGGGACCGACTCCCTGACCTGGTCCGTCACTCCGTCCGGTCCGAAGGGACCGGACGGACGACCGGCCCTGGACTACAAACTGGACCCGGGCGCCGGTATCACGGACCACGTCGCGGTCACCAACCACTCGAAGCGCCCGCTCACCCTGCGCCTCTACCCGAACGACGCCTACACGACCGCGGGGGGCGGCTTCGACCTGCGCGCCGGCAACACCGAAGCCACTGATGCGGGAAGCTGGATCAAAGTCTCGCGGGACCGGCTGGCGCTGCCGGCGTCGTCGCGGATCGTCGTGCCGTTCACCGTGACCGTGCCGGCGAACGCCACACCGGGCGACCACGCGGCCGGAGTGGTCGCCTCCATCCTCACTGAAGCCACCGACGGCGACGGCAACCAGGTCTCCGTGGACCATCGCGTCGGTGCCCGCGTCTACCTGCGCGTCACCGGGCCGCTGCAGCCCGCGCTCAGCATCACCGACGTCGAGATCAATGCCGCGACGTCGTGGAACCCGCTGCGACTGCCGCACGTCACCGCCACCTTCACGATCGGCAACACCGGCAACGTACGCCTCGGCGGGCGTCCCACGGCCCGGGTCGAGGGGCCGTTCGGGCTCGGTGGCCGGACCACCGAAATGGCCGTGATCCCGGAGATCCTGCCCGGCGGCACGCTGCGCGTCACCACTGCCCTCGACGCGGTGCCGCCGCTGTTCCGTGAGCGCCTGACCGTGGACATCACACCCGGGCCGGCCGACGGGCGATCGATCGATCCCGCCCCCGTCCGCGCGCTCGCCACCCGGACCTTCTGGCTGGTGCCGTGGCCGCAACTGGCCCTGCTGACGCTCGTCGCCGCGCTGCTCGCCGCCTGGCTGCTCACCCGGCGCCGCCGAACGCGCCGGATGCAGGCCGCCCTCTCCGCCGCCGAACAGCGCGGCCGCGACCAGGCGAGCTCAGCGGAGAAGAACCCAATCCTGGAGAAGGAAGGCAGCAAATGATCCGCAGGACCGTCGCCGTCGCCGCGGCGTCGCTCGTGGTCGCGCTGACCGCCGGTGCCCCGGCGGTCGCGGCGCCCGGTACGCCGCAGGCCGAAGGCGCCGATCTCGTCGCGCTGTCGGTGAAATCGGGCAAGCTCCGGATGAGCTTCCGGAGTGAGAGCCGAGCCGTCACCGACCCGCAGTCGCTGCGATTCACCGCCTCCGGCTCCCCGGTCGGCGTGATCCCCGACGACCCCGCCTTCGCCTTTCTCGGCCGGCCCGGCGCACCGGTGTGGTCCCTGCAGGACGGCTCACCGTTCTCCACGTTCGACACCACCGCGATCGACACCGACGACGTCGCCGGCGGCGCGGTGACGCTGGACCTGCTCACCGTCGACGGGCCCGGATCGTTCGCGGCCTACACCCTGTCCGAGTGGGGACGCCCCACCCTGCTGCTCGACAGCGACGGCCGGACCAGCGCCCGATTGCCCGCCGGAAAGCGGCTGGGCGGCGTGGTCTGGTTGTTCGACGCCACCGGTGAGTACCGCGTGACGTTGCGCGCCACCGCGCGCACCGGTTCGCGAACGCTCAAGGACGAGGCCGTCTACGCCGTCTCGGTTCCGACCCGGCCACTCGCCGCACCTGAGACCGCCGCGGCACCCCGGATCCCCGCACCCGCCCGCGCCGCCGCCGCGGCCCCGAACCGTACGACAGCCGCCGCGGCCGCCAACACCCCCGCGACCGGACGGCGCGTGATCGCCGACGGGCATGTCGACATGGGACCGCAGCTCAGCGGCGGCGCTCTGCGGATCCGTCTCAAGGACGACACCACGACTCCCGCTACCTGGCGCGAACTGAGCGACGTCACGCTCAAGGTCACCGACAAGGCCCGCATCGACGTGCCGGCCGGCCCCGGATACGCGTTCCTGGGCAAGGCCGGCGACAAGGTCTACCTGCTGCCCCAGTCCCAGCAGTCCGGCATCGTCTGGCCCGGGTGGAACACCCAGCACGAGTCGCTGGTCAAGGGCACCAGAGGCACTGTCAACTGGCGCCTCAAGCAGGTCAGCGGACCGGGCAAGTTCAAGCTCTTCCTCACCGGCTCGTTCGGCGCTCCCGAGGTGATCTTCGACTCGGACAAGTCCCTGCCGCAGCGCCTCGGCATCGCACCCAACACCCACGCACACGGCAACTGGGCCTTCACCCGAGCCGGCACCTACCAGCTGACGTTCGACATGACCGCCACCACCACCGCCGGCAAGAACGTGTCCGACACCAGGACGCTCACCCTCGCGGTCGGCGACTCGACGGACGCCGGCGCCGGGAACGGGAACGGGACGGACAGCGCCACCGGCAAGGGATCTGCCGGCCAGAACGGCGGAAGCGGCCTGCTCGCCCGGACCGGCGCGAACATCACGACCATCGCCGCCGGCGGAGCACTACTGCTCGTCGCGGGAACGGCCGCCGTCCTGCTCACCCGGCGCCGACGGGGCGAGGCTGGTCACGTGTCCACTCCAGACCCTTCCTCATGAAAATGAAAACCATTATGATCCCGGCATCCGGTTCGCCAGTTCCGGAACAGCCTGAGGAGATTCCCTTGCGTCAACCGCTTCGACTGCTGCTCGGCAGCGGCTTCCTCGCCGCCGCCCTGCTGGGCACCGCCCTGCCCGCCCAGGCCGCCGACACCGTGGTGCTGAGCGCCGGCCACGTCGACATCGTCGACATCGCCTACGAGGACGGCGCCCTCGAGATCGGCGTCCACGACGAGACCGTCGAACCCGACGTGGAGCGCGAGGTCGACGACGTCGTCTTCCTCGTCAAGAGGGCCGCCAAGACCACCGTTCCCGACAATCCCGCCTTCGGCTTCCTCGGCGCCGCCGGCGCAACGACGTGGATCCTCCCCGAGATCCAGAACGAGGAGCTGCTCTGGCCCGGCATCGCCACCGAGGAGATCGAGGCCGGCGTCTTCGCCGGCGACACGGTCACCCTCGCGGTGCAGAAGGTCAACGGCCCCGGCCGTCTTGCGGTCTTCACCGAGGACGCGGTCGGCAACCCGAACGTTCTGGTCAACAGCGCTGATGGCCTGCCCGACGCCGTGGCCCTCGACGCCGGCTCGCACCTGCACGCCAGCTGGGCGTTCTCCAAGGCCGGCGTCTACTTCATCAAGGTCAAGGCCACCGGAACGCTGACCGACGGCACCAGGGTGACTTCCGACCCGGCCGTCTACAAGGTCGTGGTGCAGCCGTGAAGCGCATCCTGACCGCAGCTGCGATCTCCTGCGCCCTGGTGGTGGCGGCCGGTTCACCGGCGTACGCGGCCACCACGCTGACCAGCGGCCACGTCGACGTCCTCGACGTCGACTACACCGCTCCCGGCACGCTGACGCTGAACGTCGGCGACAGCACCAGCGGGACTCTGGTCGAACGGGCCCCCGCCGACGTGGTCTTCCAGGTTCCGGCGGCCGCGAAGATCACGGTGCCGGCCGGCAGCGCGTGGTCGTTCCTCGGCACCGCGGGCGGTACCGCCTGGGTGCTGCCGCAGGGCAACACCAGCGGCCTGCTGTGGGCCGGCTGGAACACCACGGAGGTCCCGTCCGGTGTCTTCCAGGCGAACTCGGTGACGTTCCGGCTGAACAGCTTCAGCGGCCCCGGGCACGTCAGCGTCTACACCGTCGCGTCCGGCACCCCGACCCGGCTGTTCGACTCCAGCGACGGCCTGCCGGACACCCGGACCGTCACCTACAACGCGCACACCCACGCCAACTGGGGCTTCACCAAGGCCGGCACCTACACCGTCAACTTCGAGGTGACCGGCAAGCTGCTGTCCACCGGAGCCACCGTCACCACCGGGGTGAAGGCCTTCACCTTCACTGTCCTGCCGTAACGCTGCCGTGAGCAGGGTGGGCCCGCTCCACCTCAATTGGAGCGGGCCCACCTGGGAGAATCTTAATGACCCGAAAGCCGGTAGCGTTGCTGGCCGCCCTCGCCCTCGCCGGCTGTGCGGCACCGCCCGCCCTCACCGACACCGATCACCGCGTCCAGGTCGTCACCACCACCGGCATCCTCGCCGATCTCGTCCGCAACGTCGGCGGCGACCGGGTGCTGGTCGACTCGATCGTCCCCGACAACGCCGACGCGCACGCCTACGAGCCCACCCTGCGCGACGTGCGCAACATCGTCTACGCCGACGTCGCCTTCAGCAACTACCTGCTGCTGGAAGCGCAGAGCGTGATCAAGACGCTGGACGCCAATCTGCCCGACGGCGTCGAGCAGATCTCGCTGGCCGAGGGGGCCACCAAGTACGCCGCCGAGATCATCCCCTTGGTCGAGGACGTCTCCCTGGACACCATCTGGCTCGGCCTGCGCGCCCAGGGAGACGGTGCACGCCATGGCGTCACCCGCTCCTCCGACATCCACCTCTCCGCGACGAACGTCACCGGACCCGGCCGGATGATCGCGTATCTGACCGAGTCGTTCGGCAATCCGGACACGTTCCTGGACTCCGGCGACGGCTTCGACCCCACCAACGGCTACCGCGACGACACCATGAACCTGCCGCCGGACGCCCACACCCACATGAGCTGGGCGTTCACCGAACCTGGCGTCTATCGGCTGACGCTGCGAGCCGAGCTGGCGGTGACCACCGACAGCAAACCGGTACCGATCGGTGAACAGAGCCTGACCTTCGCGGTGGGCGTCGACCCGCACTCGGTCATCGGCGGGGCCACCGTGCTGCGCGACGGCCACACCGACGTCACCACCGACATCGACACCGGCGAGATCGTTCTGCTGGCCGACGAGGAGCACGGCGGACAGCGGCACGATCCCGCCCGTACGGTGATCGAAGTCCCGGCCAAAGCCCTGCGTGAGGTGCCCGCCGGGCCCGGCTTCCGGTTCCTCGGCCGCCCCGGCACCCAGATCCACCAGCTGCCGCAGGCCGTCCTCGGCCGGCACGTGCACGGTGAGATCGACCCCCACCTGTGGCAGGACGTCCGCAATGCCCAGGCCTACACCGAACTGATCCGCGACAGCCTGATCGCCGCCGACCCGCAGGGCACCGCCGAATTCCGGGCCAACGCCGATCGGTACCTGACCGAACTCAGCGCCCTGGACACGTACGTCCAGCAGCGGATCGACGCCGTACCGGCGACGAACCGGCATCTGGTGACCACCCATGACGCCTTCGCCTACCTGGCGAAGGCCTACGGCATCCCGGTCGCCGGTTTCGTCACCCCCAACCCGGCGGTCGAGCCGAGTCTGGCCGACCGTCGCCGGCTCACCGAGACCCTGCGCAACCTGCATGTCAGAGCGGTCTTCCTGGAACCGAACCTGCGTGCCCGCTCGTCGACGCTGGTCGAGGTGGCGCGCGAGAACGACGTGCGGGTCTGCGACATCTACGGCGACGCCTTCGACGACCGGGTGACCTCCTACGTGGCGATGATGCGCTTCAACGCCGATTCCCTCCACCACTGCCTGACCTGAGGAAACCTCTCTTGCTGACCCACATCGCCACGGCGGTCACCGCCGCCCTGCTCGCCACCACGCCGACGGTGCCCCCACCGGGCAGCGGCCTGGACCAGACCCTCGACGCGAACCAGGGCCAGGCCACCGGCCGGGCCGTCCTGGAGACCGGTCACGTCGACATCGGTCCCCGCTACCGCGACGGCAAGTGGACCATCCAGATCCACGACGACCACGCCGTCCCCTCGGTCTGGCGCGAACCGGCCGACACCGTCCTGCGGGTGCGCGATACGGCGCGCCAGCCGGTCCCGGATGACCAGGTCTACGCGTTCCTCGGCGCCCCACCCGGCACGAACGTGCACGTCGTCCCGCAGACCGAGAAGCAGGGCGTCGTCTGGATCGGCTGGAACACCCAGGATCCCGGCGTCCTCGACGCGATCGACCGCGGCGTCACCATGTCCCTGCGCGGCGTGCAGGGACCCGGCGACGTCACCGTCTTCCTGCAGTCCGGCAATCTCGGCGCCCCGCAGGTCCTCTGGAGTTCGGCCAAGCCCTACCCCCAGCCGATCTGGGTGGAGACCAACACCCACACCCACGCCAACTGGGTCTTCGGCAAGCCCGGCACCTACCTGGTCGCCATGGACATCTCCGCCGACCTCGCCGACGGCTCCACCGTCAGCGGCAGCACCGTCCTGCGCCTCGCCGTCGGTGACGCCACGGACCCGGACGAGGCGCTGAACGCCGCCTTCACCGCCCCACTGCCTTCCGGCTCGGCCCCGGCCGCGGCACCGGCGGCCGACGACGAAACCTCCCCGGGTACGGGCTACCTCCCGGTCCTGGCCGCCGGGGGCCTCCTGGCCGCCTTGCTCATCGCCGTCCTGGTCTGGCGGCAGGTCGCCGTGCGCCGTCGCGCCGAACGCCAGGCCGGCCGATGACCGCCGCCCTGGAGATGATCGCGGTCAACGCCGATCTCGGTGGCCGACCCGTCCTGCGGGACGTGAACCTGCGCGTGGACACCGGCGAGTTCGCCGCGCTGCTCGGCCCCAACGGCGCCGGCAAGACCACCCTGATCCGCGCTGCTCTCGGCCTGATCCCGCTGCGCGGCGGAACGGTGATCAGCTCCGGCGCCGGCTACGTCCCCCAGCGTCACGAGTTCAGCTGGGATTTTCCCGCCAGTGTGGAGGATGCCGTGCTCAGCGGCCTGGTCCGCCGCATCGGCCTGTTCCGCCGCCCGAGCGTCGCCCACTGGCAGGCCGTCTGGGCCGCCCTCGACCAGGTACGACTGGCCGACCTGCGTAAACGTCCGGTCGGCGAACTCTCCGGCGGCCAGCGCCAGCGGGTGCTCGTGGCTCGCGCCCTCGTGGTGTCACCGCCGGTGCTGCTGCTCGACGAACCGTTCACCGGTCTCGACATGCCCGCCCAGGAGAACCTCACCGAGCTGTTCACCACATTGGCCAAGGAACGGGCGGTGGTGATGGCCACCCATGATCTGGCCGCTGCCGCCTACACCTGCGACACGCTGATCCTGCTCAACCGCACGGTCATCGCCACCGGTCCCGCGGCTGATCTCAAGGACCCGGCCGTCTGGATGGAGACGTTCGAGGTCGGCCCCGGTAGCCACCTGCTCAAAGCCCTCTCCCTGACGCCGGCCGGAGCGTGACGTGTCCCCGCTGCAGTTCCTCACCGACCTGGTCAATCCCGACCTGGCCTTCCTGCCCAAGGCTCTGATCATCGCCACCCTCGCCGCGATCATGTGCGGTGTCGTCGGCTGCTACGTCGTGCTGCGCGGCATGGCCTTCATCGGCGACGCCGTCGCCCACGCCGTGTTTCCCGGGCTCGCCATCGCCTTCCTGTTCTCCGGCAGCCTCGTGGTCGGCGGCACTGTCGCCGGCGTGGTCACCGCCCTGCTGGTCACCGTGTTCGCCCAGAACCGGCGGCTCAAGGAGGACTCCGTCATCGGGATCTTCTTCGTCGCCGCGTTCGCCCTCGGCATCGTGATCATCTCGCGGGCGCCCGGCTACGCCGGATCGCTGCAGCAGTTCCTGTTCGGCTCGATCACCGGCATCCCCGACCGCGACCTGTACGTCGTCGGCGGCACCACCATCGCCGTGTTGTTCACCGTGCTGCTGCTGCACAAGGAGTTCGTCGCCGTCACCCTGGACCGGGAGATGGCCCGCGCCCTCGGCCTGCGCGTCTTCTGGCTGGACCTGCTGCTGTACGTGCTGGTCACCCTCGCCGTGGTGATGGCGGTACAGACCATCGGCAACATCCTGGTCCTCGCCCTGCTGATCACCCCGGCGGCGACCGCCCGGCTGCTCACCGACCGGCTGAGCGTGATGATGGCGCTGGCCCCGGCCATCGGCGCCGGCTGCGCCGTGATCGGCCTCTACCTGTCGTGGTCCTGGGACCTGCCGGTCGGGGGCACCATCGTGCTCACCCTGACCGCGGCTTTCCTCGTCGCCAGCCTCGTGGCGCCACGCCACGGTGTGCTCGCCCGGCTCGCCGCCTGACGAGCCCGCGACCAGTCACGCCTCCTCGCACCCCTTCACCCACCCTTCACCGAAAGCAGGTCCTGGTGACCGTCATGAAATCACTGCGCCGCCGGGCGCCCGCTCTGCCCCGCCGCAGAGCGGGGGCTCTGGCGGTGATCACCGTAGGTGTCGCCGTCGTACTGTCTCCGGCGTCGACCGCGACCGCAGCCGAAGGGCCGGCTCCGCAGCCGCGTGAGCACCGGATCATCGCCGGAGTGCACACCGACGCGGTCTCCACGTTCCTCGACGACGGCCGGCTGGCCCTGGCGTCGAAAGCCGACGTCGCGGAAGGCAACGGCACCCGTTTCGCCGCCGAGGACATCTGGTTCCACCTGGCCGACGACGCGAAGGCCACCGTGCCGGCCGGGTACGAGTTCCTCGCTCCGGCCGGCAGTGAGGTGTGGATCGCACCGGAGTCCAACCCCGGACCCGGACGCTTGTGGCCCGGCTTCTCCACCGAGTCGGTGCCGGCCGGTGCGATCGAGGGCAACCAGACCACGTTCACCCTGACCGGCCTCGAGGGGCCGGGCAGCGTCGAGTTGTTCACCGCCGGCGGTTTCGGCGGGGCCAAGCGCCTGTGGTCCTCCGACGAGGACGGTTTGAAGTCGTTCGCCGTCGGCCGCACGCACATGCACGCCAACTGGGCTTTCACCACCGCGGGCACCTACCGGATCAGCGTGCGGGCCACAGTCACCGTAAGCGGCGAACAGCAGACGGCGCAGGCCGTCTACACGTTCGTGGTCGGCGGACTGCCCGCGGCGGCCGGGACCACGGTCGCTCTGCGGGCGAGCGCCACCACCGTCGTGGCCGGTGACCGCGTCACGCTCGACGCCACGGTCACACCCCAGGACGCCCCCGGCTGGGTGGAGTTCCTCGACGGCGGCACCGTTCTCGGGCACGCCGCGGTATCCGGCGGGCAAGCCACCTTGGCCACCGGCGACCTGCCGCTGGGCAGCCGGTCGCTGAGCGCGCGCTTCGTGCCCCAGGTGCTCAACCGGTTCGCCCGGTCGGCCTCGGATCCGGTGACGGTCACGGTGACCGAGCGGGCCGGCGGCGAGGTCTTCGCCATCACCGGCGTCGCGGACCGCTACACCGCGGGCGAGCAGATCGATCTGCGGATCGTGGGTGCCACTCTGGACGACGGCGAGAAGTGGCGGTGGATCATCCGCACCGCCGGGCAGACCACCGAATACGTCGTGGGCGAGACCGACCGGTTCCGCCGGGACGCGACCGTCGCGCTCGACGAGGCCGAGGTCTGGGTGGAGATCGTCGACGCGAAGAACAAGACGGTGCAGGAGAGCGGTCGGCGCACCCTGCGCGTCGACGGGCCCAACACCGGAACCGGCGAACCGGTCGTGATCACCGGCCTGCAGGCCCGCTACTACGGCGGTGACCCGGTGCGGGTCTCGGTCGAGCACCGCCCGCTGACCGACGGCGAGACCAGCCGATGGGTCAGCCGCATCGTGCCCGGCGGTGCCGAGTGGACGCCTGTGCCGGAGTACGGGCTGCCCGAACCTGTTCCCGGCACTCCCGGCGCTTACACGATCGACTCCGGCTGGCTCAACCAGAACGAATGGGCGTACGAGATCCTCGACGCCGCCGGCACGGTGATCGGCCGCTCCCCCGCCTTCCTGGCGGAGATTCTCTACCGGGAGCTCATGCTGTCCGGCGTCCGCACGGTCTACCGTGCCGGGGACACCCTGGAAGCTAGCTCCGAGCTGTACCCCGCCCGCGACGACGTGGTCTACGAATGGGCTCTCAGCGACGACACGGCGTTCACCCCCATCCCCGACGCCACCTCGGGGTCGCTCGAGCTGCCGGTCACCGCGGACCTGGACGGCAAGTGGCTGTCGGTCTGGGCGATGGACGCGGCCGGCGGGTACTCCGTCGCGGGCGCCCACAAGCAGTTGCGGGTCACCGACGCCGCGCCGGGCGAGCAGATGCTGTTCCTGGACTCCCTCTCCGGCCACTACCACCAGGGCAGCCCGGTCCGGCTCAGCGCTTCCGCCGACCCGGCGGCCGGTGACACCGACACCTACCGGTGGCTGTGGAAGCGCGCCGACCAGGCCGACTTCGTCGTGATGGAGAAGATCACGGCAGCGACCCACGAGGTCCCCGCCGAGCAGGCCCTGGACGGCACTCAGGTCAAGGCCGAGCTGCGTACGGCCGCCGGTGAGCTGCTGGCCACCAGCGAGCCGGCGACGATCTACGTGGACGACCACGGTGCGGCACCGCGGCAGAAGGTCACCGTCGGCGGGCTGGCCGACAGTTACCGGGCCGGTGAGAACGTGCAGCTGACCGCCTCGGTCTCGCCGGCGTCGGTGCTGACCCGCTGGGAGTGGTACGCGCAGAAACGCGGCGAGGACACCCCGCAGGTGGTGCCGGGTCAGAACAGCGCGCAGCTGTCGCTGACCGCCGCAGCCGAGCTCGACGGCGCGACAGTCTTCGCCCGGCTCACCTTCGACGACGGCCGTAAGTACGTCGAGTCCACGCCGGTGGTGCTGCGAGTGACCGGCGCCGGTGAGCCGGGCCCGACGCTCTCCGTATCGGGGCTGTCCGACGGCGAGTACCAGCCGGGCGACGCAGTCACACTGCAGGCCGTCCAGTCCCCGCAGGGCCCGCTGACCACGTACCAGTGGTTCGCCAAGCGGCCCGGCGACGCGGACTTCTCCCCCGTCGGCGGCGAAACCGGCGCGGCGTACGGTTTCACCGCCACCCGGGAACTGAGCGGAGCCCAGTACCAGGTCACGTTGTACGACGGCGACACGGTGGTGGCCACCAGCACGGCGGTGACCCTCAAGGTGGCCGCCGGCCAGCAGGGCGGCAGCGCGTCGAAGTCGGTGACCGCGACGATCAGCGAGACCGACGGTGCGCTGGTGATCAGCGTCGACGACGGGGACCGTGCTGTCACACTGCCGGCGGCTGAGCTGAACGCCTCGGGTGATCGGTGGGAGAGCACCGGCGCGCTGAAGCCGGTGACCGTCACCGACACCCGTTCCGGCCGGCCCGGCTGGAGCGCCTCAGGGCAGATGGCCGACGGATTCCGCACCTCCGACGGCAAGGCGTTCACCGGCGGTTACCTCGGCTGGACGCCGTCGGTCGTGCAGCAGGGTGATCAGCAGGGCGTGGTGGCCGGGCCGGTCACCGCACCGGATGTTTCCGGCCGGCCCACCGCGGGTCTCGGCGCCAGTGCCCCGCTCGCGACTGCGCCGGGCGGTGCCGGCCGGGGCACTGCCCAGCTCGACGCGGCCCTGAAGCTGAGTGTGCCGACCGACACCGCGGCGGGCACCTACACCGGCGTCCTCACCCTGACCGCCATCTGATGACGTCGCGGGGCGGTCCGGAGGACCACCCACCGCGGACAAGGCACCGAGATGAGCCCCGAGATTCACGGACGGCCTGGCCGGAGAACGAGATGGGGAGGGGGCGGGTCAGTTGCTGGTGGATGCCTTGGTCGCGCCTACGTGGGGTGCGCCGGAGTCGGCCCGGGTGCGCAGGAGGGCGACGGCGACGGCGAGTTGCCAGATGACGATGGTGTAGACGGAGCCGCGTTCGATCGCACCCGAGGGCAGGCCGGCATCGAAGGTGAGGAAGAGAGCGGTTACGGAGACCAGGCCGAACGCTCCGAGGACGATGCTGACGAGGCCGATCAGCCGCGTCCCGGGAGTCTTGCGCCAGTGGATGCCCAGGACGAGCGCGAGGACGTTCCCGCCGACGATCGCCAGCGTGGCTCCGGTGAAGTGCAGGGCAAGCGTGCCGTTCTGCTGCGCCTGGAGAGAGCCGTGGAAGGTTCCGACCAGGATGTAGCCGATCATGGTCACGACCCCCGTCACTGCGGTGAAGGTCCGGGACCGCCCGCTCATTGTGCGCGACAGCAGCACGGCGGCCATCCCGAAGAGGAGGCCCTGAACGATGAATCCGGTGTTCATGACCACGTTCAGCGGCGAGTTGAGTTCGCGGCCTTGGAACACGCCGGGCGTTGCGGATCCGAGGTCGCTGATCCAGTTGTCGGCGTAGCTGTAGCTGGGCGATTTCCATGCCGCGGCCGTGATCGCTTCGGCGGCGAGATAGATTGCCGCGCCCAGGATGAAGGTGGCAGCGGCGAGGGGGCGGAGCGGTTTCATGATGTGTTCCATTTCCGTCTACGTAACCAATTGGTCAGTCGCGTTTGAAGGGAGAGGTGTGTTCGGAGGGTGAGCCACGGCGGTTTCAGAGGTGGCGGATGTCGCGGGTGAGGGTGTTTGCGCCCAGGAGGTGTCAAGCTCGTACAGCCCCGCCTGGACGATTGCGACGGCCGGCTCACTGGAAGGGGCTCATGAGCCACCCGGCGGCCGGGAGCTTCATCGGTCGGGATCGGGGGGTGAGTCGTCGTTCGAACCAGAGGTGGGCCAGGACTGTCAGGGCCAGGTAGATCACGAGCGTTCGACCGCTCATAGCGGTGGCGAGCAGACCGAGCAGGAGCGGGGTCGTGATGCCTGCAGACCGAGGGCGGCGCGGGTGGGGATCCCGCCGGCGCGTAGGTGCGGCAGGCCGGCGTATCCGTAGACGACGGACAAGCCGAACATGGCGACCATCAGCCGCAGCACGCTGGCCCGGCCGGCGGCGACGTTGCCGTACAGCATGAACGTCGTCCAGGCCAGCCACAGAGCCAGGAACAGCACCGCCACGAGGTCGAAGAACAGCTCGGCCCAGCTCGCGTGCCGCTCGATCCGGGTCTCTTCGGGCTCTTCGTCGATGTTCACCATCAGTGGCCGCCGAGTGGTGGTGTCCGGGTGCTCGTGGGTGCGCGGGTGATGCTGATGTCGGTCCTCCGCGAGGATGTGGTCGTGTTCGTCGACGATCCGTCAGCGGGCGCTGCTGCTGGTGGTGGTGGTGGTGGCGGTGGCGGTGGCGGTGATGTCTTGCAGGCCGCGGTCGAGAAAATTGATCATCCAGGTGAAGCTGTCGTCGATGGATGCGTCGATCTGGAACCCGCCCGCTGCTTCCTGGGTCGAGAACCCGTGCAGGGCGCTGCGGAGCATCCGCAGGGCGTGGATCTCCTGACTGGAGTCCAGGTGGTAGCCGCGCAGCATGGCCGCCCAGGAGGCGACGACCCGCTCGACGGCGGGGATGATCGGGTCGTCGGGTCCGGTCGGGCGGGCAGCGGCAGCATCGGCGGTCGCGTACTGGCCGGGGTGTTCCAGCACGTAGGTCCGCATCGCCTGTGCTCCGGCGGCAAGGGCGTCGCTGCCGGCCCGGCCCTGGATGGCGTCGCGAATGGCGTCAGCGAACTCGGCCAGGGCCCGGGCCGCGATGCGATGGACCAGATCGGCCTGGCTGGTGATGTGCTTGTAGAGCGCGGGAGTCTTGACTCCGAGTCGTTCGGCGAGCAGGCCCATGCTGAAGTTCTCGAAGCCGATCTCGTCGATCAGGGCGGCGCCGGCCTCGGTGACCGATAGCGGGGTGAGCCGGGCCCTAGGCATTGGCCAGCGTCTTGTCGAGGAAGGGCCGGGCCAGCGCGAGGACCTGATCCGGTGTCTGGGCGTGCGGGTAGTGGCCGGCACCCTCGATGACGGCGAGCTGGCCGAGACCCCTGGGCAGGTCAGCGATGATCTTTTCGCCCTCGGCGCGGGGGTCGGCCCAGTCGGGGTCGAGGCTGCCCTCGACGATCAGGACCGGGCAGGTGACGTTGGCCAGCTGCGCGCCGGCGTCGGTCGGGCTGGTCTTGCACATGGCCTGCAGGACCTTCATCCGGCCGGGCTCGCTCAGCTTCGCCTCGATCCGCTTCAGTTCGGCGTCCCAGTCGGCGGGCTTGGCCGGATATGCCACATCGAGGTACTTCTTCCAGCTCGCCAGCCTTCCCAGGACCATGACCTGCCCCATCTGGCTGTAACCGGTCCGGAAGCGCTTCACCCGCATCAGCCCGCCGAGGTCGAAGGGTTGTACGCGGGTGAACGGCGCCAGCTCGATGACGCCGTTGATCAGGTCGGGCGCGGTGGCCGCCGCGATGGTCGCCGCGCCGCCGCTGATCGACTGGCCGATGATCACGGCGGGGCCGCCGAGGTGGCGCACGACGGCGATGAGGTCGCCCGCGATGTCGGTGCGGCTGTAGCCGTCCCAGCCCAGGCTGGAGTCGCCGCAGCCGCGGATGTCGACGTTGGCGACCCGGTACCCGGCGCCGGCCAGGGCTGGAGCGAGGAACCGGTAGGAATGCCGACTGTCGCCGATGCCGTGTGCCAGGACGACGAGCGGGCCGTGCCCGGTCACCTCGTAGGCGAGGTTATTACCGGCGATGCTCAAGGACTCGGGCATGACAACCTCCGCAGGATTGGTTAACGGCGTTTGCTAGAGGTTAATGACGTTAACCTCATGCGTCAAGCGATGATGTCGTGGCCGACAGCCACCGAGGACCCCTTCGGATTCACCGCCTCAGCTTGTCGATCTCGATCCGCGTCCTGCTCGCCGACGACCACGAGTTCTTCCGCTCCGGGTTCCGCAATGCCCTGGAGACCCAGCCCGATCTCGAATGCGTCGGCGACGTCGGCGACGGACAAGCCGCCGTGACCGAGATCGAACGGCTACGCCCGGACGTCGCGGTCCTCGACGTACGCATGCCCCGGATGGATGGCCTCACCGCAGCCGAGACCGTCCTGTCCCGCGGCACTGATACCCGCATCATGCTGCTCACCACCTATGACGACGACAGCTACGTCTACCGGGGCCTGCGCGCCGGGACCAGCGGCTTCTGCCTCAAGAGCATGCCCGTCGAGGAACTGCTCAACGCCATCCGGGTCGTGGCCCGCGGAGACGCACTCATCGACCCGTCAGTGACCCGCCGTCTGGTGACCCGATTCGCCGACGGCCTCGCCCCGGCAACCGTGAGCCGGCCCCTGGACCTCGACCGGTTGACCACCCGGGAACGCGAGATTCTCCTGGAGGTGGCCCGCGGCTACTCCAACGCGGAGATCGCGGGGCGCCTGTACGTCGGGGAACAGACGGTCAAGACGCACGTCTCACACCTGCTGACGAAACTGGGGCTGCGCGACCGGGTCCAGGCCGTCATCTACGCCTACGAGAACGCGCTGCTGTGATCCAGGGCAGCGGTAGCGCGCGAGACATCGCCCGGGCGCATGGGAATCCAACCTTGGCCTACTCCGCCTCAAGTCTGAGACCTGTCCAGCACCGACATCGACGCCGCAGTCCATGACAACCTTCTCCGGACCGGGTCCGTTGGCGGGGAACCCAGGCGAACAGCCGACGACCCACGCATGCTGCTGCTCCGCCGCCTCGACGACCGGAGCTGGTTGCGCTACGTCGCCCGGACTGTGCCGCTCACGCTGAGCCGACGACCCGAGATCGGCCGGATGCTCACCGCGGCCGGCGATGCTCACCCGCGCTGCGCGCCTGACCGGCACCCGTCACGGACCGGCTCATTGCGGGAAGATCTGCTGCAGGGTCTCCGGGTCGGTGACGATACTCTGGGCGATTTCGGTCAACCGGCGGTTGTGCCGCCGAGCGTAGCCGCGGATGGCCGTGAACGCCTCGTCGACGCTGATGCCGCGGGCCTGCGCGACCGCACCCTTGGCCTGTTCGATGATCACCCGGCTGTTCAAGGCTGCTTGCAGCTGTTCGGTGAGCGCCTCGCTGCGCCTGACGGTGCGTTCCTGCAGCAGGCCGATGGTGGCGGCGTCCGCCAGAGCCTGCATGATCGCGATGTCGTCGTCTTGGAAGTCGTTTCCAGAGGTGTCACCGAAGACGTTCAGCGCTCCGATCACCTGCCGGCGCAGCCGCATCGGGAAGGCGTGCACCGATTGGAACCCGGCCGCGGCGGCGCGCGGTGCGAAACGTGGCCACCGGGCGCCGGCCTCGCCCAGGTTCACGTTGACGACGGGCTCGCCGGAGTCGAACGCCTCCAGGCAGGGCCCTTGCTCGTTCTGCAACTGGAACAGTTCCACCAGTTTGACGTTCTCGTCCGAACCGGCGATGAACTCGAGCCGGCCCCGCTGGTCGGCGAGCAGCATGCCGGCGGCCGCCGCGTCGGTCAGTTCGACGACCCGTTCGGTCAGCATGTGCATGTAGTCGAGCAGATCGAATTCGTCGACCAGCGTGTCGGCGATCTCGACGAAGACCTTCGCGAGCTGCTGCGCGGATACGGTTTTCATGCCTGCCTCCCGGCCTGGCCGGCGGTAACGTGCGCGGTCATGGGCGGTCCCGGTCGAAGTGCAGTCTGCGGGCGAGCACATCGGCGGCCACCTGGTCGAGGCGGCGGCCGTGCGCGTACGCGTACGCCCGCATCCGGGCCATCGCCTCACCGATGGGCACCCCCAGCTGGACCATGACCATCCCCTGGGCCTGGAACAGCTCGGCGCGGTACTCGACCGCCTCGGCGAGGCCCTCACCGGAACTGTTCACCGCCGCGTTCTCGTGCTGGTCCAGCAGAGCCGTGATGGTCACGTCCGCGAAGGCGAGCGCGGTGGCGAGTTCGTCGCCGGTCAGCGACCCGGTCCGCTGGCGGAAAATGTCAAGGATCCCGAGACGAGCGGCACCCATCTGCAGCGGGAACGAGAACACCGCCCGGATGCCGCTGTCGTGGGCGGCCGGGGTGTACATCGGCCAGCGCGCCGCCGACTCGCCGTCGAGGTTCGGTACCAGCACCGGCCGCCGGGTGGAAAACGCATCCCAGCACGGTCCTTCCCCGAGAACGAACTGCAGCTCCTCTATGTGCTCGGTCAGCGGGTCCGACGCGGCGTAGACCCCCCGGGCCCCCGCCTCGCTCATCATGCTGATCCCCGCGCCCGAGGCCGCCAGCGTGCGCGCGGCGACGGCGCAGACCCGAGGCAGCAACCCTGCGCCGTTGTCCGGCGGCGGCGGCTCGCCCTCGATCAGGTGGCGGATCATGGCGACGCGATCATCCATGGCGACCACCCGACGCCACGCCCTCACCGGCACGCCGACACGCCGCTGGAACAGCGGAAACACGCTGCACTGGATGTGACACCGCTGTACCTCCACGCCAGGGGCCACGACACGGGCGGGCAGTGAGGACGGAACCTTCCCGGATCTGTCGAAGTCTAGCGACGCCGCGTGCCCCTCGACGAATCCGGTTCTCGCCCTGCCTGGTGCCGGCCCGCAGTGGCGGCCCTGCGCACGCTCATGCCGTCACCGGTGGGCCGGCAAGCACGGTGGCCCAGACGACCTTGCCGCCGGGAGTTGGCATGGCACCCCACGCCGTGGCGCAGACGTGCACCATGCGAAGGCCGTTGCCTCGCTCGTACGGCGGCTGCCCGGCGACCGAGGGCGTAGCGCCGAGCAGCCGCGGTAGCCGGGTGGTGCCGTCGCGGACCGCCAGGTGCAGGCCCGTGCCGCGCTGCGACACGGTGACGAGCACGGCGGTGCCCGCGTGTTGCACGGCGTTGGCCACCAGCTCGGACAGCACCAGTTGGGCGCGTTGCCGCAGCTTCGGCAGGTGCCAGTCCTGACATGCATGGGTGACGAGGTCGCGGGCCGTGTCGGGCGAGGCCGGCTGCGGCAGCAGGGTCGCCTGCAGCGTCACGGTCGGTGACAGGCGGCTGATCACGGCGGTGCGGGCCTCGGGCATGGTGGTGAACACGGACGGGTGTTGCGCACCGAGGCGCCGTAGGCGGCGGTCCAGCATCGTCGCGGTGGGCAGGCACAGGGCCAGGGGCACCGGTGGCTGCATGACGATTCCGGCCCGGCCCGCGGCCAGCCACATCGGCATGCTGGCACCGTCCGGGTCGTCCGTGTCCCGCAGGTCGGCGATGACCGCCGCCGGGTGCTCGGCCAGGCATTTGCGGATCGCGGTGGACACGTCCATGCCCAGACGCTGCGACCATCGACCGTGCACCGCCATCTCCACCACGCCGGTGGTGACGTCACCGGTGACGCTCAGCGTGTGGTGTCGGTCGTCGGCGTTGAACAGATACGGGGCGCGCACCTGCATGTCAATCTCCTTGCGGGCCGCGGTGGCCATCAGGCGCGAGTGCGGGGACGGCGTTCGTCAGCCGCGGGGACAGGCGCGGCGAGCCGGACCGCCAGTTCCGCGTACCGCTGCCCATCGCGGGCATCGTCGATCGCCGCCTGCCACGTCCGTGCCGGACCGGCACTGATCAGGCGTAGCTGTTCGGTGGCCCGGTGCAGAATGCCGAACGCGGTCCGGTCACCCGGGGTGACTGCGGCGACGAGTCGATCAACGCGGCGATGTCCGACGTGGTCGCCGTACGGGTCTTGCTGCACCGGCCGGTACGGCAGAGGCCGGGCGGCGCCGGCGCGGGTCTCAGCGGTCACGGCAACTCCTGATAGGCACCTGCGCTGACGGGTGCACTACCGGGGTCCGGGGTAGCGGGCTACGGACATGACGCCCAACGCCTTCATCGAGGGTAAACCACCCCGCTACAGACGCTGTCCCGCATACGGGGTCATCCACATCGCCCTGTTGGCAACTTTGCGGACAAGCGCAGATGAACTCCCGGCCGAAGTGGGCCTCAGAGTCGTCCTGCACGCATCTTCCCCCGTTGTGGATCGCTGTCACCAGCGGTTTTCCTCCGGTGGGTATACCGTTCCCAGTAGTGCCGGTGTGGTTTCATCGTCGCTGGCCGCTCCAGACCTCGGTGGCGCTTCCGTCCTGAGCAGCTGGAGCAGCAGTGATCGTCGCAACGCTAGATGCCCGCCCGCAACCGGATCCGCGAGGCGGCGTTATCACCCATTTTGCCCGGCCGGGGCCGGCGTGGTGCCCGCCGACCGGCACGCTCGTGGTCCGACCGCGTAACCTCCGCTGCGTCGCCGACCAGATCCCCGCGGCTGCTGACGGCAGGAGGACCCGTGATCAAGCACGGAGCGCTGAGCTGACCACACCGCTCGGCGATATATCGATCGTCTACGGCCTCACCTGCAACCAGAGTCAGTAGTGACCGCCATGGAACCACGTGAGTGGCTGCAGCCACTCGTGCCTCCCTACTTCGTCACCACCGGCACGCACCAGGGCGGGGTGTCGGTAGACGTCACCGCTGACGCGAGCACCACGGTCGTCGAGATGACCGTGCGCGGTCAATGGTCGCAGCAGCTCGGCAACCAGGTCACCGCCGGCCTGCGGCGGTGCCTGGCCGGTCCCTGCGAGGCCGTCATCATCGACATGCACAACGTGGGCGATCTGCACGGAGCGAGCCTGCCGTACTGGTTGGCGGCGCAGCGGACCGCACGGCTCGGGCCGGCGCCGGTACACCTGGCGTTCTGTTCGCCTCCGGCGACGATGCTGAACTACCGGCTGCGGCACCAGGAAGGGACCAGCCCGCTGTTGTTCGCGACCATGTCGCAGGCCCGCATCGCGATCGCCGGCAAGGTGTCCCGAGCCGACCGGCTGCAGGTCCGCCTGGCGCCTCGGCCCTCATCCGTGCGGGCGGCTCGTGACCTCGTCGCCCAGGCCTGCCACACCTGGCGACTGCCCGACCTGCGAAACGACGCCGCTTTGATCATGTCCGAGTTGGTTTCCAACGCCGTGGACCATGCCTCCACCGACTTCGTGGTGACCGTGTTCCGACGTGGTGGCCGGCTGCATCTGGCCGTCCGCGACGGCGATTCCCGGTATCCGCTCATGGACGCAGCTGCGGACACCATGCGGTCGGCGCCGGTCGCCGCCCGAGGGCGGGGCCTGAGACTGGTTCATGCGATCGCCGCCGCGTGGGGTGCTGTACCGGCGCACAGCGGCAAGGTGGTGTGGGCCACCGTGTCCACGGACTCGGGGCTTGACGCAACAGAAGCAGCCTGATCGCCCACCGCTTCCAGCCCACGGCTCCGGCCTGGTACGCGCCCTGTTTCGTGTGCCGGCTCGGACGACGGAACCACCGCCGACGGCGACGATCAGGATGCCGCCGCCGATGCCGGCGTGCAGGTACGTGCCGGCGGTGGCCAGGGAGGCCCGGCTCGCGCCCCCGGCTGGCCACCGCACGTTGGGCTGCCCCCGCGAGGCCCGAGAAATCGTTCCACCACATGGCCACGGACAGCCCGACGGCGAGCAGGGCCGAGGCCAAGACGCCCGCGTCGAGGTGGTGGATGCGCGCACCGGACCTGATCGAGATGATGGACTCGCCCAGGCGAGAATCACGACCAGTTGGTGGCGCTCAGCGAAATGGGCGGCGGACGGCAGCCGCCAGGCACCGCCACGCGACGTCAGCCGGATGGTCACCCCTCGATCACCACCGCGGCGAGCCGCAGCACGAGTTGTGCAACGCCACAGAGGAAGGCTCCGGCAAGCAGCACCGCGGACACCGCGAGCATCGTGGCGCCCATGGTGCGCGGAACCTGCGTACGGAGCCGGGCGTCGGTGCCCGCGGCCGACCTGATGCAGGAATGCGGAGTTCATCGCCTCGCCGGGCGCGACGGTCCAGCCGGACGAGCAGGACCGTCACCGGCATGGCCGTGCTCCGTACCCCGGGCGCTACGCCAGCCGGCACCTATGACGTCGCGAGCGCCGTACTCCAGCAGGCGGACGAAAGACCGAGACCGGCGCCGGCGTTCTCGCCGCGTTGACCGACTTGCCGGACCTTGCCCAGCTCAAGGACGTCCGGCGGCCGACGCAGCACTCACGGACTCCGGAACGGGTGCAGGCGACGGCCCGTTCGCTGTCGCGGCGGTCCGCCGGATCATGCGGAGGGTCACCTTCCGGTACGAACGCGGGTCGACGGGTAGGAGCCACTGCCGGGCACGGGCGAAACGACCGAGGTTGAGCCCGAGTTCGTCGAGCACCTCGTCGATGTTGTGCATGGAGAACGGGATGATGTTCGTCCCGCGGGCGTGCCGGCCGTCGGTCCGCTCCGACATCCAGGCCAAGCGGGCCCGGATCTCTTCGCGCATCCGGTCCTCCGGGGGCAGGGTGACCCCTCCTCGCAGGTAGGCGGCGGTCCACACAGCCGCCATCTCCGCGCTGAGCGGGCTGAAGAACGAGGAGTTGTAGCCGGCAAAGGTGAGGTGAGGGACGCCCAGAGGGAGGATCTGGCGGTACAGCTCGAAGTTGCCCGCGCCGTCTTCGAGACGGGCGCACAGTGCCGGGTCCAGGAACGGCACGCACTGCCGGAATCCGGTACCACAGATCACCAGGTCGGCGGGGAGCACCGTGCCGTCCGCGAGGCGGGCGGCCGGTCGTCCGCCGTCGGTCAGGAGCTCGCTGACCACCTGGTCGCGGTGGACGCTGATCCGGCCGTCGGCGACGCGCTCGAAGAAGCCCTCCGTCGCCAGGCTCACGGTGCTGCGGGCGATGTCCTCGAAGGTTCCGTTCGGCACCAGGCCCAGCCGGGACAGCTTGAGCTGCCTGGTCGCGACCGACCCGACGCTGTCGAGCATGGTGCGGCGAAGACCGTTGCCGGGACCGTGCAGGAAACGTTCGAAACCCTTCGGCCTGATGTACCGGAACAGGGCTTCACCCATCCGGGTAAGCATGAGGTACTTGTAGTTCAGCGCGCCGCCGAGCTTCCTGGGCATCTTCCAGAGCAGCTGACGGGCGACGACACTGGTCCGGGCGGCGACCTCGCTGACGGGAACGGCCACGTCGCAGGACGACTTGCCATACCCGACCACGAGAACGTTCCGGCCCCGGGCCGCCTCCAGGTCGTGGAACTGGCTGGCGGCCAGGACGCGCCCACCGGCCGCGGTGAAGGCCGCGCGACCTTCGAAGGGCGGGACGAGGGGATCGGAGAAGATGCCGTTGGCCACGACGAGGTGGTCGTACCGTTCCAGGGTTCCGGGACCCTCGTGGCCGGCGGGTCGCGATGTGATGAGCCACGCCGACTCACCGTCCACCAGTTCCGCGGACACGACCTCGGTGGACAGTCGCAGAACGCCGCCGAGCCGGAACATCTCCACGTAGCGTTCGAGATACTGCTGGACCTGCTCGCCGCTGGGCCACTGTGGATAGTGTGCGGGCATGGGCAGGTCGCTGAGATGGTAGGTGTCCTTGTTGTTCTGGGTACGCAGTCCGGGGTACCGGCGGGTCCGGCTCCACACCCCTCCCACGTCCGGTGCGCGCTCGAACACGGTGACGTCGAAACCGCTCTGCCGCAGCACCTTCGCGGTGCTCAGTCCGGCGAATCCAGCACCCACAACAGCGATCCTCATGACAACCTCCAGGTGGTGACCGATCGGAATGCCGGGCCGGCAGGGGCGGCGCGGCCTCAGCAAGTTAACGATCGGGGCGGGACGGTCGCTATCCGCTGAACGCAAGCCGTATCCGACGCGCGTCCGACCCGGCGGCACCTTTCTCGTGTCGGATCTGCGCTCAACGCCACGAGCCGGCACCCTCGTGTCCTATGTTCGGTGCAGCAGGCTCAGGCCACCGGCCGGCCACGAGCTACACGACCGACGCGCGCCCCGTGCCGTTCAGGAGGATGCTGGATGAACGCCGTGACGGTCAGCACGGACGACATCGAGCGCGCTCGTACGGAGGTCGGGCGAGTCTTCTGTCCGCACCGGCTCACCCCGCAGCTCGGTGTCCACCGGGTGCAACTGCGGATGACCGCCCGGCGCCTCGGCGGCATCGGCATCATCGACCTGGACTACGGACAGGCGGTGCGGATCCGGCCCGCCGCGTTGGAGACGTTTTACCTCGTCCAGGTCCCCCTGCGGGGCAGCACCGTGGTCCGTCACGGGGGTCACACCGTGGCTTCGACGCCCGCCCTCGCCTCCGTCCTGTCGCCCGACGACGCCTCGGACATGCACTGGTCAGAAGGCTCGCCGCACCGGATCTTCTACGCCGACCGGCACGCCGTCGACCGGGAACTCGCCCGCCTGCTGGGCAGCCCGGTGGACGCCCCGGTCCGCTTCGACGTCGGGATGAGTACGAACACGTCCGCAGCGAAGGCGTGGCTCCGCGGGGTGGACTTCTTCGCCGACGAGTTGTCGCAGGCGGCGGGCGGGTGTCTCCTTGACCATCCGCAGGTCGCCGGCCGCTTCGAGCAGGGACTCCTGAGCCAGCTGCTGTTGACCCACCGCCATTCCTACAGCGACCTGCTAGCCCGGCCGGCTCACCTGGACAGCCCTGGGCGCCTGGCGCGGCGGGCATGTGCCCTGATCCGGGACCACCACGACGAGGCACTGACGGTCGCGGACGTCGCGGAGGCGCTCGGGGTGAGCGTCCGCGCACTCCAGGACTGCTTCCGTCGGGAGATGCAGACCACACCGACGGCGTACCTGCGGGCCTGCCGGCTCGACGCGGTCCACCGCGCGCTGTCCGTGGCGGATCCGAGGGAATCCGTGACGACTATCGCGGTGCGGCACGGGTTCACCCACCTGGGCCGCTTCGCCGGCGAGTACCGGAACCGCTTCGGCGAGTCGCCGTCCACGACCCTGCGTAGGTAACGCCACTGGTCCGGGTCCGGACGAGCCCCACCCGGACGGATGCGGCGCCGCCGCAGCAGGGCAGCGAGTATGTGTTCGTCAACGACATGCTCGATGACCACACCTCGGACCCGGGTAGGCGCACTAGTGAGCCGGAGTTTCCGGTCGACGCCCGCGCGGCCGAGCGCCTCCGAGAAACGGATGCCCTCCGCCCCACATGGCGGCCCGACGAGCCGACCCGGAGGCGCGGACAACCTCCCCGACGGTGTCGTAGGCCCGTCCCTTGCCATCGAGCCAGTCGGTCACCGCCGTGGTGGCGGCGGTCTCCTCATTCCCACCGACGTCGGGACAGCCGATCGACCCGGCGGTGCCGGAACTTTCCATGGCGGTCATGGCGTAACCCCCGCCCCGATGCGCCTTCGTGCCTGCCTACCAGGACGCTCCACCGGCTTCGGTGTTCACCCCGACGCCTTTAGCGGGCGAGGCGGTTTCTCAGCGGCTCCCCGGCGAGCCAGCGGTCGACCTGCCGGCGAACCAAGCGGTAGACCCGCTCCGGCAGCTTCTCGGTCACCGCGCCGGCGTGCGGCGTGATCAGGGCGCCCGACTGTGACCAGAGTGGATGCCCGGTCGGCAGCGGCTCGGGATCCGTCACGTCCAGCGCGGCGCGCAGCCGGCCACGCTCGAGCTCGGCGAGCAGCGCCGGGGTGTCCACCACCGGGCCCCGCGAGGCGTTGACCACCAGCGCCCCGTCGGGCAGGGCGGCCAAGAGTTCCCGTCCCGCCAGATGCCGAGTCGCCTCGGTCAACGAGACCGCCAGGATCACCACATCGGCGCACGGGAGCAGACCGGGCAGCTCGGCGATCGCCCGGATGCCTTCGGCCGGCCGGGCCGAGCGCGCCACGACGGTCAGCTCGACCTCGAAGGGCTTCAGGCGCCGGGCGACGGCCCTGCCCACCGAGCCGGCGCCGATGAGCAGCACTCGCTGCCCAGCCAGGTCGCGCCCGGGCCTCGGCGTCCACGCACCGGCGAGCTGGGCCGAGCGGAAGAACGGAAACTCGCGGAGCTGGGCGAGCATGGCCGCCAGCACCCATTCAGCCGTCGCGGCACTGTGCAGCCCGCGCGCGTCACAGATGACGGTGGTGGGCGGTGGCAGGTGCGTCCACCCGTCGGAGCCGGCGCTCGGCAGCTGCAGAACCTCGAGCGAGCGCATCCGCGGCACGATGTCGTGCATCTGCGGCTGGTTGAGGAAAGTGGGCACGAGGAAGCCGACGGATCCCGGGTCCGAGGGCAGGGCGGCCGGGTCGTCCGCCACCTCGATCTGGACGTCGTACGGCACATCGTGCAGGTAGGTCAAGCCGAGCTTATGCGGTATCCAGATCTTCACGTGTACCTCCGATCAGGGCCGGCCCACGATTCGAGCCACTCGTACAGTGCGACGGCGCGGCGACCCCCAGGTTCGCCTGTGCAGCACGAGTCACATCGGCCGGCGGGCCGGCTGCACCGTCTCGCGTACCACGTCGCGCGCCCCGCGGCGGCGGGAGGATGAACGGATGACCGACGGTACGGAGTCCCTCGGCCCGGCGGAGGAGGGACTCCGGCGCGAGGTGTGTCCAACCGATCTGCCAGGACTACCGCGGGGATCAACGGCGGCTCAGACGGTCCGCTCATGACGAACACCCCCGAGCCGAAACAGCGGCGTTCGAGGGTGCCGTGAGGAGTGGGTTTTCGTGGTCAAGCGCCGGGCCGGCCTGCAGTCGTCCCCATCACCTCCCGTCCGACCGCCACGGCGCCGCACGGTTGTGAGTTCAGCGCGGACGTGTGTGAGCTCAGAGCTGTTTCCGGCTGATTGACCTCCGTGAGCCCACACACGTTCGATGCTTCGTCAGGACGTGCGGGGGGAGACCGTCATGATGCCGATGCACATCTCGTCGCCGGTACCGTCGCCCCACACCACGTAGCGCGGCGGCAGCTTGCTCAGCTGCGGCAGCTGTTTGCGCAGCCCCGCGTCGTGCGTACACGTCGTCCGCAGCGTGTCCCCCGGACCGACCTCCACCGGCGACGGCAGCTTCTGCATCCGCTGGTTGTCGAAGTCGAACTGCGGCACGTCCAGCAGGACCTTGGCCTTCGGCGTGCCCGGGTTGAGTTCGACCTTCAGGGCCCGCCCGAGCATGTGCATGTGGCCGAAACCGGCGAACACCGTCACCGGCTCCTCCACCTTCTGGTCACAGGTCTGGGTGTCACCGGGCTTCGGCGCGCCGCCCTTGTTGCACTCCTCCACCTGCTCGTCCGCGAATCCGCCGACATCCGGCCCGAACCGCTTCGTCACGTCCGCGATCGAGGCCGCCCGATCACAGAGCGGACCCGACTCGTCGGCGGCGCAGGGCAGATCGGTCGGCGCGCCGAGCGACCACGTCTCGAGCTCCCGGGTCTGCGGCGTACCGTCGGTCAGCCGCAGCCGCACCGCCGAGCGGTCCGACCCGCCCGGCTTGCCGTCGGTCGCGAGCAGGTTGTAGTGCATCTGGAAGACGATCAGACTGCCCGGCTCCAGCTTGAAGCCGGCGTCCTGGTCGAGCAGCGTCTCCGTGGCACCCGGCGCCCAGGTGTCCACCCACGCCGCGCCCGAGTCGTCGCCCTCGTCGTCGCCCTCCACGTCGGCGCCGTCCACGCCGGTCCCGCCGAAACACTGCCAGCCGGGGCCGGGGGACTTCGCGTCCTGCTCGCGCACCAGGGCAGCTTTGCCCGGCAGCACCGCGTACACGATGCCGTGGTGGGCGATGGCGGCGTTCTCCGGCATGACCTGGGTCCCGGTCAGGAACTGCGCCTTGGTCAGGCCCGGATCGAGCACCTGGCACCGGTATTCGTCCACGGCGCCCTCCGGCGGCGCGGGTGTGTAGGCCTCAGCCATCTTCAGGTCGAGGAACCGCTCGCCGGCGCGCAGCGGCTGCGGTGGACCCGCCGACGCGCCCGCGTGCGCGCCGTGCGAGCCGGCCGCGGGGGGCGCGGCGGGCGCCGCACTGTTGTCGGCATCCGACCCGCAGGCGGCGACAGCGAACGCCGTCGCCAGCGCCATGGTGGCCGCTCCGAACTTCCACACATGCCCGAACGGCTTTGCGTTGGCTGCCATCAATTTCTTCCTCCATACGGATTACATCGCTTATCTGATGCATAATTCATACCGAGCGAACCTTAGGCGACCGTTAATACGGCGCTCAGACCCTGGTAAATAAGGGTTTGGGGTGGTGGTGACGGGCCAACCAATGGGCCACAATGACGATCATGGCCCATTGGACCATCGCGGCGTGGTGCTGCGGGAGTCGTCCCTAGTCGCGGGCATGGGCCAGGACCGGAACGCCGGACGCCAGACGCCAGACGCCGAGAATCTGCGATCCAGATGTCATCTAGAAGCGCAGGCGAAGAGGCTGCGTTGTTGATGTCGCCGGAGCCGTTGTATCTGTACCAGATGGGGAACAGGCATATCGGCCTGGTTCGGCCGGGGACACCGGAGTCGCCAGGCAGGCGGTTCCGCGCGAGGGAACATGGTACGCAGAGTCCAGCTTCTGGCCCAGCCGATCAGCGCCGTGAGGATCTCCCACCAGGGCGGGGATCGGGGGACGCCGTCCCGGTCACGGCCCGCTGGTTGGTCGCAGTGCCGCGCCATTTCCCTGCCAGGGCGAACCCGCTGGTCAGGATCGCGCCGAACGCCATCGCGCACCCAGCGCCCAGCAGCGGCGAGCCGGCGAAGGTCGCCCCACCCAGTCGGCCCAGGCCGATGGCATAGACCGCCCAGGCCACGCTCGCAAGCGCGGTGAAGAGCCGGAACCGACCCAGGGGAACCGACATCGAGCCCGCCGTCAGGGCGGTGGCGGTACGCCCGTACGGCAGAAACCGGCCGACCAGGATCACGACTCCGCCGTACCGCATCAACGCACGCTCCGCCTTCTTCTTGACCACCGCGAGTTTGCCGTCGGTGATCCGGCCGCCGGCCTTCCGGCCGAGCAGGTACGAGACCCGGTCGCCGGCGATCCCGCCGGCCACCACGACAGCGGCCAGGGCGACAAGGTTCGGCGAGCCGGTCGCCGACAGCGCACCCAGGCCGATGACGGCGACATCGACCGGCAAGACCGGGATGAATCCGTCGATGGCCACGGCCGCGAAGACGATGACGTAGAGCCAGGGCGAGGAGAGCAACGGCGTCAGGTAGTCGAGCATCATCGTTCTTCTCCTAGGTGCTGGCGTCGGTCGTCCGGATCATGCAGGTGCCGACGATGTCCGAAACCGCCGATGGCGGATGAGGAGCCGCCACGGCGCGTAGGCGATGTCATGGGCGCGAACCGGCCGGCTGGGAAGCGGACATCGGGATGGATGTCAGGCACCGAGCGAGCACCGGATCAAAATGGCAGCAGTCGCCGAATGATGAGGGTTGGGCGCGGCAGCCACCTGGGGACGCCGAGCGACCGTGACCGGCGCGGAAGATCTACTGTCTGGCTGCCGGGCGCGATGCTGGTCACCTGGTCCTCCGCTGCTCATGAGCCGACGGTAGGTTCCATTTCTTAGACCCTGGTAAGTAAGGCTTTCAGGTGTGGTGGTGGCGGGCGGGGCGGCGGGTCATGATGATGATCATTGCCCACTGGACCATCGCGGCGTGGTGCTCAGGTAAGCGTTCGTAGTCACGGACGGTGCGTCGGCAGCGGTTGATCCAGGAGAACGTCCGTTCGACGGCCCATCTGCGGTGCAGGACGACGAAGGCGTCTGCCCGGCGAGTTCGGTCACGATCTGCAGGGTGAGTTTGAGCTGCTGGGTGGCCCAGGCGACCAGCTGCCCGGCGTAGCCGGAGTCGGTCCAGACCAGGCGGATGCCGGGGAAGCAGGCGTGCAGGGCCCAGAGCAGTGGGCGGGCGCCGTCGCGGTCTTGCACTCCGGCGCCGGTGACCGGGACCGCGAGGAGTGGTCCGCAGGTGTCGACGGCGACGTGGCGTTTTCGTCCGTTGACCCGTTTCCCGGCGTCGTAGCCGCGACTGGCTCTGCCGACAGTCTCCGCGCCGCGCAAGGACTGCGAACGCGGAGGACTCGTGACCGCCGAGTACCAGCAGTTCCGCGTGGGCGCTGCGGCGCAGCAGCGCCTCGACGACCGGGGCCGAGGACGACCTCGGGTACGGCATGCACGCCGGTGGCCGTCAGCTCAGCGGCCAGCCGCTGATGGCCTTCTTGCCGCAGTCGTACTGTCGCGGCGGCGAACAACTCGGCGTCGGCGGCGCCCAGTGGTTGCGCGTGGATGGCGATAAGCACTCCGGCGGGTAGCTGGGCCTGGCGTGCGGCAGTGCTGGTCAGGTGCCCGGATCACCACGACGGGACAGGGCGCATGCGTCAGGCGGGCCCGGCTGACCGATCCAAGGACGAGCTCGTTGCGCGTCGGCCGGCCTTCGTGCCGAGTACGGGTAGGTCGTGCGGTGTGCACGCGGCGCGCAGGCAGGTCGCGGTATCGCCCGATTCGCGCTGCACCCGTACCGGGTATCCGCCGGTGAGATGTGCAGGCAGGGCGCCTCGGGGACACCGTCGTGGTGGTGGCTGGTGATGGTGTGTGCGACGAGCGGGCCCCGGCGTAGCCGGGCTTCCTCCTCCGCCCATCGCAGCGCAGCATCGCGGCGGGCGATCCGTCGTACCCGCCGACGACACGACCGGTCACCCTGCCACCCTCCGTCACGAATCCGGTTGCGTGACGTCGGCCGTGTGGTGGCCGGGAACGACCATCACCAAGCGGTGGGCCCGATGCAGCATGCTCATGGCGACGCTGCCGAGCATGATCTCGCGCACCGCGGACCGGCCCCGTGACCCGACGACCACCACCGCCGCTGTGTGGTCTCGGGCGGCCGCGGCCAGCGTGTCGGCGACCGCGGGCGGGGAACCTTCATGCCGGCTGTTCACCTGCAGCGTCGTCATCTGCGGGTCGCCGGGCGAGGTAGGCGGGTCGACGTGGTGATCGACGCTGGTGAGGATGATCTGTCGCTGCGGCCACAACCGCCCGGCGGCGTCAAGCGCTGTCTTCGCGCCCGCGGAGCCGTCCCAGGCCATCAGCACCGGTCCGTGGGCCAGGGCGTCGTCGTCAGCGGCGAGCAACGGGTACGGTGCCACCAGCACCGGCTGGGTGGCGTAGTGCACCGCCATGTCGGACACACTGCCGAGCACGGCGCGGGCGCCGCCAAGCCCGCGGGATCCCAACAGCAGGAGATCCACGTCGATCTTGCGGGCGAGCTCGGTCAACTCCAAGCCCTCACCACCGTAGCAGCGCACCGTCATCGGCTCGGCCGTCCACCCTGCGGTCTGCGCCAACGCGACGCCCATCCCGGCAATCCGGTCGGCCTCACGTTGCCCTTCACGCTCGACAGCGTCGACGAAAGCGTCGACCTGCCGCGTTCCCTTCCAGAGCCGCCGCCGCAACTGCTCGCTGGCGAACGGAGGCGTCCAGAGATGAGCAACCAGAGCGTGCGCGGCCGGAAGCAACCGAGCGCATTCCTCGATCGCTGCGCCTGACGCCAATGACCCGTCATAGCCGACCAACACGCGCACGGCGGACTCACCCATGGAATTTCCTTTCCAGCAGTCTTCATCGAGCCATCGTCGTTCTCGAGCATCCGTCCTGCATCGGTCGTTATGCTAGGGGCAACCGGCCCTGTCATATGGGCTTGTTCGCTGCGGGACACTCGATAGCTCGACCTGTGCGACACGAGTCCGCTACAGCGGCAGTGAGACAAGTGGCCACGAAATCAGCGGCGTCGCCGAAGCCAGACGACTGGGACAACCACAGTTGAACTGTCGGTGCGTGTCGTTGGTTCCCAACGGCCTTTGCCCCTGTTCGGATGGGACTTTCGCCTCTGCCCGCCGGGCAAGCGGAACGGTCAAGGTAGGGCTATGACGCGCGGACAGATCCTCACCGCGGTTCTGGCGCTATGGGTCGGCGCGGGACTGGCCACGGCGCTGTGGATGGCCCGGCGTGGTCACCGGGACCCGCTGTGGCTGTTGAGTGCTGTGGTCTTCGGCCCGGTACTGCCGGTGATGACCCCGGAACGTATCCAGCGCGCCCCGCGGCTACCGTCAGCCGAACCGCAGCAGGAGTCAGCCCTCGCCGGGGCGAGGGTGCTCGTCGGGATCGACGGCTCGCCGGAATCCGACGCCGCGCCACACGCCGTACTGGATCTGCTGCAGGGCCGCCTGGGCCGGCTCATCGCAGTCGAGGTGGTCGACTACGACACCGCCGACGACGACTGGCGCGGCAGGCAGGCGGTGGCGCGTCAGCCGGTCCCGGTCGTCGGAGCCCTCGCACCAGCCGAGCGTACGCCCACCGTCGCCCACACCACCTGACAGCTGCGCCCCATCCGACGACCAGGCGGCGGCGGAGACCGACCGCTCATGGAAAGGCGACACGATGACCACGTCCGTGCTACCGGCCGCCAACGGCCACCATGGGCTCGCCGCCCACGAGGTGGTCCTGCTGCTGGAAACCGACGCGCACCACGGGCTGACCAACCAGGAGGCCAGCGAGCGGTTGGCCCGGTACGGCCCCAACACGCTGCCCCCGGCCAAGGGCGCCGGTCTACTCATGCGGATCCTGAGCCAATTCCACAATCCGCTGATCTACGTACTGATCGCCTCCGGGGTCATCACCGCCGCCCTCGGCGAATACGTCGACTCCTCGGTGATCTTCGGCGTCGTGATCGTCAACGCCATCATCGGCTTCATCCAGGAATCCAAGGCCGAGGCCGCACTGGAAGGCCTGCGGTCGATGGCGCAGACGCAGGCCACGGTGATCCGCGACGGCCACCGGCGCACCATCGCCTCCGACGACCTGGTCCCAGGCGATCTCGTCCTGCTGGAGGCCGGCGACAAGGTCCCCGCCGACCTCCGGCTGACCCGGCTGGCCGAGTTGCGGATCAACGAGTCGGCACTGACCGGCGAATCCGTCCCGGTGACCAAGGACGAGGTCGTGCTGCCCGAGGCGATACCGGTCGCCGACCGGCACAACATGGCCTACTCGGGCACACTGGTCACCACCGGCAGCGGCGCCGGCATCGTGATCGCCACCGGCGCGGAGACCGAACTCGGGCAGATCCACCGCCTGGTCGGCGCCGCGCAGGTCCTGGACACCCCGTTGACGCAGAAGCTCGCCGGGTTCAGCAAGATCCTCACCGTGGGCATCCTCGCCCTGGCCGCGGCGACGTTCGCCGTCGGCCTGATCCGCGGTTACGACGCGGTAGACACCTTCACCGCCGCGGTCGCGCTCGCGGTCGGCGCCATCCCGGAAGGACTGCCCGCGGCGGTCACGATCACTCTGGCGATCGGGGTGGCGCGGATGGCGCGCCGGCGGGCGGTGATCCGCAGGTTGCCGGCGGTCGAGACGCTGGGCGGTACCACGGTGATCTGCTCCGACAAGACCGGCACCCTGACCGAGAACCAGATGACCGTACGGATCGTGTGGACTCCGGGGGGCGCCTACGACGTCACCGGCTCCGGTTACGCCCCGGACGGCGACCTGCACAACGCTGCCGGTACGGAAGTCTCCGTCGATGCCGATCAGGCGCTGCGCTGGTCGTTGCTGACCGGTGGGGCCTGCAACGACGCCGGGCTGACCCAGGAGGACGGGCGGTGGGGTATCACCGGTGATCCCACCGAAGGGGCGATGCTGGTGGTCGCCGGCAAGGCCGGCCTCGGAGCCGATCAGGTCAAGACGCTGCTTCCCCGCGTGGCGACGATCCCGTTCAGCTCCGAACGTCAGTACATGGCCACCCTGCACCACGACACCACCAGCGGCGCGGCGCATGGGCAGGTGCTGCTGGCCAAGGGCGGCGTCGAGCGGATGCTCGAGTTGAGCGGCTCTCAGATGGACGCCGATGGCACCGTCCAGCCCGTGGACCGCGAGGCCGTCCTGCAGGCGGCCGCCGACCTGGCCGGGCAAGGACTGCGGGTCCTGGCCACCGCCATGCGCCCGGCGGCCGGGCCCGACGACTTCGACGAGGACGGCCTGCCGGGAAGCATGGTGCTGACCGGGCTGCAAGCCATGCTCGACCCGCCTCGCGCGGCGGCGACAACCGCGGTGGCCGCCTGCCACACCGCCGGCATCAAAGTCAAGATGATCACCGGGGACCACGCGGCCACGGCGACCGCGATCGCCGCGCAGGTCGGCCTCCTCCCCCGGTCGGACGCCACCACGGGCATGGTGCTGACCGGCGCCGATCTGGCTGCCTTGCCGGCGGAGGACTTCCCGGACGCGGTCGACCGGGCGACAGTGTTCGCCCGGGTGTCCCCGGAGCAGAAACTGCGGCTGGTCGAAGCGCTGCAGGCCCGCGGGCATGTGGTCGCGATGACCGGTGACGGTGTCAACGACGCCCCCGCACTGCGGCAGGCCGGTATCGGCGTGGCCATGGGCGCCAGCGGCACCGAGGTGGCGAAGGACGCCGCCGACATGGTCCTCACCGACGACGACTTCGCCACCATCGAAGCCGCTGTCGAAGAAGGCCGCGGCGTGTTCGACAATCTCACCAAGTTCATCACCTGGACCCTGCCCACCAATATCGGTGAAGGTCTGGTCATCCTGGCCGCGATCATGTTCGGCGCCGCGTTGCCGATCCTGCCCACTCAGATCCTGTGGATCAACATGACCACCGCGGTCGCGCTCGGGCTGATGCTGGCCTTCGAGCCCAAGGAGCCGGGGATCATGACCCGGCCGCCTCGGGAGCCGGACCAGCCGTTACTCACCAGGGCGCTGATGGTGCGGATCCTGCTGGTGTCCGCGCTGCTGGTCGCCGGTTCATGGTGGCTGTTCGAGTTCGAACGCACGCACGGTGCGAGTCTGGCCGAAGCGCGCACCGCGGCTATGAACGTATTCGTTGTGGTCGAGGCGTTCTACCTGTTCAGCTGCCGCTCCCTGACCCACTCGGCGTGGAGCATCGGGCTGTTCTCCAACCGGTGGATCATCGTCGGGGTCACCGTGCAGGCGATCGGCCAGATCGCCATCACCTACCTGCCCGCCATGAACACCCTGTTCGGCACCGCCCCCATCGGCGGTGACGTCTGGCTGCGCATCCTCGGCATCGCCGTCGCGGCCAGCCTGGTCGTGGCGGTCGACAAACGCCTGCGGCGACCAGCATGAACCCCCGACGCCGACTGCTCGCCGTGTGCCCCGCCCGACAGTGATCGCCGATACGGCACGTCGCCGGAGACGTGGTACGGAATGCCGAAGATGCTGAAGTTCGGATACCGGTCGGCGACCAGCAGAGTGACCTCGGCGCTGGGATCGCGTTCGCGGGCGGCCAGCCCGGCGCTGATGCCGGCATCGCTGCCACCGATGACAAGGAGTCGCACTGCGCGACCTTCCTCGTACGGTGAATGCGATGCCGGCGGCAGCTCAGATCTCGACGAACGAGGCGATGAAGCGT
>NZ_BOQL01000098.1 GCF_018332655.1 Actinoplanes auranticolor | reverse complement strand
TCGCAGAACCAGATACCGGAGACCTCTTCAGTTATCGATCACCGCCACGCCGTGACTTCCACCGGCCAGCCCGACTTATGAAACACGCCTTAGTCGCTGCGACTGGCAGACGGGCCGCAAAGCCCGACGCGCCTCTCGCCTGCCGCTGTTCCTATGCGGTCGGCGGCTCCGTTATACGGACGAGCTGTACCAGGGCCGGTACGAGTACGATCCGGGAGTTGCGCACCGGCTGTCACATCGGCGCGACCACTGTCGACGGGAAGCCCGCCTACGATATGCCGGAGTCCCCCGCCTCTCGGGCATACCGGAAGTCTCCGAACGGGCTCTTCTCCCGACCGGGCACGAGCAGGACACCGCCTTCGGTCCGATGGTCGACCACAGTCCCGGGAATGAGAGGTAGACGCATGGTCGAGGAGCCTGTGTGGACCATCGTGGGACTGGCCCTGATCGTCTGTGTCATCGCGATGATCGTCAGCGTCGTCCGCCTGGTCGCGGCCGAGCGGGCGACCGCCACGCGACGTCGCCGGGACGACGACCTGCGCAGCCGGGTCACGTCGATGCTGACCTCGGCGAACGACACTGGCTCTCTCGACACCGCGGACCTCAACCTGCAGAACCCGGACGGCGATTCCGCTTTGCATCTGGCGTACCACGAAGGTCGTAAGGCCGCCATCTCGCGGCTCATCGCGCTGGGCGCCGACGAAACGCTGGTCAACGATGAAGGCTTCACTCCCGCCGAGATGGCAGACGTGGCTGCGGTGGAACGCCTGTTGAAACGGGCGGCGGCGTGCCTGGATCGCGGTCAGTGGCGTGATCCCGACAAGGCGCGGCCGCTCTATCAATCGCTGAGGCAGACCCCACCCCACTTCTACAATCCGGCCCTCGTCCGGTTCGCGCTTCGAACCACCAACCACCGCAATCTCGTCTGCCTGGCCGTGAAGGTCGGCCACCGGGAATCGCAGAAGCGGCTGGCGACCCTCCTGGAGGCCCACGGCACGGAGGAGATCGCAACGGTCTACCTCAACGCCGGCTCCCGCGTGCTGGCAGACGCCGCCCGCCGCTGGGCGGCCGCCAACGGCTACACCATCCACACCACCCCGTACGGAGGGACCGCCCGCTGGGGCGTGTTCTGACCATCGTCGGCAGGGATACGGCGGCGAGCTGATCCCGGCGGGGCTGAAACCGAAGACCACGAGGACGGGCCGACCAGCACCACGAGCGCCGTGTGTACGGCAGGTGGCCACTTGAGCTGCGGTTATACGGGGTGGCTGGCCTTAGTGGAGCTGGTCACGGCGGGTGAGATGGCCTGGCCATCCATCCGCAAGCGCCCTTCGGCAGTGGAGACCAGACGGCGGTGAGCGGCGCGAATGCGGACGGCAATTGAGTTCGTCGACGCAGAGCGGGACAACGCGCCCGTAGCGGGCGATGGTCTTGTTGAGGACCTGCTCCAGGAAACCCTTTGACACGCTCAGATGTCCCAAGTTCTTTGCCGCGTCAGCGGCCGTTGGCGGCAACCCCGGCAATCGGTTTGACCTGATTCGCAGTCACCGCTTATTCGGCGGCGCAGGTCTGGTGTGGACGGCCGCGGGCGGCCACCGTGATAGACGTCACAGTACTCTGCCGACGGGGGAAGGCAGGACCATCGTGATCACTCGTACGCGCACAGCCGTGCTCGCTCTTCTGGCAGTTGTCGCGGCGTCGCTCGCTCAGCCTCTCGGTGGGTCTCCGGCGGCCGCGGACACGCAGACCGCCGATTTGCCCTGGCACCTGGACCGCGACGATCAACGACCCGCACAGCTCGACCAGCGGTTCAATCACGGCGTCAGCGGCATACCGATCTACATCATCGACTCCGGCGTGTGGAGCGGCCACAGCGAGTTCGGCGGCCGAGTGCAGAACTTCGCCGACGTGACGGGCGCGGGGCAGGACACGAAGCCGTGCAAGCCGCACGGCACCATGGTGGCCTCGGCGGCGGCTGGCCGGACGCGGGGCGTGTCGAAGCTCTCGCCGATCATGTCGGTGAAGGTCTCGCACTGTGACAAGGCGACCGACACGCAGCTGGAAGCGGGTCTCAAGGAGATCATCGCCAAGGGCCGTGCGCCGGCCGTGGTGAACATCAGCCTCGCCTACAACGGCGCCCTCAGCAATGTTGAGGCGGCCATCGAGACCCTGGTCGACCGCGGCTACACGGTCGTCACCGGGGCGAACGACGCGGGAGAGCCGGCCTGCGACTGGTCGCCCGGCAAGATGGGGCCGGACCTGGGCGGCGTCGTCACGGTGGGCGGCATCGGCCGTGGCGACGTGCGGTGGGCCGGATCGGGTCATGGCAGGTGCGTGGAGATTTTCGCACCGGCGGCCGGGCTGGATCTGGCGTCCACCGACGACCCGGATGCCAGAGCCGTCGTGGACGGGAACTCAGGCGCTGCCCCGCAAGTTGCCGGCGCTGCGGCGCTGATCATCGCGGCGCATCCGAACTACACACCCGCGCAGGTCGAGGCCGCTCTGATCGCCGACGCCACCAAGACGACGGTGTACGACGCGGGGGAAGGCTCGCCTCATCGAGTGCTGTTCGTGGCGACGCCGGCCCAGCCGGGCGGGGGCGCGCCGAGCAGAGACCTGAACGAGCTGTTCAACCGGTACGGGGACGAGGGCGGCCACTGGACCGGCGGTGACGAGACCATGTCGGTGAAGCTCCCGGACGGCCGAGTGGCATGGTTCTTCGGCGACACGTTCCTCGGGCAGGTCGAACAGGGCGGCAGCCGGTCCCGCGACGCCCCGATGATCCACAACTCGGTGGTGGTGCAGGAGGGTATGACGCTGACCGCCACGCTCCACGGCGGTACCGCGGCGAGCCCGTCATCGCTGGTCGCCACGAGCCCGGACAGCGCCGGGGGTGACTTCGGCTGGTGGCCCGGCGAGGGCCGGGTGGCCGGCGACGAGGTGCACGTGTTCTACACGCATGTCGTCGACGACGGGCAGGGCGGGCCGTTGCCTTTCAAGAACGCCGAGATCGCGATCGCCCGGTTCAGCCTGCCGTCGCTGCAGTTCCTCGGCCTGGCCCGGCTGCCGGGCCTGGGTGTCGACGGGAACCGCCCGGTCGCGTGGGGCGCCGCCATGGTCGACGGTGGCGACGGGTTCACCTACATCTACGGCCGGGAGATCGTCGACAAGCAGCGCCGGCTCTATGTGGCCCGCGCACCCGAGGGCCGGATCACCGACTTGGCCCAGTGGCGGTTCTGGACCGGCGCCGTCAGGCCCGCGGACCAGTGGTCGGCAAGCCAGGCCGGTGTGGCCAGCATCATGACGGGCACCGGCGCGAGTTTCAGCGTCAAATATCTCGAGCAGTACCAGTCGTTCGTCCTGGTGACATTCAACGAGAGCGAAGGGCTCGACAACCGGATCTTCGCCTATCACGCCGGCGTGCCGACCGGCCCGTTCCGGCACGGCTCGCCGATCTACCAGGCGCCGGAGGCCTCCGCGAGCCGGTACACCTACAACGCCCGGCTGCACCTGGAGCAGGACGCGGGCGGCGCGACCGCCGTGGTCTCCTACAACGTCAACAGCTTCGACCAGGACGAGATCTACCGGGACGCGCGCATGTACCGGCCGCGGTTCGTCAACGTCTCCATCCCGCCGCCGCCGACGAACGGCGCCGGGTTGCCCGACGCGCCTCGCAACCTGCAAGCCGTCCTCGCCGGGAACGGCAAGGTTCGCCTGACCTGGGACCCGGTGCCGCAGCTCGACGTCGTCCGCTACTGGGTCCACGAACGGCGCCGGACCGTCGGCCCGAACGGCCGGGACAGCGGCGCCACCCAGTTCACCCGCCGGACCCAGCCGGTCCTCGACAACGAGACCGAGTTCGACGTGAGCTACATGGACCCCTACGAGTTCCGGGTCTCGGCGGAGACGCTGGCCGGCGAAGGGCCGCAGTCGGTGTCGGCGTGGGTGTTCGTGATCCTGCCACCGCCCACGCAGGCGCCGCGGAACCTGACCGGCACGGCCCAGCCGGACGGCAGCGTCACGCTGATCTGGGACGAGGTTACGACGCCCGAGCCCTGGCTGGTCAACTACCGGGTGTACGAGCGCGACACCACCTCCGACGATCAGGAGCTGCGGCCGGCGCGCAACGTCGTCGTCAACGGGACCACCGCGCGGGTGAGCGGGCTGCGCAGCGGCACGCCGTACGACTTCCAGGTCACCGCGTACAACAACTCGGGCGAAAGCCCTCGGTCCAACACCGTCCGGGTCACGCCGACCGCACCCCCGCCGCCCGCGCCGACCGGCCTGACCGCGACGCCGAACTCCGACGGCTCCATCCGGCTCGCGTGGACGCTCACCGGCCCCGGCTTCTGGTACTGGGTGTTCATGCGCAAGTCCGGCGACGCCCAGTTCACCAAGCTGGAATACCCGGTCACCACCGGAACCAACTTCACCGTCTCCTACCTGACCAACAACCAGACGTACGACTTTCGGGTGTCCGCCATCAGCACCAACGGTGCGGAGGGCCCGCCCTCGAACATCGCCTCGGCGACATCCCGATACGCCCCGCCACCGGTGCCCGCGAGCCTGACCGCGACATCGAACGACGACGGCAGCATCGGGCTGGCCTGGTCGACGTCGGGACCGGGCATCTGGTATTGGGTCTGGACCCGCAACGTCAGCAACGGCGAGACCGGCTTCACCAAGTCAATCTATCCCGTGGCGAACGGCACCACGCACACCGCGGGCTGGCTCGAGATCGGCGACGTCTATGAGTTCCGGGTCAACGCGATCGGGCCGGGCGAGGTGGAGAGCGCACAGTCGAACACGGCCCGGGCGACCTCGCGGATCCCACCGCCGGGCGCCCCGCCGAACCTGCGCGCCTCGGCGGGCAACGGGCGCGCCACGCTGACCTGGGCGGCGCCGCAGGCCGGACTGATGTATTGGATCTACTACCGCCCGGTCGGGCAGGCGATGTTCGACCGGTTCGACCTACCGGCGAACAACGTCACGTCGTTCACCGCGCAGCCGCTGGCCAACGGTCAGACGTACGAGTTCTACGTGACCGCCGTCCGGGCCGGCGTGGAGAGCAGCCCGTCGAACGTCGTTCAGGTCCGGCCGCAGGTGCCGCCGCCACCGGCACCGGGCAACCTGACGGCCACCCCGGACGCGGACGGCAACATCCGGCTGTCCTGGGTGTCGTCCGGGCCGTCGATGTTCTACTGGATCGAGATGCGCGACGTCACCGCCGGCCAGGGCTTCCGGCGGCTCGACCTGCCGGCGCGGGAGCGCACGACGCACACGGTGACCGGTCTGACCCTGCATCACACGTACGAGTTCCGCGTCGTGGCCGAAAATGCCGGCGGCCAGAGCCCGGCGTCGAACGTGGCCCGCGGTGTCACCTTCATGCCCGTGCCGACCCGGCTCACCGTCCACTGGGAGGACCATCGCTCAGCCCAGCTGGCGTGGAACGGCGACCCGGCCGGCTGGTACTGGGTCTACGTGCGCGACGTGGCGGCGGGCGGCGGCTTCCAGCGGCAACGCCTGCCCACCACCGGCCGGATCTCGCAGGTCGTCGCGCCGCTGAGGTCCAGCTCGTACGAGTTCTACGTGACTCGCATCGGCACCGGCGGCGAGACCGCCGGGTCGAACATCGCCGCGCTGGGCCCGCAACACCCGACACCACCGGCCGGCGGCCTGAACGCTACCGCCTGGGCCAGCGCGCCGTCCTGCAACCCGGTGGACCTGTTCTGGATCTGTCAGAGCACGATCACCGCGACCGCCGCGCTGACAGGGTGGTCCCAGGACTTCCGCGCCGGCATGAACCTCAACGTCGAGTGGGGATTCTCCGGCACCGACTCCGAGGGCCCGGCGATCGCCGTCTGCGAGCCGGTCGACCCCGGGGTTCCGAGGGGAAGCTGCACGGTGTCGACCAGCCGCAAGGTCACCTGGAACCACGGCACGACGCGTCCGCCGGCGAACCCGCCCGGGCCGACCGTGTGCGTGAACACCCTGGCCTGGGCGCCGTACTTCCTCGACCAGCAGGGCAACTGGATCAAGCGGACCCGCACGGAGCGCGATTGCGTGAATCCCGGTGGGTCGGCATGATCACCGGCTCGGTAGCGGTGGTGACCCGGGCACTGCCGGTCCTGCTGATCGTGGCCCTGGCGACGATCGTGCCGGGCCGGCCGGCGGTCGCCGACCCGGTGGCTGACCCGGCCGCCCTGGTCAACCCGATGATCGGGACGGCGGCCTACGGCAACACGTTTCCCGGGCCGACCGCGCCGTTCGGCATGGTCCAATGGGGACCGGATTCGTCGCCACGTTACGGCGGCGGTTACGGCTATGAGGCAGACTCGGTCACCGGCTTCGGGCTGAACCGGATGAGCGGGCCCGGCTGCCCGGCGTTCGGCGACGTACCGTTCCTCCCGGTCGTGGGCACGCCGCCGGCGGACCGCAACGCGGCGACGGTGGGCCTGAGTCACGCCAGCGAGTCCGCGTCGCTGGGCCGGTACGCGGTGACCTTGGACAACGGCGTCCGGACCGAGCTGGCCGCCGCCAAGCGGTCGGCGCTGGCGCAGTTCGCGTTCCCCACCGGGCGACCGGCGACCCTGCTGCTCAAGGCGGCCGGCGGAGCGTCGGTGACGGATGCCGCCTTGACGGCCGCCGGCACGACGGAGGTCACCGGCTCGGTGGGCGGCGGCGGGTTCTGCAGCATGGGCAACCGCTACCGGGTGCACTTCGCGGTGACCTTCGACCGGCCGTTCACCGCCGCGACCACGTGGAGCCCACCGCCGGGCGTGACCGGCCACGGCGGCATGTCGCTGTCGTTCCCGGCGGGCGCGGTCGTGCGGGCCCGGGCCGGCATCTCGTACGTCAGCGTCGCCAACGCCCGGCTCAACCGGGACACCGTCGCCGGCTGGGACCTGCCGGCGATGCAGCAGGCGACCAGAGCACAGTGGAGTGCGTTGCTGTCCCGCATCCAGATCACCGGCGGCACGGCCGCGCAGCAGACGATGTTCTTCACCGCCCTCTATCACGCCCTGCTCAGTCCCAACCTGTTCAGCGACTCGAACCGGCAGTACCGCGGCTTCGACGATACGGTGCGGACGCTGCCCGCCGGCCAGGCCGAGCAGTACGCGAACTTCTCCGGCTGGGACGTCTACCGCACGCAGGTCCAGCTCGCCTCCCTGGTCGCGCCGGAGATCATGGCCGACGTCGTGACGTCGATGCTCAACACCTACGACCAGACGGGCCGGCTGCCCAAGTGGTCGGTGGCCAACGACGAGTCCTACGTCATGGTCGGCGACCCGGCCGTGCCGGCGATCGCGTCCGCGTACGCGTTCGGTGCCCGCTACTTCGACACCGGCCGGGCCCTGCGGGCGATGGTGTCGCATTCGACTGTGCCCGGCAACGCGCGGCCCGGCACGGTGTACCTCGACAACCGGGGCTACCTGCCCGCGGACGGCGGATACGGCTGTTGCGGCGCGTACGGACACACCTCCACGTCGCTGGAGTACAACATCGCCGACTTCGCGTTGTCGACCTTCGCCGGTTCGCTCGGCGACGAGGCCGTGCGTGCCCGGTTCGCCGACCGCGCGCAGAGCTGGCAGTACCTGCTGCACCCGGACAGCGGCTTCGTTCAGCCCCGGTCTGCCGGCGGGGCCTGGAAGCCCGGTTTCGATCCGACTTCCACCGACTTCGTCGACTGGGCCGAGGGCAACGCGTGGAAGTACACGCCGATGGTGCCGTTCAACGCCCGCGGCCTGATCCGCGCCAAGGGCGGCAACGCCGCGATGGCCGCCTATCTGGACACCCACTTCACCGAGCTGAACGAGGAGACCGGCCCGCACGCCTGGATGGGAAACGAACTGTCGTTCGGCGCGCCGTGGCTCTACAACTGGGCCGGCGCGCCGTACAAGACGCAGGCGCTGGTGCGCCGCATCCACACCGAACTGTTCCACAACGCGCCCAACGGCCTGCCCGGCAACGACGACCTCGGCGCGCTGTCCGCCTGGTACGTGTTCTCCGCGCTCGGCATCTATCCGGCCATTCCCGGCACGGCCGACCTGACCGTCACCGCGCCGACGTTCGCCCGCGCGGACATCCGCCTGCCGAACGGGCGCACGCTGACCCTGGACGCCCCGGCCGCCTCCGCGGGCACTCCCTACATCCAATCCATGACCGTGGCCGGCGCGGCCTGGAACCACGCATACCTGCCCGCATCGGTGCTGACCGACGGCGGCACCGTCCAGTTCAGTCTGGGCGCCAGCCCCGATACGGCCTGGGCATCAACGTCCGAGGCCGCGCCGCCGTCACACGCCACGAACGCCGTGGCCGCCGCCGACAACCGCGCCGTCTCCCTCGACGGCACCGCAGGCCTGTCCGACTACGATGGGTTCGGCTCAGGATATTCCAGGCAGGCATTGGCCGCGGCCGGTGTGGTGCCCGGCAGCCCGCTCGTCGCGGGCGGGATCACCTACGCCTGGCCCAACGTGCGCGCCGGCCAACCGGACAACGTGGTAGCCGCCGGCCAGCGGCTCACTCTCGGCGGCCCCTCCGGAGCCACCCGGCTCGGCCTGCTCGGCGGCGCCGACGGTCACCCCGACGGCGCGTCCGGCACGCTTACCGTGCACTACGCCGACGGCACCGTCGCCACGGCGACGGTCGGGTTCTCCGACTGGACGCTCGGCGGCGCTACCGTCGCGCAACGCCCGGACAACGTCGTCGCCGCGCGCATGCCGTACCGCAACGACTTCTGGGGCAACCCGCACAGCTGGACGACATACCTGTTCAGCACATCGGTGCCGGTCGACCCGGCCCGCACCGTCGTCGCCGTCACGCTCCCGCAGCCGCAAACGGGGCGGCTGCACGTGTTCGCCGCCGGCTTCGGCGGACACCGCACCAACGCCGGCATCAGCGACGACGCCTACCTCGGCGGCGGTGACTTCGACGGCACCGGCACCAGTTACTCCCGCCAGGCGCTGGCCGCCGCCGGGCTGAGCCCGGGCGCGGCCGTTGCCCACGACAGCATCGCCTACCGCTGGCCGCGGACCGAACCCGGGCAGGCCGACAACACGATCGCCGCGGGGCAGACCATCGCGGTGACGCCCGTCCAGAGCGCCACCCGGGTTGGCCTGCTCGGCGCCGCCGACGGGTGGGGCTCCACCGGCACCGCCACGATCGAACACACCGACGGCACCCGGCAGGAGGCCACTCTCGGCTTCACCGACTGGACCCGCGCCAACGGCCAACTACCGGTCGGGCACGGCAACACGATCGCCGCGCAGATGCCGTACCGCAACTTCACGATCTGGGGCGGTGGACACGACCAGATACCCACCTACGTCTTCGCCGCAACCTTCACGCTGCAGCCCGGCAAGACAATCCGATCGATCACATTGCCGGACCGCACCAACGGCGGGCGGATGCACATCTTCGCCGTCGGCACGGGCTGACGCCGCGCGGCCAGCGCCCACCGGCGTCGCCGGGCCGGTGCGAAGCGGGTGCGGGCGCCAAGCCCGCCGGCACGGCCATCTCGATCGGCGTCATGCTGCGGCGCGTCCGTGCCGATGTCGGCCGGGAACCCCAGTCATCCGCATCGAGCAGCTTTATGTAGCAGCCACCCGCGCCCGACGCCTGCTCGCCGTAGCTGTACCAGCCGAGCTCAAACCAAGAACGACCGAGTTCCTCAAAGGCCTTGGAGCCTCGGTGCAGGAACGCTAAGAACTCCTAACGCGATCTCT
>NZ_BOQL01000097.1 GCF_018332655.1 Actinoplanes auranticolor | reverse complement strand
TTGACACAGGGCTACTCATGCCATCGCCTCCGCTGGCGCTCCGGCGATGACATTCGTCGGGCGCAGAGTTGACGATTCGCTCGCGAGCTCGCTCATGCCGCGCTCCGCTCGCCGGTCAGAGCGAAGAACGCCGCCTCCAGCGACGGGTGCCCCGCGGTGATCTCGGCCAGTGGACCCCGCCCGGCGATCCGGCCCCGGTGGATGATGACCAGGTCGTCGGCGGTCTCCGCGGTCTCGGCCATCAGGTGGCTGGAGAGCAGCACCGTACGCCCGGAAGCGGCGTAGTCGCGCAGCAGCCGCCGGACCCAGCGGATCCCTTCGGGGTCCAGCCCGTTCACCGGCTCGTCCAGCACCAGCACCTCCGGCTCGCCGAGCAGGGCCGCGGCGATACCCAGCCGTTGCCCCATCCCGAGCGAGTAGCGCTTCACCCGCTGCTTCGCCACCGCGGCCAGGCCGGCCAGCTCCAGGACCGCACCGACCCGGGCCCGGGGAATCCGGTTGGACCGGGCGAGCCAGGTCAGGTGGTCGACGGCCCGGCGGTCCGGCACCGGGCCGGCCCCGTCCAGCAGCGCGCCCACCGTCCGCAGCGGACGGTCGAGATCGCGGTACCGCCGGCCGTTGATCAACGCCGTGCCGCCGGCCGGCGCGTCCAGCCCCAGCAGGATCCGCAGGGTGCTGGACTTGCCGGCGCCGTTGGGCCCGAGGAAGCCGGTGACCCGGCCGGGAAGGGCGGTGAAGCTGACGTCGTCGACAGCCGTGGCGCTGCCGTGGCGCTTGCTGAGGTGGGAGATGTCGATCACGACGCCAGCCTGGTGCGCGCGGGCCCCGGCGCGCGTCACCCGGAAGTAGACACCTGGGCCGGGAAACGGGCGTGCACCCACCAGGCGAGCGGAAGGGCGATCAGCACCACCGCCTGGATCGCCAGCAACGCCGCCACGATGCCCCACCGGTCGGCCACCAGGCCGGCCCCGAGGGCGACGAGCGCGTAGAGCACGCTGCCGAGCAGCGCCGCGAGCGAACCCATCGTCGCGCGTTCCCGGTCGCTGAACTCGCGCTGCAGCAACGTCTGCTGGGCGATCGTCGACATGCCGTAGGCCGGCGAGCCCAGCAGGAAGGGCGAGAACACCGTCGGCCTGACCAGCGCCACGACGTTCGCCACGGTGTCGAACAGCTCACCGGCCAACAGAGTGCGGGCCGCGCCCACCCGGCCGATCACCCGGCCGCTGACGCGGAAGCCGGCGAACGCCACGCCGTGGCCGAAGGTGCGCCACAGGCCCAGCGCCCAGAGCGGCCACAGCCCGGCCACGAAGGCGGGCGACAACTGGGCCGCGCTCTCGCCGCTGTACCGGAGCGCCGACACCAGCGTCATCCGGCGGAGCACCGGGTTACCTCGGATGCCGCGCAGGGCGGAGCCGAGATGCACCAGCACGCTCGACGCCAGCGGTCCGTGCACCCGCGGTTCCCGGACACCCAGGGCGACGAGCACGCACAGCACCTGCGGGACGACCGACAGCACGACCACCGTTCGCAGCGACCACGCGCCGGCGAGCACGCCACCGATGGCTGCCGCCAGGGCGAGCGCGATCTGGAACATCGAGTTCACCCGGCCCGCGTGCCGGGCGAACTCCAGCTCCCGGCCGGCCTCCAGCAGCGTGTCGTAGAGCAGGGACTCGTTGTTGCCGCTCCACAGTGCGCTCGCCAGTCCCTCCAACACGACAGCGGCCAGCAGGAGGCCGTAGCCCGGAGCGCCCGCGTAGCCGACGTGGGCGGCCACCATGACGACGGCGCCGGCGATCATCGTGCCGCGCCGGCCGAGACGGTCGGAGAGGACCCCGGTGGGAACCTCGAACGCGGCCGAGGACAGCATCTTCACCGCCAGGAGGCTGGCGGCGGCGGTGTACGAGCCGGTGATCTGCGCGAAGTAGATGACCATGATCGGCCCGTACAGGCGGAAGTCACCGCAGAAGTTGAACCAGCTCAGCAGGCGGATATTGCGATCGGCGTGGGGACCGGCGGACACAGCGGAACTCCCGGAGAGGCGAACGGAGACGCCACAAGGCGCCAGGGGACGGCGACATGTGTCACTTCGCCCCGGCGACCGGGAGGGGTGCTCACTGCGCTGCTACCCGCGCGGCTCTACCAGCCGGCGCCCGCGGTCGCCGAGGGGCGAACGGGAGCTCCGGTCCTCGTGATGAACATCAGTGCCCCTCGATTCCTCGGCGGACGGTCCGCGACAGCTGCCAGCCTAGCGGGGCTCGTGCAGCAGACCCGCCTCGTACGCCAGCACGGCGAGGTGGGTGCGGTCGTTCACGTCCAGCTTGGCGAACATCCGGCGCAGGTACGTACGGACCGTCTCCACGCTGAGCATCAGCTCGTCGGCGATCTGCTGGTTGGAGTAGCCGCGGGCGACGTACCGGATGACCTCGGTCTCGCGGGCGGAGAGCACCTGGCCGGCGAAGGCGTGCCGGCGCTCGGGCCGGCGCGGCGCGAACTGCCGCATCAGCCTGGCGGTGATCTCCGGAGCCAGCATCGCGTGGCCCGCGTGGACGGTGCGCACGGCGTGCAGGACCTCCGGCGGGGACGCGTTCTTGAGCAGGAAGCCGGAGGCGCCCAGGGTCAGGGCCTCGTAGACGTACTCGTCGAGGTCGAAGGTGGTCAGCATGATGACCCGGGTGGCCGTGGCGGGCAGCAGACGGCGGGCTGCCTCCAGCCCGCTGGTGCCGGGCATCTGCACGTCGAGCAGCGCGACGGCCGGCTTCAGCGCGCCGACGAGCCGGGCGGCCGTCTCGCCGTCCGCGGCCTCACCGGCGACCCGGAAGCCGGGCGTACGGTCGAACAGCTTGCGATAGACGCCGCGGAACCTGTCGTCGTCATCGGCCAGGAACACGCTGACGATCTCACCGCCGGTGCCGGTCACCGGCCACCACCTCCCCCGACGGGCAGGCGGGCGCGGACCTCGAACCCACCGCCGGGATGATCGCCCCACTCGACGGTGCCGCCGACGAGGTGGGCGCGTTCGCTCATCCCGGCCAGACCGAAGCCGGCGTGCTCGCGTCCCGCGGCGCCGGGGCCACGGTCGCGGACCCGGACGACGACCGCACCGTCCGCCTCGTGGACGTCGACAGTGCAGGCCGCACCCGGAGCATGCCGGACCACGTTGCTCAGCGACTCCTGCACGATACGGAGCACGACTGCGCTCACGGCGTCCCCCAGCTGGGCGTCGACCGCGATCCGGGCCTGCACGTCGACACCGGCGGCGCGCGTGGTGTCGACGACCGAGGACAGCCGGGCAACCGGTGTGGGCGCCGACCGCAGGCCCCGGACGAGCTGCTGCACCTCCCCCAGCGCCTGCCGCGCGTGCACCTCGATGCCGGCCAGGGATTCCCGCAGCTCCTGCTCGCCGGCGTCGGCGAGACCGCGGGTCACGCCGGCTTCGGCGCTGATCACGCCGAGGGCGTGACCGACCACGTCGTGCACGTCGCGGGCGACCTCGAGCTGCACGCGGGCCCGCTCGGCCTCCCGGGTGGCGGCGATGCCCCGGCCCACCATGGTGCCGAGCAGCCAGGCGACGCTGACCGCCGCGACGGCCACGACGACCCGCTGCCCGAGCCCGCTCATGTCGCTGGACGGGACGCCGGTCACCGCGGCCAGGCTCAGCGCGACGCAGGCCAGCACGAGCACGGGCAGCCGGGTCCGGGCGGCCCGGGCGACCGCGAGCGGATACAGGCACCAGGCCACGGCCAGCATCGGGTCCTGACAGACGCCCAGGGCGTTGCCGGTGACGGTCGCGATCGCCGCGGCCACCGTCGCCGCCCCCGGGAAACACCGCCGCGCCACCATCGCCAGACCGGTGACCGCGGCCAGCGTCCACCCCGCGGCCAGGCGGGCCGGATCCGTCGCATCGACCGTGGACGGCGCCCAGAACACCAGCACGACCACAGCCGCGGCGAGGATGTCCGGCACCACCCGCGCGTCACCCGGGAAGCCGGCGGAAAGGCTGCGACGCACGGACGAACCCTACTCGCCGGCGTGCGCCGGGGTGGGGCGTCAGCGGCGGGCCAGGCGCCGCTCCCCCGCCGCTCCGGGCTGGTACGGCAGGTTGTAGTGGGCGAAGACGCCGGGCTCGTCGCCGGCGGCCAGTTCACCGTCGAGGTCGATGGTGGGCGCGTCGCCGACGAGCTTCTTGTCGTAACGCACCCGGACGGCACTGGGGCTCACGGTGGCCCCGTCCAACGGCACGAAGGTGAGCCGGTGCCGGCCGATCATGCCGGTCCGCACGGTGGCGAACGCCGGCTGGTCGGTGGCCGTGTCGACGTAGACCGCCTCCAGCTCGCCGATCTTGGAGCCGTCGGGGTCGATGACTTTCTCGCCGCGCCAGTCGCGCAGATTCTCAGCGGGGAACATGCCGCTCTGGTTCCCTGCTGGTCAGGCCCGAAACAGCCGGACTCAGACGGCGTACGGCGAACGGAACAGCCGGTCCGGGTCGGCGGCCGCCCGGACCCGGCGCAGCCGTGCCAGGTTCGGGCCGTAGTAGCGCGGCACCTGGGCCGGATCCGGCTCGAGATAGTTGACGTAGCGGCCGGCCGACCAGCGGGCCACCGCCCGGTGGCCGCCCTCGATCCACGCGTAGGCGTCGCGGACCGTGGCGGCATCACCGGCCGGCGGCTGGACCAGCCACTGCAGCATCGTGTGGGCGCCCCGCCAGGGGAACGCGGTGGTCCCGGGAGCCACCCGGCTCTGCACGCCGGTCATCCGTTTGAGCTTCGCGATACCCGGGCGCCGGGCCCGCGCGCGGCGCTCCACGGCCGCCAGCAGAGCGGCGACGGCCTCGGGCGGCAGGATCCGCGGGAAGACGTCGCTGCCGACCAGCTCGGTGGCGCGGGGCCCGCAGTCACCGGCGTCGTCGCAGCCGCCGCGGTTGTGCACGAGGGTGCGGTGCGGGAGGCGCTCGATGCGTACCGTGGCCGGCTCCCGGCCGATCGCCCGGACGATCGCCGCCACCTCGGCGTCCGCGGCCCCGCCGAGCACCACGCCGGCGATCCGCACACTGCGGGCGCCGCGCGCGCCGGCCGCGAACTGGCAGGACGACCAGGTCTCGTCGGGCGACCGGGCCAGCCGGGCCTGCCAGCCGGCGGCCGCCCGGGCCGCGGCGTTCCACGGATAGGTCAGCACGAAGGTGCCGGCCGGGGCGGCCGGGTAGGTGCGCATCCGCCAGGACGTGACGACACCGAGCTGGGCGCCGCCGCCCCCGCGCAGCGCCCAGAACAGGTCCGGCTCGCGGCCGGCGTGCACGGTGCGGTGCCGCCCGTCGGCCGTGACCAGCTCGGCGGCGACCACCGCGTCGCAGGTCATCCCGTACGCGGAAGCCGCCATCCCGATGCCGCCGCCGAGCGTGATGCCGCCGATGCCGACCGAGCCGCACGACCCCGACGGGATCGAGACACCGTGCGCGTCGAGGCGGTCGTAGACGTCGATGAGCCGCGCGCCACCGCCGATCGTCGCGGTACGGCTGCCCGCGTCGTACGCGATCGCCCGCAGCCCGCGCAGATCGAGCACCACCCCGGTGCGGCTGGTCGACGCACCCACATAGGAGTGGCCACCCCCGCGGGGCACCACCGGTACGCCGAACCGGCGCGCGAACCTGATCACGTCGGTCACGTCCGCGGGACCGGCGCACCGGGCGACCGCCGGTGGCCGGACAGCGTCGAACCGCGGGTCGACCAGCCGGTGCGCGCGGGCGAACGCCGCTCCCCCGGGCAGCTCCACGGACCCCTCGAGGCCCGCGGCGAGCGCCTTCCAGTCACCAGCCGTGGGTCCGCTGACAGCGGGGATCGGACCGGACCGGAAGCCGGTGGCCGGGACCGCGACGACGGCGGCGCGCAGCAACGTACGGCGGGACAGCAGCATGCCCACAATACTCGCATATCGGGCGCCACCGTCAGCGTGTCGTACGCCCGACCGCGTAGCGGAACGCGTTGACCAGGCGGTAGCCGCCGTCCGGGGTGCGGAACGGCCGGGCGGCGGTGATCACGGTGGGCGCCATGGCCGCGACGGTGGCCGGCTCCTCGCCCAGCAGGACGCCGCGGACCAGCGTGTCGTCGTCGGCCGCCCGCCAGGGAACCTCGGCGATCCCGGCCGCCACGGGGGTGAGACCGCCGTCGTGCAGCAGCTCCTCGAGGCCGCCGGGCAGTCGCAGGTCACCGTCGGGCCAGGGCTCCTCGCCGTCGGCGCGGGCCACGGCGTCCTCGATGACGGTGAGGTCGTTGCGGCTGCCCTCGGCCCAGTTGGCGACCGCGACGTGTCCACCGGGGACGGTGACCCGGGTCAGCTCGGCCAGCGCGGCGAGGGTGTCCTCGGCGAACTGCAGCGCGTTGACCGACACCGCCAGGTCGAACACCGCGTCGGGCCAGGGCAGGTGGTCGGCGGTGCCGAGGCGGATGTCGGCGCCGGGCAGGCGGGCGCGGGCGTACGCGACCATGCCGGGCGCCGGGTCGATGCCGGCGGCGGCCGCGCCCCGGCCGGCGAGGTGGACGAGCAGGTCGCCGGCGCCACAGCCGACGTCGAGGACGCGGGTGCCACGACCCGCCCCGGCCGCGGCCAGCACGGCGTCCCAGGCGGGCTCGGCGAACCCGCCCCACAACTGCGCCCAGCCTTCGGCGACAGCCGACCAGCGGCCGGGATCGGCCCCGTTCATCTCGTTCTCCTCGCCCCCGGACCGAGCCCGAGATAACGATCGGCGATTGCCGGAATGCACCGGCCACCGTCCCATTTCCGGACCGCCGCGGAGCGAGTCCCGGAATAGCGGAGCCGGGGCGGCGGCCCTTCGCTGCGACCGGTACATCTCACGGAGGCTCTGAAACTTGCGGGGGTCCTGTCACCCAACGGTTGATCGGGGACCCGTCCGAACGACGGACCCGTCCGGTCGCTCAGGTCGCCATCCGACAAGATCATCTTTCCGGAAGTTTCGGAGCGGATTCATTCCCCCGAAACTGGTCGAGTTCGGACACCTGGTCCACTGCGGCGACCCATTGTGTGGCGTTTCCAGCGATTACCGCGACAGTACCGGTCACCACCCGGCGACCCCACGAATGCGCGTATCACCGTCGTGTTGCCGGATTGTTATCCCGTGTTTCAAGATCGGCCGCTGACACCGCTTGTGCAACGCGTCGTTATGGGAAAACGTTGCCGGGCACAACAAACCAGCTTCCTGATCTTTGACACCTCCGGGAGCAACCCTCCCCGCAGTGGCAGCATCGAAGCCGATCGAAGGCTCGAAACCCTCGAAGGGACAAGGTATGCGTAAAGGACTATTCGCCCTGGCTGCGGCAAGCCTGCTCGCCACCGGCAGCATGGCCGCGTGCGGTGACGACAGCGGCGGCGACTCCGGCAGCACCGGCGGCTCGGCCGTCGGCAAGGTCGGCGTCATCCTGCCGGACACCAAGAGCTCGGCGCGGTGGGCCACCGCCGACCTGACGTACCTGAAGGCGGCGTTCGACGCGGCCGGCGTCCAGGCCGACATCCAGAACGCCCAGGGCGACAAGACCCAGTTCCAGACGATCGCCGACGGCATGATCTCCAGCGGCGTCAAGGTGCTGATGATCGTCAACCTGGACTCCGGCACCGGCAAGGCCGTGCTGGACAAGGCCAAGAACGCCGGCATCGCGACGATCGACTACGACCGGCTGACCCTCAACGGCGGCGCGAACTACTACGTGTCGTTCGACAACGTGAAGGTCGGCGAGCTGCAGGGCCAGGGCCTGGTGGAGTGCCTGACCGAGAAGAAGTACACCAAGCCGGTCGTCGCCGAGCTCAACGGCTCCCCGACCGACAACAACGCCACCCTGTTCAAGCAGGGCTACGACTCGGTCCTCAAGCCCAAGTTCGACTCGGGTGAGTACCAGAAGGGCCCGGACCAGGACGTCCCGGACTGGGACAACGCGCAGGCCGGCACCATCTTCGAGCAGATGCTCACCTCGAAGAAGGACATCAAGGGTGTGCTCGCCGCCAACGACGGCCTGGGCAACGCCGCCATCTCGGTGCTGAAGAGGAACAAGCTCAACGGCCAGGTCCCGGTCACCGGCCAGGACGCGACCGTGCAGGGCCTGCAGAACATCCTCACCGGCGACCAGTGCATGACCGTCTACAAGGCGATCAAGAAGGAGGCCAACGCGGCCTCCGAGCTGGCGATCGCGCTGGCCAAGGGCCAGAAGCCGACCACGGCCACCGGCGTCACCAAGGACGTCGAGTCCGGCAAGGACGTCCCCTCGGTGCTGCTGGACCCGCAGTCGATCACCAAGGCGAACGTCAAGGACGTCATCGCCGACGGCTTCGTCACCAAGGAGCAGCTGTGCACCCCCGACTTCGCGAAGGCCTGCACCGACGCGGGCATCAGCTGACCTGAGCTGATCGCGGGCTGTTCCCGTTCGACTCCGGCGCCGCTCTCGCCTTCGCGGGCGTGGGCGGCGCCGAGTCGGGTCAGCCCCTTCCCGAAAGCCAGTGGCGCAGCCACGACGACGAACCCGGTCACCAAGCGAAGGAGAACCACCGTGGCCGCGACACCCCTTCTGGAACTCAACGGGATCGACAAGAGCTTCGGTCCCGTCCAGGTCCTGCACGATGTCGGACTGAGCGTCTACCCGGGCGAGGTCACCGCCCTGGTCGGTGACAACGGTGCCGGT
>NZ_BOQL01000096.1 GCF_018332655.1 Actinoplanes auranticolor | reverse complement strand
CGCCGGGCGTCGCGGGAACGATGGCCGTGCCGGGCGTGGCGCCCGCTGGCGGGGCGGGGTGCTGGCCGGCTCCCGGGCCGTGGCCAGGCGGCAGGCCGGCGCCCGGAGGCAAGCCAGTGGCCGGAGGCAAGCCAGTGGCCGGGCCCTGCCCGGGACTCAGACCGGTGCCCGGGGCCGGAGCCGCACCGGGCACCGGCGTCGTGCTGAACGCCGAGGGAACGACCGGGTTCCGCCCGCGCAGGAACGGAAAGCCAGTCCCGGACGGCACCGATCCGGTCGGATTCGGCATGACCCGTCCAACGCCGCCGTCCCCGCCACCGTCGTCCGGGACGAGATCGTCGTAGCCGGGGACAGCCGGCGCCGATCCGGGCCGCGTCGGCACACCACCCGGCAGCGGCGTCGTGCCGGGGCGCCCGGGCGCCCAGCCGGGCGAGTCGACGGGCGCCGGCGTCACCGGTTCACCGGATTCCCCTCCGGGAAGCGGCGTCCCCGGCGCTGACCCACTGGGATCCGGGACCACATAGCCGGGGCCGGACCCGGTCCCGGGCGCGGAAGGAACCGGCCCACCCGGCGGCGACGGAACACTGCCCGGTGTCGAAGGAGGCTGATAGGGCGGCCGGGGACCCCACGGCATCGGTCCGACGCTCGCCCGCCAAGTCCGGCCGTCGCTCCCCGCCGTCTCACGATCGGCGCGCGGCACCCCACCGGCCGAGGCGTCCCGCAGCGGATGCGCCGACGGCAGACCGGGCGGACCCCCGGCAGGCGAATCGAACGGATGCGCGGCAGGCAAACCAGGCACACTCCCAGCAGGCCCAGGAGACGCGGAGGAATCGGAAGGTGGCGTCTGAGCAGCCGGCCAGTCCGGATGCATCATCCAGTCGGGATGAACCGGCTCTCCCGCAGGCTGCGGCCCCGGAACCTGCCCGGCGTTCTCCGCGCCCAAGGCAGCCGCCGCATCAGCCGCACCCGCGGCAGCCGCGTCCGGCGCGGCGAGCCGGAGCCGGATGGCTCGCAGCAGCGCCAGCATATGAGGGTCGGACCCGGGACCGGACGACACCTGCACACCCCCGACGGCAGAACGACGCGAACAGTACAACCGTACTGCCGCAACGTCCGGGCCGCCGCCGCTACCTGTCGGTGGCGCTCGCCATACGTGCGGTCGCCTCGTCGAGGATATCCGCGCTCGTGCCGAAGTTCAGCCGAACGAAGCCCGCGCCACGCGCGCCGAAGCGGGTGCCCGGTTCGAGGCCGACCCGGGCGCGGGACAGGAACATCTCGCGGGGCTCGTTGTCCTCGCCCAGCGCGCGGCAGTCCAGCCAGGCCAGGTACGTCGCCTCCGGCGGGGTCCAGGTGATCTTCGGTAGCCGGGTGCGCAGCTGCTCGCCCAGTTGCCCGCGGCGGGCGTCCAGCTCGGCCAGCAGGTCGTCCAGCCAGGCATCACCGTCGGTGAACGCCGCCACCGTCGCCACCACGCCGAGGTGACCCGTGCGCCAGCGGATGTCCGGCGGGAACCGCTCGACCAGCGCCGCCATGGCCGCGCCGCCGGTGACGATGGCCGCGCACTTGAGGCCGGCCAGGTTGAACGCCTTGCTCGCTGACATCAGGCTCACCGTGACCTCCGCCGCCCCCGGCACGGTCAGCATGGGTGTGAAGCGTGCGCCCGGCAGCACCAGCGGGGAGTGGATCTCGTCGCTGATGATCGTCACGCCGTACAGCTTGGCCAGCCGGACCAGGGCCGCCAGCTCGTCCGGGGTATGCACGCGGCCGACCGGGTTGTGGGGGTTGCAGAGGATGTAGACCGCCGGGTGGGCGGCGAAGGCCGCTTCCAGGGCCGGCAGGTCGAGGCGGTATTCGGCGGTGAGCGGCACCTCCCGCAGCTGCACGCCGGCCTCCGGCGGCCAGTCGAAGAACGGCGGGTAGACCGGCGGGCTGATCACCACGGTGTCCGCCGGGCGGGTGAGCATCCGCAGCAGCTCGACCACGCCGACGCCGACGTCGGTGACCGCGGTGACCGCGGCCGGGTCCACCTCCCACCCCCAGCGCCGGGCCGCGAAGCCGGCGACCGCCGCGCCGAGCTCCGGCTGCGCCGCCGAATAGCCGGTGTCGGCGGCCTCGACCGCCGCGCGCAGGGCGGCGGTCACCGCCGGGGCCAGCGAGCAGTCCAGCTCGGCGACACCCATGGGCAGGACGTCATCGGGGTACGTGCGCCACTTGGCACTCCGGCGCTTGCGCAGGGTCTCCAGCGAATCGACGAACATCCCCCCATCCTGCCGGTACCCGGGCGGTCGTGGGCGGCCCGGTTGCGGCAGGCAGAATGCCGTACGTGCCGGCACTGAGCATCACCGACCCCGACGACCCGCGGATCGCCGACTACCGGGCGCTGACCGATGTCGAGCTGCGGACCAAGTGGGAGCCGCCGAACGGGCTCTTCATCGCCGAGGGAGAACTGGTGATCCACCGTGCCCTGCGCGCCGGGTACCGGCTGCGTTCGGCGCTGGTCGACGAGAAGCGGGTCGATCAGCTCGGCGACCTGCCCGCCGACGCGCCGCTGTACGCCGCCGCGCCGCCGGTCCTGGAGGCGGTGACCGGGTTCCACGTCCACCGCGGCATCCTGGCCTCCTTCCACCGGCGCGAGCTGACCCCGCTGGACCAGCTCCTCGCCGGGGCCCGGCGCCTGGCCGTGCTGGAGGGCCTGAACACCCACACGAATCTCGGCGCCCTGTTCCGCAGTGCGGCCGCGCTGGGCATCGACGCGGTCGTCCTGTCCCCCACCTGCGCCGACCCGCTGTACCGCCGGGCGGTGCGGGTCAGCATGGGTGAGGTCTTCGCCATCCCGTACGCCAAGGCCGACGACTGGCCGCAGACCCTGGCCGCGATCCGGGCCGCCGGGTTCACCCTGCTGGCGATGACGCCGGCGCCCGACGCGGTGGCGCTGCAGCATCTCACCGCCGCCCAGCGTGAACGGCCCGCGCTGCTGCTGGGCGCCGAGGGGCCCGGCCTCACCCGCCAGGCCCTGGAGGCCAGCGACGTCCGGGTCGCCATCCCGATGCACAACGAGGTGGACTCGCTGAACGTCGCGACCGCCGCCGCCGTCGCCTTCTGGGAGCTCGGCCGCACCGCGATCAGCTAGCCACCCGCTCGCGAAATGCAGCGGGAACCGGGCCCGCGGGCGGGCAGAATCCCGGCATGACGAAGGCATCCGGCGTACGCATCGGCTGGACCAATCTGCCCGGCGGGGTCCGTTCGGCGATCGAGGATCTGCTCGGCTCGCCCGTGGTGGAGGCCTGTCGCAGCCCGGCGGCTTCTCCCCCGGTACCGCCGACCGGGTCCGGACCGCGGCGGGCACCCGGGCCTTCGTCAAGGCGGTGCGCACGGCGCAGAATCCGCGCAGCGTGGAGCTGCACCGCCGGGCGGCGGGCATCAAGGCGCGGCTTCCGGCGGAGGCAGCAGCGCCACGCCTGCTGGGCAGCTACGACGACGTCAACCCATTGACCGGTCGACCAGATGGTGCTGATAATGCTAGCACTATGAGATGGGTCATCGATCATTCGTCGCGGGAGCTGCTCCAGCACCAGATCGCCCGGTGCGTCCGCCAGGGCGTGGCAGCGGGCGAGCTGGCGGTCGGCGAGCAACTGCCGCCGGCGGCCGAGCTGGCCACCGCGCTGTCCGTCGACCGCAACACCGTGCTGACCGCCTACCGGCAGCTGCGGGACGAGGGTCTGCTGGAGTTCCGCCGGGGCCGCGGGACGCGGGTCGCGTCGGCCATGACCGAGCCGGCCCCGGTCGCCGAGGCGGCCCAGGAGCTGGTCGCGGTGGCCCGCCGGCACGGTCTCGGCCGCAGCGACCTGATCCGCCTCATCGAGCAGCTGACGTGACCAACCGAAAGGACGGTGCCCCGTGACGGCATCCGCACTGCCCGGCCCGTTCTCCATCTACACCGGACGCGTGACCAACTGGGCCATGGTGATCCTGAGCGCCGCCCTGGTGGTGCCGCTGCTCGTGTTGGGCGACGCCGGAAACGGCAGCCGGCCCGGCCTGGCGGTCCCGCTGCTCGTTGCGGCCACCGCCGCGCTGGTCAACGTGCTGACCGCCGGGAGCATCCGGACGGCGGCGGGCCCGAACGGCGTCTCCGTCCGCTTCGGGGCGTTCGGCTGGCCGCGCGGCACCTACCGGATCGAGCAGATCGCGCAGGCCGAGGTCGTCGACCTGCCACCGTGGTCGGTGTCCTACGGCTTCTGGTGGACGCCGCGCCGCACCTCCTGCACGGTCCGCTCCGGGCCGGCCCTGCGGCTGACCCTGCGCACCGGACGCACCGTCACCGTCACGGTGCCGGACGCCCATGCCGCCGCCGCAGCCATTCACGCAGTGCCCGAGGTGTGACGTGAACTGCGCCGGGTAATACCAATCAGCCTGCTCCGGACCCCGGCAGCGCCCATGAGGACGACTGTGGAGCGGGAGCGGCGATGCAGCCTCACAAGGTGCCCAGCGACGGCCGCGCGACGATCGAGGCCCCGCGGTCGGCCGCACCCGACCAGTACTGCGGCTACTGGGTCGGTCAGACCGTCGTCGTGCTTTCGCTGTTCGCCATCGCCGTGACTGCTTTCGTGCTGATCGGGAATTCCTGGTGGCAGCTGGCCCTGGCGTGCTATTTCGCCCTGTTGTCCACGCGGCTCGCCGTCCTCGGCCACGACCTGGGACACAGCCAGATCTTCCCGTCCACCCGGGCCAATTACCTTCTCGGCGTGTCTCTGACCAGCGTGGGTGTGGGTTTCAGCTTCGATTGGTGGGCCCTGCGGCCCACCCGTCATCACGACGGCCCGGACGACGCGGACGAGGATCCCGACGTCGGGATCTTGGCGGTCCTCTCCGCCGCATGGCCGGCTCGGCTCAGCCGGCTGCCCGCCGGTACGCGCCACCACCGTCGCGCCTGGACAGCCCTGCCCCTGCTGCTGCTGGAGGCGGTGAAAGCCCACTTCGCCGGCACCCGCCATCTCGTCAACAGCCATGCCCGTCAACGACTGCGCGAGCTGCCCCTGATCGGCCTGCATCTCGTCGCGTACTTCGGCGGAATCTTCCTCGTGCTGCCCGCCGGAAAGGGCCTCACCTTCATCGCCGTGCACCAGGGACTGTTCGGCCTCTATCTGAGCTGCATGTTCGCCCTCAGCTACCAGAGCACGGCCGGGGCGACCCGCGAGCAGGCGTACAGCTCGGGTTGATCGTGGGTTTGGGGTGGTCGCCCGGGGGCAACCGTCCGCCGCGGGTCACCGCCCGTAGGTGAGCACGGGATACACCACCTTCGCCGGCGGCATCACGCCATCGGCTCCCCCACAGCAAGACCGACAGATTCAGGAAATGGCAGAAATGACGACGTCCACTCGCGGGAACAACGACACCAAGGGCGTTGCGCGCACCCGTACGCACGGCGAGGAGACGAAGCCCTCGTTCAAGACCACCGAGCTGATCGTCTACGTGGCCGCCGTTCTGGGCGTACTGATCGCCTCGTACGTGGTCGGCGACCGGGCCAACAACGACGGCAGCGACATCTTCGCCGCCGACAAGGCGTGGTGGTACATCACCCTGCTCACCATCGGCTACATGGTCAGCCGGGGCCTGGCGAAGGCCGGCAGCCGCAGCAGCGACACCGACCCGCGCACCGACTCCCACAACCACTGAGCAAGCATCCTGATCGACCAGCGGCCCCGGCGGGTCGAGCCGGCCCCAGCGGCATGGCTCCCGCCGGGGCTGCGTCGGTCCGAGCCGCTGCCCGGGCCAACGGGCCCGCGCCCGGCCCGGTGAACGCCCAGTCCAGCAGGACCGGCCGGCGGCTCGATGTCCAGGTGCACCCGGTTCTCTGGGACCGCGCGAGCGGCGTCAGCCGGCGTTGATCCGGTGCCGCAGCGTCAGCAGGGCCCGGGCGAGCAGGCGCGAGACGTGCATCTGGGAGATGCCGAGCTGCTCGGCGATCTCCGCCTGCGTCAGGTTTCCGTAGAACCGCAGCGCGACGATCTTCTGGTCCCGGTCGTCGAGCGACGCGAGGGCCGGGCCGAGGGCCAGGCGCATGTCGACGAGCTCGAGATCGTGGTCATAGCCGCCGAGAGTGTCGCCCAGCTCGCGGTCGCCCTCGGTCCCGATGGGAGTCGCCAGGCTGGTGGCGCTGTAGGCCATCGCGCCCTCCAGCCCTTCCAGCACCTCCTCCTCGGTGACGCCGAGGTGGACGGCGACGTCGGCCACCGTCGGTGAACGCCCCAGGGTGTGGCTGAGTGTGTTGTTCGCCGCCGTGATCGCGGCCCGGAGCTCCTGCAGCCGCCGCGGCACCCGGATGGACCAGGTGCGGTCGCGGAAGTGCCGCTTGATCTCACCGAGGATGGTCGGGATGGCGAAGCCCGCGAATTCGACCCCCCGGTCCGGGTCGAACCGGTCGATCGCCTTGATCAGGCCGATGGTCGCCGTCTGGGTCAGGTCGTCCTCGGGCTCGCCGCGGCCGTAATAGCGGTGGGCGAGGTGCTGGGCCAGCGGCAGCCACGCCTCGATGGCGCGTTCGCGGAGGCGGGGCCGGGCGGGATCGCCGACCGGCAGGGTGGCCATCGCCCGCACCAGCTGCACGGCGTCGGTCGGGCCGGCCGCCGCTTCGGACGTATCGGTGACCGGGGTGGCGACTGTCACGTTCATGGTCGTCCTTCCACTGATTGTCCGTCGACGCGGGCTGTCCGCTCGATGCGTCGGCGGACACCTCCGGACCATACCGCCGATCAATCGACGCAGCAACCGACGCAACTTGTCGGCGAGCCGGGCGGAGGCGGAACGACGGCACGATCCGCTTTGCTGGCACGACGATGGGCCCTCGCGTACCGTGCGCCTGTGATTCCCACCTCCGTGGCCGGCACCGACGATGGCCCGACCGGCGCTGAGGCGCGCGGCAGCCGCTGGACCACCCAGCGATGGTTCGCGTCGGTGCTGGTGGCGATGGTCGTCCTGGTGCTGGCCGGCGCGGTGGTCGGAGCCCAGGCACTGTCGCGCACCGCCACGGTCTCGAACCACCTCAGCGATCGGGTGTCCCCGGCGCGGACCGCAGTGGTGGAGTTCGGCGCGGCGCTGGTCAACCAGGAGATCGGCGTACGCGGCTACCTGTTGAGTGGTCAACGGCAGTTCCTCGAGCCGTACCAGCAGGGGATCGCCGCCGAGCAGGCCGCCGTCGCCCGGATCCGGCAGCTGTTGAGCAGCGAGCCGCTCGCCCTGGCCGGGCTGGCCGATGCCGAGGAGCAGGCCCGCCGGTGGCGCACCACCATGGCCGACCCGCTGATCGCCCGCCATCAGGACAGTGCCACGCCGGCGCCCATGACAGTGGTGATGCAGAGCAGAACCGCCTTCGACGAGGTCCGGGCCCGCGTCGCCGTGCTGGACGATCGTCTGATCCAAATCAGGCAGGACGGCCGGGCCGCGCTCGATCAGTCCCGGCAGGTCCGCAATGGTGTCTTCGTCTTCCTCGCCGCTGTCCTGCTCGCCTTCCTCGTGCTGATCGCTGTCCTGCTGCGCGTGGTGGTGCTCCGGCCGCTGATCCAGCTGAGCCGGGCCGTGCGACGCGTCGCCGGCGGAGACTTCGATCATCACCTGACCCCCGCGGGCCCGGCCGACCTGGCCCGGCTCGGTCAGGACGTCGAGGCGATGCGGCAGCGCCTGGTCGACGGGCTGGCCACCAGCCAGCTCGCCCGGGAGCAGCTGGAACAGCAGCAACGGGAACTGCGGAGATCCAACGCCGACCTGGAACAGTTCGCCTACGTCGCCTCGCACGACCTGCAGGAGCCGCTGCGCAAGGTCGCCTCGTTCTGTCAGTTGCTGCAGCGGCGCTACGCCGGCGCCCTCGACGAGCGGGCGCAGCAGTACATCGGCTTCGCGGTCGACGGCGCGTCGCGCATGCAGAGCCTGATCAACGACCTGCTGGCCTTCTCCCGCATCGGCCGGGTGCACACGGCCGTCGAGCCGGTCGATCTGAATCAGACCGTCGCGCAGGCCGAGGATAGCCTCGCCCTGGCCATCGGCGAGTCCGGCGCCCGGATCGTCCGGCCCGACCTGCCCACCGTGCCCGGCGACGCCACCCTCCTGACCATGCTCTGGCAGAACCTGATCGGGAACGCGATCAAATTCCGCCGGCCGGGGCAGGCTCCCCTGGTCCACATCACGGCCGGTGCCGACGACGGCGTCTGGACCTTCGCCGTCGAGGACAACGGCATCGGAATCGATCCCGAGTTCGCCGGCAAGATCTTCGTCATCTTCCAGCGGCTGCATCCGCGGGACAGCTATCCGGGCACCGGCATCGGCCTGGCCATGTGCAAGAAGATCGTCGAGCACCACGGCGGTGAGATCACCCTGGACTCCTCCTACCGGCAGGGCGCTCGTCCGGTGTTCACCCTGGCCGGTGAGGACCGGTCAGTCGACCCGGTAGGTCAGGTGGGTGGCGTGCGGGGAGACCCGGACGTGGATCTGGCGCAGGGTGCGCGGGCTGACGCCCGCGTCGAACAGCGGCGTGCCGGCGCCGAGCAGCACGGGTGAGAGGTGCAGCCGTAGCTCGTCGACCGCGTCGGCCGCCAGGGCGCCCCGGATGACCTGGGCGCCGCCCATGACCACCACGTCGCGTTCCTCGGCCATGGCCCGGGCCGTGCTGATCGCGCTGCGCACACCGTCCACGACGAACGTGCAGCGGTCGGCCAGGCGTACCTTGTCGGGCGGCCGGCCGGTCACCACCAGCACCGGCGGCGCCGCGGCCAGGCCCGCGCCGTAGCCGACCTCGTCGTTCCAGCCGTGCGGGCCGTCGACGATGTCGAACAGGCGGCGGCCCATGACCACCGCACCGGTCGCGTCGGTGGCCGAGGCCAGTACCTCCCGGTCGACCGGGTCGGCGCTGAAGGCCCAGGTGTGCAGGCCCTCGCCGCCGTGGCCCAGACCGCTGTCGGGGCCCGGATCGGGCCCGGTCACGAACCCGTCGAGGGACACCGAGATGTCGGCGACCACTTTGCCCATGCGCACTCCCCAGCTCGTCGTGGCAACGAGCCGAGCATGCCACCCCGGTACGACAGTCCTACGCCGGCGGAATGAGCCGCGAGCCGGTCCAGGCCAGTCCCATGCCGGCGGCGAGCAGCAGCAGCGCGCCGACGGTGGGCAGCGGGCGCATCGCGTGCGAGCCGGCACCGATCGACACGGCCGCGAGCATCAGCAGCACGCCGTCGGCCGGGTTGACCAGCTTGGAGCGGAACACGGCCCAGCCCAACAGCAGCCAGCCGGTGCCGGTCACGGCCGCCGCAACCAGGGAGGCGGTGTGCACCTGAGCGGCGCTGAGACCGATCCCGTCCGGGCCGGTGCCGGCCGGCAGCGCGGCCAGCGGCAGCAGCATGATGAAGCCGGCCATGGCGATGAGCATTCCGGCGACCGCCGAGCGGCGGGTGCGGGACGCGGCCAGCAGCCCGGCCAGGCCGATCATCGCGATCGCGCAGAACCAGCCGCCGGCCAGCTTCAGCAGCAGCGGGCCCGGCGGGGCGGCGACGCCGAGGGTGGACCAGCCGTAGAGGGCCGCACCGACCGGCAGCGCCCACAGCGAGACTCGCGCATAACGGCGTACGGACCAGATCCAGACCGCCTCGCGCACCGGCAGATGGTGTTCCGCGACGGCCCTCGGCCCCGCGGCACCGACCCAGGCCGGCGCCACCCGCAGCGGCCGTCCGCTGGCAGTCTGGTTCTGACTAATGCTCATGGCTCATGGCTCCGCCTCATGGTGGGCTCAAGCCGAGCGGCCCGGGGGTACCGGTCGGATCCTCGGTCAGCATGGCAAAACCCCGCGCACCGGGCGCGGGGTTCTGCGATATTCGCTCCGATCTTGCACCGCCGGGGTGGCGGGGTCAGGCGCGCTCGGGCTCTCCCGCGCCGTTGTAGTCGGCCCCGCCGAGCGCCGCGGACGGTGGCACGGACT
>NZ_BOQL01000095.1 GCF_018332655.1 Actinoplanes auranticolor | reverse complement strand
GGCCAGCGGCAGCCAGGCCTCAATGGCCCGGTCGCGCAGGCGGGCCCGGCGGCGGTCCCCGGACGGGGTCGCGGCCAGCCGGATCAGGAGCTCGGCGGCGGTCTCGGCACCCTCGGGCGCGGGAGGGCCGGCAGCGGGAGGTACGTCACTGACTGTGGTCGATGGGATCGTGGCAGCGGTCATCGAGGAGGTCCTCCATCAAGCGGGCAGAGAGCCGTGCCCGCACGCGGCGACCGTTCATTTCTCCTTACGCTAGCTGCTCGGACGAACCCTGACTAGCCGAAAGTATGAGTGACGTTGCGTGAGTGAATGTGAAGCCAGGCGGTGAACTCCTCGGCGGGCAGCGGCCGGGACAGCAGGTAGCCCTGCACCACGTCACAGCCCTCGGCGGCCAGGTAGGCGTACGTGTCGGCATCCTCCACCCCCTCGGCGACCACCCGCAGGTCGAGCGCGTGGCCCAGCTGCACCGCCGAGCGCACCACCGCCCGGTCCCGATGGTCGGCGGCGACCCGCTGCACGAACGACTTGTCGATCTTCACCTCGTGCAGCGGCAGTTCGCGCAGCCGGCCCAACGACGAGTAGCCGGTACCGAAGTCGTCGATCGAGATCTCCACCCCCAGCGCGTGCAGCCGTTCGAGGGTGGCCAGGCTGCCGGCCGGGTCGGTGAGGATGGTGCTCTCGGTGATCTCCAGGGTCAGCGCCCGGGCCGGGTTGCCGGTGGCCTCCAGCAGCCGGGCCACCAGGTCGGGCAGCGCGGCGTCGAGCAGGCTGTTCGGCGACAGGTTGACCGCCACGTGCAGGTCGTGCCCGGCCCGGGCCCACTCGGCGCGGCTGCGCAGCGCCCGGTCCAGCACGTGCAGGGTGAGCGGCCAGACCAGGCCGCTGTGCTCGGCCAGCGGGATGAACACGTCCGGCGGGATCGGTCCCTGCTCGGGGTGGTGCCAGCGGGCCAGCGCCTCGGCACCGACCACCCGGCCGGTCCGCGGGTCGACCTTGGGCTGGTACGCGACGGTCAGCTCGCCGCGCTCCACGGCCCGGCGCAGGTCGGCGATGAGCGCCAGCCGCTGCGGGCTGTTGCGGTCCAGCTCGCTGTCGTAGAGACGCAGGCCGTGGCTCTCCTTGGCGGCGTACATCGCGACGTCCGCGTGCCGGATCAGGATCTCGGGGTCGTCGCCGTGCAGCGGGGCCACCGCGACGCCGACGCTGGCCCGCGGAGCCAGCACCAGCGGGCCGATCCGGATCGGCTGGTCCACCACCCCGGCCAGCTCCGCGGCCGCCGCCAGGCCCGCCTCCGGGCTGCCGTCGGTGGGCAGCAGCACGGCGAACTCGTCGCCGCCGAAACGGGCCACCCGGCCGCGCCCGTCGAGGTGGGCCCGCAGCCGCTCGCCGACCTCGCACAGCAGCGCGTCACCGGTCTCGTGACCCAGCGCGTCGTTGATCTCCTTGAACCGGTCCAGGTCCAGCACCAGCACCGCCAGCCCCGGTTCGCCGGCCCGCACCGCCTGCAACCCGGCGTCGAGCAGGTCGTGGAAATGCCGGCGGTTGGGCAGCCCGGAGAGCGGGTCGTGCAGCGCCAGGTGTTGCTTCTCGTCGGCCTCGCGGCGCAGCCGGTCGACCAGATCGGCCCGGCCCAGCGCCGCACCGGCGTGGTTGGCCAGCGCCCCGAGCAGCCGCAGCTTGGCCTCGGTGAAGCCGCCGGCGTCGGTGAGGCTGTCCGCGACGACCAGGACCGCCCGGCGCTCGCCGAAGACCAGCGGCACGGCCATCGCGTCACCCGCCGGGCCGGCCGGGCGCAGCACCGGGGAACCCAGCAGGGCCGGCCGCAGCCAGGCGTCGGCGCCGGGGCTGCCCAGGCTCACCGCCGGACGGCCGGACTGCCCGGTCAGCCGGGTGTGCCGCAGCTCCTCACCGTGCGCGACGACCAGTTCCGCCGTGCCGGCCCGCAGCACGTCGCGGGCCCGGTCCAGCACCACGGCGACCAGCTCGTCGATCCCGCGGGCGCCGTCGAGGGCGCGGGTGAAGCCGTAGAGCTGTTCCACCTCGGCGTTGCCGTCGCCCAGCGCGATGTAGGCGCGGTAGGCCAGCAGCAGCACGACGGCCACGATGCCGATCAGGGCCGGCGCCCACTGCGGCTCGGTGGCGGCCAGGAAGCTGATCAGGGCACCGGTCGTGGTGGCCACGACCAGCCCCGTGCTGCGCAGTGCGGCCGGCAGCCGGCGCCACTCCCCCGGATCGTCGTGCACCGCGATCACGGCGGTGACCAGCACGGCCGCCACCACGTCGGCGGCGATCATGGCCAGATAGGCGCCCAGCACGGTCCGCAGTCCGACGCCCCCGGCGGAGATGCCGAGCTCGTGCGCGGTGACGGCGTGGAAGACCAGGACGCCGACGCAGGCCTGGACGGCGAGCAGGGCGACGTTGAAGGCGAGCTTGGTGCCGCGCTGACCGCGTACGGCGACCAGCCCGGCCCCGCCGGCCAGGGCCCGGACCAGGATCACCGTGACCGGGTCGAAGCCGAGCAGCCCGAAGACCATCGGGAACTCGGAGACGTTGATGCCGTGCGCGCCGCGACGGACGCGGACGTGCACGGTGAAGCCCTCGGTGAGGAAGAACAGCACAGCGAGCCCGGCGAGCCACCACAGCCCGCCGGGCAGCGCGGGCGCGGCGACGCCGTCGGCGGCGAGGACCAGCGCCACGGCGGCGGAGGCCGCGCCCATGCTCGCGGTGAGCAGACCCACCAGGAGCTGCGGGCGCGGCCGCCACCGGCGCCGTGCTAGTGCCATGGCTCCCCGGTCCAGCCGGCCGCCGACCAGCTGCGCCCGCTCCAGGAGCGGCCGGTCCAGGTCTGCGACGACCAGCTCCGTCCGCTCCAGAGGGCACTCGACCAGCTGCGCCCGGACCAGAGGGCGCCCGACCACGACCGGCCGGTCCAGGTGACCGGGGACCAGGTCCTCGGGCCGGTGTACGTGGTGGCCCAGGCGGTGCCGGTCCAGGTCGAGCCGTTCCAGGTGCCGCCGACCCAGCTGCGCTGGATGGCCGAGGCCTGCGTCCAGACCGGGGCGTTCCAGGCCCTGCCGAAGATGTCCCGCTCGCCGGTCAGCGGGGTGCCGGTGACCGAGTCGTAGACGTAAGCGCCGGCCCGCGAGGCCTCCAGCGAGCCCAGCCCGGTGGCCGCGACGTTGACCTGCCGGGTGTAGGTGGTCCGGGCGCGGGCGGCGCGGGCCACGTTGATCTGGCCGGCCCCGGCCGCGTACGGGTCGCCGCCGATGATCGGGTCGGCGGTGCTGGTCAGCAGCTTCTTGACGTCGTCGGGTCGCAGGCCGGGACGCTGCTGCAGCAGTAGCGCCACCGAGCCGGAGACCACTGCGGCCGCCTGGGACGTGCCGCTGCCGCGCAGGAACCGCTGCTCGGGGTCGTCCAGCAGGCTCAGGCGGGCACCCGGGTAGGTCCGGTCGATGTACGAACCGGGGCTGCGCAGCGACACCACGGAACGCCCGGCGGCCAGCACGTCCGGGTGGCGCGCCGCGTTGCCCCGGTTGCTGAAGTCCGCGACGACGTCGTCGGCCCGCACGTCGGTGCCCCGCGGGTCGGCCCCGCCGACGGCGATGACGTCCGGGTCGGCGGCCGGCATGGTGAGCCGGTTCGCCGTGAAGCCGTCGTTGCCGGCGGCGACCACGACGGTGATCCCGGCCTCCCAGGCCTTCTCGACGGCGAAGGCCAGCGGGTCCAGCGACGCCGGCTGGGTGGACTGGGTGCCGTACGACAGGTTCAGCACTTTGATGTTGAGCCCGGGGTCGTTGCGGTGCGCGACGACCCAGTCGATGCCGGCGATGACCTGGGAGACGTCACTGGCCCCGTCGGCCGAGGCGACCTTGACGCTGACGATGTGCGCGCCCGGGGCCACGCCGGTGAACCGGGTGCCGACGGTGAAAGTGGGATCCTGCCCGGCGATGATGCCGGCCATGTGCGTGCCGTGCCCGAACGTGTCGAGATGGCGCAGGTTGGCCGCCTGGGACTCGAAGGACAGGTCCGGTCCGTTGATCACCTTCCCGGCGCCGTCGAGGCCCTTGACCGGCGAGACCCCGGAGTCGATGAGCGCGACCCCGACGCCGGACCCGGTCAGCGCGACCCCGGTGGCGGTGTCACCGTCGTCCGGGTTGTCCTTGTCCGCCTTGTCGGCGCCGGCGCCCCTGACGATGGTGTTCATCCTGGTCGTGCCGGTCTGCACCAGCCAGTTCTTACTCAGCCAGGGCGTGTCCGCGGCCGCGTGGGCGGGGGCGGCGACCGCGAGGGTGCCGGTCACGGTGACAGCGGTGACGGCCAGGGCCGCGAGTTTCCGCATGGATGCTCCTCCGGTGGCACCGCGCCCACGGGTCGGGGAGTCGCCCACGGGCTCAGTGCCGGTACAGCCGCCCTATCGACCGGGACCGGCGGGACTTGAACAGAACGGGCGTGCCACCCGTCACGAGCGCGCGGATCGTCGGATGGCACGATTCGACACCGGGTGTGCGTGGGTACACAGACGTCAAACGCACCGGAGACGGAGTACTGGCATGGCCATTCTGGGTATCGACATCGGTGGTTCCGGCGTGAAGGGGGCGCCGGTCGACACCGTGCGCGGGGAGCTGCTCGAGGAGCGGTTCCGGGTCCCGACGCCGCAGCCGTCGGACGTCGGCAGCGTCGTGGAGGCGGTCGCCGAGGTCGCCGCGAAGTTCTCCGGGTACGACCGGGTGGGGGTCACCTTCCCCGGTGTGGTGGTCGACGGGATCACCCGGAGCGCCGCCAACGTCGACAAGTCCTGGCTCGACGCGCCCGCCGCGCGGCTGTTCACCGAGCGGCTCGGCAAGCCGGTGTCCGTGCTCAACGACGCCGACGCCGCGGGCGTCGCCGAGGTCGCCTTCGGCGCCGGGCACGACCAGCGCGGCCTGACGATGATGCTGACCTTCGGTACGGGTATCGGCAGTGCCCTGTTCCTGGACGGCACGCTGATCCCGAACACCGAGTTCGGCCACCTGGAGCTGGACGGCAAGGACGCCGAGCTGCGCGCCTCCGACCGGGCCCGCGAGCAGGAGGATCTGAGCTGGGAGAAGTGGGCCGGCCGGGTCCAGGACTATCTGCGGCACGTGGAGATGCTGCTGTCGCCGCGGCTGTTCATCGTCGGGGGCGGCGTGAGCAAGAAGGCCGACAAGTGGCTGCCGCTGATCGAGATCCGTACCCCGATCGTCGCGGCGACCCTGCTGAACAACGCCGGCATCATCGGCGCCGCGGTCACCGCCGAGCAGGCGGACGGGCACCCCGGCTCGTTCCCCGTCGACGCCGACCAACCGAGCTGAGGAGTTCCATGCCCCGCACCATCGCCACGAACACCGAGGTCGGCCGCGCGGAACTGCTCGAGTTCCTGCGGCCCCGGCACCACGCGATCCTGATGACCACCCGCCGGGACGGGCGCCCGCAGGCGTCGCCGAACACCTGCGGGGTGGACGCCGAGGGCCGCATCGTCATCTCGACGTACCCGGAGCGGGCCAAGGCGATGAACATCCGCCGCGACTCCCGGGTCAGCGTCTGCGTGCTCTCCGACGACTTCGGCGGCCCGTGGGTCCAGGTCGACGGGACGGCCGAGGTCATCGACCTGCCCGATTCGGTCGAGCCGCTGGTCGAGTACTTCCGCAGCATCTCCGGCGAGCACCCGGACTGGGACGAGTACCGCCAGGCCATGCGTGACCAGGGCAAGTCCCTGATCCGGATCACCGTCGAGCGGTGGGGCCCGATCGCCACCGGCGGCTTCCCGGCCCGCCTGGCCTGACGCGGTTCCTCCGATCGATCCGGACCGGTCCGGTTCGGTGCGGCCCCGGCGGGTACGCCTGCCGGGGACAACCGCCCGACAACCGGCGAAGGAGCCGATCATGACGGACGTCGCGAGCAGGGGCTCCGGCCCCGACGACTCCCGGGACGGGCTGACCACCCGGCAGGGCCATCCGGTCTACGACAACCAGAACCAGCGCACGGTCGGCGCCCGCGGGCCGGCGACGCTGGAGAACTACCACTTCCTCGAGAAGATCAGCCACTTCGACCGCGAACGGATCCCCGAGCGGGTCGTGCACGCGCGCGGGGTGACCGCGTTCGGCCACTTCGAGGCGTACGGCAAGTGGGGTGACGAACCGATCGACCGGTTCACCCGGGCCAAGCTGTTCCAGGAGGCGGGCAAGCGCACCGACGTGGCGCTGCGCTTCTCCACGGTCATCGGCGGGCGCGACTCCAGCGAGGCGGCGCGGGACCCGCGCGGCTTCGCGGTGAAGTTCTACACCGAGGACGGCAACTGGGACCTCGTCGGCAACAACCTGGGCGTCTTCTTCATCCGGGACGCCGTCAAGTTCTCCGACGTGATCCATGCGCTCAAGCCCGACCCGGTGGACTTCGAGCAGAAGCCGAACCGGATCTTCGACTTCATGTCGCAGACCCCCGAGTCGATGCACATGCTGGTCAACCTGTTCAGCCCGCGGGGCATCCCGGCGGACTACCGGCACATGCAGGGCTTCGGGGTGAACACCTACAAGTGGGTCAACGAGGCCGGCCAGAGCGTGCTGGTCAAGTACCACTGGATGCCGAAGCTGGGCGTGCGCAGCATGACCGAGGAGGACGCGGCCAACGTGCAGGCGGGCGGTCTCGGGCACGCCACCAAGGACCTGTACGCGGCGATCGGCGCCGGCGACTTCCCCGAGTGGGAGCTGCTGGTGCAGATGATGAGCGACGACGAGCACCCCGAGCTGGATTTCGACCCCCTCGACGACACCAAGCTGTGGCCGGAGAACGAGTTCCCGCCGCGGCCGGTGGGGCGCCTGGTGCTCGACCGGATGCCGGAGAACTTCTTCGCCGAGAACGAGCAGATCGCCTTCGGCACCGGTGTGCTGGTCGACGGCCTCGACTTCTCCGACGACAAGATGCTCATCGGGCGCACGTTCTCGTACTCGGACACCCAGCGTTACCGGGTCGGCCCGAACTACCTGCAGCTGCCGGTCAACCAGGCCCGCAACGCCCCCGTCCGGACCAACCAGCGTGACGGGCAGATGGCCTTCCACCAGGACCTGGCCGGGCAGAACCCGCACGTCAACTACGAGCCGTCGATCACCGGCGGACTCCGCGAGGCGCAGTATCCGAGCCACGACGAGCAGGGACCGGTGATCACCGGACGGCTCACCCGCAAGCGGATCCCGCGCACCAACGACTACGTCCAGGCCGGTCAGCGCTACCTGCTGATGGAGCAGTGGGAGCGCGACGACCTGGTGAAGAACTTCGTCGATCTGCTGGCGCAGTGCGACCGGCCGATCCAGGAGCGGATGGTCTGGCACTTCCTGCTGGTGGAGAACGAGCTCGGCCTGCGGGTCGGCGAGGGCCTCAAGATCAGCCCGGAGGACGTCCGCGGCCTGCGGCCGCTGAACGGCCAGACGCTCACCGACGAGGACCGTGAGCGCCTGGCCCACCTGGGCACCAACCCGCCCCGGGACGTTGCGGGCCTGAAGATGACCCACTGCGTTCCCGACGAACGCGCCAAGATGACCCGTTAGCCGTGTCTGATGGCCTCGCTCCGCTCGGCGGGGATCGCGCCCCATGAGGTCGGTGTCGAGGCCACCGAAAATGACTACGGCAAGGAGCGCCTGGTCATTTTCGGCGTCCTCGACACCGACGGGCGCGATCCAGGCGGGTCATCCGCGCACGACGGAGGTCGGGAGCAGGTAGAGCAGGGTCTCGCGGTGCATGTCGGCCACGGGCTCCAGCAGGTCCGGGTGGCGGAGCAGGGCGGCGGCCTCCACGTCGCGGGGGTCCGGGGCGGTCAGCCGGCGGAACTCGCTGGGCAGGTCGCCCGCCTTGCGCGGCCGGGGCCGGGGCCGGCCGTCCGCGACCGGCACCGCCGCGGCCACCGAGTCCACCGCCCGGGCGGCCAGCACCGGGTCGGCCAGCAGGCAGGCGGCCCAGCTGACCACGACCTCGTCGACCCAGGTCCGCCAGCCCTGGTCCTCGGCCAGCTCGTCGTCGGGCTCGCTGCCGGCCCGCCAGTCCAGCACCGCGGAGCCGCCCGGCCCCGCCATGGCGACCAGTTCGGCGTCGACCGGTGTCGGATAGCGCAGCCAGGCGGCGACCGTGACGGCCTGGCGGGCCTGCAGCTCGGCCAGGGTGTCCGCGGCCCGGTCGGCGCCGCTGGACGGGTACGCCCGGACCAGCCAGTGCGTGCTCGCCGCGATGACCGGCGACAGCGCGGTGGACGGTCCGGCCATTTGTGCCCCCAAGAGTTGGCGCACACCCCGTCGCGGGGTGCGTCACGCTACCTCTCGGCTCTGACCGGGCCCGCTTGAGTAGCCTCGCCCCGATGGCAACCCACGGCAACCGACGCGCAACGAGCTTCACGCGGGTGGCCTCCGGCACGGCCTCGCTGGAGCCGGACCGCCACCGGCAGCGGGGCTGGACGCTGCTGGTCGAGGGGGTGCCGCAGTCGTACGTCGACCTGGCCGATCCCACCTACCTGGCCTTCTCCTACGTGCGCCGGCTGGCCACGGTGCTGCGGTTGGCGGCTCCTGCGGCCGTACCGTTGACGGTCCTGCATCTCGGCGGCGGCGCGCTGACGCTGCCCCGCTGGGTGGCCGCGACGCGGCCCGGGTCCGCGCAGACCGTGGTGGAACGCGACGGCCTGCTGCTCGCGCTGGTCTCCCGGTCGCTGCCCTGGCCATCCGCCGTCGGGGTCGTGGTGGGTGATGCCCGCGAGTTCGTCGACGCCGGCCCGGCCCGGGGGTACGACGTGGTGGTGGCCGACGTGTTCGAGGGCGCGGCGATGCCGGCGAGTGTGGCCGGGGTGGGCTTCGCGACGGCCGCCGCCCGCCTGCTGCGGCCCGGCGGCGTGCTGGCGATGAACCTCACCGATGTGCCGCCGCTGTCCTACTCCCGCATCCAGGCGGCGACCCTGCGCGCGGCGTTCGGGGACGTGGCCCTGATCGCCCCGCCGGGCATGCTGCGTGGCCGCAGAGCGGGCAACGTGGTGCTCGCCGCGAGCCACGGACCTGGGGTGATCGACATCGAGCGACTCACTCGTTCCGTGGCCCGCGACCCGGAGCCGGCGCGCGTCTGGCACGGCGCGGAATTGACCGCTTTCCTGGCCGGCGCGATGGCGCGCCTCGACGGGCCGCGCTGAATGCTCTCCGGTAGGTTGGACCCACCGGGTGCGCGGCTGTTTGCGGTTGCTCCATAGCGGAGAAACCTGTTCTGACGGCTGCCCAATTCGCCCGTCGCCGTGCCCGCCCCCGCGCTCGAAGATTACGGTGGAGATCATGACCGGTCGCTTTCCCATCGAAGATGTGACGCCATCGGTGTCCTGTGGCCGCTACCCCGCGAAAGCGGTGGTCGGCGAGCTCGTCCCCATCTCGGCGGTGTCCTATCGGGAAGGCCACCACGCCCTCGGCGTGAACGTGGTATGGCAGGGTCCGGAGGGCGAGGCCGAGCCGTTCACCCGGCTCACCCCCGGCGAGCCCGGCCTGGACAAGTGGCACGGGGCGATCAAGCCGGACCGGGTGGGCCGGTGGACGTTCACCATCGAGGCGTTCGACGACCCGTACCAGACCTGGCGCAACGCCGTGACCAAGAAGATCGGCGCCGGGCAGGGGCTCGAGGACCTGGCCAACGACCTGGCCGAGGGGGCCGAGCTGCTCGACCTGGCGGCCAAGATCGTGCCGAGCGAGGAGGAGGAGCGGGTCCGCGACGCGGCCGCCGCCCTGCGCGACCCGCAGCGCTCGCTGTTCTCGCGCGTCTCCCCCGGGCTGGAGCTGGAAGAGCTGCTCTGGCAGCATCCGGTCCGCCAGCTGGTGACCACCACCCGCTCGTACGCGATCTGGGTCGACCGCCAGCGCGCGCTCTTCTCGTCGTGGTACGAGTTCTTCCCGCGGTCCGAGGGTGCCGAGATCGGCCCGGAGGCGACCCCGATCAGGCACGGCACCTTCGCCACCGCCGCCGAGCGCATCCCGGCCGTCGCCGCGATGGGCTTCGACGTGCTCTACCTGCCCCCGATCCACCCGATCGGCAAGATCAACCGCAAGGGTCGCAACAACACGCTGGTGGCCCGCGAGGGCATCGACGTGGGCTCGCCCTGGGCGATCGGCTCCGACGAGGGCGGCCACGACGCCATCCACCCGCAGCTGGGCACGCTGGAGGACTTCCGCGCGTTCATCGGCAAGGCCCACGAGCACGGTCTCGAGATCGCGATGGACCTGGCGCTGCAGTGCGCGCCGGACCACCCGTGGGTCAAGGAGCACCCGGAGTGGTTCACCACCCGCGCCGACGGCACGATCGCCTACGCGGAGAACCCGCCGAAGAAGTACCAGGACATCTACCCGCTGAACTTCGACAACGACCCCAAGGGACTGCGCGAGGAGGTCCTGCGCGTCGTCCTGCACTGGGTGTCCAACGGGGTCAAGGTCTTCCGGGTCGACAACCCGCACACCAAGACGCTGAACTTCTGGCAGTGGGTCATCGCGAAGATCAAGGACGTCGACCCGGACGTGCTGTTCCTGGCCGAGGCGTTCACCCGGCCGGCCATGATGAACGGGCTCGGCAAGATCGGCTTCACCCAGTCGTACACGTACTTCACCTGGCGCACCACGGCCTGGGAGATGAAGGAGTACATGGGCCAGCTCAAGGCCTCGATCGACTGGATGCGGCCCAACTTCTGGCCGAACACACCGGACATCCTGCACGAGTCGCTGCAGCACGGCGGCCCGCCGATGTTCAAGATCCGCACGGTGCTGGCCAGCATGCTCTCACCGTCCTGGGGCATGTACTCGGGACTGGAGCTGTTCGAGCACGTGGCCCGTCCGGGCGCCGAGGAGTACATCGACAACGAGAAGTTCGAGCTCAAGCCCCGCGACTGGGCCGCCGCCGAGCGGGCCGGGCGGAGCCTGGCGCCGTACATCACCAAGCTCAACACGATCCGGCGCGAGAATCCGGCGCTGCACTGGCTGCGGAACCTGGAATTCCATGAGATCGACAACGCCTCTCTGCTGTGCTGGTCGAAGCGGGATCCGGAGTCGGGCAACACCGTTCTGGTGATCTGCTCGTTCGACTCGGCGAACGTGCAATGGGGTAACACGACACTCGACATGCCCGCGCTGGGCCTGGAATGGCACGAGCGGTTCACCGTGACCGACCAGCTCACCGGGGCGACGTACGAGTGGGGTCAGCACAACCCGGTCCGGATCGACCCGTACGTCGAGCCCGCACACGTGTTCGTGGTGCACCCGCGCCGATAGGCAGTACCGAGCGATTCAGTTCCTGCGGGGTGGGGTAGGTGAACGTCTGATGGACCTGACGAGCGAACTCGACGAGAACGTCGAGCACGATCCCGCGGAGGGCAGCCACGTCGAGGACGGTGTGGTCGAGCATCCGACCGCCGACGACTTCGGGCACGCCCGCGCGCTGCCCGCCGACCGGACCTGGTTCAAACGCGCCGTCTTCTACGAGGTGCTGGTCCGGGCCTTCTACGACTCCAGCTCCGACGGCTCCGGCGACCTGCGCGGGCTGATCGAGCGCCTGGACTACCTGCAGTGGCTCGGCGTCGACTGCCTGTGGCTGCCGCCGTTCTACGACTCACCGCTGCGCGACGGCGGCTACGACATCCGCGACTTCTACCGCGTGCTGCCGGAGTTCGGCACAGTCGAGGACTTCGTCGCCCTGCTCGACGCGGCCCACAAGCGTGGTATCCGGGTCATCACCGACCTGGTCATGAACCACACCTCGGATTCGCACGCGTGGTTCCAGGAGTCGCGCCGCGACCCCGAGGGCCCGTACGGCGACTACTACGTGTGGAGCGACACCAGCGAGCCGTACTCCGACGCCCGGATCATCTTCGTGGACACCGAGGAGTCGAACTGGACGTTCGACCCGGTCCGCCGGCAGTTCTACTGGCACCGCTTCTTCTCCCACCAGCCGGACCTCAACTACGACAACCCGGCCGTGCAGGAAGCCATGATCGACGTCCTGCGCTTCTGGCTGGACCTCGGCATCGACGGCTTCCGGCTGGACGCGGTGCCGTACCTGTTCGAGCGTGAGGGCACCAACTGCGAGAACCTGCCCGAGACGCACGCGTTCCTCAAGCACTGCCGCAAGGTGATCGACGACGAGTTCCCCGGCCGGGTGCTGCTCGCCGAGGCCAACCAGTGGCCGGCCGACGTGGTCGAATACTTCGGTGACGCCGACACCGGCGGCGACGAGTGCCACATGGCGTTCCACTTCCCGCTGATGCCGCGCATCTTCATGGCGGTACGCCGCGAGTCGCGCTTCCCCATCTCCGAGATCCTGGCCCAGACCCCGGCCATCCCGGACATGGCCCAGTGGGGCATCTTCCTGCGCAACCACGACGAGCTGACGCTTGAGATGGTCACCGACGAAGAGCGCGACTACATGTTCACCGAGTACGCCAAGGACCCGCGGATGAAGGCCAACGTGGGCATCCGCCGGCGGCTCGCCCCCCTGCTGGAGAACGACCGCAACCAGATCGAGCTGTTCACCGCCCTGCTGCTGTCGCTGCCCGGTTCGCCGGTGCTGTACTACGGCGACGAGATCGGCATGGGCGACAACATCTGGCTGGGTGACCGCGACGGCGTCCGCACCCCGATGCAGTGGACGCCCGACCGCAACGCCGGCTTCTCCACCGCCAACCCCGGCCGGCTCTACCTGCCGGCCAACCAGGATCCGATCTACGGCTACCAGTCGGTGAACGTGGAGGCTCAGCGGGACAGCTCGACGTCGCTGCTCAACTGGACCCGCACCATGCTGGCGGTCCGCCGCCGCCACGAAGCGTTCGCCACCGGCACCTTCCGTGAGCTCGGCGGCTCCAACCCGTCGGTGCTCGCGTTCCTGCGCGAGGACGGCGACGACGTGGTCCTCTGCGTCAACAACCTCTCGCGGTTCCCCCAGCCCATCGAGCTGAACCTGCAGCACTGGAACGGGTACACGCCGGTCGAGCTGACCGGACACGTGAACTTCCCGCGCATCGGCCAGCTGCCGTACCTGCTGACCCTGCCGGGACACGGGTTCTACTGGTTCCAGCTGTGCGGGTCCGAGGAGAAGCAATGACGCTGCCCTACGCCGAATGGCTCCCCCAGCAACGCTGGTACGCGGGCCGCAGCCGCACTCTCGCGGACGTCAAGCAGGCGTCGTCGACGCCGTTGAAGGACGATCTGGACCTGGTGCTGCTGGACGTCTCGTACACCGACGGCAGCTCCGAGCGCTACCAGGTGCTGGTGGCGTGGGACTCGGGGCCGATCTCGGAGTACAGCACCGTGGCCACGATCGGCACGGACGGCGACCGCACCGGCTACGACGGCCTGTACGACCCGGAAGCCGCGACCTACCTGCTGTCGCTGATCTCGTCCGACGCCACCGCCGGGGACATCGTCTTCCAGTCCGAGCCGGAGGCGACCTTCCCGCTGGAGCACGCGTCGCGGGTCTTCGACGCCGAGCAGAGCAACACCAGCGTGATCTTCGAGCAGGAGGCCATCCTCAAGGTCTTCCGCCGGGTCGACTGCGGGATCAACCCCGACATCGAGCTCAACCGGGTGCTCGGCCGGGCCGGCAACCCGCACGTGGCCAAGCTGCTCGGCTCGTTCGAGACCACCGAGGGCGGACAGCCCTGCCCGCTGGGCATGGTGACCGCGTACGCGCTCAACTCGGCCGAGGGCTGGGCGATGGCCACCGCCAGCGCCCGCGACCTGTTCGCCGACGCCGAGATGGGCGCCGACGAGGTGGGCGGCGACTTCGCCGGTGAGTCGTACCGCCTGGGCGAGGCCGTCGCCTCGGTGCACCGCACGCTCGCCGACGAGCTCGGCTCCGGCCCGTCGCCGTTCCCGGTCGACGCCGTCATCGCCCGGCTCGCCAGTGCCACCGCGGCCGTGCCCGAGCTGAGCGAGTACGTCCCGGCCATCGAGGAACGCTTCCGCAAGCTCACCGGCGAACAGGTCACGGTCCAGCGCGTGCACGGCGACCTGCACCTGGGCCAGGTGCTGCGGGTGCCGGCGGCGTGGCTGCTCATCGACTTCGAGGGCGAGCCCGGCCAGCCGCTCGACGAGCGGCGGCTGCCCGACTCGCCGCTGCGCGACATCGCCGGCGTGCTGCGCAGCTACGAGTACGCCGCCTACCAGCTGCTGGTGGACCAGGACGACAACGAGCACCTCGCCGCCCGGGCCCGCGAATGGGTCGACCGCAACCGCACCGCCTTCTGCGACGGGTACGCGGCCGCCTCCGGCCACGATCCGCGCGAGCAGGGTGCGCTGCTGGCGGCGTACGAGCTCGACAAGGCGGTCTATGAGGCCGCGTACGAATCCCGGCACCGGCCCGGATGGCTGCGGATCCCGCTGCGGTCGATCGCGCGGCTCGCCGGCTGATGACCCCGTCCGACCGCCCCGCCACCGCCCTTGACCGGACTGAAGGCCATTCTCAAGGAGTACCGATGCAGACCACCCCGCCGCCGTCCCTGGCCGGCGATCAGCGTGCGATGAACGCCGTGATGGCCGGCGACACGCACGACCCGCACAGCCTGCTCGGGACGCACCCGAGCGGCGACCACACGGTGATCCGCACGCTCCGCAAGGGCGCCAAGGAGGTCACCCTCGTCGTCGGTGACGAGCGCGTCGCGATGACGGCGGTGCACCCGGACGGCATCTTCGCCGCCTCGGTGCCCGGCGCGGTGCTCGACTACCGCCTCGACGTCGACGGCACCGTCTACGACGACCCGTACCGGCACCTGCCCACCCTGGGCGAGCTCGACCTGCACCTGATCGGTGAGGGCCGGCACGAGAAGCTCTGGAAGGTGCTCGGCGCCCAGGCCAGGGACAACGGCGTCGCCTTCGCGGTATGGGCGCCCAGCGCCCGCGGCGTGCAGCTGATCGGCGACTTCGCCGGCTGGGGCCCGTTCGACGGCCTGCCGATGCGCTCGCTGGGCAGCAGCGGCGTCTGGGAGCTGTACGTGCCCGGCGCCTCCTCCGGCACCAAGTACAAGTTCAAGATCCTCGGCCGCGACGGCGTCTGGCGCGAGAAGGCCGACCCGCTGGCCCAGCACACCGAGGTGCCGCCGCGCACGGCCTCGGTCGTGTACGAGTCCACCTACGAGTGGCAGGACGCCGACTGGATGACCCAGCGCGCGACCAAGCAGTGGCACCAGGAGCCGATGAGCGCGTACGAGGTGCACCTCGGCTCGTGGCGGCCCGGCCTGTCCTACACCGAGCTGGCCGAGCAGCTGGTCGACTATGTCGTCGAGACCGGATTCACCCACGTCGAGCTGATGCCCGTGATGGAGCACCCGTTCGGCGGCTCGTGGGGCTACCAGGTCACCGGCTACTTCGCGCCGACCTCCCGCTTCGGCTCACCCGACGAGTTCCGCCACCTGGTCGACAAGCTGCACCAGGCCGGCATCGGCGTCATCCTCGACTGGGTGCCCGCGCACTTCCCCAAGGACGAGTGGGCGCTGGCGCGCTTCGACGGCACCCCGCTCTACGAGCACGGCGACTGGCGGCGCGGCGAGCACCCGGACTGGGGCACGTACGTCTTCGACTTCGGCCGGCGCGAGGTCCGCAACTTCCTGGTGGCCAACGCCAACTACTGGTGCGAGGAGTTCCACGCCGACGGGCTGCGGGTCGACGCGGTCGCCTCGATGCTCTACCTGGACTACTCCCGCAAGGACGGCGAGTGGACGCCGAACCAGTACGGCGGCCGGGAGAACCTCGACGCGATCAGCTTCCTGCAGGAGATGAACGCGACGGTCTACCGCAACAACCCCGGCGTGGTCACCATCGCCGAGGAGTCCACGGCGTGGCCGGGCGTCACCCGCCCCACCCACCTCGGCGGGCTGGGCTTCGGCTTCAAGTGGAACATGGGCTGGATGAACGACACCCTCTCGTACATGGAGAAGGAGCCGATCTACCGGCAGTGGCACCACCACCAGATGACCTTCGCCACCGTGTACGCGTGGAGCGAGAACTACATCCTGCCGATCAGCCACGACGAGGTCGTGCACGGCAAGGGCTCGCTCACCGGCAAGATGCCCGGCGACCAGTGGCAGCAGCTGGCCAACACCCGGGCGCTGCTGGGCTTCATGTGGGCCTTCACCGGCAAGCAGCTGATCTTCATGGGCGCCGAGATGGGCGACGAGCGGGAGTGGAGCGAGGAACGCGGCCTCGACTGGGACCTGCTCGCCGACGAGAGCCGCGGCGGCGGCATCCACAAGCTGGTCAAGGACCTGAACAAGGCGTACCGGGACATCCCGGCGCTGTGGACGCAGGACACCACGGCGAGCGGCTTCCGCTGGATCACCAGCGAGGACTCGCAGCACAACACGTTCTCCTTCCTGCGCCTGGCCCCGAACGGCGACACGATGGCGTGCGTGGTGAACTTCGCCGCGGTGCCGCACGACAACTACCGCATCGGCCTGCCCCGGGCCGGCGTCTGGCGCGAGGCCGTGAACACCGACAGCACCCTGTACGGCGGCTCGGGCGTGGGCAACCTCGGTGAGGTCCACGCCGAGGAGATGCCGTGGCACGGGCTGAACGCGTCGGCGTCGCTGCGCGTGCCGCCGCTGGGCGCGGTCTGGCTGCACTTCGAGGGCTGAGCCCTCTTTGCGGGTAGGCGGGCGAAACTGTCGGTGACCGGGTCTATGGTGCGAGAAGTCGTTCATCCTCGACAAAGGAGCCGGTCATGGCAGTGCGCCTCAATCCCTACATCGCGTTCACCGACGGCAAGGCCCGCGCCGCGATGGAGTTCTACCACTCCGTCCTCGGCGGCGAGCTGAACGTCAGCACCTTCGGTGACTTCGGCGCCCCCGACCCGGCGCTGGCCGACAAGGTCATGCACGCCACGCTGGTCACCGACACCGGCATGGTCCTGATGGGCGCCGACGCACCGCCCGGTCTGGAGCACGTGCCGGGCAACGACATCGCGATCAGCCTCAGCGGCGACGAGGCCGAGGTGATGCGCGAGTGGTGGGCCAAGCTGGCCGACGGCGGCGTGGTCAGCACCCCGCTGGAGAAGCAGATGTGGGGCGACGAGTTCGGCACCTGCACCGACCGCTTCGGCGTGGAGTGGATGGTCAACATCGCCGCGCCGCAGTCCTGATGCTGGACGAGCTGCGCGGCATCTGCATGGCTCTGCCCGAGGTCACCGAGCGGCCCAGTCACGGCGCACCCACGTGGTTCGTGCGGGACCGGCGGACCTTCGTGACCCTGTGGGAGCACGGCCATCATGACAACCAGTTCCCGCACCTGTGGTGTGCGGCGCCGCCCGGGGCCCAGCAGGAGCTGATCGCCGCCGATCCGGAGCGGTTCTTCCGCCCGCCGTACGTGGGCCACCGCGGCTGGCTCGGCGTCCGGCTCGACGGCGACGTCGACTGGGCCGAGATCGCCGAGCTGTGCCAGGACGCCTACGAAACCGTGTCGAGGCCGAAGAAGTCCGTTTCCAACAAGCCGTAGCGCAGATCGTCGGTCCACTCACCCTTGATCCAGGTGTGCTGCCGCAACAGCCCTTCCCGCCGGAAGCCGGTCCGCTCCAGCACCCGGTAGGAGGCCACGTTGCGCGCGTCGCACTCGGCCGACACCCGGTGCAGTCCCTTGACCCGGAAAAGATGCTCCAGCACGGCCCGGACGGCCTCGGTGGCGTACCCGTGCCCCTGCCACCGCGGCGCCACGGTGTAGCCGATCTCGGCCTGCATCCGGTTGTCGTGCAGATTGACGCCGACATCACCGATGTGCGTCCGGGTGGCGGTGACCTCCACGGCGTACTGGAACCAGCCGGGCTGATCCGGATCGGCGGCAGCCATGGACTCGATGGCGTAGCGCGCCCGGTCCAGCGAGTAGGGCGAGTCCCACGACTGGTAGCGCGCGACCGCCGGGTCGGTGCGGTAGGCGGCCAGGGTCTCGGCGTCGGCGGGGCGGAAGCGGCGCAGCACCAGCCGGTCGGTCGTGAGGAGCACGGCCCGAGCGTACGCAGCGGCTGGGTCCGGGGCTTGGCCGACGTCTTGCCCCGGTGTTTCGGGCAGCGCGGCCGCGCGGAGATTGGAGTGGCTGACGCGAGGCTATTGCTCTTCCACGTCCGCGACGATCACCGTGACGTTGTCCGGAGCCCCGGCCTCCAACGTCCGCGCGATCAACTCCGCCGCGCACACCTGCCGGTCCGCGTACGACCGCAGCGTCGTGGCGATCACCTCGTCCTCGACGTAATCGCTCAACCCGTCGCTGCACAGCAGGAACCTGTCCCCGACCCGGACCGGCACCATCCGCCCGGCCGGCCGGAACGGTCCGCCCTGCACAGCCTGGGTCACCAGCGCCCGCTGCGGATGCCGGCGCGCGTCGTCCGGGCTCAGCACCCCCTGATCCACCAGCGCCTGCACATAAGTGTCATCCCGCGTGATCTGCGTCAACTCGCCGTCGCGGCTCAGGTAGCAGCGGGAGTCGCCCACGTTCAGGGCTGCCACCCGGTCCCCGGACAGCATGAGAGTCGTCACCGTCGTGCCCATGCCGTCGCGGGCGTCGTCGTCGGCGACTGCTTCCTCGATGCGCTTGTTCGCTGTTTCCAGCGCCGCGATCAGGTCCTGCAGGGGTTCGCCGGTGTCCGGTTTCACGTCCACGTCGGCGAGGGCGGTGACCAGGATGTCGCTGGCCAGCTCCCCAGCCGGCAGGCCGCCCATGCCGTCCGCCACGACCAGCAACCGGTCGCCGACGAAGACCGCGTCCTCGTTGTTCGACCGGACCAGGCCCTGATCGGAGGCGGCGACCGCACGAAGCACGACACTCATGTCACAAGACTGCCAAAGGGCTGCGGCGGTGTCTGTAGTACGTAGTACGTAGGGTTGGGTGGTGATGCCGGTACCGATGGTGGGACGAACGGACGCGTTGGATGAGCTCCGGCGCGCCTGGGAGCGTGCCGGCGCCACCCGCAGGTGCGTGCCCGCCGTGATCACCGGGCTGCCCGGCACCGGCAAGAGCACCCTGGTCTCGGCCGCGCTGCAGCTCACGACCCCTCAGGTGGTTCTTTCCGGCTCCGCGCGGCTGCACTCCCCCGCTCCCTACGACTGGCTCGCCGCGGTGCTGGCCGGGATCGGCCCCCGGCCCGGCCTGCCGGTGCCGCCGGACGCGCTGGCCTGGCTCGCGCAGGATCCCGATGTCCCCCGGGAGCGGTACACCCCCGACGCGCTGCTGCGGCTGGCCGTCACGACCGTGCGGACGCTGGTGGGCGGTCGTCGCGCCGTACTCGTGGTCGAGGATCTGCACGCGCTCGACCCGGCCAGCCTGAATCTGATCGGTGAGCTCGCCGCCGCGGAGCTGCCGGCGCTGCTGGTCGTGACCAGCCGGCCGCCCGAGGCGGCGGTCTCGCCGCTGCTGACGGCCCGGGTGCTAGCCCGGCTGTCCGGCGCCCCGGGCGCGGTGCGCCAGCATCTAGGTGCGCTGACCGCCGGGCAGGTGAGCCGCATCCTTGGTCACGTGTACGGCGCCAGCTGCCCGTCCCCACAGGTCGCCGAGGCGGTGTGGCGCCGCACCGGCGGCAACCCGTACCGCCTGAGTGAGCTGCTCGCCACGGCGGGCGGACCGGAGGCGCTGGCCGACGCCCCACTGCCCGCCCATCTGCAGGAGCGGCCGGAGCTGACCGCCCGCGAGCGGGAGGTGATCGGCTGCCTGGCCGAGGGCATGTCCAACAAGCAGATCGCCCGCGCGCTGGGCATCTCGGTGCGCACGGTCACCGTGCACGTGTCGAATCTGCTGCGCAAGACGGGGGCCGCCTCGCGCACCGAGGCCGCGCTGTGGGCTGTTCAACGCGATCTCAGGGCCACAGCAGCGTCTTGATCGAGCGGCGCTCGTCCATCGCCGCGTACGCCTCGGCCACCTTCTCCATCGGCAGCTGCAGGTCGAAGACGGCGCTCGCGTCCAGCGATCCGGCCAGCACGTCGGACAGCAGCCCGGGCAGGTAGGGCCGGACCGGCGCGACACCGCCGGCCACCGCGATGTTGTCGGCGAACATCTTCTTGATCGGCAGCGCCGCACCGCGCGCACAGTCCGACCGCGCCGTCGCCGACCACCGCGACCGTGCTGCCCGGGCCCACACCGGCTGAGACGGCGGCGTGGTGGCCGGTGACCAGGACGTCGGAGAGGGCGAGCAGGGCCGGGATCTGCGCGGTGCCGGGATGGGCCGGCGTGGCGACCAGCGTGCCGTCGGCGAGCGGTACGCGCAGGTACCGGCCCTGGCCACCGTCGAGGGTGCGGCCGTCGCGGTCGGTGCCGCCGTACCACTGAGCCTGGACGCACGACGTGGTGACGCCCTGCCGGCAGGGCACGCACGTGCCGTCGCTGATCGAGAACGGCGAGATGACGAAGTCACCGGTCCGCAGGGTGCTCACCCCCGCGCCGATCTCTTCCACCACGCCGACGAACTCGTGGCCGATCGGGTGCGGGTCGGCCGGCGGCCGCGCCCCCCGGTACGTCCACAGGTCGGAGCCGCAGACGCAGGCGGCGACCACTCGCACGACCGCGTCCGTGGGCAGCTGGATCGTCGGGTCCGGACGCTGCTCCCAGCGGATGTCACGGGGCGCGTACCACATCGCGGCGTGCATTCCCCCGACCCTACCCGCGCCCGGGCCGGGGCCGGGTGATCATCCGCGCGCGATTCGCGGGGCGGCGCGACAAGCACCGGGCGCCTCGGTCACAATCGTCGGCGTGACGACCAGCATCCATCAGCGCATTGCCCAGGAGCTCGGGGTCCGCGAGGGACAGGTGACCGCGGCGGTCGACCTGCTGGACGGCGGAGCCACCGTGCCGTTCATCGCCCGTTACCGCAAGGAGGCCACCGGCACCCTCGACGACCAGCAGTTGCGCACGCTCGAGGAGCGGCTCGGCTATCTGCGGGAGCTCGAGGACCGTCGCGCGGCCGTGCTCGAGTCGATCCGCTCGCAGGGCAAGCTCGACGACGCCCTCGAGGCGCAGATCCTCGCCGCGGAGTCCAAGGCCCGGCTCGAGGACATCTACCTGCCGTTCAAGCCCAAGCGCCGGACCCGGGCCCAGATCGCCCGCGAGGCCGGCCTGGAACCGCTGGCCGACCTGCTGCTCGGCGACGCGACCAGGGACCCGAAGGCCGAGGCGGCGGCCTACGTGGACGCCGACAAGGGCGTGGCCGACGTGACCGCGGCGCTCGACGGCGCCCGGGCGATCCTGATCGAGCGCTTCGCCGAGGACCCGGATCTCATCGGTGAGCTGCGGGAACGCATGTGGACCAAGGGCCGGCTGATCGCCAAGGTGCGCGAGGGCAAGGAGACCGAGGGCGCGAAGTTCGCGGACTACTTCGACTTCGCCGAGCCGTTCACCAAGCTGCCCTCGCACCGCATCCTCGCCATGTTCCGCGGCGAGAAGGAGGATGTGCTCGACCTGACCCTGGAGCCCGAGGAGGGCGCGTCGGATCCGGCGGCCGGCCCTTCGTCGTTCGAGGCGTCGGTGGCGGGCCGGTTCGGCATCACCGATCACGGCCGCGCCGGCGACCGCTGGCTGCTGGACACCGTGCGCTGGGCCTGGCGCACCCGCATCCTCATCCACCTGGGCGCGGACCTGCGGGTCCGGCTCTGGCAGGCGGCCGAGGACGAGGCGGTACGCGTCTTCGCGGCCAACCTGCGCGACCTGCTGCTGGCGGCCCCGGCCGGCAGCCGCACGACGATGGGCCTCGACCCGGGCTTCCGGACCGGCGTCAAGGTGGCGATCGTCGACTCGACCGGCAAGTGTGTCGCCACCTCGACGATCTACCCGCACGTCCCGCAGAACAAGTGGGACCAGTCGCTGCACACCCTGGCCACGCTGGCGAGAGAGCACAAGGTCGATCTGGTGGCGATCGGCAACGGCACCGCCTCGCGGGAGACGGACCGGCTGGCGGCCGATCTGATCAAGCTGCATCCTTCGCTGGGGCTGACCAAGGTGATGGTCTCCGAGGCCGGTGCTTCTGTGTACTCGGCTTCGGCGTACGCGTCGCAGGAACTGCCCGGGATGGACGTCTCGCTGCGCGGCGCCGTCTCGATCGCCCGCCGCCTGCAGGACCCGCTGGCCGAACTGGTGAAGATCGACCCCCGGTCGATCGGCGTCGGGCAGTACCAGCACGACCTGTCCGAGGTGAAGCTGTCGAAGTCGCTGGACGCGGTGGTCGAGGACTGTGTGAACGCGGTCGGAGTGGACGTGAACACGGCGTCGGCGCCGCTGCTGACCCGGGTGTCGGGCATCGGCGCCGGCCTGGCCGAGAACATCGTGATGCACCGCGACGCCAACGGCCCGTTCCGCAACCGCTCGCAGATCAAGAAGGTGGCCCGGCTCGGCCCGAAGGCGTTCGAGCAGTGCGCGGGCTTCCTGCGCATCCCGGACGGCGACGACCCGCTGGACGCGTCCAGTGTGCACCCGGAGTCGTACCCGGTGGTCCGGACCATCCTGGCCACCGCTGGCGGCGACCTGAAGACGGTGATCGGCAACAGCCCGCTGCTGCGGGCCCTGCGCCCGGAGAAGTTCGTCACCGACACCGTGGGCCTGCCGACGATCACCGACATCCTCCGCGAACTGGAGAAGCCCGGCCGCGACCCCCGCCCGGCCTTCACCACGGCGACGTTCGCCGACGGCGTGGAGAAGATCGCGGACCTGCGCCCGGGCATGATCCTGGAAGGCGTGGTGACCAACGTGGCGGCCTTCGGCGCGTTCGTCGACGTCGGCGTCCACCAGGACGGCCTGGTGCACGTGTCGGCGCTGTCCAACACGTACGTGAAGGACCCGCGCGAGGTGGTCAAGTCCGGCGATGTCGTGAAGGTGCGGGTCGTGGACGTGGACGAGGCGCGCAAGCGGATCTCGCTGACCATGAAGCTCGAGGACAAGCCGGAGCAGCGGGCGCCGCGGGAGCCGCGGGAGGGCCGGCCGGGCGGTGGTCAGCCTCGCCAGGGCGGCCAGCCCCGGCAGGGCGGGCAGCCGCGGCAGGGCGGCCAGGGCGGGCAGCCGCGGCAGGGCGGCCAGAGCGGGCAGGGTGGCCAGGGCGGCCGCGGGCAGGGCGGTCAGCGGCAGGGCGGCGGGGGCCAGCGCTCCGGTGGCCAGGCGCCCGCCGGCGGCAACAGCTTCGGCAACAGCGCGATGGCCGACGCCCTGCGCCGCGCCGGCCTCACCAAGGACTGACGCCGTGAACCGGGCCCGGCGCGCTTCCGTCGTGCCGGACCCGGCGCGCGTCCGTCGTGCCGGCTCCGCAAGCAGCCGTCGCGCCGGGCCCGCGGCCCGCGGGAACGGCCGTCACGCCGGGCCTGGGGCTCGCCGGGCGGCTGCTCAGCGGTCGATCGGCCAGATCTTGATGTCGTTGAACGCGACCTGGTAAGGACCCTTCACCGGCGCGCTGCGCTCGGTGAAGATCCCGAGCACGACCCGGCCGCCGCGGATGTCCTTGTCCTGCACCGGTACGGCACCCAGCAGCTCGCCGTCGCGCAGCACTTCGAGGGTCTCGCCGACGATGCTCACCGTGATCAGCGTCGCGGGCGCCCCGACGTCGATCGGGCGCTCGTCGAGCGGGAACGTCTTGTAGACCTCTGTGCTGGTCGACTTGTGGGTGCCGACGTACACGTTGCGTTCGCACACGCGTACCTGATAGCCCCGGTTCTGCGCGAAGCGCATCCAGATGGAGGCGCAGCTGTCCGGAGCCAGCAGCCGGACCTTGACCTCCGCCTGCACGTCCGGGGGTTCGTAGTCCTCCGGGCCGCGGCAGCGGAAGACGCCCCGGGTCGCGCGGCTCACCACCAGGCCGCCGTCGAACGAACAGCCGGCCTGCTCCTTCTCCACCGAGGTGGCGTGCCAGAGTCGTTGCGCGGTCAGCGGGTCCGCGAGCAGGACGGTCTCCTCGCGCTCGTCGGCGCGGGGGTCGACCGTGGCGCCGGTGCTCACGTTGCCGTTCGGCCACAGCGTCGCCATCACCCCGCCGACCGCCAGCATGGCGATGACCAGCAGGATCACCGCGACGGGCAGCACCCACGGCCGGCGCGGCGTGGGATCGTGGGTGAACGGCGTGTCCGCGGCGGCCGGCGAGGTCGGCACCGGCTGGGTGACGATCGCGTTCTCCGAATACCCCACCAGCGTGGGCGCGGCGGTGACCGCGGTGAGCTGCCCTGCGGCGTGCACACCGGTGACCGCCTGCGCCTCCTGCGCGGCGAAGCGCAGCCCGGGCTGATGATCAAGTGCGGCCCCGGAAGCAGCCGGCCGCTGCGGCCCGTCGACCAGCAGATCGAGCAGCTCGCGGGCGCTGGGCCGGTTGGCCGGATCCTTCTCCAGCGCGTGCCCGATGAGCTCGCGCAACGGCCCGCTGAGCCCGCTGAGATCCGGCGGCTGGGTCAAGATCCGAGCCGCGGTCGCCGGCGGCGAATCCGCGCTGAAGGGGGTACGGCCGGTGCCCGCGTACGCGACGACGCCACCCCAGGCGAACACGTCGGCGGCCGGGGTGAGCGGCACATCCAGGTCGGGCCCGAACCGCTCCGGCGCCATGTACGCGACCGTGCCGACCATCTGATCGGTATGCGTGTGCGCGCTGGTCGCCTCCAACGCCCGGGCGATGCCGAAGTCGATGACCTTGGGGCTGCCCGGCGCGAGCAGAACGTTACGAGGCTTGAGATCACGGTGAATGACACCGGCACCGTGGATGGCGGTCAGGGCGGTCGCGACGCCGATGGCCACACTGTGCAGATTGGACGCGGTGAGCGGTCCACGCTCCTCGACGACCTCGGCCAGACTGGGACCGTCGACGTACTCGACGACCAGGTAGGGCTGCTCGTGGTCGGGGTCGGCGTCGAGCACCTCGGCGGTGCAGAAGGGCGGAACCTGCCGGACCCGGTTGACCTCGCTGCGGAACCGGCGGCGGAAAGCATCGTCGGGCGCGAGATCGGCACGAACCATCTTGACCGCGACCAGCACACCGGCGGCACTACGGGCAAGGTAAACGGTGCCCATACCGCCCTCACCGAGGCGGCTGAGCAACTCGTACGACCCGAGCCGACGAGGGTCACGCGGGCGCAGCGGGCTGGTCCGCTCGTCCGACATGCCGTTTACTCCTACGCCCCCGGCGACACAAAAGCCGCCCCACCCCCGACAGGAAAGGTCACCCTATAGGGCCTTGTCATCGCCTGCGAAGACCCGTCCACCGGTTGCCGCATAACCGACACAGTGCGCCTCTGCGGGAGCGGATCGCGCCGGAGCCGCGGGAAGGGGTGCAGGGTGTATCGACGGTCATGAAGGCTTCGGTTTGGTGGCACACCGCCACGAGGCGGACGTTCACACGTAGTGAATAGTCCTGGGCCGGACTTTCCTACTTGACGGACGGTGTTGGGCCGGAGGTCCGCGCCTGGTGGACTGTGATCGGCCGACGTTGACGCTTGGCGATGAGCTGCCAGGTGGTCATCCAGTTGGCCCGCAGCTCGCGGACCGTTATGGGCCGGACGTCGGCCGTTGGCCGGACGCCATGGGCCTGACATGACACCTGGCAGACTTGAGCTCCGCCACTGGCGCGCAGACCCCGCAGACCCGTCGGCGCGCTGGTCCCGCTGATCCCCCAGCCCTCTCACCCACCGACCCACTGATCCCCTGGCACGCCGGCCCCGCTGATCCCCCACCCGCCAGCTCGGTTGACCCGCAGGCCCGCTGACCGCGGCCCGCCCGTAGCCGGCGATGTCAGACGGGACGGGGGCTCAGTCAGGTGGGCCAGAGCCGACCGCGGCGATGTCCACATCAGTCTTTCTCATCCCGGTGAGCCCGTTGCGGTGGGCGATGGCCACGAGCTGGGCTCGGCTGCCCGCCCCCAGCTTGGCCAGAAGGCGGCTGACGTAGGTGCGGATCGTCGCCGGGCTCAGCCGCAGAGCCCGGGCGACCGTGCTGTTGTCCTCGCCGTCCGCCAAGGCGGTCAGGACCTCGCGCTCGCGTTCGGTGAGGCCCTCCACTCGCGGGTCCATTCTCAGCGGCCGGACCGAGGACGCGGCGTGGCTCATCACCTGGCGCGCGACTGCGGGAGAGAGCACGGGCTCGCCGTCCGCGGCCGCGCGGACCGCAGCACGCAGCCGGAAAGGGCTGGCGTCCTTGAGCAGGTAGCCGTCACCGGTGAGGCGCCAGTCGCCGGGCGCGAGCCAGGCACCGCAGACGAGCGGGTCGGTGTAGCCTGCCCGGCTGCCGGGAGAGACTGCGGCCCGACTAGCGAATCCGCCGCCGTGAGTCGATCGGTCACGGACAGTGGGAGGGTTGCGCTGACGTGCCACCCGCGTGCTGCCGGGCCTGCGTCGAGACGCCCGCCCAGTGCGGCGACTCGTTCCCGCAGGCCGGTGAGGCCGGCGTGTTCTTCGCCGGAACTGACAGCGATGCCGTCGTCCAGGACGCAGACTTTCAGGTTGTCATTTGCGTGCCACACGTCGATGGTGATCCCCCGGCCACCGGAAGAGTGCCGCAGAGCGTTGGTGAGAGCCTCCTGCACCAGCCGATAGGCAGCCGCCGACACTTCGGACTCGTCCACCGTCTCGATCCGGGTGAGCACGTCGAATCCGGCCGCCCGAGCAGTCTCGGCGAGCGTCTCCACGTCCTGCAGCGAGGGCGGCGGGTCGGTGCGCAGCTCTCGCACTGTGGCACGAAGCTCGGCGAGGGCCTGCGACACCGCATCTGACACGTGGTCGAGCGCCGCGGCGGCGGCCTCCGGATGTCGGCGGGCCTGCTGTTGGGCCACGCTCGTGTGGAGCCGCAGGTGGGACGGCGACCCACCACGGCTCGGCGGCAATCTCGAAGGCCGCCTGTCCACCGGGACAGAGGAGATCATCATGCGCGGCGCGACCACGCTGGGCAGCCTTTTCACCGGCCTGGCGGTCGGCACGATCTGTGGCGTCATCGCGTGGGCGGCTGCTCGCTTGATCAACCGGCAGGCCGGCACGAGAAAGAGCGACGCGCATTAGCCGCACGCGACGAACGACAACCAGCCCGGCGCGAGGAAAGGATCCGGTGTTGCTGAGAGGCCGCGTACTAGAAGGAGCGGATGTCCACGTTCGCGAACGTGACGGCGTAGGGCGGGTCCGTGTCGACGGCTTCGACACTCAGGCCCAGCAACACCTGGCCTTCGTCCGGGCCGTCCTTCGGCAGCCGCACCGACCCCGCGAAGTCACCGCCGCGGAAGACCTGGGCCTCGCCCTCGCGAACGACCAAATGGACACGGACCGACCCGCGCAGGCCGAGCCGCTTCTCGAGCGGAATCCGCCCGTAGACCCGCCGGTCGTCCGGCTTGTCCGCCGCCACCGACATCTCGTTCTGGCAGACGCGCAGCACCTGCCCACCGCGCTCGGGGTCCCAGTGGAACCAGATCGCCGCGCAGCTGCCCGCCGACTGGAGCGCTGTGGTCACCTCGACCCCGAAGTCGTCCGCGATGGACTCCTCCGGCCCCGCGCACTGGTACGTGCCGCGGTCCACCCGGGCAGCGCGCATCACGCCGCGGGTGAAACAGGTGGCGTTCTGTTCACGGATCTCGCTGTCCCGCCACTGGCCGGGCTCACTGAGCGCGTCCTGGATGATCGGCTCGCCGCCGTCCGGCTCCACCGGAGTCTTCTCGGCGCTGTCATCACCAGGCTCGCCGTCCTCGTAGTCGGCCGGCGCCGTGGGCGGCGGGTTCTCCGGGGCCGCCGCTCCCCCTTCCTGTTCCACGGACTGCTCGACACCGGCGGCAGCTCCGCCACGTGGCGATCCTCCGGTCGTCGATGGGCTGCCGGCGTTCCTCTGCGCGTTCAGCACCAGCGCCACCGTGGCGACGCCAGCGAGCACCAGCAGGACGGCGAGCACCGCGAGCATCCGGTGCCCCCGCGGACGTCCACCGTTGGCGGACACCTCACTGCCCGTGCCGGTGAAACGATCGGCGGCGAAAGAACGGTCGGGGACGGGCGAGCGGCCGGAGCCGTCGGAACGCTCGTAAGGCGAGGACCTGCCGGCCGAGGAGAAACGGTCGAAGTCTGCGGAGCGCTCGTAGTCCCGGCCGGAGCGGTAAGAGTCGTCGGACGCCTCCGACGGGTAGGCGTCGTCGGACTCGAAGTACTCGGGAGCGACAGGCGATGGCGGAACCGCGGCAGCGGTGATCACCGCGGTGCGTTGCCGGGCCGGCGGGCGGGATCCCGGATGATCGTGACCCAGCAGCATGTCGAGCAGTTCGCGGGCGGTCGGTCGCTCTTCGGGGTTCTTCGACAGCGACAGAGCGACGAGTTCGCGCAACGACTCCGGCAGCCCGTTCAGGTGCGGTGGCTGGGTGAGGATCCGCGCCGCGGTCGCCGGGGGCGAGTCACCGTGGAACGGTGTCTGGCCCGTGCCGGCGTAGGCGACGACACAGCCCCACGCGAAGATGTCCGCAGCGGCCGTCAGTGGCGTGCCCGGCTCGGAGGAGAAGCGTTCGGGCGCCATGTAGGCGACCGTTCCGACCATCTGGTCCGTGCGGGTGTGCTGGCTCGTCGCCTCGAAGGCGCGGGCGATGCCGAAGTCGATGACCTTGGGGCTGCCGGGCGCCAGCAGGACGTTGTCCGGCTTGAGATCGCGGTGGATGACCCCGGCACCGTGGATACCGCTGAGCGCCGTCGCCACCCCGACCGCCAGCGAGTGCAGTGCCGCCGCCCGCAGCGGGCCGCGCTCCTCCACCACCTCGGCCAGGCTCGGACCGTCGACATACTCGACCACCAGGTACGGGGGGTTATGGTCCAGGTCCGCGTCGAGCACCTCGGCGGTGCAGAACGACGGCACCTGCCGGGCGCGTTCCACCTCGCTGCGGAAGCGGCCGCGGAACTCGGGGTCGTTCACGAGAGCCGCGTGCACCAGCTTGATGGCGACGTAGTTGTCGTCGCGGTCGGTGGCCAGATAGACGACGCCCATGCCGCCCGATCCGAGCCGGCCGGTGAGCCAGTACTCGCCCAGCTGCTCCGGGTCCCCACGGCGCAGCGGAGTCACGCGGTACGCGGTGTCCACGGTCAACTCCCCACTGAGGTACGACGACGCCGCGACAGCAGAAACGCCGTCAGGACCAGTCCGACGAGCACAAGCACGAACCATCCCGCGCCGAGCCGGCCGACCACACCACTCAACTCGCGCTGGAGATCCGAGGCAAGATTCACGATCGGATCCTGCCCCGAAGTCCTCAGATCCTTGACAAGGCGCAGCTCATACCATCCGTAGTAGGCCACGTACGCTCCGGCGATGGTCAGCACCGCACCGCCGATCCGGGGCACGAAAGCCGCGGCCCGGCGCAGCCGCGAGACCGCGGAGACGCGCATCAGAGCGACGGCGAGAGCTGTCACGCCGATGACGAGGCCCATCCCGGCCGCATAGCTGATGAACAGGGCGACACCTTCGACGGTGGAGCCGGCACGCAGACTGGAGACGACGATGGCGAGAAACGGCCCGATCGCGCAACCCAGCGACGCGATCGCGTACGCCATGCCGAAGAGAACCATCGATGCGGTCGTTCCGGTCAGACGCGGCGCGCGCATCCCTGTGCCCAGCGTCGGCAGCGATCGGCCGGCGAGCAACCAGACGCCGAGCGCGACCAATCCGACGCCGAAGACGACTGTGAGCCACGGCAGCCGGGGCATCAGCCACCCGGTCAGCGGGGCCAGCAGCAGCCCGAACACCCCGAAGACCACGACATACCCCGTGGTCAGGGCAACGGTGCACCGCAACGCCCGACCCACAGCCGCAACGGCCGTCCGCGACCCGGCACCGGCACCGGCGGGCGCGGACCCAGCCTGCTCACCCGATCCCGGCGAGTTGCCGGCGACCAGGACCGACAGATACGCCGGCAGCAACGCGAATCCGCACGGATTCACCGCGCCGAGCATTCCGGCGGTCAGGGCGAGCAGCAGTGTGGCCTGCACGGCTCACGCCACCAGCGACTTGACCTTGGTGGTCAGCTGCAGATCGTCCAGATAACCGGTGACGACGACCTTGCCCGCTTTGTCGAGGATCACGTAGGTGCTCTGTTCCTTGATGCCGAACTTCTTCCACAGCTTGCCCGGCTCGTCGTCCAGGTGCGGCACCGCGCCCACCTCCAGATCCGAGACAAACTCGTGCATGTCCTTGTTGTTGCCCATCCCCGCGATCCCCAGGATGTTCAGCTTGCCCGCGTATTCCTCCTGCAGGTCGGCGATCGACATGGCCTCGCTCGCGCAGGTCGCGCACCACGGCGCCCAGAACCACAGGATCGTCGGCTTGCCCGCCATGGTCGCCGCGTCGAAGGCCTTGCCGTCCAAGGTCGTGCCGGTGAACTTCAGCGACGCCGGCACAGCCGCGGGCGCGGCGGCCCCACCGGGCGCGGCCCCAGCAGGCGAAGCGGTCCCGGCGTCAGCCCCAGCGGCCGAAGCGACCCCGGCCGCGGCCGGCGCAGCACCCTCGGCGGCCTGCGAGGTGGCAACCGGCTCCGAGCCGCACCCCGCGAGAAGCCCGGCAAGAACCCCAGCAACCAGCCCGACAAACACCCGCCCACGCCGCCCACCGGGCACCAGCCCGGGCCGGCGACCGAGCACCAGCCCGGAAAACAGCCCGGCACCGACCCTGGACACCGTCACTTCTTCACCGCTTCCGTCAGCCGCAGAGCCAAAGCCGGGCAAACGTTGACGGCCTTGCGGGCACCGTTCTCGAGCCAAGGCGGCAGCGGCGTCTGCGGGAACGCCGGGAAGCCGTTCGCGTCCAGCCGGATGATCTCCGGAGCGACCGCCGAGCACAGCCCATGACCGTCACACCGCGACCAGTCCACAGCCAGCTTCCGCGCCCCCTGATCGGTGTGGTACGGCAGCGGCAGGATGCCTCGCACCTGCTTCCCGCAGCCCTCCCCGTTGGCGTGCAGCTCCACGTCGCGGGCGAAGACCTCGAGTGCCGACAGGGCGAACCGGGCCGTGCCGTCGGGGTGGCTGCAGGCGCCGCGGCCCTTGACCACGCCGGCTGCCTGCCGGACGTTCTCCAGCGCGCTACCGCCCAGCGCCACCAGTGTCACCGCGCGGGCCAGGTCCGGCAGGCCGAGCCGGCACGGGCCGCACTGGCCGGCCGACTCGCCCGCCAGGTACTGCGTGACCTGGGCGACCTCGCCCAGCGGGCAGGTCGACGAGCCGATCGGGATCAGCATGCCGGCGCCCAGCGTGCCGCCGACCTTGGCGAAGCCCTTGCGGGAGATGGTCACCGTCTTCGCCGCCTCGGCGGTGATCCACTTGCCGTGGTAGCCGCCGACCAGCAGGCCGGGGCCGATGTCGGCGCCGCACATGGTGAGCACGTCCATCAGCGGCGTGCCGGTCGGTGCCTCGACCACGGCGGGTGCGGTGGCCGAGCCGCCGACGGTCAGCATGACCGTGCCGGGTTCTTCCGGGATGCCGACGGCGTTGTACTCCCACGGGCCGAGGCGGGCCGCGATGGCGAGCTGCGAGTACGTCTCCGCGTTGGACAGCAGCGTGGGCAGCCCGCCGACACCGTTGTCGCTGGAGCGGACCTTGCGGCCGGGCGGGATGTGCGCCTCGCCGTTGATACCGCGGACCAGGGCGCCGCCCTCGCCGGAGATGAACCGGTGCGGGACCGTGACGATCCGGGTCGGCACCGGCATCCGGCGCTCGGCCAGGGCCGCGGCCAGCGAGTCCTGGCCGATACCGTCGTCGGCGATGCCGATCACGATCTCTTCGGCGTCGAGCGCGGCGGCGGCCAGGGCCGCTCCGTCCAGGATCAGGTGCGGGCCGCGGGTCAGCACGGCCTTGTCCTTCCACGACGGCGGCTCGCCCTCGGTGGCGTTCACCACGATCACCGGCGGCAGGTCCTGGCGCTGGCAGGAGTCGAGCACCGCGCGCACCTTGCGGGCGAACGGGAACCCGGCGCCGCCGCGGCCGCGCAGCTCGATCCGGTCGGCCAGGCCGATCAGCTCACCGCTGGACAGCGCCGCGAAGCCGCCGTGCACCTCCTGGTGCGCGATCAGGTCCAGGCGGCCGTACTCGTCGAAGCCCGCGGTGATCCGCGGTGTTCCGATGCTGGTGACCGGAGGGACCAGATCGGCGCTCAAGACGATGCCCCGCTGCGGGTGGCATCGCCGGGGCGGGCGATCCGGTCGATGGCGCGCTCAGTCACTGTGCTTCCCCTCGCAGCTGACGCCAGTACACGTCGTCAGCCGATTCGTCCGCTCTGCCCCTGCTGCCGCGGCGAGCCCCCCGGCTCGCCGCTCGGGCTGGTTCCTGCTGGGTGGCCCGGCGGGCCCGGCGCGACGCCATGTCGACCAGGGTCGGCGTCTCGTCGGGTTCCAGGTCCGGACCGGCCACGGCGCGGGGCGCCCCGGCCAGATCCACGAATTCACTGCGGCTGTGTCGTCCCGAGTCGGCGCTGTCGACGTCGGCGCCCCGGTCGCGCCGGGTCCGGGGCGCAGTCTCGCCATCGTCGGCGTAACGCGACGAGCGGGACGGGCGCGGTGGCTCGTCGTCCGGGTAGCGGGCGGACCGCCGCCGCGGTGGCGGCGCCTCCTCGTACCGGTCGTCCTCGACGTAGCGACGCTGCCGCGGGGCCGGGACGTCCTCGTCGGCGGCGAAACGCCCGGAGCGCGTGGCTTCCTCCGCGACGACCCGCCGGGAGCGCGGCGCATCGTCCTCGACGACGCGGCGGGAGCGCGGCGCGTGCAGGTCTTCCTCGGCGACGCGGCGGGAGCGCGGGGCGGCCATGTCCTCGTCCTCGGCGTAGCGCCGGCCGCGGACGGGAGCCTCCTCCTCGAACTCGGTGCCGGCGTAGCGCCGGGACCGGGCGACCGGGGCCTCCTCCTCGAACTCGGTGCCGGCGTAGCGGCGCGAGCGGGCCGGGGGCTCCTCGGCGTACGGGTCGTCGGCACGCCGGCGGCCGCGCGGCACCGGCACCTCGTCCTCGTCGGCGTAGCTGCGCAGCCCTTCGTCGAGGGCCCGGCGCGACATGGCGCTGGTCGGCTCGTCGAAACCCTCGGCGGCGCGGCGCTGGCGGGGCGCCGGGGCGTCCTCCTCTGCGTAGCGACGCGAGCGCGGCGCCGGCAGGTCGTCCTCCTCGAACTCCCACCGCTGGGTGGGGGCGTCGTCGAAGTCGCGGCGGCGGCGGACCCGCTCCTCGTCGTCGACGCCGCGGCGCGGCCGGCGCCCGGGCTCCGGCGGGACGCTGATCGGCGCGCTCGCGGGCTTGGCACTGACGGGCTTGGCGGCGGTCTCGGTCAGCGGCGGCGCGCCCGTGGCCCGGGCGGCCGGCGACCAGGTCGCCAGGGCGGCGGAACCGTCGACGACGACCGCGTCGTCGCGGCGGCTCTTGCCGCGGCTCTTGATGCTCGGGGTCGTGGTGGGGACCAGCTTGCCGACCGGCTGGATCTTGCCGGTGCCGGTGCCGGCCTGCGACGCGAAGTCCTTGCGGCGGTTCAGCCGCACGGAGAGGCGCACGGCCAGGCCGACCAGCACCAGCAGGATGCAGATGATGTAGGAGACGATGACCCACGGCTTCGCCGCGCGACCGGCGCCGAGGCCGTGCAGCAGGGCGATCGGCCACATCAGGTACGAGACCGCGTGGATGCCCCGCCACATCCAGGGCTTGCCCCGGCCGATGAACCGCGACCGGGCGATACCGGTCCACATCACCATCACCATGATGTAACCGGAGAGGGTGCCGAAACCGATGAGCATCGTCTTGTACGGCGCGAGGAACGGCACGAACACGTCCATCACGCTGACGTAGTCCATCGCGACCTTCGTCCAGACGTGGAAGAAGAGAGCGACGACCGCGATCACGCCGGTGGTGCGGTGCGCGGACTGCAGCAGCACCCGTTGCCGGATCGACAGGACCAGCCGGTCGGTGGCGACCAGTCCCACCATGATGGTGATCGAGAGCGAGACGAGCGCGACGACGCCCACGTAGAACTCGGTGTACGCGAAGACGTACACGTATGCCTTCTGACCGGCGGGGGTCAGCATCGCAGCGGCCCAGAGCGCGGCGAGGATGGAGACGCCGAGCACCGCGAAGGTGATCATCGACGGCGGTGTTCGGCCGCCGGTAGCGCTCATCGGGACGTCCACACGACTGGCGGATCGCTGGTTCATCTTCGTCCGGGCCATAACTCCTCGTTCTCCGCAGCGGTACGGCGTCCGTCCTGGGCGGTCGGGACGCCGGCATCCGTGGGGGATGCCCCGCGCTCGTTACTGTCGGGCCGGTGTACCGACGGCCTGCCCTTCCTCACCCTGTGTGAAAGCCGGTCTCCTGCCCTCCCCCATCTACGTGTGGGGCCGGGGTTCGGATGAACGTTCGGGAAGTTCTTTGCCGCCAAGTTTGCGCGAGCATGCTAGCGATCTCGCCCAGAAGTACTCTGACCAGGCAGGACACCGCTGGGAAACCCGGGGCTAAGGCAAAAATAAAGTGTTATCGAGGCGGGAATCACCGGTCCGGGGTGAACCTTTCGCCCGGCTGTCCCGAACTACCTCACGTGCGTGCACGTTGACGCCATAGCGTGAGGAGATGATTGCTGTGCGGCATCGCGCTGCTCTGCTGTGCGCCATCCTGGCCGCCACGGCCGCGACCCTGATCATGCCCGGCCGGGCGTCCGCGGTCGAGCCGGGCTTCGAGGTGGCCATCACCGAGCTGCCGGACACCTTCACCGCGGGGGACGACGCGCGCCGGGTCACCGTGGTCGTCACCAGCGAGCAGAACCGGTGCGTCAAGGTGCGCTGGTCGCTGCTCATCGAGGTGGACGGGCCCGGCCTGAACGAGGTGGAGGTGGCCCGCGACGAGGACGGCGACTTCCCCGTCCAGGTGCAGAACGTCGCCGCCGGCACCGCCCGGATCACCGACGTGCAGCTCGACCCCGGCGTGCTGTGCCGTGGCCGTACGGTGACCGCCCGCTACCAGATCGCCTTCGACGACGACGCCGAACCGGGCCGGGTCACCTTCCGCGCGCAGGCCTTCAACGCGGGCCGCACGCTGCTGCAGGAGACGAGCTCGCGCAGCGAGGTCAAGGCCGAGCGGGAGGAACGGGAGGAACAGGAGGAGAGCAAGTCGCCCAGCCCGGAGCCCAGCCCGTCGCCGAGCGAGTCCTCCCCCGAACCGGAGGAGTCGGCGGACGACGAGGCCACCGCCGAACCCGAGCCCACCGACAAGGACGTGGACGTCGCCGCGGTGCCCGCCTCGGGCAACGACACCGGCACGCCCAGCCTGCTCGGGGCCGGGCTGATCGTCGGCGGGATCCTGGTCTTCCTCGGCGTCGGCCTGTTGCTGCGGCTGCGCATGCGCGGCCGCGCCCCGAAGCACAGCACCGAGCTTCCGACGGGCTTCTACCCCACCAACTGAGCGTGCGCGCCCCGGCGCCGGGCGATCTTCCTCCACGAATTCCTGGGGTAAACCTGCGGAAGACTTGAGCCGCAGTTAAGAGACCGTCGCGGACGGTAGCCCTAGGGTGGGTCGGGCGCAACACCCTACTGTGGAGGATCTTTGAAGACCAGGACTGTCCGTATCTCGGCCGGGGTCGGCGCCGCCGCACTGGCGCTCGTCGGCGTCTCCGCCGGCGTCTCCTCCGCTGACGACAAGCCCGCCCCCGCTCCCGCCGCCGTGGCGAGCGCGGCCGACCGGTTCCTCGGCGGTGCCACCACCGTGCCGGCCGCCCTCGTCCCGCCGGCCGGCCACACCCTGAGCTCGGTCTTCCGGGCCAAGGGCGTGCAGATCTACGGCTGTACGGACGCCAAGTGGACCCTGATCGAGCCGGCCGCCTCGCTGACCGGCATCTCCGTGAAGCCGGTCAAGGCCGCCTCGGCGCTGCACTTCCGCGGTCCGAGCTGGCAGTCACCGGACGACGGCTCGCTGGTCGAGGGCACCGGGCCGGTGCCGGCACCGTCGGCGACGCCCAACAGCATCCCGCAGCTGCTCATCACCGCGAAGGCCAGCCGCGGCCCCGGCGTCTTCGGTGACGTCACCTTCATCCAGCGCCTGGCCACGGTCGGTGGGGTGGCCCCGGCCACGACCTGCACCACCGGCGCCACGACCACCGTGTCGTACCAGGCCGTGTACCGCTTCTTCAAGAAGAGCTGACCTTCTTGAGGCACTGAACCTTTCCGAGGGGCCGGATGCCGGTGCCCCGCCGATGCGGCGGTGCACCGGCATCTCTCGTCAGCCGGGTCAGGGCTCGTCCAGGCGCAGGATCGTCTCCTCGATCTCCTCGCCGCGGGCGGTCGCATACGCGATCTCCTTGCCGACCGGCCGGAAGCCGGCCTTGCGCAGCACCGCCAGCGAGCCGGCGTTGTCGCTGGCCGCCCGGGCCGTGATCGGCCGCACCGGCACCAGGTCGAGCAGCAGCTCGACGGCGCGGGTCGCGATGCCCCGCCCCCATCGCGCCCGGTCCAGCCAGTAGGTGATCTCGGTGTCCTCGCCGACCGGGAAACTGGCCACCGTGCCGGCCAGCTCCCCGTCGACGGTGATCGCCAGCATCAGGATCTCCGGGTCGGTGCGCAGCCGGGTGAAGTGCGCGTCGAAGGCGGCCCGGTCGTCGGGATCGTCCGCGGTGAACGCGGCCATCCGCACCGCGACGGGATCGCGCATCTGGTCGTAGAGCAGGTCCAGATCGTCGTCGCGCACCGCGCGCAGCCCGATCTCTTCCATCGATGGCTCCCGTCCCGGCCCGGGTCACCGCGCCGTCGCGTCGTCGTCGCCGGGCCCGCGGGGAACCGCACCTCGGATCCGGTTGCGGCAGCTTACCGAACGACCGGCCCGCAGCACTGCCCATCCGACGGTGAGCAGAGAGACGCCGACCGCGGCGAGCGGACCCGGCCCGGTGACCGGCAGTCCCGGGCCGGCCGCGCGCGGGGTGCCGTGGCTGAGCGCGCTGAAGGAGACGCCGCCGTGGCTGACCGCGGCGACCACCACGGAGTAGCGCGTACCGCCGGTCAGGCCGGTGATGGTGCAGGTGCGGGCCGGGTGGGCGGTGCAGGACCGGCCGCCGTCCAGGGTCCGGCCGGTGAAGGCCACGGCGACGTAGGCCGCGATCCGGTCGGCGCCCGACGTGGCCGGCGCGGCCCAGCCGACCCGCAGACCACCGGACCTCGCTGCGGCCCGCACGCCGGTGACGGGGCCGGGAGCCAGGGGTACGGCCCTGAGCACGCCACCCCGGGTGCAGTAGACGGCCTGCGAGATGTCCACGGCACAGCTGCCACCGGCGCCGACCGAGACATCGGCGACGAGCGGCGCCGGCCGCCCGAGCACCAGCCGGACCAGCGTCGAGGTGCGGATGCCCGTCCGGTCGACCGGCGCCGGCGCGGTCCGGTCGACGGTGTCGCCGGTCGCCAGCTGCCCGCGGTCGTTGGCACCCCAGCAGTACGCCGTGCCGCCGCCGGTGAGCCCGCAGGTGGAGTCGCCACCGGCGCGCAGGCCGGTATAGGCGCGGCTGCCGACCCGGCGCGGCGCCGACGGGTCGCCGGCCCGGCCGAGCTGCCCGCGGTCGCCGGCACCCCAGCAGTAGGCCGCGCCCTTCGGGCCCAGAGCGCAGGCATGGCGGCCCCCGACGCTGATCTCCGTGTACGGCCCCCCGCCGACCGCGACCGGGCTGGGCGCCGGATCACCGGCCCCGCCGCCGTCGCCGAGCCGGCCGTCCGCATCGGAACCCCAGCACCAGAGCTTGCCGCTCTGCTCCAGCGCGCACGTGCTCTCGTCCCCGGCGGCCAGGTCGATGACGCCGGTCAGCCCGGGCACCTGCTGCGGGTTGGCCTCGCTGGTGCCGAGCGTGCCGAAGCCCAGCTGACCGGCGTCGTTGCGGCCGAAGCAGGAGACGGTCAGCTCGACGTCGAGCACGCAGGTGTGCTCGGCGCCGGTGACCACCTGCACGGCGTTGCCGGCGACCTGCGCGGGCCGGTGCCGGTCGGCGAAGCTGCCGTCGCCGAGCTGCCCCTCGTCGTTGCCGCCCCAGCAGTAGACGACCAGCCCCATGGCGGCGTACTCCAGGGTGAGCGCGCACGTGTGCACCTTGCCCGAGTGGACGGCGAGCAGGCGGGCGGCGTCGGCCAGTTTGCCGGTCCCGGTGACGCGCACCGGCCGGGCCGAGTCGCGGGTGCCGCCGTCGCCGAGCTGGCCCTGGTTGTTGCCGCCCCAGCACCAGAGATCGGCGTACTGCACGACGGCGCAGGTGTGCCGGCCCCCGACGGCGGTGAGCCCGGCGCCGGGGCCGGACTCGGCGGCGGAAGGCCCGGGAGCCCAGCCACTCGCCGGACCAGCCGCCGGCGGACTGCCGGCCGGGCCGCCCGCCGGACTGCTCGCCAGGCCGCCCGACGGGCTGCTGGCCGGGCCGGCCGGCCGGGTGGGGGCGAGGCCGGCCAGGCGGAGCACCTCGGCCTGGGCTTCGCTGATCGCCTTCGGTCCAGGTTCGGCGCGCGCGCCGGTGGCGGGCCACAGTGGTACGAGGGCGACCGCCGCGACGGCCCCGGCCACCCGCCGGGCGAAGATCCACATGCGGCTCAGCGAATCACACCGAATCCCCCCGGACAGGCGGAAAGTGCTAATCGCCCCGGCGGGTCAGGACCGGGTCGCGCTCAGGTAGGCCGTCGCCGCCGTGTGCCGGGTCGGGGCGCCGGCCAGCGACAGCACGTGGGCGTCGAAGCGGTCCCGCTCGGCCGGGGTCAGCGCCGTGTCGAGCACTTCCCCGTACGTCGGCACCAGCGGGTTCGGCGCGGTGTTGCGGACGGCGGGCCAGTCGGTGATCGGCGGGCCCGGTACGTCGACCTCCGCGCGGTAGTCCAGCCGTACCCCGGTGAAGCCCGCCTCCGCCGCCCAGCGCACCAGGTCGCGTTCGTCGAAGTCGAGCATCGTCCCGGCCGCCGGCGCGGCCGCGGCGTAGGCCGCGCGGATCTTGGCGATCAGGTCGGCGACCGGCGCCGGGTCCAGGCCGAGCAGGGTGTCCCGGCCCACCCGGCCGGGGAAGTTGTTGATCGGCTCGAAGACCGACAGCCGGCCGCCCGGGCGCAGCACCCGGTGCAGCTCGGCGAAGGCCGCCGGCTTGCGGGCCACGTAGATCAGCACCGACCGGGTCGTCACCACGTCCACCGACGCGTCCGGGATCGGGCTCAGGTCGTCGGCCGCCGCCCGCACGAACGAGGAGCGGGCCGGGTCGGCCAGCCGGCGGCACTCGTCCAGCAGCGCCTCCGAGATGTCGCTGAACACCACCCGGCCGGCCGGTCCGACCCGGTCGAGCGCGCCCAGCCCGATCAGCCCGGTGCCGGTGCCGACGTCGAGGACCGTGTCGCCGGGAGCGATCTCCGCCCGGTCCAGGACGCCGTCGCGGAAGCCGGTGAGCTGGGGGGCGAACTGCGAGCGCAGGCCGGCCGAGCCGCCGTCGCGGTGCCGCAGCAGCCAGCTCGCCCACTTGTCGGTGGTCACCGGGACACGCTAGCCCCGCGGGCCGCTCGGCGGGGGGCCAGCAGCACGGCCGGGATGAGGGTGACCAGGCTCAGGGTCACCACGTTGCCGACCTGGTCGATCGGCGCGTAGTGGGTGAGGTGGCCGAGGTGGTAGATCAGGTGCGGGACGGAGAAGGCCAGCCAGGCGAGGGCGGTCAGCCGTACCAGGAAATCGTCGGCGGGCCGGGCCGCCGCACCGAGGGTGAAAACCGCCAGGGCCAGGTAGAGCGCGCCGACGTCCCGGGCCAGGTGTTCGTTGTAGCTGCCGAGCATCGGCAGCCAGTGGTGGCCGGCGCCCGGGAAGGACCGCCACCAGAAGGCCGGCGCCGCGGCGGCCCAGGCCCCGACGAACACAGCGGTGGCGGCTTGCAGGAGCAGGAGTGTGCGGCGCAGGTTCGCGGTCATGACCCCTGGACGAGCCGGACGGCCCGGTTGTGACAACCGGGCCGTCCGTATCGGGAGAGGGTCAGAGTGCGGGGTACGCGTTGGCCATCAGCTCGCGGAACTGAGCCGAGAACCAGGCGCCGGAGATCGGTGCGTTGGGCAGCGATCCCGTCATGCTGTTGCCGTTGCGCTCGTTACCGGTGTAGGTCGGGTCGCACATCCGGTCGAAGCCCTTGCCCTCGTTGTTCGGGATCAGAGAGCTGGAGCCGTCCGACTCGCCCGGGGGCTTGACCCAGACGTAGGCGTCGATGCCGGTCTCCGGGTTGGCCCGGGGACGCTCGCCCAGGCCGGCACCGGCCTGGTTGCACCAGTTGCCGGCGTGGATCCGGCGGTCGATGCGCGACTCGTTGACGAAGGTGTTCACGTCGGTGGACGTGCTCGCCGCGGCGGGCCGGTTGGCGCCGCCCCAGCCGTTGCGGGAGGTGTCGATCAGCATGCCGATGTTCGAGGCGAACCCGGCCGAGACCAGCTGCTGGCGGAACGCCTGGGCGAAGCTCAGCTCGTCGACGTAGAAGTTCCAGTCGACCCACTTCGACTGGCGCACGGACTGGCCGCCCACCGTCGAGTTGGCCTGGAAGAACGGCTCACGCAGGGCCGAGTAGTTCGCGGTGTTGATGATGAAGCCGGTGACGTTGTTGACACTGCCGGAGGCGCGGGCGGCCTCGAGCAGGATCTGCGCGGTCGGGCCGGAGTTGGTGTCCCAGCCGATCCAGCCGTGGTGCGCCGCGTCCACGTAGTTGTAGACGTTGCCGATCGCGCCGAGCTTGTTCAGCGCGTAGCCGACACCCTGCACGTAACCGCCGTTGGCCTTCATGGTGGCGCAGGTCGCGACGTTGGTGTTGGTGACCAGGTTCGGCAGCGAGTCGATCTCGATGATGTTGATGATCCGCAGGCCCGCGTACTTCGGGTCGGACTGGATCGCCGCGATCGGGTCGATGTAGTCGCTCTTGTACGTCGGCAGGTCGTTGACGCCGAGTTCACCGTTGGAGGCGAGCGCCGAGCAGTCACGGCCGGGCAGGTTGTAGATGACGAACTGCACGTAGCCGGCGCCCTGGGAGACAGCCTCGTCCAGGTGGTCACGCAGGCCCATGCTGCCGTTGGAGCTGCTGTCCGGGGTGCCGTTGATGGCCGCGATGCGGTCCAGCCAGACGGCGGTCGGGTTGCTGGAGACGCGGCTGCCGCCGGGCTCGGCGTCGGCCTTGGCCTTCCACTCCGGGTTCACATAGCCCTTGGCCCCGGCGTACGGGTTGTCGACCTTGGCGCCGGCGGGCGGCGGGCTGGTCGGCGTGGACGGGGTGGTCGACGGGGTCGCCGACGGGTTGCCCGGGTTCGACGGGGTGGCCGACGGGCTGCCCGGCGTCGGGACGTCGCCCGTGCAGGCGGTGCCGTTGAGCGTGAACGTGGCCGGGGTCGCGTTCGTGCCGGAGTAGTCGGCGTTGAAGCCGAACGTCGCCGACGCGTTCGTGCCCAGGTTGCCGGCCCAGGTGGGGCTGGTCGCGGTGACCCGCTGCCCGCTCTGGGCGACGGTGGCGCTCCACCCCTGGGTGATCCGCTGGTTGCCCGCGAAGTCCCAGGTCAGGTTCCAGCCGCCGGAGATCGGGTCGCCGAGGTTGGTCACCGAGACATTGCCGGTGAAGCCGGTGCTCCACTGGTTGACCGAGTAGGTGACCCGGCAACCCGCGGCGGCGCTGGCCTGCTGCGCCGCGACGGCTATGCCGGCGCCGGTGAGGAGGGTGATCGCGGTGGCGGCCGTCAGGCCTCGCACCAGCGTGTGGGGACGTGGACTCATGCGCAAGCGCTCCTGGAAGACATGGCGACGCCCGGGGCAGGCGTGCCGAGGGGAACGAACTTCCGGCGCGGGGATCGATCGCTGTCGCTGACCACCGCGTGAGGCCCACACTATGGGAGCGCTCCCATGACATCAATACGTAATGGCCGCGAAACTTTTTGTGGATTTCTCGGGGCGTTGCCGATGATGATCTCCGTGGAGGAGCTGACGGACCTGATCGTGGCCACCGATCCGGCTTCCGGCGCGCGCCTGCCGGTCCGTCTCGACACCGTGATCGCCCAGCTCACGGCCGGTGGTCAGGATCGGGCGGCCCGGCTGGCGCGGCGGCTGCCGGTCCGCGACGGCGTGCTGGTGGCCGAGGAGATCGACGCGTTGCAGATCCGGGTGCACTGTGAACTCCAGCGGCTCGGCGAGGAGCTGCAACTGCCCCGCCGCGTCGCCGAGTGGCTGCTGCGGTGGCGTGCCGCGCGGCCCGGCGAGCCGCTCCGGGTGGTCGACGTGGGGTGCGGGCTCGGGCACGTGGTGCGCTGGCTGGCCGCGTACGACGCACTGGGCCCCGGCGTCGACCTGGTCGGGGTCGACCTGAACCGGGCGCTGGTCGGACGGGCTGCCGAGCTGGCCGCCGCCGAAGGGCTGGACTGCCGGTTCATTGCCGGCGACGCGCTCGCCCCAGGGGTCGCCGGGGACGACGGCATGACCACCGTCGTCATCTCCTCCGGCCTGCTGCACCACCTGACGGCGTCCGCCCTGCCGGAATTCTTCGCCGCGCAGCGCAGGCTCCGTGTCGCAGCATTCGCACACTGGGACATCGACCCCGGCCCCTGGACGACGGCGGGTGCCTGGATCTTCCACCGGGCCCGGATGCGCGAGCCGGTGTCCCGCCACGACGGGGTGCTGTCGGCCCGGCGCGCTCATCCGGCGTCCGTGCTGCTGGCCGCCGCCCGGGCCGGCGCCCCGGACTACCGGCCGGCCTGCACCGACGGGCCGCGCTGGTGGCCGCGGCTGTCGGAAGTGCTGCGGCCGGTCACCGGGACGGCGCCGTGACCGCGGGGTGGTGGGTGCCGGTGACGCTGGTCGTGCTCGCGGCGCTGGACGGGGCGTTCGCCGGCTTCCGGTCCTCGTGCGGGCGGACCGGCCTGATCCGGCACCGCCGCGAGGACGTCCGGGCGCACCTGCGCGGCCTGGCCACGGCGGCCCTGCTGCTCGGCCCGGTGGCCGTGCTGGTGCTGGCCGACGTGCTCGTCCACCCGCCGCACTGGGACGACTACCTGGTCGCCGGGCGGGCGATGCTTCTGCTCTATCTGCCCTTCGGGGCCACCGTGCTGGCCGCGCTGGTGGCTTACGTGGTACTGGGCTGGCGCCGGCGGTTCCTGGCCACCGCGCTGATCCTCGGCCCGTTCACCTTCGCCCGGCCGTTCGTCGCGGTGGCGGGACTCGTGCTCGCCGCCCGCGCCGGTGCCGGCTACCCGGTGCTCGCCGCGGCCGCCGCGGCGGTGCTCGCAGCCCTGGCCGTGGAGCCGGTCCTGGACCGCTGGCGGGTGGCTGCCGCCGCGCGGCGGCAGCCACCCGCATTGCCTACTGGAACAGCTTCGCCGCGGTGATCGCGGTCTGCACCACGCCGTAGCCGAGCAGCACCACGACCAGCGCCCAGGACAGGGCCAGCCGTACGTTCGACGTCTTCATGCCACAGCCTCCTTCTTCTCCTCGCTGCGCGGCTCGTGGAACCGCTCCGGCACCGGCTGCACCAGCAGGTTCGCGATGAACCCGACGGCCAGCACGCCGACCATGGTGAACAGCGCCGGCTGGTACGCGGACGCGGTGAGCGTGCCCGGCTTGCCCTGGGCGTCCAGGAAGCCGTTGACGATCAACGGGCCCGCCACCCCCGCGGCCGACCAGGCGGTCAGCAGCCGGCCGTGGATCGCGCCGACCTGGTACGTGCCGAACAGGTCCCGCAGGTACGCGGGCACCGTGGCGAAGCCGCCGCCGTAGAACGACAGGATCACGCCGGCGAGCAGCACGAACAGGCCCACGGCGACGTGCCCGACCGAGGCCAGCAGCGCGTACAGGATCATGCCGACGCCCAGATAGACCAGGTAGATCCGCTTGCGCCCGATCAGGTCGGAGGTCGACGACCAGACGAACCGGCCGGCCATGTTGAACAGCGAGAGCACTCCGACGAAGCCGGCTGCCGCGGCCACCGCGACGGCGGACGTGCCGCCGGAGTCCCGGAAGAAGTCCTGGATCATCGGGCTGGCCTGCTCCAGGATGCCGATGCCGGCGGTGACGTTGCAGAACAGCACGATCCAGAGCAGCCAGAACGCCCGGGTCCTGATCGAGTTGGCCGCCGACACACTGGCCGTGGTGACCAGCGGCTTCTCCTTGACCGAGGCCGGATCCCAGCCGTCGGGCACCCAGCCCTCGGCCGGTACGCGCATGTTCACGACCCCGAACATCATCACCACGAAGTAGCCGATGCCCAGGGTCAGGAAGAGCGCCACGAGGGCGCCACCGCCGGCCACCGAGGTCGACACGTTGGGGTCGTAGCCGGAGTCGTAGAACGACAGCAGCTGCCGCGACAGCGGGCTGGCGATCAGCGCGCCCCCGCCGAAGCCCATGATCGCCAGGCCGGTGGCCAGGCCCGGACGGTCCGGGAACCACTTGATCAGCGTCGAGACCGGCGAGATGTAGCCGATGCCGAGCCCGATGCCGCCGAGCACGCCGTAGCCGAGGTAGACCAGCCACAGTTGTTCGGTGCTGATGCCGAGCGCACCGAGCAGGAAGCCGGCGGCCCAGAAGCAGGCCGAGACGAACATCGCCTTGCGCGGGCCGTTCGCCTCGACCCAGGTGCCGCCGACGGCCGCGGACAGGCCGAGCATGACGATGGCGATACTGAAGATGATGCCCACCGACGTCGCACTGGCGTCGAAGTGCGAGACGAACGAGTTCTTGTAGACGCTGGTCGCGTACACCTGGCCGATGCACAGGTGCACGGAGAGCGCGGCCGGGGGGATCAGCCAGCGGCTGAACCCGGGCGGCGCCACGGAATGATGACGGTCTAGCGCGGACAGCATGCGGCGCCTCCCTGACCTGGGAATGATCTATCGAGGCTCATCATCGACCCGCGGGAAAATTGCTGCAACAAATAGCGCCCCGCCGGACACAGCTGGGGTGTGATGACGCAGACCGGCCCGCCCGATCGGGACCTGGTGGCCGCGGTGGCCGCCGGCGACGAGACCGCCTTCGGGACGCTGTTCGACCGGCACTCCCGGGCCGTCTACAACCACGCCTTCCGGCTCAGCGGATCGTGGAGTGTCGCCGAGGACGTCACCCAGGCGACGTTCCTGGTCGCGTGGCGCAGGCGCGGGGAGGTCCGGCTCACCCACGGGACCGCGCTGCCGTGGCTGCTGGTGGTGGCCGGCAACCACGTGCGGACCGAGTGGCGCTCGGCCCGGCGGCGGCGGGCGCTGCTCGGGCGCGTACCCGTGGAGCACGGTCCCGACCCGGCCGACGACGTCGCCGGCCGCCTCGACGACGAGCGCGCGATGGGCCGGATCCTCAGAGCCGTGCGACGGCTGCCGCGAGCGGAACGCGAGGCCGTCGCGCTGTGCCTGTGGTCCGGCGTCGGCTACGCCGAGGCCGCCGCCGCCCTGGGCGTCACCGAGGTCGCGGTCCGCTCCCGGGTGAGTCGGGCCCGCGCCCGGCTCGCCGCTCTGCTCGGCCCCGCCGTCAAGGAGGACCAACGATGACCGACCTGATCGAACCGCCCGCCGACCGGGACCTGCCGCCGGCCCGGGCCGCGCGGATGCGCGCGGAGCTGCTCGCGACGGCCCGCGGCCCGCGCCCGCGGATCTCCCGGCGGCTGCTGGTCGCGGCCGCGGCGGTGCTCACCCTGGTCGCGGCGGTCGCCGTGACTTCACAGGTACGGCATGAGGACCGCACCCGGATCCTGGCGATGAGCCCGGCCGAGCTGGATCCGTCCCTGCGCCGGGCGGTGCAGTACTGCCTGGAGATGACGGCCCCCCGTGACGACGGAGCGCCGGAGCCGGAGTTCGTGCCGGTGTCACCGGCGGACGTCTCGATCGCGGCCCGCCGGGGCTCGTGGATCCAGGTGCTGTGGCTCAACCGCACCGGACACCTGAGCTGCGATCTGCGGCTGGACTCCGGCAAGCCGTCGTCGGGCAGCGTCGGGGGCGAACGCTGGCCGCACCGCGGCTGGCTGCCCGGCCCGGTGCAGCGCCTGAGTCTGTCGTCGACGGAAGCCGACGGGGGCTCGGTCTCGGTGCTCGGGCGGGTGAGCGCCCGGGTGGACCGACTGGTCCTGGAGCACGGCACCGGACGGACGACGACGGCCCGGCTGCGCGCCGGGGCGTTCGGGCTGATCTCGCGGACGGACGACGTGCGCAAGGACGCAGAGCTGGTGAGCTACGACGCGGCCGGCCGGGAGATCGACCGGCGGCGGCTCTTCCAGCATTCGGAGCAGTTCCCGCACTGCTACACCGACCCGGCCGGCACGGTGATCTACGACGGGCCCGGCCCGCGGTGCCTGCCCGCTGATCCCTGGACCAGATAGCAGGCGGCGGGCCCCCGGGGGGAGCCCGCCGCTCGCACCGTTGCTAGTTGCCCGAGGCGTACAGGTCCTTGATCTCCGCCGCGGACAGGGCCCGGTCGTACAGGTGCACCTGGTCGACCGTGCCGTCCAGGTAGTCGACCGGGTTGCCGCCGTACTTGCCGCGGCCGATCACCGTGTTGCCGGTCGGTGCCGCCTGCGGCAGGCAGGCACCGGTCCGGCCGGCGAGCTCACCGTCGACGTACAGCCGCAGCTCACCGCGCACGGTGTCCCGTACGCCGGTGAGGTGGTACCAGCGGCCGACCTCCGGCTTGGCCGGGCCCAGCGCCCGGACACCGGCGAAGCTCATCGCGAACCGCTGGTCGGCCCCCGAGTACTGCAGGAAGAAGTCGCTGACGCTGGCGCCGTCCTGGCTGACGATGGTCTGGAACACGCCGTCGGCCTTGTCGAGCTTCACCCAGGCGGAGGCGGTGTAGTCCGACGCCGTGTTCAGCACCGGTGCCCCGGTGTCGATGAACTGGCTGGAGCCGTTGAGGTCGACGCCCTGGCCCTTCTTGGCGTCCACATAGCCGGGGTCACCGACCAGAGTGGCGTCGTGGTCGCCCGCGGCGTCCTCGGTGTTGCCGTCCAGCGGGTAGAACGCGACGCCGGTCAGACCGGGCGTGCCCGGGCCCGGCTGCGGGGTGTCGCCCGGGGTGCCGTCGGCCTTGGCGATGATCTCCCGGTTGATCGCGCGGACCTGCCGGAAGTCCATCTTGGCGACCTGCCGGTCGTAGGTCCAGAAGCCGTTGAGCTCGCCCTCGACGTCGGTGATCTGGGTGTAGATCGCCGCGCTGATCCCGCAGGAGCGCGCCGAGGTGAGCACGGCCCGCTGGTTCTCCACGTACTTGCGGGTCAGCGTGGCGGAGTCCGGCGTCATCTCGTACGCCTGGCCGTCGCCGAACCACATGTGGTTGGAGGTCTTGAGGCCGTAGCCGCCGTGCTCGCCGTCGATCGACACCCGGTTCTCGTCCGGCGCCGGGGAGGCCGGGCCGAGGTACTGGTGGAAGTCGATGACGTCGCCCTTGCCGGAGTCGCCCTTGGAGTTGCAGCAGTTCACGCCGCTGTGCGCGTTGACCAGCCGGCTCGGATCCTGCTTCTTGACGTCCTCGGCGATGCGGCCGGTGGCCTCGCGGTCCCACTCGCCCCAGCCCTCGTTGAACGGCACCCAGGCGATCACCGAGGTCCAGCTGCGGTGCTCACGGATCATCTCGTGCAGCTCGGCCTCGAACTGCTCGCGCCACTCCGGCGGGATCGGCCCGGTGTTGGCCGACGGCATGTCCTGCCAGACCAACAGGCCCAGCTTGTCGGCCCAGTAGAACCAGCGGTCGGGCTCGACTTTGATGTGCTTGCGGACGGCGTTGAAGCCCATCTCCTTGTGCTGCTGGAGGTCGAACTTCAGCCCGGCGTCGGTGGGCGCGGTGTTCAGGCCGTCGGGCCAGAAGCCCTGGTCCAGCGTGGCCATGTTGAACAGGATCTTGCCGTTGAGGGCAATCCGCAGCTTGCCGTCGGCGCCCTTCTTCGTGCCGATGGCCCGCATGCCGAAGTACGACTTGACCGAGTCGACGGTGCGGCGCCCGTTCAGCAGCGTGACTTCGAGGTCGTACAGGTACGGGTTGTCGGGCGACCAGAGCTTGGCCCGGGGGACGGGCAGGCTCAGCTGCGTACCCGCGGCGCCGGTGACCTTGCCGACCACCTTGCCGCCGGCCTTGGCGACGGCCTGGACCGTCAGGCCCTCGCCCCGCACGGTCTCGGCCGTGAGCTTGAGCGCCGAGGCCGCCAGGTCCGGCGTCATGATCAGGCCGGAGACGCTGGAGTCGGCGACCGGCTCCATCCACACCGTGCGCCAGATGCCGGAGCTGCCCTGGTAGAAGATGCCGCGGTCGGAGACCCGGCGCTGCTTGCCGATCGGCTGGCCGGTGGCGTCGGTGAGGTCCTCGGCCCAGACGATGAGCTCCTGCGGGCCGGTCCCCTTCAGCGCGGCGGTGACGTCCACGTCGAACTTGTCGTAGCCGCCGCGGTGGGTGGCGACCTCGGTGCCGTTCACCCACACCTTGGCGTCGTAGTCGACCGCTCCGAAGTGCAGCACCAGCCGCTGTCCCTGCCCGACCTGCCAGCCGGCGGGCACGGTGAACGTACGGCGGTAGAACATCCGGTCCTCGTGGCGCTGGATCCCGGACAGCGCGGACTCGATCGGGTACGGCACCAGCACCCGCTCCGCCAGGTCCTGGCCGACGGGCGGGGCCTGGCCGGCCGCCGCCTTGCCGAACTGCCAGACGCCGTTGAGGTTCTGCCACTTGCTGCGGACCAGCTGCGGGCGGGGGTACTCCGGCAGGGCGTTCTGCGGTCCGACCTGCGCGGTCCAGGGGGTGGCGATCGGCGGGATGCCCTTGTGCCACTGCGGTTCGGCGGCGCCGGCGGGTCCGGCGCCGGCGGCACCGGCGGTGCCGATGGCGAGAAGGGTGACGGCGGCGGCGGTGACGGCCCGCCGCGCTGTCCGGGGTGTGGTCATGTGCTGTGGTCCTCTCGGTGGGAAAGAACACGGGCAGCACCGGTCCGCACTCGGCCGTCGCGTTCGGACAGAACGGGGAGCGCTTTTCGGGACCACCCAGGAGCAAACACAGTTCAACAAGAATGCTCAGATCCCGTCAAGGCTTGAATGGAAGAACCTCGATGGTCGTGTCGCTGGGGCAAGCCGTTCAGACTGATGTGCGACGATGCCGCGGTGCCTGAATCGATCTTGGAAGTGATCGCGCTGGACGCCGCGGACGCGCGGGCGGCGCGCGACGGCGGCGCCGACCGGATCGAGCTGGTGGCCGACATGGGCCGGCAGGGCCTCACACCCTCGGTCGCGACCTTCGCGGCGGTCCGGGAAGCGGTCGACCTCCCGGTCCGGGTCATGCTGCGCGCCGAGGACGGGTACGCGCTGAGCAACCCCGGCGCCCTGGTCGACGCGGCGACCGGCCTGCGCGCCGCCGGGGCCGACGAGTTCGTCCTGGGCTTCCTCGACGGGCGCGCCGCGGTGGATCTGGACGCCGTCGAGGCGGTGCTCGGGGCCATCGGCGGCTGCCGGTGGACGTTCCACCGCGCGCTGGACCACACCGCCGACCGGCCCGCCGCCCGCCGCGCGCTGGCCGGGCTGCCCGGCCTGGACTGCGTGCTCACCGCCGGCAGCCCGGCGACCGTCGAGGAGGGCCTGACCACCCTGACCGCCGAAGCGGCGTCACCGCCGCGGGTGCTGGCCGGCGGCGGCCTGCGCCGGCACCACCTCGCGCCCCTGCTGGCCGCCGGCGTGGACGCCTTCCACACCGGCAGCGCGGTGCGTCCCGGCGGCCGCTGGGACGCCCCCGTGGACCCCGCGCTCGTCGAGACCTGGCGCGCCGCCCTGCCCTGAGCTGCCCGGCCCTGAGCTGCCCGGCCCTGAGCCGCCCGGCCCTGAGCCGCCGCTCAGCGGCCGGTGACCGCCAGGTAGCGGTAGCCGAGCTTGACCAGGCGCTCCGGGTCCAGGCAGTGCCGGCCGTCCAGCACCACCGGGGTCCGCATCAGCGACGCGAACTTCCCCCAGTCCAGGTCGAGGTACTCCGACCACTCGGTGACCAGCACGACCGCGTCGCTGTCGTCGAAGATCTCCTCGACCTCGCCGGCCAGGTACGGCGCCAGCTCGGGCTGCTCACGGCGGAACCGCTCGGCGGCGACCGGGTCGTGCAGCCGGATCCGGGCGCCGCGGTCGATCAGCATCCGGGCGATGTCCAGCGCCGGCGCGTCGCGCATGTCGTCGGTGTTCGGCTTGAACGCCAGCCCGAGCAGCCCGATCTTGCGGCCCTTGAGGATGCGCAGCTCGTCCAGCAGCCGGTCCACGACCAGCCGGCGCTGCATCTGGTTGACCTCGCGGGCGGCGGTGACGATCGGCATGGCGTGGTGGTACTCGGCGCTGGTGGCGATCAGCGCGGCGGTGTCCTTGCCGAAGCAGGAGCCGCCCCAGCCGATGCCCGGCTGCAGGAAGCGCGGCCCGATCCGGGTGTCCAGGCCGATGCCCCGGGTGACCTGCGAGATGTCCGCGCCGACCTTGCCGGCGAGCTGGCCGATCTCGTTGGCGAAACTGATCTTGAGGGCCAGGAAGGCGTTGGCGGCGTACTTGATCAGCTCGGCCGAGGCCAGGTCGGTCGAGACCATCGGCACCGCGCCGAGCTCGGCGGGCCGCGGCAGGTACGTCGGCGGCGTGAACGTCTGGTTCAGGATCGTGCGGTAGAGGCGGTTGAGCACGTCGAGGCTGCGCGGGTTGTCCGAGCCCACCACGATCCGGTCCGGGTAGAGGGTGTCCTGGATCGCCGCACCCTGGCGCAGGAACTCCGGGTTCGACGCGACGGAGAACTCGCCGTCGCTGCGCCGCTCGTGGGTGCGCTCGAACGACTCCCGCAGGATGGAGTCGACCCAGTTGCTGCTGCCGATCGGCACGGTCGACTTGTTGATCACGACGGTGAACTCGCCGTCGATGTGCTGCCCGACGCTCTCCGCGGCCGAGCGCAGGTACTGGAGGTCCGGGTTGCCGTCCGGCAGTGACGGGGTCTGCACGGCGATGAACACCACGTCGGCGCCGGGCACTGCCGCGCTGTAGTCGGTGGTGAAGGTCATCCGCTCGGCCGAGTCGGCCAGCAGGGCATCCATGTGCGGCTCGTAGATCGGCGAGCGGCCCCCGCTGAGCAGGTCGACCTTGGCCTGGTCGAGGTCCACGCAGGTGACGTCGTGCCCGAGAAACGCCAGGCTGACGCCGGTGGTGAGACCCACGTAGCCGGTTCCTACGACGCACACCTTCATGCCCGCACTTCCCTTCCCTCGGCATCGGGTCCGGGTGTACCCGATCGCTGCACGGTAATCCGTCCTGTCGCGCCGCCGGGTGTCACGGGATCCTCAGGCGAGTCGGATCACTGCCGATCGAACCCACTGTGACAGTGAGCAATGACATGCGTACCGTCGGCGCGGGCGCGCCGGCGGTGGCGGTGTCGTCGCCCGATGACGACCAGGCTCTGTTGCACAACGACCTGATCGCCGTGATGACCCGCGACATCCCCTCGGTCGCCCACATGCTCGCCATCGTCGCCGGGCGCCTCAGCGGCCCGTGCGGGCTGCGCGCCGCCTCCGTCTTCACCCTCGACCCCGACGACGGCAGCCTGGCTCCCGGGGCCACCCACGGCGCCGCCGCACGCGGCGACATCACCCTGGCCGGCGCCGTCTTCCGCGTCGCGGCGGGCGCACCACCGGTCCGCGACGGCGACCGTACGGCGGTACGGCTGCGCATCGGCGGCCGGACCCTGGGCGTCCTCGTCCTCACCGGTGACAGCATCGACGCGTTGCGCCCCGAGGTGGCGGCCACCATCGGCCTGCAGCTGGCCACCACCCTGCAGGCCCTGGCCGCCGAGCAGGACCACCAGTACGTCGCGCGCGCCAACGCCACCATCCGCGGGCTGTTCGAGCAGGGCACCGCCGCCACCACGGTCGAGGAGGCCGGCCGCCTGCTGGCCCGCGCCACCAGCGAGGCGTTCCGCACCGAGCGCGCGGCCGTGCACCTGATCGGCCCGGACGGACGGATCTGCTACGCGGCCGGGGTCGGCATCACCGAGCCGATCAGTGCCGAGCTGGTCCGCAACCTGAACGGCAAGCTCGCCGCCGACTCCCCGGTCTGGCGGGCCATGGCCGCCGGTGCCGGCGAGCCCACCCTGGTCGGCGACGTCACCCGGGCCCAGGTCCGCCCGGGCGGCTTCGTGCAGACCCTGCAACTGCGCTCGTTCCTGGCCATGCCGCTGATGTCCGCGGCCGGGCCGGTCGGCATGGTGATGTGCGGTGACGCCAGCGGCCCGCGGCGCTGGACCGGGCGCGACCACGCGCTGGCCCGGCAGGTGGCACTGGAGGGCGCGATGATCGTCGACAGCGCCCGGCTGCGCCAGGCCCAGCAGCGGCACCTGGCCGAGCTGACCCGCCAGGCGTACCACGACCCGCTGACCGGCCTGCCCAACCGCACCCACCTGCTGGAACGGGCCGAGCAGGAGGTCGCCGACGCGCAGGCGACCGGCGGCCGACTCGCCCTGCTGCTGCTCGACCTGGACGGCTTCAAGCGGGTCAACGACACCGTCGGGCACCACGCCGGCGACGCCCTGCTGCAGGCGGTGGGCCGGCGGCTGGAGAGCAGCCTGCGCGAGCGGGACGTGGTCGCGCGCCTGGGCGGCGACGAGTTCGCGATCCTGCTGGCCCGCGATCCGGACGCCACCGCGGCCCGGTCGGCGGCCGAGCGGCTGCACGCCCGGTTGTGCGAGCCGTACGACATCGAGGGCCGCGAGGTCCGGGTGGGCGCCAGCATCGGCATCGCGCTGTTCCCCGGCGAGGCCGACAGCATGCCGGCCCTGATGCGCGGCGCGGACGCGGCGATGTACCGGGCCAAGCGCGGGGGCGGCGGCGTGCTCTTGAACGCGCCGGCCACGCCCGGCTAGGCTCGCCCGGGATAGTCGATACGTATCGACTGCGGGAGGTGGGCCCGGCATGGTCACCAGCAGAGACGTGGCCCGGCTGGCCGGCGTCTCGCAGAGCACGGTCTCGTACGTGATGAGCGGCCGCCGCTCGATCTCGCCCGAGACCCGGCGCCGGGTCGAGTCCGCCATCGCGGAGCTCGCCTTCCAGCCCAACGCCGGCGCGCGCGCCCTCAAGAGCCAGCGCACCCGCGTGATCGGCCTGGTGGTGCCGTTCGGGCCGGACGCCGACACGTCCGGGCTGCTGCCGTTCATCGAGACCATCGCCCACTGCGCCCGCGAGCAGGACCACGACATCCTGCTGGTCACCCGGGACGAGGGCTCCGCCGGGCTGACCCGGCTGGCCGCACGCTCCCTGTGCGACGCCGTCGTGCTGATGGACATCGAGACGCACGACGCCCGGATCCCGGTCGCCGCCGGGCTGGCCGTACCGGTGATCCTGATCGGCCTGCCCGCCGAGCCGCTCGGCCTGCCCTGCGTCGACCTGGACTTCGAGCGGGCCGGCCGGCTGGCCGTGGAGCACCTGGCGGCCACCGGCCACGACCGGATCGTGCTGATCGGCCATCCGCGGCCGACCGTGGCGCGGGAGGTCAACTTCGTGGGCCGTTTCCGGCGGGGCGCCACCGCGGCGGCGGCGGCTCACGGCGTGCCGTGCACGGTGGTGGACCAGCCGGAACGAGGACCGCGCGGGGTTTCGGCCGCCCTGGACGAGGCACTGGGATGCGGTGAGCCCAGTCCCGGCGGGCGGCTCGGCGTCGTCGTGCACGACACCGAGGCGGTGCAGCCGGTGCTGACCGCGGCGGCCGGCCGCGGGCGGCTGCCGGGCCGGGACCTGTCCGTCGTCGGGCTCTGTCCCGACGTGCTGGCCGAGGGCACCACTCCCCCGGTCACCAACGTCTCGCTGGAGCCGCGGGACGTCTCCCGCCGGGCCATGCGCACGCTGTTCCGGCTCCTCGATCCGGGCGGGGCCGGCCCGGTCGCCCCGGTCGAGCTGATCTCGCCGCGCCTGACCCGGCGCCGCACCACCCTGACCGGCTGACGCGCCGGCACCGCTTGGAGATCAGGAGGGACGCAGCATGGACCAGATCCGCGTGACAGTGTGGGGCGAGAACCGCCACGAACGCACCGAGGAACACGTGGCGAAGCTCTACCCGGACGGCATGCACGGGACCATCGCGGCCGGCATCCGGGAGAACCTCGGGGACGCCGCGGTGGTCCGTACCGCCACTCTGGACGAGCCCGAGCACGGCCTGACCGAACAGGTGCTGGCCGGCACCGACGTGCTGACCTGGTGGGGGCACGCCGCGCACGGCGAGGTGGCCGACGAGGTGGTCGAGCGGGTGCACCGGCACGTGCTGTCCGGGATGGGCCTGGTGGTGCTGCACTCCGGACACTGGTCCAAGATCTTCACCAAGCTCATGGGTACGACGTGCACCCTGCGCTGGCGCAACGAGCACGACCGCGAACTGATCTGGACGGTCGACCCGACCCACCCGATCGCCCAGGGCGTGCCGCACCCGATCGTCGTCGGTGAGGACGAGATGTACGGCGAGTACTTCGACGTCCCGCCCCCGGACGAGCTCATCTTCATCAGCTCGTTCAGCGGCGGCGAGGTGTTCCGCAGCGGCTGCACGTGGCGCCGCGGGCACGGCCGGATCTTCTACTTCAAGCCCGGCGACCAGGACTATCCGGTCTACCACCACCCGGACATCCGGCGGGTGATCGCCAACGGGGTGCGCTGGGCCCGGACCGACCGGCCCGGCCGGGTGCTGCCCGAGCTGCTGCGCTACGACACCGGGGAGTTCTTCGCGGGGCGCTCGTACCAGGGTCCGACGGCATGATCCGGGTGCTGCTGGCCGGGGCCGGCGCAATGGGCCGGGCCTGGCTGGAGGCGATCGACGCCGACCCCGGCGTCGAGCTGGCCGGGGTGGCCGACCTGGACCTGGCGGCGGCCCGCCGGGCCGGACCGGGACTGCCGGTCGGCACCGACGTCGCCGCGCTGGCCGCCGAGACGGGGGCGGACGCGGTGATCGACGTGACCGTACCCGTGGCCCACCACCCGGTCACCACCACCGCGCTGTTCGCCGGGCTGTCCGTGCTCGGCGAGAAGCCGGTCGCGGACACGCTGGCCCAGGCGCTGTCCCTGGTGGCGGCGGCGGACGTGAGCGGCCGGCTGTTCATGGTCAGCCAGTCCCGCACCTGGAACCCGCAACTGTTCACGTTGCGGGCGATGACCGGGCACCTCGGCCCGGTCGGCTCGGTGAGCACCGACTTCCACCGGGCGCCGCACTTCGGCGGCTTCCGCGAGCAGATGGCCCAGCCACTGCTGGTCGACATGGCGATCCACGCCTTCGACGCCGCCCGGTTCCTGCTCGGCGCCGACCCGATCGCGGTCTCGTGCCAGACCTGGAACCCGCCCTGGAGCTGGTACGCCGGCGACGCCTGCGCCGCCGCGGTCTTCGAGATGACCGGCGGCGCCCGCTACGTCTATCACGGCAGCTGGTGCAGCCCCGGCGCGGAGACGTCCTGGAACGGCGAGTGGCGGGTCAGCGCGCAAGGGGGTACGGCCCGCTGGGACGGTGACCACGATCCGGTCGGACCGGCAGTCGACGGGCCGGACGGGCGGCACTCGGGCATCGGCGGCGCGTTGCGGGTGTTCACGGAGGCGTTGCACAGCGGGGTGACGCCGATGGGTGAGGTGCACGGCAACGTACTGAGCCTGGCCATGGTGGAGGCCGCGGTGGACTCGGCGGCGAGGGGCCGGCCGGTGCTGATCGACGACGTGCTGGCGCGGGCGCACGAGCAGGCCGTCCGCGAGGAGAGCCGGCCGGAGGTCCGGGACGAGCTGCGGAGCTGGACCGACGTGCGGGTTGCCCTCCGCGCGGCCTGAGCTTCTCCGCTCGCCGGCCGTGCGCGTGGTTGTCCACAGCTGCCCAGCGGCTGCCGCGGTGAGTGACTAGCGTGCCGGGGGTGAACGCTCTGTCGCGGTTCGTCGTCGCGCACCGCTGGTGGTGCTGGTGTCCTGGTTGCTCCTCGCCGACGCCGGCGATCCCGCCGGATCCCCATCATGGCGAGGCCGACGGCTGCGCCCGAGACCCGGCCGGGCCCGGCCTCGCAAGCAGGCCCGGAGCACAGCCACGCCCGGGATCGCAGCCAGGTCTGAAGCTCCGACCGGCCCGGCCCGGAGCACGGCGGGTCCGCAACACGGCAGAGCCGGGGGCGACCGCCCCCGGAGCACGGCCGGAACCGGAGCGGCAGGACCCGACATCGCGGCCCAACCCGAACATGGCCAGACCCGACATCGCGGCTCGGCTCGGAGCGCGGTCGGGCCCCGGGCGCGCCCAGACTCAGGGGGTGAGGGTCTGGGCGACGTCGTTCGCGTGGTCGGTGATCGCCGCGCCCGCCACGCTTGCCCGGATCGGCAGGAATTCCAGGCAGCGGCGGATGGCCGCGCCGACCAACGGGTTCGGCACCCGCATCGAGATGGTGCAGTGCGGCACCCATCGCCCCGGCCGGTAGTGCTCCCAGACCTCGATGCCGTGCCCACGCCAGCCGGTCGTGCGCTCACCCTATGCGGATCACCGGCTGCGCCTCGCCAGCAGGTACGCCCGGCGGCTCGGGAACTCCGCCGGGTCCAGCGGCGCCCGCAGCATCGTCGACTCGATCTCGAACCCGGCCGCCACCAGGTCGCCGCGCACCACGTCCGGGTCCAGGAAGTGCACGTCGACGTCCACATCGGCGCCGAACCAGCTGGTCAGGTGGGTGGTGCCGCCGGCCGGCACGTCGGGGGCCTCGACGTGGAACGACACCAGCAGCCGGCCGCCGTCGCGCAGGGCGCGGGCCAGTTCACCGAACGCCGCCGCGCGTTCCGGCGGGCTCAGATGGATGATCGAGTACATCGCCACGGCCCCCGCCCACGCGCCGTCGGCGACCGGCAGGGACAGCATCGACGCCACTGTGAAGGGGATCTCCGGCGCGCGCTCCCGGGCTGTCGCGATCATCTCGGGCGACAGGTCCAGGCCGGTCACGTCCGGGTGCCGGGCCGCCAGGAAACGGGTGACGTGGCCGGGGCCGCAGCCGACGTCCGCGATCCGGCCGGGCCCGGCCAGCTCCACGAACGCCGCCAGCAGCGCGCGGTCCAGCGGCTTGTGGTCGAGTTCGTCGGCGAGCCGAGCATCGTAGGCCCGGGCGATCTTGTCGTAGGTGTCACGCAGTCGCCCGGCTCGGCTCAGGTCCACGGCTTCGCTCCGGCGACGGCTGTTGTCGGGGGTGGTGCGTTCGGTCATGCGGCCATCGTCGCCTGCCGGGCGGCGTTGATGCGGGTGCGGGCCAGCTCGTGCGCCGCCGCCAGCGGCGTCGTGCCGTCGCGGCGGGCCGACTCCAGCACCGTGGTCAATGTCCCGGCGATGCCACGTACCCGGGCCGTGGCCTGCGCCGGTGTCTCACCGCGCAGCTCCACCCCGGTCGCGTGGATCACGCCGCCGGCGCTGACCACGAAGTCCGGCGCCCACAGGATGCCGCGCTCGTGCAGCAGGTCCGCCGTCTCCGGCCGGTCCAGCTGGTTGTTGGCCGGGCCGCAGATCTCGGCGCAGCGCAGCCCGGCCACCGTCGCCGCCGTCAGCACCCCGCCGAGCGCCGCCGGCACCAGTACGTCCGCCTCCGCGGTCAGGATGTCGTCGGTCCAGGTGGCACCGAGTTCCGCCGCGAGCTGCCGGCGGCTCTCGTCCACGTCGGTGACCAGCAGTTCGGCGCCCGCCGCGGCCAGCTCGCGGGCCACGTGCGCGCCGACCCGGCCCAGGCCCATGATGGCGAAGCGCCGGCCGGCCACCGGCGCGAGCGCGGCCAGGGCCGCCAGCACCCCTTCGGCGGTGGGACGGGACGAGTCGCCGCTGCCGCCCGCGCCGACCGGGCGGCAGAAGACGTGCGGGGTGCGTTCGCCGATGACGGCCATGTCGTCCGGGCCGGTGCCGACGTCGGGACCGGTCGCGTACTCGCCGCCGAGGGATTCGATCGTGTCGCCGACGTCGAGCAGGACGGCCCGGCGCAGCGCGGGGCCGAGGTCCGTGCCCGGGGGCAGGGCCACGACGGTCTTGGCGCCGCCGTGCGGCAGGCCCGCGACCGCGCACTTCGCGGTCATCGCGGCCGAGAGCCGCAGCGCGTCGGTGAGGCCGTCACGCCAATCCGGGTACGGGGCCAGCCGGCACCCGCCGATGGCCTGGCCCAGGGTGCCCGAGTGCACGGACACGATCACCGGGACGCCGCTGCGGCCACCCCGGCGGGCCACGACCCGTTCGAACTCGTCACCATTTGATGCGGTAGTCATGCCCGAACCGTAGGAGTTCGTTCCGGCCCGTGGCCCTCGTGCCGAACTATATTCGGTGACAAGGGAGAGGCGGCGACCGTGGACGAACTAGATGCGGCGATCATCCGGCATCTGCAGCAGAACGCCCGGCAGACCAACCGGGAGCTCGCCCGGGCGGTGGGCATCGCACCGTCCACCTGCCTCGAGCGGGTTCGGCTGCTGCGCGCCCGCGGGGTGATCACCGGCTACCACGCGGAGATCAGCCTGGCCGCGCTGAACCGGACGGTCCAGGCGCTGCTGCACGTCCAGGTACGCCCGCTGAGCCGGGAGGTGATCGAGAGCTTCAAGACCTCCATCACCGCCCTGCCCGAAGTGCTTTCCGTCTTCGTGGTCGCCGGCGCCGACGACTTCCTGGTGCACGTGGCCGTGCCGAGCGTCGACGCGCTGCACGCGTTCCTGATGGACAAGTTCAGCAAGCGCCGGGAGATCCTCGGCTTCCGCAGTTCGGTGATCTATCAGCACGCCCGCACGATGGTCGTCGAACCGCTCGACGACTGACGCAGTGCTCAGGCCCGGACCGCGGATCCGGCAGCCTCGGTGAGAGCCGCACAGAGGCGCGGCACCGCGACGCCGATCGGCTCACGGATCACCTCGGCCGCCGGCTCGTCGTACGGCGTCGGGTCCCGGTTGACGATCACCAGCCGGTGGCCCGCGTTGAGAGCCACCGCGCACAACGACGCCACCGGCTCGACCAGCAGGGAACTGCCGATCACCAGCAGCACCTCGCTGTGCGCCGCGATCCGCTCGGCCAGTCCCGCCGTACCCGGGTCGAGGTGTTCGCCGAACAGCACCACCGCCGGCTTGAGGATCCCGCCGCAGGCCGGGCAGCGGGGGTCGCCGTCCCCGGCGGCGACCCGGTCGAGGGTCTGGCGGCTGGGTGAGCGCTGCCCGCAGCCGGTGCAGACGACCTCGTGCATGCTGCCGTGCAGTTCGAGCACCTTGCGCGCGCTGGAGCCGGCCCGCTGGTGCAGCCCGTCGACGTTCTGGGTGAGGATGCGCACCGCCACCCCGGTGCCCTCCAGGGCCGCCAGAGCCCGATGCGCGGCGTTCGGCTCGGCCCGCCACGCGCTGTGCCCGAGGTACGTGCGCCAGAACCGCTCGCGGACGCCCGGATCGGCCATGAACGAGTCGTAGGTGAACGCGTCGACCAGCGCCGGGTCGCGGGTCCAGACTCCGTCGGGGCCGCGGTAGTCCGGGATCCCGGAATCGGTGGAGATGCCGGCGCCGGTCAGCACCGCGACCCGCGAGATCCCGTCCATCCAGTTCGTGGTCATGGTCGCCGATGCTAGGAGGACCAGATCCGAAGGTCGAACGGGTTACGGGTGTCCGGCATTCGGCTGAGATTCCTCCGTTCCGGTGGACGGTGGCCCGATCGCACGGCACGGACGGTTGCGGCGCATACGGTGGGCTGGTGTTCGGAGCCCTGCGCGTCACCCGTACCAGAGCAGGGCTGATCGGTCTGGCCGCCTGCGTCGCCGCCGGCGCCGGATTTCTCGGCAGCACCGACGACCGTCCGGCGGCAGCGCCGGCGCCCGCGGTGCCCTCGCCCAGCGTCGCGCCCCGGACCCCGGAGCCGACCCTGTCCGCGGCACCGGCCCCGGCCGGCCTGCCGGTGATCGACTACTGGACGGCACCGCGCGGCTTCCCGGCCGACCCGGCCGCGATGTCCCTGACCGCCGTCACCGAGGGCCTGCACCCCAGCCGCTCGATCCCCGTCTACGACGCACCCGGCGGCCGGCCCCGGGCCCGGCTCACTCCCGAGATCAGCGGCATGCCGCTGATCCTGCCGATCACCGACCGGCGCTCCGGCTGGGTCGCGGTGCTGCTGCCCACGGCCAACCGGCGGATCGGCTGGCTGCCGCCGAAGGGCTGGACGGCCCGCCCGCTGCGCGACCACCTCATCGTCCAGCGCCGCACTCACAAGCTGATCTGGCGCCGCGACGGCGTCCGGCGGGCGGCCTGGACCGTGACGACCGGTACGGCCACCACACCCACCCCGCTGGGCCGCAGCTTCGTGCTCGGCCGCACCCCCACCAGCGGCGCCGCCTACGCGAACGTGGACGCACTCGCCCTCAGCTCGGTGCCGGAGAACCGGCGGGCCCTGCCGGCGTCCCTGCGCGGCGCGCACACGGGCATCCACGGCTGGTACGACGACGGCTCCTTCGGCCGCAGCGCCTCGAACGGCTGCGTACGGATGCCGCCCGACGCCCAGCGCACCCTGCTGAAGCACATCGGCCACGGCACCCTGGTCACGGTCGTCGACTGACCAGGGCCGACGGACACCGGCTGCGCCTCAGGCCGAGCCGCGGACCAGCAGCTGATGAGCGTGCACGTGACTCAGCGCGGCGCGTTCGGCGCTGCCGGATGCCGAGGTCGAGGTGACCCGGCCGCGGTGGCGCCGCACCCGCGAGGTCGTGCGCCGGATCGCCCGAGGGCGCGCATAGCGCCGGCGCGCTCTGGGTAGCGGGACCGGAATGACCACTGTCACGGGGACCCGGGACCGTTCGAGATTTCTGCCGTTGCTGACCGCCGTGCTGCTGCTGGGCATCGCGGATTCGATGATCGGGCCGTACCTGGTGCTCTTCGGGGCCGACGAGGCCGGACTGTCCCCGTTCCAGGTCGGGGTCTTCCTGTCGCTCGTCGCGGTCAGCGGCCTCGCGGTCAGCACCTGGCTCGGCCGCCGCTACGACCGGTCCGCGAGCCGGTGGCCCGCGTTCGTCGCGGTGGCCGCGCCTGCGGTCGGCTACCTGGCGCTGACCACGACCACCAGCTACGCCCTGCTGGCCCTGATCGGCGTCGGGTTGCTGGGGGCCGGCATGGCCGCGTTCCCGCAGCTGTTCACGCTGGCCCGGACCCATCTGGACCGTTCCGGCGGCAACGCCGCCCGCCGCGGCACCCCGGCGCTGCGGTCGGTGTGGTCGCTGGCCTGGGCGATCGGCCCGCTGGCAGGCGCGGCCGTGCTGTCCTGGCGCGGCTACGACGCCCTCATGGTGCTCACCGCGGTCGCGTTCGCACTGGTGGCGTTGCCGTTGCTGGTGCTCGGGCCGACGCCGGCTCCGCCCCCGGTCGCGGCCGCTGAGACCGGACGCGTCCGGCTGAGCCGTCCGATGTGGCTGGTGGTCGGCAGTTTCACCTTGTTCCACACCGCGATGCTGGCCGGCTCGGTCGCGCTGCCGCTCTACGTCACCAGGACGCTGGCGCGCCCCGAGAGCGACGTGGGGCTGCTGTTCAGCGTCTGCGCGGTGGTGGAGATCCCGGCCGCGCTGGCCCTGATCCTGCTGCCCGCCCGGATCGCCAAGCGGGGCGTGATCCTGCTGGGCATGCTGCTGTTCACCGCCTACTTCGTGCTGGTGGCGATCAGCACGAGCATGCCGCCGCTGATCGGGACCCAGATCGCCCGGGGCGTGGCGCTGGCCGTGGTGGGCGCGCTCGGCATCACGTACGTGCAGGACCTGCTGCCGCACGCCACCGGCCGGGCCACCACGTTGTACGCCAACACCCTGACCATCGGGTCGCTGATCTCCGGCGTCCTGGCCGGCGCCACCGCCCAGGCCCTGGGTTACCGGTCAGCGCTGCTGCTCTGCGGGGCGCTCACCGCCGCCGGGTGCGTGCTGTTCGCCGCCGCCCGGATCAGCGGACGCGACGCAGCACGTCCAGCAGGAACCATTCGTCCTCGTGATGGATCCGGCGTTCCAGACCCGGTCGCGCCGCCAGCGCCTCGTGCACGCTGAAGCCGTCGTAGTTGCCGCCGCTCTGCCGGTCCCGGAAGTGCACGGAGACGATGTCACCGTCCGGCTCCAGCCGCTGCACCAGGCCGTCGAGCAGGGCCTCCAGGTCGTCGGCGGACAGGTAGTAGAGCAGGTCGCCGATGACGATGAGGTCGAAGGTCGCGTCCGGCAGGCCGGCCGGCAGCATCGCCGATTCCACCCGGGCGTGGGGGAACTCGCGGACCTCCTCGCGGGCCGAGACCACGGCCTCGTCCACGCAGTCGACCGCCAGGATCTGGTCGCACCGCTCCGCGAGCATGCGGGTCAGCAGCCCGATCGAGCAGCCCGGCTCGTACGCGCTGCGGTAACGCTCGCGCGGCAGGCCGGCCATGGTGACCGCGTACTTGCGCCGGTTGTGCCAGCTCGTGGCGACGTCCCAGGGGTCGGTCTTGGCCAGGTACATGCCGATGAAGTGCTCCTGGGAGACCGTCGCCGTGGGAGGGCGGGCCGTGTCTGCTTCTGTCACGCCGAGATTGTGCCCGACGCCCCGGCGCGCTCCCCGCTCACCCTGAACAGTTCGCAGGTCATCCGGTAATAGCGGTCCGTACGCCCGAGGTGCGTCATGCCGAGCCGACGGCAGAGCCGCTGGGAGGCGACGTTGTCGGGGTGGGTGACCGCGTAGACGGTCTCGAGGCCCGCACCGAAGGCGTGGGCCAGCACCGCCGCCGCGCCTCGCGGGCGTAGCCGTGGCCCCAGGCGTCGGGATGGAAGTACCAGCCGATCTCCGTCTCGTCGCTGTCCGGCAGCGCGACCAGCAGCAGCGTGCCGAGCAGCTCGGCCCGGTCGCGCTCCTCGACAGCCCATACCGCGTGCACGTCGTCGGCCCGGCTGCGCCAACGGGCAATGGTGGCCAGGGCGCCGGCGCGGTCCCGCAGCACTGCCGGCTGCGCCCCGATGAACCGCTGGACCTCCCACCGTGAGCACATGTCCAGCACGAAATCGGCGTCCTCGGCGCGCCACTCCCGCAGCCGCAGACGGTCCGAGGTCAGCACTTCCATGGACGAATCTTGACACGCGGCATTAACGTACGAAAGGCAAGTCCACTAGTTGACTATGGGATTGGCTGTTGACGTGATCTTCCGCATCGATCGCCGGACCGGCACCGCCGTGTACGCCCAGCTGATGCACCAGGTCCGGCAGGCGGTACGGATGGGCCGGCTGGCGCCCGGTGATCAGCTGCCGACGGCTCGCGAGGTCGCCGAACGCACCGGCATCAATCCCAACACCGTGCTCAAGGCGTACCGGGAGCTGGAGGTCGCGGGGCTCGTGGAGGCGAGGCAGGGGTCCGGCACGTACGTCCGCGCGCACCTGAAGCCGCTGCCGGACAACCTCGAGGCGTTGCGGCACGAGCTGGCGGCCTGGGCCGAGCGCGCCCGGGCGGCCGGCCTCGACGTCTCGGACATGCAGGATCTGGTCGCCGAGGTGGCAGCGGGGACCGTACCGGCCGGGCAGGAGGCACACCGTGTCGGCTGACCGGACGACGCCCGCGCTGGAGGTCGCCGGGGTCGCCCACACCTTCGGCCGGCGGCGCGCGCTGGACGACTGCTCGTTCACGGTGCCGGCCGGTGCGGTCACCGCTCTCGTCGGGCGTAACGGGGCGGGCAAGAGCACGCTGCTGCGCGCCGCGGCCGGGCTGTTGCGGCCGGACAGCGGCGAGGTGCGGGTGTTCGGGGAGCCCGCCGGTGACGGCTCCCTCCCCCGGATCGGGTACGTGGCCCAGCAGGCCCCGCTGTATCCGATGCTGACCGTGGCGCAGACGCTGACCGTCGGTAGCCGGCTCAACCCACGCTGGGACGCGGCGTACGCGCACCGGCTCGCCGACGACGCAGACCTGCCGGGCGCCGCACGCGTGGGCACTCTCCCGGCAGGGCACCGCAGCCGCCTGGCGCTGGTGATGGCGCTGGCCAAACGGCCCGATCTGCTGCTGCTGGACGAGCCGCTGGCCCCGCTCGACCCGGTCGCCCGCACGGAGGTGGCCGGGACGTTGATGGCCGACGTCGCCGAGCGCGGCACGACCGTGGTGCTGTCGTCGCATGTGGTGGCCGACATCGACGGCGTCTGCGACCGCGTGGTGGTGCTGACCGAGGGGCGCGTACGCCTGGCCGCCGAGGTGGAGGCGGCGCTGGACGGCCATCTGGTCGCGGTCGGCGCCGGCATCGAGTTCAGCGCGTTCGACAGCTCGGAGGTCGTCGAGGTGCGCGCCGCGGGCGCTGACGCCACCGCCCTGATCCGGCCGACCGGTTCGGCTCCGTCCGGTGGGCTGGCATGGCACCGGCCCACGTTGGAGGAACTGCTCCTCGGCTACCTGAGGACACCGACACGACAGGTTCCCACCGCATGAACTGGCTCGCCCTGCGACTGCTCCGGCCGTACCTGATCGTCGCGGCCGCCCTGAGCGCGGTGTCGGCGGCGTTCGTCCTCATCGGCGCCCGGGTCATCCGGCAGCAGGCCGAGGCGCACGGCGTCGTGGTCGCCGACTACGCGCCGGACCGGACCGGCCTGTGCGAGCAGGCCGTCAGCTGCCTGCCCGCGGGCACGGCGACGAACCTCGGGCAGGCCCTCGTCCTCGTCGCCGCGTTCGTGCCGTTGCTGATCGGACTGGTCCTGGGCGTGCCGCTGTTCGCCCGGGAACGGGACGAGGCGACCGACGCCTTCGTCCTCACCCAGTCCGTGCCCCGGTTGCGCTGGCTGTCCACCAAGCTCGGCTGGGCCCTGACCGCCGGCGCGCTCGGCACCGCCACGGTCGCCGTCACCTTCCGCCTGGCCGCCGCGAAATACGCGCTGGTCGTCGACGGTCTCGGCTACGGCCTGCTGCGCGAGGTCCACAAGAACAGCATCGGCTTCATGGTGATGCAGACGGTCTTCATCACCGCCCTGGCCGGCATCGTCGGGCTGGCCGGCGGCCGTACGCTGCGCACCCTGGTCACGGCCGTCGTGGCGTGGCCCGTGGCGCTCGTCGCCGCGCAGCTCGGCGGCCTGCTGCTCGGGATGCTGGCCTACCTGCTGACGTCCTGGTCCGAGTCGTTGTCGCTGATGCTCGGGACGCAGACCGAGAACGAGACCGCAGCCTTCGCAGCCCTCGCCCTCGCCCTGGGCACCGTCGTCGCCGTGCTGATCGGGCGGCGGATCCTCGCCGGCACCACGGCCCGCTCCTAGACGAAGGCGCTCAGGCCGGTCACCGCGCGGCCCACGATCATCGTGTTGATCTCGCGGGTGCCCTCGTAGGAGTAGAGCGCCTCGGCGTCGGCCACGAACCGGCCGATGTCGTAGTCCAGCACGATGCCGTTGCCGGCCAGGATCTCGCGGGCCCAGCCGACCACCTCGCGCATCCGGGTCGTGGTGTACGCCTTGGCCAGCGCCGAGTGCTCGTCGCGGAACTCGCCCGCGTCCTGCAGCTGGGTCAGCCGCACCACCATGCCCAGCGACGAGGTGACGTTGCCGAGCATGCGGACCAGCAGATCCTGGACCAGCTGGAAGGAACCGATCGGGCGGCCGAACTGCTCGCGCTCCTTGGCGTACGCCAGCGCGATCTCGTACGCCGCCAGCATGACCCCGACCGCCTGCCAGGCCACCCCGCTGCGGGTCTGCCGCAGGATCTTGGCGGTGTCCTTGAACGTGTTGGCGTTCTGCAGCCGGTCCGCCTCGGGCACCACGCACTCGGTGAACGTGATGTCGGCGTTCTGCACGATCCGCAGGGCGATCTTGTTCTCGATCTTGGTCGCGGTGAAGCCGGGCGTGTCCTTGCCGACCACGAAACCCTTGACCTGGTTGTCGGCCACGTCGCGGGCCCAGACCACGGTCAGGTCGGCGAAGGTGGCGTTGCCGATCCAGCGCTTCTGCCCGTTCAGCACCCAGTGGTCGCCGTCGCGGCGGGCGGTGGTGCGCAGGCCCGCGGCCACGTCCGAGCCGCCGGTCGGCTCGGTCAGCGCGAACGCCCCGATCTTCTCGAAGCCGGCCATCGCCGGCAGCCAGCGTTCCCGCTGCTCGGGCGAGCCGCAGGTCTCGATGCTGCCCATCGCCAGCCCGGCGTGCACGCCGAAGAACGTCGCCATCGAGGCGTCCGCGTGCCCCATCTCCATCGCCAGCCAGCCGGAGAGAAGGTTCGACTGCTTGCGCCCGGCCAGGCCCAGCCCCGCGAAACCCTGGATCAGGTGGTACGGGAACTCGGCGCGGGCCCAGTGGTCGTTCGCGACCGGCACCACCTCGGCGGCCAGGAACGTGCGGACCCGTTCGACGACGGCGGCCTCCTCGGCGTTCAGCAGGTCCTGGAAGCGGTACAGATCTCCTACCAGCAGCTCCGACATGGGGTTCGTATACCCAGGTGACGGCCTCACTAGACTGTGACTCCATGCTCACCATGCAGGACGCCCTCGCCCGCCTCACCGCGTACTGGACCGATCAGGGCTGCCTGGTCGTGCAGCCGATGAACACCGAGGTCGGCGCCGGGACCCTGAACCCCGCGACGTTCCTGCGGGTGCTCGGGCCGGAGCCGTGGCGGGTCGTCTACGTCGAGCCGTCCGTGCGCCCCGACGACTCGCGCTACGGCGAGAACCCGAACCGGCTGCAGACCCACACCCAGCTGCAGGTGATCCTCAAGCCCGACCCGGGCAACCCGCAGGAGCTCTACCTGGGCAGTCTCGCCGCGCTGGGCATCGACGTGGCCGCGCACGACGTGCGGTTCGTCGAGGACAACTGGGCCTCCCCCGCGCTCGGCGCCTGGGGCCTGGGCTGGGAGGTCTGGCTCGACGGCCTGGAGATCACCCAGTTCACCTACTTCCAGCAGGCCGGCGGCCTGAATCTGGACCCGCCGTCGGTGGAGATCACCTACGGCATCGAGCGGATCATCATGGCGCTGCAGGGCGTCACCCATTTCAAGGACATCGCGTACGCCCGGGGCGTCAGCTACGGCGAGGTGTTCGGCCAGGCCGAGTACGAGATGTCCCGCTACTACCTGGACGACGCCGACGTGGCGACCAACCGCAAGCTGCTCGAACTGTACGCGGCCGAGGCGCAGCGGCTGATCGACGAGGGCCTGCCGGTGCCCGCGCACACGTACGTGCTCAAGTGCTCGCACGCCTTCAACGTGCTCGACTCCCGCGGCGCGGTGTCCACCGCCGACCGCGCCGCCGAGTTCGCCCGGATGCGCCGCCTCGCCGGTGACGTCGCCCGGCTCTGGATGGCCCGCCGCGACGAGCTGGGTCACCCGCTCGGCCTGGTCAGCCCGCTGCCCCCGGCCGCCGCCTTCGAGGCCGCCTCGGCGGGTGACGCACCGCGGATGCTGGTGTTCGAGGTCGGCACCGAGGAGATGCCGCCCAGCGAGGCCCGCGCCGCCCGCACCCAGGTGCAGCGCGAGCTCACCGAGCGGCTCGGCGGCACCCGGCTCGCGCACGGCGACGTCCGGGTGCATGCCACGCCCCGGCGGCTGATCGCGGTGGTGACCGAGGTCGCGGCCCGCGAGCCGGACCACGTCCGTACGGTCAAGGGCCCCAAGACCGGGGCGCCGGCGAAGGCCGTCGAGGGTTTCGCCCGCTCCCAGGGTGTGGCGGTGGAGTCGCTGGAGACGGCCGAGGTCAACGGCGTACAGCATCTGGTCGTGCGCCGGCACGAGGCCGGTCGCGCGGCACCGGCCGTGCTCGCCGACGTGCTGGCGAAGGTCGCCGGCAGCCTGCGCTCGGCGAAGAACATGCGCTGGAACGATCCGCAGCTCGCGTTCACCCGGCCGATCCGCTGGCTGGTGGCGCTCTGGGGCGACGAGGTCGTCCCGCTCGCCGTGTCCGCGCTGCTGGCCGGGCGCGAGACCCGGGTCCTGCGCACCGCCGCGCAGCCGGCGATCAGCGTGACCTCGGCGGAGACGTTCATGGAGACGCTCGCGGTCAACGGGATCGTCGCCGACGCCGAGGACCGCCGCGAGCTCATCGTCACCGGCGCGCAGGACCTGGTCTGGGACACCGGCCGGATCGACGTCGCGGGTGAGAGCGCGCTGATCGACCAGATCACCTACCTGGTGGAACAGCCGACCCCGCTGCTGGGCACCTTCGACGAGAGGTATCTGGAGCTGCCCGCCGCGGTGCTCACCACGGTGATGCGCAAGCACCAGCGGTATCTGCCGGTCCGCGACGCCGACGGCACGCTGCTGCCGATGTTCGTCACGGTCGCCAACGGCCCGGTCGACGTCGAGCGGGTCCGCACGGGCAACGAGGCCGTGCTGCGCGCCCGCTACGAGGACGCCGCGTTCTTCTACCGGGCCGACCGGCAGACCCCGCTCGCGGAGATGCGCGACAAGCTGCAGCGGCTGACCTTCACCGACAAGCTGGGCTCGATGGCCGACCGGGCCGCCCGGATCGCCGAGCTGGCCGGTTCGCTGGCCCCGCAGCCGTCGGCCACCCTGGAACGCGCCGCGCAGCTGGTGAAGTTCGACCTCGGCTCGCAGCTGGTCACCGAGATGACCAGCCTGGCCGGTGTCATGGCCCGCGACTACGCGCTGAACGCGGGCGAGACCCCGGCGGTCGCCCAGGCGGTCTACGAGGCCGAGCTGCCCCGCAGCGCCGGCGACGACCTGCCGGCCTCGGTGCCGGGCGCACTGCTGTCGCTCGCCGACCGGCTCGACCTGGTGGCCGGCCTGGCCGCGACGGTCGGGCTGCCGACCGGCAGCAGCGACCCGTTCGCGGTACGCCGGGCCGTGCTCGGCCTGCTCGCCGTGCACCGCGCGCACCCGGAGCTGACCGGCATCGACCTGACCGCCGCGCTGGCCGCCGCGGGCGCGCTGCAGCCGGTCGAGGTGCCGGCCGCGGTGCTCGCGGACGCCGGTGACTTCCTGGCCAAGCGCCTCGAGCAGGTGCTGGTCGAGGAGGGCCACCCGGTGGACCGGGTCCGCGCGGTGCTGCCGCACGCCGCCCGCCCGTCGTTCGCGGACCTGCTGCTCGCGCAGCTGGGCCGGCTGATCGCCGACCCGCAGTTCCTGGCCCTGGCCGAGGCGATCCAGCGGGCCCGCCGGATCGTGCCGGACGGCACCCCGGCGCAGTACGACCCGGCGGTGCTCAAGGAGCCGGCCGAGGTCACGCTGCACGAGACGGTCCAGGCGGTACGCCGGGAGCTGTCCGCCGACGCCGACCTGAGCCGCTTCACCACGGTCGCCGGCCCGCTGACCGCCCCGGTCAACGCGTTCTTCGACGATGTCTTCGTGATGGCGGACGACCCGGCGCTACGGTCGGCCCGGCTGGGCCTGCTGGCCACGGTCCGCGATCTCGGCGCCGGCCTGCTGGACTGGCCGCAGCTGCGCCTCTGAGCCGCGGCCCGGGCCGGGCGGCCGGGCCAGCCGGGCCGGGACGGCCGGGCCGCTCGGATCAGCCGGGCCGGGCCGCTGAGGTCAGGCGGCGCGGGGCAGGCGGTCCGGCAGGGTCAGGGTGACCCGGTCCAGGCGCTCGCCGTCCACCGCGTACTGGGCGTGCAGGGCGAAGCCGGCCAGCAGCCAGCGGTCCCACGGGCCGTAGTCGCCCAGGAAACGGTCCCGGTACGGGTCGCCCTGCTCGTCGGGGTGACCCAGCGCGGCCCACAGGTGGGTGCGCCGGGCGATGCTGCCCGCGCCGCCCGGGATCTCACCCTGGAACGAGGCGAACCCGTCGTCGCCGTGGAAGTGCAGGAAGACCGTGGTGACCAGGCCGTGCGCGTCGGCGGCGAGCTCCACCCCGGCGTCGCGGGACAGGTACGAGCGGGAGAGCCCGGAGCCGACCGCCTCGCCGGAGCGCGGGATGAGGCCGTACTCGCGGCAGATCTGCTGGACGCGGGCCTCGAGCACGGTGCGGCCGAGCAGCAGGGTCAGGTCGGTGCGGCCGACCGGCCTGGGCGCGGCCGGCTGGTCCGGGACCGGCGCGGGAACCACCTGTGCGGGTGACGGCGCGGCCACCGGCGGGGCGGGCGGTGAGGTGGGCAGACCGACCGGATCGGCGTTGGCCCGGCGCGCGTGCGCCGGCTCGAAGAGGGGCTCGTTGGAACCGCCGGGACGCGGGCCGGGCTTGGTGCCGTACCGGTCCTCGACCCGGGCCGGCCTGGTCACGGCGTCCCCGGCCGGCCGGTGCTGATCGGCGCGACGCTCGAGAAATCCCATGGTGACACTCCACGAAGGCTTTTCACTGTGAGCGTTCGGACCACAACCCTAAGCCGATCTTCGCCCCAACCTCAAGGGGACGAAGGGGCAGCGGACCGGACCTTCCGGACGACCACGGCAGACATCCGGCGTTGCTGGACAAGACGTTCCCCGGACCCCGTCCCGGTACACCCCGCCGCCGGAAGTGAACGCCGGGCGGGGAAACTCACGCCGCGTTCGCCGGGGCGCCACGGCGACTTCGCCTGCCGGTCGGAGTGATCGCCTGAACTCGCTTGCAGGGAGGCCCGGCGACGGTCGCCGGCGGATCCCGTGGAGGAACCGTGGCAGATCGCCGACAGGTGCTGCGCTTCGGCGCGCTGGCCGCCGGCGTACCGGCTGTGCTCGGCGCGGCGGCGACGCCCGCCCTGGCCACCGTCGAGCTTCCCGGGCACGGTGGCGGCCGGGGCCCGCTGATCGTCGGGCACCGGGGCGCGTCGGGGTACCGGCCGGAGCACACGCTGGCCTCGTACGAGCTGGCCGCCCGGATGGGGGCCGACTACATCGAGCCCGACCTGGTCATCACCAAGGACAAGGTCCTGGTGGCCCGGCACGAGCCGGAGATCGGCGGCACCACCGACGTCGCGTCGCGGCCCGAGTTCGCCTCCCGCAAGCGCACGGTGCAGCTCGACGGGGTGTCGGTGACCGGCTGGTTCACCCACGACTTCACCCTGGCCGAGCTGAAGACGCTGCGCGCCGTCGAGCGCATCCCGCAGCTGCGCCAGCACAACACCCTGTACGACGGCCTGTTCGAGGTGCCGACCTTGCAGGAGGTGCTGGACCTGCGCAAGCGGCTCAGCCGGGAGCTGGACCGCGAGATCGGCGTCTTCCCGGAGACCAAGCACCCGACCTACTTCCGCGGCCTCGGCCTGGAGCTGGAGGCGCCGCTGGTACGCGCGCTGCGCCGCAACGGGCTGGACCGGCCCGACGCCGAGGTGCTGGTGCAGTCGTTCGAGGCGACGAACCTGGCCGCGCTGCGCATGAAGTACAAGCTGCGGGCGCCGATGGTGTTCCTGAGCAGTGGGTCGGGCCGGCCGTTCGACGACCCGAAGAGCTACGCCGAGTACCTCACCCCGGCCGGCCTGCGGGAGCTGTCGCGTTACGTCGACGGCATCGGTCCGGAGAAGGGCCAGGTGATCCCGCGCAAGGCCGACGGCACCCTGGGTGCGCCGACCAGCCTGGTCGCCGACGCGCACCGGGCCGGGCTCAAGGTCATCCCGTACACGTTCCGGGCGGAGAACCAGTTCCTCCCGGCCGACCTGCGCTCCGGCACCGACCCGGCGGCCTACGGCCGGGCCATCGACGAGCAGATCACGTTCCTGCGGACCGGCCTGGACGGCCTGTTCACCGACCAGCCCGACATCGGGGTGCTGGCCCGCGCCGCGGCCTTCGCCCGGGTCTGAACCCACGCGGCGCGAGGCCGGCCGCAGCCGGGCCGGCCGCAGCCGGGCCGGCCGCAGCCGGGCCGGCCGTGGCCGGGCCGGTTCAGCCGGCCATCCGGCGGACCAGCTCGGTGCGGGAGCGCACCCCCAGCCGGGCGAAGACGTTGCGCAGGTGGTGGTCGATCGTGCGGGGGCTCAGGAAGAGCTGCTGGGCGATCTCCCGGTTGGTGGCCCCGTCGGCCACCAGCCGGGCGATCCGCTCCTGCTGAGCGGTCAGCTCCCGGGCCCCGGCCGGATCCGGCGGTACGGGCGCCCCGGCCGCCCGCAGCTCCACATCGGCCTGCGCGGCCCACGGCCCGGCCTGCAGCAACCGGAACGTCTCCACCGCGCTGCGCAGGTGCTCCCGGGCCGCCCCGGGGCGCCGCCGGCGTCGCAGGTCCCGGCCGAAGAGCAGCTCGGTGTGGGCGCGGGCGAAATCCGCGTCGCCGCGGTCGTGCTGACGCAGTGCCTCCCGGAAGTGCTCCTCGGCGGCCTGCGGCTCGGCCGACCGCAACGCCCGGCACCGCGACCGCAGCGCCAGCCAGGCCGGCTGCCCGGTCCCGGTGGTCCACCGGTCGAACGGCTCGAACGTCCGGTCCAGCGCCGCCGCCCGCGCGTCGGGGCCGGATGTCCGGGTCGGCGGGTCGCAGCGCCACACCGCCTCGACCAGGTGCGGGGTGGCCGCCACCTGCACGATCAGGTTGCCCCGGGCGGACGCCGCCACGACCAGGGTGCCCAGCCGCTCGACCGTCCGGCGCGGCCGGCCCTCCACCAGGTCCAGCAGCGCGAGTGCCCACTGGCACAGCGCCCGGGCCTCGCCGGGGCCCTGCACGGTGTCCCCCGCGCCGGCCTCGCGGACCCGCAGCACACAGCTCTCCCGGTCGCCGACCAGCGCGGCCAGCACCGCCAGGACGCCGAGCTGGCTGCGGACCAGGGCGGGCTGGCCGGTGGCCCGGGCCAGGGCGGCGCCCTCGGTGGCGGCGGTGGTGGCAGCCTCGTAGTGCCCCTCGGCGAGCCCGGCGAACGCGGTGATCTCCAGGGCCTGTGGCACCAGGGTGACCTCGCCGCGGTCCCGGGCCAGAGCGATCGCCCGGCCGGCCAGCGCGCGGGCGCGGGCATCGTCACCGACCAGGATCCCGGCCCCGGCGGCACGGATCAGCGCGGCGGGCTCCTCGACGCGGCCGGCGAGCCGGAGTACGTCGCGCAGGCGGGCGAACGCGGTGTCGTGCTCGCCCGCGTACATGCCGGCGAGCCCGGCGACCTGCTGGTAGGCCAGCGCCACCGGGGCCGGCTCGTCGCCACGGCGCAACGCCAGGGCCCGCCGGGCGACCTCGCGGTAGCGGCCGTGCTCCCCGGCCAGGTGCACCGCCTCCCCGGCCAGCAGCAGGGCTTCGAGCGCGGCCGGGACGTCGTGCGGCACCAGGTGCGCGGCGGCGTCGAGCAGCATGTCGCGGGCGGTGGCCGGGTCACCCTCACGGAGTTCCATCTCGCCGGTCAGCCCGCCGGCCCGGGCGCGGGCCTGCGGGCGGCGGCTGACCCGGCGCAGCAGCAGTCCGGCCTGGTGCCGCTCCCCGGCCAGCCACGCCTGCCGGGCGGCGGCGACCATCGATCCGGCGGCGCGGTCGGCGTCCGCGGTCAGCTCGGCGGCATAGCGGTACGCGGCCGACGCCGTCCGCGGTGGACCGTCGGCGGCGGCGGCGAGCAGGTCGCGGGACAGGTCCTCGTCGGCTCCCACGGCCGCGGCGGCACGGTGCACGAGCCCGCGCAGCCGTTCGCCCCGCCGGTCCAGCACGTCGGCGAGCAGGCTGTGCGCCGCGCGCCGGGCGGCCAGCGGAGCGTCGTAGTAGACCACCGCGCGTAGCACCGCGGGCGTGAACTGCACGGCGCCGGAGGTGACCGTGACCAGGCCGGCCTGCTCGGCGACCGCCAGGGCCTCGGCGGCGCCGGCGGCCAGCAGTTCACCGGGGGCGAGGTCCGGATCCGTGGCGGCCAGCAGCAGCGCGTGGCGGGTGCGGACCGGCAGCACGGCGAGGGCGGCCCGGCACCGGCGGCCGAGCGGGCCGGCGGCGGGCAGGGTGCAGGGTGGCGGCTGGGTGCCGCGTACCTGTTCGGGGGTCAGGGTGCCGGCGACCTCGCGCAGCACCGCCGGGTCTCCCCCGGCCAGGGTGAGGACCGCGGCGGCGACCTCGGCCGGCAGGCCCGGGACCAGGCCGGTGAGCAGGGTACGGAGCGCCGCGTCGTCACGCGCGGCGTCCCGGCCGTACCGGAAGGCTTCTTGCACTATTGGTGCAATTACCATGCGACACAGTGTCGGCCGGTCCACCCGCCCGGGCAAGACCGCTGATTTCATCGATGTGTCAAAAGTGTTGCCGATCAGGCCGGCTTGATCCAGTCGAAGGTGCGCTCCACGGCACGCCGCCAGTTCTCGTACTCGCGGTCGCGGACCGCCGGGTCCATCGCCGGCATCCACTGGGCCGCGCGGTGCCAGTTGTGCCGCAGGTCCGCCAGGTCCGGCCAGTGCCCGACGGCCAGGCCGGCCGCGTACGCGGCCCCCAGCGACACCGTCTCGCTGGCCAGCGGGCGCACCACCGGCACGTCCAGGACGTCGGCGATGAACTGCATCAGCAGGTTGTCCGCGGTCATCCCGCCGTCCACCTTGAGCGTGGTCATGGCCAGGCCCGAGTCGGCGTTCATCGCGTCGACCACCTCGCGGGTCTGCCAGGCGGTCGCCTCCAGCACCGCCCGGGCCAGGTGCCCCTTGGTGATGTACGAGGTCAGCCCCACGATCACCCCGCGCGCCTCACTGCGCCAGTGCGGGGCGTACAGCCCGGAGAACGCCGGGACGATGTAACAGCCGCCGTTGTCGCTGACGGTCCGGGCCAGCGTCTCGATCTCGGGCGCGGTGGCGATCAGTTCCAGCTGGTCGCGGAACCACTGCACCAGCGAGCCGGTGATCGCGATCGAGCCCTCGAGAGCGTACTGCGCGGGTTCGCCGGCGAGCTGGTACGCGACCGTGGTGAGCAGCCCGTGCGTCGAGCGGACCAGCTCCGTACCCGTGTTGAGCAGCAGGAAGCTGCCGGTGCCGTACGTGCATTTGGCCTCGCCGGGGGTGAAGCAGGTCTGCCCGAACAGGGCGGCCTGCTGGTCGCCCAGCGCCGCACCGATCCGCACTCCGGGGAACGCCGCTGTCGCCGTGCCGAACACCCCGACCGACGGCCGCACCTCGGGCAGCATGGCCCGCGGTACGCCGAAGAACTCGCACGCCTGCTCGGACCACTGCAGGGTGCGCACGTCGAGCAGCATGGTCCGGCTGGCGTTGGTCACGTCGGTGACGTGCAGCCCGCCGGTCAGGTTCCAGATCAGCCAGGTCTCCATCGTGCCGAACAGCACCTCCCCGCGTTCGGCGCGCTCGCGCAGGCCGGGGGTGTGCTCCAGGATCCAGTGCAGCCGCGGGCCGGAGAAGTAGGTGGCCAGCGGCAGCCCGCTGCGGTGCTGCACCTCTTCCGCGCCCGGCTCCCCCAGCAGCGTGTTGACCAGCGCGTCGGTGCGGGTGTCCTGCCAGACGACGGCCCGGCCGATGGGCACCCCGGTACGCCGGTCCCACAGCACGGTGGTCTCCCGCTGGTTGGCGATGCCGACCGCGGCGACCTGGTCGGTCGTGATCCCGGCCCGGCTCAGCGCGAGCGGGGCCAGCCGCTCCACGTTGCGCCAGATCTCCGCCGCGTCGTGCTCGACCCAGCCGGGCCGCGGGAAGTACTGCTTGTGCTCCTGCTGGGCCAGGGAGACGAGCTGGCCGCGCCGGTCGAAGACGATGCACCGCGTCGACGTGGTGCCCTGGTCGATCGCGATGACGTAGCGCTCGGTCATGGTTCCCCTCCCCCTACCAATCGCTCTTGCCTGGGTTTTCCGCCGCGGGTCAGCTCAGTGCCGGGCGGCTCCGAGGTCCCGGGAGACCGCGCGGGCGGCTTCCCGGACGTAACCGACCAGTCGCGGGTGTGGCCGGTACCTGGTGTCGCAGATCCGTTCGACGAGCCCGGAAATGCCGATCGCGCCGACGACGAGGCCGCCGTGACTCCGGATCGGCGCGGCGATCGCGGCCTGCCCGAGAGTCAGCTCCTCGATCTCGGCGGCCCAGCCGGCCGCGCGCACCTCGTCGAGGGCCAGGGCCAGCTCCCGCCGCTCCACCACGGTGCGCCGGGTGAACTGTTCGAGCTCCTCCGGCAGACCGGCTGACCGGTACGCGAGCAGCACCTTGCCCAGCGCGGTGGCGTGCAGCGGCAACAGCGCGCCAATGTCCAGAGTCTGGAACGTGTCGTCGGGACGGAAGACGTGGTGCACGACCAGCACCCGGCCCTCCAGCACGGTGCCGATCCGGACGGCCTCCCCGCTGCGTGCGGCGAGCGGGTCGGCCCAGTTGATCGAACGGGAACGGAGTTCGTTGATGTCGAGATAGCTGGTGCCCAGGTGCAGCAGGGCCGCGCCGAGCTGGTAGTGCCCGGACGCTTTGTCCTGTTCGACGAAGCCCACACCCTGCAGCGTGCGCAGGATCCCGTGGGTGGTGCCCTTGGCCAGATCGAGCGACCGGGCGATCTCCCCGAGGCCGAGCCGGCCCGTACCACCGGCGAGCATCCGCAGGATCGCGGCTGCTCGTTCGATGGACTGCACCGTCCCCGGCATGTGTCGGATGTTATGCCAATCGATTACGGGTTGGTCACGTCAGACGTTCGACAATGCCGAACGACGTTCATTGCCCACCCCCCAGGCCGTCCCTAGCGTCTGAGCCAACCCGCGGCGGAGAACCCATGAAAGGTCGTTGTCTGAGCACATCAGACCCTGGAGGGCAGATGGCAGAACGTCTGAAGATCCCGGGACTACTCGGCGAATGCGCCGCCGAGTTCGCCGGGACCATGATCCTCATTCTCTTCGGTGTCGGCGTCGTCGCGCAGGTGGCGGGCGCCGGCATCGGTGACCACGACAGCATCGCCTGGGCCTGGGGGCTGGGCGTCATGCTCGGCGTCTACGTCGCGGGCCGGATCAGCGGCGCCCACCTCAATCCCGCCGTCACCATCGCGCTGGCCGTCTTCAAGGGCTTCGAGTGGCGCAAGGTGGCCCCGTACTCGCTCGCGCAGTTCCTCGGCGCGTTCGTCGCCGCACTGTTGGTGCGGTGGAACTACACCGAGGTGCTGCACGCGGCAGACCCCGGCCTGACCGTCAAGACCCAGGGCGTCTTCTCCACCCTGCCGGGCAACGGGACATTGCCGGTCAGCGAGTGGGGCGCGCTGCGCGACCAGGTCATCGGCACCGCCATCCTGCTGTTCCTCATCCTGGCCATCACCGACGCGGCCGGTACGCCACCGGCGGCCAACCTGGCGCCGTTCGTCATCGGCCTGATCGTGGTGGCGATCGGGATGGCGTGGGGCACCAACGCCGGCTATGCGATCAACCCCGCGCGTGACTTCGGACCGCGGCTCGCCAGTTTCCTCACCGGATACGGTGGCGCGTTCCGCGATCAGACGGGTTATCTGTACTTCTGGATCCCGATCGTCGGCCCCATCATCGGCGGGATCGTCGGCGCCGGGCTCTACCAGGGCCTGGTCGGCAGGTTCCTGCCGACCGCCGAACCCCCGGAGCCGGGCCGGCTCCCGACATCCGAACCCGAGCCTGTGGAGGCAACCCGTGGCTGATTTCGTCGGTGCCGTCGATCAGGGCACCACCAGCACCCGCTTCATGATCTTCGATCACGGCGGCAACGAGGTCGGCCGCCACCAGCTCGAGCACGAGCAGATCCTGCCGCAGGCCGGCTGGGTCGAGCACAACCCCATCGAGATCTGGGACCGGACCGTCTCGGTCATCCGCACGGCGATGCAGAAGGCCAATCTGCAGGCGAGCGACCTGGCCGCGCTGGGTATCACCAACCAGCGCGAGACCACCGTCGTCTGGAACCGGCGCACCGGGCGGCCGTACTACAACGCGATCGTCTGGCAGGACACCCGCACCGACCGGATCGCCTCGGCGCTGGACCGCGACGGGCGCGGCGACGTGATCCGCCGCAAGGCCGGGCTGCCGCCCGCGACGTACTTCTCCGGCGGCAAGATCCAGTGGATCCTGGAGAACGTCGACGGGGTCCGCGAGGCGGCCGAGCGCGGCGAGGCGGTCTTCGGCAACACCGACAGCTGGCTGCTCTGGCACCTGACCGGCGGGGTCGAGGGCGGCAACCACATCACCGACGTGACCAACGCCAGCCGCACCATGCTGATGAACCTGGAGACCCTGGACTGGGACGACGAGCTGCTGGGGTTCTTCAACATCCCGCGGCAGATGCTGCCGGAGATCCGGCCGTCGTCCGATCCGAACACCTACGGCATGGCCCACGCGCCGGGCCCGCTGGGCGGCGACGTCCCGCTCACCGGTGACCTGGGCGACCAGCAGGCGGCCATGTTCGGCCAGGTCTGCTTCGCGCCCGGCGAGGCCAAGAACACCTACGGTACGGGCAACTTCATGCTGCTCAACACCGGCACGGAGCTCGTCCGGTCGAACAACGGGCTGCTCACCACGGTCTGCTACAAGTTCGGCGAATCGGCCCCGGTCTACGCCCTGGAGGGCTCGATCGCGGTGACCGGCTCGGCCGTGCAGTGGCTGCGCGACCAGCTGCACATCATCAACTCGGCGGCCGAGAGCGAGACCCTGGCGTCGTCGGTGCCGGACAACGGTGGCGTGTCCTTCGTGCCGGCGTTCTCCGGGCTGTTCGCGCCGTACTGGCGCTCGGACGCGCGGGGCGCGATCGTCGGGCTGTCGCGGTTCAACACCGACGCGCACATCGCCCGGGCCACCCTGGAGTCGATCTGCTACCAGAGCCGCGACGTGGTCGAGGCGATGGCCCAGGACTCGGGCGTGACGCTGGACGTGCTGAAGGTGGACGGCGGCATCACGGTCAACAACCTGTGCATGCAGATCCAGGCCGACGTGCTGGGGGTGCCGGTGAGCCGGCCGGTGGTCGCCGAGACGACCGCGCTGGGGGCCGCGTACGCCGCCGGGCTGGCGGTCGGATTCTGGAAGAACACCGACGAGCTGCGGGAGAACTGGAACGAGTCGCAGCGCTGGCAGCCGGGCTGGTCCGAAGAACAGCGGGAAAAGGGGTACGGCCAGTGGAAGAAGGCCGTCCAGCGCACTCTCGATTGGGTGGACGTTGACTGACACGACTCTCTCTCCGGCCGGCCGGGACGCGGCACTGACCGCCCTGGCCGGCAACGAGGTCGACGTGCTCGTCGTGGGTGGCGGGGTGGTGGGCGCCGGCAGCGCCCTCGACGCCGCCACCCGCGGTCTTTCCGTCGGCCTGCTCGAGGCGCGCGACTTCGCCTCGGGCACGTCCAGCCGGTCCAGCAAGCTCATCCACGGTGGCCTGCGCTACCTGGAGATGTTGGACTTCGGGCTGGTCCGTGAGGCCCTGCGGGAACGCGGCCTCATCCTGACCCGGCTGGCGCCGCACCTGGCCCGGCCGGTGCCCTTCCTCTACCCGTTGCAGCACCGTGGCTGGGAACGCATCTACACCGGCGCCGGGGTGCTGCTCTACGACACCATGGCGGCGGGCGAGCCCGGTCTGCCCCGGCACAAGCACCTGTCACGCCGCGGCGCGCTGCGGGCCTGCCCGGCGCTGCGCAAGGATTCACTGATCGGTGCGCTGCAGTACTACGACGCGCAGATCGACGACGCCCGGCACACGATGTTCCTGGCCCGGACCGCCGCGGCCTACGGCGCGCACGTCGCGTCCCGCACGGAGGTCGTCGGCTTCCTGCGCGAGGGCGAGCGGGTCACCGGCGTCCGGGTGCACGACCTGGAACACGACCGCACCTTCGAGGTACGCGCCCAGCAGGTCATCAACGCGACCGGGGTGTGGACCGACGACACCCAGGCGCTGGTCGGCGAGCGCGGCCAGTTCCACGTCCGCGCCTCCAAGGGCATCCACCTGGTCGTGCCCCGTGACCGGATCCAGTCGTCCACCGGGCTGATCAGCCGCACGCCCAGCAGCGTGCTGTTCATCATCCCGTGGGGCCGGCACTGGATCATCGGCACGACCGACACCGAGTGGGCGCTCGACAAGGCCCACCCGGCGGCGTCCAGCACCGACATCGACTACCTGCTCGATCTGGTCAACAAGGTGCTCGCCACCCCGCTGAACAGGACAGACGTGCAGGGCGTGTACGCCGGCCTGCGCCCGCTGCTGTCCGGCGAGTCGGAGTCGACGTCGAAGCTGTCCCGCGAGCACACGGTGGCCAGCCCGACCCCGGGTCTGGTCGTGGTGGCGGGCGGCAAGTACACGACGTACCGGGTGATGGCCAAGGACGCGGTGGACGCGGCGGTGCACGGGCTGGGCCGCTCGGTGCCGCGCTCGGTCACCCAGCGCGTACCGCTGCTGGGCGCGGAGGGATACGCGGCGCTGTGGAACCGGCGCCGGCTGCTGGCCGAGGAGTCCGGGCTGCACGTGGCCCGGATCGAGCACCTGCTGAGCCGCTACGGCTCGCTGGTGCACGAGCTGCTCGACCTGATCGCCGGCGACAAGGACCTGGCCCGTCCGGTCGAGGGCGCGGAGGACCACCTGCGCGCCGAGCTCGCGTACGCGGCCAGCCACGAGGGCGCCCGGCACCTGGAGGACGTGCTCACCCGCCGTACCCGGATCTCGATCGAGACCTTCGACCGCGGCATCGCCGCGGCCCCGGTCGCGGCGGAACTGATGGGTGCGGTGCTCGGCTGGAGCGAGGAGCAACGGCACCGCGAGGTCGAGCACTACCGGCTGCGGGTGGAGGCCGAACGGGCCTCGCAGGAACAGCCGGACGACGAGACGGCGGACGCGGCCCGGCTGGGCGCACCGGACGTCGTGCCGCTGCAGGTGCAGTGACCGGTGGTTGATTGACGTAGATGAATGGCCGGTCCTGCCGTGCCCCACCTGGGCCCACCCGCTGGACCGGCCGTTCGCCCGTTCCGCCGCCTGCCCGCCGCCGGTCCGGCTACCGGGCGGCGAGACCGGCGAAGACGACAGCGAGGGTGCGGGCCTGCAACCCCTCGTCCCAGCCGCCCTGTAGCGCACCCTGGCAGACGCTCACCAGCAGCGCCATCACCTCGGGCCGGCCGACGTCGCCGCGTACCGTGCCCGCCTCCTGGGCCTGACGCAGCAGCTCGCCCACCGCGTCGCCGAGCCGGCCCACCGCCGCCGGGACACTGACGCCGACCAGGTCGACCACCATGCGACGGGCCGCCGCCTGCTGGACCAGGCGGGTGAAGAACGTGTGCAGGCCGTCGGCGCCGCCCAGGCCGGCCGCGTCCTCCGCCAGGCGCGCCAGCAGGCGCTTGAGGATCGCCGCCAGCAGGTCCTCCTTGGTCGGGAAGTGCCGGAAGACCGTGCCGATGGCGACGCCGGCCAGCCGGGCCACCTCCTCGGTGGATGCGGCGGCGCCGCGCTGCGCGAACACCTCCTCCGCCGCGTCGAGGATCCGCCCCCGGTTGCGTTCCGCGTCCGCCCGCACGCACTCCTCCTAGAAATATGAGTCGAGACTCATTATGGTTAGTCGAGTCGTCACTCATCTTAATCGGGAGGCAGCCATGACCCCACGTGCGGTCTTCGCGCGGATGCGCGAGCACTGGATCGCCAACGAAACCACCTTCGACGGGGACTCGCTGGCCGCGGACGTGGTCCTGGAGATGCCGTTCGCGGCACCGGGCCGGCCCGCTCGGATAGCCGGCCGCGACGCGGCACTCGCGTTCACCAGGGCCGGGCACGCCGCCCTGCCCTTCCGCTTCGACGACTGCCGCATCCTGGCCGTGCACGACACCGCCGACCCCGCGACCATCGTCGTGGAGTACGAGCTGGCCGCGACAATGACCGCGACAGGAGTGTCCGCCGCGGCCACGTTCATCGGTGTACTCACCGTCCACGACGGACGGGTCTCGTGCTGGCGTGAATATCAGAATCCGCTCGCGATCGAATGGGCGTTGCAGACCGCGGCGTCCTGAGCCTTACCGGCCGTTGACGACCGCGGCGCGTTCGACCGCCGCCGGGCTCAGTCGCCGGACGACCGCTTCGTGCCCGTGCTGGGTCTCCCAGCCGGTGTCGGCCACGACCACGACGGCGCGACCGGTCCGGGCCACCACGACGTAGGTGTCCTTGTTCGTCTCGGCGTAGTCGATGTACTCCCGCCGCCGCAGCAGCAGCGACTCGTCACCGGCCACGCCGGTGCCGACGAGCGACCATCCATGGCCGCAGGTCGCCACGGCCTTGCGCAGCTGCGTCAGGTAGCGGTGGGCACCGCCGGACGCGTACGTCGCCACGTCGTTCACGATCACCGACGGGCGGTTGTCCACGCCGATCATCGCCTGCACGGTCCGGTGCCCCCGGCGCAGCCCGGCCGAGGAGTACGGGCCACACGGCTGCGGTGGCTGCAACGCGGACCAGTAGTCGTCGGTGACCGTCGTGGGGGGAGTCCCGTTCAGGTCCGCCGGCTGCAGCATCGCCGCGGCGGGCACCGCGTACGCCGGGGTGGAGGCCATGCGGTAGGTGAGGATCGTCGGCCGCTGGTGGCGCGCGGCCCGCCCGATCAGTGCGACACAACCGGCTGTGCCCTGCTCGCCGGTGCGGAACCGCTTCTCGTAGGTGCCGCGGGCGTCGGTGACCACGTTGTTGACGGCACCACCGTCGAAGTCACAGCCGCTGTCGTGCGCGGTGGCCAGCGCCTTCCCGCGCAGCGGCCGCCCGGTGTCGGTGTAGTAGGCACGCCCGTGGATCCGGAACCCGCCCGCTTCCAGCAGCGAGTAGCGCAGCGTCACCGCGGGCCGGTGGGTGCCCCGGACGCGCAGCTTCGGGGACCGGGCACCGGACAGCGCCGTGGTGAACGTGTTGCCGGCCGTGTCCGTCGCCCCGACCGAGACGATCCGCACGGTGCCGTTCCAGGTGGACGGCACGTTGACCGTCGCGGTCCAGGTGCCGTTCGTCGCCGTTCCCGAGGTGCGCGTGAGCACCGGCCGCAGCTTCGACTGGAAGCCCGGGACCGAGCCGATGGTCAGCTGCGGGGACGGGCTCATGTCGTGCGGGTTGTCCAGGACGCCCGAGGCATCGGTCAACCGCAGGGACACCCGTACGGGAACGAGGGCGAGCCCCCGGACCGCGACCGAGCTACGGGAGAACCGGACGTCGCGCACTTGCGGCGGTGACTTGTCCGCCGAGATCAGGGCCGGGCCGTGGGCCGGGGCCCCGGCCCGGGCGGACGGCGATCCGGTGGCGACCAGCGCCCCGGACAGCACTACGGCGAGGGCGAGGGATTTCTGTGCGGGTGCGTACATGTCGGGCTCCGCTTCATGAGTGGACGGTCAGCAAGTTCGTCCACTCGTTCGCACGCCGCGGTTCGCTACTGTCGCCTACCTGACCGTTGCCGTACGGCTACAGAACGTGGCACGGGCGGAGGACATTCGGCCCGGCACCCCGGATGCATACTGAGCGCGGAGAGGACGCGCTATGCACGCTCCCGATGTCGAAGACCTGGCCCGCATCGCCTCCGCCGGCGATCTGGCCGCCCTCAACGTGCTCCTGGTGACGGTCCGCCCCGAAGTCCTGCGGGTGTGTGCCCGCCTGCTGCCCAACCGCGAGGACGCCGAGGAGGCGTGCCAGGACACCCTGCTGGCCGTCGCCCGCGGACTGCCCCGCTTCGAGGGCCGCAGCGCCTTCCGGACGTGGATGTACCGCCTGGCCACCAACCGGGCCCGCTCGGCGTACCGCCGGTCACGCCCGGCCGCGGCGACCGACAGCACCGACGTGCTGGCCGACGTGGCCGACGCGCGCCGTACCAGCGTGGTCGCGACGACCCGGCTGGACCTGCTCGACGCCCTGGCCCGGCTCCGGCCGGAACTGGCCGAGGCGGTGGCGCTGCGCGACGTGCTGGACCTGAGCTACGCCGAGATCGCCGCGCTGCACCGGGTGCCGGAAGGCACCGTGAAGTCCCGCATCCACCAGGCCCGGCGGGAGCTGCGCAAGCTGCTGACAGCCTGATGGGGCCACCGCGAGCGGTGACCCCATCATCGGCAGTGCTGTGCCGTCTGGTTACTCGTTGAGCGAGCAGGTGGCGAACTTCTCCAGGCCCTCCGGCTTGGGCGCGTTGCGGCCGATCGCCGTCTCGATCCGGTTGAGGGTCGCGGTCCGCTTGTCGGCCAGCGGGCCGAGGATCGCGTTCTGGATGAACGCCGGGCCGCCCTGGCCGACGCTCGACGCGATCCGCGCGTTGGCCTCGGCGATCTGGGTGTCCAGCAGCTCCAGGTTGCGGGTGACCTCGGCCGCCGCCTGCGCCGGGACGGCCGGCAGGCCGGTCACGTCGGGGCAGTCGACAGTCGGCGTGGCACCGGCCGCGGCGTCGTCACCACCGGCACCGTTGCCGTTGCCGGCACCGTTGCCCGCCGGGACCTCGGTCGGCTCGGGAGCGGCCTCGCCGCCACCGTTCTCGTTCAGCGAGCAGGTGGCCAGGCCGTCCACGTCCAGCACCGGCTTCGCCGCGTTGCGGCCGATCGCGGTGGCCATCCGGTTGATGGTCGCGACGCGCTTGTCGGCCAGCGGGCCGAGGATCGCGTTCTGGATGAACGCCGGGCCACCCTCGCCCTGGCTGCTGATCAGGCGCTTGTTGGCCTCGGCGATCTGCGTGTTCAGCAGGGCCAGGTTGCGCTCGATCTCGGCCCGGGCCTGCGCGGGCACGGCACCCAGTTCGCCGGCGACCTCGGGACAGTTCACGGTCGGGGCGCCACCGGCCGCGCCGCCGTCGGCGCCGGAGTCGTCGCCGCCGGCCGGGGGCACCTCGGTGGGCTCAGGGGCGGCGGCGCCGCCGCCGTCCTCGTTCAGCGAGCAGGTGGCCAGGCCGTCCACGTCCAGCACCGGCTTCGCCGCGTTGCGGCCGATCGCGGTGGCCATCCGGTTGATGGTCGCGAC
>NZ_BOQL01000094.1 GCF_018332655.1 Actinoplanes auranticolor | reverse complement strand
GAGCCAGCCCCGCGACCAGAGTCAGCGGAGACGCGATCACAGCTGGCGGAGGTGCGGCCAGGGTTGGCGGAGGCGCAACCAGGGCCAGCGAGGCGCGATCAGGGCCGGCGGAGGCGCGGCCGGGGCCGGCGGGCCCGTAATCGGGCCGGCGCCGGGTCAGACGCGCCGGCGCGGGTCGTCGGTGTGCAGCGTGTCCGTCGTCGGTGCCCCCGTCGGTTCGTAGAAGTGGATCGCCAGGCCGCTCGGCGTCGATTCGTGGCGGGTCAGGCGCAGGCCGGCCGGCGTACCTCCGTCCGGGAACAGCCGGCGGCCCGCGCCCACCACCACCGGGGCGATGATCAGCCGCAGCTCGTCGATCAGGCCGGCCGCCAGCAGGGATTGCGCCAGCCGGGCGCTGCCGTGGATCTGCAGCTCCCGGCCGGGCTGCCGCTTCAGCTCCGCGACCTGGGCCGCGACGTCGCCGGACAGCACGGTGGTCGGTGCCCAGTCGCCGGTGCGCAGCGTCTGCGAGGCGACGTACTTGGCCCGGCCGTTGAGCTGGCGGGCGACCTCGTCGTCCGGGTCGGTCGCCTTCGGCCAGTCGCGGGCGAAGGCCTCGTACGTCCGCCGGCCCAGCAGGAAGCCGTCCGCCTCCCGGATCCATTCGGTGACCAGCCGCATGAACGTCTCGTCCACGTGCGGCACGAACCAGCCGCCGCCGGTGAATCCGTCGGTGGTGTCCTCGTCCGGTCCGCCCGGGCCTTGGGCTACGCCGTCCAGGGACAGGAACTGCATCAGGATGAGTTTCATGGGGTAACGTACTACCACATGGTTGTAGATGAGGTCGAGCGACAGGCGCTGGACGCGGTGTTCCACGCCCTCGCCGACAGCACCCGGCGCGACATCGTGGTGCGGACGCTGCGGGACGAGTATTCGGTCTCGGCGCTGTCCCGGCTCTATCCGATGACCTTCGCCGCGGTGCAGAAGCACGTCGCCGTGCTGGAACGGGCCGCCCTGGTCACCAAGCGCCGCAGCGGCCGCGAGCAGCTCGTGACCGGCAACGTCGACACCGTCCGCCGCGCCGCCCGGCTGCTCGACCAGCTCGAACTGGTCTGGCGGGACCGGATGGACCGTTTCGGCGACGTCCTCGCCGAGGACCCGAACCCGGGGGAGCCCGCATGACCGTCACCAGCGTCCACAAAGATCCGGAGACCCGGACGATGACCCTCACCGCGGAGTTCGCCGCCACCGCCGCGGGGGTCTGGCAGCTCTGGGCCGACCCCCGCCGGCTCGAACGGTGGTGGGGTCCGCCGACGCACCCCGCCACCGTGGTCGAGCACGACCTGCGGCCGGGCGGCAAGGTCGGCTATTTCGTGACCGGGCCCGACGGCGAACGGCGCACCGGCTGGTGGCACGTGCTCGCCGTGTCCCCGCCGGACGGCCTGGAGTTCGAGATGGGTGACCCTGACATCCAGTCGCTGCTGGTCCGGGTCCGCATCGAGGAGGAGCCGGCCCGCCGCAGCCGCATGGTGATCGTGACGACCTTCCCGTCCGCCGACGCGATGGACCTGCTCATCGGGATGGGCTTCGAGCAGGGTCTCTCCGCCGCGGTCGGCCAGATCGACGCCGTCCTGGCCTGAGCCGGCCGACGGTCAGGCGTCCCGGTGGCCGTGGCGGGCGGTCAGGTGTCGGGGTGACCCCGGCGGGCGCGCAGCCAGGGACCCAGGCCCTGATCGTCCTCGGTGGCGATGAACGCGCTGCGGGCGTTGAGCAGCGCCTCGTCGGTGTGACTCAGGCAGCCCCACACCGTCTCGCCCCAGGAGTCGGCCAGCTTGACCTCGGCCGGCTGCTCACACGGGTTGCCGTCCGCCAGGCCGACCTGGCAGGCGGCCGGTGCGCCGCCGCGCCGGCCGATCGCCTCGGCGGCCTGCCGGATCAGGGAGCTGCGGGCGGCCTCGTCGCTGGGCCGGGCCCGGCCGGCCGGGGTGCCGGTGCGCTGACCGAAGACGACCACGTTGCCGTCCGGGTCCTTGGTGCGGGCCTCTCCGCCGGGTGCGTGGCTGGGGTGGCCGATCAGCTCCACCGGGTGCCCGGCGGCGGAGAACCTTTCCTGTACGGCGGCCAGGTCGTCGACGTAGAGGTAGATGAGCAGCGGCAGCTCGGCCTGGATCACCGGCGGTTGCACGCAGGCCAGCAGCAGCGTGTGGCTGCCGCTCTGCAGGTACGACCAGAGCCCCCCGTTCTCCTCACCGCTCTGCGTCTCGGTGTAGCCGAACATCGCATAGAACGCCTGGGCCTGCTCGACATTGCGCACGTAGCAGACCGGGACCGCCGTTGACACCACACCGTTCATACCGGGCAAGATACCCAGCCCCCCACGATCGGGGTCGGACCGACGGGTGGAATCGCCTCCGGCCGGGCTTCCGGCGGCACCGTAGGGGTTATCGTGCTTCGATCCGCGGGGGCTTCTTCGGAACGGGAGTGCGGATTGGACTGGTTACTCACGCCGGGGAGCGGGGCGTCGGCTGCCGCGTTGCGCGCCGAGGTGACCGCCTTTCTGCGCCGGCACGCCGAGCAGCCCGACGACGTCGACGACGCCCGGCTCGTCGTCTCCGAGCTGGTGGGCAACGCCGTGCATCACGCCGGCGGCCCGGTCTGGGTGAGCCTGGACTGGTCCCAGCCGCGCCCGCTGCTGACCGTGCACGACCTCGGGCCGGCGTTCGAGCTGGGCGGGCTGTCGCTGCCGGAGACCGCCAGTGAGCGCGGCCGCGGTTTGTGGCTCGTCTCCCAGCTGGCCAAGGACCTCGACGTGATCGCCAAGCGCGGGCCGGGCAAGCGGGTGCAGGTGGTGCTGGCGCTGACCCGGCGGGCCGAGGCGTCGTTCGATCCGCCGCGCCGGCAGCTCAATCCGCTGCCCGCCGCGGACGAGGCGGGGCCGGGCGGATTCGGTAAGGAGGCGTTCCTGCGGGCGCTGGTCGTCGAGCTGGCCCGCAGCACCGAGGCGGCGCAGGGGCCGGCCGTGGCCGAGCAGCTGGTCGCGCAGGTCGGCGCCACGGTCGGCGGACAGATGGAAGAGGAGTATCGCCAGGCCCGGGCGGTGGCGGGTCGGCTCACTCCCGAGCAGGTCGCTGACTGCTACCTGCGGCTCAAGGGCGCCATCGAGGGCGACTTCTATGTCATCTCGGCCGGCCCGGACAAGATCGTGCTGGGCAACCGGCACTGCCCGTTCGGCGACACCGTGCGGCAGGCGCCCGCCCTGTGCCGGATGACCTCCAGCGTGTTCGGCGGGATCGCGGCCCGCAACCACGACGACGCGGTGGTGCTGCTGGACGAGCGCATCGCGGTCGGTGACCCGGAGTGCCGGGTGACGGTCCTGCTGGGCGAGGCGGCCCGGACCAACCCGGGCGGCCACCACTACCGGGCAGCGCCATGAGGAACAACCGGCGGCGGTGAGGAACGGCCGGGCGGCGCGGTGACGAACGATCAGCTGCCCGCCGGTGGCGATCGGTTCGCGGTCGTTGGGTATAACCGGGGCCATGGACGTTGAGGAACTCGCGCGGCTGATCGGTGAGGTGCCCGGCACCCAGGTGTCGGTCGAGGCCCGGGTGCTGGTCGTGCGGGTGCCGGCGCTCGGTGACCAGGCCCGCCTGGTCCCGTCGGACGTGCTCAGCCACGAGGTGACCGTCGGGCCCGCCGGGCAGCCCGTCGTCGTCCTCGGGATTCGCCGCGGGCACGAGCAGCTGCCGCTGATCGTCACCGTGGACGACCTCGTCTTCATGCCGGCGTACGCGGCCGACATGGTGGTCAAGGACGCGCCGATGGCCGTTCCGGACACGCCGGACCTGGTGGCGTACTCGGAGATGCACCGGGACGTGCGCGCGCTGGGCAAGGCGATCGATGATCCGGACCTGGAGCTGGATCCGGAGGTCCTGGGGGCCACCCTGCTGGTGCACCGGTGCTTCCTGGCCGGCGCGGTCCGGGTGGGACTGTGGCCGGTGCGGGTGGCGGCCTGGTGGGAGTACATGTGGGCGCGGGTCGGCAAGGATCTGCCGGTCGGGCCGTTCCGCCCGGACCCGCAGTGGGACCAGCTGATGGCGGCCGTGTCCGAGGCCCGCCGCCACGCCGCCGCGGCCAAGGAGAACGAGGCCCGCCCGGTGCCGTGACCGGCCCGGCTCAGGGGAGCGGGCTCTGGGCGGTCGGCTCGATCAGCTCCCAGCGGGCGTACTTGGGGTCGCGGTTGTCGCCCGACGACTGGCCGCGCAGCCGGCGCTGGATCCAGGGCAGCACGTGCTCCCGGTAGTACCGGGCGTTCTCCGCGACCCGGCGGCGCGCCCCGCTCGCGGTGCCGGCGGGCTCCGGCGGCTCCGCGAAGCCGAGCGCGTGCAGGACCAGGCCGGCGACCCGCCGGTGGCCGGCGCTGTTGAGGTGCAGCCGGTCGGTCGACCAGTACCGGTGGTGGCGGATCTCCTCGTCACCGAAGGCGTCGACGAACGTCACGTCGTGCCGGGCGCACAGCTCCCGGGTGGCCGCGGTGAGGTATTCGCCGCGGCGGCGGATGGTCCGGCCGAACGGCAGCTGTGCGGTCGGGTCCGCGCCGCTGAGCACCACCGGGCGTACGCCCGCGTCGACGCACCGCCGGACCGCCTGCTCGATCATGGCCACCAGCTGGGCCAGGTCGACGCCCGCGCGCATCATGTCGTTGCCGCCGCCGTTGAAGGTCAGCAGGTCGGCGGCCGGCCGCAGGGCCAGCGCGGCGTCGAGCTGGGTGGTGACGATGGGCCGCAGCAGCCGGCCGCGGATGGCCAGGTTGGCGTACTCCAGGGTCTCGCCCCGGCCGGCCAGCCCCGCGCTCAGCCCGGCGGCGACGAGATCCGTCCAGCCCCGCACGGTGCCGTCCGGCAGTTCGTCACCCATGCCCTCGCTGAAGCTGTCCCCGATCGCGACGTACCGCATGGCACCGCCCTTCCTGTCGACTCATCAGAAGGCTAATGGCATGAAGGCGGGCGGACGGGGAACGGCTACCGGGGTGATGGCTGAACAGGGCGACGCAGACGGGGCCGTGCGGGTCAGCGGCTCCTACGACTTCACCGCGCCGGCGGAGGTGGTCTTCGGGGTGCTGACCGATCCCGACCGCACTTCCCGCTGGCTACCCCGCGGGATGAACACCGCATCGGCGAGCCGGGAACAGGTGCGCATCCGGGTGGGCGAGCGGGTCCACCCGTACGGTGTGAAAGTGGTCACCGACCACTTGGAGTTGCAGTGGCACTCGCTGGACAGCACCGGCCTGCACGGCACCGCCCAGGTCGACGACGCACCGGCCGGCGGCAGTGTGGTGCGCGCCGAGGTGGTCGTCCCCGCCGGGCTCGCCGACGAGCGTCAGGTCCGCGACCTGCTCGCCGAGACGATGGCCCACCTGCAGCGCGACGTCAGCGACAACTTCAACGCCGGCTGACGGCGCTCTGTCCCAAGGGCAGTGCGGCCCGGCCGGACACTACGACTTTCGTCGCAGAGACCGGCCGGGCGAACCCCGCTCAGTGGCGATGCGGCGCGGGCCGCCCGGCCGGGATAGTCGTCTCATCGCAGCGCGCGGCGCTGCCGAGGCGAGGAGAAAGCGATGGCGGACAACAGTTTTGCGCCGCGGGAGACCGGCGCGCGGGTGGCGATCATGATTCTGGGCGACCCGGCGATGTTGCGGATCGCCGCGCTCGCGGCCGGCGTCTCGGCGCTGCTGCTGGCCGTCGCCGCCGTCCTCTGAGCACGCCCGGTCCTCACCGGGACCGGATCACTCCCGACGTCGTGGTGCGGACGTTCGGGAAGACCGAGCGGGTGTTGGCCAGGCCGCAGCGCTTGTGCAGGATCTCGCCGATGACCGCGCGGTAGTCGGTGGTGACGGCGAGGTCGCCGTCGACCAGGTAGCGCTCCGCCAGGCCGGGCCACCGGCCGTGCACCTTTCCGCCCACCACACCTCCGCCGAGCAGCATCATCGCGTTGCCGTAGCCGTGATCGACGCCGGTGGAGCCGTTCTGCCGGACCCGCCGGCCGAACTCGCTGACCGTCACCAGGGTGACCCGCTTCATGCCGGTGCTGCCCAGGTCGGTGGCGAAGGCCGCGAGGGCCGCCGCGAGCTGGGCCAGCTTGTCGTGCATCCGCTTACCGGGTACGGCCGCGCCCAGGTTCTCGTGCAGATCCCAGTCGCCGGAGTCGACGCAGGCCGCCATGAGACCCGTACCGCCCTTGATCAGCCGCGCCACGTCCTTGAGCGCGCGGCCCAGGGCGTCGTCCGGGTAGACCGCGCCGTTGGCCGGCTGGTAGGGCTTGGCCGCCAGGGCCTTCGTGGTCGCCAGCGAGCTCATCACCTGTCCGGCCGGCTGACCCAGCACGGCCGGCGCACCGGCGTAGAGGGCCTTCAGGGTGGCCGCCATGGGCTGGCCGGCCTGGTCGCCGTACATCGCGAAGTCGTTGATCGACTTCATGCCGAGGGCGGGGACCGGTCCGGCCAGCGCCCGGGCCGGCATCATGCTGCCCATCGAGACACCGTGCAACGGGCTGGCCGCGCCCAGGCCGCCGAGCATCCGGTCCAGCCAGCCGGTACGCACCGAGGTGCCCGGCGCGGCCCGTTCCAGCTCCTCCATCGCGGAGAAGTGCGAGCGGTTCGGCGCGGGCTGGCCGACGGCGTGGACCGCACCGAACGTGCCGGCCTTCCAGAACGGCAGCAGCGGCTTGAGGGCCGGGTGCAGACCGAAGCGGGTGTCACCGCCGATCAGCTTGGCCTTCGGCACGGCGATGTCCGGCCGGGCCGCGTAGTACGCCGGGTCGCCGGCCGGCACGATCGCCGACAGGCCGTCGAAGCCGCCCCGCAGCGACAGCAGCACCAGGGTGTCCCCGGTGTACTTGCCGGCGGCGAAGGCCAGCTGGGTGGAGATCTGGTCGCCGGCCAGTCCGGCGAACGCCCCGGCGGCCCCGGCCGCCAGCGCCTTGCCGAGCACACCGCGGCGGCTCATGGTGGTGCGCTGGTCGTCCGCGCAGCCACAGATCGGTCCGGTCATCGTCGTCACCTCACCGCGAAGTAGGGAGAGTTCAGCATCAGGGCCACCAGCTGCGGGAAGCGCCAGCCGGCGGCGGGGTCGGCCGGCTTGAGCGCCGAGGCCGGGGTCTTGCCGAAGTAGTTCGCCAGCGCCGTCGTGTCGGCGGCCGGCAGGGTGCGGCCGAACAGCCGCTGGGCGAGCGCGTCGATCAGCGCGCCGTACGTCGCCGGCAGCGCGCCGACGAGATCCTCGGCCAGGTCGGCCGGCCGCTGGAACTCCTTGGGCCGGTAGCCCGCGACGATGTGCAGGTGCGCGTTCCACCGGGCGAGCATGCCGCCGGGGGACGTCCAGGCCGCGGCCACGTCCGGGTAGCCGTTGGGGGGCGCCCAGGACATCGGGGCCTGGCCCAGCGAGCCGATCAGCCAGTAGAGCGATTCGATGCCGGCCGTACCCGTGGCGTCCGGGCCGTAGCCGACGGCGCGCACCGTCGCGACGATGTCCTCGTACGGGGTCCGCACCTTCGCCCCCACGGACGCCTTGAACTCCGCGGAGGTGAACAGGGCCCGCAGCACCGGGACGATCGCGGACTTGTGGTCGAGGTAGACCTGTACGAGCTTGTCCACCAGCTTGGCGGGCGGGGTGTCGGCGACGAAGCGTACGCAGAGCTTGGTGGCGATCTGCTCGGCGGTCGCCGGGTGCAGGGCCAGGTAGTCGAGCAGGGCCAGCGCGGCCGCCTCACCCCCGGCCGCGGTGGTGTTGGCGTGCCGGAAGTCGATCACCCGGACCGGTCCGGTGGCGTGCGCGTTCAGGCTGTACTTGTACTTGCCGGTGTCCCAGTCGACGGTCATGCCGGTGAGCAGCCGTGCGGCGTTCTTGACGTCGGACTCGGTGTAGCCCAGCCCGACCGTGTGCAGTTCCAGCAGCTCGCGGCCGTAGTTCTCGTTCGGCGCGGCCTTGGTGGAGAAGCGGTTGTCGAGGTAGGTCAGCATCGCCGGATGCTTGGCGGACGCCTTGAGCATGTCGGCGAACCGGCCCAGCGCGTGCGGCCGGATGACGGTGCGGTCGTAGTCGTGCCGGTTGTCCCAGACGTCGCCGGAGGGGTTGGTGACGTTGAGGTGGTTGGACCAGAAGTCGGCCATCATCTCGTACAGCTGCCGCTCGCTCCAGACGGCCCGGCTGGTGGCTGCGAAGCCGAGCTGGAGCATGGTGTCCCAGCCGTACCGCATCGCCCCCGTGCCGACCTTGGCCCGGAGCTCGTCGATCGACAGCTGAATGAGCGGGAAGCGGGTCAGCAGCGCGTCGCACGCCGGGTCGGCGATGCCGGCCGGGTCGAGCTGGCGGTCGAGCCAGGCCGCCGCGCCGAGCCGGCGGATCTCGGCGACCGAGGCCGCGGTGGGTCCGTAGGTGGCGCGGCGCAGCAGGTGCAGCTCGGCGTCCGCCGCGACGTAGGAGTTGGTGGTGCGGGTGGCCGCGCCGGCCTCAGCCACTGCCGGTACGGCTGCGGTGAGGCCGACGGCGGCGGCACCGGCCGCGGCGCCGGTCACGACGCGGCGGCGGCTGATCAAGGTCTTTGCCCGGTTTGCCGTCACACAGGGTGGTTCGGTCAGACATCTGGATCCCTTCGCCAACCCGGCCGATGGCTACCGAGCTGCAACGGACCTGGTCGCCGGGCGGGGAATCGCCGGCCGGCCGGCCGGGCTGTCGTGATCGGGCGCGGCCCGGTTCCCGGCTGTCCTGCCCGGCGGGGCCGGCGTGGCGGCGCGACCGCCCAGCCCGCGGTACTGCCAGCCGGCGGCGGACCAGGCTGCCGCGTCGAGGCAGTTGCGGCCGTCGATCACCAGCCGGGTCGCGGCGAGCCGGCCCAGCCGGACCGGATCGGCCGTGCGGAACTGCGGCCACTCGGTGAGGACGCAGACGAGCTCCGCGTCCCGGACGGCGTCGTCGAGGCTCTCCGCGAAGTTCAGATCCGGCTGGACCAGGACGGCGTTGGCCATGCCCTCGGGGTCGTAGACGTGGACGTCCGCGCCCGAACGGGCCAGGGCGGCCGCGATGGCGAGCGCGGGCGAGTCCCGTACGTCATCGGAACGGGGTTTGAACGTCGCCCCGAGCACCGCGATGCGGGCATCGCCAAAGCGCGGCCCGGCCGGACCCGGCGGGCAGCCGAGCAGCTCGGCGGCGAGCTGCAGCACCTTGCTGCGACGGCGCTGGTTGATCAGGTCGACCTCGTGCAGGAAGCGCAGGGCCTCGCCGGCACCGAGTTCCTGGGCGCGGGCCTGGAAGGCGCGGATGTCCTTGGGCAGGCAGCCGCCGCCGAAGCCGACGCCGGCCTGCAGGAAGCGGTTGCCGATGCGGGGGTCGTAGCCGATGGCCCGGGCCAGCTGGGTGACGTCGCCGCCGGCGACCTCGCAGACCTCGGCCATGGCGTTGATGAAGCTGATCTTGGTGGCCAGGAACGCGTTCGCGGCCACCTTGACCAGCTCGGCGGTGGCGAAGTCGGTCACCACCACCGGCACCTCGCGACCCTCCGCGGCGGCCAGCTCGAGGATGCCCAGGTGTGCGGCGTGGAGCATGTCGTCGGCCCACTCGGACCGCAGACCGGCGACGATGCGGTTGGGGCGCA
>NZ_BOQL01000093.1 GCF_018332655.1 Actinoplanes auranticolor | reverse complement strand
TCCGCCCGGTCTTTCGTGTGCCGGCGACTCAGAAACTGGGCGCCGAGGTGGGGGCCCGCAACGTGCCGAGGTACGGGTGCCACAGGTGGTCAGGATTGTTCTCGACCGCCGTGACGACGTCGCGCATGACGGCGAGCACCTTGGGTTCCTCGCCGTCGTACACGTCGCCCTGCAGCATCTTCAACACGTCGACGCGGTATCGGGGGTCCTGGACGAACGCGGTGAAGAGAACGTTCAGGCGGTAGTAGATCGAGATGAACTCGTACCAGTACTTCACCGCGCGGCGCAGCTTGTTCTCGTACGTGACGAACCGGTCCCTGGCGAAGTCACCGGCCTGGTGCGCGGCGATGACGTCCTGCGCGGCGATCCGGGCGCTGTTCAGGGCGACGCTCACCCCGCTGGAGAAGATCGGGTCGACGAAGCGGGCCGCGTCCCCGATCAGCACGAACCGGTCACCGGTGATCTGCTTCATCGCATAGCTGTAGTCACCCTCGGCCTTGAAGGGCCGGATCCGGCGCGCGTCCTGCAATGCGTCCCGCAATTCCGGACGGCTGCTCACGAAGTCCCAGAAGAACTTCTCCCGTTCGTTGCCGGCCTGCGAGAACCGCTTCTTCTGGGTCACCACCCCGATGCTGGTGATCGTGTCGGTGATCGGGATCTGCCAGACCCAGGTGTCCTTGATCGGCAGGAAGTGCACGAAGATGTGGTCGGCGTCGCCGCTGGTGCCGGCCACCCGCTTGCGGTCCAGATCCTCGAACCAGGTGTGGATGGCGTACTGGTCGAAGACCGGGTCGGGCACTTTCACCTTGAGCTGGCGCCCGATCAGGGTCTGCCGGCCGGACGCGTCGACCACCATGCGGGCGGTGAACGGCACCTCCCGGGGTCCGAACCGGCACCCGAGCCGGACCACGGCGGGGTCGCTGAAGTCCACGGCGAGCACACGGGCACCGTTGAACACCGTGGCACCCTGTTCCTCGGCGTGGCGCAGCAGGATCGCGTCGAACCGCCCGCGATCGACGTGGAACGTGTAATCGCGATCGACACCCGGCTGGTTGCGCTCCACGAACTGGATGTCCGCGGTCCAGCCGTGGCTGAGCCCATCGTAGCCGAGATCGGGGATGTCCCGGCTCTCCGCCGAGGTCCACGAGGCGCCGTACTTCTTCGGGAAGCCGGCCTCGTCGATCTTGTCCAGCGCGCCGATCTCGGCGAGCACCGGGGTTGTGGCCGGGACCAGGGACTCGCCCACGTGCGGCCGGGGGAAGGTCTCGCTCTCGAACACGACCACACTGAGCCCGGCGCGCGCCAGATAGGACGCCATGGTCGAGCCCGCGGGTCCGCCGCCGATCACGGCCACGTCGTAGTCGGCTGCCGGGACGGTGCTCATGCGCGGACTCCGTCCGCGGACTCGTCGGCCAACATCTCCGAGATCGTCCGGATGTCTTTGAAATGCTGGCCGTCGATCTTGTCGAACGGCACGTGCACGCCGAGTTCACGCTGGATGAAGGACATCAGGACGGCCACCCTCAGCGAATCGAGGATGCCGGATTGCACCAGCGGGGTGTCCTGGTCGAGGACCAGGTCGTCGCCGGGCTGGGCGAATTCTCTCGACACGAAGTCGAGCAGTGCGGCCGAGTACTTCTCCGGTTCCATCGCGGGGATGCACCTTTCTGCTGTCGATCGCGGTAACAGTGGGAGGGTCACGACGTGCGGGGGCGGCCATCGCCCGGATGCGACGCGCCGGCGACCAGTTCGGCCGCGGACATCCGGTCGGCTTCGGCTCGGATCTCCGCCTCGACCGCCGCGGCGAGACCGGTCACCGTGGGTCGCTCGAAGACGGCGCGGATGGGCAGATTCACGTCGAAGGCGGATTGAACGGCGGCGGTCAGGCGGATCGCCAGGATGGAGTTGCCGCCGCGGGCGAAGAAGTCACCGGAGCGGCCGGCCTCGGCTCCCAGCAGGTCGGCGAAGATGCCCGCGATCCTTTCCTCGACGATGCCGACCGGCGCGTCCGTGACCGTCCCGGCGACGTCAGCCAGGGCGGGCAGGGCGCGGCGGTCCAGCTTGCCGTTGGCGGTCAGCGGTATCGCGTCGACGACGACGACGGCGGGAACCAGATAGTCCGGCAACCGCTGAGCGCAGTGGTGGATGACCGTGGCCGAGAGCAGCGACGTGTCGGGCAGGCCGATCGCGGGCACGCAATAGGCGACCAGGCGTACGTCGGTGCCGGCCGTGCGATCCACCACGACCACGGCCTCGCGGACATCCGGGTGCCCTGTCACCACCGCGGCCACCTCGCCGGGCTCCACCCGGTAGCCGCGGATCTTGACCTGGTCGTCGATCCGGCCGACGAAGTCGATCACGCCGCCTGGCACCATCCGGGCCAGGTCGCCGGTGCGGTAGATGCGGGCGCCGGGCGGCCCGTACGGGTGGGGCAGGAAACGCTCGCCGGTGAGCGCCGGCCGGCCCCGGTAGCCGCGGGCCACGCCGAGGCCGCCCACGTACAACTCGCCGATGACCCCGACCGGCACCGGGCGCATCCGGTCGTCGAGAACGTGCATGTCCACGCCCGGCAGCGGCCGGCCGATGGGCACCGCCACCGAATCGTCTCCCGCGGTAACCGGATGGGTACAGGCTCCGACGGTGGTCTCGGTCGGGCCGTACTCGTTGATCAGGCGGCCGGGACCGAGCAAGCCGGCCCATTGCTCGGCCACCGGCACCGGCAGCACCTCACCGGCGACCACGACGACCTGGGCGAGCCCGGCGAGCTGCGCCGGAGCGAGTTGGTCGGCCAGCACCCGCAGGTGTGCCGGGGTGAGCTTGAGGAACGCGAACGGTGCCGCCTCGTGCAGCCGGGCGCCGAGCTCGGTGAGGTCCATGTCCTGGGGCAGCAACCGGGTCGGCTGCCCGGCCAGCAGGGGCGCCCACACGTTCGGTACCACCAGGTCGAAGGCGACGGACGAGAAGACCGCTCCGCCGCCGGAGCCCTGGGAGGCCAGCTCGTCGACCGCCCACCGGATGTGGTTGGCCAGCGCGCCGTGCGTGATCTGCACGCCCTTCGGGGTGCCGGTGGAACCGGAGGTGTAGATCACGTACGCGAGATCCTCGAGCGTGTTGTCCGTACGCGGTGGCAGCGCACCGGGGACCGGCCCGGTGGCCTCGCGTCCGACATCGAGCACCGTCACGGTTGCCGGCAGGGCACCCGCGAGCCGGCCGGGGTGACTCCCACCGGTGACGAGCAGCGGTACGGCGGCATCGGCGAGGACCGTCGCGACCCGCGGCGGTGGAGCCGCCGGATCGAGCGGAAGGTAGCAGGCGCCCGCCTTCCAGACGGCCAGGAACGCCGCCGGCAGGTCGACGCCACGGTCGAGCAGCACCCCCACGGTGTCGCCCGGTCGCACGCCGAGCGCATGCAGGTGCCCGGCCAGCAGGCCGGCCCGCTCGTCGAGTTCGCGGAAGCTCAGCGATCCGTCGGCGGCGATCACGGCGACCGAGTCCGGCACCGCGGCGGCCCGCGCCTCGAACCGGTCCAGCACGGAGTCCGTGACGGGGGCGACCGGGTTGCGGCCCGCGGCGATGATGGCGTCCTGTTCCGTCGTCGACAGGAGGCCGAGCTCTGCGAGGGGGGTTCCGGGCGCGGCGGCGGCCTCGGCCAGCAGCCGTTCCAGGTCATCCGCGACCCGCTGTACGGTGGCGGGATCGAACAAGGAGGTGGCGTACTCGAGGACACCGAACAGCCTCCCGTCGACGAGCTCCCGCAGGTAGAGAGTGAGATCGGTCTTGGCGATCGTGGACGACTCCACCAGGGCGCGCAGTTCGGTGGGATCGTCCGGCAACCCGGTGTGCCGCCGGTCGTGGAAGTCGAACGCGATCTGATAGAGCGGGGTCCGTGAGCGGTCCCGCGTCGGCGCGAGTTCGGCTACCACGCTGTCGAACGGGAGGTCCTGATGGGCGAAGGCCGCGCGGCACGTGTCACGGATCCTGCTCACCGAGTCGGTGAACGACAGCCCGCGGTCGAGGTCACAGCGCAGCACCAGGTTGTTGAGGAAGAAGCCGACCACGTCTTCCAGTTCGGGGCGGTCACGACCCGCGACCGGCGTGCCGATCGTGACGTCCCAGCGGCCGGTCTGGCGGGCCAGCCCGGTCGCGAAGGCAGTCAGGGTCGTCATGAACATGGTGGCGCCGGTCGTGCGGCCGATCTCCGCCAGTCCACTCACGGTGCCGGCCGGGACGGTGAAGGTGATGACCGCGCCGCGGGGGTCGCGGACCGGTGGCCGGGGCCGGTCGGTGGGCAGCTCGGTGGGCTCGGCTCCGTCCAGTGTGGTCCGCCAGTGTGCGAGCGCCCGCTGCTTGGCCGTTTCGTCGAGCCGGGTCTGTTCCCAGACCGCGAAATCCGCGTACTGCACCGGTGGCGGCGCCAGGGCGGCGCCCCGTCCGGCGACGATTTCCTGATACTCGCGGCGCAGCACGGCGGCCGACCAACCATCGGCGGCAATGTGATGGGTGAGCAGGACGAGGACCGGTTCGGCGGCCGTCGCCCGGGGCATCGCCAGCAACGCGCGCGCCATCGGCCCGGACTCCAGATCGAATCCAGCCGCGGCCTCCTGTTCCACCAGCGCGCCGATCGCGTCGGGTCCGGCGTGCTCGACCCGCAGCGGTACGGCTCGAGGCGGGTCGACAATCTGCACCGGTTCGCCGTCGAGCAGGACGAAGCGGGTGCGCAGGGCCTCGTGCCGGGCGATCAACTCGTCGAGGGAGCGCCGCACGACGGCCTCGGTGGTGCCGTACGGCACGGGCAGGAAGACGCCGGTCACCCATTCCCGGGAGGACGGCTCCAGCCGGTCGAGCATCCACAACCGGCGCTGGCCCGCCGACAGCGGCAGTGGTCCGCCGCGCGGCACCGGCCGGATCTCCGGGTCAGGGGTCTCGACGCCGGTGAGCAGACCGGCTTGTTCCGTCAGGGTCGGCGCGGCGAGCAGGCTGCGCAACGAGATCTCGTGTCCCGCCCGCCGTAGCTGGTTGGCCAGCCTGATCAGCTGCAGCGAGGTGCCGCCGAGCGCGAAGAAGTCGTCGTCGCGGCCGACCGGCCCGGTGTCCAGCAGGTCCTGCCAGAGATCGGCGACGAGTCGCTGGGCCGCGGACACGGGCTCCGTGTAGGGCCGTGGCGCCACGTCGGCCGAGCTGAGAGCGGCCCGATCGATCTTGCCGCTGGATGTGGTGGGGAACTGCTCCGCGGCGATGAAGGCCGCCGGCAGGTACGTCTCCGGCAACCGGTCGAGCAGGAAGGCCCGGAGCTGTCCGGTGGTCGCCCGGCCCCGGACATGGGCGGCGAGCCGGGTGGTGCCGTCGGTCATGCGGTACGGCACGACGACGGCTTCGATCACGTCGGGATGGGCGGCGAGTGCGGCCTCGACCTCACCCGGTTCGATCCGTACCCCGTTGATCTTGACCTGGTGGTCGATCCGGCCCAGGTAGTCCAGTGTCCCGTCGGCGCGCCGGCGGGCCCGATCACCGGTCCGGTACAGCCGCTGCCCCGGCACACCGGTCGGGTCCGGCACGAACTGGGCCGCGGTCAGGGCCGGGCTTCCCAGGTAGCCGCGGGCGACGCCGATGCCACCGACCATGAGCTCACCGGGCTCGTCCGGTGCCGCCTCCGTGCCGTCGGGCGCCATGATCAGCACGCGCATCCCGTCGACGGGCCGGCCGATGCACACCGGCCCGGACCGTTGGAACAGGTCGAATCGGTGCGCGGTGACGTCGATGGAGCACTCGGTCGGGCCGTAGGTGTTCCACACCTCGATCTCGTCGTCGCCGTCCTCGACCAGCGCGAGGAACTTCTGCACCAACTCGGCGTGCAGCGGCTCCCCGGCGCTGAAGAGCAGCCGCAGTTTGTCGCAGCGCTCCCAGCCGGGCTCGGCGACCAACCGGCGCAGCACCGACGGCACCACCTGAAGCACGGTGACGTCATGCCGTGCGACCGCGCGGACGATGGCACCGGGATCGCGTTCCGCTCCCACCGGTGCCAGCACCACCGTGCCACCGCACACCAGAGGCGCGAAGATCTCCCAGCCCGCCGCGTCGAAAGTGATCGCGGTCTTCTGCAGCACCCGGTCGGCCGCGCCCAACCGGTGCGTGTCGACGGTCCACGCGACCCGGTTGGCGATGCCGCCGTGGGTGATCACCACACCCTTGGGCCGGCCGGTGGAGCCCGACGTGTACAGAACGTATGCCGCGTGCTCGGCGGTGACCTGAACGTCCGGCCTAGCGACGGGCCGGTCACGCAGAAGCTCCAGCGCCGGGTCCAGCACCAGGGTACGGATGCCGGCCTCAGCCTTGTCCACGTCGCTCACCAGGACCGAGGCCCGGGTGCCGGCAAGTACCTCCGCGGTACGCGCCGCCGGGTGCTCCGGGTCGAGGGGCACGTAGACGCCACCGGCCTTCCAGATCGCCAGCAGGGCCACGACCAGTCCGGTGCCGCGGGGCAGCCGTACGGCGACTGGAGTCTCGGCCGTGACGCCGGCCTTGGTCAGCAGGTACGCCAGCTGACCGGACCAGCGGTCGAGGGCCGCGTAGGTGACGGTGCTGTCGTCACCGACGACGGCGACGGCCTCGGGGGTGGCGGCCGCCTGACGGGCGAATTGCTGAGGTAGGGGCTGTACTGCGTTCATCGGACCTTCCCGGTGGGTTGGCTGGCACGGGACCCCCAGGAGCTCAGCAGCTGGATCAACGGGGGTAGGGAGTGGCGGTAGTAGAAGTGGTCACCGGGCAGCACCCGCAGGTCGAACCCGCCGACCGTGTGCATCCGCCACCGAGCGGCGTCGGCCGGGCCGACCGCCTGATCCGCGTCGCCCACGATCGCGGTGATCGGGCAGGTCAGAGGTGGCCCCTGCCGGTAGTGGTAGGCCCGGGACATCCGGCTGTCGTTGCGCAGCACCGGAAGCACGAGGGCCCAGAGCTCGTCGTCGTCCAGCCAGGCGGGACTCGCGCCGCCGATCCGGCGCAGCTCGTGCCGGAGCTGCTCGTCGTCGTCCGGCGTCGTCCTCTGCGAGACCGGCGGGACCGGCCCGGCCGCTGCCGATGGCGCCTTGCGGGCCGACACGAACAACCGGTCCGGCACCGCGGTCATCCGCCGGGCGACCTCGAAGGCCACTGTCGCCCCCATACTGTGCCCGAAGAACGCAGTGCGCCGGTGTGCCCGGGCCAGCACAGCGGGGACGATGTCCGCCGCCAGCGCCGGAAGGTCGGTCGGCAGCGGCTCGGCGTACCGGTCGTGCCGGCCCGGATACTGCACGACGGCCATTTCGATCGTGGGCGGGAGCTCGTCGGCCCAGGACCGGTACACCGCGGCCGAACCGCCGGCGTGGGGGAAGCAGACCAGCTGCCGTGACGCGTCCGGGCGGGGCCGGTGGACACGGAGCCACGGATCGGTCATGTGTCCCGCCGGCACCACTCGAGCACCGCCATCGCGCTGTACATCTTGTTCGCCGCCTGAGTGAACGCGATGCTGAGCGGGCCGTCGAGCAGTTCGGCGGTGACTTCCTCACCGCGGTGGGCCGGTAGATCGTGCATGAGCACGGCGTTCGGGTTGCCGTCCCACAGGTGCTTGTCCACCTGGAAGGGCCGGAAGATCGTCATCCAGTCGGCGTCCGGCTTGCTGGTCCCGGTGGTGCGCCACCGGGTGGTGTAGATGACGTCGAAACCGTCCGCCACGTCGGCCATGTCGTGCCGCTCGGTCACGGTGGCACCGGCGGCGGCCCGGGCCCGGGCCCGGGCGAGGATGTCCGGTCCGACGCCGTATCCGGGCGGGGTGCGCAGCTCCAGGTGGCTACCGGGGCACCGCATGAGGGCGAGCGCGAGCCCGACGGCGGTGTTGTTGCCTTCACCGACGTAGAGCACTCGCAGATCCTCGGTCCGGCCGAAGTGGCCGATCATCGTGGTGAGGTCGGTGAGCGCCTGGGTGGGGTGTTCGTCGACGCTCATCGCGTTCACCACGCTCAAGCCGCCGGCCCATTCGTACAGGTGCTGGTTGTGCAGATCCACCCGCGCCACCAGGCCGTCCAACATGGAGCCGAACACGACGCCGGTGTCGCGGGTCGACTCGCCGGTGTTGAGTTGCAGGTCGTTCGGCCCGTAGGTGACGAGGCCGGCGCCGAGCCGCAGCGCGCCCGCGGAGAAGGCGGTCCGGGTGCGGGTCGACGTGAGCTGGAAGAGCAGCCCGATGACCTGGCCGTCGAGCGGCCGGGACCGGTCCACCCGGCCGGCCGAGTGGGCCGCCCCGCGCTCCACGATCCAGCGCAGCGCCTCGTCGTCCAGGTCGTCGATGGAGACGACGCTGTGGTTCCTGACCACCATGGCGTACCTCTCAGGCGTGGGCGGGTGCCGGCGTGAAACGCATCGGCAGTCGTTTGAGGAAGCGGAAGTTGATGCTTTCCAGCCAGTCCTGCCTCGCCGCGGCCGGCTCGAGGGAGCTGGTCCGGTCCAGCAGCCGCACCAGGGCGATCTCGATCTCGGCCAGCGCGAGCGCGGCGCCGAGGCAGTAATGGATGCCGTGGCCCAGCGACAGGTGGTCCGAGGCCTTGCGGGTGATGTCGATCCGGTCCGGGTCGGGGTAGTGCCGCGGGTCGCGGTTGCCCGATCCGAGTACCAGGGTGACCGACTCCCCGGCACGGATCCGGTGCCCCGCCACCTCGATATCGGTCGACGCGACCCGGGTGGTGAACTGCACTGAGCTGTCGAAGCGCATCAGTTCCTGGGCTGCCCCGGTGGCCAGCTCGGGCCGCTCGCGCAGCAGGCGCAGCTGGTCCGGCTGCTGGGTCAGGGCCAGCACCGCGTTACCGATGAGGTGTGTCGTGGTGGCCTGTCCGGCGTCGATCAGCAGCAGGAAGTTGGCGAAGATCTCCTCGTCGTCGGCGTCGACCCGGTGCAACTGTTCGCCGATCATCCTGCTGAACACGTCGTGGCCGGTGCCGCTGCGCCGGGCCTGCGCACCCTCGGCGAACACGCACCGCAGCTTCTCGACCCGGGGGATCTCGGTGCGGGACTGGCTGAAGTACTCGGGAAGCAGCCCCTTCCAGGACTCGAGCAAGGGCATGGCGTGCTCGGGGACTCCGGTCATGCGGGAGATCACCGCCCTGGTGAGGGGCTCGGAGTAGTCATGGATGATGTCGATCCGGCCGCTTCCGGCCACCTTGTCGAGCAGGTCGTCGGCCACCGCGGTGATGAACGGCCGCAATTCGCGGACGTAGCGGGGGGTCATGCCCGGTTTGACGAGCTGACGCAGCCGGGTGTGCCGGGGCGGCTCGTTGAACAGCATCATGTCGGACAGGACACCGGTCAACGGCGCCATCTCCGCACGGATGTCCGCCGGCAACGACTCACTGAAGCCCACGATGCGGGCACCGGAGAGCCGGTCGTCCTTGCCGAAACGCGCGATGTCGTCGTAGCCGAGCACGACCCAGCTGCGCATGATCTCGTCCCAGAACACGGGGGTCCGCTCGCGCAGATGCCGGTACATCCCGTACGGGTCGTCGGCCCAGCGGGCCGAGAAGAGATCGAGAAGGGTCGGCGCCTGGGTGCCGGTCATGCGCGCACCGCCTCGCCGCCGGCCACCGCGCCGGTGAGCAGCGTGAGCAGCCGGGCCGTCTGGTTCTCCAGGTAGAAGTGGTCACCGGGCAGCACCGCCGTGTCGAAGGCCCCGGTCGTGTGCAGACGCCAGGCACGCATCTCCGGTAGCCCGACGACGGGGTCACGGTCGCCCACGACCGCCAGGACGGGGCTCGTCAGCGGTGGTCCCGGATGGTAGGTGTAGCCGTCGTTGAGCCGCAGGTCGTGGCGCAGCACCGGGAGGGCGAACCGGAACACCTCCTCGCGGCCGAAGGCGGCGGCGCCGGAACCGCCGAGGCGGCGTACGTAGTCCCGGATCTCCTGGTCGGAGAAGGACAGTCCGGTCGGCTGGGCCCGGGACGGGGCGTTGCAGCCCGACGCCACGAACGCCACCAGCGGCCGCGCGGACGTGGCGTTCCAGAGCCGGGCGACCTCGAATGCCGCCAACGCCCCCATGCTGTGCCCGAAGACGGCGGTGGGCCGTGCGTCGCCGTTGTGCAGGGCCGCCCCGATCTCGGCAGCGAGCAGCGCGATGCTTCCGGCCATCGGCTCCCCGAAACGGTCCTGCCGGCCGGGGTACTGCACGGCGGTCACCTCGATGGAGGGGGGTGCGGCGTGCGCCAGGTCGTGGAAGGAGCTTGCGGCTCCCCCCGCGTGGGGGAAGCACACCAGGCGCACGGCCGCGGCGGGCTTCGGGACGAAAACCCGCAAGGGTGAGCTCCGGGGTCGGAAGTCTGCCATGCCCCAAGCCTCCGGAAGCCTCTATATTTCTTCGGTATCGCGGCTATCCCCGGCCGGAGTGACGCGGCCGGTCCGGCCTCGTGGCGGGAGCGGCACCGGTCGGTCGGCGCTGCGTACGGCCGGGCTGATCGCCGCGGCGGCGGCGGTCAGCACCATCGTGATGCCCGCGCCGAGCACAGTGACGAACGTGCCGAAATGGGCCAGGACCACCCCCGCGATCAGCGGGCCGATCGAGTTCGCGCCCGACGCCAGCATCCCGGCGACACTGCCCACGCGGCCCTGCAACTCATCGGGCGTCGCCTGAACCTGGTACGCCCCCGCGGTCACGTTCAGCAGGGCCCCGGCGAACGACATCCCGCCGAAGAGCGCGCCGAGTATGAACGGGTTGGCGGTGAACGCCACCGCCGACATGAGCCCGGCCCAGGCGGTGAACGCGGAGATGAGCACCACGGCCGGAGAGACCCGCCGGACGAACCATGATGCACTGATGGCGCCCAGCACGCCGACCGTACCGGAGATCACCGCGATGACACCGAGCAGCGCCGGTGAGCCGCCGCTCTCCTTGATGATGACGATCAGGGACAGCGACATGATCTGGAAGAGCACGTTCGAGCATGAGACGAGCAGGAGTGCCGCCCGCAGGAAGCGCTGCCGGAACAGCCAGGTGATGCCTTCCACGACCTCGGCGCGCAGGTTGCGCTGCCGGATGGTCCGGGGGGCCTGGAGGGGCGTACGGATGCCGAGCAGGAGCACCAGCGCGATCAGGTGAGTGAGCGCGGTGACCCCGAACGGGAGCCAGCGGAACACGGTGAACAGGCCACTGCCGAGCGGTTGTCCGAGCAGCCCGGCAGCACGGCCCCGGGCCTCGTTTCGGGCATAGGCGGTCATGAGATGGCTCTGGTGCACGACGTTGCGGATCGCCGCCCGCTCGGAGAGCCGGTACAGAATGACGGCACTGCCCTCGACGAAGGCCGCCGCCATCAGGTGCGGCACCCACAGATGCCCGGTGAACAGCGCGATCGCGACGCTGCCGATGGCGGTCAGGCCGGCGACGTCGCACCAGATCATGGTGCGGCGGCGATCCCAGCGGTCCACCAGGACCCCTGCCGGGAGCTGCAACAACAGGGTGGGTAGCAGCGCGGCGAAACCCACGACTCCGGCCGCGGCTACCGAGCCACCGTCGAAGACCAGCAACAGCGGATAGGCCACCGCGCTGACGCGGGCGCCGAGCATCGACATCCCGGCACCCAGCCACAGCAACAGGAAGTCGCGATTCTTGCGCAGCGGTGGCGGGGTGGCCGCTTCCGCACTCTCCTCCAGGACGCTCAACGTTCCTCGTTTCGATAGGTGGTGCCCGGTCTCCGCACTTACGCGAAAGCCCTCACCACGGCATCGCCCGAGGCGCCGTTGGTCAGTACCACCCAGCCGTCACCGGATTGCACCGTGCAGGTGGCGAAGGCGTAATAGCCCACGGGTTCGCCGGCATGACCGAAGCGGATGTCCTGGCCGGAGGCGTCGACGACCGCGCCCAGTCCGTACGAACCGTCAGGACGGGTCCGCAACAGCGCCTGGGCCGATCCGGTGGACAGCTTGGCCAGCGGTCGTCCGAGATGGCCGCGACGGATCTCCAGCAGCAGCGACGCCAGGTCGATCGCCGTGGTCCACAGTCCCGCGGCCGCCTCATCGGGGCGCTTGAGCCATCCGTCGACGGCCGGTACGCCGTCCGCGTCGTGGCCCGCCGCCACCGTGCGCCCGCACCGCGACGGGAAGTCCTGGTCGAAACTGGAGCCGGACATCCCGAAGGGCTCGAACACCTCGGCCCGCATCACCTCGGCGAAGGGCAGGCCGGTGGCATCGATGACGACCTGTTGGACCACGTCGTAGTGGACGTTCGCCAAACGGAACGTGTCACCCGGCGCCGACTCGCGGTGCACTGGTTCGTTGCGAGCCGGGGGCCGGCCGTTCAGAATGTCCAGGATGGACGGTGCCGGCTCGCCGGCGGAGTAGCCTTTGCCGGCTACCAGCGAGAGACCGGAGCGGTGGCCGAGCAGATGCCGCAGGGTGATCGGACGTCCTTCCCCGGGGATCCGCCACTGCCGTAGGTATTCGTTGACGTCCTTGTCCAGGTCGAGGACTCCGCGGTCGACCAGTCGCAGGACACCGACCGCGGTGACCAGCTTGCTCAGTGAGCCGACCTGGAACACCGTGTCGGCGGTCACCGGCACGTCGCTGCCGGCGCGGACGGTGCCCGCACCACCCGCTTCGAGGATCTCGCCGCCCCGTACGACCGCGAAACCAGCCCCCGGAACCTGCGCCGAGACCAGCACGCGCATCGGCAGCGCCGGCGTGACGACGGGTTCTGGCTGCGGGGCGGCTGTGACGGCGGCCGAGACGGCTCCCGCGAGCTCGCCCAGCGTGGCGTACTGGTAGACCATGAAAAGCGTCAGTGGCAGCCCCTGCCTCGTCGCGTCGGCGACCAGCCGGATGACCAGGATCGAGTGCCCGCCCAGGTCGAAGAAGTCGTCGTCCAGGCCGACCTGGTCGACGCCGAGCACCCGGCTCCACAGCTCGGCCAGTGCCACTTCGACGGCGGAGGCCGGTGGGCGTTTGGCGACGGGCGCCGCGGTGGTGGGTGCGGGCAGGGCGCTCTCGTCGAACTTACCGTTCGCGGTGAGCGGCAGCTCATCGAGAACCATGAACGTCGAGGGCACCAGGTAGTCGGGCAGACCGCGCGCGAGGGCCGTGCGCAGCTCGTCCGGGTCGCACCCGCCCGGTTCGGCCGCCACCAGGTAGGCGGTGAGCCGCTTGTCGCCGGGCCGGTCCTCACGGACCACGACGCGTACCTGGCCGACACCCGGTTCGGCCGCGATGGCCGCCTCGACCTCGCCCAGCTCGATGCGATAGCCGCGGATCTTCACCTGGCGGTCGATGCGGCCCAGGAACTCCACCACACCGCCGTCCCGCATCCGTGCCAGGTCTCCGGTGCGGTAGAGCCGGGAGCCCCCGGCGCCGAACGGATTCGGGACGAATCTGCCGGCGGTCAGGCCGGGACGGCCCAGATAGCCACGCGCCACGCCGGTCCCGCCGACGTACAGCTCGCCCGGGACGCCGGTCGGCACCGGCTGCATGCGGCGATCCAGGACGTACATCGTCATTCCGGGCAGGGGGCGGCCGATCGGTACGACGTCACCGGTGACCGAGCCGGTGACCGGATGGATGCTGGTACCGACCGAGGCCTCCGTCGGCCCGTATTCGTTGATCACCAGGGTGGCCGGGGCGAGCGCGGACCAGCGATCCAGCATCGCAACGGTGAACGCCTCCCCCGCCACCAGGATCCGCCGGGCCAGAGTGTCCGCTGCTTGCTCGGGCAACTGGGCCGCGAGCATCTCCAGGTGCCCCGGGGTCAGCTTGATGAAGGAGTAGGGCGCGCCGGTGAGCAGCTCCGCGCCGAGCTGAGTCGGGTCGCCGCCGATGAGGTGCAGGCGGCTGCCGGCCATCAGCGGTGCCCACAGGATCGGGACCACCAGGTCGAAGGCGACAGAGGAGAACAGCGGAGCACCGCCGTCACCCTCGCACAGCTCCCGAGCCGCCCAGGCGAGGTGATTACCCAGCCCGCGATGGTCGACCAGGACACCCTTGGGCCGGCCGGTCGAGCCGGACGTGTAGATGACATAGGCGAGCTGGTCGAGCCCGACCCGCACGCCGGTCGCGCTCGAGGGAGCATCGTCCTCGTCGCCGGGCACGACGATCTGCCCGGCGAACCGGCTGGACAGAGCCGGCGCCCGGTCCGCGCCGGTGATCAGGGCGACCGCGCCGGCATCGGCGAGCAGGGCCGCCACCCTCTCGTCCGGGTGTGCCGGGTCCAACGGCAGGTATGCCGCGCCGGCCTTCCACACGCCCAGCAACGCGGCCGGGAGTGCGACCTCGCGGTCAAGCAGGACGCCGACCACCGTTTCCGGGCCCGCTCCGGCCGACCGCAGACGGTGGGCGAACCGGTTGGCCCGCGCATCGAGTTCCCCGTAGGACACGGCGCCGGTAGCCGTGGTCACCGCGACCGCGTCCGGTACGCGTGCGGCCTGCTCCTCCACCATGGCGAGCGCCGTCCTGGTCAGTGGTTCGGCAGCGGTGTGCGACCACTCCCGTAGCAGCTGGACGGCCTCGCCGGGGGGAAGGACGTTCGGCACCGCGTCGCCGTCGGGGTCGGCGGCCATCTCCTCGAGCACCGCCCGGATCATCGCGGCGATCCTGGCCGTGTCCACGGCGCTCACCGCGTCGGCGGCGGCGCGCAGGGTCATGACCTGCCCAGCGGTGATCACGGAGAGCGGGAACTCGTTGCTGGCGAAGCCCGTGCCCGCGTCGGCGTCGGTCAGCCCGGGATCCGGCCGCTCGAAGTCGTGGAAGCTGAAGTACACGTCGATGAGCCGGCGGCCGTCGCCCCATTCGCGCTGGATCGCCGGCATCGGGTAGTGCCGGTGCGGCCACATCCGGGCCTCGTCGGCGAAGGTACGCCGGACCAGCTCGCGCCAGGTGCCAGTGGGCCGGTCGGCGGGGAACGGCACGGTGTTGAGGTGCATGCCCAGCACCCGGTCCGCGCCCGACAACTCGGGCCGCACGTGGGTGGCCAGGCCGAGGAAGACCTCCTGGTCCACACTCAGCGTGGCCATCACCTTGACGAACGCCGCGAGCAGCACGCTCTTGAGCGGGGCGCCCGCCTCGGCAGCGAGACGGCGCAGCCCGGTGTCCACATCGCCGAAGGGCACCTCGGCCGTGCACAGCCGTCCCGGCCGCGGCGAGCCGGGAATCCAGGCGGTGGGCAGGCCGACCGGCCCGCGGTGCGTGACCACGGTGCGCCAGAACTCCCGGTCCGCTTCCGACGTCAGGGACCGGAGTTCCGCCGCGACCGCGTCGGCGAAGCGTGCGGCCGGTGGCTGGTAGGCCGGAGCGTCCGCGCCGTCGCGCAGCCGGTGGTAGTCGTCCAGCAGCTCGCGCCGCAGCAGATCCAGGCTCCAGCCGTCCACGATCAGGTGGGACTGGGTGATGGTGCACTGCCAGCTGTCGTCGTCGCACAGATGGATGTGGAACCGCATCAGCGGGGCCGACTCGTGGGCGAAGAGCGTCTCGCTCTGCTGCCGGACATAGGCGTCGATGATCTGCTGCCGGCGGGCCTCCTCCAGGTCGTGCAGGTCCGAGACCTGCACGGGCAGGTGGACATCGGCGTGTACGTACTGCACGGGCACCGAACAGGAGGTCAGGTCCACCGAGGTACGCAACACCTCGTGCCGGGCCACCAGCAGATCGACGGCCTGCTGGAACGCTGCGGCGTCGAAGGGCCGGCCGTCGCGGAAGCGCACCGAGTTGACCAGGTGGTAGTGACCGCCCCCGTCCTGCTTGGCGAGCATCTCCACGAGCATGCCCAGCTGGTTCTGGGTGAGCGGGTACGCGTCCATGACCCCCGCCGGCACCTTCGCCCGGTCGGACTCGGTGAGCAGGGCGAAGGGCTCCACCGTGGTACCGGAGCCCGGATGGCCGGAACCGCGGCGCAGCCCGGTGCAGAAGTCCGCCAGTACGGGCCGCTCGAAGACGTCGCGGACGACCAGCTCGAAGCCTTCCGCCCGGAGCATCCCGGCCAGGGTCAGCACCCGCATCGAGTCGCCACCGAGGTGGAAGAAGCTGTCGTTGCGGCCGACGCGGCCGACGCCGAGCACCCTGGACCACACGTCGGCGACCTGCTGTTCCACGGGCGTCGCCGGGGCGGCATAGGTGTCCTTGGCGACCGCTTCGTCGTCCGGGGCCGGCAAGGCGCGTACGTCGAGCTTGCTGCTGGTGTTCAGTGGCAGCCGGTCGAGCACGACGAAGGCCGACGGCACCATGTACGAGGGCAGCGAACGGGCCGCCCAGCTCCGCAGGCCGGGTACGTCGGGGCTTACCGGGCCGGCCGGCACGACGTAGGCGACGAGCCGTGGTTCGCCGTTCTGCTCCCGGACCACCACGACGGCGTCACGCACCTCGGCGTGCCCCGTGAGGCAGGCCTCGATCTCGCCCGGCTCGATCCGATATCCGCGCAGTTTGACCTGCCCGTCCATCCGGGTGACGAAGTCGATGGCGCCGTCGGGCATCCGGCAGGCCAGGTCACCGGTGCGATACATCCGGGTGCCCGGTGCACCGTACGGGTCGGGGCGGAACCGGTCAGCGGTCAGTCCTGGCCGGTGCAGGTAGCCGCGGGCCACCGTGGGGCCGCCGACGGTGATCTCCCCCGGCACGCCGTCGGGCACCGGCAGGCCGTCGCTGTCGAGCAGGTGGACGGACAGGCCGCTCAGGGCCCGGCCGATCGGCGCCCGACCGGCCGCGATGTCGTGGCGGGTCAGCCGGTGCTGGAGGGCGTACACGGTGCTCTCGGTGGGGCCGTACAGGTTCATGACCACGGTGCGGCCGAGTCCGCGGCGGGCCAGCCACGGCTCCAGTGTCCGGGCCTCGAGCGGTTCTCCGGCGAACAGCAGCAGGCGCACCGCGAGTTGCTTGACGCGCGGATCGCCGGCCGCCGCCGCGGCGTTCAGGCCACGGAACGCCGACGGTGTCTGGCAGAGCACGGTGACCTCGTGTTCCACGAGCAGGTCCAGCAGGTCCTCCGGGGAGCGGGCGACCTCGGCCGGCACCACGACCAGCCGGCCGCCGGTGAGCAGTGCACCCCACAGCTCGAACACCGACACGTCGAAGGCGTACGAGTGGGTCATCGCCCAGACGTCAGAGTCGTCGGTCGTGACGTGTTCACGGACTCCGGTCAGGAACTGCCCGACGTTGGCGTGGCTGACAGCGACGCCCTTGGGCCGGCCGGTCGATCCCGACGTGTACATCAGGTACGCCAGGTCGGCCGGCTCCGCGAGCGGCGACGGGTCGGAGTCGGGCTGGTCCCCCTGTTCGGACTGGTCGAGCAGGATCACGGTGCCGGTGAAGACGTCCTGGACCGAGTCGGCCGTTGCGGACGTGGCCACCACGATGCCGGCCCCGGCATCGGCCAGCATGAAGCCGAGCCGCTCGGCGGGGTTGGAGAGGTCGAGCGGAAGGTATCCGGCCCCGGACTTGAGGACACCGAGCAGGGCGGGCACCAGGTCCGCGCCGCGCTCGAGGCAGACGCCGACCACTGACTCGGGACCGGCTCCCAGCTCACGCAGCTGCCAGGCCAGGCGGTTGGCGCGCGCGTTGAGCTGGGCGTAGGTCAGCTCGACGCCCTCGGCGACCACGGCGACGTCGTCGGGGCTGCCGGAGGCCCGCGACTCGAACAGTGCCGGCAGACATTCTCCCGTCGCCTGCGGGACGGTCTCCGCGACGGTCTCCGGCACGGGCTGGTCCACGAGGCGGACGGAACGGGTGTCGCCATCCGGGTCGGTGGCCATCGCCTCGAGCACGGCGCGGAACATGACCGCGATCCGGTCGAGAGCGGTCTGGCTCAGCACGCCCGGTGCGGCCCGCAGGGTGATCCGGTCCTCTCCGCGGGCGTGCACGGACAGCGGGAACTCGGTGGCGGCGCTGCCGATAGCGACGCGCATCTCTTCGCTCTGCTCGCCGCGGGCGAAGTCGACGTAGTTGAACATGACGTCGATGAGCCGGACGCGGTCGCCGGTCAGGCGCTGCATCTCCGGCATCGGGAAGTGCCGGTGCGGCCACAGTCCGGTCTCGGTGTCGTAGACCTCCTGGACGAGTTCACTCCAGGTGCCCGTGGGACGGGTCGCCGGGAACGGAACGGTGTTGAGGAACATGCCGTGGACCCGGTCGGCGCCCGGGGTCTCAGGCCGGGTGTGCGCGACGAGCCCGGTGTGGAATGCCGGTTCCTCGGTGAGCTGGCTCATCACCTTGAGGTGGGCGGCGAGCAGGACGCTCTTGACCGGGCCGCCGACCCGTCCGGCGAGCGCGCGAAGGCCATCGGCGAGATCGTGACAGGGCACCGTGGCGACCGGTGAGCCGTCCTGGTCATCGGGTGCGGCCCAGGCCCTCGGCAACCGCAGTGGGGCATACCCCTCGACGATGCGCCGCCAGTAGGAACGATCCTCCGCCGAGTTGAGGGCCGCCAGCTCGGCGGCGATCGCGTCGGCGAACCGGACCGGCGGCGCCTCGTACGGTTCGGCTTGTCCCGTGTCGCGGATCTGCCGGTAAGCGGCGACGAGCTCGTTGAGCAGCCGGTGGTGACTCCAGCCCTCGAGGATGGCATGGCTCTGGGTCAGGCTGAGGAACCATCCGCCCTCTCGCTGGTGGGCGTGCACCCGGAACAACGGCGCGGCACCGGAGAGCTCGAACGCGTCGGCGCGTTCGGCGGCCACGAAGGCGGTCATGCGCTGCCGCTGTTCCGCCTCGTCGAGGCCGCGCAGGTCTCCCTCGGCGCAGGGCACGGCGGTGTGCGCCCAGACCAGCTGCAGGGGCACGCTGTAGGAGCTCAGATCGACGGAGGTACGCAGTACGTCGTGGCGGCCGGCGACGATGTCCACGGCGGAGCGCAGGGCCTCGAACGAGAACGGCCGGTTGTCGTCGATCAGCACGGAAGAGACGTTGTGGTAGAGCCCGCCTTCACTGTCGTGCAGCATCTCCACAAACATGCCCACCTGGTTCTGCGACAACGGGTACGCGTCGGACAGTCCCTCCGGCAACCGGTCCCGGTCCGCGTCGGACACCAGCGCGAAGGCCCGCACGGATCCCTGGACCGCGGGGGCGGCGCCACCGCGTTCCTCGGCCACAGCGGCCAGGCCGGCGACCGTACGGTGCTGGAAGACGTCGCGCACGGACAGGTCGAACCCCTCGGCCCGCAGCGCGCCGACGAGGGCGACGCCGCGGACGGAGTCTCCCCCGAGGGCGAAGAAGCCGTCGTCGATGCCGACGTCGTCCAGCCCGAGCACCCGGCACCAGACGGCGGCGATGCGCTCCTGCCCGGCCGTACGCGGCGTCGTGTCCGGACGGGCGGACGGTACGCCTGCCTCGGGTGCCGGGAGCGCCTTGCGGTTCAGCTTGCCGTGGACAGTCAGCGGGATCGACGTCATGCTCACGAACGCCGAGGGCACCATGTACTCGGGCACGCTCTCGCCGGTGAATGCGGCCAGCTCCGCCGCGGAGGGCAGTTGCTGTGCGGCCGGTACGCAGTAGGCCACCAGACGCTGCTTGCCGGCCTCGTCCTCGCGGACGATGACCACCGCGGACCGGACGCCCGGGTGGGTGCCCAGCACCGCCTCGATCTCGCCGAGTTCGACCCGGTAGCCGCGGATCTTGACCTGGGCGTCGGCCCGCCCGACGAAGTCCAGGCCCCCGTCGAGACGCCAGCGGGCCAGGTCGCCGGTGCGGTAGGCCCGGGTTCCCGGTGGGCCGTACGCGTCCGGCACGAACGAGCGGCCGGTCAGAGCGGGCCTGCGGCGGTAGGCACGGGCGACCGACGGACCGCTGATGTACATCTCGCCGGGCACGCCGATCGGCACGAGCTGACCCGCCGGGTCGAGCAGACGCACGATCACGTCCCGCAGGGGCGGGCCGATCGGGATCGGGCCGTCGTCGTCGACGGTGACGGTGTGCCAGCTGTCGATGACCGCCGTCTCGGTGATCCCGTGGACGTTGACTAGCTCCGGGGCGGTCAGCCCCAGCCGTTCGGTCCACGGGCGCAGGTCCGCCGTGTCGAGCGGCTCTCCGCCGTTCATGACGACCCGGAGCGTGAGGTCGTGAATGCGGTCGTCGTCCTGGGCCACCCGCGCGACCAGGGCCCGGAAGGCGGACGGTGTCTGGTTGAGCATCGTCACCCGGTGCTGGACGAGCAGCTCCAGCAGGTCCTCAGGGGAACGGCTGACGTCCTGGGGGACGACGACCAGCCGGCCGCCGTGCAGCAGCGCACCCCACATCTCGTAGACGGAGACGTCGAAGGCGTACGAGTGGAACAGTGCCCACACGTCGGTGTCCCGGATGTCGACGTGCTCGCGTATCGCGGTGAACAGACGTAGCACGTTGCCGTGGGTGACCTCGCAGCCCTTGGGGCGGCCGGTGGAGCCCGAGGTGTAGATGACGTACGCCAGGTTGGCGGCCTCCCCGGTGGCCGCCAGGTCGTCGGCTGAGCGGCCCGCGGTGGTGCCCGGATCGTCGGTCACGACGAGCGGCACGTCCGGCATCCGTCCGGTGAGCGACGACTGGGTCAGCACCAGCGCGGCTCCGGAGTCGGCGATCACGTACGCCAGCCGGTCGTCCGGGTTGATCGGGTCCAGCGGTACGTACCCCGCCCCGGTCTTGAGAACCGCGAGCAGCGCCGGTAGCAGCTCGATACCCCGCTCGACGCAGACACCTACGACGGTCTCCGGGCCGACTCCGCGTTCCCTCAGGACCCGGGCGAGCCGGTTGGCCCGCTCGTTCAGCTCGCGGTACGACAGGGTCACGCCGTCGGCCAGCACCGCTACCGCGTCAGGGGTCGCTTCGACCTGCCGTTCGAACACCCGGTGCAGGGTGGTTCCCGGCTCGTCCGGGGTCTCGGTGCCACCGGCAGCGAGCAACCAGTCCCGTTCCCCGGCCGGCAGGTGGATCGTCCGGGCGCTCGCGTCCGGATCGGCCGCCATCGCCTCGAGGACAGCCCGGAACATCTCCGCGATTCGTGCGGTGTGGGCCCGGTCCAGTACCGAGGTGCGCGTCTTCAGTGTCAGCCCCTGAGCGACGGAGCCGGTGACGGCCAGGTCGAACTCGGTGGCGCCCTCGCCGAGCCCGGTACGGGCGTCGACGGTGCGGTCGTCCACGACGGGGAAGTCCAGATAACTGAACAGCACGTCGATGAGGCGCCGGCCGTCGCCGTCGAGACGCTGGATCTCCGGCATCGGAAAGTGCCGGTGCGGCCACATCGCCGTCTCCGTGCGGAACACGGCCCGGACCAGCTCCCGCCACGTTCCGGCCGAGCGGTTCACGGCGATGGGCAGAGTGTTGACGTAGGTGCCGTACACCCGGTCAGCGTCGGCCGCCTCCGGACGGACGTGCGAGACGAGCCCGGTGTGTACACAGTCCTCGGTCGTGAGCTGGCTGATCACCTTCAGGTGCGCGGCGAGCAGGACGGTCTTGAGTGAGGAACCGGTCGCGACGGCCAGGGTCCGCAGCGGCGCTTCGAGGTCACGGATGTCGACTCGCACGAGGTAGTCCTCCGAGTCGTCCCGCTTCGCACCCGCCCAGGACGCGGGGAAGGTGAACGGCGCGGCGCTGTCCACGACTTCCTGCCAGTACGCCCGGTCCTCCGCCGAGACGAGCGCGTCGAGTTCGGCGGCGATCGAGTCGGCGAAACGCAACCGGGGCGCCTCGTACGCAAGCGGCTCCCGGCCGTCACGCACGCTGCGGTAGACCTCCAGCAGCTCGGTCATGAGCGCGTGGAGGCTCCACCCCTCGATGACCATGTGCGACTGCGTGAACGACAGCCGCCAGCCGTCGTCCTCGAGGTGCACGGTGATTCTGAGCAGCGGCGCGACCGCGACGTCGAAGACGGTCGCCCGCTCCAAGGCGACGTGTTCCCGCATCGCGTCGTAGCGCGCGCCGACCGGCAGGGGCCGGAGGTCGTGCACGGCGACAGGCGTCTCCACTCGCGCATGGACGACCTGCATCGGTGTGGTGAACGTGGACAGGTCGAACGAGGTCCGCAGCACGTCGTGGCGCGCCGACACGATGCCGATCGCGGTGCGCAGTGCATCCACGGCGAACGGTTCGCTGTCCTGCACATAGTAGGAGGCCAGGCCGTGGTACCGGTTGCGGGTGGTGTCGGCCAGCATCTCGACGAGCATGCCGGTCTGCATCTGCGAGAGCGGATAGACGTCCACCACGTCGGCCAGCACCCGGGCGCGGTCGTCATCGCCGATCAGCGCGAACGGCGCGGTGACCCCGTCGGCGCCGGCCGGCAGGACCGTTCGCCCGGCCAGCAGGCCGGCCAGGCCGGCGACCGTCTCGGTCTGGAACACGTCACGGACGGCGACGTCGAGGCCCGCGTCGCGGAGCCGGCCGACCAGCGTCACGACCCGGATCGAGTCGCCACCGAGTTCGAAGAAGCCGTCGTGGGCGCCGACCTGGTCGAGGCCGAGCACGTCCGCCCAGACGAGGGCGATCCGTTCCTCGGCGGGGGTGCGCGGCGCCACGAACGTGCGGCGGTGCATCGAGCCCGCCTCGGGGGCCGGCAGCGCGGCCCGGTCCAGCTTCCCGTTGACCGTCACCGGGACAGCGGAGATCGGTACGTACATCGTCGGCACCATGTACACGGGCAGACTGCGGCCGGCGAACTCCGCGAGGTCCGCCGCGGACGGCAGCTCGACGGCGGCCGGTACACAGTACGCCACCAGGCGCTGCTCGCCGGGCGTGTCCTCGCGGACGATGACCACCGCCTCGGACACGTCCGGATGCGCGGTCAGGACCGCCTCGATCTCGCCGAGCTCGATCCGGTAGCCCCGCATCTTGACCTGGTGGTCGATCCGACCGAGGAATTCCAGCCCACCGTCGGGGCGCCGCCGGCCCAGGTCACCGCTGCGGTAGAGGCGGGCACCGGGCGGGCCGAACGGGTCGGGGACGAACCGCTCGGCGGTCAGCGACGGCCTGCGATGGTAGGCGCGTGCCACTCCCCCGCCGCCGGCGCAGATCTCTCCCGGGACGCCGATCGGCACGGGGTGCCCGGCGGCGTCGAGCAGGTGCAGGGTCTCCGACTCCATCAGGGCACCGATGTCGATGACCGTGCTGGTGTCGTCGGGGTCGACCCGGTGGAAGGTGGACACGACGGTGGTCTCGGTGATGCCGTACATGTTGATCAGCGCCGGACCGCGGTCGCCGAAGTGTCGCCACCACGGTCGCAGCGCCGCCGACTCCAGCGCCTCACCGCCGAAGATGACCTGGCGCAGGGCCAGCCGCGCCAGCCGCGGATCGTCCTGGCCGGCCAGCGTGACCAACCGGCGGAACGCCGACGGCGTCTGGTTCAGCACGGTCACCTGGTGGGTGACCAGCAGATCGAGCAGGTCCTCAGGAGACCGGCTCACCTCCGGCGACACCACGACCAGCCGGCCGCCGAGCATCAGTGCGCCCCACATCTCCCAGACCGAGAAGTCGAAGGCGTACGAATGGAACATGGTCCACACGTCGGTCCTGGAGAAGCCGAGATGACGCACGCCCCCGGCCATCAGCCGCAGTACGTTGCCGTGGGTGACGACACAGCCCTTCGGCCGCCCGGTCGTGCCGGACGTGTAGATGACATACGCGGTCGTGTCAGCCGTGGCCGGTGACTCCGGGGCCGGGTCCGGGTCGCCGTCGAAGAAGCCGTCCGCGTCGATCAGCAACGATTCCGCGCCGGGCACCCGCCTTGCCAGCGTCGCCTGGGTGACGACCAGTCGCACATCCGCGTCGGCCATCACGAAGGCCAGCCGGTCATCCGGGTTCACCGGGTCCAGCGGCACGTAGCCGGCTCCCGACTTCAGGATGCCGAGCAGGGCAGGGACGAGATGGACGCCCCGCTCCAGGCATATCCCGACCAGGGTGTCGACGCCGGCGCCGCGGTCCCGGAGCATCCGGGCCACCCGGTTGGCCCGGGCGTCCAGTTCCCGGTAGGTGAGCGTCACGTCGTCGCACACCAGCGCCACCGCCTCCGGGGACGACGCGACCTGCCGCTCGAACGCCTCGGACAGGTTCGCGGCGTCCGGGCCGATCACGGATTGGCCAGTTCTGGACGGGCCGGTCGCGGCCGCCATCAGCCAGGTGGCTTCACCCGCCGGCAGGCACGCTGCCTTCGCGTCCCCGTCGGCGTCGGCGGCCATCGACTCCAGGATCGTGCGGAACATCTGGATGACCCGCTCCGCGTACTCCTCGCTCAGGGTGTGGGAGTCGGCGCGCAGGCTGAGCGTGCCGCCCAGCGCCGTGATGCCCAGGCCGAACTCGTTCGGTGCGTCGTTGAATCCCCAGCCGTCCTCCGCGACCCCCTCGTCCAGTTCGTGGAAGTCCAGGTACGCGAAGAAGACGTCAACGAGCCGGCGGCTGTCCCCGCTGCGCGGGATCGCGAGCATCGGGAAATGCCGGTGCGGCCACGCCTCGATCTCGCGGTCCGCCACCTGCCGGATGAGCTCGCGCCAGGTTCGGGCGGTGCGGTCCGCCGGAAACGGCAGGGTGTTGAGGAAGGTGCCGTAGATCCGGTCGCCCCCGCGGGCCTCGGGCCGGGTGTGGGTGACAATGCCGGCGTGGAACCGCGGTTCCCGGGTCAGCTGCGAGAGCAGTTTGACGAACGCGGCCACCAGCACGCTCTTGAGGGAGACCCCGGTGGCGGCAGCCAGCCGCCGCAACGCCGGATGCAGGTCGTGATAACGGGCCACCGCGCGGACGGTCACCCGGGGCGCACCGCGGTCGCCGTGCCACCCCTCGGGCAACTGGAATTTGGCGTGCTCGGTCACCAGGTCCTGCCAGTAGGCGCGGTCCTCGGCGGAGGCCAGCGCCCGCAGTTCCGCGCCGATCGCGTCGGCGAACCGCACTGATGGCCGCTGCGGCTCACGTACGGGCAGCCCGTCGCGGATGCCGCGATAGACCTCGATCAGTTCCATAAGCAGTAGCTGGTTGCTCCAGCCGTCGAGGATGGCGTGGCTCTGGGTGAATACGCAGAACCAGGTGTCGGCGGCGGTCACCTGCGCGCAGACGCGGATCAGCGGGGTGCCGGCGGCGAGGTCGAACGGCGCCGCGCGCTCCGCGGCGACGAAGGCGGTCAGCTCGTGGCGGATCTCCGGCTCGGTGGCTCCCCGCAGATCGTGCCAGGAGACGGGTACGTCGGCGCGGGCGTGGACCAGTTGCACAGGCACCGAGTAGCCGGTCAGGTCGATCGTGGTACGCAGCACGTCGTGCCGGGTCACGACGACGGCCACGGCCGCCCGGAACGCCTCGGCGTCGAACGTCCGGTCGTCGTGAACCTCGTACACGTTCACGTTGTGATAGTTGTGGTCGTCGCTGGCGAGGCTTTCCACCAGCATTCCGGTCTGCACCTGGGACAACGGGTAGGCGTCCACGACGGACTGCGGCAGCTGCTCGCGATCGGCCGGTTCCAGCAGCGCGTACGGCTCGATGAAGGTGTCGGCGGGGGGTGGCCCGCCCGCCCGCTCGGCCAGCGCCGCGGCGACGGCGGCGACGGTCCGCAGCTGGAAGACGTCCCGCACGGTGACGTCGAGTCCCGTGCCGCGGAGCGCACCCACCAGCGCGACGGCCCGGATGGAGTCACCGCCCAGCTCGAAGAACCCGTCGTCGACACCGACCCGGTCGCGGCCCAGCACTTCGGCCCAGACAGCCGCCACGCGTTCCTCGAGAGGCGTCCGCGGAGCGGTCTGAACACCGGTCGAGTACGCCTCACGCCCCGGTTCTGGCAGCGCGCGGTGGTCCAGTTTGCCGTTGGCGTTCAACGGAATGAAGGGCACGGTGACGATCGCCGCGGGCATCATGTACTCCGGCAGGCTCCGGGCCAGCACCGGACGCAGGTCCGCCGGCTCCGCCTCGGTGACGACGTACGCCGTGAGCTGTTTGTCCCCGGTGGAGGTGGCCCGCATGAGCACCCGGGCGTCGGTGACCCGGGCGTCGGCGGCGAGCACCGACTCGATCTCGCCGAGCTCGATGCGGTATCCCCGGAGCTTCACCTGGCCGTCGCGGCGGCCCAGGAACTCGACGTCACCGTCGGGCAGGAGCCGTACGCGGTCACCGGTCCGGTAGAGGCGCCCACCGCCGGCGCCGTACGGGTCGGGCAGGAACCGCTCGGCGGTGAGCCCGGCCCGGTGCGTGTAGCCGCGGGCCACGCCGGTGCCGCCCACGTACAGCTCGCCCGGCGCACCCGTCGGCACCGGGTCGAGCCGGTCGTTCAGCACGTACATCGTCATGCCCGGCAGTGGCCGCCCGATCGGCATGACGTCGTGGAGGGGCGCCGCGCCGATCGGGTATGTGCAGGTGCCGACCGAAGCCTCGGTGGGGCCGTACTCGTTGATCAGGGTGGTGGCGGGCGCGAGCTCCCGCCACGACTGCACGAGGCGCCGGGTGAGTGCCTCGCCGGCGACCACGAGCAGCGGGGCGAGGGTGCGGGCCTGCGCCTCGTCCAGCTGTTGCACGAGGATCTCCAGGTGCCCCGGCGTCATCTTGATGAAGGTGTACGGCGCCGACCGGGTCAGCTCCGTGCCCAGCGAGCCGACGTCGACGTGCTGGCCGATCACGTGCACCGTCTGGCCCGCCAGCAACGGTGCCCAGACGTTGGGTACCACCAGGTCGAAAGCGATCGACCCGAAGAACGGGGCGCCGTCGACGCCGGCGGCGGCGAGCTCCTCGACCGCCCAGGACACGTGGTTGGCCAGGCCCCGGTGGGTCACTTCGACGCCTTTGGGTCGTCCGGTCGAACCGGAGGTGTAGATGACGTACGCCAGTTCGTCGAGATGGTGCGCGACCGGGAGGGTGGTGTCCGGCAGTGCGCGCAGGGCGTCGGCATCGCGGTCGAGCGCGATGACCGGGGCCGTGGTGGTGCCGAACCGGTCCACGTACTCGGACTGGGTGATCACGGCGGCGATACCGGCGTCGGCGATCATCGCGGCGATCCGGTCGGCCGGGAAAACCGGGTCCATCGGCAGGTAGGCGGCGCCGGCCTTCCACGTACCGGTCAAGGCAGCGATCAGGTCGGCGCCGCGGTCCAGCAGGACGGCGACCACCGCCTCCGGCCCGACGCCGGCGGCGGCCAGCCGGTTCGCGATCCGGGCGGCCCGGCCGTCGAGGTCGCGGTAGGTGCAGACGTCGTCCGCACCGGCGGCGACCGCGACCGCGTCGGGCGTCCGGCGCACTTGCTCCTCGAAGCGCCGCAGGACGCTGTGCGTCACCTCAGTGGTGGGATGGGTCGCCCAGTCCCCGAGCAGACGTTTACGCTCGTCGGCCGGGAGCAGGGTGGGACGGCAGTCGCCCTCGGGGTCGTCGACCATCGCCTGCAGGGCGGCGCGGTACATCGCCGCGATACGCTCGGTCACTTCCCTCCCCAGCCACCGGGAGTCCGCGGTCAGGAAGATGTGCCCGTTGCGTGAGGACACGGTCAGCGGGAACTCCGTCGGGCTGTCATCGATGCCGACACCGCCGTCGACCAGGGTGGCATCGACCTGCCGGAAGTCCTGGTAGTTGAAGAACACGTCGATGAGGCGGTCGGTGCCGATCATCTCCCGCTGGATCGTCGGCAGCGGGAGGCGCCGGTGCGGCCACACGCCCACCTCCCGGTCGAACACCTGCCGTACCAGGTCCAGCCAGGTCCGCGCGGACCGGTCGACGGCCAGCGGCAGGGTGTTGAGATACATGCCGAGCACCCGATCAGCACCGGCCATCTCGGGCCGGGTGTCGAAGACGAGTCCGGTGTGGAACCGGGGCTCGTCGGTGAGCTGGCTCAGCACCTTGACGTGGGCCGCGATCATCACGCTCTTCAGTGATGCGCGCGCGGTGGTGGCCAGGTCGCGCAGCTCCTGTTCCAGGTCCTGCCAGCCGACCATCACGTGGTGGGTGGTGCGGGGACCACCGCTCGGTTCCCCCCAGCCGGCCGGCAGGGTGAACTTGGGGTACTCGTCGACGATGCCCTGCCAGTAGAGCCGGTCCTCGGCCGACGCGAGCGAGGTGAGCTCGGCCGCGATGGAGTCGGCGAACCGCACCGGAGGCAGTTCGTACGGGCCGGTCACACCGCCGTCGCGAAGCTCCCGGTATCCGGTCAGCACCTCCATCAACAAGGAGTGGTGACTCCAGCCCTCCAGGATCGGGTGGCACTCGGTCACCGTGATCCACCAGCCGTCCGGGTCGGTGACGTGTGCGAAGAACCGCATGAGTCCCGGCACCGCGAGGTCGAACGGTTCGGCCCGTTCCCGCCGCACGAACTCGTGCACCGCCGCCGTCGCCTGCTGGGGGTCGAGGTGGCGCAGGTCCTCGGCGCCACAGGCCGGTTCCGCGCTCGCGTGCACCAGTTGCAGGGGCACCGAGTAATCGGTGAGGTGCAGGGAGGTCCGCAGCACCTCGTGACGGGCGACCACGGTGCGTACGATCTGGCGGAACGCGTCGAGGTCGAAGGCCGCGTCGTCGCGGATCCGGAACGACGAGACGTTGTGGTAGTTGTTCTCCCCCTCGTCGGCGAGCATCTCGATGACCATGCCGAGCTGCAGCTGCGACAGCGGGTAGGCGTCGACGACGGTGGCCGGCAGTTGAACCCGGTCGTGCTCGGAGATCAGGTCGAACGGCGCGACGAGCCGCAGTGACTCCGGGGCCAGGGCCACCCGGCCGGTGAGCATTTCGCACAGCGAACTCACCGTCCGATGATCGAAGACGTCGCGGACCGCGAGGTCGAGACCCTCGGACCGCAGCGCGCCGACGAGCGCCACGGCCCGCAGCGAATCACCGCCGAGATCGAAGAAGTTGTCCTGGACGCCGATCCGGTCGCGCTCCAGCACCTCGCGCCACACCGCGGTCACCCGCTCCTCCAGCGGAGTGCGGGGCGCGACGAACGCGCTGTGCGCATACGCTTCGTCCCCGGGTGCGGGCAGAGCCCGGCGGTCCAGCTTGCCGTTGGCCGTCAACGGCAGTGCGTCGAGCCGTACGAACGCCGAGGGCACCATGTAGTCGGGCAAGGTTGCGGTGAGCAGCTCGCGCAGGGCCGTCGTCTCGGGCACCCCGCCGTCCACGCCGACCAGGTAGGCGACCAGCTGCGTACCGCCGGCGGACTCCCGCAGGAGCACGACGGCGTCCCGGATCTCGGGGTGGGCGCCGAGGGCGGCTTCGATCTCGCCGAGCTCGACACGATATCCGCGGATCTTCACCTGGTGGTCGATCCGGCCGAGGAAGTCGAGACTGCCGTCCGCCCGGCGACGGGCCAGGTCACCGCTGCGGTAGGCACGCGAGCCCGGTACGCCGTAAGGGTCTGGCACGAACCGCTCGGCGGTCAGTCCCGGCCGCGACAGATAGGCGCGGGCGACGCCCGGGCCGCCGACGTGGATCTCGCCGGGCACGCCGACGGGAACGAGCCGGCCGGCCGCATCGTAGAGCCGGACGGTGAGGTCGGCCAGCGGGTGCCCGATGGGATTGCCGTCGGCGGTGGCGACGTCCCCCGGCTGGACCACGTAGTACGTGGTGTGCACGGTGGTCTCCGTGATGCCGTACATGTTGACGAGCGTGGGCTGTTCGAAGCCCCGGCGATCGGTCCACGGCTTTAGCTCGGGCATGTCGAGCTTCTCACCGGCGAACACCACGTGGCGCAGGGCGAGCCGGTCGAGACGAGGGTCACCGGCGGCCGCGAGGGCGACCAGCGACCGGAACGCCGACGGTGTCTGGCTCAGTACGGTGACCCGCCGGTGCTCCAGCAACTCCAGGAAGTCCGCCGGCGAGCGGGTCACTTCCCGCGGTACGACGATCAGTTGCCCGCCGTGCCGCAACGCGCCCCACATCTCGAAGACCGAGACATCGAAGGCGTACGAGTGGAACAGGGTCCACACGTCGGTGGCGTCGAACGCGAAGTGCTGTTGCGCGGCGTCGACGAGGCGCAGCACGTTGCGATGGGTGACCACGCAGCCCTTCGGCTGCCCGGTGGATCCGGAGGTGTAGATCACGTACGCCACCGCGTCGGGGTCCGACCACACCGGCCGGGGTCCGTCCGCCAGATCGGCACCGAACGCGGCTGCGTCCAGCACGATCGCGGAGATGTCCGCGGCGACGCGGTGGGCCAGCGACTGCTCGGTGACGACGACGTCGACCCCGGCGTCGGCGGCCACGAAGGCCAGCCGGTCCGCCGGGTTCACCGGGTCCAGCGGCACATAGCCGGCTCCCGACGCCAGGACACCGAGCAGGGTGGGCACCAGGTGCTCGCCCCGCTCGACGCAGACACCGACCAGCGATCCGGGTCCGACGCCGCGCTGGTGCAGCACGCGCGCCAGCCGCTCGGCCCGTTCCGCGGTCTCGCCGTAGGTAAGCGTCCGGTCGCCGGCGACCACGGCCACCGCGTCCCGGTCGTGGGCCACCCGGGCCTGGAACGCCTCGTAGAGGGTGCCCGTCACCGGGACCTCCCGCACCCGCTGTGCGCCGATGACCACGGCGCGCTCGGCGGCGTCCATGATGTCGAGGCGGGAGATGGGCTCGTCCGGCCGGGTCGCCGCCCCGCGGATCAGGGCGAGCAGGTGGCGGGTCATCCGCTGGGCCGTCGCCTCGTCGAACAGGGCGGTGGCGTAGACCAGCTGGCCTTTAAAGCAACCGTCGGGGTTCTGGTGGATCTGCAGTTCGAGGTCGCACTTCGCCACGCGCCCGGTGACCGGATACCGGCTCAGGATCGGGCCCCCCAGGTCCAGCTCGTCGGCGTGACCCTCGTGCATGGTGATTGCCACCTGGTAGAGCGGGGTGCGCGACAGGTCGCGCTCCGGGCGTAGCTCGTCGACGAGTTTCGCGAACGGCACCGCCTGATGGTCGTAGGCGTCGAGCAGGGTGTTCCGTGCGGCCGCGACGAGCATCGCGAAGCTGGGATCGCCGTCCCACCGCCCCCGCAGCACCAGGGTATTGACGAGATACCCGATGAGCTGTTGTTCCTCGGGCCTGGTACGGCCGGAGACGACGGTGCCCACCGGCACGTCGGTCGTGCCCGTGTAACGCGACACCAGCACCTGGAAGGCAGCGACCAGCACCGTGAAGGGGGTAGCGCCGGACACCGCGGCGAGGCGGTTCACCGCGGCGCTGACGTCGGCGTCCAGGCTGAAGGAGACCTCGGCGCCACGGGTGTCGCGCACGGGCGGCCGGGCGCGGTCCGCGGGCAGCTCAATCACGGGGATGCCGGCGAGTTGACGCCGCCAATAGGCCAGCGGGCGGTCCGCTTGTGTGCCGGCGAGCGCCGCGCGCTGGGCGGCGGCGAAGTCGGCGTACTGGATGGGCAGGCTCGCCGACACCGGGGAGCGCCCGTCCCGGAAGGCGGTATAGAGCTCGCTGAACTCGGCGATAAACTGCCGGGTGGACCACGCGTCGCAGGCGATGTGGTGGAACACGACGGACAGGATGTGGTCGTCAGCGGCGAGCCGCAGCAGGCGGACGCGGACCGGCCATTCCTGGGCGAGGTCGAAGGGCGTGGTGGCCTCGACGGCGAGCAGCGCCTCGGCGGCGGCCTCGGCAGTCGTGCCGGCGGCGAGTTCCGCCAGGTCCTCAGCGGCGACGATCGACGGCGAGGGCGGGTCGATGATCTGGACGGGCTCGGCGCCGGCGAGGGCGTAACGCGTGCGCAGGATCTCGTGCCGTTCGACGATCCCGGACCAGGCCCGGCTCAGCGACGCCGGGTCGAGAGGTCCGCGTAGCCGCAGGGCGATCGGCACGAGGAACTCCGCACCGGCCGGATCGAGCCGGTTGAGGAACCACATCTGCTGCTGGCCGTGCGACAGCGGCAGCGGTGCGGTCCGGTCGGCCACGCTCGGCTGTGCCGCAGCGGGCCGGGCTCTCCCGCTGAGCCGGCGGCGGAGGTACTCGTCGCGAAGCGCGCCGACCTTGACGTCCTGCTCGATTTCCCCGGTGGTCATGTGTCCCCGTTCTTCGTCCGCGCTCTCGCCATCGCTACCGTTGTCCGCTGTGTCCTGCCGGCGCCGACGCCGTCCGCGCCGTCCCGGGTTCGGACGACCCGTTCCGGGCCGGACGGTCAGCCGGTGGTGGCCGCCATCCGCTTACGCAGGCTCAGCGGTCGCATGTCGGTCCACACCCGGTCGATGTGGTCGAGGCACTCCTGGCGGGTGCCCTCGGCGCCCTCGGCCCGCCACCCTGCGGGCAGGTCCCGGTCGGCCCACCAGATGGAGTACTGCTCCTCGTCGTTGAGCACAACGAGATACCGCTGGGTGTCCTGTGATTCCTCGGGCATGGCTGCTCCTGAGCTCGAAATGTGTCGTGACGAGCCAGCCGTCAGTTTCCGGCCGACTCGTGGCAGCCTCGCGACCGGAGCAATACAGGGTCTATATCGGGGCTATCGGCGCACAGCACAGTGCCGGCCCGCAGGTTGACGGGGGGCAACCTGCGAGCCGGCGGTCTGGGGGATGCGGGTGGACGCCCACGCGTGCCGGATGAGGCTCCGGGCACCGACTTGAGGTGAGGCGTCCGCCGCGCCGGCTCAGGGACAGCGGCCGGTGCGGCGAACCGCGGGAGGTGGACCGGTCAGTGGACGGCGGTGGGGGCCGGTTCGCGGACCGGTTCCGCGATGGTGGTCGTCTCGATCCCGCCGGGGAGCCGGTCGAGCCACCGCGGCATCTCCCAGGCATGGCGACCGAGCATGGCCACGAAGGCGGGCAGCAGTACCCCGCGGACGACGGTGGCGTCGATGATGATCGCCGCCGCCATGCCGACTCCCAGCATCTTGTACTCGATGGCACTGAGCAGGACGAACACGGCGAACACGGCGATCATGACAACGGCCGCGCTGGTGACCACGCCGGCGCTGCGGGCGACACCGTCGATGACGGCCTGCCGCGGTTCCGCGCCGTTGGCCCACCGCTCCCGGACCCGGCTCAGGATGAAGATGTGATAGTCCATGCTGAGGCCGAAGAGCATGACGAACATGAACAACGGCAACCATCCGACCACCCCGCCGTACGGGGTGAAGTTGAACAGCCCGGTCAGGTGACCGCCCTGGAAGACCCAGGTCAGTACGCCGTACGCGGCGCCGATCGACAGCAGGTTGAGCAGGATCGAGATGATCGGGATGGTCAGTGACCGGAAGGTCACCACGAGCAGGAAGAACGCCAGTACGAGCACGAAGATGTAGACGAGCGGGGCGCGGCTGGTCATCTTCTGGGCGAAGTCCTGAGCCGTGGCGGTGCGCCCGCCGACGGCGAAGGAGACGTCATCGACCCTGCCGATGGTTTCCGGCAGGATCCGTTCCCGCAACTGGGCCAGCGCGTCCACCGACGTCCGGTCGGTGCCGGAGCCGGCCAGCGGCACCCGGATCACCAGGGCACGGTCGACCTTGACGACGGCGACCGGTCCGGCGATGGGCCCGCCCGGTTGGGTCGTCCGGGCCTTCAGCTCGTCGATCGCGTCGCGCACGGCCGGCGTGTCCACGCTGGTTCCGTCCGGGTTCCAGATCACCACCTGGGAGGGCGCGGCGACTCCGGGGAAGGCTTCCTGCATCCGGATCGCCGCGTCGACGGTGGGCACCGAACGCGGCAGACTGTTGATCACAGCCGGGTCCTGGGGGTGCATGCCGATCGCCGGTACGGTGAGGGCGAGCAGCCCGAGGACGGCGAGGCCACCCCATACGAGCGGGCGGCGTACCACGGCCTGCGCCACCGTCGTCCACACGCGTGATTCCCGGGCCTCGGTGCGCCGCCGCCCGAGGAACGGCACCTTCAGACTGTCCACCCGCCGTCCCAGCACGCCCAGCAGTGCGGGCAGCACGGTCACCGAGCCGAGGACGGTCAGCCCGACCACCAGGACGGTGCCGACGGTCAGGCCGCGGAACACGCCGATGCCGGTGAACAGCAGGCCGCTGAGGCAGAGCATGACGGTGATGCCGGAGGCGATCACGACGCGGCCGGAGGTGCGGGCGGTTATGCGCAGCGCTGTCTGCACATCACGGCCGGCGAGTCGCTCCTCGCGCTCTCGCCGCAGGTAGAACAGGCAGTAGTCGATGCCGACCGCCATGCCGATGAGGAGCACCATGGCGTTCACGGCGCTGTTGATCGGCAGCCAGTGATCGATGAGCTGCAGCAGTCCGAAGGTGGCGATCACCGCGGTGCCCGCCAGCACCAGCGGGATGGACGCGGCGATCAAGGAGCCGAAGACGATGAGCAGAATGACGAGGCTGATCGGTAGCGCCAGGACGTGAGAGGTCTGGAAGTCATCCTTGATGGAGTTGTCGACCGCGGCGGAGAGGCTGCGGTCGCCGGCCTGCACGACGCGGACACCGGGATGTCCCGCGGCCGTCGCGTCGACGGCCTGCACCGCGGCCTGGAAGTTCGCCTTGATCTGCTCCGGCTGGCCGGCGATCTGGAACGTCACCAGCGCCGAGCGGCCGTCGGCGGACACCAGATCGGAGCGGTCAGCGGCGAGGGGGGAGCCGATATCGGTGACCGCACCCGACGTCCCCTGCAGCGCCTGGACCAGGTCCTGGGCGGCGGCGCGCAGCTCGGGGTTCTCCCGGAAGCCGGCGCCGGCGCCGTCCTGGCTCTGGACGAGGACGCTCTCCCGGACGGGGTTGAAGCCGTCCTGCTGCATGAGGGCCCGGGTCGCGGTGCCGGCCTCGCCGGGGTCGATGTTGCGCGCGCCCTCGCCGGTGGCGAGGGCGCTCGACACGGCAGCGAGGGCCACCAGCAGGCACCAGCCGACGATGGCCTTGACGGGATGGTGGGCTGACCAGCTGACGACCCGCTCCACCAGGGCTGCGGCCTGCGGTCTGTCCTCGGCATTCCCCGGATCACTGTGCGAGGTTCCTTTGCGCAGCATGCAGTACTGTCCTTTCTCAGAGCAGAGCGTTACGAAGAGTTCGCCGCGAGGCGAGGTGGTGCCTGCCCGGGTCGTCGAGTGCCAGCTCGACGGCCCGTTCCTTCTCATCGGCTCGCCGCGGCGGACAAGCTCTCGTGGTGGTGCTACTCGACCTGCTTGAGTACGGTCTCGATGTCCTCGACCCGCGTTCGCAGACTGGCCAGGTGCAGGTTCATCTCGATCAACTGCTGCGAGATCGATTCCTGACCGGTTACCACCTTTTCAGCCAGTTTGCGGTATTCCATCTCCCGGCTCAGTGCCGCTCGGGCCCGCATCCACGCACCGACCTGTGTCAACACGACGGTGACCAGGGTGATCAGCAGAGCGAAGACGCCGATAGCACCGACAACCTCGGTCCAGTCGCTGCTGCTATCCATGACTCGATTCCCTTCTCGGTGTCACATCTTGAGCGTCGAGGCCGGTGAGCGTGACGGCCGCATCAGCGATGAGCTGCGGAGTCAGCTGGAAACCGAACGGGACGACCTCGTAGAACTTCAGCGCCTTGCCGTCCTCCGACAATTCGAGGTCCGACGAGACCAGGCCGACCGCCTCCAACTTGCGAAGGTGTACCTGCAGGAGAGCCCGGCTGATGCCGAGCTCGCGGGCAAGCTGGCTCACATAATTTCGGCCACCGACCAGAGCGGCAACGACCCGTATGCGGTGGGGGCTCGCGAGAGCCGCCAGGATCCGCACCAGCTCGTCGCCGCTGGGCGATGAGTCCGTCATAACAACACCCCGCACATGCCAAGAGACTTTAGCAGGTGCCCCGATGATTTGATACCCGGATGTCAGGTGGCCATCGGGGCGCCTGACGGCACAGACGGCCGAAGCGCATAACCCGATTGCGGGTGCCGCGTCGCGGGTGCGTGGAGCCTATTTCTGTCCAGATCAGACCCGGTTCGGTCACCGCGACCAGGGCCGGCCTCCGCGGTGCGGCTCGGCTATCGCCACCGCGATCCGACGTGGCCCGGTGAACGGCTCCCGGCCGTGGGCGGCGGTCATGTTGTCGACCACCAGAGGTCGTCGCGCCGCCAGTCGAAGCGCACCGTCGCCGCCCGATAGCAGGAGCGCAGATGATCCATCACATCCTCGGGGATCCGGCCGCCGTCGCCGTAGTACGTGTTCGTCGGCAGGTCCTCCTCGTCGAAGAGCTCGAGCAGCCCCTCGCGGATGTCCGGCGCCAGCGTCGTGACGTGACGTGACGTGAAAGAAGGTGGCGTGGTTGAACCAGACCGGCTCGCCGGTGTCCGGGTGGGTGTGCACCGCGTCCCGTACGGCAGTGGTGCGCAATGCATCGCCGTGCCACTGCGCCCGTAGCCCGGCCTGCGCGCAGTACGCTTCGACCCGACTCTTGTCGTCGGTGTTGAACGCCTGCTGCCACGCCGCGCCGACCCGGGGATGGAAGTTGCGCACGACCATCCATCGGCGACGGGCGAACTCCTCCCGGACGGCCGGGTCGATGCGGCGTACACCTCGCGGATGTCGGCCAGCGGCGTGGCGCCCAGCGTGTCCGGCGGATTGACACAGTAGAAGAACAGTGTCCGCGGCCAGGCGGCCTGGTAGGAGTTCTCGTTGTGCAGGAAGATCTCCTCGTCCGCCGGGGTAGTCGGTGGAGGTGTAGACGCGACCCTCGATCGTGCTGCGCGGCGACGAGCGCTCCTCGTACGCCGGCAGATCGCCGGACAGCGCGCGCACCGCGGCGTCCATGCCGGGCACGCCGCCGACCGCGAAGCCGCGGAACAGCACTGCGCCGTGGGGCACCAGTTGCTCGGGGAACTCCGTCCGTTGCGCGCTCAGCAGATCCTGCCGGCCGTGGTCCGGCCCGTCCGCCCGGACCACGGCCGGCAGATGGTTCTCGGTCTCTGTTCGCGGGCTCACCCCCGCGCTCCTCTCGGGTCCGACATCACGGCCGTGGACTGCCTTCTCCGGCGGGTTTCCATCGGTTTCTCCCTCGAAGTACGGACTGTCATCGAGAGAGGATGCGATCGAGTTCTATAGCTTTTCCACATACGCGGCTTCCGTGACCGGCCGGGTCCGGCTGACCGGCGCCCAGCACCGCGATCCCCGGACCGGTGTACCTATAATCGCGCATACAGGGCATATAGATAACATATGTAAACACCGGTAAATCTGAGGCTCGAGTTATTCGCACCCGCTCGGGAGGCCACATGAGAGTCATTGGCGCCGGCTTCGGCCGCACCGGAACGACATCGACAAAGGCAGCGCTCGAACTGCTGGGCCTGGGACCGGTACACCACATGTCGGAGGTCAAAGCGAACCCGCCGCAGATACACGCCTGGCTGCGTGTCGCCCGCCACGGCGACCAGGGCTTGGACGCCGCCCTCACCGACGCGTTGGCCGGGTACCAGTCGTGCCTGGACTGGCCGGGCGCCGCCTACTGGAGAGAACTCGCCGGCTGTTACCCGGACGCGAAGGTGCTGCTCACGGTGCGGGACACCGAGCAGTGGCTCGACAGCATGGAGCAGACGATCTTCCGCAACGTCAGCCGCCGGCGGGGACTCATGTGGCACCTGAGGCCGGTGCTGAACAGTCTGCACAACCGGGATCACGGCGCGTTCCTGCGCATGACCCGCAAGGTGATCCTGGACCGCGTCTTCGATGGCGAGGCTTACGACCGGGCACGCATCCGCGAGGTGTACGAGCGCCATACGGCCGAGGTCGTCGCGGCCATCCCGGCGTCGCGGTTACTCGTCTACGACGTGGCACAGGGGTGGGAGACGCTATGTGCCTTCCTCGACGTACCCGTACCGGACGAGCCGTTTCCCCGGCTCAACGACCGCAAGGGATACCACAGCCCCAACCATGAGTTCGGACATCGATTGCTGCGCCGCTCGTAGGCAGACCCGCACCGCCCGGTCAACAGACGAGGCGGCGCGGGCCGGGCGTCCGGATCGCCGTGGAGCTCAGCCGTGGCGGCTGAGCTCCACGAAGAAGTCCGGCACCGCGGTGAGCTCCCCGGCGGCCGCGATCCGGTCGTAGACGAACCGGGCCACGGCCAGGTCCAGCACTCCGAGGCCGAACGGCGAGAAGATCACCGGGCGCGACGCCACCGGCTCGACGACGCCGTCGAGCACCTCGACCAGCGTGCCGGCCACGAAGTCCCGGTTGCCGTCCTGCTCCTGCGTGAGATGCAGCGAGGTGCCCGCCTTCAGGCAGTGCTCCACGTCGTCGACGACGTTGACCGCGCCGCGTATCACCGCCGGTGCGAGGTCTCGCAGCGACAAGTGCAGAACCAGGGGTGCGTGATCGAACAGGGCCCGATCGTGAACATGCGGTTCCCCGGCCACCGTCGCGAAGACGATGAGGTCGCTTGCTCGCAGCAGATCCTCGGAGCTCTCATACTGCCGTACGGCGGAATCACCGGTACGCCGCAGAAACCCCGCGAAGCCCTCATGCGCGGCCGGCTGCTTGTCATGGAGACCGATCTCCTCGAACGAGAAGCCGGCTGCTCGCAGGTATGTGTGAACGTAGCGCGCGATCAGGCCGGTGCCCACATACCCGACTCTGGTGGGCCGCGGGCCACGCCGGTCGGCGATCGCCGCGGCGGCCAGAGCCGCCGACGCCGCGGTCCGGGAGGCACTGATGATCGAGCTCTCCAGGCAGGCGAACGGATAGCCGGTGCGCGTGTCGTTCAGGATCACGACGGCGGAGGCCCGCGGCAGGCCGTCCGCCACGTTCCCCGGAAAGCTCGAGATCCACTTGATGCCGTGCACGTCCACATCCCCGCCGACCGAGGCGGGCAGAGCGATGATCCGTTCCGCGGGCCGGTCGGGAAAGCGCAGGAAGTAGGAGTCCGGATTGACGGTGCCGCCGGCGGCATGCGTACGGTACGTACGCTCCACCAGGTCGATCAGATCCTTCGCGGTGCCGTCCAGGACGGTGCGCACCTGGGCGCCTGAGATCACACTGAACGTGGGCCGGCCCGCTGCTGGGGTCATCGCAGTCTCCTTCGGGTGCCATCCTCAACGGTCGGCACTGAGCATCCGATTCTGTTCGTGACGAAGGGTCTCCTCGGCGTCGATCTCGACCCGCGCCATCGCGGCACGCAGAATCGGCGGGCCCATCAGCGATGTGACGATCGCAATGAGGACGATCACCGTGTACATCGCCGTGCTGAGGACACCCAGCCGGATGCCGACCATCGCCACGACGACCTCCACCACTCCGCGCGCGTTCATACCGGCACCCAGGGCCAGCGCTTCCCAGCGGTTGAGCCGGCAGATCCGGGCGCCGACGAACGCGCCCGCGAACTTGCCCACGATCGCGATCAGCAACAGCACCAAGCCGGCGAACAGCACCTGGTGATCGGCCAGCGCGGTGAGATTCATCCGCAGCCCGGCGATCGCGAAGAACACCGGGGCCAGCACGAACGTGACCACCCCCCGCAACGAGGCGAGCCGCTCGATCACTTCGGGCCCCGCCGACGCCACCAGCATCCCGGCGACGAGTGCGCCGAAGATCGCCTCCAGACCCAGCAGGTTGGTCACCGCACTGAACAACAGCACGATCGCCACGGCGGCGGCCATGGTCACCGGGGAGTCACCAGAGCGGAGCGTACGGCGCAGAATGAACCGTACGGCGAGACGGCCGGGACCGGCGGCGATCGCGATGAACAGCACCAGGTGCAGCACCGACCGCAGCACGCCCGCCGTGTGCAGGCCCACCGTCGCCATGGCTGTCACGAGCGACAGGCCCAGCCATCCCAGGACGTCGTCGATCGTGCCGCTCATCAGGATCAGCTGGCCGATGTTGCGGTGCATCAGTTTCAGATCCATCAACGTCTTCGCGATGACAGGGATGGCGGATACACACATCGCGACACCCAGGAAAAGCGCGAAGACGATGCGCTCGGTGCCCTGCATGATCAGCGTCGCCGGCAGCAGCAGACCGGCTCCGATGCCCAGCCCCAGCGGGATCACCAGACCGGGCAGGCTCACGCCGACCGCGGTGGCGGCCCGCCGGCGAACGAGCCGCAGGTCGAGTTGCATACCGGTGATACCCACCAGCAGCACGACGCCGACCTGCCCCACCGCGTCCAGCAGATGCCATTGTTCCGGCTGGTGCGGGAAGAGCCAGTCGGCCGCCGACGGAGCGATCCAGAAGAACAGGGACGGACCGACGATCAACCCGGCCAGCAGCTCGCCCACGATCGGCGGCAGCGACAGCCGCACCGCGAGACGGCCGAGCAGCAATGCCATGCCGAGCAGGACCGCGATCTGGAAGAACAACAGCGACAGTGCGGAACCGCCCAACGGAGGCAGGGGAAGCGCTGAGGCCAATGCCATGGAAACCTGCCTATCAGGGCTCGGGAACGTCGTCGTGGAATACGCCGTCGAGGAAGATCAGTGGTGACCGGGCCTGGTCGGACACCTCACAGCTGGTCACCTCGGCGACGATCAGGTCGTGATCGCCCACCGGGTGTACCGTCCGGAGCTCGCAGATGAAGTGCGCGACGCAGCCGGGTACGAGCGGGACCGCTCGCCCCGGGCCGACGGCCGAGAGCACGAGCCCCACCGGGTGGCCGGACCGATCCCACCCGGCGAAGTGACGGGCGTAATCCTGTTGCACCGAACTGAGCACGCTCACGCCGAAGGTCGCGCAATGGTCCACTGCCGCCCGCATCCGTCCGTCCGGGCGCACGGCGATCCCGATCAGCGGAGGTCGCAACGACAGTGTCACGAACGAATTCGCCGTCAGCGCGTGTGAATCGACGCCATCGTGAACCGCGACGACGGTCACCCCGGTGGCGAAGCGGCGGGCGGCATGCCGCAGCACGGCACCAGCCGTGGCGTCGATGGTCGTCGCGGGCGCGTGAGGGCCGACGGCGGCCATCAGTCCGACATGGCGACGAGGATTCGGCGCGGCCCGGTGAAGGGCCGCCGGCCGTGTCCGACCAGGACGTTGTCGATGACCATGAGGTCGCCGGTACGCCAGTCGACGTCGACCGCCGCGGCGAGCCCCCGGTCCCGGATCTGCAGGACGTAGTCCGCGGGGATCGGCGACCCGTCGGCGAACGTGACAGCCTGGGGCAGCTCGTCCTCCGGCAGGATCTGGTAGAGCGCGGCGGCCGTCTCATCGCCCAGCCCCGCGGCGTGCCACTGGTCGGCCTGGTTGAACCAGACCTCAGCCCCGGTCCGCGGATGGCGCGTGGTCGACGGACGTACCTGGCTCACCCGAAGGCCGCCGTCGGGTCGCCATTCCCACCGGGCGCCGGTCTCCGCCAGGAACGCCTCCACGTCGCCGCGCTCGGTGGTCTCGAACGTGTCCTGCCAGCTCTTGCCGAGCCCTCGACCTCCGTGCAGGTTCTGGGTGTACCGGACCCCACCGGCGAACGCGGCCCGTAGCTCGGCGTCCAACGACTCGAGCCACCGCACACCGTCCACGACCGGCGTCGCGCCACCCGTCTCGGGAGCCCGCTCGCAGAAGAACATCAACCGCGCCGGCCACTGGTGCGCGTACGACATCTCGTTGTGCATCGAAATGGTGTATTCCGGCGGATACTCCGTCGAGGTATACAGATTCTGGCCCACCTTGCTGCGTGGTGAGTTGCCGTGCACGTAGGCGAGCCGACGGGGCAGCAACAGATCGATCACCGCGTTGATCTCGTCGGCGGAGACTCCGAAGTCCCGGAAGACCACGGCTTTCTCCCGGTCCAGCAGATCTTGCAGACTGTCGAGCTCTTTCAGGAACGCGAGCAGCCCAGTTGGACTGGATTCGGCACCACTGCTGCCCGGATCGACCACGAACGGCGCCCAGGGCTGGTTGTCGGCCATCTAGCTTCCCCCTCGAGTGGACTGCCGTCACAGTCAGGGATCTGCCTATATTTCTTCGGTACTACGACTATCCGGCTACCCGCCGGCATCCCCACTGCCCGCCCCGGCCGGCTTGGTACAGCGGACACGCTGCTGCGGCCATCGGCAGAGCCTGCGCGACTGGGAGTTCGTCGCGTTGCAACGCCGCCTCGGCGGGCTCACCGACGCCGAGGCCGCCGGCCAGTTGTGTACCGAGTTCCTCGACCAGCTGTGCTCCGCCGAACGTGACGTCGCCTTCTACGCCTACTGGGTGATCAGCTGCCGGCGCGAGCAGCTTCGAGTTGGGCTCGTTCGAGGCGGTTCCTCGGGGCAGGCGGTGGTGAAGAGCCACTCGAGGCCTTCGGGGGCTCCCCGCGTGTCGTCGGCGGCCCGTGCCGTGATGTCGTCCAGTAGCCGGTGGATCAGCAGCGCGAGTGCGCCGGGCCGTTGCCGGAGTACCCCCATCCGAGTCCCCACCTTGGGTCCTGCGGTGCCGGGTAGACGGTGCCGTCAGCGGTCCGGATCCAGATCGGGTCGTCGAGCACGAGCTCGGCCAGCGGCGACGTCGTGGGAAGCCACTGGCTCATGGCGATCCGGATGCGGGCGCCGTCCTTGCTGGTGATGCGGATGGCTGGGGCGTCGGTGGCCGGGTCTACCAATGTTTCGGCGTCCGGCGGTGCTTCGAGGAACCGGGATGCGGCCGTGCGGGTGAGGCGTGAGGCGGGCGATGACCTCGTCGCTGATCGGGTCGCCGGCCACGAGGTCGACCGGCGCCCCGAAGGGGCAGTCCCGGCCGCCGTCCCAGCGCACCAGCTGCTCCACGCAGGCGTCGGCGAGCACGTCGGCGCGCCCGAGGATCTCCAGCCATCCCGCTCGGCGTACCGTCTCCGCCAGCTCATCGAGATCAGCGCGGGGCACCGGTATCGGTCGGGCCGCGATCACCACCGTGCTGTCGAGCGTCATGCTTTCGACGCTGGCGATCATCTGGGCAGCGGCCTGCGATTCTCGCCACGTCACCGTTCGGAAGAGCCGGACGAGCACCTGCGCGGCCGGATGATCGCTGTCGTAGAGGGCGGCCAGGCGCAGCAGCACGTCCAGGTCCATCTCGGGGTCTACGGCCAGTGCCTGCACGGTGGGCCGGCCCGGTTGCCACGCGTCGATCAATCGGCGTTGCTGCAGCGGGATCGTCCAGTACGGCAACGGCTGACCCAACGCCTCGGCCAGCTGATCCCAGGCCGCCTCCGGCCCGTCCGCGACACCTGGAACAGATACAGGACGTAGCGCGGGCCCGCCGACGCCGAGACGCGGCATGGCCCGCAGCCCGGCACCGACGTCGAGTTCACGAAGGTGGTCCCCCAGCTCGGCGTCGGCGATCGGCGGCCCGTCATAGGTGTTCCAGACCAGTTCGATGACACCCGTTCGTGCCAGGTATTCGGCCTGCTCTTGAAACCATGCCCGACCGAATCCGCGGTCCGCCGGGATGTCGAAGTCAGCGCTCATGAGCCTCACGATGCCAACCTTGTCGGCATGGGCGCAGACTCCCCGGCGACCTTGGGGGCGCACACCACCTACGGCATCCTAGGATATTCAGTGTCCACGTCATGCCACTCTCACCTGCAACTCCTGCGCCCGCTCCGTCGCCGCGCTCGCACCGTAGCGCCGCGGCATGTCCTCCGACGCCCACCCTCGCAACAGCATCAGGTCGCCGGTGTTGCCGCCGGCCCGGTGCCATTCGTGAGCGAAATTTGCGCGCCACCGGTGCGCGTGCGTATTCGTCACGCCGGTGGCTGCGCCGCGACGCTTGAGCATCGGCTTGACGCCGTTGGGCGACAACGGCTTACCGCCTCTCTCGGCCATCCACAGCTGCGGCACCTCGGCGGCCCCCTTTAGAGCCCCTTTCGTGTCTGACGACGTCACCGGGATCGAGCCTCGCCGCTTGTAGACCCTTGACTCGGCAGGTGACGAGAGATGCCCCTGCTGAAGCTCGACTGACTGTGCGACGGCCTGGAGAAGGGCGACGGGGCCGGCGTTCTGCGCGACTGGGACCGTGCCCTGCGGGCCGGAATCACCCGCTACAACTACTTTCTGGCCGCCGCCCAATTGGCGAAGTATCTGGCCACGGAATCACCGGACCCGGACGCCGATGACGCCGGGCAGGATCCGACTTTGGTGACCAAGGCGCACATCGAATCGTTCCGGGCGTGGATGATCGAGACCCGGTCGGCGTCGACCGCTTTGAACAAGCACAAGAGCCTCTACCAGTTCTTCAGGTACCTCCTCGAGGACGAGGAGATCGACCGATCCCCGATGGAGCGGGTGAAGCACCGCAGACCCCGCACCAGCTGGCGCCGATCATGGGCGACGGCGGCACGAAGAAGCTGCTCGACGGCATCAAGGGCAAGACGTTCATGGCGTTGCGGGACGAGGCGCTGATCCGGCTGTACTACAACACCGGTGCCCGGCTGTCGGAGATCGGGAATCTGTTGCTGACCGATCTGGACATGAATGCCGAGTCGGTGCACCTGCACGGCAAAGGCTCCCAAAGACCGTCGGGCGCGGTTCGGCCCGAAGACGTCCCGGGCGATCGCCCGGTAGCTGCGAGCCCGAGCGAAGCGTAAGAGCTCCTAACACGATCTGCTGAATCGATGTTGATCAGCGTCACGACGTGAAGATCCATCTCGTTCGCTGGTCGTGGCCAGGCCGTGGGATGTTGATGACCAGTTGTGGGCGTTGATCGAGCCGGTGTTGCCACCGTGGCCAGAGAAAGCACCAGGGCCGAAGCCGATCCCGGACCGATCCTGCCTGCAAGGCATCCTGTTCGTACTGCACACCGGGATCGGCTGG
>NZ_BOQL01000092.1 GCF_018332655.1 Actinoplanes auranticolor | reverse complement strand
AGCAGGCGGCTGACGTGCATCTGGGAGATGCCCACCTGGTCGGCGATCTGCGACTGGGTCAGGTTGCCGTAGAAGCGCAGGGTGAGGATCTTCTGCTCGCGTTCGTCGAGCAGGGCCAGGGCGGGGCCGAGGGCGACGCGGGTCTCGGCGAGTTCGAATTCGTGGTCCTCGCCGCCGAGGGTGTCGCCGAGTTCGGTGGTGCCGTCGGCGCTGATCGGGGTGGACAGGCTGGTGGCGTTGTAGGCGCGGGCGCCTTCGAGGCCTTCCAGGACTTCTTCCTCGGTGACGCCGAGGTGCACGGCGATGTCGCTGACCTGCGGGGAGCGGCCGAGGGTGTGGGTCAGGGTGCTGTTGGCCTCGGTGATGGCCAGGCGCAGTTCCTGCAGGCGGCGGGGGACGCGTACGGACCAGGTGCGGTCGCGGAAGTGGCGCTTGATCTCGCCGATGATGGTGGGGATGGCGTAGCCGGCGAAGTCGACGCCGCGTTCGGGGTCGAACTTGTCGACGGCTTTGATGAGGCCGACGGTGGCGGTCTGGACCAGGTCGTCGGTGGGCTCGCCGCGGCCGGAGTAGCGGTGGGCGAGGTGGCGGGCCAGCGGCAGCCAGGCCTC
>NZ_BOQL01000091.1 GCF_018332655.1 Actinoplanes auranticolor | reverse complement strand
ACAAGGGTGCACCAATGAGCGCACCACGCGGCGCGGGCCTGATGCTCGCGGCCACCACGTTCACCGGCGTGGCGAACTACGGGCTGTCGCTGGTCCTCGTGCACCTGCTGTCGCCGGGCGAGTTCTCGCGCTTCGCGGCCGCGTCCACGTTGCTGCTGACCGTGGGCACGGTCGCCGGCGCGGCGGTGCCGTGGGTCATGGCCCGGGAGGCCGCGTTGAGCCGGCGGGGTGACGCGCGGCGACGACGGGCGATCCGCTTCGGCCTCGGTGCCAGCCTGGCGCTGGGCCTGGTCTGCTCGCTCATGGTGCTGGTCGCGTCCGCGTCCTATGCCGGCACCGCGCTGCTCGCCGGCGAGGCCGCGGCGACGGTGTTCATCCTGCTCTGCGCGGTCGGCGTCGGTGTCCTGCAAGGCGAACGGAACTTCGCCACGCTGGCCGGGGTCCGCATCCTCGAGGTGGCCATCCGCATCGCCCTGGCGGTGCTGGCCGCGCTGATCGGCTGGGGCAGCGCCGGGGTGATCGGCGCCTTCGCCGTCGGCGCGGGCACGGCGGCGCTGTGGAGCCTGCTGACGCTGGGGCGGGACCTCTGGGCGCCGCCACCGCCCGCTGCACCGTCGGTGCCTCCCCGGATGACGGATTGGCGGACCCGGGACACACAGGTGGCCGGTCTGAAGACGCGGGAACTCAGCCCGGGCCGACGGACGACCACGCCGGAGGCTCCGGACCCGCGTACCGGTGCGGTTGCCGGCGGGACCCGGGCGCTGGCCCGGCACGCCGCCGGGCTCGCGGCCGGTCAGGCCGCCCTGTCCCTGCTGCTCACCCTCGACGTCATCATCGGCGCCGCCCTGCAGCGCGGCGGTGACGGCCTGGCCGGCTACCAGGCGCTGCTCGTACTCGCCCGCATCCCGCTGTTCCTGGCCACCGCGTTGGCCACCGCCGTCTTCCCCCGCCTGGTCGGAACCCACGGTGATCGCGGCGCCAACCAAACCTTCCGCGCCACCCTGCGCACGTTCCTGCTGCTCAGCGTCCTGATCACCGCCGGAGTGGCCACGGTCCCGGCCGGGCTCGTCGAGGTGGTGCTGCCGACCGAGTACCTGGCGTCGCTGTCCCTGCTGCCGCCCCTGGCCCTGGCCGGCTTCGGCGGCGCCCTGGCGACGCTCCTGATCGCCTACCTTCAGGCCCGCGACCTGCTCCGCGCGGCCGCCGGCGTGCTCGTCACCGCGCTGATCGCGAGCGGCTGCGCCTACCCGTTCGTCGCGGCGGACCCGGCCCACCTGGCCTGGGCATCAGCGGCGGCGACCCTGGGCGCCGCAGCCGGTCTGCTCGCTCTGGTCGACCGCCGGGGACGGACGGTACGGGCACCCGCGACCGTCATCGGCCCGGTGCTGTTCGGCATCCTCGCCTGGCTGCTGCTCGGCCGGCTGACCGACCACCTCGTCGTCTGGCTGCTCACCGCCGGCATCCTCGGCGCCGCCACCCTGCTGCTGGTCAGGCCCCGATCCCGGCCGGAAGGCCCGCTGCGGGTGCTGCACCTGGGTTTCGAGGATCCGGCCCGCCCCGGCGCGGGCGGCGGCTCGGTACGCACCCACGAAGTGAACCGCCGCCTGGCCGCCGCAGGCGTCGAAGTGGTCGTCGCGTGCAGCCGCTACCCCGGCTTCACCGAACGCGTCCAGGACGGTGTCCGGTACGTGCCCTGCGGCTGGCCGGCTCCTCCGGGACACTTCCCGTCCCTGCTCGCCTACTTCGGTCTGGTCCTCACCGGACTGTGGCGCCTGGAACGCCGCTGGCGCCCCGACCTGATCGTCGAGGACTTCGCGGCGCCGTTCTCCAGCATCGCGGTGCCCTACCTGACCCGTACGCCGGTGGTGGGCGTCGTGCAGTGGCTGTTCGCGCGGGACAAGGCCCGGCAGTACCACCTGCCGTTCCACCTGGTCGAACGGCTGGGGGTGGGCGCGCACGACAAGCTGATCGCGGTGAGCGAGGACCTGGCCGGGGAACTGCGCGGGCGCAACCCGCACGCGGAGGTGCACGCGCTGCCCAACGGTCTCGAGCCGGCCGCGTGGCAGGGCGCGGCGGCATTCGGCCGGGGAGACCACATCCTGTTCCTGGGCCGGCTCGAGATCGCCCAGAAGGGCATGGACCTGCTGCTGGACGCGTACGCGGCGGCGGCACCGTCCATCCGGGCCGACCTGCACCTGGCCGGCGACGGACCGGACGCCGAAGTGCTGCTGGCCCGGGTACGGGCGCTCGGGATCGAGGACCGGGTCCACTGGCTGGGCCGGGTGGACGGGGCTCAGCGATTCGATCTGCTGGCCCGGGCGCAGTTCGTCTGCATGCCGAGCCGCTACGAGACCTTCGGCATGGTCGCGGCGGAAGCGCTGGCCGTGGGGACACCGGTGGTGGCGTTCGACATCCCGTGCCTGAGGGCGCTCGTGCACGAAGGGGTCGGGGTGCCCGTACCGGCCGAGGACGTGCCGGCGCTGACCTCCGCGCTGATCACCATGGCCAACGATCCGGCCCGCTGCCGCCGGCTCGGCGCCGCGGGTCCGGCGTCGGTGCGCCACCTCGACTGGGACCTGGTGGCGGCGGCCCAGCTGGCGATCTATCGCGCGGTGGCTGAGGTGGACGTACCCGAGCCGCGGGTCGCGGCGGCGGTCTAGGTGTGATGTCCGGACAG
>NZ_BOQL01000090.1 GCF_018332655.1 Actinoplanes auranticolor | reverse complement strand
TACTGAGGATGGAAAAGGCTCAGTGGATCGCACTGATGTCCCGTCGACATCGGTGGTGCGACACGAGGGTAACGCGCGGCGTGACGCACTCAGCTCGGCATGGCAGTAAGAGCGGCGCTTCGGCGTAGTCGGATCGTCCGCTTGCTTGCCTTGACCTTGGCGTCGTGGCCCATGGGGCGCGCGTTGGGAGCACGGCGCTGATTCGACTAGGTCGTTGGGCTTGGCTGAGGTGCTGGCGGAGTGGGGGAGCAACCTGCTCCTCGCGGGACATGGTGTTTGCGCTGTTCAAAGGCCGTACTCAGCAATGGTGGGGAGCACCGCCACGACGAAATCGGGCTGTTCGGTGGGCGGTGCGGCGCTGCTCCCAAAACCGGTGATCAGGCGGGGAGCAGGCGGGGTTGAAATCAGCAGCGTCGAACAGCGCCGGGCGGCTTTCAGCAGCGTCAGGCGACCGTGCCTGAACAGGGGCGATCTACATTGTTCCTGGTCAGGGTCGTGGCTGGACTACGTTCACACAGGAGAGCTCCACGAGCAGCGTCGAAGAGCGCTGAAGAGCGGTTTCGTGCAGCTCAACAGCGCCGAACAGCGTGACCTCTCTACTATGTTCGCTCCCATGGCCTCTCCCGCCCGTTAGGAGTGGTCGAGGCGCTGGGCGTGTCATCAAGGCGTGCCTGTTTAACCGCGACGGCGGGCATCAGGCTGCCACAGAGGCCGCAGGCCGGCCGTCGAGTTTGTCCAGGTGCTGCCACCATGCGGGGAATTCGGGTTGCAGGTCGGTGAGCTCCTTCTCGTCGTCGGCGATGAAACAGATGCCCTCGCCTGCGGCTGCGTCCCAGTAGGCGACGTCGCGTCCTTCGGCGAACCGGATGCGCACGTAGTCGAAATCGACCCTGGCGACGATCATGTGGGCGGCGAGGCGGGCGAGATCAGCGCCAGCGCGATCGGCGGTGAGGCCCGGGATGTGCTTCTGTACCCGAAGCACATCCGCCTCGTCGGACCGTGCTGGACGTCCTCGGCAGGGAGGCCGCCGTACGACCGATGTCTCCCAGCCCACGGCGGTCGTCGCGATGCCCCAACCGGTGGTCATCAGCTCCACGATCTCGCTATCCGTGTAGTCGCCGGCGAGGTACCGCAGATTGGCGACGAGGGCCGCAGCCTGCCGTGCGTCCGGTGCAGTCAGTGTTAGCAGATGCTGGTCGAACCCGAGCGCAGGTGACAGCAGCAGTGCCTGTGTGTGCTCGCGTACGGCCCGGCGTAGCTCATCGTCGAAGTCGTATTCGGTCAGTTCGGCGAGGGCACGAAGCGTGGTTTGTCGGGCCTGTGCCTCGGTGAGGACCTGCTCGGCGGCTTCGCGTTCCTGGTCGGGGAGTGAGGCAATCAGCCCTTGCGGGCCCCAGAGGAACGACCACGATGCGAGCTGCGCCGTTATCGCATGGCCTGGGTCGATCGCGTCGCTGTGCAGCAATTCCCGCAGGACGTGGCTGAGGATCACCGCGTTGCGCACCGTTAGGGTGGGGCCGAGTTTCTCCTGGAAGACCACGTCCTGCAGTGCGGCGGTGTACCGGACGGCGAGCCGATTGCAGGCCATTCGGGTGCGGGTGGAGACGCTGAGATGCCGGGTGAGCTGCTCTTCGTCGCCGGTGTCGTCCGGTTCGCTGCTGGCACCGAGATCGTCGTCTTTGTCCGCCACGCTGGGTGACCCTGTGACCCCTTTCAGACGAGCGGCGATCGAGCTGAGGATGACCTCGATGTCCGATGCTCGCTGCCCATCGGGCCTGGAGTTGTGCTGGTAGCCCCGATAGCGGGGATGCCGGTAGAGCCGCTCCCAGTCGATTTCCTCCCATCGCACCGACTCCGCCTCACCGCCGTCATCGGCGGGCGTTGCGGTCCTGCCCCCGGCCACCTTCCAGGCGGTCTCCGGGTCGAAGATGAGCGCCTGCTCCAGCTGTTTGAGCAGCTGAGAAAGGTCGTCGTCGGTGCCCGGAAGGGATCCTGTCGAACCCAGCAGGTGATTGTCTGCGGTCCGCGCCGTCCGGCCACGCAATGCGTCCACGTGGTAGGGCCATGTCGGCTCTGGCTCCGCACCTTCGACGCTGCCGGGTAGGCGGACGTCGATGCGTCCACCGCGGGCCAGCCGCTCGACGTCCGCATCAGTGAGCCGAAACCGGAAAACCGTGCCGTCATCTTCCGCAGCCAGCGCGAGCAGTGCGGTCCCATCCGGAAAGACCAATTGGGGTACGCCTGACGTGACCGCCGTGGTGAGTACCAGCGTCAGGAGGTTGCCGCGAAGCTCGCTGTAGAGCACTGCCGCGGTGTCCGCCGGTGGTAAGTCACCGCCGCCACGGAACCTCAGCATGAGCGGTTCCGCAACGGGCAGCGGCTGCACCGTAAGCGGCATGTAGAGGCCAGCGAATCCGCCAGGCGGCCGAGTCTCAATCACAGCCAGTTCGATATTGCCGGTGGTGGCCGGCAGCAGCAGAGCCCGTCGGGACAGGTTCGCCGAGCCGGTAACCAGCACCTCCCGGTCGACACACACCACATGGATGATCTTGGCGTGCAGGAAGGCCGTTGGGGCGTCGGTCACCTGGGCCCTCTCGAGCGACACCGCTGTGCCGGGACGGTTCACTACGGCGGAGAGGCGTTCGCCGTCGACCGATGTGTCCGATGTGAGCAGCACCCGCAGACGCCGAGGCCGTAGCCGGTCGAGCAGCCGGCCCAGCGCTGTCGCCTCCTCGTCGTGGAACGGCGCGTACGCGGTAAGCAGATCAACCGGGCCGTCCACAGCCGCGGTGATCGCCTCGATCAGCGGGGTATCGAGATTGTGGTGCAGCGCTTGCCTTCCGGTGGGCCGTGGCGGCAGCCAAGGGGTCGAGGACCAGGTGAGGTCCAGCGCGGAGACTGCGGCCGGATCGAGCCACCGGCGCGCCGCGATCCCGTCGATCAGGGATCGGACCGCGGCGAACACGTCGAGATGCTCGCCGGCACCGTCGTCGTAGGTGTACTTGTGCCACAGTTCGCCGGGCTCGGTGTAACCGTCCGGGCCTAGATTGCCCGAGCCGACCAGTAGCCGACCCGCTGTGGACGTCGTGAGCAGCACCGCCTTCGCATGCGCCGCCCACGGGTTACGGATCGGCGCAGCCATATAGGTCCGGTTCGCCTGACCGAGCCGCTGCCCCGTGCGCGCGGCCGTGGCGAACTGGTCGGCCAGCCGCCGATCATCGGCCAGGATGATCCGATTCGGCACCCGGCTCAGCTGCCGCAGCAGATGCGTTTCGAAGAAGTCCAGGTGCGCCGAGTAAGTCAGAACGATCAGGTTCGTCCAGGCACCCTGGATCTGCTCCGGGACAACAAAAGCGGGCGTGTCGCTCATCCCGCGTTCTCCGGACGGAACGCTGCGGCGGCGTTCCGCACCACGCCTGCCGGAAGATCGCCGTCGGTCAACAGGGCGCGGCCGGCCGCGGTCAGCTCCCGCTGCTCCAGGGTCAGGCTGGAGACGAGGCCGAGCTCGTGAACGATCGTGCTGAGCGCCCCGAACCGGCTGTCGTTAAAGGCGACCGGCGCGTCCGCGGGAAAGAACCGCAGCGCGTCACCGACACGCCGGAAACGGAACGTATCCCCGCTGTCGGGAAGCTTCGCCGTGGCCACCCGCTCATGCTGGACGATCACGAAATCGGTGATGATCCACTGAAGGAGTTCAGCGATCGTCTGGTTCGCCACGAGCCGTCGCTGTAGCAGCCCATAGAAACGGGTCATGCCGATCCGCTGGCCGCCGCCCTCGGCAAGCAACTCGGCGTCGTCGCCCAGGTCGGCCTGCCGCCCAGCGCTGCCGAGCCGACGGTGAACCAGCAGCAGGATCGCCAACATCGCGATCAGTGTCCCGGCGTCGTCGTCGGCGTTGGCGCACCAGGCGTAGAGGACGTGCTCGTCGAGTTCGTCGTGCCGGGGCCAGACGTCGTCGACCCCCAGCGTCACGTCAACGTGCCCAGTGAGCCAATCCGCGAATACCGGGCCAGGCATATCGGCCCGGATCCCGGGATCGGGCAGGTCGCCACAGAAGCCGTTGTCGTCGAGTTCCCCGGTGATGACCGCCCAGAGGTCGCTCAAGGGAACCAGGCTAAGCCCGTCGCCGGACAGCTCCAGCCCGCGTCGCGTCACCCAGGCCCACAGCCGGTTGAAGGCGAACGCGAAGTACTCACGCGCCTGGTAGATGCGCCACCGCCGGGCGATGCCGAGCACTCCCGGCAGCGGTGCGTATCGCTCACCGTCCAGCTCGCGGAAGTAGGCGAGCTGGCGGAACCGGTCCTGACTCACCGGCTCCGCCAGCGTCGTCCGGCAGAAATCGAGGAAGAAGCGGAAGGACCCTCGCCGCCGCCCCGCTTCCTCGAGCTCGCCGTGGTGCAGGAACACGTCCTGAAGCAGCGGCAGGTCGACGGCCGCGGCGGCGCGAAGCTGACACAAGCAGGCGGCAGCCGCGAACTCTACGAGCACGTCCCGCGGGACGGCGGTGTCGCAGGCCGCGAAGTAGTCCCGGTAGAACCGGGTTCCGTCGATCGCCGAGCGATACCCGGCCGCCACCGCCCGGCCTTCCGGCGTCGGGGCGTCGAACACCACACCGGTGGCTGGATCGGTGAGTACCACCAGGCCCAAGGTCTCCATCACCGTGCGGTAATAGAGGCCGTAACCGCCGAGCGGCTCCTTGATGTAGTCGAACGCCGGATCGAACTCCTCCTGGCCGATCACGCTGTAGGTGCGCCGGGACCCGACGATGCCGCTCGTCAGCGTCTCGTGCTCGGTTTGCTCGCAGAGCTGGCAGGCGAAGGAGTACAGAGCCTCCCGAGGTCGATAGAAATCCCGGAAAGCTGTCCGGCTGCGCGGCAGATCTCGCGCCCAGAATTCGTCGAGTAGAAACGCGTAAAACGACCAATACCGTGGGTGGACGGTCAGCACGTTCACGCCCGGCGACAGTCCCGCCAGCAACCGATCCGAACTGACCGATCCAAGCCCAAGATGATCCTGCCCTGAGCCACGCGCATAGGCCCGCGCCGCCCAGAACGGCCCCGTCATCTCACCCCCAGACGTCATGAGTGCCGACAGGTGCCGAGAACCGCACATCCCGTACTCGTCTGGTCATCGCCCCGAACAATTCCACGCTGGCCCCTGCGAACTGGATCATCCGATCCACTTGCCTGAGTCGTACAGGAAGTAGCGGTAGTTGCCTTCTCGTGGGGCGGTCACGAACGGTTTGCCGTTGTTGTCGACTGTGTATGGGTAGTCTTTGCCAGCGACAGAGATGTCCAGGACCAGCTGCCACGAGCAGTAGCAAGTCGTCGCGGTGGCCTTGACATAGACCACCTCTGGGTCGGCCGGCTTGATGGTGCGCATGAACGGTACCGGCTTGAGGCCACCATCCAGGAAGTCCAGCTTCCTCTTGTCCAAGTCGATGTTGAGGAAGGAATGCGTCGTCTCGCCGCCCTGCTCACAGGCGGCGACGTCACCGTGCGGATCCGACAGGTCCGTGGCGACCAGTTCTGCGCCCGTGACTTGCACGACGTCTGAGGTGACGGCACTGATGCTGATCGCAAAGTTGGTTACCTCGACGTCGGCGGCATTCTTCTCCCGAGCCCACGAATGCCAAGCGTAGCAGTATTTGTCCGGTTTCTCCGCGGTAAGGCCGCCGGCTGGAAACAGGAAGCTGTTGACGGTGTTGATCTCGTGCTTCGGGTCAACGTACTTCTGCGGATCCAGCAGAACCTTAACCGCGAAGGGAGTGGTGGGTCCCGAAGCCGTCACCGACGGTGCCCCAGCGGCTTGCGCGGTCTCCCTGCTCGGGTCACGGGGCTGCCGAAGGTTCCAAACTACGACGACCGCAGCGAGAAGCAGAAGGCCGACAACGCCAGCGATCAGCGCAATCGGGCCACCGCCTAGCCCGTTATTGACATCCCTGCCCACTTGGCTCGTGCTGCCGTTGCCGATGGTGGCCGCAGTCTGATGCACCGCGGGATACGAACCGGACGGTGTCGTCTCGTTGCCCCCGTCACTCATCAACAGTCCGATCTGTATAGCGACCGCGATCACGGTCAGCGCAGCGATAATGACGAGCCAGGCGATGGTGGGTGGATCCGTCATCAGTTCGGTGGCGACTCCGATCCCTACTCCGACGACGACCGTGGCCCCCACGCCCACGCCCCGCCACACACGCTTAGGCAACTGCCCTCCCCCAACCGGACAGTCATCGTAATGGATACGGACAGTGTGGAGGGAGGTCATTTGAGCGGTCGATCCGGGAGGCTGGTGGGCCTTTCACCCTTTCGGCGGCAGCGCATGACCCGAGCGCAGCCTTCGACCGATCTACCTCTGGCAAGTCCGGCACCCGTAGCGGCGGCTGTCGCCGAGGTCAGACTCGCTTGAGGAGCACGACCGCGTCGACCGGGTCACGGAGGGTGCCGTCCCCTTCGGTGAGCAGCGCGAATGCGGCGTCCCACAGTTGACGTCGTCGCCGAACTGGCCTGCGAGGTAATCGGATGCGGCGCGGGTCAGGGTCGGGCGGTCGAGAACCGCCGGTCAGCGGACCGGGAGCTCTACCGAGGGCCGGCGGCGGGAGTGGTCTCGCTAACTCGTGGATGATACCGGTGTCGAACCCGTCCAACATTGATCGATTAACCCTAGCGCTCGACATCCAACGACTTCTCTGGATGCTCAGCATGGTTGGCGATTTGCCGGCTGGACAGTGCCGGTCCGCCTCCGTGCTCGGCGGCACCGATGATCTTGATTGGCAGCAGGTCGAGATGACCGTCGAGCGGCCCGGGTCAAGGTGCGGGCGGCGCTACAGCCGCTTGCAAATGAACTCGCCGGGTTCGCCGCCGATCATGATTTCCTGGCCGGGGAGCGCTTCGTACAGCTCACTGACGGCCTCGACGGTGTCGGCGGCCTTGCAGTGGGCGCCGTCGGGTTCGGTGTGAATGAGGTACGCGGTGCGGCACTCACAGGCCGTGGCGAACGCGTAGAACCGGCCGCGCATCGCCTCGCGGACCAGCGTCATGGGGTAGAACACGACGTGTTTGCCGCAGATCGTGGGTAACTCGACCATGTCCCCGACGGCCTGGCTGGCTGGGAGCTCGGTGGCTGGTATCCACGGGCCGAGCCTGATGAATGGCTCTGTGGAGCGCAGGTCTTTGGCGCCGGCGAAGGCGAGAAACGCGGTGTCGTCGACTGGGGTGCCTTGCGGCCAGACGACCCGGGTCGTTGCCGGCCATAGTTGCGGGAGTTGTTGGCGGGTCGTGGCCGTGCAGGCAAGGGCTTCGGTGGTGAATTGAACGGCGTGCAGAAGGAGCTGGCCGAGCACGATGGTGGTGGTGTAGCCCTGGGGCGCGTCGGGTTCGGGCAGACCGTCGACGGCAACCGTAATCGGCGTTACCCAGGTGGCAGCGAGCCGGCGTTGCCCGGCATATCTGCCGATCCAACACTGGCTGGTCGGCAGGGGCATCTTCTGGTTGCGCAGGGTCCACAGACGGTGGTACTCCGACGGCGGAAGGCCGTAGCCAGCGTCGCGTTCTTTCTCCGAGGACACCAGCATCGCGGTCAGTGCGGTCTTCTGCAGCCACGCCGCCACCGGGCCGGCGTCCTCGGCGGTGAGGTGGCCAGCGTTGCCAAGGATGAACGGTGTCAGTGTGCGCTTGGCAACGATTTCGAGGCGGCTCATCCAGCCGTTGTTGCACGGCCCGCAGATGCCGACGGTTTGCCTGAACGGGGGCCGGACGCCAAGGTCACGCCCGATGCGGTTGAGCGGCCCGGTCACGTGTGGGGTGGGCCGCAGGTCGAGTCCGATGGTCGAGAGCCAGTCGCCCAGAACGTGCTCCTGGGTGAGTTTGCCGGTGAAGCCGCAGAACGCGCAGTTACCCATCGATTGGTCTTTCTTTCGTCGGACGCCGCGCCTGTGCTGCCCTTGACCGGTACGACGGTTAGCTCGGGCTGGCTCACGCAGGCGACCGGCCGTTTCACCGGTGGACGGAAGGATCGACGTCGAGTATGCGCCGACGGTAACGGGTGCTCGTGTACGGGTTCCATTGCAGTGCTAGGTACGCCAAATGTGCAGAGGCCGGAGCGCATCGCAGTCGGGAGGACTGCGATGAGGCCGCTCCGGTGACGCGCGTCGGTTGCTCACGGGGGTAATCGGCGGATCCAAGGAGCCGCCCGGATCGCGGCAAATGAGGGTGCCGTCCGGCCGTATCCTTCCGTTGTGCCGAACCACTTCTATCGCCGCCGCTGGGACGAGCCCCGCGGGGACGAGTTCGATAGCTGGGCCCCTCCGTGTGGTACTTCGAGACCGACGACGAAGGCTGGCCCGTCCGCCAGGTTGAGCTGTACGACGTGGGTCGCCTGCTTCGTTACGGTCCGGGACGCAGCGAGGACCGCTACGGAAGTCTCGGCCAAGCCAGGCTCTACGATTCAGACGAGGGCTGGAGCACCTTCGAGATCACGGAAGTCGAGTTCGAGCGTGCCTGGCGCACGTATGACGAGTGATGGCATGCCGCCGTCGACGCACGGACCGGGGCAGACGAAGGCCCTTCTCGCCGGCTCCGCCGGGGTCAGGATGAGAACCATGACCGCGAGAGACCAGATTCTTGCTGCGCTGCCAGACATCGAAGCCCGAGGCGCGGACGGCTCGTTCAGCCCTCAAGACGTCGTAGACGAGCTGCGCCGGCGTAGAAGCAACCTCGGGGAGTCGACAATACGAACCCATGTCGTCAGCCGGATGTGCGCCAACGCGCCCGACACCCACGCTCGCACCTACGACGACTTGCCGCACGTGTCGGACGGTCGCTACCGGCGCGGGTAACCGGGCCCGCATGGCGCCGGCATCGAGCGTTGTCTGCGACAGAACGATGCGCGGGGGCCAGCGGGCCGACGTCCGAGCCCATGACCTCGAGTCGCAATGCAGCTATCTGTAGCGAGATTAGCGGGATCAACTGAAGCGGGGCCAGCGCAGGAATCGGTGCCATCGCCGGGTTGGCTCCCGCTCGAACAGGAGGTCTGCGAGCGCCGGGAGATCGTCCGCAAGCGCCGGATCCATTGCCACCCGCGGGTGCTTAAGGTAGGTGCGAAGCCAACCCGTAGTTCCGATGGCTGCCTCTCATCCATCGGTGTGAGCACCACGCGCCTGTTTCGTACCAACGGGCTGACGACGGTGCCATCGGCGATCAATCATACGAAGGACATTCTCGAGAGCGATCACCGCATCGCGTTCGGGCGAGTTGACATGATACGCGCAGTCCACTCTGCACCGATTGGGCGGCTCTAGGCGACGAGTATGATGTGCGGGACGCTAGTCATGAGATCTGGACCTGGGACAGGGATGAGCGAATTCAGTAATCGCCGTGGCGTCAATATCGTGAGTGACGCGGCGTTGGGGATCGAGTGGTTCTTCCGTGAGCAACCGACCAGCGATCAAGGTATCGACGCGCACGTCGAGAAAGCCCCCAATGAAGTCGGGACGGGGCGCCTCATTGCTGTGCAGATTAAAGCGGGTCCCAGCTACTTTCGCGAGCCCGTCAATGATGGCTGGGTCTTTCGATTCGATGCTAAGAAGGCAAGGCTCTGGCTTAACCACGCTCTCCCCGTCATTGTTGCCCTCGTCGACCTGGATCATCGCAAGGCTTATTGGCAGGTGATTTCGAGCTGGACGGCAACTCCGACGGGTAAAGATTTTAAGGTCTACGTTCCACGAGATCAGGAGATCATGGATGCTGACTCCGAGTGGACGCACCTGGCGAGCGGGATTCAGTCTCGCGCGGTACAACAATACGAATTTGCCCTGACGCAGTTACCACCTTCCGTGTCCAAGAAGCTCAGAGATCACCCCTCGTCGAGTCACGAAGACATCGCTGTCTTGGCGCTTCACCTGGCTGAGGGGAAAAACAACCCTGAGGCCATTGTCGAGTCTCTGATCGTAAACGAACCTATTTGGATACAGCGGCAAGCGGAGACGAGCTGGAAGGCGATCTCCTCGTACGCCGCGGAGCATGACCTGGGCGGCCTAAGTGCAGATGCGCTGGAAAGGGCAGCGGCTACCGTTCCGGGCCAGCGTCAGAAATTGTTGGCTTCTGCGGCCATAAACGTCCTGGGATCAAATCGGGAGCGGGCCCGCGCTTTGGTGGATGAAGTTGAGAGCGCGGGAACTGGAAACCTCACCACTTTTGTCGCTAGAGCTCTAGTTGAGCACCCGGTTGGTGACGCTGGTCCGTTCCGTGTTGATCCAGCCTTGCTGGCGGACAGCGAGGAGGTCCGTGGCAACACGCTGGTCCAAAGCTTCCTTAGTGAGCAGGCGACACGATCTGACGACCCCGACTTGGCGTGCCGACACGCACGCATGGCGCACGATGCGGCCCCCGATGATTCATCGGTCATGGTGCTATATGCCGACAAGCTATTGCGCAGGTCCAGTACCCGTAAGCGTCAACCTAGGGACTTGGACGATGCGTCCTCCCTGTTGGAGCTAGCGCTTACCCAGCGAAGAGCTTGGTCTGGACCAACTATTCCGGTACTGCTTACGCTCGTGCGGTCATATGCACTGAGCGGACATTTCGAAAGAATGCTATCTGCCTGCCTAGCCTCGCCCGAAGGGTCAGCATCGGCGGATGAGGCCACAAATCCTGAAGTCCGCCGCAACGCCGTGCTAGGAGCATGGGGCGCTGGCCGCGCTGACTTGCTCGGAGAGTTGGCGGCAAGCCTCGGCGATACTTCGGAAGATCGCATCGTCAGGCTACGGGTAGGCATTCTAAACCTGACCGAGCAAGAAGCCGAGTCGCTTTGGTCAGCTGAACTCGAGCGGGCCTCGACTGAAAGCGATTACAATGCAATAGTGGCGGCCTCCGTCGAACTTGCTTCCCTCGGCCGGGACGAGAGCGAAACTTTGGCGCCACTCGTCGCGGCTTCCATCATACCAAGCGCTTACGTTGATCTGGTGCGGGCGCTGGTCACAGCGCGAGTTGATCTCGATGCGGCCATTCCTGAGTTGAGAAGCGTCGCTCGTCGGCACCAAACTGCGGCCGAATTTCTTATCTCGCGACTGATGGCGGCTGGCAGGTTTGCGGAGGCTGCGGACGACTGCGCAAGTCTATTCCTTCACAGTCGAGAGCCCTATTTGCTATTCAAGCGGGCTCAATGCTTGATTGAGGCTAGGAACAATGCTGCCGAGGCAGCCGCGCTCGAGGCCGTGGCTGTGAACAGCGGATTCACGGCTGAACGTATCCGATTGCTTACCTATCTCGGGGCAAAGGCTGCCGATCGCGGGGACTGGCACGATGCAGAGAAGCACCTTGCTACTGTCTTGTCGCTGCATCGTCCCTCTTCGGCGGAAATTTGGCGCGTTGTTCTTGTGCAGATAAACCAAGGCCGGCTTCCCCGGGCTGCCAACACGGTCGCGGAATATAGGCCGACGGTTCAGTCAATAGAGGAAGCAGAACTATGGCTCAAAGCAAACGTCGCAGTGCCTTGGAACGAGTCAATTGCGTCGGAGGCCCTCGCGCTGGCGCGCCGCTTCAATGACCCCCGCATTTCGACTGCCTTGCTCACCCAGATAATAACCAAGACCTACGGCGTTGCCCAAGCGGACGATTCAGCTGAAGCGGATCAGATTGACGACGAAGAAGGCGACGACTTCGAAGAACGGCGCCGCCTCGCTCAGAATCCCGTTCCAGGAGAATTGCACAGGCAGGCCTTTGCTGCGCTGGACAGGTTGGTAAATGAGTCGGGTGATGCGACAGGCGTCACGGTTATCCGCGGAGATCCCGAGCAGCAGATTGCACGTATGGCCGAAATGGCCCGACAAGCCGCCGATGGGAGAGAGCAATTTGACGACTTGCTTTCGGCCGCCCGTGACGGACTACTTCCGCAAGGATTCGTAGCGGCATTGCGGGGAACAAGTTACGCGACGCTGCTCGTTCAACGAACCCTAGGCCCGCTTGTTGCTGGAGCGGTCGCCGATGATGAACATGGCGTGGAAATAGAAGTCGCTGGCGAGTCGTTGGGTAAGCAAGTGGTCATCGACACGACCACTCTGTTGGTTCTGAGCGGGCTGAGCTCGGAAGCCTCCCTGGAGGGCTCCTTCATCGCGATGAACTTGCCTGCAAGCGCTCTGAGTGACATATATAGTTCGGCTCTAGACATTCGTGGTCTTGCTGCCAGCCCGGGAACCGTCGGCTGGAATCCGGCCACGAATTCGATGGCACTCTGGGAACTTGGCGACGCGGAATATTTGCGGCAATTGAATAAGATCCAGGAGATCGAAAATTTATGCGAAAGGGTAGTTGCTCGAACAGTCCAAGAACTCAGCCTCTTCGATGATCTCGGCGATAGTTCGCGAATTGCCGTATGGGCCGAGTCGATCCAGCTCGCGCATGACCAAGATCTCCCGCTGTGGAGTGACGACCTTGGTGTCAGGCGTGTAGCTCGACATTTTGGCGTGAATTGTTTCGGCACCACGGCGCTTATTGACTGTTTACGGGACCGCGAATTGTCCCCAGGCATAGTTGGTGAACGCATCGACAGCATTATTGAACGGACCGCGTTGTTCAATAGGGAGCTCGCGCTACAGATGATTGTGGATGTCGCGCTGCACCTCGAGGATCTTCTCTGGCTTGCCGAGCGCGATGATTGGCTTCCGAATGCTAGCGGACTGGTCCTGACCCGTCCGTCCTGGTGGTCGTGGCAAGTAACTCCAATGCGTGACTTGATATCCCTCTACGACAAAGTTCGTGAAAATAATGTAAGCGCGCTAGGGGACTGGCAGTTCGCGGCGATGATTGGAGCTGCGAAGGCGTTCATGCCGGTCGAGGTGGCGAGCAAAATGCTCGCAAATATTTCGCTTATCGGGTATGGGGCAGGCTGGAGTATCGACGTCGTGGTTGAAGGCCTCAAAAGGGCCCGTAAGGTGGCCAACACCTTTGACCTGCCCGATCCCATCTTGCAGGCGCCTGCAGCTGTTAGTGCTATGGCGAGGGCCGTGGGCGTCGCCAATCTTGAAGGTCTAATTCAAGAACTCCTATCGCACTTCGATATGCCAAACGGCTGAATGTAATTCAGCAGGTTGCCGTCGTCCACCACGGTCACTGAGCCTTTCCGAGTAACGGCGTATGAGCCACGCCAGAACCTGGACTCGCCGCTGCTCACCGCGTTCCTTCACGTTCTTCTCCCACCCGGCGGCCGAGCTATTCGATTACTTCGTGCGCGCGAGTGGGTAACGGATTTGGCATGCTGGCCGGGAAGAGTACCTTCGACCGCCGGCTCAAGCCGGTTCGTAGCCGCAGTGTCGGGATATTCTGTGCCCGCACCTGATTGATGCTGCTCCGGGACTGGTCACAACTCAGCAAAGACGATGCTATAGAAGTTGCTCGGGATTCGTGATTTGCCCATTTCTTCTGACTTTTAATGTGCTCCCTGGCAGGCATCAGACGTGTACTCACATTGGCTACTTGTAAGAGTGGCGCTTCGGCGTAGTCGGATCGTCCGCTTTGCGTGACCTTGGCGTCCTGGCCCATGGGGAGCGCGTCGGAAGCGCGGCGCTGCCTCGACCAGGTCGTGGGCTCGGCTGAGGTGATGGCGGAGAGGGGAGCAGCCTGCTCCTCGCCGTCCATGGCGTTTGCGCTGTTCAGAGGCCGTAGCCAGCAATGGTGGGGAGCACTGCCACGACGAAATCGGGCTGTCCGGGGTGGGCGGAGCGGCGCTGCTCCCAAAACCGGTTATCGGACGGGGAGCAGGCGGGGTTGAAATCAGCAGCGTCGAACAGCGCCGGGCGGCGTTCAGCAGCGTAAGGCGACCGTGACTGAGCAGGGACGATCTACATTATTCCTGGTCAAAGCCATAGCTGAACTACGTTCACACAGGAGTGCTCCACGAACGGCGCCGAACAGCGCTGAAGAGCACGTTCTGGCCGCTGAGCAGCGCCGAACGGCGTGAACTCCTTACTACGTTTGCTCCCCGGACCTCCTCCTGCATGACCGGAGTGCTCTGTCGGTGTTCACGCGCTGGGTGACGGCTACCCGATGGTAGGAGCGGTCATCGCTGCTGCTGGCGATGCTGTGACCGCTCATTGACAAGGGGGCGGGCAAAGGGGTGCGGTCACAGGCCGCGCGACCGTAGTGTCACGATTTTTGGATCGCCGCCGCGAGCGTCCACTGTCGCCGCGGGACGGACAAGTCCAGGCGTGATTGACCGATCGCGTTGAGTTGGCTTGACTGCAAGGAGCCAGGGGTCTGAGCGAGGAGATCGCGAGTGGGACGGTCAGGGTGGGGACATGCACTGACCGCTGCCGCGAGTGTGATCACGGGGGCGCTGGTGGGCGGGCTGGTGAACGTGTTCACTTCCGGTTCGCGCCACAGTTGGTGGTTGATCGTGACCCTGGTGGTGGCGGTTGTGGCCTGGGCGGCGATCGAGGCCGCTCGGGCCGGCCGAGGAGGCCGCGCCAAGGCCGCTTTTCGTGCGGTCGCCGCGTTTCCTGAGTCGAGCGGTCCGATGGTGGCAAGACCCGAACCTCTTGGCGAGATCGTCCGGGCTCTGACCGGCGGTAGCCGCCGGAGCGGACCGTTGGTGGCGATCACCGGCGGTGGCGGCTTCGGCAAGACCACGCTGGCCTGGATGGCGGCGCAGCATCCGGATGTCCGGCGCCGCTACCCGGAGACCTTGACCGTGGTCCTCGGCCAGGACTTGGCAGGCGCGGCGTTGGCCGCGAAGCTCAACGACATCAGCGAACGGGTCACCGGTCTACGGCCCGGGTACGCATCGTCCGAGCAGGCCGCACAGCACCTCGGCGACGCGCTGGACAAGCACGAGCCGATGCTGCTTGTGATCGACGACGTTTGGACCGCCGAGCAGTACAGGCACTTCCGGTATGGAGGACGCCGGTGCGCCCGGTTGGTCACCACCCGGATGCCGGATCTGATACTGGGCGACGCGATTCGGGTGGACGTCGGTGCCATGCAGGACGGCGAGTCGTACGACCTGTTGACCGCCGGAGTGGCCGGCTTGCCAGCCGATGTCACCGACCAGCTACGAGAGCGGACCGGCCGATGGCCGTTGCTGCTGGCCATCTGTAACGGCCTACTCCGACAGGCGGTGGCCCGGGGCGACGATCCGACCGTCGTGGGACGCCGGACCGTCGATCTGCTAGACCGCGACGGGCCGACCGCACTGGACGGGGCCAGCTCGGATCGCCGGACTGCGGGGCGCACGATTGAGGCCAGCCTGGAGGCCCTTCCACCGCATGACAGCGAGCGCTTCGCCGAGCTGGGATTGTTCGCCGAGGATACCGAGATACCGGAGCAACTGGTGGCCTGGCTGTGGCGCCGCACCGGTGGCTTGACAGGCGACGACACTGTGCGGCTCTGCCGGACGCTCGCCGGGCTTTCCCTCGTGGAATCGTACCGCGAGGGTGACCGTAGCCTGCGCCTGCACGACGTAGTCCGGGGTTTCCTGCGGTTACGCTGCGGCAAGGTAGGACTCCAAGTGGCCAACGAAGAGCTTCTCGACGCCGTCGCTGCCTCACTGGTCGCCGCAGAAGGTTCCCCGCCGCCATGGTGGCTGGTGCCTGCTGAGCTGACCTACATATGGCAGCACCTGCGATATCACATGACCGCTGCAGGGCGAGCCGAGGAATTCGATCTGATCGTGACCGACCCGCGGTGGGCGTTAAGAAAGCTTCAGATGTTCGGCGCAGCCGCGCTCTCCGACGACTTAACGGGCAACCCTCTGCCGGCTGGCCGCCGTTTGGCGGATCAGCTCGACCGGCACGGTCACTTGCTGGCTCCGACCGACCCTCAGGAAGCCGTGGTCGACATCTTCCTCGGCCGCGAACCGTGGGGCACACAGCACGCGTCTGCCGATGTCAGAATCGATCCGGATCGGCTGCCTGAGGCGCGCTGGCTCGTCCCGCTTTGGCCGCTGCCCGATCTGCCCGACCCCGCGCTGCGGCGGGTGATGCGAGCCAGCACATGGAGTTACAATAATTCGCCGCCCTGGTCACCGGACGGGCGATCCCTGCTCGCCGAGCGCGCCGAGAGCAGGGACGTCGTACTAAGGCACATCGATACCGGCGAGCCGACGGTAACACTGGCCGAGTCCGACGATGCGATCTGGCCGGTGGTCTTTGCACCAGACGGCTCCTGGGTGGCCACCGAGTCGTCCAACCGGAACATGCAGGCCTGGGACACCGGCACCGGGCGGCAGACGACCCTCTTCACCAGTCACCGGCGTCAGGCGCACCTGGCTGTTGCCGCGCCGAATGGAGAGTGGCTAGCCACCGCCATGAACGATGACACCATCCGAGCTTGGAATACTGGTGACCCAGCCCGGAGCCGGCTCGTGCGTGGACACCGCAGCGGTATCAACGCGCTGGTTGCCGGACCCGACGGTTCCTGGCTGGGCAGCGTGAGCGACGACCGCACCGCGCGGATCTGGTACCACGACAACCGTCCCGCCCGAATCCTCACCGGGCACACCGATAGGGTCACGCTCGCCGTCGCGGCCGGACCGAATCGTTTGGTAACCGCCGGACCCGACTGCACGGTCTGGGTCTGGGATGTACGGACCGGCAAGCCGGTGCACGTGTTCCGCCGCTTGACTCCCGCGGTCGCAGTGATGACCGCGCCGGACGGCTCTTGGCTGGCCATCGTGGAGCGGCACGTCATCACCCGGTGGACCACCGATAGTTGGGCGCTCCGATCCGCCTGGCAATCTGCCTCCGAGGAGTTGACCTGTTCCGCAATACACCCGAACGGCTCGCAACTGGCCGCCGGGACCCGCAGCGGCGAGGTCCAGATCTGGGACGTGTCGACCGGCAGGATGGTCCGGCGACTGCTGCGACACAGCGAGGCGGTGCTGGACTGTGCCATCCGTGCCGACGGCACACTGCTATCCCGCGACAGCGAGGACGTCCGGGTTTGGGACCTAGACGCGCCGGCGGCGGTCAGTGGCACAGAGCCGGGGCGTCCCGCGGAGACGCTGGTCGTCGCCACGGACTCATCCTGGTTCGCCGTGGGGAGCTCCGAAGGGCTGACCATATGGGATGTAGCCGGCCAGTCCCCGCGGGTGCTGACCCATGGCTCGGACGACGACGCCATTGGAGCACTGTTGGCTGGCCGGGATGCCGGACAGCTAGTCGTGGCCAGGACCAACCGGCTGGAGATGTGGGACGTGGGCCTCAGTGCGCTGCACTCCACAGTGACTATTCCGTTCTTCGGGGCGACATCGGTGGCATGGAGCTCAGACGACCGGGTGCTTTCCGCAGGGATGGACCAGTTAGTGCGGATGCACGACGCGGGCATGTTGGAACAGTTCGGGGCGCTGGACACAGTCACTGGACGACTGATTCCGGCACAGCACGGACGCGCATGGGACGACGCGACCAGCCTGCATCCGGTCCGTGATCTACTTCGGCGAGCGGCCAATGGGTTCTTCGGTTCCCGCCGGTTGCGGGTCCCGTTCGACCGGCTGTGGGCGCTACGACCCATGCAGGTTCTCATACGCCGCTTCAACATCGGTGGAACCTTCAACGCGGTCGTGCGGTGGGGTAACGACCAGCTTGTCCGCCTGCTCGGCCCGAAAAGTTGGCGGACCCGGGTGATCGCCTCCCCTGATGGCCGGTATGCCGCCACCCTGCACACCGACGGTTCGGTCCGGATATGGAAGACCGAGATGTGGCGCTCAATCGGCCGTTTCGTGGAACCAGAGATGCGGTTCTATTACTATCAGCCGACAGCCTGGGCGGTCGCGGTCATGCATGGCACCACCGTCACTTACCGCAGCGACCTGAGCATCCGAATTTGGTCGGCCGAAGACAACACTCAGGTCACCGTCGCCGACCTGCGGCCCGACGAGGGATACCCGACCGCCCTGGCATACTCGGCCGACGCGGAACATCTGTGCGCCGTGACCGGGTCCGGTGCGCTGATCGTTTGGGCCACTCAGACCTGGCGCCGAGTGGCGATGCAGCGGGTGGAGGGCGCACTCCAGGCCTGCGCCTGGATCGAGCACTCGAGCGGACCTGCCATCGTTGCGGTCGGTGGCCGGGGCGTCTATTTGTTTGGGTTGTGCCGCGAGGCGCTGGCGGATGCCGCCGACCTTCGGCCCGTATCAACGCGGCTGGAAGGCAGTCGGATCGGGCCGGCACCGGAATGAGGCTCCCGTGACCTCGTCCTCATGACCGGAGTGCTCGATCGAGCGTCCAGGAGCTGACTGACCCCTACTCGGCGGCAGGAGGGGTCATACGCCTGGTCATAGGGGTTTCCGCTCAGCTGCGAAGTCTGCGTTTGAGTTGCGACGGCGTGAGAGCTGGACGTTGCCGGTGAACCATCGCGTGACAGTTGGCGCACAGCGGCACCAGGTCGCGTTTCGGATTTACCTGGTATCCCGGTCCGAGCGTTGATAGTTCGCGGACGTGATGCACGTGGATGAAGTCGCGGCCCACCGGCCCGTACATCTTCTGGTAGTTGAAGCCGCAGACGAGGCAGGAGAGGCCGTGGTGGCGGATGCAGGCAGCGCGCGCGTTCCGGTCACGCTCATACCGATTGACCAGTACACGGGCGACATCACCCTCGCTGTACGAATTTTCTGGGAGTTCCTCAGGATTGGCGTAGGGCGTATCGCCAACATGCGCCTGCCATAGCTCTTCAAGTTCCTGATCGTGGGGCTGGGCGACGGAAACACCGGACCCCTGTAGGCGGTCCCAGGTGATTGCTGGCACCTTGTTCTTGAGTACCTCGACCGGCAGGCGGTCGTTCAGGGCCAGCACCTGGTCGAATTCGATGTCGGCGTAGGTCGTCAGGCGGCCAGACCCATCCCAATGCTTGTCCTCGTAGATTGTATGCGAGAAATGTCCGCTTGCGACGATGCCCCTTTGGCGACGTTGCCGTACGAGAAAAGCTCGGTCCCCGATCGCGATGCCAGACTTGCGTAGGGCCACACTCCAACGCCTGAGTTGACTCTGACCTGCCGAGGCAGCCTCGACGGCCGCTTCGTGATCGGGATCAGGCCATCCCGGACCGTCCGGATTCCAGGTGAGCAAGAAGGTCGCCACGCAGTGCATTCTCGCGTACCGGCGAGCCCAGCGACAACGGAGCGCACGCCTGAGGCCAGCGGTCATTATGCGCAGAGTTTCCGCCATGACTCGGGGGCCAGGGTGCCGCACAGGAAGAACCCGTACTCGCCGGCCTTCGGTTGCACGTTCTGCACCTCAATTACGTCCAGGTCGGCACGGTGGATGACGAACTCATACCCGGCGCGTGAGGTGATCGTATTGGGCTCGTATCCGGCCACCGTCTTGCCGTCCTGTTCGCCCTGGAAGACGGCCGGGCTCATTGTGCCGACCAGGCCGCGCTGGCTCTTTGTGAAGCTCACGGAGGCGACACCCAGGCACGCCTGCCCGTCCGGGATGAAGCAGGGGCCCTCGATCCATCGGCGGGTTCCGGTGAGATCCGCTCGCACCTCGAGCCGGTGGCCATACGCCTGCCAGATACCCACCAGCGACTGTTCCGGGGCTGTCACCGGCGCGACCGTCTCCGGGCAGGTCGCGCGGTGCCCGAGCGACTCGGCGTAGGCGGGCCACTGCTGTGCGGTCAGGCCGCCACCGGCCAGCGCGCACGCTCGCGGCAGCGGATCCTTCATCACGTCGTCCAGCGCGGCCAGGCTCCAGAGCGTCAGATTCCGGACCGGGTGGCTCACGATGGCCACGGTGCGGCCGTCCTGCGTCCACCCGGTCCGCCAGCCGGAATGGCCGGGGATCGGGACTTGGGTGAGCCACGTCAGCCCCTGCTCGGTCGGCAGCCAAAGCGTCGCGGCGGCGCCGTGCCCGCCGAACGCGGCGACCTGGCCTCCGGCGATGCGTTCCTGCCACAACGCCGGCTGCTCGTCGGGGTTGAGCTGGACGATCCTGCGTGCGGTGAGCTCGGCGGCGGGGCTTGGCACGGCGTCAAGATCCCATTGGTACGCGCCACCATGACCATCGGTGGTGATGGCGGTACGAGCGTCGGGTCCGTAGGACACGCTGAGGGAGCTGCCGGTGTGTCCCGGCAGCACGGCGAGTTTCTTCGGTTTGGCCGGCTCGCTGACGTCCCAGTGGGTGACGGTGTCGTACCGATCGGCCACGAGCAGTTTCGTCGCGTCCGTGCTGAGCGAGACGGCCAGCACCCCGTCACCCAGCTCGCCTATGTCGGCCAGCTTGCGCGGCGACGTCCGGTCGGCGATGTTCCACAACGTCACCACCCCCTCGTTGCTGCCCGTGACGGCGAGGGCTCGGTCGATGTTCATCGCGGAGGTGGTCAGGTCTCCCTTGGCGGGCAGCGAGGCCAGCCGCCGGGGCTTGCGGGCATTGCGGACGACCCACAGCAGGGCGCCGCCTCCGTCGGCCGCGCCGGTCAGCAGCATCGTGCCGTCGCCGCTGAACTGGGCGCGGTGGGCGGCTTCCGGCAGCCGCGCTAGCCGTTTCACCGCGCGCGGCGCACTGGTGTCCCAGAGCACGAGCGGCCCTTTCACGTTCAGGATCGTGGCGGCGCGGCGGCCGTCCGGGGACAGCGTCACGTCGGGGCCCTCCGAGCGGTCGCCCTCGCCGTCCTCGGTGATGCCGGCACCGCCGCTCGCCACCGGCCGCAGGTCACCGGTCCGCAGCATCCGCGTGGACGCCAGATCCCACACCGTCAGCTCGCCGTCGCGCAGCCCGGTCGCTGCCACCGTCGCATCGCGGTTCATCACCGCGGCGTAGATCACCGCGCCCTTGCCGGGCAGCGCGGCGATGTAGCGGGGCCGGGACGGCTCGGCGAGATCCCACAGGATCGCCGAGTCCCCGGTGGCTGTCAGAGCGGTCTTGGTGTCGTCGCTGATCGCCGCGGTGCCGACTTGGCCGGTGTGGTCGCCGAGGGTGCCGACCCGTACCGGCGTTGCGCGATCGGTGAAGTCCCAGATCTCGGCGTGTGCGTCGTCGCCGACGATGGCACGACGGCCGTCCGGGGTCAGGCTGATCTCCCCGGCGTAGCCGTCCAGGACGATCTGCGAGACGGCGGCGGACGGCTTGCCCGCGGGCACGTCCCAGACCGTTACCTGGGAGTCCTCCAATCCCCAGTGCCCGACGTAGACGGTCCGCCGGTCCGGGCCGATCGCGACGCTGTAGATGCTTTCCGGGCGGGCAGCGTCGCCAGTTTGGCCGCGGCGTCCGGCCGCCGTATGTCCAGCACCACCGCGCTTTGGCCGGACACGACCACGGCCCGATCGCCGTCTGCGGTCGCCGCCACCGGGCCGAGCCGTTCCGGGCCCTCGAACATGGTGGCGATGCGACGCGGCTTGGCCGGGTTCCGCACATCCCAGTACGTCAGCGTCTTCTCGGCGGCCAGCACCAGCGCGCCGTCGTCGACGAAGACTGCGCCGCTCACCTCGCCGACAGCGGCCGGGAGGCTGGACACCTTCACCGGGGTTGCCGGGTCGGCGATGTTCCACAACTCCGTACGGGTGCCGCCGACCAGCACGGTACGGCCGTCCGGCGCGAGCGCCATCGTGCTGATATAGCCCTCACCTGCTTTGACGCTGCTGACTGGTTGGGGTGTGACGAGGGCGTGTGCCAGCGCGGCCCGCCGCCGCTGATGCGGGTCGAGCTGTTCGGCGGCGATCCGCAGACGCAGGGAACGCTGAGGGTCGGTGTGCCGGACCCGGTCCGCCTCCGCGGACATCTGATCGGCGAACGCGGCGGCGTCGATTTTGTCCGGCGGTTCGGAGCCGCCGCGCAGGGCGATGATGGTGACGACAGCCGCGACCACGGCCAGGAGCACCACGGCGACGGCGCTGACGATGTACCGCCGCAATTTCTGATTCTCGTTCTGTCCTTGGGTTTGCTCGCCGGTCATGTCAGCGCTCCATCGGAGTGCAGGACGTCAGCGAGTTCAGACACTCGGACGTGGCGCGTGAGCGCCCGACTGTGCGAAACCGGGCAGGCTTGCCCGCGTCGCCGACCATGTGCGTCCCGTGATGCTCGCCGGAGTTCCAGTCCAGCTCGATCTGCCAGACGCAGTCGCAGTCAACGGTGTATGCCGACACCTCGAAACTTTCCGGATCCTCCAGCGAAACCGTGTAGGGGAACCTGATCGGCGTCCGCCTTTCCGGCGGGTCGTCGTCGTTGGCGGCATCCCGGTCGTAGTCCGTGGTGACCCGCGGGGGATCGGCGTCCAGGTCGGCGTTGAACCACCGGAGCGCCCGCTCACCACCGCATCCGACATGCAGCCACGGCGCGGCCAGCGGAACGGATCGGTCGATCGCCGTCACTCGGACCCGGGTGAGCGTGATCGCCGCGTTGGACCGCCCCCGTACCGTGAACTGGATCCGTGACCGACTTGCCGTCGGCATGCCCTGCTCCGCCGACCAGGCGACCCAGTCCTGCGGATCCCGTCCCTCGGGTATGGCACCGACATCGGCCACCGGCTTGGTGATCAGGTAGCCGCCGGTGCAGACGTCGGGCACCTCGACGGCCGAAGTCGTGATCGGGTCCGTGCCGTCGAACGCTGCCGGCGAGGCGGCGGCGCCCGGTGTGGCCTCCGGTCGCGGACCGTCGTCGTCCAGCAGCACCACGGCGACCGGTACGACGATGACCCCGACCAAGACGACTCCGGCCGCTGCCAGCCCGTAGTTCCGGCGCCCGGACGGCGGCGCGGCGAATAACTCGTCGTATCGCTGTGTCCAGTACTCGGGCCTCTGACGTGGCTCCGGCAGTCCGATCGAGGCCGCACGCGCTCGCCTCAGGCAGATGTCCACGATCGCGGCGGCCAGCACAGCGTCGGGCCGATGTGTTCCCTTCAGGATGTCACTCAGCTTCTTCGGCGCGCCGGACGCGACACCGGGATAGGCCGCCAGCTCTGCCTTGAGATCGCGCTGAGTGGGCTTCCCGGACCGGGCGATCAGGTCACTCAGCTCCGCCGCGAAGATTTGCTCCGGCGTCATCCTCGGTTCGGCCGGGCTGGACGATCGCAGGCTGGCGATGCCGCTTACGACGGCGACCAGCAGGCTGGCCGCTCCGATGATCATGCTGATCACGCTGGCGAGCTGATCGGCGCGACTGGTGTCGCCCTCAGTGACCTTGAGAACTACGAACAGGACGGTCGCCACCAGGAACACGAGCGCCGCGGCGCCGCCGATCACGAGCCGCTGGGCACGTTTATCCGGACTCCCCACGGGTCGATCGTGGCACGCGATGACGGCTCCACTGAAGACAGAATTGTGGTCGAGAAACGGATCGTCCGGCCGGGTTACGACGCCGTACGCCATCGATCAGGGGCCATATTGGCCTAAGTTGGCGGCCGAGTCGCGACAGTTAGGCCTCCGAACGAACGATCCCTTCCGGGTTGCCCTGCTCGCCGAGGAATCGTTCAGAGGGCGACGGACGAGGCTGGCCTGGACCAGTGCAAGTTCAGCTTGGCTCTGGCGGCTTCGCCGGTGCGCTGCGATGTGCAGCCAGGCTCATCTCACCTGGGCAGGCGGCCGCCACTCGGTTTCTTGATTGGGCCTGGCGTAGTCATCCGTTCGCATGACCTCGGGTCCTGGCTCATGGGGCGCGGTGGGAGCACGGCGCTGACCCGGTCACGTCGCTACGCTCGACCGAGGTGCCGGCGGTGGGGCGCAAGCGGCTCCTCGCAAGCCATGGTGTTTACCCTGTTCAGAGGCCCTCCCCAGCGATGGTGGGAGCACCGCCACGATGAAGTCGGGCTGTTCGGGGTGGGTGGTGCGGCGCTGCTCCCAGAACCGACGATCAGAGGAGTCTTCTTCTTGGGTCCTCAGCGGCTCCACGTCAAGTCCCCCGGAAGGTGGATGGGCAGGTCTTGGTTCGGCTGGAAATGCCGGATTTGCTCAGAGCGGCGAGTCACGCTGTCGAGGGATTGCGGACAGGCCATCGAGACACCATGAAGAAGACTCAGAGGGGAGCAGGCGGGGTTGAAATCGGCAGCGTCGGACAGCGCCGAACAGCGTTCGGTAGCGCCGGGCGACGGCCGCTGAGTAGGTCAAAGCCGTGTTTCTGCTGGTCAAGGGTTTGGCCGGGCTGCGTTCACACAGAAGCGCTCTACGAACAGCGCTGAACAGCGTCGAAGAGCGCGTCTATACAGCTCAGCAGCGCCGTACAGCGTGACCTCTTTACTGCGTCTGCTCCCCTGACCTCTGTTGGCGGTGGAGTGCTCTGTCGAGTGTTCGGGCGCCAGCTGACGGCTCCTCGGTGGCCGGAGTGCTCCGTAGAGCGTTCAGGAAGTGCCGGACCACTACGGATCAGCGGATCCCGCCTGCGGCGTGTCGGAACTAGCCGAGGTCCGTCGCTGGGTTGTGATGTCCTGATGGCCATCTTCTCTGCGATCACCCGGACCGACCCGTCGCCGGCCGGGCACGGAGACGGGCAATTCACGTTCTTGGACCGCGTCTCGGGGACCTATTGGGACCAGGTTCGCGACTTGATCGAGGAGTGGTTTAGTCGCCTGTGCCCAGACGCCCAGGCCGACGTGAGGGGCCGGATGAGGTCGAAGGATAACAGGCAGTTCATGGGGGCCTTCTTCGAGTTGTACCTACACGAGTGCCTGCTCCGGATGGGCTATTCGGTGACGTGTCACCCGGTGTTGGAAGGGACGACCCGACGGCCGGACTTTCTAGCCGAGAGAGACGGACGGTCGGTCTATGTCGAGGCGCGCTCGGCATCCGCCAGCAACGTCTCCGTGGGCGCGGAGGCGCGGGTAAATGTGGTGTACGAGTCAATCGACAGGTTGGACAGCCCTAACTTCTTTCTCTGGATCGAGGTTGTGAGGCAAGGTCCTGGCTCGTTGCGAGCTAAGCCGTTGCGCGGCCGCCTGGAGAGGTGGCTGAGCGGGCTCGACCCCGAAAATTACACACTGGGCGGGCGCCGAGACGACCTCCCGTCCCACCGCTACGAGGAGGCCGAGAGCGACGGGGGTTGGATCATCAAGTTCTGGGCCATCCCCAAATCTCCCGAGGCACGTGGCAGGGTGGGCGCCCGCCCGCTCGGTGTCTTCGGCAGGGGCGGGGGTCGAATCAACGACGAGGACGGCATTCGCGGCGCTCTGAGCGATAAGGGAGCGGCGTACGGTCCGCTCGGCGTGCCGTTCATCGTGGCGGTCGCTTCGAGCAGCATGTCATTGGACGACCACGACGTACGCAACGTCCTCTACGGGACCGAGATGTTGCAGATCACCACCGCGTTGGATGGCACCGAGTCGCAGGCGTATATCCGCGAACCCAACGGCTACTGGTACGCAGGCGACCGCTGGGAGCACCGCGGGGTATCTGCTGTGCTCGTTGTCAAGCAGCTCCACCCCGCGTTCGTCGGCAATCAGCAGCATACGATCTGGGAACACCCGGATCCGGACCACGCTGTGGAAGCGCTGCCGCTGTGGCGGCGCTCCCTCGTCGGCGCCGACGGTTGGCTAGAGTTCGTCGAGCCGCCTCGCACTCAGGCCGACTGGTTCGGCCTCGGCGACCCCTGGCCAATAGGCGATCCTTTTCCCCGCGAGGTGTAAGCATGGCTTGGCCATTCACGAAGCTGACCGACGAGGACCGGGATGGCGTAATCAGCTGCTCGGCTGGTTGGCTGGTCGACGCATCGTCGCCGGGGTGGAGTCAGCTCGGCCTGATGCCCAAGGTCGAGATCCCGGAGGTGTGGCGGCGATGAGGAAACCGAGGCCGTGAGTACGCAACCTCCGCAGAATCAGGTATCGCCCGAAGCCACAGGCGGCGCCGGCACGATCGAGGAGTACACCCTCGGCGCCGTCGCGCTCGCTCGCCTATTGACGGGCGATCTGTTGCCGGGACTTACGGCGCCCCTCGCCACCGTGGCGCTCCAGCGGCGCGTGGCCGGGAACACGCTTGATGATCTCGTGCTGCGCTCGGACACCGGCACCGCCGAGAACGGCATCGACTTTCAGATCAAGCGGACGGCGTCCCCGGTTGCGTCAAACGACGCCTTCGTTGACGCGCTCGGCCAGTGCATCGACACGCTGCGGCAGGAGCGGGAGGCGCTCGCCTCGGGGCGTCTGAGGCTGGGCTTCGGCGCCTCCGGTCCGCGTGGACCACTGGAGCAGCTGCAGAGACTGACGGAGATCGCCCGGGCTCACGCGACGGGCGCGACGTTCCGAGGCGTTCTCGTCGTGGGTGCTACTGCCGGGGAGGTCCGGACGCGTTATGAGCACTTCAGGGTCGCCGTGGCCGGAGCGATCAAGGTGCGCGGCGAGACCTTGACGGACGACCAGCTAGACGAGCTGACGTATGAACTCCTCAAGTACCTGCACGTCTGGATATTCGAGGTCGGCGACAACGGCCGTGACGTGCTAGAGGCCCAGAGCCGGCTAATTCCAATCCTTCCGCCGCGTGGCCCAAAGGCGCACGTCGTGTTCTCGGAGCTGCGGACGCTGGCTGAGGCCTGGGGGCCGAACGCGGGTGTCATCGACGCTCCGATGCTCCGAGCCGCGCTCAACGCCCGCGGCATCCCCTTGACGGCGGACCCGCGCCACCGGATTGAACTGGGGCGCGTGCTCGACGCCTCGCGCCAGGAGCTCGCCCGCACCGTTGATCAGATGGGCGGACGCTTACGGCTCGAGCGAGCGACCCCGGCTCGCGAACTTGGTAAGGCCATCCAGCGCGGCGGCATCGTGCTCGTGTCTGGTACGGCCGGCGTCGGCAAGTCTGTTCTTTCCCGGCGGGCGGTCCAAGATCTAGATGACTCCGCGACGGTCGTTGCCATCAGCCTCTCGACCCGCAGCGGCGACACGCTGGCCACCGTCCAGCAAGAGTTGGGCGTCTCCCTCCTCAAGACGGTGCTGGGCGCCGCACCAACAAGCGGCCCCCGGGTCCTGCTTATTGACGGAGCTGAACACGCGCTGACGGATGCGGGTCGGCTCTTGGAGTCACTTCTCGATGCCGCGCCGACCGCTGGCACGGGCTCGCCGCCATGGACGGTTGTTATTACGAGCCGTGCGGATGCGGCCGGGCCGTTAACCGTGCGACTCGGGGACCGTCTCAAGACCCACATCTTGCTCGACGAACTATCCGACCCCGAGGTGGACGAGGTCAACGCAGCCTTCCCCTCGTTGGCGCCCCTCCTGCGTCATCCCCGGAGCAAGCGTCTGCTGCGCCGCCCGTATCTGGTGGATCTCTTGGTTCGATCCCAGGTTGCCCCCGGCGAAGGTGAGGTACTTGGCGAAGAGAACGTCTGTTCCGCACCGGGTTTGATGGAGACATCGAA
>NZ_BOQL01000089.1 GCF_018332655.1 Actinoplanes auranticolor | reverse complement strand
GAACCGGGCAGGTCCGTCGTGGAACCCCCGCGACGGGGCGACGTGTGCTGGGCGGCTACGTCCACCCGTTCGAGGCGGTCCGCCAAAGCGATCAAGCTACGAGCGCCCATGTCATGACCACCCGTGGCGGCCTTCGAGGCGATGCGACGGAGAACTTCTGGGTCATTAATTGTAGTAGCGATAGCCGACCAGAGGCTGCCCGGGGGTTGGATCGCCCGCCGCTCGGTGGTAGCCAGCTCTTCAACCACCGGAGCAAGACGGAAGGCGAACGGATAGCCCACATCGGAAACGCGAGCGAGCAGTCCAGGCATACCCAGCACAGTCTGCTCGGCATAGCCGAGTGCGCGCTGCCACCAAGCGTCGTCGGCCTCGCTTCGATGCGGCTCAGGAACGTAGCCGGCCGATGCCTGGTGCAACGTGTCGGCCCGTATCCGATCGGGGTGACCGAAGCGTCGAAGGTCGACTGCGGCGTCGACAACTGCCTTTTCAACAGGCAGCGCGAATGCGTATCGCTGAAGCAAGGCCGGAGCCGCGGCAAGGTATTGAGTAACTTTTCCGGCTTCGGCACGTTGAGCGGCGATGTGAAGCCGTGGGTCGACGGATCCCTCTTGGCGAAGCGTGACCAGCTCATCAGGAGTGAAACGGTCGGGCACGAGTAGATCGGTGCCGGATAGCAACGCACGGGCCTTCGCGTGCGCGTCATTATGGGGGTCGGCTGGCCTGCCGGTCAACGCATGCCAAACATGCGGCCAACCAGTGGCGAGAATCAGTACCGGAGATCTGGCCTCGTCGACCAAAAGATCTGCGATGGCCGTGGCCACTCTTTGATCACCCTCCACGTGGGGAGTAACCAAATAGCGCTGGATCTCATCTAGCCACAGCACGGTCCGCGGGCCGATTCGGGCGATCTCGGCCAGCACGGCCTCCGTGCCTTCGGACATGCGAGGAGCTGAGAGCCGCCAATTGGCGGGCAGCCTGCCGACTGCTTCCCAACAAGTTCGGGTTTTTCCCGAGGCCGATCCACCGACGAGCGACACAATCCGGCTCTTGCCTGCCAATGCCTCGGTCACGAAGCCAGCCAATACGAGGTCGTGTTCCCTGGGGAAGTACGCAGTTAGATCGGGCAACTCTCCACTTTCATCCATGGCTCGGTGGACGCCAAGTTCAAAAGGGCTGTACGTGCGTACGAACGGCGGCTCAGCCGATTCCGGCACGCGTTTGCTCTCCGCCTGCGCGTCCCGCCGCAGTCGTTCCCACCATTCTGGACTTCGCCGAGATTCGCTCGACGTGCTGCGCTCCAGCGCATCGACGAATGTTTGCAAGGCATCTTCGGGAGTAGGTACCGCCGACCCGTGCAGCCAGTCCCTCAGCGCGCCTTCGCTGAACTGGCCTGAAGGGGCGATGGTATGTGCGGAGCGGATGAGGGCATCTAAGTTCGGCGAGCCAGCCGCAGCGTATAGCCTGCGTAGCTCGCGGAGGAACCGAGCCGCGGCGGACATGCTCGGCGTCGGCGATCGTCCAGCGGTAATTGCGTCGAGTATCGCCCGTCCGGTGGCCGGGTTCAGCAGGAACGCTTGGGCTGACCCGTCGATACCGCTGATTCTCTCTACGCGTACTCGCCCGCCGAACGTGGCGCTGACCAAGTTGTCAGCCACCGCAGCTTGTACGCTGTCGTTCAGGTCGATCCAGGTATCGAGCACGACAGGCCAGCGGTAGGCCACACCGCGCACGGATGACGATGAAGCCACAATATCGGTCTGGTCGCCAGTGAGCGGCCACGCCAAGCTGATCATGGAGTGGACGTCCCACTCCGGGTGATGACACAGCGCGTCGTATGACACGACGGCGCCGGCACCGTGCGCGACAATAACTTCAGTGCCTGGATCGATCAGGGCCTCAACGGCCGCCCGGGCGGCGCGTCCGACCAGGCCATCGCTGGCGTAGGAGTTGATGAGGTCCGTCTTTGAGGCGTTAGAAACGGCGTCTGGTAGCCGCAGGTAGCGGGCGGTATCTAGGACAAAACTGGCATCCTCGATGGACGCTCCCGCCTGCACCATCCCGGCGGCCACGGTGCGCCGCCACTCATCCTCGGACGGAGCCAAGTCGGCGTAGTCGGAAACAAAAACGATCGAGGACGCCGCTCGCCGAGGGCGTGATGTCAATTGCTCCCGTTTGGGAAAAGTTAAGCCCAGCCGCAGCGCAAGCTCCCTGCCCATCGCCGCGAAAGGCTCCAGACCGATGTCAAGGCGACCCGACCCCATCGGATCGGCCAAGAGTGCCTGTACCGTCTCGCCGGAACCGGCGTGACGGAGCAGATGATCCGTCAGCACCTCGTAGGTATCCCACTCCTGAGTAGTAGTCATCCCGCGCCGCAAAAGATCGCGTAGACCTGGTCGCAGTCTCAGCCGCAACCGGTCCCCTCCAGGCTCTGTGCGTTCAAACAGGCCACTGACGAGCACCTCGGCTAAATGCGAAGGATCGCTACCAGGTACCAGCCGATGCTGCAACACCCGGATCAGCGGCAGCGACAGTGCGGGCGCGCCGGCAAGGATACGAGCGAGAGCCTGCGCTTGCGGGCTGGCGCGGGCTTGGAAAGCGCGGATACGTTCTGTCGGTGTAAGCGCGGCGTTCGTCACGCTAGGGGCAGAGCGCCTAGGTGGTTCGGCCGAGACCGCTTCGGACCACTCCGCTCCGGTGACCACGGAGTCAGCCCACCGCGTCATGGACGTTGCACTTAGGGTGAGGACCGGAACAGGGACACGGGTCGTGTCATCCGATACGTCGGCACTCCACCACGCCGGACGGACCTGGGCGTCGGCATTGTGGCCAGCTGGACGCCGTGACCGCATCAGCATGTCAGGGAGCCCCATCGCCGTGTAGCCCCAATGGTTTTCGGGGAGGAGCTGAATCACGGCGGTTGGGGTGGTGTTGGCCCACGAACGGACCGCGTTCCAAGTACTGACGCCGTACCAGTGGTCTGAGGCAGTGTCGGAGAGGACAAGAATCAACCGGCGTCCGGTCGCGTCGATCAATCGGTCGGGATGGTGAGCGAACCCAGACGCATCAGCGACTGTCAAACCATACTCTCCGTCGCCGTCCGTCGTGGCTGTCATGGACCACTGGCTGATGGACCGGAAAGCGCCGGTCCGCCACAGCGATTTTTCGAATGCTCGAATGGCATCTTCCCAGGCGGCAGCCACCGGACCGGACTCCACAACCACCGCGATGTCTACGCCGCGGTCGGAAGCCGGCGAAGTCACAACCACTAGTCGTCCGGCGTCGGCAGTCGCCTCGATGGTGGCATCGATGTCTACCGTGTGGCCGCTGGGACGGTGAACTCGCCTAAATAGAGCGAGAGCGCGGCCCGCTGCAGTCGTGCGTTCCAGTGTCACCAGTGTCCGCAGCCCGACCGCTGTAGCAGGAATCGTCAACGCCGAACTCTGTTCGGGCTGGTCACCTGCCAGGCTCAACGGCAACGGCAACGGCCCTTGGCTCTCTTGGGCGAACCGGGGTTGCCCGGCGGATTCTGCCGATGGTAGCGGCCCCGTTGATTCAGACAGCTTTGAATCCGGCATATCAGGGCTCGGGTCGTCTGGCCGATCGGCCGCGACCGCGGCCAACCACAGCAGATCGGCGATCTCCCACGCGGACCATGCAGGCAGCGCCTCCGCCAAGGACGTGACGAGCCGCTCGATCACTTGCCGCTCAGCTCCGCCAACAGCACCTCTTCCAGTCGGTCTCGTGCGCCGTCTCGCGCCTCACCGGATACCAGATAGATGTAGTTGAGTAGCTGGTCGAGAGCGAGGTTCTCGCCTGCGACCAGGCGTTGCGCGAACTCGCCAATCTTCGCCTGCTCCTGTTCCGCTGCTTCTGCAAGATAAGACGCGACAACTTTCTGAACAAAATCCGCGTTGGGAGTCGGCATCTCGAACCTTACACACCGGCGAAGAAATGGTGATGGGAAGGTGCGCTCGTTGTTGCTGGTCAGCACGATGATGGGCCAATTCGTGCGCTCTACCAGGCCGTTATTGACTGGGTAGAAGGCACGATCCGCGCCGCGGACATGGTACAGCGTGGAACTTTTTTCTGAAGCGTGGTCTCCCGCACCGGCATCGCGGACGAGCGGAGGAATTTCGAAGATTCCTTCTTCAAGAACGTTGAGCAAATCACCGGGCAAATCGAGATCACTCTTGTCGATCTCATCGATTAGCACCGCCCGTGGGCGGCTCGGATCGGCGAGAGCCGTGCCAAGTGGACCGAGCGTCACGAAATTCTGCACCGCGGCGGCACCCTCGTCGCCCTCGGTCTGCGTCGCGTGAAGCCGACCAAGGGCGTCGTATTGGTACAGGCCATCAGCACGAGTGCTGCGCGAGGTGACGTGCCAGTTAAGCGGCTCGCCAAGTTCCAGTTCGGCCGCGATCAGACCGACCAAGGTCGACTTACCTGACCCTGGCGGACCGCTGAGCAATAGAGGACGCCGCAAATGCAAAGCGGCATTCACAGCGTCCAGCAGGCCCTCTGGCGGAACGAAGTGACGGACCGCGGCACCCCGATTCCGCCAAGGAGGAGGCCCCGGCAACGCCCGCCACGCCTCCACGCTCGCCGGTTCACCCGTGCCGCTAAAAATCTGCCAAACCATGGCAACTCCCTCGCTATCCATTGGTGCACGTCAGCAACTCTCAACGTCGGTCATGGGAAGCGAAAAGCCCTCTCGCCCCTGCGGGTCATCCCAGATGACCGTGGCGCCTGCAGCAAGCACGGGCAGGTTCTCGGGGATGTGATCGCGCCGGGCCGGCACGGGGAGCGCACCTGCTGCTTCCCGGACCGCATGCTGGCCCTCCACGGAGTTCGAGCCGTGCAGCCACACCATGAACCCATGGCCGTTGCGCAGCAGCTGACGTAGTGGCTTGACCGGCCGGACCACCGGCAGCGCACCCACCAGCCAGGCCGCATCAGCGCGGCTTCGCGCCCACGCGATCAGGCCGCTCTCGTCCGCAAGAAGACTAGGTGCAAGCGGCTCGGGCAAGTGGTCCCACCGTGCTGCGGTAAGCCGATCTACGAGTCGACCGTACAGATCCGCTCTACGCAGACGCGGGGACCACCGCAACCGCGGCCTGCACTCACTACTAAGCGGTTCCAACTCACCGTCTACCTCCCGAACGGGCCACTGATCGATGGCTTCGATAAGCAAATTGGACGGCGCGGCTAGATCCACGACGAGTGGGTGAGTGGGTGGCAACTCCCGGAACACCTCGCGGAGTGCGAGCAGCAGGCCACCTCGAGTGCCGTCGGCGTCGACTGTCCGACTGATCACATCATCGTCAGTGATCAGTGTCCACCGAACGCTGAACGGATAGGGCTGGTCACTCGGTCCTGGCTCATCCCCCAGATCGAGCAGCAGCCAGCCACCCCGGCGATGAAGCTTTTGATGCTGACGTGCGTCGCCAAGCTGATAGCCGCGGGCGATCAGCCATTGTCGAAGTAGCAGGCTGTCATCGACCGCAATGCGCCGTTCGGCCGCGACTCCCACGAGGAAACGAGCAAGCGGCGACATCGTCGTCCAACCGGTATCCCGCCGCTCCCGTAGATCGATGTCAGAAGCTTGAACTAGCATGGCGTCAGCGCTGCCGTTGACCGGCCAGTCGCCGATCTCACGTCGATAGATCCCATGCAGTTGCCCGAGTGCAATCTCATAACCCTCGCAAGCGGCGAATACGGGTTTAGCTTCGACAGCCGCTGCAAGGAGCTGCAGCACATCGGTGACCCGCGAGATGCCTGTTTGCCTTTCGAGGAGCTGCCGAATGGCGAGAGAGGTCCATGCCGCAGGAAGTGCACCTGCCGACTCTAGGATCACCCGGTGAGCGGCGATAGCATCCTCCGACAGCCGCTCTTCGACGGCGGCCGACACTGTCGCGAGGCGCGCCACCTGGCGCAGGAGAGCCTTCTCAACAGCCTGGAAGCGCTCACGCAGATCTGCAATACGACCGCACAGAACGGTAGCGCCGAGCGCCTCGGCGGTCCCTTCCGCGGACAGCTGCGTGGGGAATGTCGACACGAAACCGACGACCGTCTCCACCCCGCTATCGGGGTCCCGACGCAGCAGGGGCCCTCCCGACATGCCCGACGGAATCTCGGCGGACCGACTACCGAAGCTGGCGACATGCACTCGCACGACGGACCGCTTACCTATACGGGACGTCGCCTGCTGGACCTTGCCGGTGTAGATCACGCTATAACGCGCCGGGTTTCGCTCCGGGTGTCCCGCCACCCTGACCTGGTCGTATGCCTCGATCTCGGTCGTCAACGGCAGGGCGACCGCATCTAGATAGGAAACGAGGTCTTCCAGCTCTCCGTCGTGCGACGGCATGGCGCGTTGCTCGTCAAACGCCAGCAGAGCAGCGTCCAGGGTCGCCTCATGGTCAACATAGAACACCGGAATGTCGATGGCAGCGCCACCCGGGTGACGCGGTTGAAGCCGAAGCCACAATCGAGCAGCCGATCCGCCGATGGCTCGCACGCAGTGCCATGCGGTGAGTACATGCCCGTCCCCAATCGGGAAGGCACTACGCACCGCGTCGTGTCGGCCACTCCTGTGTTCCTCGATCGTGAGCAAACGACCCACCGCAGCCTCCACCGACTGCCTGCCATCATGGCGTTTCACCGTCGCGTGAGCCTACAGCTGCTGCCGCAGTTTCAATGTCACTTCGACCGTCGCCTCACCCGTGGCGGTCAGCAGAGCCTCCACAGCCTTGCCGGCGCCTAATGTAGCTTTCACACCGAACTTGAGTTCCAGGTCTTCGATAGCGAACGCTCGTTGCGCAGCCGGAGTGCGGCGTTCTATTCCAGCAAGCACACCGTCGAGCACGAGCGCAACCTCACCGCCGACAGCCTCAGCCGCCGCGCGCAGAACATCGTTGCCGAGCTGTACGACCCGATTGTCAGATTTGATGGTGTGGCGCCCACGGTAGCCAGCCGCAGGGACGTGTCCCTCTTCCAGCAGCTCCTCGTCGCCATCGAGCCCGTTGTCAGAGACCTCGGGCCCACTCTCCGCAAGGAGTACTCCCAAGCGAATCTCTATCGAATCTTCAGTCGCCTGCACAGCAGTCCTTCCGGTCGTGAGGAGCGCAAAACTCGACGTTACAGACACTGTGGACCGGCCGCGCTCAGCTGATCGGATCTATTTTGGCGGACGTCGAGACTCCGGCCGAAGAGATCGCGGCGAAGCGGTCTACCGTTACTCGGTGGCCACTACGTTTACGGATCGCGACCCGGATTTCGAGCGATGGCGCGATGATCATCCCGACGCCTACATCGTCAACCACGATCGCGTCCCCGCTGCTGGCTATGATGTGCTGCACCGTGCCAACTGCGTGCGACTGAGGATCACCGGTGGCTCCAACTGGACCACCGCCTACAGCAAGACCTGTGGCCGGACGCTCGACGACATCCGGAGTTGGGCGACGCAGACCGTGGGAACGCTGGATTTGCATCGTTGCCACTTCTGTCAGCCACCGGCGCCATAGCGGGCCGCCCCTGACGGGCTCACGTCGCCATCCCCTTCGCGCCTTGTCCGCCGCAGGTGGCGCTGCACGATGCGACAGCGACCGCTCGACAGCTGACTAGGCGCCAGCGTCTCGGCGGTTCGTCAGTCGGAGTGCCCGCCGTGTCCTGGCTGCTGGGATTCACCGCCTACGGCTACGTCGACTGAGTCTCCTCCGGGACTGGGACAAGCGTGGCTTCGATCGGTACGCGCCATGGCGGGAATCCGTCTCGTCGGCAGTCAAGCAAGAATCGCACCGGCTTGCCTGCGTACTGGCGCTGCCAATCAGCCTTGGTGAGGTGCTTGGCCCACTGCGGCGGTACCTGCTGATCCATCGCCTTGCGCGTGAACTCGCCAATGGGGAGTGGGAACGGCGCGACGCTTCGGCCGCTGTCCGAGCCACCGTCGACCCCGCGGCGGAACCGATACGCTCCCCATACATGATTGCGGATCTGTTCGTCGGTCGGGCCGCCGGCGATTGATGACGCACCGCGGCCGTGCTGGTCATCGCGTACGGTCAGCTTGATTTCGTCAAGGCGGCCGAGCGCGGTCGGCCCGGCCAGCTCCACGCGAAGGTCGGCATACTCCTCGGTCACAGCTCGCAGGGTGAGTTCAAACGTCGGCGTCAGCTCGCGCCACTCCCGGCGCGCTTCGATGTCGGTCAACGTCTGCGTGGCCTTCCGTGCGTCCGCCGCAATCCGAGCCGCAATGATCGCCGCCGCTAGGCTCCCGAGCGCGGCGATAGCACCGACGCCTGTTCCGACCGCACTCCAGGTATCACTGTCCATGCCGGACGAAAGTACGCCTAGCGCGATTGTCGCCGAAAAGCAGGCTTGTAGTTAGAGTTCGGCACCGACTCGTGCTCGTGACCCAACGGTGGATCCGTGGGTTCGTGCGGCTGAAAGTTAGCGTCTAGGGATGACAGCCGATCTGGCGGCGCTGCTTGAAGACAAGGCGGCCCTGTTCAACGCGCTGCCCGTCGACGACGACGGCTACTACGGCGACGCTGACATCGCCTGGCTCCTCGGCTCCCGCCTCGTCACCGACACCGAAGACGGCACCACCGTCTACCGGCTCTTCCACGACCTGCTTAGACCCTGGTAAATAAG
>NZ_BOQL01000088.1 GCF_018332655.1 Actinoplanes auranticolor | reverse complement strand
CATGAACGACGCTCCCGGCGCGGCAGGCGTCATGAACGACGCTCTCGACGGAGCGGGCGCTGATGTGACGCTCGCAGCGGAAGCCGCAGCCGGGACTGACTCGTCGGCCACGAGCGTCGTCAGGGCCGCGCCCGCATCCACGGCCGACACTCAACCGGAACCCGCGGCCACGGCTGACGCCGAACCCGAACTCGCGGCAGCGACCGGCGCCGAACCTGAGACCACGGCCGACGCCGAACCCGGGCGCGCTGCCACGACCGACGCCGACCCCCAGCCCTCGGCGACAAGCGACACCGAACCGGAGTCCACTGCCGCAGCCGACACCCGACCCGAGCCCACGGGCAACGCCAACGCCAACGCCGAACGCGAGCACGCAGCTACGAGCGACACCGACCCCGACCCCGACCCCGGACCCGCAGCCGTGGCCGGCGCTGAATCCCCAGCCACGGCCGACGCGGGATCGGAGCGCGCAGCCGCTGCCGAGTCCGGACTCACGGCCGAAGCCGAAGGCGACCCCGCGGCCGCGGCCTTGGCGGAGCCAGTATCGGCGCCCGCCGCCGAACCCGAAGCCGCCGATTCGGCCCGGCTCGAACCGGAACGGGAGCCGGAGCCCGCACCCACGGCAGGTTTGACACCCGACGCCGGATCCGGCCCGGACACCGAGCCGCGCACGGACACCGAGCCGCGCCCGGACACCGAGCCGCGCCCGGACACCGAGCCGCGCCCGGACACCGAGCCGCGCCCGGACACCGAGCCGCGGGCGGAAGTCGAGCCGCGGGCAAAAGCCGGGCCGGACGCCGCCCACGCGGTAGAAGGAGCCGAGGCGCAGCCGAGCCTGGCACAGCAAGCGCAATCGCCGGAAGCTACACCCCCCATTGCGGCCGCCCCGGAAAGCAACGCCACTGCCGCGCCCGAGGCCGCCGGCTCCTCCCCCGAATCGGACATCGAGCAGGTCGCAGGCAGTAAAGGTGAAGGTGAATCTCAAGCTCAGGTTGAGGTTAAGGTTTCGTCCGAGCGCGAACCTGAAGCTGATGTTGAGGTTGAGGCCGCGCCAGATCTGAGCGATCCCGACGCGACCGCGGTGCTGGTCCTGCCGGCCAAGGCCCTAACCGGCGACAGCCCCAAGAAGGCCGACCCGAAGCAGGGCGACCCGGTCCAGGAGGGACCAGACCAGGCCCGGCCGGCCCGGACCCAGCCGGACCGAACCGCGCGAGACCGGGCTCAGCCGGATCAGGCCCAACGGGAAGAAGCCCAGCCGAAGCAAGCTCAGCCAGAGCAAGCCGAGCCGGAACAAGCCGGAACGGAGCAAGCCGGAACGGAGCAAGAGAACCCGGAGCAGAAGCGACCCGACCTCGACGACACGGTCGTCCTGCGCGTCGAGCCGACCGCCCAGGACCGCATTCAACCCACCGACGACACGGTCGTCCTGACGCTGCCGCAACAGGAGGCCGCGAAGAAGACGCCTCCCACGCGGAATCCCGGCGAGGACACCGTCGTCATCCGGACGCGCTCGCACGACGACACCGTCGTCATCCCGGTCGTCACTTCGGGGGCGAGCGTCGCCCCGCCCACCGACGTCGTCACCGCGGTCATCCCGGTGGTGCCCGGCCGGCGGGACGGTCAGCGGACCGACGTCGTCCCGCCGCCGGATCCCGGCCGTAAGCCCAAACCCGCCCGCGCCCGCCGCGAGCCCCTCGACCTCGGCCACGCCCCCGCCGTGCTCACCATCTCCGCCCTGGGTGTGCTCATGGTCGCCCTGGCCTACGCCGGGGGCCGGGTGAGCACCGGCAACGCCCAGTTCGCGTACTGGGTCGGGCAGGTCGTGGTGTTCACTCCCGTCGTCGTGCGGTTGCTCAGCCGCCGGATGGCCGGGGTCGCCGAATCGTTCCTGCTCGTCATGGGCCTGGCCCTGCACCAGTATCTGCTCAAGTGGATGTACAGCCCGGACCAGTTCCGGTTCCCCGACGAGCTGCAGCACTGGCTGGCCACCACGATCATCGTGCAGACCGGGGAGCTGTTCCAGCCCAATCCGGCGCTGCCGCCCGCCGAGCATTTTCCCGGGCTCGCCGAGCTGGGCGCCGCCGTCGCGGAGATGACCGGGCTGCCGGTGACCGCCGCCGGCGTCATTGTCGCCGGGATCGCCCACCTGGTCTTCGTGGGCGTGCTGTTCGCCGTGGTGCTGCGGGCCAGCAACTCCCCCGCGGTCGCCGGCGTCGCCTGTGCCACGTACGCGACCGCCCTGCACTACCTGTTCTTCAACTCGATGTTCCTGTACCAGACCGCCGCCCTGCCGTTCTTCATGCTCGCCGTCTGGGCGGTACGGCGGTGGCGGGTCGAGGGCGGCCGGATGTTCGTGGCACTGGCCGTGACGTCGATGGCGCTGACCACCGTCAGCCACCACGTCACCGCGCTGGCGCTGGTCGCGACGCTGACCTTGCTGGCCGTCGCCGAGCTGGTCGTGGACCAGCCGCGGCGGTGGTCTGCGCTGGCGATGCCGGGGGCAGCCGCTGTCGTGGTGGCCGCCTGGATCCTGTTCGTCGCCACGGATGTCCTCGGTTACCTCGAGGAACCGGTCGACCAGGTCGGGCGTACCGTGTCGCAGCTCCTCTCCGGCGAGAGCGATCCGGCCTCGGCGAGCGCGCCCGTCTCGGTGGGTCAGCTCGTGGTGCAGGGCGCCGGCCTGCTCGGCCTGCTGGTGCTCTATCTCGCCGTCACCCGCGACATGGTGCACCGGCGCGACCGGGACTGGTGGCGGTGGGCCGCGGTCGTCGGCGGGATGGTGTTCTTCGCCGGCAACGGGGTGCGGTTCCTGGGGCAGAACGGTCCGGAGATCGCCGGGCGGCTGTCCACGTTCACCTACATCCCGATCTCCATCCTGGCCGCGATCGGGCTGGTCCGGGGCGTGCAGCTGATCCCGGCCAAGGACGAGTTCGGGCACCGGTGGCGGGCCGCCGCCCCGGCGATCGACGTGGTCATGCCGGGCGGCTGGAACCTGTACAGCCGGGTTGCGGCCGGCTCGGCGATGATCACGCTGCTGATGATCGGGGCCCGGGCCGGTGGGTGGCCGCCGATCGCCTCGATCCTGCCGGGGCCGTACCTGGCCGGCGGGTACGAGCGCTCGGTCGACGCATACGGGCTGGCGTCCGCCGACTGGCAGCGCATCACGCTGGGCCCGGGCAACCGGGTCGGCGGCGACGCCACGTCGGTCTCGCTGGCCTCCACGTACGGGCGCCAGGACCCGGTACGGGAGGTCGGCCCCCTCTACTACGCCGACGTGTGGGGGCTGGAGCAGGACGACCTGGTGCAGCGCGTCCAGGTCCAGTACCTGGTGGTGGACCGCCGGCTGAGCACCCAGTTGCCGGAGAGCGGCGCGTACTTCGAGAGTGATCCCCGCTCCGGGCAGATCACCTCGCCGCTGACCGTCGGGCAGCTCGGCAAGTTCGACACGCTGGCCGCGATGGACCGGCTCTACGACAACGGCACGGTCCGCATCTACCGGACGGGGGTCCAATGAGCGCTCTGCTTTCCCGCGTCGTGGCCGCGCTGGCCGTCGCCGCCGGCGCCGCCGTGCTGTTCGCGCCGCAGGCCCTGGCGATCGCCGGTGGCCTGCTGCTCGGCTTCGTCCTGCCCGGGATGGCGCTGCTGGGGGTGCTGTTCCGCCGCCGGGCGCTGACCGCGGTCGAGCGCACGGTGCTCACCCCCGCGCTGAGCATGGGCGTGCTGATCGTCGCCGGCCTGGCCATCCACGTGCTGGGCCTGCGCATCGACCGGCTCGCCTGGACCGTGGCCACCGTAGGGGTGACGCTGGCCGCGGTGGTGGCCACGCGGCTGCTGCCGCCGCGCCGGGTGCGTGCGACGGAGAGCGCGGAGCCGCAGGTCCGCCCGGTCGGCGAGAAGCTGGTGCGGATCGGCGGCGGCGAGAACACCGTCCGGCTTCCGCTCAACGGCATGGCCGAGGCGAACACCGTGGTGATGTCGATCGTGCCCGCGGTGCTGGAGGAGGACGAGCAGCGCGCCGCCGCCGAGGAGAAGGCCCGGCGCCGGCGGCTGCTGCGCCAGTTCCTGCCGCTGGTGGCGGTCGCGGCCGTGCTGGCCGGGGCGAGCTGGCTGTCGTTCACCACGTCGCGGGCCACCCACGACACCGTCGTGACCGCACTGTCGGCGACGCCGTCGGGCCGGGTCAACGCGGCCGGGAACCGGACGGTGCGGGTGTCGGCGAGCGGGCTGGTCGCCTCGGACGGGCCGTACACGATCAGTGTGACCGGCCCGTCGGGGACCGCGACGCTCAGGCGCACCGTCTCGGTGATCGGGGACGGGACCTGGAGCGATGCGCTGAGCATGCCGGGCGCGCAGCGGATGACCGTGAGCCTCTACCGGTTCGGGGACACCACCGCCTACCGCACCCTCTACATCAGCGCCGTAGACTGACGCGGACACGCGACTGGCGGCATCGAGGATGGGGACCACCATCGGGGAGCTCGCCGTGGGGGCCGTCCGCCTGGGTGCCCACGCCGGAGTGGAAAGCTGTATGTCCGTACCGCATGAAGCAAGGCTGCTGCCCGGCAAGCCGGTGGCCGACGAGGTCCTGGCCGACGTCGCGCAGCGCGTGACGAAGCTGCGCGAGGCCGGTGTCCAGCCGTCGCTGGCGACCGTGCTGGTCGGCGACGACGACGCCAGCGCCGGATACATCCGGATCAAGCAGCGCCAGGCCGCCGAGCTCGGTTTCGTCTCGCCGCACGTGCACCTGGGTGCGGACGCGACGCAGGACGACCTGCTGCGGGCGATCGACGAGCTCAACGCCGACCCGGCCGTGCACGCCCTGCTGATCCAGTACCCGCCGCCCGCGCACATCGACTACGACGCCGCGCTGCTGACCGTCGACCCGGACAAGGACGTCGACGGCATGCACCCGCTCAACCTGGGCCGGCTCTCGGTGGGCCTGCCCGGGCCCCGGCCGTGCACCCCGGCCGGCATCGAGGCGCTGCTGGCGTACCACGACGTGCCGGTGGCCGGCCGTGAGGTGGTCATCCTGGGGCGGGGCGCGACCATCGGCCGCCCGCTGGCCATGATGCTGGCGCAGAAGCGGCCGACCGCGAACGCCGCCGTGACGGTCGTGCACACCGGCGTGCCGGACTGGCAGCGCTACACCCAGCGGGCCGACATCCTCATCGCCGCCGCCGGCGTGCCCGGCATCATCCAGCCCGAGCACGTCAAGCCGGGCGCGACGGTCGTCGGCGCCGGGGTGCGGTACGAGGGCCGGCGGCTGCTGCCCGACGTGGCCGAGGAGGTCGCGCAGGTGGCCGGGGCGATCACCCCGCGGGTCGGCGGCGTGGGCCCGACCACCGTGGCGATGCTGTTCCGCAACGCGATCGAGGCGGCGGAGAAGGCTAGCCGCTGAACCGAGGGCTCGCCGCCATCGCCTTGTACGCCGCCAGCGACTCGGCGTCGGTGTCGATGCGCCACTTCTCCTCGTACCCCGGGTGGGTGTCGGTGTCGAACCAGGTCACCGCGCCCACCCCGGGGTGCGCCTCCACCCAGCGCGCGAAGAGCGTGATCCAGTCCGCCTTGGTCCGGCCGCCCCGGTCGACCGAGCCCACCTCGGTGATCATGATCGGCTTGCGGGCGGAGTAGGCCCGGTAGATCCCGGCGAACAGCTTGTCCGGTGTCTCGCGGTGCAGGTTGTAGCCGGAGACCCCGACCCAGTCGACGTACTCGTCGCCGGGGTAGAGCGCCGCGAAGGTGTTCCACGCCGCGACCGGGTCGGAGTTCCAGTTCGGGCTCCACACCCAGGACACGTTCGTGGCCTTCTCCTCGGCGAAGATGCGGTGCATCCGCTGCCAGGCGGTCACGTACGCCTGACCGTCCTTGCCGTTGCGCGCGGCGCTCCACTTGTACCAGTCGCCGTTCATCTCCCAGCCCCAGCGCAGCAGCACGGGCCGGTCCTGGCGCTTGAGCTGGCGCGCGGCGCGGGCGATGAGCGCGTCGCTCGCCCCCGAGGTGATGTCGGTCAGCGGGCAGCCCCGCCACGACACCATCGGCGTGGCCTTGGCGGGCAGGCCCTCGATCACGTGCGGCAACGTGTCGGTGAAGTCGTAGAAGACGTGCACGATGCGCTCGTCGCGGCCGAGCTGGCTGCGCCGCAACGCCAGGCTCTCGGTCAGCGACTTACCCTCCAGGCCCAGGTAGGCGCCGAGCAGCGCCCGGCCCGGCCGGAACGGCACCGGCCCGCCCCCCTGGGTCACCACGGTCGGGGCGGGGCTCGTGCCGGGCCCGGCCGACGCGGCCCGGCCCGGTGAGCTGGTGGCCTCGGCGGGGGTCTCGTCGCCGCCGATCGCGCGTACGGCCAGGACGGCGGCGGGCACGGCGGCGAGCGCGGCGAGACCTCCGACGACGTGCCGGCGGGTCAGCCCGCGCGAGGCCCGGTGCGCCGGCGTCATGTGAGGTTCCGCCCGGTCGCCCGGGCGACCCGGCGCACGGCCCGCCAGCCGGGCTGGGCCAGCCGCTTGAGCTGCGGGACCAGCGGCGAGCCGCCGCCGGCGACCAGGGCGACGAGGTCGGTGCCGGTCATGGTGGGGGTCGGCTGCAACCGGGGTACGGCGAAGCGCCGCTCCCCCGGCCGGTGCAGCCGCCGGCCGACCTCGGTGGCGTTGTCGTGCCCGGCGGCGAGCACCGCGGCCCGTACTCTGGCGCCGTTGTAGCCGTGCGGGTACGCGAAGCTGCGCACCCGGCGTTGCAGCCGCTGCTCCAGCTCCTCCTTGCTGCGGACGGTCTCCTCCCGCAGCTGGGCGGCGCTCAGCACGTCGAGCGGGTGGTGCAGCAGGCTGTGGTTGCCGATCTCGATGCCGGCGTCGGCCACCTCGGCGAGTTCGTCCCAGGTGAGCAGGCGGCCGAAGTCGGGCGCCCAGCGGCCCAGCCAGCCGGCCGGCGCGCCGAGGTGCCCGACGGAGGCGTACAGGGTGGCGCCGGCGCCGGCCTCGGCCAGCACGGGCACGCCGGCGGTGAGGAAGTCGCGGTAGCCGTCGTCGAAGGTGACCGCGATCAGCTTCTCGGTGCTGCCGCGCTCGAGCTCGTCGAGGGCCTGGGAGAGCCCGACGAGGCGGTATCCGGCGCCGGTGAGCGCGCCGAGCTGCTGGGCGAGGCGGCTGCGGGGCACGGCGAGATCACTCAGCGGGCCGCCGACAGCGGACACGGAGTGATACATCAGCGCCGGCATGGACTCCCATGCCGGCGGCGCCGCAACGGTCACCGCTCGTTCCTCCCACACCTGACGGACATGACCATTATCGGTCGCCATCCCGGCAAGCTTCGGGGTTCGCGCAACTGCCCCCCGGACCCGGTCCGCGGCACGTCGTGGCCGCTCAGGACACGTTACGGCCCAGTTTCCACCGGTGTCCAGCACGGTCGCGGAACTGCCGATCAACGTATCGGTGGCGGTCATTCTCCCGAGCGCCGGGCATCGCCGCCCGCGGTGGCGCCTCTACCGAAAGTCATAGCCGCGATCCGGCTGCGGAGGGAAGCGGAACACCGGTCGTAGTCGCGAGGGTGTGAGCATGAAACCGGACCGTGCGCGCCGACTCGCCGAGGCCACCCTGGAGGCCGGGCTCGTGCTCGGCGTCGCCGCGCTGCCCACCGCCTGGCGGGTGCTCGACGCCCGGCTGGCCCTCGTGCTGGCCGGCATGCTGCTCGCGCTCACCGCCGCGACCTACGCGTTACACGCAGTGACCTTCGACTGCTTCCTGCTGACCGGCCACCGCGCCCGGCGCCAGTTTTCTTATACTCAGCGTAAGGAGTGAACCGCCGGACATCCTGTTGCGTACCCCCGGTTGCACCGTCCTCACGACCCCGGGGAGTGAACAGGATGTTCCGGCTCATCCAACTCCGAGCACAGCACGGCGTACCCCGCATCGGGATCGACCCCGACGGCTACGGCAGCGAGCACGCCGCCCTGGCCCGCTACCGGGAGTCACCGACGGCGTACTTCGGCATCGGCCGCTTCGACGACGCCGGCCGGCTCGCCGAGATCATCATGGACACCGTCTGCAGCCCGGCCGCCGAGTGCCCGCGGCCCGCCTCGGTGGTCCACGCGCAGACATTTCAGCCGCTCTGCGACACCTGCTCGTTCGGTCTGGAGGTGCTGACCGTGCCGGAGCTGGCGCTGCACCTGGGCGTGGTGGTGCGGATGGCGCCGGTGCTGGCCCCTTCCGGTCGCCACGCCGCCCCCGACGACACGTACTCGGCGAGCAACCGGATCGCCCGCGAGTTCGCCACGCACATCGACGACCCGGTGTGGCGCATGGAGCTGTGCGCGGAGCTGGCCCGGACCCCGTCGGCGGTCAACGGGCTGCTGATCGGGGTGGGCGCGCTGAGCCACCGCGACGTGCTGGACCACTATCCGGCGCTGTGCGCGCTCGGCACCCAGCTGCCCGGCGTCATCCACAGCGACCTGGTGCGGGCCATGACCCGGCCGCTGTCCCCGGCCGGCGTCACCGCGTTGCGGCTCGGGCTGTAGCCCGTACCGTACGGACATGACCGTCACGTTCGAAGGGCTCGTCGAGCGGGCCCGGGCGCTGGTCCGCGACGGCCGCCGGGCGATCCTCGGCATCGCCGGCGCGCCCGGTGCCGGCAAGACCACGCTGGCCGAGGAACTGGTCGCGGCACTGGCGAAGTCCGTCGCCCCGGACTGGGTGGCGCACGTACCGATGGACGGCTTCCACCTCGCCGACGTGGAGCTCGAACGGCTGGGCAACCGCGACCGCAAGGGCGCCCCGGACACCTTCGACCCGCTGGGCTACGCCGCCCTGCTGCGCCGGCTGCGCGAGGACACCGACGAGATGATCTACGCGCCGGGCTTCGAACGGATCATCGAGCAGCCGGTCGCCGGGACCATCGGGGTGCCCCGGGCCACCCGGCTGATCGTCTCGGAGGGCAACTACCTGCTGGTCCCCACCGGCGGCTGGGAACGGGTCCGGCCGTTGCTCGACGAGGTCTGGTACGCCGATCTGGACCAGGAGTCGCGGCTGCGCCGGCTGGTCGACCGGCACCGGCGCTTCGGCAAGAACGAACACGACGCGGCGGCGTGGGCGACCGGCTCCGACGAACGCAACGCCACGGTGATCGCGGCCACCCGGGACCGGGCGGATCTGCTGGTCCCGGCCGCACTGATCCGCGGCATCGGCACCCCGCCCCCGCCGCCCTGAGCGTCCGCCGGCCGAGCCGTGGCAGACTTCTGCTGTGTCTGTCGGTGAAACCGTCGAGACCGAGCCGCGTCGCCGGCCCGGCCGCGCCCTGCGATTCGGCCTGATCGTCGCCGCCGTGCTCCTGCTGCTGTTCGGTGTGCCCTGGTGGACCCTGGTCTGGTCCGGCAACCGGTGGCCCGGCGCCGTCTTCGCCGCCGGCACGGTGCTGTTCGCCGCCGCCGTCGTGGCGTTCCCGTTCCTGATGTTCAGCGGGCACGGCCGACACCACCGAGACGGCGCCGCCCGTGCCGCCGACACCATGCTCGGCGTCGTCTGGGTGCTGTTCGTCTGGTCGCTGCTCGGCACCGTGCTGCGGGCGGTGCTCGCCCTGGCCGGCGTCGCCGACCCGGCCCGGTCCCGGATCGTCACGGCGTCGGTCGCGGTGGTCGCGACGGTCCTGCTCCTCTGGGGGTACGCCGAAGCGATGCGCGTCTCCCGGGTCCGCCGCGTCGACGTGCGCATCCCCCGGCTCGGCCAGGGGCTCGACGGCCTGAAGGTCGTGCTGCTCACCGACACCCACTACGGCCCGATCGACCGGGCCCGCTGGTCGCGTGGCGTCGTCGACGTCGTCAACTCGCTGGAGCCCGACGTGGTCGCGCACACCGGCGACATCGCGGACGGTGAGGTGGCCCAGCGCCGCGAGCAGGCGGCCCCGCTCGGCGACGTCCGGGCCCGGCTGGCGCGGGTCTACGTGACCGGCAACCACGAGTACTTCAGCGGGGCCCAGGGCTGGGTCGAGCACATGGCCTCGCTGGGCTGGGAGGCCCTGCACAACCGGCACGTGGTGGTGACCCGCAACGGCGACAGCCTGATCGTGGCCGGGGTCGACGACCGTACCGCCGCGGGCTCGGGCCTGCCCGGCCACCACATGGACCACGAGGCCGCGCTGGCCGGCACCGACGCGGACCTGCCGGTGCTGCTGCTGGCCCACCAGCCGCAGCAGATCACCGGCGCGGTGGCGCACGGCGTCGACCTGCAGCTGTCCGGGCACACCCACGGCGGGCAGATGTGGCCGTTCCACTACCTGGTCCGGCTGGACCAGCCGGTGCTGCAGGGCCTGAGTCGGCACGGCGAGCGCACCCAGCTCTACACCTCGCGCGGCACCGGCTTCTGGGGCCCGCCGTTCCGCATCTTCGCGCCGAGCGAGATCACCCTGCTCACCCTGCGCGCGGGCTGACCCGGCGCTCAGTTCAGCCGCTCCAGCAGGTGCACGGTCACGCCCGCGCCGGCCTCCTTGCCGATCCTGCGGCGCACGGCGGCCTTCACCGGCAGCTTGTGCCGCCCGTCGCCCAGCGCCATGAACGAGCTGACGAACGGCTCACCGTCGACCGTGCCCCGGACCTTGACCAGGCCGCGGGTGCCGAAGAACTCCGCCGAGCCCGGCATGATCACGTACGTCCAGCCGTTGTCGGCGCCGCTCTTGGACAGCACGGCCGTGAACTCGGTGTCGAGCGGTCCGGTGGTCGGTGTCATCGCGTGCTCCCGGGTGCCGGGGCGCCCCGGTCGGGCGCCGTCATCCACTGGTAGAAGCCGCTACCGGTTTTTCGACAGCACCGCCATGGTGACGCACGTGATAATCCGCGACCGCGTAATTGCGTTGAGTCCACCCCTCGCGCACCGCAGGATGGAGCCACCGCCTTCCCCTATCCGTGAGGACTTTCGATGCGCCTGCTCCGTGACTTATGGGCGACTTCGCCCCGGCGCACCGGTTTCGTAGCGGTCCTCATCGTGCTGGGTGCGGCCGGGCAGGCCGGCGCCCTCGGCCTCGCCGGCGCCGTGCTGGTCAACCGGTCCGTGCCGCTGTTCGCGCTGCTCGCCGTGGCCCTGGTGGTGTCCGTGCTCACCGACGTCATCGTCGGGCTCGTCGTCGCCGGGCTGACCGCCGACTGGGCCGCGACGGTGCGCCGCGGCCTGTGCCGGGTCGCCTTCGGCCAGCAGCTGCCGGCCCTGGAGAACACCCCGGTCGGCGAGCTGCTGGACCGCATCGACAGCGACGTCTACCAGGTCGGCTCCGAGCTGCGCGGTAGCGGCGTGCGGCTGGCCCAGTCCCTCGCGGTGGCGGTGCTGTCCATCGTCACCGCGTTCTTCGCCTGGTGGCCGGCCGGCATCGGCATGCTGCTCGTGTCCATCCTGCTGGTGGCGGTGCTGACCAAGCCGGTCCAGCGCATCTCGCCGCTGCGGATCCGCGAGGAGGAGGCCTGGTCCGATCTGGCCGCGGTGATGGAGGAGTCGGTCCACGGCCAGGACGACGTCCGCACCAGCCTGGCGGCCCCGTACGTGCGCCGGCTCTACGCCCAGCGCGCCCGCGAGGTGCTGATCCGCGGCCGCAAGGTATGGACCACGTCGTCGCGGGTGACGCTGAGCGCGGGCGCGATCACCCGGGCGCTGATCGCGGCGTTGGTGATCGTCGGCGCCTGGGCCCTGTCCGCCGGGCACGTCGACGGCGCCCGGCTGACCGCGGTCTGGCTGCTCGCGCTGGGCTTCGGCGGCACCCTGGAACACGTGACCCGGATGGTGCCGGAGCTGCAGAACGCGCTCGGTGCCTGGAGCCGGGTGCAGTCGCTGCGCGCCGTACCGCAGGAGCCGACCGCCGGCCTGCCGCCGGTCGACGGTGATCTGCTCGTGCGGGATCTGACCTTCCGCTACGGCGAGGCCGACTCCGGGCGCCCGCCGGCGCTGCGCGACATCAACCTGTCCTTCGCCCGCGGCCGGTCCTACGCGCTGATCGGGCGCACCGGCTCGGGCAAATCCACGCTGGCCAAGGTGCTGACCCGGGCCGTCGACGTGCCGCGCGGCACGGTGTTCCTCGGCGGCACCGACATCGTCGACCTCGACGTGGAGGGGCTGCGCCGGTGGACGGCGATCGTCCCGCAGCGCACCGAGATCCTGGCCGGCACCCTGGCCGAGAACATCGCCCTGTTCGACCCGGAGCTGCAGCCCCGGGCCGCCGCCGCGCTGGAGGAGCTGGGCCTGACCTCCTGGGCCGACGGCCTGCCCGACGGCATCGACACCCGGCTCGGCGAGGGCGGCTACGTGCTGTCGGCCGGGCAGGAGCAGCTCGTCGCGTTCGCCCGGATCCTGGTCCGCGACCCGCACGTGGTGATCCTCGACGAGGCCACCGCCCGGATGGACCCGGTCACCGAGACCTGGGTGCAGCGCGCCACCGACCGGCTGCTCGAGGGGCGCATCGGCGTCATCGTCGCGCACCGGCTCTCCTCGGTGCACCGCTGCGACGAGGTCGTGGTACTCGCCGACGGCCGGGTGCTGGAGGCCGGGCCGCTGCACGAGTCGCAGCGCTTCGCCGAGTTGCTCGCCAGTTCCAACGTCGCGGCGCCCGCCCGGACCTCCGGCGGCGTCGCCCTGCTGGAACGCGAGCCGGAGGAGCCGCTGCGCACGGAGCTGGGCAACACGCTGCCGCTGGCCGATCCGCCGCCGCTGCCGCCGGCCCCGCCCGCGCGCACCATGCGCGAGATCGCCCGGCTGGCCACCAACGACCCGCGCTACGGCCTCGCCGCGATCTCATTCTTCATCGTCCTGGTGCTGCTCGGCCTGGACGGCGCGATCCTGCCACTGCTGTGGTCGCAGGTCGTCGATGGGATCGGCGATCCGATGTGGCCGGCGGTCGGGATCACCGCCGGCCTGATCGTCGCCATCCCGGCGCTGTACTACACCGGCGCCTGGTTCCCCGAGTGGTGGGTCCGGCAGATGCTGCGGATCAGCATGCGGCTGGTGCACGGCCAGATCGGCCCGCGCCGGGTCAGCAAGTACACCCCGGCCGAGGTCGTGGCCCACGGCGGCGACACCGAACGCGTCGTCATGCTGGCCGACAACCTGATCGACACCTGCGTCAGCCTGGTCATGATCGTGGCCATGACGGCGGCCTCCCGGTCGTTCGTGCCGGCCGCCTTCTTCATCGGCACGATGGTGATCTCCGGCCTGGCCGCGACGCTGTTCGGTCCGCGGCTGGAACGCGCGGCCCGGCACACGGTCGCGGCCCGCGCGGCCTTCGCGACCGCCCTGGTGTCCTCGCTGTCGGCGGCCCGCACGGTGAAGCTGGCCGGCGCCACCAGCTCGGTGCTGGAGCACCTGGCCGGCCTCGACGCGGCCCGCAGCGACCGGCAGCGCCGGGAGATCTCCATCCAGGTGTGGGCCCGGTCCACGCCGTCGGTCGTCAGCGGCCTGCTGCCGATCGCCGCCTGGGCGATGTACCTGGCCGGCAACCTGTCGGCGGCGGCGACGCTGATCGCGGTGGCGACCCTGGGCGCGGCCCGGTGGTTCGCGTGGACCACGGCCTCACTGGTGTCACACTTCCCGTCGGCCCGGGTGTGGACGCGCCGCACGGTGGCGATGGCCGGGGTGACGGAGTATTCGACCTCGGTGCCGGGCGTGGACATCGCGCAGGGCACCGCGGACGCGCCCCCGGTGGCGCCGCGCAACCCGCTGCACACACTGGAGCTCTCCGGCTTCAGCGCGGTGCACGAGAACGGCACGGTCGGCGCCCAGGACATCGACCTGGTCGTCGAGCGCGGCCAGCTGGTGCTGGTCGTCGGCCCGGTCGGCGCGGGCAAGTCGTCGCTGCTGCGGGCGCTGGCCGGGATCGTGCACCACACCGGGTCGCTGACCTGGAACGGCCGGCCGGTCGACGAGCCGGAGGTGTTCCTGCGACCCAACCAGGTCGGCTACGTGGCCCAGCTGCCCCGGGTGCTGTCCGGCACGGTCGCGGACAACATCCAGCTCGGCCACGAGGTGGACGCGGCCGGCGCGGTGAGCACCGCCCAGCTGGAGCACGACCTGGCGGCGGCCGGCGGCGGCCTGCAGCTGCTGATCGGCCACAAGGGCACCCGGCTCTCCGGCGGCCAGCTGCAACGCCTGGCCCTGGCCCGGGCCCTGGCGCCGCGCACGGAGCTGCTGATCGCCGACGACGTGTCGTCCGCCCTGGACGTCACGACGGAGCTGGAGCTGTGGCGGGCGCTGCGCGAGCACGGCGTCACGGTGGTCGGCTCGACGTCCAAACGGGCGGCGCTGTCCCGCGCCGACAAGGTGGTCGTGCTGATCGGCGGCCGCGCGGTGGCGCAGGGCACGTGGCGCGAGCTGGAGGACAGGTACGGCCACCTGGCCGGCTGAGTGATCGCCGGTGGCGGGAGTCCGCCGCCGGCGATCGCGGCCGGCCCGCTACCGGCTGACCACGTCGCGGTTGCTCGGCACCAGGGCGTGCGGCTCGCTGTCCGGGTCGTCGATGCCGAAGCTGATGATCCGGCGCGGGTGGATCCGGATGATCGCTTCGCCCCCGGCCGGCTGGACCGCTTCCGCGACGCCCCGGATCTCCAGGCACCGCACCCGCCACGGATCCACCGAGGGCAGGTCATCCACCACGAACGCGGCCCGCCCGTTGGCGGCGACGTTGCGGTACTTGCGGCTGGCGGCCATGTTCCAGCCGCCGATGTCGATGGTCGCCAGGTCGCTGTTGTAGCGGAAGCCGACCGGGCTGACCTGCAGAGTGCCGTCGGGCTGGGCGGTCGCCAGGCGGCCGAGCGGCTGGCCGGCCAGGTACGCGAGTTCTGCTGCGGTGAAGGTCATCTCCGCAGTCGACAACCTGCACCGGGCTTCAGGTCAAGAGGCGGCCTGAGCCTGCAGCTGTCGCACCACACCGGTGACCGTGCCGGCCGGGATGGCGAAGCCGACGCCGACGCTGCCGGTGCTCTGGTCGCTGGCCGTGGCGATCGCCACGTTGATGCCGATGACGTTGCCGGAGGTGTCGACCAGCGCGCCGCCCGAGTTGCCCTGGTTGATCGGGGCGTCGGTCTGCAGCAGGCCGGTCAGCCGCTCACCGCCGGTGCCGACCTCGCGGTCCCGGGCGCTGACGATGCCGGCGGTGACGGTGCCCTCCAGGCCGAGCGGCGCGCCGAAAGCCAGCACGGTGTCGCCGACGGCGACGCTGTCGTCGGCGCCGAACGTGGCCGGGGTCAGCCCGGACACCCCGGTCGCCTGCACCAGCGCCAGGTCGTGGGTGCTGTCGGCGGCGACGACCCGGGCCGGCACGGTACGGCCGTCCGCGAGCCGCACGCTGACCGTGCCGCCGGAGGAGATGACGTGGTTGTTGGTCAGGACGAGCCCGTCGGCGCTGAGCACGACCCCGGAACCGAGCCCCGACTCGTTCGCGTTGTCGACGAGCACGGTGACGATGCTGGGTGCCACCTTCGCGGCGACCGGGGCCAGACTGTCGCTGTCGGTCACGGCGACGGCGGTGGCGGTGGTCGCGCCGGCGGACGTGGTGGCCGTGGCCCGGTCGGCGTAGTGCTCGGCGACGAAGCCTCCCGCCGTACCGCCGCCGGCGATCAGCGCGAGCACCGCGGCGCCGCCGGCGACCCGCCGCGGCCAGTTCCGGTCTCCCCCGCCACGGGGGCTGATCACGTCCGGCGGCAGCGGCGGCAGGGTGCCGGTGGACGTCGTGTCCTCGGTGTACGGGGGCCGGGTCAGCAGATCGGTCATGGCGCGCCTCGCCTCATCTGTCAGCGGTGATGACCCCACTGTTGCCCGGCACCTTGTCAGGGCCCGGTGAACTCTCTGTGGGTTGGCTGTATGCGGCGTGGCCTGCACCGACCTGGCAACGGCTCGGGTGCCGACGGCCGGCGGATGTGAATGTCAGCCGAGCGTCAGATGCCGCGGGCTCAGCGCGTTCAGAAAGTCCCCGGCGTCGAACCGCGCGCCCACCGAAGCCACCCCCGCGGCGTCCCCCTCACCCGCCACGATCCGCGCGGCCGCCTCCACCACCAGCGGCGCGGTGACCGCATAGATGTCGCGGCCACCCGCCACCGCCCGGCGCTCCCCGCCGGCCCAGCGGGCGACGACCTCCACCAGGAACGTCTGCGCCGAGCGACCGTGTTCGTCCACCGCGACCGGCCCCGACGGATCGGCCGCGAGCAGGTCGTCGACCGCGTTGCTGGTCATGACCGTGGAGATCTCCGGGACGTCGAGATGGGTCGGGATGACGGCGCTGTCGGCCGTCGTGAACTCGCCCACCACCGGCCGGGTGCCGACCGGCGCCGGAAAGGTCCACTCGGTGCAGGGCGCGTCGCCGGTGCGGTGCCGCAGCCGGCCGCCGGTGTAGGTGACGCGCCGGCCGTCGCGGCGCTGCGCGGAGACCCGGCCCGTCGCCCGGGTGCCGGGGGTGGGGCGCCAGCTGCTCAGGGCGTACGCGATGGTGAGGCGCTCGGCGGCCGGCCGGTCCCCCAGCGCGGCGGTCGCGAGCAGATCCGCCAGGCCGCCGTAGAACGCGGCCGCCGGCACGATCGGGATGCCGGCTGCGGCGAAGCCGGCGAAGGTGTCCGTCACGACCTCGAGCTCGGCGGTGACATCGAGATAGGCGATCCCGGCCCGGATCGCCGCCTCGATCGCCGGGGCGGCGGTCGCCGCGAACGGACCGGCACAGTTGATCACCGCGTCCGCGTCCCGGAACGCCACGTCCAGGTCGGTGCCGCGACCGCAGGGAATCGGCGTCATCCCCCGCCGCCGCAGCTCGGTGACGACGAACGTGCCGGAGTGACCCCCGGCGCCCAGAACCGCGATCCGCTCATTCATGGTGCTCAGCGTCGCGGACCCGATCCGGTACGGCCAGCGTCCGTAAGGCCGTACCCCGTACAGTTTCGGACATGCCCTCCGTCGCCCTGGCCGTCACGGACGGCACGCCGCTGTTCGAGCTCGCCGCGGCGTGCGAGGGTTTTCGGCGTCGACCGCGGCCTGGCCGACCCGTGGTACGACTTCACCGTCTGCGGCGACGACGGCGCCGCGGTCGGCGGCTGGCTGACAGCCGGCATCCAGCACGGCCTGGAAGCCCTGGCCGACGCCGGCACGGTGATCGTCCCGTCCTGCCGCGACGCCGCCGAACCGCCGGCACCATCGCTGGTCGCCGCCGTCCGCGCCGCCCACGAGGCCGGCGCCCGGGTGGCGTCGCTGTGCACGGGCGCGTTCATCCTGGCCGAAGCGGGCCTGCTCGACGGCCGGCGCGCGACGACCCACTGGGCCCACACGGCACTGCTGCGCGAGCGCTACCCGGCGATCGAGGTCGACCCGGACGTGCTCTACATCGACGACGGCGACGTGCTGACCTCGGCCGGCAAGGCGGCCGGCATGGACCTCTGCCTGCACCTGGTCCGGGCCGACCACGGTACGGCGGTGGCGAACGCCCTGGCCCGCACCCTGGTCGTGCCCCCGCACCGGCAGGGCGGCCAGGCCCAGTTCATCCCGGCCGCGGTGGGGCACGGGCCGGACCACGCCCTCGCGGACCTGCTGCCGTGGGCGCTGGACCGGATCTCGCGCCCGCTGACGGTACGGGAGCTGGCGCGCAAGGCGGGGATGAGCTCACGGAACCTGGCGCGGCACTTCCACGCGGTGACGGGGTGAGCCCGTTGCGGTGGCTGCTGACCCAGCGGGTGCGGCTGGCCCAGGAACTGCTGGAGACCTCGGACCTGAGCGTGGAGCAGATCGCCTCCCGGACGGGCATGGGCACGGCGACAACGCTGCGCCGCCACTTCCACCACCAGCTCGGCGTCCCACCCGAGACCTACCGGCGAACGTTCCGCCCCTGAGCGGCTGACCCGACCGATTCCTTTCGAGGGTGTGCGGGGTCTACCTCTCATGACGACGACGGCATCCGATCCGAACCGCATCCATTGGGAAGCGACGGCACGCGACGAGGAGACCGACTGGGCGGCGCTCGCGACCGAGCCCGACGGTATCGACGAGGAACGGGTCGACGATCCGGCCGGGCTGTGGCTGCGTCCGCGTGACGCTCTCCCGGGGACTGCGGTGCTGGCCATTCACGGTGGCGGCTTCATCAGCGGCTCGGCCGCGACTCACCGGCGCATGTTCGGCCACCTGGCGCGCGCCGCGGGCCTTGCGACGTTCGCCACCGAGTACGGTCTCGTCCCCGAACACGTGTTCCCCAGCCAGATCGAGACGGTCATGCACGCGTACCGCCGGCTGCTCGACGGCGGAGCGACGCGCGTCGCGGTCGTCGGCGACTCGTGCGGTGCCGGGCTGGCGCTGGCCGTCGCGCTGACGGCCCGCGACAGCGAGGTTGCGCCGCCGGTCTCGATGCTGCTGATCTCAGCCTGGGTCGACCTGGAGGCGACCGGCGGCTCCTACGACACCGGCAGTGACCCGTTCTTCACCCGTGAGCTCGTACGGGCCCTCGGCGCCGGGTATCTGGCCGGCGCCGACCCGCGGGATCCGCTCGCGGGCGCGCTCCACGCCGATGCTCACGACCTGCCGCCGACCTATCTCCAGGTCGGTGCCGATGAGGCTCTGCTCGACGACAGCAGGCGGCTGGCGGATCACCTGCGCGACTCGGGTGTCGACGTCCGCATCGACGAGTTCGCGGGTCAGCTGCACACGTTCCCGATGGCGGCCGGTCGAACGGCCGTCGCCGACGACGCGATCAAGAGGGCGGGATTGTGGCTGCGCTCGACAATGAACTCGTGAACGGATTCGAGGAGGCAGCAGCTGAGCTGCGGGGTGAGCTGCTCGCCCACTGCTACCGGATGCTCGGCTCGTGGGACGAGGCCGAGGACGCGGTGCAGGAGACCTACCTGCGGGGGTTACGCGGCTGGGAGCGCTTCGAGCGGCGCGCCTCCGCCCGGACCTGGCTCTACCGCATCGCCACGAACGTGTGCCTCAACGGCGCTCGCGACCGCGCTCGCCGCGCACTGCCGTCCGGGATCGGCGCCCCCACGGATGGTGCCGGCGAGCCGCCGGGTGTCCTGGCGCCGGAGCACTCGATCCAGCCGTTCGCCGCCGACCGCGACGACCTGCGGCTGGCGTTCATCGCCGGGATGCAGACACTCCCGGCGAACCAGCGTGCCGTCCTGCTGCTGCGTGACGTGCTGGGGTTTCCGGCCCCCGAGGTCGCCGCCATGCTGGACACCTCGGTGGCCGCGGTCAAGAGCCGCCTGCAACGTGCCCGGGCCCGGCTCGCGGAGGCCGCGCCGGCCCCTGAGGATGTCGTCGAGCCCGCTTCTCCAGAGGCGCGGCGCCTGCTCGACGCCTACGTGCGGGCGTTCGAGAGTGCCGAGGTCGAGCTGCTGATAGCCATACTGCGCGCCGACGCGTCGTTGGAGCTCGTGCCCGACCGAGCCTGGTTCGCCGGCAGAGAGGCCTGCTCCCAGGTCCTCCGCAGCGCTGTGGGCGACCCCGGGGACTGGCGGATGGAGCGCACCATCGCGAACGGCCAGCCCGCGGTGGCCGCACACCTCCACCGGCAGCCGTACGGCATCGCGGTGCTCGACGTGCGCCGTGGCGGGATCGCCGGCATCACCGTCTTCAGCGATCCGGCGTTGGTCGAGCGCTTCCGCCCGCACCCTTCTCGATAGCCTCGCGTTCGGCGGTCCGGCTGTTGCGCCGCCCGTACGCCAGGTAGAGCACCAGCCCGATCCCCAGCCAGGCCAGGAACCGCAGCCAGGTCTCCACCGACAGGTTCGTCATCAGATACAGGCAGGCCAGCGCCGACACGATCGGCAGCACCGGTGACAGTGGCACCCGGAACGGCCGCGCCAGCTGCGGGCGCGTCCGGCGCAGCACCGGCACCGCCACCGACACCACCACGAACGCGAACAGCGTGCCGATGCTCACCAGGTTCGCCAGCGACGACAGCGGCACGAACCCGGCCAGCAGCGCGATTCCCACCGTGACCGCGATGGTCGTCCGGTACGGCGTACCCCAGCGGGGGTGGACCGCGCCCACCTTCGGGGGCAGCAGGCGGTCGCGGGACATCGCGAAGCCGATCCGGCCGATGGCCACGATGTCGACCAGGATGACACTGGTCAGGCCGGCCACCGCCGCGATGGAGACCAGCGCCGACGCCCAGCCCGCGCCGACCGCGTCGAAGGCCGAGGCGATCGGGGCGCCGCGGTCGATCTGCCGGTAGTCGACCATCCCGACGACGACGAACGAGACCGCGATGTACAGCAGCGCCGACACGCCCAGCGTGCCGAACAGGCCGAGCGGCAGGTCGCGGCGGGGCTTGCGGGTCTCCTCACCCAGGTTCGCCACGGCCTCGAAGCCGGTGTACGCGAAGAAGACCACCGCCGCCGCGGTCAGCACGCCGGCCACCCCGAACGCCGACGGGTCGATGCCGAACAGCAGCTGGGACAGGGAGCGGCTCAGGCCCGAGGCTTCGTCCTCAACCGGCTGGGACGGCGGGACGAACGGGGTCAGGTTGGCCGCCTTGATGAAGAACGCTCCGGCCACCACCACGAACAGGCAGATCGCCACCTTGACCACGACCAGCAGGTTGGTGACCCGCGACGACTGGCGGATGCCGATCGTGGCCACCGCGCCCAGCAGCAGCACGACGGCGACCGCGCCGAGGTTGACCACGCTGTCCTCGCCGAAGAACGTGCCCGGCAGGTCGAAGAGCTCGGCCAGATAACCCGACCAGCCACGGGCGACCACGGCGGCACCGAGCGCGAACTCCAGCACCAGGTCCCAGCCGATGATCCAGGCGACGATCTCCCCCATGGTCGCGTACGCGTAGGTGTAGGCGCTGCCCGCGGTCGGCACGCTGGAGGCCAGCTCGGCGTAGCAGAGGGCGGCGAGCAGGCTGGCCACCCCGGCCAGCGCGAACGCCACGATGACGGCCGGGCCGGCGTGGTCGCGGGCCTCGATGCCGGTGAGGGTGAAGATGCCCGTACCGATGACGATGCCGATCCCGAAGCCCATCAGGTCCACCGGCCCCAGCCGGCGGCGCAGCCGTCCGCCGCCCTCGCGGCCCTCCTCGGCCTGGTCGCCGCTCTGGGCGAGGACGACCTCGATCGGCTTGGTCCGCATCATCGACACGGTGGGCTCCCCTCTGTCCGGGACGGCTGGCGCGGCTTGCGGTTACCCCGGCTTCCGCCGGACATGCCGCCGGCGGCGCCCCGGCTCGCGCCTCGTCGCTGTCAGGACCGGGGATACCCGCGGGGCGGGACGGCTGCGGCAGGGACCGCCGGGACGGGCCAGAGCCCGTAGGGCCGGATCGGGGTCGGAGCTGTGACGGAGACGGCGAAGGGCGACTCGCGGAATCCCACCGAGCCTCCGGCCACGGCCGTGCGGGGCACGTCGAAGAAGACCAGGCCGGTGGCCCAGCCGCCGGCCGGGATCTCGTACGAGGTGAATTCGCCGCGCCGGCCCTGCGGCGCCGGGCCATGGGAGGTGCCGTCAGCGGCGAGGAAGAGGAAGTCCCAGAGACTGGCCGACCCCTGGCACCCGGACCGGGCAACCGCGACGCGGGCCACCAGCCAGACCCGCTCACCGCGCCGATCGGCCACGCCGATCGCCTGGATCGTGTACAAGGAACTGCCGTAGGCGACCGACTCGCCGAGCCGGGCCGTCACCGGGATGCTCGCCGGAGCAGCGAACGAGGTGCACTGCTCGGCCGGAACGGTGACGACTTCCGTGACGTGCGACAGGACCAGGCCACGGGACGGGGCAGCGGGATCGCCGAAAGCGACCAGCTGCGGGGCGTCGAGCATTTCGACCGCGGACGGGGTGGCGGCCGATGACCCGCCGAGGAGCACCGCCAGGGCGGCACCCGCCAAGATCCACAGCTTCCTCATGTCGCGTCGCCATTCGGCAGTCACGGCGCCCACCTGAGTACTTTCAGCATGCGGGCGGCAGCCCCACGAACGAGAGGCTTTCGGATGGCATCGCGGCGCGTGTATCTCGGTCTGGCAGTGCTCGGAGCGGTCGTTCCCTACGCGGCGCTTGCCGTCTTCATCAGCCGGCACGGCCTTTCCTTGAGCGAGCTGGCGCAGCAGGCGTTCGGCTCGCCCGGCGCCACCTTCTTCGCCCTCGACGTGGTCGTCGGCGGCGTGACGGTGCTGGTCGCCGCGACGCGCGACTCTCGCCTGATCGGCCGCAAATGGGCCGTGGTGGCCGCCACCCTCCTGGTAGGACCCGGCTGTGGCCTGCCGTTGTGGCTGGCGCTGCGACAGACCGGGCCCTGAACCTCTACACGTCCCTCAGCTTCCGGCCGGTGTTGGCCAGGGTCGCGTCGCCGTCGTAGTGGGCGAGGACCCGGTGATCCATCAGGCGCCGCCACAGCGGTGGCACCAGCGCGGCGACGAGCATCGTGGCGTAGCCCGCCGGCAGCTGCGGGGACACGTCGAAGCTGCGCAGCACCTGGTAACGGCGCAGCGGGTTGGCGTGGTGGTCGCTGTGGCGCTGCAGCTGGAAGAGGAAGACGTTGGTGACCAGGCGGTCGCTGTTCCAGCTGTGCCGGGGTCGACCTTCTCGTACCGGCCCGCGGGCGTGCGCTGCCGGCGCAACCCGTAGTGCTCCAGGTAGTTGACGGCTTCCAGCAGCGAGAAGCCGACCACGGCCTGGGCGAGCAGGAACGGCAGGACGCCCGGACCGTACGCGGCCAGAACCGCCAGAAGCTCTCCCCCAGCCGGGAGCTGGCCGGGTCCTCCGGGGTCGCCACCCGCAGGTGGTGCCCCCGGTTGTGCTCGACGAAGAAGTGGCCGTAGCCGGCCGCCGTGCTCGCCGGCACCCCGGTCCGGTCGCGGCGTGGAAACGCCGGCTCCCGGGAATCCGGCGCCCGCGTGGGTGGTTCGCACCGGGGTGAAGAAGATCGGATTCCTGTCCTTCGGGCACTGGCGGGACGCGGCCGGGTCGCAGACCCGCAGCGGCGCCGACGCCCTGCTGCAGACCATCGAGCTGGCCGAGGCCGCCGAGGAGCTCGGCGTGGACGGCGCGTTCGTCCGGGTGCACCACTTCGAGCGGCAGCTGGCCTCGCCGTTCCCGCTGCTGGCGGCGATCGGCGCGCGGACCTCGCGGATCGAGATCGGCACCGGCGTCATCGACATGCGCTACGAGAACCCGCTGTACATGGCCGAGGAGGCCGCGGCGGCCGACCTGATCAGCGGCGGCCGGTTGCAGCTGGGCGTGAGCCGGGGATCGCCGGAGACCGTGCTGCTCGGCGCCGAGGTGTTCGGCTACCGGCCGGCGGAGGGTCAGAGTGCCGCGGACGCCGCCCGGGAGAAGACCGAGATCTTCCTGGCCGCGATCGGCGGCGCCAAGGTGGCCCGGACCGACCCGGCCCGGACCGGCTTCAGCGGTGGCCTGGCCGTGCAGCCGCAGTCACCGGGCCTGCGCCGGCGGATCTGGTGGGGCTCGGGCACCCGGGCGACCGCCCAGTGGGCCGCCCGCGCCGGGATGAACCTGCAGAGCTCCACCCTGCTGTCCGAGGACACCGGGGTGCCGTTCGACCAGCTGCAGGCCGAGCAGATCGAGCTGTACCGGCAGGCGTGGCGCGACGAGGGCCACGACTGGGAGCCGCGGGTCTCCGTCTCGCGCAGCGTGCTGCCGATCACCGAGGAGATCGACCGGATCTACTTCGGGGACCAGGCCCACGAGGACCAGGTCGGGTTGCTGGAGGGGGTGCGGTCACGCTTCGGGCGCACGTACGCCGGGGAGCCGGACCGCATCGCCGAGGAGCTCGCGGCCGACGCGGCCGTCCGCGCCGCCGACACGGTGTTGTTCACCGTGCCCAACCAGCTCGGGGTCGCCTACAACGCCCGCATCCTCGAGACCATTACCCGACACATCGCTCCGGCGATCGGCTGGTCCGCGGTGCAGCCCGCGGGCCGGGGCAAACCCTGAGGCCGTCTCGGGGTCCCCGGCGTACGGCTCCTTCCCCAGGCTGAGCCCTGACCCCGACCGGCGTCCGGTACCACCGTTTCGCCGGTTTCCTGCCGCGCGCGACGACCCGAGCCGGGCACCGGGCCGGCTCCGGGTGCGGCGCGGGTCCGACCCGGATGTTCCCAGCTCCCCCTCTGCCTAGGTTCAGGTTCGACACAGGAATCAACGCAGGGGGAACCAGCGATGAGCAAGCGACCGGTGACGGTTCGGGTGGCACGGTGGAGTGCCGAGCACCCATGGCGGGCGGTGGCGCTGTGGGTGGTGTTCGTCGCGGTGTGCTTCGTCGGGGGTAACGCGGCCGGCCTGCAGGAAGCCACCGCACAGGATCAGGCCGTCGGCGAGTCCGGACGCGCCGGCGTGATGATCGAGGAGGGCAGGTTCGCCGACGAGCCGGCCGTCGACAATGTCCTGATCACCTCCCGCTCCGGTCCGCTGGACCAGGCCGCCGATGCCGCGGCCGCAGCCGCGACCGCCGAGCTGCGGAAGGTCCCGGGCGTCGCCGAGGTCGGCGAGCCGGTCAAGGCCGTCGACGGCTCCGCGCTGCTGCTGCCGATCACCATGAGCGGCGACCCGGAGACCGCCGCCGAGCGGGTCGAGCCGCTGCGCGCGGCCACCGCGCGGGTCCAGGAGCAACACCAGGGCGTACGGGTCGAACAGGTCGGCGGGCCGTCGATCAACAAGGCCCTCGACGACACCCTGGGCGCCGACTTCAAGCGGGCCGAGATCCTCAGCCTGCCGGTGACCCTGACCATCCTGATCATCGCGTTCGGCGCGCTGATCGCCGCGGGCATCCCGGTGCTGCTGGCGCTGTCGTCGGTGGCCGCCGCGATCGGCTTGTCCACCCTGGCCTCGCACCTGGTGCCGGCCAACGACTCCACCTCCAGCGTCATCCTGCTCATCGGCATGGCGGTGGGCATCGACTACTCCCTGTTCTACGTCCGCCGGGAACGGGAGGAACGCGCCAAGGGCCGCGGTCACGTCGACGCGGTGGAGATCGCCGCGGAGACCTCCGGGCACGCGGTCGTCGTCTCCGGCATGGCTGTCGTCATCTCGATGGCCGGTCTGTTCCTGGCCCAGGACGCCATCTTCTCCTCCCTGGCCGTGGGCTCCATCCTCGTGGTCGCCGTCGCGGTCATCGGCTCGCTGACCGTGCTGCCGGCGATGCTGGCCAAGCTGGGCCGCTGGGTGGACCGGCCGCGGGTGCCGCTGCTGTGGCGCCTCACCGCCCGCCGCACCGGAGCCGACGGCGTCGTGCAGCCGAGCCGCTTCTGGACGCTCGTGCTGCGCCCGGCCCTGCGCCGGCCGCTGCCCACCCTGCTGATCAGCGTCGGCCTGCTGCTGGCCCTGGCCGCGCCCGCCCTGGGCATGCAGCTCAAGTTCCCGGGCACCGAGGACCTGCCGCGCACCACGCCGGCGATGCAGGCGTACGACCGGCTGGCGGCCGCGTACCCGAGCAACGGCACCAACCACGTCGTGGCCGTGCAGGCCCCCGCCGAGCAGGCGCCCGCCGTCAAGGCGGCTCTGACCCGGCTGGCCGCGAGCACCCAGGGCGACCGGCTCTTCGCCGCGCCGGAGCAGGCCGGCCCGGACATCGAGGTCTCCCCCGACTCCCGGGTGACCGTGCTGGAGATCGCCACGCCGTTCTCCTCGCGCAGCGACGAGGCCGGGCAGTCACTGCACCGGCTGCGGGACACCCTGGTCCCGGCCGCGCTGGGCGGGCTCAGCGGCGCCTCGTACGCGGTCGGCGGCGGCGTCGCCGAGAGCGAGGACTACGCCGCCCACGTGTGGAACAAGCTGCCCATCGTCGTCGGCTTCGTGCTGCTGCTGACGTTCCTGGTGATGGCGTGGACGTTCCGCTCGGTGGTGGTTGCGCTGACCTCCATCCTGCTCAACCTGCTCTCCGCCGGCGCCGCGTACGGCCTGCTGGTCCTGGTCTTCCAGAACACCTGGGCCGAGGGCCTCCTGGGCTTCACCTCGATGGGCGCGATCGTCACCTGGCTGCCGCTGTTCCTGTTCGTGGTGCTGTTCGGGTTGTCGATGGACTACCACGTCTTCGTGGTGAGCCGGATCCGCGAGGCGGTGCTGCGCGGGGTGCCGAACCGCGAGGCGGTGGCCGAGGGCATCACCGGCTCGGCGGGCGTGGTGACCAGCGCCGCCATCGTGATGGTCGCGGTCTTCTCGATCTTCGCGACGCTGTCCACCATCGACATGAAGCAGCTCGGCGTCGGCCTGGCCGCGGCGATCCTGCTGGACGCGACGCTGATCCGGGCGGTCGTGCTGCCGGCGCTGATGACGCTGCTCGGCCCGGCCAACTGGTGGGCACCGCGCCTGCTGCGGGGCCGGGGCCGGCACGCGGCGGGCACCCCGGCGACCAGCGCCGGTGACGCCCCGGCGGAGGACGACAAGGCACCGGAGCTGATCGGCGCCCGCTGACCGATCATCTATACGCGCGCCGGCCGGAAGCCACGGGGTTCCGGCCGGCGCAGCGTCGTGTCCGCCCGGCGGCGGCCCACGCCGCGGCGGTCGGGCGGAAGCGATCCGGGCGGCCACGCGGTGGCGGCGAACCGGGCGGCCGCGAGGCCCGCCGGTGGCGTCAGTCGATCGTTTCCGGGGTGGCGTAGGTGACCGCGCCGTATGTCGGGCGGGGTGTCCGCCGCCGCCCGGGGCGAACCGGGTCAGGCGGCGACGAACTCCCGGAAGCGTTCCACCGCGCGGCCGGTGACGGCCCGCCCGTGCCCGAAGACCGCATGCTCGAAGTCCATCCCGGCCAGCCGGGCGACGCTGCGGGCCTGCTCGTCGAGGTCCGCCGAGACCATCTTGGGCGTGCTGCCGACCCGGCCGCCACGCTTGCCGGCCGCGGCGTCACCGGCGAACAGGATGCCGCCGGAGCGGTCGAGCAGATAGCAGAGGTGCCCGGCGGTGTGGCCGGGGGTGTGCAGCGCGGTGAAGCCGGGCAGCGGCTGGTAGCCGTCGGTGGTCACGATGTCGTCGACCGGGACCGGCTCGGGGGTGCCCATGATCAACGAGGAGACCTTGAGGACGGGGTGGCGGTACACGGGCCGCCGGTCGCCGGTCACGTAGGGCACGTCGGCCTGGTGGGCGACGATCCGGGCACCGGAACGGCGGCGCACCTCGGCGAGCCCGCCGGTGTGGTCGGGATGGTGGTGGGTGAGCAGCACCGTCCGCACGTCACCGATCGACCGGCGCATCTTGTACAGCACCTGGGCGATCTTCCCGGACCGGCCGGGCAGCCCGGTGTCGACGAGCACGACACCGTCGTCGGTCACGACCAGATGCACGTTGACGTACCCGATACCGACCTCGAAGACCCCGTCGACCACTTCACGCATCCGGCGATGATCGCATGCCGCCGCCCCGGTGAGCCGCCACGACCCGGACCGGAGCCCGCTCTGTCGAGATCGGGGCCACGGGATCGACGTACCGGTGGAGGTGAGGGCGGTGATCGATCCGACGGTGGAAGGCGGCTGGAGCACCGGGTGGACCGGTGACGGCACCGGCGGGGCGGGGGCCCCACAGTCACCCGTACGCGTGGGTGATCCGTCCCGCCGGTGGCCGGGCCTCGTTGAGGATCTGGCCGGCACGACACGGATGAGCGGGGTGGACGATGGCGAGACGATGGCTGGTCGCGGCGGTGCTGCTGGTCGCGCTGGGCGGGTGCGGCGACGAGCCGGAGGCCGAGCCGGCGACCGTGCCCGTGCCGGTGACGACCAGTCCGGTCCCGGCGTCGCCGAGCGTGGTCGCCAGCCGGGTGGCCGGCGCGGCCGCCCCGGCTCGGACGACAGCGGCCCGGACGACGCCTCAGACGCCGCGGGCCGCCGGGTGGGCCGACCCGGCCGCGTTCGTGGCCGTGGTCCAGCGCACGATGCCCGATCTGGCCCTGGACCGCCGGGAGGACGAGCTGGCCACGCTCGCCCAGCGGGCCTGCGCGGCGCTGGCGGCCGGCCGGTCCCCCGCCGCCGTGGTGGCCGAGGTGCGGGCTTTCGGCACCGACCGGGCCGGCGCCCGGCAGCTGATCAAGCTGGCCGTGGACACGGTGTGCCCGGAGCAGGAGCGCCGGGCCCGCGAGTTCTGACCGGCCGTCAGGGCTTGCGGGCCACTCCGCAGTACTGGTTGACGTCGATGTCCGGGTCGCCGGGGCCGGGCCGCCAGCGTGAGCAGGACACGACGCCGGGCGCGAGCAGCTCCAGGCCGGCGAAGAAGCCGGTGATCTCCGCCGCGCTGCGGTATTTGATCTTGGGCGTGCCGTGCTTGTTCCAGTACGCCTGGATGTTCTCCGCGGCCTGCCGGTTGATGTCGTCGCACCCGTGCGCGATCGCCAGGTAACTGCCGGCGGGCAGGGCGCCGACCAACCGGGCCACCACGTCCAGCGCCGCGTCGTCGTCCCGCAGGAAGTGCAGGATCCCGAGCAGCGTGACGGCCACGGGCCGGGAGAAGTCGAGGGTGCGCCGCGCCGCCGCCAGGATGGCCTCCGGATCGTTCAGGTCGGCCTCGACGTACTCGGTCGCGCCCTCGGGTGTGCTGCTCAGCAGGGCACGGGCGTGCACCAGCACGAGCGGGTCGTTGTCGACGTAGACGACCCGGGCGTCCGGCGCTGTCGCCTGGGCGACCTGATGGGTGTTGTCCGCGGTGGGCAGACCGCTGCCGATGTCGAGGATCTGCCGGATCCCCCGTTCCCCGACGAGGTGACGCACCATCCGGCCGAGGAAGGCCCGGTCGGCGACCGCCATGTCGATGATCGAGGGCAGCTGCCGGGCGATCTCGTCCCCCGCGGCCCGGTCGGACGCGAAGTTGTCCGTCCCGCCCAGCCAGTAGTTCCACAGCCGCGCCGAGTGCGGCACTTCTGTGGTGATGCGGGGGTCAGTGGCCGGTTCGGGCATCGCAGTGGCTCCCTGTCCGGTATGGGCGTGGGCGCACATCGTCGCACTGTTACGCGGCCATCACAGCCCCGCGGGTCGGCCGAAAGTCGCAGCCGATCCACAGCAGGTCGCGCCCCTGGTCCGATGTCGCGCACAGGTTCCCTGCGGATGCTGGGAAGTGCCCGCCACCCATCCAGGAGGTCATCATGTCGGCACGCGGAATGCTCGGTCTGGTCGGCACCGCCGTCGGCGGCCTGATCGGCTGGGGCGAGAAGGTCCCGGCGGCGGACCCGGCGGCGCTGCGCGGCCTGTTCGCCGACCTCGGCCTGGCCGCCGGGCCGGCCGAGGAGGACCTGGCCACCGCGGTACGCGGCTTCCAGGCCCGCGTCGGCCTCGACCCGGACGGCGTCGCCGGGCCCCGCACGGTGCACCTGCTCGCCCGCTACGCCAAGGAAGCCCGCGAGCTGCACCGCTTCGAGCACGCCGCCGCCTGAACGCAGCCCCTCCTCAGTCCGGCTTGCCCAGCGCACGCAAGGCGTCCAGTCCCGGCAGCAGGAAGTACTCGCCGCCCCGGCAGGTGACCAGCGGTCGCGGCACGTCGACGTACGCCGGGGGTGCGCCCGCCAGCAGGATCCGGGCCCCCGGCCCGCCGGCCGTGGTGAAGACGTCCTCCTCGCGGCCACGGCCGAAGGCGTTGCCGTCGGCCATCCACTCGGTCTGCACGAACTCGAACTGCCGGCCCGGATCGGCCACCACGGCCAGGAAGAGCAGCCCGCGTTCCTGGCCGTCGTCGTCCGCGCCGGGCGGCAGGTACGGCCCGTAGGGCACGCCGCGGCGCAGCATCAGGTGCCGGCGGGTGAGCTTGCTGCCCCCGGGCAGGGCCCCGCGCGGGTTGGCCCGCCGCACGTGCGCCGCGGCCGGGCACGGCGCCAGCAGCTCGCCGTCGGCGCGGCGCCCGACCAGCCCGGCGGCGACGTCGTCCGCTCCCCCCTCGAACAGTCCGGCGGCGGCCTCGGTCATCTCCCGGAACGCCGGCACGTCCTGCTCGAGTTTGCGGTAGACCAGGAAGCTGCCGTTGCGGCTCAGCTCCGGCGGCAGGAACCGCCCGGCGACGTCGCCGTCCACATCGGGCATACCCAGCACGAACTCGCCCGGCGGCAGCACCTCGCCGGGGGCGCTGCGGCCGTAGCCGGCCACCCGGGGCTGGGAGATGCCGTCGGCGAAGCCGAAGTGTTCGACGAAGGTGCGGCTGTCGCCACGCGGATCGGTCAGCCGGCCACCCTGCTGTTCGCCGACGATCCGCAGACCCTCGCTGTCCGCGATCCCGGCCCGCAGCCGGTCGAGCCAGGGCTCCAGCTCGGCGGAGTCGGTCGCGGTCAGCAGCAGCACGATGTCGACCGCGCCGGGCGCGGTGAAGGGCTCCTGCCAGGGTGCGGTGCCCCGGCCGGGCGACAGCACGTCCTCGCGGGCGTACATGCCGTCGCGGAACTCCTCCGGAAAATCCTTCAGCTCGGCGGCGGGAACCCCGAGGCGGGCCAGCCCGGCGTGACTGATGCCCAGGTGCAGGGCCCGGGCGGGCCGGTCACCCACCTCGGCGGCCGAGGTCACCTCCGGTGCGACGGTACGCAGCCAGCGCCGCGCCTGCGGGCCGGAGGTGACCGAGAGGAACAGGTGGGCGGCCACACTGTGGTCGGCGAAACCGCGCAGCACGATGCCCTGGATGTCGGGCAGCTCCAACCGCGCCACCGGGCCGGGATCCGGGACGCGTTCGTCCTCCAGGTCGACGGCGATGCGGAAGCGGCTGCGCAGCATGCCGTCGGCGTTGCCGGGGGCGGTCGCGGCGAACGCGGCCACTTTGCGGCGCAGGCGCAGAGCGTCGGTGAGCTGCGCGACGGTGCCCTCCGGGCTGCCGGAGAACGTGTAGTCGGCGCGCACGCTGCGCTCGGCGAAGAAGGCGACGAAGGGCTCCTGCTGGTAGTGCCCGGGATAGCCGGCGCAGTCGCCCCAGATGGCGTCGGCGTCCGGGCCGAGCAGCCGCAGCCGCCGGAAGAAGTCGGCCGGGTCGCCGTCGACGGTCGCGGTGAGCATCAGGTACGGGTGCGGCAGGTCGTCCGGGCGCGGCGGGGGGG
>NZ_BOQL01000087.1 GCF_018332655.1 Actinoplanes auranticolor | reverse complement strand
CCGCCTCTATCGGCGGGTCAGCAGCGTCTTGCCGATCGCGGTCCGGTCCTCGATCGCGGCGTGCGCGTCGGCCGCGCGGTCCAGCGGGAAGGTCTGCCCGATCAACGGCCGGAGCCGCCCGGCCGCCGCCTCACTGAGCGCGGCGGCGGCGTAGTGCCGGAACTGCTCCGGCCCGAACTGCACGCGCTCGATGCCGGTCACCGTGACACCCGCCGGGACCGGATCGCCGTGACCGACGAAGGAACCCGCGGGCATGCCGTGTCCCGAGAAACGGCCACCGGGCGAAACCAGGGCGAGGGCCGCCCGCCCGTACGCACCACCCGCGCCGTCCAGCACCACGTCCACGCCCCGGCCGCCGGCACGCACCTGCCCGGTCCAGTCCGGAGCGGAGTAGTCCACCACCAGGTCGGCGCCCAGCGGCCCGAGCCGCTCGAGTTTGCGCGCACCCCGGGCCGCCGCGACAACCTCGGCGCCGGCCGCGTGCGCCAGCTGGACCAGCAGCGCGCCCAGCCCGCCCGCGGCGGCCGTGATGAGCACCCGGTCCCCCGCTTCGACGGCGACGATGTCCATGAGCCCCAGCGCGGTGACACCGTCGTGCAGCAGCGCCGCCGCGTCGGTGAGGGCGACCGCGTCCGGCACCGGGATCAGCCCCTCGGCCGGCACGAGCGCCCGCTCCCCGTAGCCGCCGGGCGGTCCGGTCCGCGTCACCACCCGGCGCCCGGCCCACGCGGGGTCGACACCGGCACCGACCAGCGCCACCGTGCCGGCGACCCCGCTACCGGGCCGGTACGGCGGCCGCACCGGGAAGTAGTCCCCGCCCTGCCCCTTGCGGATCATGGTCTCGACCCACAGCACGTCCGCCGCGGCCACCTCGACCACGACCTCACCCGGACCGGGCACCGGATCCGGCGCGTCCACCGCGACCAGCACCTCGGGCCCACCGAACCGGGTCACCTCGACCACCCGCACTCCGACCACCTCCACTCGACAACCAGCCGGGTAGAGGTTCCAACCTCAACGCGGCTCGAGGTCAAGCGCGTCGCCGGAGCAGCTCCGTGATGAAGGGCGCTTTGCCGGCCCGGTACCGGGGCCGGTCCCGGTCGTCCGCCGCGGCCAGGGCTGCCTTGAGGCGGGCGTATGCGGCGGCGTCCTCCGGGTGGTCACGCAGGTGGTCCCGGAACGCGAGCAGCTGCGGCCAGTCCGGCGACCGGTCCTCGACGATGTGCAGGTGGTGGGTGCGCCACGCGATCGACGGAAAGCAGCCGGACCACTTCCGGCGTCCGGCGTCGCCGGGCTCGGGCGCGTGCACCCAGCCGATCCGCGCCAGCGCGCCGATCAGGCCGCTGCTGCGCTCGTAGTCGTCGATACGGGCCAGCATGTCGATGATGGGCTTGGCGGCGAGCCCGGGAACGGCGGTGCTGCCGATGTGCTCGACCCGGCCCACGAGCCAGGGCCGCAGCGCCGCCTCCACGCGGACCCGCTGGCCGGCGAACGAGACGGGCCACTCGTCGCGGTAGGGCACGACGGCGATCGGGTCCCGGCGCGGCTCGGGCTGCGGCATCGGTCCAGCCTAGAACCGGCCGCACTGCATAGACTCGCGCGATGTCCGCACATCACTTCACGGCCCGGCCGCGCATCGGTGTCATGTTCGACCGGGACCGGGCGCCCGAGGAGCTGGCCGCGTTCGCCGCGGGCGTGCAGGAGGCGGGCGCCGACGACCTGTGGGTGGTCGAGGATCTCGGCTGGGCCGGCTCGATCAGCTCCGCCGCGGTCGCCCTGGCCGCCACCGACACCCTGCGGGTGGGCATCGGCATCGCCCCGGTGGCGCTGCGCAATCCGGTCCTGCTGGCCATGGAGCTGGCGATGCTCGCGCGGACCTATCCGGGACGCCTCGTGCCCGGGCTGGGCCACGGGGTGGCGGAATGGATGCGGCAGGTGGGCGCGGAAGCCACCAGCAAGCTGGCGCTGTTGGAGGAGACCATCGTCGGGGTACGCGCCCTGCTGAGCGGCGAGACCGTCACTAGCCACGGCCGGGAGGTGACCCTGGACGGCGTCCGCCTGGTGCACCCGCCGGCCGAGGTCCCGCCACTGGTCACCGGGGTGGTTCGGGCGAAGTCGCTGGAGTTGTCCGGGCGCGTCGCCGACGGGACGATCCTCGCCGAGGGCATCGGCCCGGACCGGATCGCCGCTTCCCGGGAGCACATCGAGCGTGGCCGCGCCGCCGGTGACCGCCCGGATCACGAGCTGATCGTCTTCGTCTATCTGCACGTGGAGGACGACGCCGGCCGGGCCGCCGCGGCGACCCGGGACATCCTCGCCACCCAGGCCGCCTGGCTGGGCGCCGAGCCGGCCGAGCTGTTCACGCTGATCGGGCCGGCCTCGATCGTGCCGGACCGGGTGGCGGCGTTGCGGGCCGCCGGTGCGGGCACGATCGTGCTGCGTCCGCTGGGTGACGCGCCGCTGGATCAGGTCCGCCGGGTGCTCGCCGCGCTGCGGGGCTGAGCCGGGGGCGTGAACTGAGCCACATGATCGACGGACGCCGACCCCGCCGCGTCGCGGCCGGAACGTGAGGGTCCGGCCTTATCGTCTCGGCATGACGCGCATCCTGCTGATCACGGGCGGCACCAGCGAGGGTTCGCTGCACACCGCCGCCCTGCGGACAACGGCGCGATCCGCTCCGGCGGACCTCACCGCCACGCTCTACGACGGCCTGCGGACGCTGCCGGCGTTCGTGCCCGGGGAACAACCGGTGCCTGAGGCTGTGGCCCGGCTGCGCGACGAGGTGGAGGCCGCGCAGGCACTGCTGTTCAGCACCCCGGAGTACGCCGGTTCGCTGCCGGGCAGCCTCAAGAATCTGCTGGACTGGCTGGTCGACGGCGGCGACCTCAACGGCAAACCGGCGGCCTGGCTCTCCGTGGCCGCCCCCGGGCAGGACGAGAGTGCGCTCACCGCGCTGCAGACCGCCCTGAGTTACGGCAACGCCCGGCTGCTGCGTCCGGCCTGCATCCGGGTGCCGCTCGATCCGGCCGCGGTCGACGCGCACGGGCTGGTCACCGATCCGCAGCTGCACCGGGCCGGGCAGGACATCCTGCGGGCGCTGGTCCGGTCGGCCGAGGCTCCGCGGCCCCGCGCGCAGCCGTCCTGGCAGGCCTATTCGAGCGTCTTTCCCGTGGTCATGCGGCGCGACGCGACCACGCCGCGGGGCTGGCGGGCGCCGTCGTGACCCTCAGCCCCGGTCGCGGACGGCGAGCCGCACCGCGACGGTGACCCCTTCGTCGAGCTCCTCGGCCTGCCGGACATGGGCCTTAACCGGCAGGACGTACCGGCCGTCCTTGGGCCACAGCGAGGTCTCCCAGGCGGTGCCGCCGATCCGTGCGACCACCGGGATCATCCCCCAGCCGTAGCTCGCGTACGACCAGGAGCGCAGCGTGGCGCACTCCGGCTCCGGCACCGTCACGAAGTACCACGGCGCCGGCCCCCGCCAGTACCAGACGTCGCCGGTGAACTGCAGATCCATGTCCGGCATGATGGCAGAGCGGTGCGACAGGTCCCGGCCACGGCGGACAGGGGCCGAACCTTGCCGGGTCCGGTCCCCTGCCCTGCGCGGTGGATGGCGGTCAGGCCGGCCCAGCCAGTGACCTGCCTGACCGCCGCCGCGTGTCCGCGCCGGGCGCGCCGGGTCAGCCCAGGCGGGCGTACACGTCGTCGAGCTGGCCGTGGTACATGTCGCTCTTGGCGTTGAAGTTGGGGCCGCCGATGCGCAGCGGCAGGTTGTTGGAGATCGACAGCGTGGCCGGGACGGCGAGGCGGCCGCGCTCCTGGCCGTCGACGTACACGCTGAGGGTGGCGCCCGAGCGCTGGCACATGACGGTGTGCCACTTGGCGTCGGCGACACCGACGCTGCTGCGGACCAGGTAGACCTTGGCCGACCCGCGGCCGACGACGGCGCACTGGGCCCGGCCCCGGGTGGCGCCGATCTGCATCTTCCACTGGCTGTCAGTGTCCACGACGCCCTTCTGGACGACGTTGGAGGAGCCGGTCACCTGGGCCCGGGTGAGGCGGACCGAGGCGCCCCAGCGGAACGTGCGGGTGCCGGGGTCGAGGTCGGGGTCGTCGGTGCCTTCGAGCAGCGCGCGCGGGCAGGTCTTCGCGGTGGCGGCGCAGGCGGCGGGGAAGGACGCGTCCTTGTCCGCGGTGGTGCCGGTGAAGGTGACCCGGCCCTGGTCGGCGGTGCGGACCGTCAGGGCGCTCCCGCGGCCGGAATTCTCGGCGACGCGACCGGTGGCGCTCACACCCGCGTCGAACGAGTACCGGGCGACGGTGACCGGTGCGGGCGCTGCCGGCGGTGCGGCGAGCGCGGGCGAGGTGGCGGCGATGCCCGGCAGGGCCGTCATCGCGAGGGCTAGGGAGGCGGCGAAACGCATAGGACAAAAGGTACGGAATATTCTTTACTTCGCGGGCATCGTCGGGTCGGCGTTTCGGGTGATCTCTACAGCAGACCGGCCGATTCGGCGATCATGCAGACGGCCACCAGGCGCATCAGGTGCCACTCGGCCGCCAGCCATGCCGTGCCCGACACGTACGCGTGGCCGGCCTCCGGCACTGGGCGACCCATCCGCACGGCGGCCGCGAGGATCGACTTGGCGTAGACGGCCAGCCCTTCGGCGTCGACCGCGCGGCCGGCGTCGCGCAGGGCGTCGCGCACCGCGGCGGCGTGCTGGTCGACCTGGGCGAGCAGGCCGGCGTCGCCGAGCGCGGCGGCGAGGCCGTCGACCCCGACCCGCGCCATCATCTCGTCCAGCAGCGCGCGGGCCGGGTCGGCGGCGGGAGCGGTGGAAACCGGGGCGAAGGCCAGGAATTCGTTCGTCATGGGAAGGACGCTAGGGCCTCGCACCACCGGTTGACAGCCGGGTAACCGAACGGCACCCGACCGCTGCCCGGGACGCACCCCGCAGCCGGAGAAACGACCCCGAAAGGTACAGCAGACCTTATCCGGGCAGCTGATCCATGGCCTTGAAGATCCGCTTGTCCGACACCGGGTACGCGGTGCCGAGAGCCTGGGCGAAGAAGTTGATCCGCAGCTCCTCGATCATCCAGCGGATCTCCCGCAGGCCCTCGTCGGCCGGGCCGCCCACCGGCAGCTCGGCGCGCAGCTCGCGGTACTCCCGCTCGATCTCGTGCACCTGGCTCATCAGCTGCCGGTCCCGCGGGAGGTTGCCGGCCAGGCGGTCCAGGCGGTGCGTGATGCCGCGCAGGTACCGGGGCAGGTGATGCAGCTGCTTCCAGCCGGTCCCGGTCACGAAGCCGGGATGCACCAGGCCCTTGAGCTGCTGCCGGATGTCGGCCAGGGCCGGCACCAGGGCCGGATCGCGGGTGCTGCCGAGGCGCTGCTCGACGTCGTACGCGGTGGCCAGCACGGCGCGCACGTGGGTCACCACGTTGGCGACCGCGTCCACCAGATCGGCGCGGACCTCCTCGCGCAGCTTCGTGAACGCCTCCTTGTCCCAGGCCGGACCGCCGGCGTCGGCGACCAGCTTGTCGACGGCCGCGCCGGCACAGTCGTCGAGCAGGTCGGCGATCGAGCGGTACGGGTTGCCCCGGGACAGCTCCAGCTTCGCCCGGTTGTCCAGGCGGCCCTGCAGGAAGCGGGCAGCCGGCGGCAGGGTGAGCAGCAACAGCCGCCGGGTGCCGGCCCGCATCGCCTCCCGCTGCTCGGCCTCGGTCTCGAAGACACGCACCGCCACGCTGTCGCCCTCGTCGGCCAGCGCCGGATAGACGGTGACCTCGTAACCGCCGCGGACCTGGGCGATCGAGCGGGGCAGCTTGCCGAAGTCGTTGGTGGTGATGCCGCGGCGCTCGATGGCCCCGGCGGCCGCGGAGATGGTCGCCTGCACCTTGGGCGCCAGGCTCGCCCGCAGCACGTCGAGGTCGCGACCCTGACCCACGACGGCACCGTCCTCGTTGACCACCCGGAAGTTGATCCGGAGGTGGTCGGGGACCTGGTCGGGCCGCCAGGCGTCGCGCGGCACCACCGTGCCGGTCAGCCGGCGCAGCTCGTCGCCGACCGCGTCGGGCAGCGCGCCACGCCGGGCCGGAATGCGGCTGAGGACCGCCTCGGCCCAGTCCGGCACCGGGACGAAGCTGGTCCGCAGCTGCTTGGGCAGGGCCCGGATCAGCGCGATCACGACGTCCTTGCGCAGCCCCGGCACCGACCAGCCGAAGTCGTCGGCGTCGAGCTTGTTGAGCAGCGGCAGCGGTACCTGCACGGTCACGCCGTCGGCCGCCGCGCCGGGCTCGAACTGGTAGGTCAGCGGCAGCCGGACCCCGTCGACCAGCCAGGCGTCCGGGTACGCCCCCGGGTCGACGGCGTCGCGGCCGGCGTTGACCAGCAGCTCCCAGGTGAACGTGAGCAGGTCGGGAGTCTCGTGACGGGCCTTCTTCCACCACGCGTCGAAGTGCCGGGCGGAGACCACGTCGGCGGGGATCCGGGCGTCGTAGAGGGCGAACACGGTCTCGTCGTCCACCGCGATGTCCCGGCGGCGGGCCCTGTTCTCGATCTCCTCGATCCGGGCCAGCAGCTTGGTGTTCTCCGCGAAGAACTTGTGGTGGGTCTCCCAGTCGCCCTCGACCAGCGCGTGCCGGATGAACAGCTCACGGCACATGGCCGGATCCACCCGGGAGTAGCCGACCTTGCGGCGCGGCACGATCGGCAGCCCGTAGAGGGTCACCTTCTCGTACGCCATCACCGCGCCCAGCTTCTTCTCCCAGTGCGGCTCGCTGTAGCTGCGCTTGACCAGGTGCGGCGCCAGCTTCTCGGCCCACTCGGGCTCGATCCGCGCGTTCACCCGGCCCCACAGCCTCGAGGTCTCAACCAGCTCGGCCGACATCACCCAGCGCGGCTGCTTCTTGAACAGCGCCGAGCCGGGAAAGATCGCGAACTTGGCGCCGCGGGCGCCGAGATACTCGCGCTTGTCGGTGTCCTTGAGGCCGATGTGCGAGAGCAGCCCGGCGAGCAGGGCCGTGTGCACCGGCTGGGCCCCGGCGAGCTCGTCGCGCTCGGTGAGGGTGAGCCCGAGGGTACGGACCACCTGCCGCAGCTGCGAGTAGATGTCCTGCCACTCGCGGACCCGCAGGTAGTTGAGGAACTCGCTGCGGCACAGCCGGCGGAACTGGTTGCCGGACAGCTCGCGCTGCTGCTCACGCAGGTAACGCCAGAGGTTGAGGTAGCTGAAGAAGTCCGATTCCTTGTCGGCGAACCGGGCGTGCTTCTCGTCCGCCTGCTGCTGCTTGTCGGCCGGGCGCTCGCGCGGGTCCTGGATGGACAGCGCGGCGGTGATCACCATGACCTCGGCCAGGCAGTCCTGTTCGTCCGCCTCGATGACCATGCGGGCCAGCCGCGGGTCGACCGGCAGCTGGGCCAGCTGGCGGCCCAGCGGGGTGAGCTTGCGCTGCTCCAGCGCGCCGAGCTCCTCCAGCAGCTTCACGCCGTCGGTGACGTTGCGCTTGTCCGGCGGGTCGATGAACGGGAACGCGGCCAGGTCGCCCAGCCCCAGCGCGGTCATCTGCAGGATGACCGAGGCGAGGTTGGTGCGCAGGATCTCCGGTTCGGTGAACGCCGGCCGCGCCTCGAAGTCCTCCTCGGAGTACAGCCGGATGCAGATGCCGTCGGAGGTACGCCCGCAGCGGCCCTTGCGCTGGTTGGCGCTGGCCTGCGAGACCGCCTCGATGGGCAGCCGCTGCACCTTGAGCCGGCTGCTGTAGCGGGAGATGCGGGCCGTGCCGGGGTCGATGACGTAGCGGATGCCCGGCACGGTCAGCGAGGTCTCGGCGACGTTGGTGGCCAGCACGACCCGGCGCCCGGTGTGCCGCTGGAACACCTTGTGCTGCTCGGCGGCGGAGAGCCGGCCGTAGAGCGGGACGATCTCGGTGTTCTTCAGATCGCGTTTGTTGAGGGCGTCGGCGGTGTCGCGGATCTCGCGCTCGCCGCTGAGGAAGACCAGGATGTCGCCGCTGCTCTCGCGGCCCAGCTCGTCGACGGCGGCGGCGATGCCGTCCACCTGGTCGACCGGCTCCTCGCGGCCCTCCCCCTCATCGTCGTCGCCGGTCGACTCCACCAGCGGGCGGTAGCGGACCTCGACCGGATAGGTGCGCCCGGAGACCTCGATCACCGGGGCGGGACCGCCCGGACCGGCGAAATGCTCCGCGAAGCGCTGTGTCTCGATGGTGGCCGACGTGATGATCAGCTTGAGATCGGGGCGCTTGGGCAGCAGCTGGGCCAGGTAGCCGAGGATGAAGTCGATGTTGAGGCTGCGCTCGTGCGCCTCGTCGATGATCAGCGTGTCGTAGCGGCGCAGCATCCGGTCGTTCTGGATCTCGGCGAGCAGGATGCCGTCGGTCATCACCTTGACCATGGTCTCGTCGGTGACCTGGTCGGTGAAGCGGACCTTGTAGCCGACCGTCGAGCCCAGCGGCGTGCCCAGCTCCTCGGCGATGCGCTCGGCGACCGTGCGCGCGGCGATCCGGCGGGGCTGGGTGTGTCCGATCTGGCCGCGGACGCCCCGGCCCAGCTCCAGGCAGATCTTGGGCAGCTGGGTGGTCTTGCCCGAGCCGGTCTCGCCGGCGATCACCACGACCTGGTGGTCGCGGATGGCGGCCAGGATGTCCTCGCGGCGCTGGCTGACCGGCAGCTCGTCGGGATAGGTGATCGGCGGGACGGCGGCCAGGCGGGCCGCGCGCCGCTGCTCGGCCTCGGTCACCTCGGCGGCGATCTCGGTGAGCACGGCGGCCCGCGCGACCTCGTCGCGGATCCTGCGGGTGCCCTCGATGCGGCGCTGGAGCCGGCGCTCGTCGCGCGGCAGCAGCTCGGACAGGCGGCGGCGGAGCTCGGCGAGGTCCGGGCTGACGGGTGTGACAGACATGGCGCGTCAACAATAGGCAGATCCGGCCCGGAACGCCCGGTGATTAACGCCGCCGTCGCGTCACACCGGCGCGGTCACACCCGGGACAGCCCGTCGATCTGCGTCATCTCCTCGTCGCTGAGCAGCAAGCCGTCGATCTGCGCGTTGCGGGCGATCCGCTCCGGGGTGGCGCTCTTGGGGATCACCACGATCTCGTGCTGCACGTGCCAGCGCAGCACCACCCGGGCCGGGTCGACGCCGTGCGCGGTGGCGATCCGGGTCAGCACCGGGTCGTGCAGATCGGTGGTCTTGAACGGCGAGTAGCCCTCGACCACGACACCCCGCTCGCGGTGCTCGGCCACCAGCTTGGCGTCGTACAGCTTGGGACCCCAGCGGATCTGGTTGACCGCCGGTTTCTCGCCGGTGGCGGAGATCAGCTCGTCGATGTCCTCGGTGCCGTAGTTGCTGACCCCCACGGCCCGGGCCCGGCCCTCGTCGCGGGCGGTCAGCAGCTCACGCCACACCTGCACCGATTTGCCGCGCCGCGGTGGCCAGTGGATCAGCCACAGGTCGACGGCGTCCAGGCCCAGCGCGGTGAGGCTGGCGTCCAGGGTGGCCCGTTCCTTCCCGGCCCGGTCCGGCGGCAGCTTGGTGGTGATGAAGACCTCGTCGCGGGGCACGCCGCTGTCGCGCAGCGCCCGGCCGACCTCGGCCTCGTTGCCGTACATGGTGGCGGTGTCGAGGTGGCGGTAGCCGGCCTCCAGCGCCTCACGCACCGCGTCGTACGCGGCGCTCCCGCGGATCTGCCAGGTGCCGAAGCCGAGCAGCGGCATGTCGACCGGGCCACCCAGCGGTACGGAGGGAATCGTCATGCCCTCCATCTTGCCCACGCCGCGCCGGATCAGACCTCGATGTTCGGCCCCGGCCGTGATCCGGACCGGGCCTGCCCGTTTCCCGGCGGGCGTCTCGTTCGGTAACTCTGCCGACAGGTTCCGGCCGGGCGTCCGGCCCTGAGAGACCGAGGTGCCATGATCGTCGTCGCAGAGGACCACGAGGACATCCGGTTCGTGCTCCAGCGCGCTCTGGAGCGGGCCGGCCATCAGGTCGTCGTCGCCGGCGACGGCGCCGCGGCCCTGGAAGCGGTCCGCAAGCATCGCCCGGACATCGTGGTGACCGACGTCGACATGCCCCGGATGACCGGGCTGGACCTGTGCCGGGCGATCCGCGCCGACGCCGGGCTCAAGCACATCCCGGTGGTGCTGGCCAGCGGTTCCATGCTGCCCGGGGACGAGCGGGCGGCGGAGGTCGGTGCGAACGCGACCCTGCTCAAGCCGTTCCTGCCCGCTCAGCTCCTGGCGTGCGTGGCGGCACTGCTGCCGCCGCGGCCGGCCTGACCCCGGACAGCGGCGCGGGCGTCGACTCCTCGACGGCCGCGCGCTCGGCCAGCGCCCGGTCCAGGGCCGCCCGATCTCCGGCCGCCTGACCGGTAGCGGGTGCGGTGACCGCGAGCGGCAGGGTGAAGTGGAAACGCGTACCCCCGCCGGGGTTGTCGGTGACGCCGATCGTGCCGCCGTGGCGCTCCACGATCCGGCGGCAGATGGCCAGCCCCAGACCGGTGCCGGCATAGCCGGCGGCGGTGCCGGCCCGGTGGAAGGACTCGAAGATGTTCGGCTTGTCCTCGTCCGGGATGCCGATGCCACGGTCAGCGATCTCGATCCGGGTCCAGCCCGGCGGTCCCGGCTGGGCGGTGACGTCGATGCGGGGGTGCCGGCCCGCCGGTACGTACTTGAGGGCGTTGCCGATCAGGTTGTCCAGCACGTGGCGCAGCATGGCCGCGTCGGCGTGCACGTCGGGCAGCGGCCCGACGTAGAAGTCGGGCGGCGGGCCACTTGCGCGCGGGCCGGCCAGGCGTTGCTCGATCACGTCGGCGACGAGTGGGCCGAGCCGCACGGTACCGAGCTTGAGCGGCGCGTCCCGCGAGGTCGTGTAGGCCAGCAGGGTGTCGATCAGCGCGGCCATCCGGTCGACGCTGTTGGCGATCCGGTCCAGGGCGGTACGCGCCTCGAACACCTCCGGGCCCTCGGGCGCGTCGGCGAGCTCGTCCGCCGCGGTCTCGCAGTGCCCCCGGATCACCGAGAGCGGCGCCTTGAGGTCGTGCGCGACCACCCCGGCGAAGACGGCCAGGTCGGTCTCGTAGCGGCGCAGTTCGGTGATGTCGTGGAAGACGGCGACGGCACCGTGGCGCCCGGCGGCGTTCGCGTCCAGGGGCCGGCCGTCCACGCTGACCAGGAGGCCGTCGGGGCGGTGCGAGTTGCGGATGATCATCTCGACACCGTCGGAGGACTCCCCGCGCAGGGCCCGGACCAGCGGCATCTCCTCGACCGGGAACGGCGTGTGCCCGTCGGGACGGAACAGACCGTAATGCTGCTGCCACTCCCCCGGCCCGTCGACGTCTTCCGGGACACCGAGCAGCGCCTTCGCCGCCGGATTGTGCAGCAGGAAGGCGCCGGACTCGTCGACCACGCCGACCCCGTCGCCGAGACTGGCCATGATCGCGCCGAGCAGCCCGGCCTGGCGACGGCTCTCGGCCTCGGCGGTCCGCAGCTCCTCGGTCGCCACCAGCACCTGGGCCCGGGCGCGGGACCGGCCGGTGGCCAGGATCCACACCAGGCAGGCCAGCATGGACGTGATCGACAGGCCGCCGGCCAGCACGATCAGCGGCAAGCTGGTGTGCGCGCCGGGCAGGTTGCGCGAGTCGGCCGCGGTGACCAGCGTCCACTGCCGGTCGGCCACCGGGAAGGTCGCCTGCCGGACCAGGTCCCGCCCGCCCGGCGCGTCGTAAGCGGCCACCCGCACCCGCCGCCCGTCGCCGTTGGTGGCGTACAGCTCGCCGTCGAGCAGTCCCTGGCTGGCGGCGCCCAGCACGCCGCCGAGGAAGTCCTGGCCGCGCAGGCCCAGCGCCACCCAGCCCTGGAACTCGGGGAACCGCCCGGGCAGCGTGGCGGAGGCGAAGACGGGGGCGGCGAACAGGAACGACAGCTGCTGGCGGTCCGGCGGGATCCCCCGGTCGCGCAGCAGCACGTAGGTGTCGGAGACGGCGGGCCGGCCGGTGCGGCGGGACTCGACGAGCGCGGCGGTGCCCTCGGCGGACGACGCCACGTCGATGCCGGCCGTGGCCGGCGTGCCGTTGTTCAGGGTGCGCTGGAAGATCGAGAAGTAGTGCTCCGCATGGGTGCCGTTGGGGGCCAGCCGCAGCCCGGTGGCCCCGCGGGCGCGCCAGAACGCCTCGGTCCGGGCGACGGCCTCGGTACGTGCCGGCACCACGAAGGCGACGGTGCTGACACCGAGCAGGCCGGCGCTCTCCAGCGGGGCCGACGCGGCGGCGAAGTCTGTCGCGGTGATCCGGATGTTGGTGCCCAGTCCGGCCGCGACCGCCTGCAGCAGGCTGCGGTAGCGCCCGGCCTCACCCGCGACGGCCCCCCGGGCCACCGAGGTGCGCTGGTCCATCACCCGGGCGGCGCTCTCCCGCTGGTCGGAGCGCAGGGTGCCGGCGGTGAGCAGGGTGGCGGTACAACCGACGACGAGCACGGTGGCGGCCAGCAGCGGGCCGACGAAGCGTCCTGACCACGCTCCGGTCGCGCCGTCTCGCACCCTGGCCCCGCGACTCCCCACCGAACGGAGCATAAGACGCGGATCACCCCCGCCGACGAGGTTCCGCCGACGGGGGTGAGAACGCTTCACTTCCAGGTGTCGTACTTGTACAGCTTGTGGGCGGCCATGATGCCGGTGACCTTGGTGTAGTAGTTCGGGTCGGTCGCGTATCCGGCCTTCCACACCGCCCAGATGAACTTGTTGGCGTCCCTGGTGTGCGCGAACGCCCCGGCGTAGCGGCTGTTGACCCGCAGGAAGCTGCCGTGGTCGCGGAACGAGTGCGACTGGGTGGCGTACGTCCGGAAGCTCGCCGAGGTGGCGAAGCAGGTGCCCGCCTTGGTGCACTCGTTGGTCCGGTAGACGTGGCAACCGTTGGCCAGCTTGCCGTAGCTGCCGTTCTGGCACTTGATGCCGAAGTAGTTGCGGTCCACCGAGGCCAGACCGCTGCGGCCCCAGCCGGACTCGAGGATGGCCTGGGCGATGGTCACCGACGGCGGGACGCCGTACTCGCGCCAGCCACGCTGCGCGCCGGACACCGAGGCCGCGATGAACTCGGCCGGGGTGAGCGTCACCGACGGCGCCGGGGTCGGGGAGCCCGCGCACACCGGCAGCGGGCCGGAGTAGACGTAGGCGTGCGAGATGTAGGAGCCGGTCGGCGTGCGGTCCCACTGGTTCGTCGAGCGGACCGTGCCGGCCACGTGCTGACCGGTGACGGCGCAGGTCAGGTCGATCTTCGCGCCGCTGGCGACCGTACCGGTGACCGACTCGGTGGTGGCCGAGCCGGAGCGCAGGTTCACGCTGCCGTCGGTGCTCTTGACCGTGCCGGTGACGTACCGTGCGGTGCCGGAGGTCTTCTTCTTCACCGGTACGGCCGTCGGCGAGCTCACGGCACAGCGCGGCAGCGAGCGGGCCGCCTTCACGTAGCCGTGCGAGACGTAGCGGCCCGTGCCCAGCCGGTCCCAGGAGGTGGTGGTCCGCAGCGAGCCCTTGACCTTCTGGCCGGGCACGTAGCAGGCCACGGTGACCTTCTGCTTGTTGCGGACCGTGCCGACCACCTTGGCGGTCAGCGAGGGCCCGGAGCGCACCTTCAGCGTGTTCCCGACGTGGATGGTGGCGGACACTCCGGCCGCGTGGGCGGCGCCTGGCGCCACGATCAGCCCGGCTCCGAGCGCGGCCAGCAGCAGCGGCGCGGTGAGCAGTCGGCGGGCGGTGTGCAGCATGAACATCCCCTTCATCGCGGCCGGTGTCTGCGTTTCGGCGTCTGTTCGAAGGTCGCGAAGCGCCGTTGCGGGTCCGGGCTGCGAGCGGGTGCATCCGGGTTGCCGGGGACGGAGATGTGCTCGGTGGGGCCGCTGACACGGCAGGGGGCTATGATCCGCGGCGCGGACGTGCTTGAGATGTGACTCGTCTGGGCAAAGCGGAACCGCCCACTCGTGACGTACTGGAGGACACCGCCGATGACGGCCCTGGCATCCCGCCCCGCCGAGAGCGCGGACCCCGCGCCGGCCGACCGGCCCGGCCGCGGTTTCTGGCACGTGGTCGGCCACGCGTTCGTCGCGCTGCTCGCCGCGGCCGGCGTGGCCGGGGTCTACCTGGCCTGCGTGCGTACCCCGCTCGGGCAGAGCGTGGACACGCTGATGATGCAGGGCGCCGACGTGCAGCACGAGCGCGTGGTGCAGGTGCTGGACCGGGCGCTGAACGGCACCACCCTGGCCAGCCTGGTGCTGGTCTGCGTGGCCGCGGCGGCGATCGGCTTCATCCGCCGCCGGGTCGACCTGGCCCTGGCCGCCGGCCTGCTGGTGATCGGGGCCAACGCCAGCACCCGGCTGTTCAAGAACTACCTGCCCCGGCCCGACCTGGACGGCTTCCCCGCGCCCAACTCGTTCCCGAGCGGGCACACCACCGCGGCCGCCTCGGTGGCGTTCGCGCTGATCCTGGTGCTGCCGTTCGCGATCCGCGGCACGGTCGCGCTGATCGGCGCCGCCTACGTGACGATCATCGCGATCGCCACCGTCTGGGCCGAGTGGCACCGCCCGAGCGACACCGTGGCCGCCCTGCTGGTCGTGCTGGCCTGGGGCGCGGGCGCGTCCGCGCTGGTCCGGGCCCGGCGGGCGCGGATCCCCGGCGTCACCGCCCGGCCGAACCGGCTGGCGATGCTGCTCTTCGGCGGCATCGGCGCCCTCAGCGCGACAGCCGGCCTGCTCGGTATCGGCGCGGTTGTGCTCTCCGAGCGCGTCACGCCGGACCTGGTCTCCGGCCGTTTCGCCTTCTTCGCCGGCGCGGCGGCCATCACGGCCGCGGTCGCCGGGGTCTTCGCGATCTGGGTACGGCTCGCCGCCGGTGACCGGCCGGTGGATTCCGCGCCCACCCTGGCGTCCGCGCATCCCGCGCCGGCCGCCGACTGAGGAGGTATCCCGCCATGACCGCCCCTGAGAACCCGCACACCACCCCACCCGCCACCGGCGGCGCTGTTCCGCCGGGTCCGGCCGGCGTCCCGGCCGTGCCCGCCGCTGACCCGGCCGCCCGCGCGACCACCGGTGCTACGGCCGTACCGACCGTGTCGGTGGCCACCTACCCGGACTACGCGCTGGCCCAGCAGGCCGTCGACTACCTGTCCGACAACCAGTTCCCGGTCGAGAAGACCAGCATCGTGGGCACCGACCTGCGCCTGGTCGAGAACGTGCTGGGCCGGATGACCACGGTGCGGGCCGCGCTCGCCGGCGCGGCCAGCGGCGCCTGGTTCGGCCTGTTCATCGGCCTGTTCCTCGGCATCTTCAGCGACTCCAACTGGTTCGGGCTGATCTTCGTCGGCCTGCTCATCGGTGCGGCCTGGGGCGCGATCTTCGGCGCCATCGCCCAGGCGATGACCGGCGGGCGCCGCGACTTCACCTCGCGCAGCTCGCTGCAGGCGAGCCAGTACGCGGTGGTGGTGGAGGCGGAGGTCGCCGACGGCGCCCGTCAGCTGCTCACCCGGCTCAACTGGCAGAACAGCGGCGCTTCCTGAGCGCACGGAAAAGCGCCGTCCCCGCGGGGACGGCGCTTTTCTGTGGTCCGCGACCTGCCTACAGCATCGGCTGCAGCTCGCCCCGCAGCTTGGTCAGCGCCCGGGCCAGCAGGCGGCTGACGTGCATC
>NZ_BOQL01000086.1 GCF_018332655.1 Actinoplanes auranticolor | reverse complement strand
GTAGCCGGCAGCACCTCGCCGCTGGGCTCGAACGAGGGCGCGGTGATCATCTCGTCGGTGCGCTGCGCCGGCACCCACACCCTGCCGTTCACGCCGGCCCCGTTCACCCCGGCGGTCATCGGGTCGCTCCGGCGGTGACGGTACGGCGGGCGGCGACGGTCTCCACGACCCCGCCGACCCCGGCCGCCGCGACGCCGGCCAGGACCCCGCCGGCTTTGAGCGCGTGGTGGGCACCCCGGCCGCGGGTGGCGGCGACGAGGTTGCGCAGCACTGCCCGGGGCAGCGAGCGCAGGTAGTCGCGTTCCGAGCCGAGGCTCTGCGCGCCGTCCAGCAGGCCCGCCATGGCGACCTTGCCGCGCCCCTCGGCGTAGCAGCGGCGCAGGAAGAAGCCGAAGGTCGAGCTGCTCGCCGGTACCGCATGACGAATCACCGCGGCGGGCACGTACATCCAGCGGCCGCCGGCCAGCGCGCTCATCCGCAGGCACAGCTCGGTGTCCTCGGGCCGGTTCTGGCTGCCGAGCTTGCCGAAGCCGGTCCGGAACCCGCCGACCGACAGGAAGGTGTCGCGGCGCACGATCATGCTGGCCGACCACACGTTGCGCACCGGCGCGGTGGTCGTCGGCATGCCGGCGTACGAGCCGCCGACGGCCCAGAGGAACTCCTCCGGCATCCAGGTCGGGGCCGGTCCCTCCCAGGCCGGGTCGATGCCACCGCCGGCGCCGACCACCTCGGGAGCCGCCGCCAGCGGCTGGACCAGCAGCTCCAGCCAGTGCGGGTCGGCCACCGTGTCGTCGTCGAGGAAGGCGATCAGCGAGGTGCTGGTGTGGAACGCTCCCGTGTTGCGGTTGCCGGACACGCCCTGGGTGTAGAGGTTCTCCAGGACGGTCACGCCGGCCAGGTCGCGGCGGGCCCGGCGGAACAACGCCGGGTTGTGGTCGACCACGACGACGATCTCTGCCGGGGTGTACGTCTGCGACCGCGCTGAGGCGACGGTGCGCACCAGGGCGTTCCAGCGCTGCTCGCTGTGGGTCGGGATGACGATGCTGACGGCGGGGCGGGGGGTGGGTTCCACGCGGGTGCTCCTCGGGACGGGTGGGGGACCGGGGGACTGCAGGGCGGGAGAGCCCGGTCGGGAAGTTGCCTGGGTTTTCCGCTGCGGGGTGGCTCAGTCCTCGCGGGTGGCGCGGGACTGCAGCGCCCGGATGTCGTCGGTACGGCGGGTGCCGACGTCGTCGCGGCGCAGGCCCCGATTGAGGTGCGCGACGTGCTGGCGGGGGTCGCCGGCCGGGGTGACCCCGGCGGCGGGCGGCCGGTTGACCACCTTGTTCAGCGCGTGCACCGGCGCCGTGTTCGCCGGGGTGGCGGTCGGGTGCTGGTGCAGGATGACGCCGGTGCCCTGGCTGCCGTCACGGCGCTGGCGGCGCATCCGGCCGTACTCGCTGAAGATGGTGCGCAGCACCCGGAAGCCGTCCCGGAAGGTGTTCAGGTTGCTCTGGCCGTGGATGCGGGCGTGTTCGATGCTGCCGACCTCGCCGACCTTCATACCGTCGGCGGCGGCCCGGATGTTGATCATCGTTTCGATCTCGAACCCGTCGCCCCACAGCTTGCTGCCGTCGGTGGGCCGCGGCAGGGCCGGGTCGGGCAGGGCCAGGGTCGGCACGACCCGGCGCCAGAAGGCGTTGTAGCCGTAGCAGAGGTCGGTGAACCGGGTCCCGAACAGGACGTTCACCACCAGGTTGAGGCCGTCGTTGCCGAGCTTGCGGAGCTTGGTGATGTCGTGGCTGTGCCCGCCCTTGTCGAAGCGCGAGCCCTTGACGAAGTCGGCGCCGGCGACGAGCTCGGCGACGAAGCTCGGGATCTCGGCCGGGTCGGTCGAGCCGTCGGCGTCGATCATCACGATGATGTCGCCCGTGCAGGCGGCGAAGCCGCAGGCCAGGGCGTTGCCCTTGCCGGTACGGGTCTGCTGCACGATCACCACGTCCGGGCGCAGCTGGCGGGCCACGGCGACCGTGCGGTCCCGCGATCCGCCGTCGACCACGATCACCTCGTCGATGCCGTCGGGCAGTTTGGCGAACACGTGCGGCAGGTTCCGCTCTTCGTTCAAGGTCGGAATCACGACGCTTACGGTCGGTGACGGCTGCCCGTTACTCGGCGTGTTTCCCGAGGTCGTGGAAAGCTGCATGTCGGTCCCTTCGGGGGCGGCAGTTGCGACGTAATCGGCGGTTTCCGGGGAGGGAAACCCAAGTCGCTCGCTTCTGCCGCTAAATCTAGCAACACGCTACGTAGCGTCAACTAACCAAAGGGCCAGGGTGCCGATGCCCGTGCGGTGAACCCTGACCAATCGAATGACCTGGGGTTATGCACATGGGCAACAAGACCAGCCGCAAGCCCCAACTGTTACATTCAGTAACGGACGGAGAGGCGCTGGAGGTCGGAGACCGGCATATCGGCGCCATTGCGGTCCAGTCAACGGATCCATGGTCGCGAGTAGGACATAGTCCTAATGTCGGATAAAGCCCAGTGATCCGAATCACTCTGTGTGATGTAACGGTGCGTAATTTGTTGGTTGCCAACGGGTTAGATCTCGGGCTGGGCGGCGCGGTGGGGTGTCGATGGATAAGTTGTCACTGTGATGTCAGTGCCGGCTGTGCGGCGTACCGCGCGGTCGTCGACACCGTGGGTGATCCGGTGACGACGACCGACGCGCTGTGTATCTGCGGCCATCAGCGATCCGCCCACGAGCACCATCGGGCCGGCACCGAGTGCGCGTTCTGCGGCCCCGAGCGCTGCCCGCGTTTCCGGCGTCGCCGCTGGTGGCACCGGCGCGGTTGAGCGGGACCGGGGTCGCCGCGGAGGAGTGGTCGCCCCGCCGGCGGGTAAACACCCTGCTGCTCACGGTGTGGACGCCGGGTCGCGAAAACCTACTCTTTCTGTAGGCTAACTTCTACTTCGCGGGGCGCCGCGCGCCTCGCCGGGTGGCGCCGCCGCGCCGTACGAGGAGGTAGCCCCATGCCGCTCCCGGGCTTCTTGATCGCCGGCGTCCCGAAGGCGGGCACCACGGCTCTGCACGCCGCGCTGGTCCGGCACCCGCAGCTCTACCTGTCCAGGGTCAAGGAGCCGAAGTTCTTCCTGTCCGACGGTCCGCCGCCCACGCTCGGCGGACCCGGTGACGTGCAGACCTATCAGGAGCACGTGTGGCGCCGCGCCGACTACGAGGCGCTGTTCGCGCCGGCCCCGCCGGGAACGCTGCGGGGCGAGGCCACCCCCTTCTACCTGTACGACCTCGACGCCCACGACCGCATCCAGGCCCTGGTCCCGGACGCGAAGCTGATCCTGCTGCTGCGCGACCCGGTGGACCGGGCGCACTCCAACTGGACCCACCTGTGGAGCGCGGGCCTGGAGCCGGAGGCCGACTTCCTCACCGCCTGCCGGGCCGAGGAGCAGCGCCGGGCGGACGGCTGGGCCCACTTCTGGCACTACATCAGCCTCGGGCTGTACGGCCGCCAGGTGCAGCACCTCTACAAGGTGTTCCCTCGCGAGCAGGTGCTGCTGCTGCGCTACCGCGACCTCAAGGACGCGCCGGCTGCCACCCTGGACCGGGTCTGCGACTTCCTCGGCGTACCGGCCGGCGTGCTGCGTGAGATCCCCCGGGAGAACGTGAACCGGCACGTCGTCGAGGACAACGGCGTCAACCGGGTGCTGCGCGGGTTGCTGCGCACCGGCGGGCAGTTCGGCCACCGGTTCCCCGTACCGCTGCGCCTGGCCGCCCGCGGCCCGATCCTGACGCTGCTGCACCGCAAGCAGGGCACCCGGCCGGTGACCACCCCGCAGGAGCGTGCCGCGCTGCTGCCTTTGTTCGTTGACGACATAGCGTTGCTACAGGACGTCACGGGGGAGCGCTACGACGACTGGCTCTCCGTGGACCGACACGCCCGCGCGCGGTGACGGGCCCTCGAATCCCTATTATCTCTATAGATGATGCAAACTTGACCCGATACTCTTCGCTGTGTCGCCGACGCCACGAAACGGAGCCGCCTTGTCCATCGGAACTCAAGCTCTCCCGTTGCCTCGCTGGGAAGAAGCCACGGTGGTGGTCGAGCCGCCCGGTGACGAGCCGGGTGCCTGGGCGGGCGCGCCGTCCTCGATCGTCGCGGACGGTGAGGTCTATCTGGCGTACCGGCTGCGGCTGCCGATCGGTGCGGGCCGGGGCATCTCCAACGTCGTCGCGCGCTCGGCCGACGGGCTGCGCTTCACCGTCGTGGCCGAAGTGGGCAAGGACGCCTTCGGTGCCGAGTCGCTGGAGCGCCCGGCGCTGGTCCGCACGCCGCAGGGTCGCTGGCGGCTCTATGTCAGCGCGGCCACCCCGGGCACCAAACACTGGCGGGTCGACCTGCTCGAGGCCGACACCCCCGAGGGGCTGGCCACGGCCACGCCGCACACGGTCCTCGCCGGTGACGAGACGGTCGGCGTCAAGGACCCGGTGCTGCACCACGACGAGTACGGCTGGCACCTGTGGGCGTCGGTGCACCCGCTCGAGTCGTGGGACGACGCGGACCGGATGACCACCGAGTACGCCACCAGCCCCGACGGCGTGCAGTGGACCTGGCGCGGCACGGCCCTGGCTGGCCGTCCGGGTCAGTGGGACGCGCGCGGCGTGCGGGTCTCGTCGGTGTCCGTGGACGGCGACACCATCGTGGCGGCCTACGACGGCCGCGCGACCGCGGGGGAGAACTGGGAGGAGCGCACCGGTACCGCTCGCGGGGTGCGCCTGCCGGACGGCAGCTTCGGCGAGCTGACCGCGGAGGACGGCGAGCCGGTCGGCAGCCCGTACGCCCCCAACGGCCTGCGGTACCTGAGCCTGGTCACCCTGCCCGACGGCCGCCGGCGCATCTACTACGAGGCCACCCGCCAGGACGGCGCTCATGATCTGCGGACGGAGCTCGTCTACTGACGGCATGAGAGGCGGGTCACGAACACCGGGCCCGGCTCACCGCTCAAGATCGACCTGGCCTAGCGTCGATCGCATAACGCCCGGTCTCCGGGGCCCGCCACCATCAACGGCGGATCAGTACCGAGAGACCGTCCATGGCGGAGCCCGTCCCACGAGGACGGGCTCCGCCATGTTTGTCTCCGCTTCACGACTGCTGGACCCGGTACCACGGATCGCGGTCGAGGTGGTGATTGCGTGTGCTCCGGCGGCCAGTACCGCGCGCAGCGGCCTGCACGACCAGGAATGGGTCGGCACCCGGGCGGTCCGGCGGCCGGGTCGCGCATCCGCCCTTGCTTCCGCATTTCGCGGACGTCGCCGATGACCGCCCCGAAAGCGGCGTTGACTGTCGCCGGTTCTTCGTCGGTGAGGACACCGTGGGCCCCCTCGTGGGCCAGTCCGTCGTCCGAGGGCTCCTGTTCCTGGACAGATCCGTCTCTTGCCGGCGGGGACCACGGATACGTGCCGGACGGTGCGTCATGATGAGCAGCTGACTGACTACACTGCGTGGTATCGGCGGTGGGCGGCGCCAGATATAACCAGGCTGCACCCGGGAAAATGCGCAGAGTGACGACGCTGCGAGTGATCCGTACCACTGCGACTATTCGGACATCGGGTGTTCCGGCCTATCTGTGCTGGTGAGGCCACACTGCCCGACTCCTCCGCCCGCCGTCCGGTTGCCGGGCGCTTCGGTGCTGCTGGGCGAATCCTGTGAGCCGAGATAGACCTGTCGGGGTCCCTGTGTCGTGACCCCGCTCATTCGGGCAGCCCGGGATGGCCGCTCGGCCAGCAGCACCGCAGCTCAGTGGTCAGTTGACTCTGCGTAGCGCTGCGGTAGATTTGGTGACAGAAGCGAGCGAGTCCGGCTTCTCCCTCAAAAGCCCCACACGCTGCGCAATCGTTACCGCGAAGGAACCGACATGCCGCTCCCCGCACCCCCGATCACCACTAAGGGTGATGACATGCGGTCACCTTCGGTGAAGGGCCGTACTCCCCGGCCGCCCCTACGGCCACGGCCCAGCACCGCTCCCTCGTGGTGACCCGCACCGCCCCGCTCCCGATCCCCCCGCACCCGGAAGGCACCGCAGACATGCTGGATTTCAAGGACCTCGCCCCGACCATCACCCGCCAGCGCATGGTCGTCGAGGGGTACCCGACGTTCGTGATCACCGACGAGCACATCAAGGACTATCTGAAGAAGCTCTCGGACGTCACCGACATGATCACGATCATCGAGCCGGTCACCCACGTCAGCGACCTGTACGGCTGGGCCGGCTGGATCCACTGGGAGACCTCCGGCGCACACTTCTACTCGTGGGAGCGCCCGATCTCGTTCTTCAGCGTCGACATCTACACCTGCAAGGCGTTCGACCCGCAGACGGTCATCGACTTCACCAAGGAGTACTTCCGGACCACCGAGCTCGTCGCCAAGGAGTTCTGAGCATGAGCCCTGCGACCACGGCCCGCTACGACCTCGACCCGGCCGCCGTGCGGCGCATCACCGCGGCGTTCCTGGCCGCGCACCCCACGGGCGGCCGGTTCGTGACGGCGGTCGTCGGGCCGGACAGCGACCTGGCCGCAGTCGGCCGGGCCCTGGAGCGGCAGGTCTTCTCCGAGACGTTCGGCAACGACGCCGCGGTGATGGCCGCCGAGTACGGACCGTACGAGGCGCGCAGCCTGTTCTTCGTGGTCATCGATCGCAAGCGGGGCGTACCGGCCGGCGTGGCCCGGATGATCGAGAGCCACGGCGCCGGGGTCAAGACCGTCGACGACGCCCCGCCGCACGTCGGCGCGGACGTCGCCACCATCCTCGCCGCGCACGGCATGAACGGTGAGAAGGTGTGGGACTGCGCCACCCTCGCGGTGCTGCCGCAGTACCGCGGACGCCGGTCGGCTCTGCTGGTCAGCACCATGATCTACCGGACCTTCCTGGTCCTGGGCCGGCGCCACGGTGTACGGCACGCGGTGTCGATGCTCGACAAGGGCGCGTACCGCAACCTCACGACGATCGGCGTGCCGATGCGGACGCTGGCCGGCTCCGGGCCGTTCGAGTACCTCGGCTCGGCCGAGAACCGCGCTGTCCACATGGACTTCCCGGCCATCGAGGCCGCCGTGCGCGAGCAGGCCGCGCGGATGCGCCGGGCCGCCCGGCCCGGCCGGGCCACGCTGCGCCGCGGCGGCCTGCGCAAGCTGCTCACCCGCCGGGTCGCGGCCGGCGTGTCGCTGCGCATCGGTACGGGTAAGGACGTCGATGACCACATCGTCGTCGTGCCGGGCGAGCAGGGCGTCTTCCGCCTCGACTCGATCGGCTGATGCCCACCGCCCGCGTTTGCCCAGCCGGAGGCGAGGGTACGTCGCCTGCAACCACGAGGGGGGCGAGCTCGCGGTGACGGAACAGGGGGCGGCAATGCGGACGCTGGGCGGGCGGTATCAGCTCCAGCAGCGCATCGGCATCGGCGGTATGTCCGAAGTGTGGCGTGGACACGACCAGGTGCTCGACCGGCCCGTGGCCGTCAAGATCATGGCGCCCGCGGTCGAGGGCACGCTGGGTGAGGTCAACGGCGTGGACCTGGTCCGCACCGAGGCGCGCTCGGCTGCCCGGCTCGCGCACCCCAATGTCGCCGGCGTGCACGACTTCGGCACGTCGCTGACGCCGGGGCACGAGGTGCCGTACATCGTCATGGAGCTGGTCGACGGGCAGACGCTCAGCGAGCACCTCGGCGCCGGGCTTCTCGACTGGCGCATCGCCGTACGCGTCTGCGCCGAGGTCGCGGCCGCGCTGGCCGCCGCCCACTCCGAGCAGGTCGTGCACCGCGACATCAAGCCGGCCAACATCATGCTGACCCCGGCCGGGGCCAAGGTGCTCGACTTCGGCATCGCGGCGGCGATCGGCAGCCACGATCCCGACCCGGACGGCCCGGTCATGGGTACGCCCGCCTACGTCGCCCCGGAACGCTTCGAGGGGCTGCCGGCGACCCCGGCGTCCGACATGTACTCCCTCGGCGTGCTGCTCTACCACTGCCTGTCCGGCCGGCTGCCCTGGCAGGCCGCCACCCACACCGAGCTCGTGGAGGCCCAGCGGCACCGCGACCCGGACCCGCTGCCGGTCATCGAGGGCATGGCGCCGGAGGTGCTCGACCTCTGCTCGCGCTGCCTGCACCGGGACCCGGCCGAGCGCCCCACCGCCCTGGTGGCCGCTCTGCTGCTGGCCGAGGCCGTGGACGCGCGGGTGTACGTGCCGCTGGTGGACCTGAGCTCGGTGATGCCGAGGCCCTCCCGGGTGTCGGCCTGGGACGAGCGCGCGGCCGAGGCGCCGACGAACATGGCGCTGCCCGTCGAGGCCGACCTGGACACCACGTACCTCGGCGACCGTCCCGGCCGGCACCGCGCCGGCTGAGCCGGCCGCCTCAGCGACCCGCCAGCCAGCGCGGATAGGTGAAGCGGGTGATGGTCAGCTCGGGGTGGTCGAGGACGTGCCGGACGAAGCCGGCCCGCTCCTCGTCCAGCTCCGCGATCCGCTCGGGCGGCGGCGCGACATGGCGCAGCAGGCCGGCGTACAGCCAGTCCTTGCACCGGTACGGCCGCCGCAGAGCCGCCATGATCAGCTCGGCGAGGTCGGGCTCCTGCTCCGCCGGTACCCCGCCGCGGGTGAAGTCGCGCAGCACCACTTCCTTGGTGGTCCACGGCGAGCAGATCCAGGACTTGCGCAGCTCCGGCAGGAAACGCTCCTCCCAGCGCAGGTACAGCACCGCGTACGGCGCGTAGTGCGCCCGGACAGCCGGGTCCTCGGCCCGGCAGAAAGCGCTGATGAGGCCGTCGAGGGTCAGGTCGAGGCGGCGCCGGACCGTGTTCTGCGCGGCGCGGTTCCAGCCCTGCCGGGCCCAGATGTCGTTGGCGCGTTGCCGGGAGCGCATCGCCTCGGCCAGCAGTGCGTCGTGCCGGGCCAGCGCCGCCGCGCGCCGGGCCTGGTCGGGTGAGACCAGGTCGAAGACCCACGGCTGGTCGTCGGGGAGCGCGCGCACTGCCGCAGCATGTCAGGTATGAGCCCGTGCCGCCCAGCGGGAGCGCTCCGCGGGCGGCACGGGACACCTCTCAGCCGCTGCGCGGGACCACCACCACGGGCCGCCGGGCCCGGCGCACCAGCCGGGCCGACACCCCGCCGAGCAGCACCCGGCGGGCCGGGCCGTATCCGCGGGAGCCGCAGAACAGCACGTCGACCTCGTCGAGATCGGCGAGCGACTCCACCACGTCGCCGGTGCGGACCTCCCAGTCCGTGTCGACGCCGGCGACGGTCTCCGCGGCCCGGCTCAGCGACAGCTCGTAGGTCTCCCGGGCGGTGTCCAGGAAGGCGTGCTCGGCGTCCTGGCCGACCAGGAACGGCAGCGTCGCGTCGGCCTCCGCGACGACCGTGTAGAGCCGCAGCGGGGTCCCCGTGCGCCTGGCCAGCCGGCCCGCCGTCTCGAGCGCCGCCCGCCCGTCAGGTGTGTCGACGTACGCGACGCCGATCCGGCCCACCGCACCCGGCGGCGCCTCCATCCCGGCCGGGGCGACCGCTACCGGGCAGTGGCTGCCGGCCAGCAGCCGGTCGGCCGTGCTGCCGGCGAAGAGCCGGTGCTTCGGCCCGGCCCGGCCGGAGCCGACCACGATCGTCTCCGCGGCCAGCTCCTCGGCGAGGTCGTGCAGGCCGTGCGCGGCCGAGGTCGACGCGACGACCCGGTACGTGACCTCGCCGGCGTCGCCGCCCAGCACGGACCGGGCCTGGTCCAGGACGGCCTCGGCGGCCCGGTGCCGGTCGGCGACCCACTCGGCGTCCACCCGGCCCGAGCCCAGCGCGGACGGCGCGGGGTGCACCACGGCCACCACGAGCGGCGCGCCCAGGGTGGTCGCCGCCCACCGGCCGAAGGCCAGCGCGTCCTCGGCGGACGGGCCGCCGTCCACCCCGACGATGACGGGGGCGGTCGCCGGGGCGGTCACCGCGGATCCCCGGGCGGCGGCGTCTCCGGCGTGGTGTCCCGGGCCCAGCTCGGCGTGCCGCCGTCCGGGCCGGGGGTGCGCAGCCGGGAGTGCCGGTAGCCGTACAGGAAGTAGATGGCCAGGCCCAGGGCGAGCCAGATCAGGAACCGGATCCAGGTGCTCAGCGGCAGGTCCGCCATCAGGTAGACGGCGAAGAGCACGCCGAGGATCGGCAGGAACGGCGACCACGGCACCCGGTACGGCCGGGGCATCTCGGGCCGGGTCCGGCGCAGGATGATCACGCCGACGTTGACCAGCACGAAGGCGAACAGCGTACCGATGTTGACCAGTTTGACGATCTCCGACAGCGGCACCAGCGCGGCCAGGACCGAGATGAGCACGCCGAGCACGATGGTGAGCCGGGCCGGGGTGCCGTACCGCTGGTTGACCGTGGCGAAGCGCTGCGGCAGCAGGCCGTCGCGGCACATGGCGAAGAAGATGCGGGTCTGGCCGTACAGGATGACCAGCACGACGCTGGTGATGGCCACGACCGCGCCCAGCGCCAGGATCGAGGCCGCCCAGCTGATCCCGGCCCCCTCGTCCAGGGCCGCGGCCAGCGGCGCGTCGCTCGCCTCGAGCTGCGCCGGGCTGGCGATGCCGATCGCGCCGACCGCGGTCAGCACGTAGAAGATCGTGCAGATGATCAGCGATCCGATGATCGCCAGGGGCAGGTCCTTGGCCGGGTTGCGGGCCTCCTCACTGCCGGTGGAGACCGCGTCGAATCCGATGTACGCGAAGAAGATGATCGCCGCGGCCGCGGTCACCCCGTCCACCCCGCTCGGGGCGAACGGCTGGAAGTTGCCGGTGCCGAAGTTGACCAGCGCCACCACGATGAAGAACAGCAGCACCGCAAGCTTGACGCCGACCATGACCAGGTTGACCCGGGCGCTCTCGGTCACCCCGCGGACCAGCAGCGCGGTGATCGCCAGCACGATGAAGACGGCCGGCAGGTTGAAGATGCCGCCGTCCTCGGGTGACTTGGAGATCGCGTCCGGCAGCGCCACCCCGAAGGCCGAGTCGAGGAAGGCGTTCAGGTTGCCGCCCCAGCCGACCGCGATGGCGGCCACCGACACCCCGTACTCCAGAATCAGGTCCCAGCCGATGATCCAGGCCACGATCTCGCCCAGGGTGGCGTAGGTGTAGGTGTAGGCGCTGCCGGAGACCGGGATGGACGACGCCAGCTCGGCGTAGGACAGGGCGGAGAACGCGCACGCCACCGCGGCGAGCACGAAGGAGAGTATCACCGCCGGGCCGGCCACGCCGGCCCCTTCACCGATCACCACGAAGATGCCGGTGCCGATGATGGCACCCACACCCATGGCGGTCAGCTGCGTGGAGCCGACGGCCTTCTTGAGCCCGTGGCCTTCCTCGGTGGTCTCGGAGATCAGCGACCGGACATCGCGGATCGCGAACATTCCCGGCCTTCGGTTCGAGCCTGTGGCCATGCTGGCCCACCCTCCACATGCCTCGGCGGCCGCGTGGAGTCCGCCGTCGTGGACACATCCCCGGCCGCGCCCCGGGTGTGGCCGGATGCGAGCGGGGTGCATCGATGACCACCGCTGAGACCGTGGCCGTCCACCTGCGGAAACCGCAAGATGATCTGCATGATGCGGCGAACTTGCCCGCTGCGGTTGCTCTTTGCGGCTCGCGGTGGGTGACCTCGCCATGACGCTCGGCGCACCGGCTGTCCGCTCGGCGCACGGAAACGTCCGGCAGCCTGCGGGGTGAACGGCGGGCGTTGTAGCGTGGGCCCACGGGTAACCGGTGCGGAGGGCGAGACCATGGGCGAGGCCGTGATGACCACGCGGCGGCAGGCGGACGGCGCGATCGTGGTCGACGTGCGCGGCTCACTGGACGCGGCCACCGTGGACGCGCTGCGGCACGCGCTGGTGAGCACCCTGCACGCCGAGCGCCCGGTCTCGATGATCGTCGATCTGACCTTCGTGACGTTCATGGACTCGATGGGCGTCGGCGCCCTCGTCTCCGGTTACAACGCCGCCCGCGAGACCGGCAGCCGGTTCGTGCTGCGCAACCCGAGCGAGTTCGTGCACCGCCAGCTGCGGATCACCGGCCTGGCGGAGATGTTCGGGCTGCCGTCGGCGTCACCGGGCCCGCAGACATACACCCCCTGAGACTGCTGCAGGCGGGCCGGTCCGCCGGTTATGGTGCCGTCATGGAACCGGCGGTCGGGGCGTGGTGCGACGGCACCGAGGTCTGCTTCCGGCTCCAAGATCATGAACACCGGCTGACCGCCGTCCGGCTGCGCAGCGGCGTGGCCGCCGGCGACTTCGCCTACGACGGCGAGACCCGCACCTGGCAGCTGCGCCTGCCCCGGCCCCCCGTGCACCGCATCGAGTATCAGCTCGACCTGGACCGCCGGGACGGCACCACCGAGACCGTGGCCGACCCGGACAACCCCCGGCGCGCCGGGGACGTCTCGGTCCTGGTGTGTCCCGGCTACCGCGAGCCCGGCTGGTTGCACCTGCCCCAGGCCACCGGTCAGTGGCGCGACGTCTACCTGCCGATGCCGGCGGTGCGCAGCGAGATGGTCGCCCGCGTCTGGTCGCCGGACACGAACACCGACCGGGTGCTGGTCGCCCACGACGGCCCCGACTACCACCGGTACGGCGAGCTGGGCCGCTACACCGCGGCGATGATCGGGGCGGGCCGGGTGCCGCCGTACCATCTCGTGCTGCTGCCGCCGGGGGAGCGCTTCGAGTGGTATTCGGCCAGTCCGGCGTACGCCCGGGCGCTGACCCGCGACGTGCTGCCCAAGCTCGCCGCCGAGCTGGGCACCGACCGGCCGGTGGTCGCGGCCGGCGCCAGCCTCGGCGCCCTGGCCGTGCTGCACGCCCAGCGCCGCCACCCGCAGCGCTTCGCCGGGCTGTTCCTGCAGTCCGGCAGTTTCTTCCAGCCGCGCTACGACCGGCAGGAGTCCGGCTTCCGGCGCTACCTGCGCATCGTCCGGTTCACCGGCCGGGTGCTGCGGGCCCCCGCGTTCGCCGGCCCGGTCCCCGCAGTCGTCACCTGTGGTGCGGTGGAGGAGAACCTGGCGAACAACCGGGACATGGCGGCGGCGCTGGCCCGCCAGGACTACCCGGTCAGCTTCACCGAGGTGCCCGACGCGCACAACTGGACCGGCTGGCGTGACGCCCTCGACCCGCACCTGACCACGTTGCTGCAGACAGTGTTTCTTTAACGGGAGGCGCCATGGCCGACGTCGAGCACACCATCGGACTGCTGCTGGGCACCGAGGACGACTGGCCGCGGGCGTACGAGGCGTTGCTGCGCCGCGTCGGTGTGGTCACCGACCCCCAGGGCCGCACCCACCGCACCCGCAGCGTGCGGGTCACCATCGAGCCGTTCAACCTGCGGGACTCGCCGAAGCACGACCTGGTCATCGACCGGCTCGCCTACTGGTACTACCACCCGCGCGAGTGGCTCAAGAAGATCGCGCTGATGGACGACGTGTACCTGCTCAACAGCCCGTTCACCTTCCAGTCGATGGAGAAGCACGCCGCGTACTGCGCCATGCTGCGGCTCGGGCTCAAGGTGCCGGAGACCGTGCTGGTGCCGTTCAAGAACCCCCTGGACAACTCCCGGTACGCCTACACCTCGGCGCGCTACAACCAGCCGTTCGACCTGGAGGCGCTGGCCGAGTCCGTGGGCTATCCGATGTACATGAAGCCGTACGACGGCGGGGCCTGGGTCGGCGTGTCCAAGATCCGCGATGTGGCCGAGCTGCACGCCGCGTACGACGCCTCCGGTGAGCGGCTCATGCACCTGCAGGCGGCCGTCGAGGACTACGACGTGTTCGCCCGGTCGCTGACCATCGGCCCGGAGACCATGGTCATGAAGTTCCGGCCTGAGCTGCCCATGCACGAGCGCTACGCGGTGGACCACGACTTCCTCAGCCCCGACGTGGGCGACGAGGTCGTGACCATCTCGAGGCTGGTGAACGCGTTCTTCCGCTGGGAGTTCAACAGCTGCGAGTCGCTGGTCAAGGGCACCGAGGTACACCCCATCGACTACGCCAACGCCTGCCCCGACGTGGCCGTGACGTCGCTGCACTACTACTTCCCGTGGGCGATGTCGGCGCTGCTGCGCTGGACGATCTACTGCGTCGTCACCGGGCGCAAGCCGCGGCTGGACACCGACACCGCGGAGTACTTCGCCGTCGGCGACGACCCGTCGCTGGACTACGGGCAGAAGCTCGCCCGCTACCGCCGGCTCGCCGACGACTACTTCGAGACCGAGCGGTACGAGGAGTTCTGCGCCAAGTACCTGGGCCACGTCGACGAGATGGTCGCCGAGTGGGTCGGCTCCGAGGAGTTCCGTTCCCTGCTGCGCGAGACGGTCCGCGCGATGTATCCGCCGCACGAGCACGAGCGGTTCCTGGGCCACTTCAACGGCCTGATCGACGCCTGGCTCCGCGATCACGCCTGAGCTGCGCCGTACCCGCCCCTTGACGGGAGCCCTCGGTAAGTCGTAGCTTTCCGTTCGTGGCTACTTACCAACCGGAGGACGGCTGGGACGCACTGGGCGATCCCAGTAGGCGCGCCATCCTCGAGTGCTTGGCCGTACGGCCCCGGGCCGTCGGGGAGCTCGCCGACGAGCTGCCGATCAGCCGGCCGGCCGTCTCGCAGCACCTCAAGGTGCTCAAGGAGGCCGGGCTCGTCACCGACCGCGCGGCCGGCACCCGCCGGGTCTACCGGCTCAACCCGGCCGGTGTGGGGGCCCTGCGCGATCAGCTCGAGACGTTCTGGACCCGTGCCCTGGAGGGCTATCAGGACGTCGCCGACCAATCGACCGAGGAGACGTCATGACCGAGACAGCGGAGCAGGTGGTCCGCCGGCAGATCGTCGTGCAGGCGCCCATCGAACGCGCTTTCACCCTGTTCACCGAACGCTTCGGCGACTTCAAGCCGCCGGAGCACAACCTGCTGGGCGTGCCGATCGCCGAGACCGTGTTCGAGGCCGAGGCCGGCGGGCACATCTACGACCGGGGCACCGACGGCAGCGAGTGCCGCTGGGCCCGGGTGCTGGCCTGCGACCCGCCGGACCGGGTCGTGTTCAGCTGGGACATCAACCCGCAGTGGCAGGTCGAGGACGACCCGGAGAACACCAGCGAGGTCGAGGTCCGGTTCGTCGCCGAGACCCCGCAGCGCACCCGGGTGGAACTGGAACACCGCCACATCGACCGGCACGGCCCCGGCTGGGAGTCGGTCCGCGACGGCGTCGCCCACGACGAGGGCTGGCCGCTGTACCTGACCCGCTTCGCCGCCCTGGTCGACCAGGGCGGCACCTTCTAGGCGGGTGGCCGGCGGCGGTGCGTGATCGCGTACAGCCCGAGCAGCAACAGCGACAGCACGATCAGCGCCGGGCCGAGGACCTGCTCGCCCATCCGGTCGATCAGGACCCCGACGCCGGCCGGGATCAGCGCACCGCCCAGGCCCGCCGCGCCGATCTGCACGCCGATCGTCCGGTCGGCGTGCAGCGGCCCGACGCGGTCGGCCGTGGTCAGCGTGAGCAGCGGGAACACCGGCGCCGCGGCGAAGCCGATGACCATCAGGCCGGCCACGGCGAGCCAGCCGGGGCCGGGCAGCGCCACCAGCCCCGAGCCCGCCACCAGGCCGATCAGGCTGCCCACCAGGATCCGGGTGGTGCCGACCCGCTCGACGACGAACCCCTGCACGACCCGGCCGACGAACAGGCTCGCCCAGTACGCCGACACGCAGATGCCCGCGACGGCCGAGCTGACGCCCCGCTCGTTGGTGAGGAACAGGAACGCCCACAGCCCGGCGGTGATCTCCAGCGCCACATAGACGGCGAAGGCGGCCGCGCTGATCCACACCGCGGGGATCGCCAGCGTCACGGCGATCCGGGTCGGGGTGGGTGCACCGCCGCCCGGCCCGGCGTCGCCGCCCTGCTCCGCGGTGGCCGGCCGGGCCCGGTGCTGCGCCCAGGAACGGCGGGTCAGCGCGAACGCCAGCGCGAGCACCGCCTGGCCGGAGGCGACGATCCCGTACCCCCAGTGCCAGGACAGGGCGCCGCTGAGCACGGCGGTCATGATCAGCGGTCCGATGGCCACGCCGAGGCCGAAGAACGCGTGCATCCAGTTCATGTGCCGGGGCCCGAACGCACCGGCGGCGTAGGCGTTGAGCCCGGCGTCGATGGCCCCGCCGCCGAATCCGGCGATCAGGGCGCACGGGACGAGGAAGGCGAAGGCCGGCGAGACCGCGTAACCGGCCAGCGCCAGGCTGGCCAGCGCGGTGCTGACGGCCAGCAGCCGGCCCACCCCGAGCCGGGCGATGCTGAAGCCGGCCGCCACGCTGGAGACCAGATAGCCGGCCGTACCGGCGAACAACAGCAGGCCGACGGTGTCGGTGCCGACCCGGAACTCGCCGGCCATCGACGGCCAGCCGACGCCGAGCAGCCCGTCCGGCAGACCGAGGCTGATGAAGGCGAAGTAGGCCAGCAGCAGCACCGACATGCGGACGACCGGCGCCGCGTCCGGCGTCGGAGGGCGGGCATCGGCAGCGGCGTCGGACGGCAACGAGGTCACCGGGTCATCGTGGCACGCGGGGGAGCGGCCGCGATGCCCCACGGGGGCGGGCGGGCGACCGGCGGAATTGTCGGGGGGTCGGCCTAGAGTTCAGGGCGTGCATATCCGGATCGAGGGCAGCGACCTGCCCGGCCGCCGCGCCGGCGCGCAGGCCGACGAGCTGCGGCTGGGCAACGTGCAGGTCGGCGTGCAGCGCAAGCAGGAGGTCGTCGAGGGGGTCAGCGCCACGGCGGCCGAGGCGGTCTGGGAGTTCGAGGTCACCAGCCGCGAGGTCGACGGGCTGCTCGACGTCGGCGGGCCCTACGTGCACGGCCGGCCCGGCGCCCGCTTCCTCTACCTGAGCTGGGGCGCGGTGCACGGCGAGACGTTCGCGGGCTTCCGGCGGGCCAAGCTCCTGTTCGGCGACATCCCGGCGCCGCTGCTGCGCGCGGCGCACGACAGCGGCGGGAAGCTGGTGGCCCGGCTGGGCCTGACCGATGCCGCGGGCGGGCCCCGCTGCGCCCGGGTACGCCCACCCGACATCACCTGGCAGCTCGCATGACCGCACCCGGGGCCGAAGGGGTCACGGTCCTGCACGGCTTCATCGCCCGCGACGGCGCCCTGTGCCTCTGGGCCGAGACCGACCACGCCGTGCCCGCCGCGTTCCCCGGGTCCGACCACCCTGCGCCGGGTGCGGTTTCCGGGGCCGCTTCGCTGAGTGACGGTCCCGGGACCGCCATGCTGGGCGATGCGCCCGGGTCGGCCCTGCCCGGCGCAGTGGCCGGGTCGGCCTTACCGGGCGCGGTCGCTGCCGGCGTGGACGCTTCGTCTCCGGGTTCCGACCGTGCCTCCGTACCCGTGCATCGGCGTTCCGGTGGCAAGCGGGCGCGGCCGCGCGGGGCCGTACCCGAGCACGGTTTCGCGGTGCGGCTGGCCGGCCCGGATCGGGCCGCGACGCTGGTGCTTCCGTCCACCAGCACCGGACCGCTGCCGTCACCGCAGCTCGGGATGCCGCCGCGGCGCGGCGAGCCCCGGCTGCGGGCCTGGTCCGTGCCCGCGGTCACCGTGCCGTTCGTGACCGACGACCTCGCCGACGAGTACGGCGGCCGCGCCGCTCCCTCGCTGAGCTACCTCGCCGAGGTCTGTGCGTTCGCGGCCTCGCTGGTCACCCGTGGCCGCGTCCTGCCCGGCGTGCTGCGCGACGGCCCGCGCCCCCGCGCCGTCTGGCGGCCCGTGCTCACCGGTGCCGACGCCGCCCGGCACGCCGACCTGCTGCGCCGCATGCCTGCCGCCTGCCGGGCCGAGCGCGCCCGCCCGGGAGACGTCGACGGGCTACCGGCCGCCGACACTCTGCACGCCGCGCTGCACCGGCTCGTCGACGGGCTGGTCCGCACCCGGCTCGCCGAGGCCGGCGTGTCCCTCGACGGCGCCGCCTGGCTCACCGCCCTCGCCGCCGAGCCCGAGTTCGACGTGCGGCCCGGCGAGCTCGATCAGCTCACCGACGCCCTCGACGCCTGGCAGGCCGAGGCCACCAGCGGCGCCGCCGTCCGGCTCTGCTTCCGGCTCACCCACCTGGCCGAGCTCGAGCCGGAGGAGCCCGACGCCACCGGCACTCCCGAGCCCGTCGCGGCCGAGGACGCCTGGCTGCTCGAGTTCCTGCTGCAGCCGCTGGACGAGCCGAGCCTGCTGGTCACCGCCGAGGACGTCTGGCGGGACCGCAGCGCGCCGTTGCGCCGCTGGACCCACCACCCGCACGAGCGGTTGCTCGCCGGGCTCGGCCGCGCCGCCCGGCTCTTCGGCGACCTCGACGCCGCGCTGCGGGTGGCCCGGCCCACCGAGCTGGTGCTCGACACCGAGGGTGCGCACCGATTCCTGAGCCACGCCACCCTGCTCGAACAGGCCGGCTACGGCGTCCTGCTGCCCGCCTGGTGGCGCGAGCCGCAGAGCCTCGGCCTGGCGCTGGAGGTCCGCCCGCGCGACCAGACCGCCCATGTGCTGCGCGACGACGCCGCGGACCTGGCCACCATGGTCGGCTACAACTGGGGCCTCGCGCTGGGCGGGCGCACGCTGACCGAGGACGAACTGGCCGACCTGGCCCGGGTGAAGGTGCCGCTGGTGAGGCTGCGCGGCCGGTGGGTCTATCTCGACCCGGAGCGGTTGCGGGCCGGGCTGGAGTTCCTGCGGCGCGGTGGCGGCACCATGACCGCCGGCGAGGCGCTGCGCCTGATCCGGCTGCTGCCGCCCGAGGAACTGCCCCTGCCGGTGACCGCCTTCGGGGGCAACGGGTGGCTGGCCGACCTGCTCTCCGGGCGGCTGGGGGAGCGGCTGGAGCTGCTGGAGCCACCCGCGGGGCTGGCCGGCGAGCTGCGGCCGTACCAGTTGCGGGGTTTCTCCTGGCTCTCGTTCCTGGACGGGCTGGGGGTGGGCGCGTGCCTGGCCGACGACATGGGCCTGGGCAAGACGGTGCAGCTGCTGGCGTTGCTGCTGCACCGTGGCGGTGGGCCGACGCTGCTGATCTGCCCACTGTCGGTGCTGGGCAACTGGCAGCGCGAGGCCGCCCGGTTCGCGCCCGGTCTGCGGGTGCGGGTGCTGCACGGCGCCGACCGGCCCGAGCCGGCCGAGCTGCTAGACGGGACGGATGTGGTGCTGACGACGTACGCGATCGCCACCCGCGACGCCGACGCGCTGGCCGCCGTGGCCTGGGACCGGGTGGTTCTCGACGAGGCGCAGCACATCAAGAACAGCGCGGCGGGCGTGGCCAGGGCCGTCCGCCGCTTCCCGGCCCGGCACCGGGTCGCGCTCACCGGCACCCCGGTGGAGAACCGCCTGGCCGAGCTGTGGTCCATCCTGGACTTCCTCAACCCCGGGCTGCTGGGCAGCGCCCACACGTTCCGCGCCCGCTATGCGGTCCCGATCGAGCGGTACGCCGACGAGGACGCCGCCGCCCGGCTGCGCCACGCCACCCGGCCGTTCATGCTGCGCCGGGTCAAGGCCGACCCGGCCGTCATCCAGGACCTGCCGGACAAGCGGCACACCCGGCACCTGTGCGGGCTGACCGTCGAGCAGGCCACCCTCTATCAGGCGGTGCTCAACGAGATGAGCGACCGGCTCAAGGACGAGACCGAGATCCGCACCAAGGGCATCGTGCTGTCCGCGATGACCAAGCTCAAACAGGTGTGCAACCATCCCGCGCAGCTGCTCGGCGACGGCTCGCCGCTGCCCGGCCGCTCCGGCAAGCTCGAACGCCTGGAGGAGATCCTCGACGCCGCGCTGGCCGACGGGGAGAGCGTGCTGTGCTTCACCCAGTTCGCCCGCTTCGGCGCGATGTTGGTGCCGCACCTGGCCGCCCGGTTCGCCGTACCGGTGCGCTACCTGCACGGCGGCACGTCCCGGCGCGAACGCGACGCGATGGTGGCGGCCTTCCAGGCCGACAGCCGCCCCGGCATCTTCGTGCTGTCGCTGAAAGCCGGCGGCACCGGCCTCAACCTGACCGCCGCCAACCACGTCGTGCACGTCGACCGCTGGTGGAACCCGGCCACCGAGACCCAGGCGACCGACCGGGCGTTCCGCATCGGGCAGCACAAGGACGTCCAGGTGCACACCCTGGTGTGCCTGGGCACCCTGGAGGAACGCATCGACCGGCTGATCACCGACAAGGGCGTGCTGGCCGAGCGGGTGGTCGGCAACGGCGAGGGCTGGCTGACCGGCCTGAGCACCGACGACCTGCGGTCCCTGCTGGCACTGTCCCCGGAGGCCGTCGGTGAGTGACCGTTTCTCGGCACCGTTCATCGCCATGTTCGAGTCGCTGCGGATGGCGCCGACGTTCGCCCGCGGCCGCCGCGACGCCCGCGCCGGGCACGTCCGCCACCTGGCGATCTCCGGCAGCCTGGTCGCCGCGCAGGTACGCGGCCCCGACGACCCGGCGGCGTTCCGGTCGAGGATCGCGGTGCGGGGGTTCGGGGCCGCGGAATGGGCCCGGATCGAGGACGACCTGGCGGCCCAGGCCCGGTACGTGGCGGACCTGCTCGCGGGCCGGATGCCGGACGACATCGACACGGTGTTCACCCGCGCCGGTCTGACGCTGCTGCCGCTGTCACTCGACGAGGTGGCGATGGACTGCTCCTGCGAGCGGTGGCCGATGCCGTGCGTGCACCTCGCCGCGACGTTCTACGCGCTGGCGGAATCGTTCGAGACGGATCCGTTCGGCGTTTTCACGTGGCGCGGCCGCGGCCGGGACGAGCTGCTGACCCGGCTCAACCAGCTGCGCGGCACGACGACCCCGGCGCCTGCTGCGGAGCCGGAGGCGGTGGACGCGAGCCTGGGGGAGATCGCCGACTTCTGGGGCGGCGCGACCCCGACCGTGACGCTCCCGGTCCCGGATGCCGGCCGGCCGGATCTGCTGCTGGATCAGCTGGACCCGCCGCCGTTGCGACCGGGGGGCGTGCCGGTGGTCGAGGCGCTGCGGCCCGCGTACCGGGCGCTGCCGGGTTAGCCTGGAGAGTGGGCCATACCAAAAAAGTCCTCGAACGGTACCTGTCCGCCGGGGCGATCCGGCGTGACGCTGATGCGGTCGCGGCGCTGTTCGCCGAGGACGGTGTGTATGAGGCGCCGTTGGTGCCGCCGGGACATCCGCTGCATCGCCGTCTGGCCGGGCGCGAGGAGATCCGGGCTGGGATCGGTGCCTGTCACCGGTATCCGGCTTTTGAGGTCACTGTGGACTTCGAGCGGTCCGGCTATGTGTTGCATGACACGGCCGCGGACCGCCCGCCACTCGGTTTGCGCGGTGATCCTGCGGCCGCTCGAGCCTGGCCTGCCTTCCATCAGGCCCGGGTGCGTCGCATCAGGCTGAGGTGCGCTGGAGGGGGCCTGTCCCTGGGCTCGGCACCGAACCCAGAGACACCGCAGATGTCCGCGCCACGTTGCAACGGCTGGTCAACCGGCAGATCCTGACCGAGACTCAACCCGGCCTGTTCACCCTCAGCCCCGGAATGGACATATCCCCCGGACCACCTTCTCAGGTGTCGCCCGTGCACCTTACGTCGGACCCATAGTCCGCGAGGGCCCAGTTCGGGATCCAGCCGCGCTTGTTCGTCCCGACCACGACGACGTAGGTCCATGTCCACTCGTTATCGTCCCAGCGATAGTCGAGCGTGAAGCAGTGGTAGTCGAGGCTGTGGCGGGAATCGATATTGGTAGCACTGATCGCGCAGGTCTCGGTAGAGCCGACGTACGCGTCCTGGTCGTCGTACAAGGTGTGATGGTTGCCCGAGGAATCCCTGTCCGACGGCGCGGCTCGCCCGCAGCTCCAGTGCGCTGAGGCTGGTGCCGGGGCGACAAGCGCGCCGAAGGTGGCGACTGCGATCGCTGCTGCGACGGTAAGAGGCCGAGATAGTCCTTTTTGCATTCCATCCCCCGTAGGTCAGGTGTAACGGTCTCGATGCCGGGATCGTTTTGATCTTGCATCGAGATCCGACCCTATCAACGTGGATGAATGCCGTAAAGGTGAGACCGATGGTGAACCAGCGCTCGACCGGGCCTCGTTGACGATCTTCGCTGGTAGACGGGGACGGGCGAACGGGCGTGAATTCTGTGCCGTGCCGTGGTCTCTCGCTGCCTGTCGTCGTCGGGCGGCGCCTGGCGGCCCGACCGACTTGTGGCGCAGCTATCCGTCACAGGCGTCGCATCATGCTGGGGTGCAGTGGGTGAGGCTGGGGTGCGCCGCATCAGGTCGAGGTGAGCAGGGTCAGGCTGAAGTGCGTCGCATCGGTGCCGTGGGCGGGCACCCCGCCCTGCGCGGGCGCCAAGTCGGCCCGTGCCGGCACATCCCAACCGCGCAGCCGGCCCGATCGACGACCGGGCCGGCTGCACACCTCGATCTCCAGGCCTCCGGCATCGGAAGCCGGCGCGATCAGGCGAAAGTCGCCGCGTCGATGACGAAGCGGTACCGCACGTCCGAGTTCACGACCCGCTCGTACGCCTCATTGATCTTCTCCGCCGGGATGGTCTCGATGTCCGACCCGATCCCGTGCTCGACGCAGAAGTCGAGCATCTCCTGCGTCTCCCGGATCCCGCCGATCGTCGACCCGGCGAACGAGCGCCGCTTCATGATCAGTGAGAAGACCTGCAGCGACAGCGGCTTCTCCGGGGCGCCCACGTTGACCATCGTGCCGTCCACGGCCAGCAGCGACAGGTACGCGTCCAGGTCGAGCGACGCGCTCACCGTGTTGATGATCAGGTCGAACGAGCTCGCCAGCTCGGTGAACGTGTCGGGGTCGGACGTCGCGTAGTAGGCGTTCGCGCCCAGGCGCAGGCCGTCCTCCTGCTTCTTCAGGGACTGGGACAGGACCGTCACGTCCGCGCCCATGGCGTGGGCGAGCTTGACCGCGACGTGGCCGAGCCCGCCGAGGCCGACGACGGCCACCTTCTTGCCCGGGCCCGCCTGCCAGTGGCGCAGCGGCGAGTACGTGGTGATGCCCGCGCACAGCAGCGGTGCGGCGACGTCCAGCTCGAGGCCGTCGGGGATCCGCACGACGAAGCCTTCGGTGACGACGATGCTCTGCGAGTAGCCGCCCTGGGTCGGTCGGCCGTCCTTGCCGACGCTCGCGTACGTGCCGACGTTGCCCTTGGCGCAGTGCTGCTCCTCGCCCGCGGCGCAGTACTCGCACTCGCCGCAGGAGTCGACCATGCAGCCGACGCCGACGCGGTCACCCACGGCGTACTTCGTCACGTCGGTGCCGACCTCGGCGACGATGCCGGCGATCTCGTGCCCGACCACGATCGGGTACGTGGTCGGTCCCCACTCGCTGCGGGCGGTGTGGATGTCCGAGTGGCAGATGCCGGCGTACTTGATGTCGATCCGGACGTCGTGCGGGCCGACGTCGCGCCGCTCGATCGTCGTCGGCACGAGTGGTTCGGTGGCCGACGGGGCGGCGTATGCCTTCACGGTGGTGGTCACGGTTCTCCTCGGTGTTCCGGTGCGTTGAGTCCAGGTAACCGCCGGCCGCCCGGAGGTGGGAGGGCCTGACGAAGGGAGTACTGGTGGAACCTCCCTGTGGGGACCCGGCCCGGCACAACGTCCGGGGCGGGACACCGCACCCCGCTGTACGTGCCCTCACCAGTTCCCGTTATGCCTGCCGAAAGAGCACCGCGATGGAGACGCGACCGCTGGGACGGACCGGAGTGCAGGTCAGCCAGCTGTGGGCACCATGAGTTCGGCGACTCGGGCACGCGGGACCACGGCGAGAGCGTCAAGATCATACATCGGGCGCTGGATGCGGGATCACCTTCGTCGACACCGCCGACGACGATCCGAATAACCGGGGGCGGCTCGCGGTGCTGGATCATGCGATCGGTCGACAACCCGCTGCGCCGGCTGGGCACCGACTACCTCGACCTCTATCAGGTGCACCGCTACGACTCGGCCGTCGACGTCGATGAGACGCCGGGCGCGCTCACCGACCTGGTCCGGACCGGCAGGATCCGCTCCCTGGGGCACTCCACGTGCCCGCCGTCGGTGATCGTCGACGCCCGGTACGTCGCGCGGGACCGGGGGCTCGACGCCGCGGAGCAGCCCGGGAAGCCGGCCGACGAGACCGGGCCGGCTGGGTCAGCCCCGCCCGGCGCCGCGGAGAGCGACCGCCGTGGGCGTGCTCAGCCCAGCGTGCTGAACTGCACGGCGGCCAGCTTCCAGGTGCCCGCCTGCCGGATCCACACGTGGCTGACCCGGACGGTCAGGTCGAGGGGCGTGCCCCGCCAGGTGGCCCGGCACCGCTGCACGCCACGGACGATCGCGGTGCCGTCGTAGCGCTGGACATCCGTTTCGGAATTGTCGACGCCGAGGAACCGGAAATCGTCGTGGCGGGCGATCCACTGCCGTTTGCCGAGCACGTGTCCCCGTTCGCCGATGGACCGGAAATCGTCGTCCAGCAACGATTCCAGCCGGTCGGTGTCGCCGTGCAGTTCCGCCTCGTCGAATGCGTGCTGCACGGTCAGGATCTCGTCCGTCATGTCTTTTCCTCGAGTCCGTGCCAGGCCAGCCGCAGCAGCCGCCGCGCCTGGGTGAGGTCGGTGCCGCCCAGGGCGGCCCCGTTGGCCAGGGCGAGCAGATCGGTGACGGCGATGTCCGGGCCGATCCGCGCGTCGCCCTGGGCCCGGCGCAGCAGCGCGTCCGCGGTGGAGATCATCGAGTCGTGCCACCGGGCGAAGAGGACACCGCGGTCGGTGCTCGCCGCGGCCAGCGCCAGCGACCGCTTCGTCGCCACGTGCGCGACGAAGTGGTCGAGCCAGGTCAGCAGGGATTCCGCGGTGTCCGGGGCGGTGAGCAGCTCGGCGCCGCGGCGGGCCAGGTCCGCCACTTCCCGCGAGTACACCGCGACGATCAGATCGCTGCGGGTGGGGAAGTGCCGGTACAGGGTGGCGTTGCCGACGCCGGCCCGCCGGGCGATCTCGTCGAGGGCGACGTCGTGCCCCCGCTCGGCGAAGATCTCCCGGGCGGTCGCGGTCAGGCGTTCGATGCTGCGGGTGGCATCCGCGCGGCGGCGGCGTCCCGCGGGATCGGCCGGCCCGGGTGCGGTCACCGGGTCACCCTACCGAATTAAACGGGGATGTCCCCGGTTATGGCTTCGACGATCTCCGATTCCTGCGGGACGCCCCGTGCGACCAGGGTCGGCGTGGAGTCGGCCCGGCGTTGGGCGCGATAGCCGCCGAAGGCCATGGGCAGACCGCGCGCGGTGAACGGGTCCGCCGAGTCCATCACCTGGATGTGCAGGTGGGGCTGCAGCGAGTTGCCGGAGTTGCCGCAGTCGCCGAGCTGCTGTCCGACGCCGACCTGATCGCCCGGCGCCACCCGGAGCGAGCCGGCGCGCAGGTGGGCGAGAACGGCGTACGCCCGCTGGTCACGCAGCTGCAGGATCACGTGGTTGCCGGCGATGGCCCCCGCGCCCTGCCGCGCCCGGGCCGCCTGGGTCAGGGCGTAGGACACGCGGGTGAGCTGCGAGCGCCGGGCCTCGTGGTCCGGCTCGCCGTCGTGGACCGCGACGACCGTGCCCGTGGCGGGCGCGAGGATGGGCAGGCCGAACGCGTAGAACCGGTCCGGTGGTTCGGTGGCCACGACCGTGCGCCAGTCGCGCACGGCGGCCGTCCGCCGTCCCCGCACGGCGATGAAGTCCATGGCGTAGGTCGTGGCGAACAGGTGGGTGCCGTGGCTGGGCACCCGCCGGGCCGGGCTGTTGCGGGCCAGCCAGGTGCCCCGGAACGGCAGGGCCAGGGTGACGTGGTCGGGATCGGACATGCGCATTCCCCCCGGATCGCGGACCGTTCACCGTACCGGCGTGGCGCGGTCGCCGCAGAACTGCAAACGGTTGCCGCCGGATCGGCCGCCGCCGATGACTCAGCCCGAATTCGGGAGATTCTCCGGCGGCATGCCATTGGGGTAAACGCCTCATAACCGGGCAGTCCGGTTGACGCCGGCGCCACCGCGGAGTTTAGTTCGGCGCAAAGCTTTGTAGGGCACCATGGAAACCCCGGTGCAAACAACCGAAGAGCCGCCCGGGGGCAAACCGGACCGAAAGCTTTCTTCCCGACCGTACGGCCGTCGGGCCGATGAATGCCGCGCCTGTCGCATGCAACAGACCTGCATATCGGCGGCATTGACTCCCGACGATGAATTTACCTATGTTTTTCGTAGACGTCTCGTCGACGTTTCGGTCAATGATCGCGCCATTTCCCCCTCATCTGTCGTCACTCGGGGATCGCGTACGCCCCGGAAACGGAGCATCCACCATGCGCAGGAAACCACTGCTGGCCGCGGCCGTCGCGGCCGCGCTGACCGTCGCGGTCGCGCTCGCCGGCACGAATGCCGCATTCGCCGACACTTTCTTCGGCGACACCTTCGACGACGGCGACGCCAACGGCTGGACCAGGACGGGCGGCAGCTGGTCGGTCGTCACCGACGGCTCACCGGCCTACCGGCAGGCGAGCACGGGCGCCAACGCCAAGGCCCAGGCCGGTGACCTGGCCTGGTCCGACTACACCGTGCGGGCCCGGGTCAAGCCGACCGCCTTCGCGACGTCCGCCCGCTCGGCCGGCATCACCGCGCGCAGCACTTCGATGAGCAGCTACTACGCCCTGGTGCTGACCGGCGGCGGCGCGGCGCAGTTGCAGCGCGTCGCCAACGGCACGATCACGGTTCTCGGCTCCGCGGCGGTCGGCGTCACCACCGGCACCTGGTACGACCTAGCGCTGCGGGTGACCGGCTCCACCCTGGCCGGCTCGGTGAACGGCGCCCAGGTGGTGCAGGCGACCGACGCGACGTTCGGTTCGGGCCGGATCGGCCTGGTCACGTCGTACGCCTCCGCCTCGTTCGACAACGTCGTGGTGGAGACCCCGGCGCCGGGCCCCGACCCGAGCGGGACGACACCGCCGACCACGCCGCCGGACCCCGGCAACTGCCGGGTCGCCGGAGCGCCCACCGGATTCGCGTCGGTGAACGCCTGGGGCCGCTCGACCACGACCGGCGGCGCGGGCGGTGCCACCATCGCGGTCGACACGGCCGCCGAGCTGCTCGGTGCCATCGCGCGGCCCGAGCCGCTGACCATCTGCGTCAGCGGCACGATCACCCTGCCGGCCGGCATGTACGACGTCGCGTCGCACAAGTCGATCGTCGGCGTCGGCGCGACCGCGGGCATCACCGGCGGCGGCTTCACCATCGGCCTGCCGGTCTCCGCGGTGACGACTCCGCCGGCCGACGCCGTGCAGAACGTCATCATCCAGAACCTGTCGTTCCGCAACGCCAGTGACGACTCGATCAACGTGCAGATGTTCTCGCACCACGTCTGGATCGACCACAACGACCTGGCCCAGGGCTACGACGGCCTGATCGACGTCAAGCGCGGCTCGTCGTACGTGACCGTGTCGTGGAACCACACCCACCACCACACCAAGAACATGCTGCTCGGCCACGACGACAACAACGGGGCGCAGGACACCGGGCGGCTGAAGGTCTCCTACCACCACAACTGGTTCGACGCGACACCGCAGCGCAACCCGCGGGTCCGCTTCGGCGAGCCGGTGCACGTCTACAACAACTACTACTTCTACAACACCGACACCGGTGTGGCCTGCCAGAACAACGCCGGTTGCGTGGTCGAGGGCAACTACTTCGAAAACGTCGAGGAGCCGGTGACCAACACGTACGCCGGGCCCGCCGGCCGGTGCGTCGCCCGCAACAACGTCTTCGCCGGCGAGTCGGGTGCCCCGGACTGCTCCGGCACGGTGCAGGAGCCCAGCACCTACTACGCGTACACCCTGGACGACCCGAACGCCGTCAAGGCGATCGTCACCGCCGGAGCCGGAGCCGGACGGATCGTCCAGTGAGGACCCGTCTCCTGGCCGCCGTCGCCCTGGCCGCGGTAGCCGTCGTGCAGGTGCCGTCCACGCAGGCCCTGGCGGCACCTGCCACGGCGGACGGCTTCGCGAGCGTCGCCGGCTACGGCCACGGCACCACGACCGGAGGCGCCGGCGGTCCGACCGTCACCGTCTCCACCCAGGCGGCCTTCCTGGCCGCGATCGCGCAGCCCGGACCCCTGATCATCCAGGTGTCCGGCGCTATCACCCTGCCGACCGGCTCCCGTGACGGCATGCACGACGTCACCTCGGACAAGACCGTCGTCGGGCTCGGGTCCACCGGTGCGCTGGTCGGCGGCGGGCTGAACATCGGCCTGCCGGTCGACGACGACCTCACCACGCCACCGGCCAACGCGGTGCACAACGTCATCATCCGCAACCTGCGGCTGACCGGCGCCACCGACGACCTGATCAACGTGCAGATGTTCAGCCACCACGTGTGGATCGACCACAACGACTTCTCCGACGGCGACGACGGCGCGCTCGACATCAAGCGCGGCTCGGACCTGGTGACCGTGTCGTGGAACAGGTTCCACGACCACGACAAGACCCTGCTGCTCGGCCACGACGACGACGGCGTCGCGTCCACCAACGACGCGGGCCTGTTCGTGGAGGGCAACTACTTCTTCAGCGTCAACAACCCCGGCCGGGTCGACTTCAGCGGCCCGCTCGGGCGGATGGTCCAGCGCGACAACATCCTCGTGGAGTGCAACCACGCGATCGAAGTGCGGGGCACGGTCACGGATCCGCGGACCTTCTACGCCTACACGGCGGACAGCGCGTCGAGCGTACCCACGATCGTGCCGGCCGGTGCCGGCACCGGGAAGGTGTGACCCACCATGAGACGACTCCTGGTCGTTGCTGTGCTCGTGCTCGGCGCCGGGTTCCTGGTGCCGGGCACGGGAAACGCGGCCGTGGCGCCCGCGGCCGACGGTTTCGCGAGTGTCAACGCGCTCGGGCGTAACGGCACCACCGGTGGCGCCGCGGGACCGACGGTCACGGTCACCACGGGTGCCGCGCTGGAGCAGTACGCCGGCACGAACTCGCCGTACACGATCCTGGTCAGCGGCCGGATCACGATCGACGACATGATCACCGTGGTGGCCGACAAGAGCATCATCGGCGTCGGCTCCACCGCGGAGATCACCGGCGGGGGCCTGCAACTGGGCTCCACCACCCGGCCCGGCAACAACGTCATCATCCGCAACATCACGTTCAGCAACGCCTCGGACGACTCGGTGAGCGTCACCAACGGCGCCCACCACGTGTGGATCGACCACAACGAGTTCCTGCCCGGCTACGACGGCTCGCTCGACATCAAGCGCAAGTCCACCTACGTCACCGTCTCCTGGAACCGTTTCCGCGGCTCCGACAAGTCGATGCTGCTCGGGCACTCCGACTCGTACTCCGCCGACGTGGGCTATCTCAAGGTCACGTATCACCACAACCACTTCGAGGGCAGCAACCAGCGTCACCCGCGGGCCCGGTTCGGCGACCCGGTGCACGTCTACAACAACTACTACCGCGACATCGGGCTCTACGGCATCGCGTCCACCCAGAACGCGGGCGTCGTGGCCGAGGGCAACTACTTCGAGAACGTGCCGTACCCGTGCCATTCGGTGAGCGGCTACGCCGACAGTGATCCGGGCCGGCTCGTGCAGCGCGCCAACGCCTTCGTCAACTCCGGGGTCTGCGAGGCCGGTGGCACGGTCACCGAGCCGTCGACGTTCTACGCGTACCAGCTCGACGCCGCGTCGTCCGTGCCCGCCGCGGTCACCGCGGGCGCCGGAGTGGGGAGGATGTCATGAGAGTCGCTCTGTGTGCGGTGCTGGTGACGGCCGGCCTGACCGTGGCCGGGCCGTCCCAGGCGGCCCCGGCCGGCGCCCCGGACGGCTTCGCCTCCGTCGCGGCGCTGGGCCTGTCCGGCACCACCGGCGGTGTCGGCGGGCCGACGGTCACCGTCGACACCACCGACGAGTTGCTCACCGCGATCGACACGGTCGGCCCGATGACCGTCCAGGTGTCGGGGACCATCGCCATCACCAGCAAGCAGGGGGTACGGCCGAACAAGACGATCGTGGGCCTGGGCTCCACGGCGGTCATCACCGGCGGCGGCTTCGACTTCTACCGCTCGTCGAACGTGATCGTGCGGAACCTGACCTTCACCGACGCCGAGGACGACGCGGTCAACGTGGGGCAGCAATCGCACCACATCTGGATCGACCACAACACCTTCCGCCGCCCGGTGGACGGCTCGATCGACATCGTCCGCGGCGCCGACTACGTGACGGTGTCCTGGAACCACTTCGCCGGCACCGACAAGAGCATGCTGATCGGCCACTCCGACGGCGCGGCCTCCACCGACACAGGTCACCTGAAGGTCAGCATCCACCACAACTTCTTCGACAACTCCCGCCAGCGCCACCCGCGGGTGCGCTTCGGCGAACCGGTGCACGTCTACAACAACTACTTCCTGGGCAACGAGCTCTACGGCATCGCGTCCACCGAGAACGCGGGCGTGCTGGTGGAGGGCAACTACATCGCCCAGGTGGCGAACCCGTGCCATTCGACGGGCGGGTACGCCGACAGCGGCCCGGGCCGGCTGGTGCAGCGGGCCAATGTGTTCGTGGGCTCCGGGCCGTGCGAGGCGGGCGGTGCGGTCGTGGAGCCGCGGACGTACTACCCGTACACGCTGGACGCCGCGACGTCCGTGCCGGGCCTGGTGGCGTCCGGGGCCGGCGCGGGCCGGCTCTGACCGCGGTCGGCGCCGGCCGGAAACCGGCGCCGCCTCCGGCCCCGCGCCGACAGCCGCCTCCGGCGCTGCGGCCCTGCGCGACGGCGGCGCCGCGGCCCTGCGCGACGGCGGGCTCCCGCGTCGCGGTCCCGGCCGGCCCGGCCGCCCGGCTGGCGTCGCGGCCGGCAGTTAAGGTCACCGGCATGGACTGGACCGCCTGGCATGCCGGCTACGACGATCCGGACTCGGTGCTCGCCCGGCGGCTCGCCGCCGTGCAGGAGGTCATCCGGGCGGCGCTCGACGACGCGCCGCCCGGCCCGGTCGCCGCGATCAGCATGTGTGCCGGTCAGGGCCGCGACCTGATCGGCGCACTGGCGTCGCACCCGCGCCGCGACGACGTGCGGGCCCGGCTGGTCGAGCTCGACCCGCGCAACGCGGCGGTGGCCGAGCAGAGCGCCCGGCAGGCCGGGCTGGCCGGGATCGCGGTCGTCCGGGGCGACGCCGGGCTGATGCGGCACTACCGCGACGTGGCGCCGGTGGACCTGGTGCTGGCCTGCGGGGTGTTCGGCAATCTGACGGACGCGGACGTGCTGCGCACCGTGGAGGCCTGCGCCCAGCTGTGCCGCGAGGGCGGCACGGTGGTGTGGACCCGGCATCGGCGGCCGCCGGACCTGGTCCCGGTGATCGCGGACTGGTTCTCGGCCCGCGGTTTCGAGCAGGTGTACCTCAGCGATCCGGCGGCCGGCTTCGGAGTGGGCGCCCACCGGCTGTGCCACCCGCCGAAGGCACTGCCGGGCGCCGACCGCATCTTCACCTTCGTCCCGGAGAAGCAGGCGCACTAGGCTGCCCCGATGGATCAGGCTCGCCCGCACACCGTCACGTCGCTCGCGTCGGACCTGCGCGCGCTCGGGCTGACGGCCGGCGACGTGGTGCTGGTGCATTCCTCGTTGCGCAGCCTGGGCTTCGTGGCCGGCGGCCCTCAGGCGGTCGTGCAGTCGCTGCTGGAGGTGTGCGGGGCCGGTGGCACCGTGGTCGTGCCCACCCACACCCCCGACAACAGCGATCCGGCCGACTGGAGCCGGCCGCCCGTACCCCGCACCTGGTGGCCGGTGCTGCGGCGCGAGACGCCGGGGTTCGACCCGGCGCGGACGCCGAGCCGCTGGATGGGGGCCATCGCGGAGACCCTGCGGACCTGGCCCGGCGCCGTCCGCAGCGACCATCCGCAGGTGTCGTTCGCCGCCCTGGGAAAGGACGCGACCGGCATCGTCGCCGGTCACCGCCTGACCGAAGGGCTGGGCGAGCACTCGCCGCTCGGCGCGGTCCACCGGCTGTACGGCAAGGTGCTGCTGCTGGGCTGCGGGCACGACTCCAACACGTCGCTGCACCTGGCCGAGTCGCGTCAGCCGGCCGCGCCCCGGTCGGTCGCCGGTGCCTCGGTGCGGCAACCGGACGGGACCGACCAGTGGGTCACCTGGTCCGAGGTGGTGGCCGACGAGAGCGACTTCGCCGAGCTCGGCGCCGCCTTCGAGGGGACCGGGGCTGTCACGACCGGGCCGGTGGGCAGTGCCACCGCGCGCCTGATGGAGCAGCGCGCGCTGGTCGGCTTCGCGACGACCTGGCTGGCCGAGAACCGGCGCCGGTAGGACGGTTCCGGCCTCAGCGGAAGGCGTCCGCGTGGACGGCGGCCCAGGCGGTGAACGGGCGCGGCGGACGGGCCAGCAACCTCGCCACGTCGTCGCTCGGGGTCCGTTCGCCGGGCGTGGGGGAGCCCATGATGTCCAGCGTGCCGGCCACCACCTCCGGCGGCATGAAGGCGCCCAGGGCGGCCGCGGCCTCCGTGCGGGTCAGCTCCACGAACGTCACCTCGGCGCCGATCGCCCGGCCGATGGCCGCCGCCTGTTCGGGGGGTGAGATCGGGGCGGGGCCCGTCAGCTCGTACACCTGGCTCTGGTGACCGCCGCGCAGGGTGATCGCCGCGCAGGCCGCGAGGTCCGCCGGGTCGACGACCGGCAGCGCGACGTCCGCGAAGGGCGCGGCCACGAGGCGCCGCTCGCGGACCGACGACGCCCACGCGTACGCGTTGGAGGCGAACCCGCCCGGCCGCAGAATCGTCCACTCCAGCCCGCAGCCGCGCAGCGCCTCCTCGAATTCACGGAGGGGCGCGTGTGACGCCGCACCCGGCCGGGTCCGTACCCCCTGCGACGACTGCAGGACCACCCGGCGCACGCCCGCCGCCTTCGCCGCGCCCAGCACCGCGTCCGGGTCGATCCCCGCGCCGCCGCCCGCCACCAGCACGAACAGCGCCTCGGCGCCGTCGAGCGCGGGCTGCAGCGATTCCGCGTCGGTCAGATCGGCCGGCACGTGCCGGACCCCGGGCGGCAACGTCGCCGGCCGCCGCGACACCGCTGTCACGCGCTCGCCCGCCGCTGCCAGCTCCGCCACCAGCGGAGCCCCCACGTTGCCCGTCGCCCCCGTCACCACGATCATGTCGTTCCCTCCGTCATGCGTTGAGGAAGGGAAGCTAGCATCGGCGGGATAGTAGGTACCTAGAGGAAAGTGACTACCCTGTGAAGCCCAGCCGCCAGGCCCCGCCGGAGACCGCCTGCCCGATCGGGCCCGTGGTCGACATCGTCTTCAGCCGCTGGACCACGCCCATCCTGTGGGCGTTGCACGAGTTCGGGCGGCAGCGTTTCGTCGAACTGCAGCGCCGGATCGCCACCATCACGCCCAAGGTGCTCACCCAGCGGCTGCGCCAGCTCGAACGCGACGGGCTCATCACCCGCACCTACCACCCCGAGGTCCCGCCCCGCGTCGAGTACGAGATCAGCGAACTCGGCCTGACCCTCGCGCCGCTGTTCGCCGCCCTGGCCGACTGGGGCTCGGGGCACCTGGGCAGCGTCGAGCAGGCCCGCGCCGCCTACGACGGTCACCAGGCGATCGGGGCGTAGTCCTTCAGGAAGATGCCGTACAGGTCCTCGCCCTGCTCGCCGCGCACGATCGGGTCGTACACCCGGGCCGCGCCGTCGACCAGGTCCAGCGGGGCGTGGAAGCCCTCGTCGGCCAGCCGCATCTTGGTCGGGTGCGGGCGCTCGTCGGTGATCCAGCCGGTGTCCACGCTGGTCATCAGGATGCCGTCGGTGAACATGTCCTCGGCGCTGGTACGGGTGAGCATGTTCAGCGCCGCCTTGGCCATGTTCGTGTGCGGGTGACCCGCGCCCTTGTAGCCGCGGGCGAACACACCCTCCATCGCGGACACGTTCACCACGTACCGGCGGGGGAACGGTGACGCCGTCATCGCCGCGCGCAGCCGGCTGACCAGCACGAACGGGGCCGTGACGTTGCAGAGCTGCACCTCCAGCAGCTCCAGGGCGTCGACCTCGTGCACCCGGTCGCTCCAGCTGTTGGTCGGCGCCAGGTCGGGGACCAGCCCGCCGGCGTCGATCGCGGTCAGCGCGGCGATCCGGTCCGGGCTGGCCGAGCCGCTGGTCAGCGCCAGGGCGGTCAGCGCGTGCGGGCTGAACGACGAGCCGTCGGTCAGCGACGCGGGGTGCGCCGCCATCGCGTGGCCGCCGAGATACTCCAGCTCGGGCAGGGGACCGTCGGGCAGTGGCGCCGACTCGGCCGCCACCAGTGCCGAGTACGAGCCGGGCGAGCGCCGTACCGTCTGGGCCGCGTTGTTGATCAGAATGTCCAGCGGGCCGCGGGCCGCGACCGAGTCGGCCAGCGCGACCACCTGCCCCGGGTCCCGCAGGTCGATGCCGACCACCCGCAGCCGGTGCAGCCAGTCCGCGCTGTCCGGCATCGCGGCGAAGCGCCGCACGGCGTCGTTCGGGAACCGCGTGGTGATGGTGGTGTGCGCGCCGTCGCGCAGCAGCCGCAGCGCGATGTACATGCCGATCTTGGCGCGGCCGCCGGTGAGCAGCGCCCGGCGCCCGGTCAGGTCGGTGCGGGCGTCGCGGTGGCTGTGGTTCTTCGCCGCGCAGGCCGGGCAGAGCTGGTGGTAGAACGCGTCGACCTGTACGTAGCGCTGCTTGCAGATGTAGCAGCCGCGCGGCTGGCGCAGGACGCCCGCGCTGGTCGTGGTGGTCGCGGTGGCGAGCGGGATGCCGGCGGTCTCGTCGTCGATGCGGCTGGGCGCGCCGGTCGCGGTCGCGGCGGTCACCGCACGGTCGTTGGCCAGGATGGCGTCGCGGCGGTCCCGGCGGCGGCGCAGCTTGACCGTCTTGAACAGGCCGGCGGTGGCGCGGCGGACGGCCACCGCGTCGGGGTGCTCCGGGTCGAGCTGCTCAGCCTCGGCGATGACCTGCAGGCACAACGCGAGGCGCTCGGGGTCGATGCGGGTGGCGTCCGTGGGCGCGTCGGCGTAGCCGCCTGACGTGGCGGACTCGTCCATGGTCGCGGTCATGCTCATCCCGTCCCGGTAGAACCCCAACTCTCCCGGGGCATGGTACTGACTACGCCGGGCGCACGGCTGATCCGTACGACCCGGCGGGCCACAATAGCCGCAAGAGTGCCATAACGGCTAGCTTTCGATCTGCCGGAGGCGGTCAGGAGGGCGGCTCCGGGCGGGTCGGGGGCAGCTCGAGGATGGCTGTGGTGTCGACGCCGGGCTCCCGCCGCCCGGGGTCGGCGGGGGCTTCGCCGCCGTCGGCCGTGGTGTCGTCCGGCGGGGTGACCCGGCCGGAGAGGTCGACCGTGACGGGCGGCCCGTCTTCGTGGCCGGTCCGTCCGTAGCCGTCCGGGTCGGTTTGTCCGTTGGCTTCGCGGTCGGCCCGTCCGCGGCCGGCGGCCGGTGGCCAGGCCGGGGGTGCCGACGGGCTCGTCGGCGCGGGGGACGAGGGGCGTTCGCCGGACACCGATGGCGATTGAGTGCTGGCGGCGGGCCAGGAGGCGTCACCCGTGCCCGGCTCGTCCAGCGTGATCCGCGACGAGGAGGGGTGCGGCGCGGAACCGGCGACCGGATAGCCGGACGTCGCCCCGCCCGAGACGGGCGCACTGGCCGAGAAACGGCCACCGGCTCGTCCCGAGGGCGCCGTGGGCGCGGGCCCGGCAGCTGGGGACCCTGTCCCGGCCGCCGGCGACGCGGACCGGGCAGCGGACGACGCAGAGCGGTCAGCGGATCCGGCGGCCGGCGATGCGGATCCGGCGGTGGACTCGGTAGCGGCCGACGCAGAGCCGGAAGCGAGTCCGGCGGCGGACGTCCCTGACCCGGCAGCGGATCCCGCGGCGGGCCACGCGGACCCGGCGGCGGATGAAGCCGGTCCGGCCGTCGAATCCGGCGAGGCCGCCGGGGAGACCGATGCGGTCCCGGAGAAGTGGTCCGGCCGGGCACCTGGCCCACCCGGGCCGCCAGGCGAAACCGGAGCCGTCACTGGGAAGGAACCCGCCCCGGACACACCGGGCGACACCGGGGCGTCCGCCGCCGAAGACCCGGCCACCGGCGCGTCCGCCGCAGAGGGATCGCTCATCGGCGTCGCCGGAGACACCGACCGCGCCGCCGGCTGCGGAGGCCACGCCGAGGTCGTGTCCCCGTCCCCGGACGGCCGCTCGAACCAGGCCGACGCCCGGACCGGCGCCCCTGCCCGGCCACCGGCCACCGCCGACGTCCGCGCCCCCGCCACCTCCGGAGCCGCGTGCCGCCCCACCGACACCGTCGGGAACAGCTCCTCGTCCTCGTACTCCTGCAGCCCGGCCCGCTCCTGCAGGCGCCGCAGCGGTCCCGGCGCCCACCAGGCCGCGTCGCCCGTCAGCTTCAGCACCGCCGGTACCAGCAGCATCCGGACCACCGTCGCGTCCAGGAACAGGGCCACGATCATGCCGACGCCGATGAAGCGCATCGTGGTCACCGACGACAGGGCGAACGCGCCCGTCACCACGATCAGCAGGATCGCCGCCGCGCTGATCACCCGTCCGGTGCGGGCCAGGCCCGTGGTCACCGCCTCGGCCGTGGTCGCGCCGCGGGTGCGGGCCTCGACCATGCGGGACAGCAGGAAGACCTCGTAGTCGGTGGACAGGCCGAAGACCACCGCGGCCATCAGCACCACGATGCCGACCTCGGGGGGCGCCGGCGTGACCCGCAGCAGGTCCGCGCCGTGGCCGTCCTGGAAGATCCAGACCAGGATGCCGAACGTCGCGCTCAGGCTCAGGGCGCTCAGCACCACCGCCTTGACCGGCAGCAGGATCGAGCCGAAGGCCAGGAACATCAGCACCAGCGTCGCCCCGACCAGCAGGGCGATCATCAGCGGGAGCTGGTCCGCGGTCGCGCTCAAACTGTCGACGTTGCGCGCGGTCGTGCCGCCGACCAGGACTTCTGCGCCGGGTGGGGCGCGCAGGGAGCGGATGTCCTCGACCGCGTCGCGCGCCGCCGTGCTGAACGGGTCCGTGCCGGTCAGGGTCGCGGTGTAGAGCAGGACGTCGCCGCCGGTGCCGGCCGGGGTGACCGCGGCGAGGCCCGGGACCTTGCGCACCTCGTCGGCGAACGCCGTACCGTCCTGGGCTGCCGGTGCGGCACCGCGCGTGCCGCGCAGCACCACCTGGACGCCCGCGCTGCTCAGCGCCGGGAAGTCGGCCTTGAGGGTCTCGATCGCCTGCCGGGCCGGGTTGCCCGCCGGCAGGATCCGCTCGTCGTTCTCGCCGAAGCGCACCCCGGCGATCGGCGCGGCCAGCACCAGCAGCCCGGCCAGGATCGGCAGGGCGACCAGCACCGGGTGGCGCAGCACCGCACCGGCCAGGCGGGCCCAGCCGGTGCCGGCCGGCCGGTTCCCGCCGCGGCGGGGCAGCCGCACCGGCAGCTTGTCGACGCGCGGGCCGAGGACCGCCAGCAGGGCGGGCAGCAGCGTCAGGGACAGGATCGCGGCCAGGGCGACGGCGGCCAGGCCGCCGTAGGCCAGCGACTTGAGGAAGCCCTGCGGGAACAGCAGCAGACCGGCCAGGGCGATCATCAGCAGCGTCGCGGAGAAGATCACGGTGCGTCCGGCGGTCGCGACGGTACGGGCCACCGCCTCGCCCGGCGTACGCCCGAAGCCCTGCTCCTCCCGGAACCGCCCGACCATGAACAGCCCGTAGTCGATCGCCATGCCCAGCCCGAGCAGGCTGGCCACGTTGACCGCGAACGAGTTGACGTCGTGGCCGTACGCGATCGCGTGCAGCACCCCCAGCGAGCCGAGCACCGCGCACCCGCCGACCAGCACCGGCAGCGAGGCGGCGACCAGTGAGCCGAAGATGAACAGCAGCAGGATCAGCACGATGGGCAGCGACACCGCCTCGGCGAACGCCAGGTCCTGCGTCGACAGCGTGGACGACGCGTCACTGAGCGGCGCGCCGCCGGCGAGCTGGGTGGTGGCGCCCTCGACCGACAGCTTGTCGTCGATCTCCCGGTACGCCTCCAGCTTGGCGCCCTCGTCGTCGCCGGCCAGGGTCAGCACCGCCACGGCCCGGGACCGGTCGGCCGACGCGTACTGCGCGGTCTTGTCCGGCCAGTACGACGCGACGGCCGTGACCGCGGACCGCGGCAGCGCGTCGAGCCGGGTCCGTACGCGCTGACCCAGCCCGGTGTCGTCGATGCTGCCGGACGTGGGCGTGTAGATGACGACGACGTCGCCGCCCTGCGCGCCCAGCTCCTCGCGGACCACCTCGGCGGCGCGGGTCGACTCGCTGCCCGGGTCGTTGTAACCGCCCTCGGTCAGCTGGCCGAAGACGCCCAGTCCCCACATCCCGGCCGCGGCGACCGCGACGACCGTGCACACCAGCACCGGCCACCGGAACCGGGCCACCCATGATCCCCAGGCGGCGAACACACCGATCTCCTCCACACCCGCGTCCCGCACCCCACGGAACGCCCGGTTCCCCCCACCCCAGGGGGACCGGCAGACCTCAGCGCAGCGTCGCCGCTTCGAGCGCGACGCCGCCGCAATCCTGGCTGAACGCCTCCTCGGTGATCCAGCTCAGATTGATCTTGCCGTTCCGCGGCGCCCGGTACGTGATCACGAAGACCGCCGTGTCGAGATTGTTGCTGCGTTCCTCGAACGTCGAGGTGGCCGAGGCCGATCCGGCCGAGAGCCGCGCGGTCAGCTTGCCACGGCCGGCCAGCGCCCCCACGTAGAGCCGCAGGGTCCGGGTCGACGTGCCGGCCGGGGCCGAGATGGTGAAGCCGTTGCCCTTGCCGCAGGTGCGGATGCCGGTCGGCGTGCCGTCGCTGTCGTTCACCGGCGAGCCGTCGCGCCAGCTGAACAGCTCGTCGCTGAAGCCGTGCCGGAAGCGCGGCGCGGTGGGGGCGCCCTCGAGGATCTGGAAGTCGCCGTCGGCCCGGCGTTCCAGCGAGAAGGTGCTCTGCTCGCCCCAGTGCACCCAGTCGCGGCTGCCCTCGGCGGTCAGGTCGACCCGGGAGGGGACGTCGTTGCGGGCGACCTTGACCGAGCCCTGGTCCGGCGGCTTCGGTGTGGTCGTCGTGGGCGCGGGCCGGGTGGTCCGGCTCTTCGACGGCGTGGGCGACGGCGAAGGCGGACGGCTGTCGGAGGCACTGGGCAGCGGGATCGGGAACTGGTCGGCCGGCGGGTTGAGCGGCACGTCCCCGAGCGCGGGCGGCTGCACCGGCGGGATCGCCTGCTTGTTGTCGTCGCGGACCGCGCGGCTGATGATGAAGCCGAACGCCACCACGATCAGCACCCCCGCCAGGATGACGGCGGCCGGCATGAGGAACTCGGTCAGCCGGCGCCGCCCGTCGTCGAGCAGCAGCGGTGGCACGGCCGCGCCGCGGCGGCCGGTCGTGCGGTAGCCATAGCTGGTACGCGGGTTCGGCGCGGACGGGTAGGGCCTGCGGTGCCCCACGTCGGCCGATCGTCCCGCGGACTCAGGCTGGCGACCTGTCGTACGGTCGTCGTCCGGCAACCGACCCTCCCCGGTCGTTCGCGGGCGCGCGCCGACCGCCGGTGGCGGCCGGGCGGGTTGTCCCGAGTGCTGTACTGCGTGAGCCGGTGCCGGCGACGAGCCGTCGCCGTGATGCTGTGGGGAGGTACACCGTCTCACCTTCCGTGAGTGACGGAGAAGAGCGAAATGAGTAACCAAGCCGTCCGGATGATCACCAGGGTCGGCGGTTCGGTGGAGGTTCGCCCCGGCTTCCGCAGGCGCGGCGAGTACGGTGTCCGGAGTCTGCCAGCATGTCCCGTCCGACAGGAGAGTCCGATACAGATGAGCGTCCAGGACAAGACCGGTACCAGTCGCCGGGGCCAGGCCCTGACCGGCGCCTTCGCGGGTGTGGCCGTGATCGCCGTACTGGTCGCGGTCTATGTCGGCATCCAGGTGTCCGACGACGAGAAGCCGGCGGCCCCGGCGGCCGCCTCCGCTCCGGCCGACCCGGCCGCCGCCGCGCCGACCGAGCCCGCCCCCGCGCCCAGCCAGCCGCCGGCCGCGGCGCAGGTCCCGCTGGACCCGGCGCTGCAGCAGCCGCCGGTGGTCAAAGCCGGCAAGGGCAAGGTCGCCGAGCTCAAGGTCACCGAGATCATCGCCGGCAAGGGCCCGAAGCTGAAGGCCGGCCAGACCATCCAGGCCAACTACGTGGGCGTGACCTACTCCGACGGCAAGGAGTTCGACTCGTCCTGGAAGTCCGGGCAGCCGGCGCAGTTCCCGGTCGGCGCCGGCCAGCTCATCGAGGGCTGGGACAAGGGCCTGGTCGGCGTGGCCGTCGGCAGCCGGGTGCAGCTCGACATCCCGGCCGCGATGGCCTACGGCGACCCCGCCCCCGAGGGCCGTCCCGGCGGCGACCTGCGCTTCATCGTCGACGTGCTGGCCGCCCAGTAAGGAGCTCGGTCACAGCTCCCGCACGATCACGTCCACCTGACGGGAGCGGCCCGCCGCGACGGGCCGCTCCTCGACGGTGTACTTCAGGTCCCGCAGCGCGGCCAGCAGCTCGTCCACGGACGCCGGCCGCGCCCCGGCCTCGGCCAGCGAACGCACCAGCCGGCCCTTGGTGGCCTTGTTGAAGTGGCTCACCACCGACCGCCGCGGCTGGTCGCCGGCCATCCGCTCGTGCAGCACCCGCACGGTGGCGGTGCGCCCGGCGAGGGCGCCCGCGGGCGCCCACATCGCCGCATAAGCGCCGGACCGCAGATCCAGCACCGGGCCGCCGGCGGCCGCGCGGTCCAGCGCGGGGCCGAGCGCCTTCTTCCAGTACGCTGTGAGCCCGCCGAGCACCGGCAGCGTGACACCGACCGAGCACCGGTACGCCGGGATCCGGTCGGTCAGCCGCAGCACCCCCCACAGCCCCGAGAACACCACCGCCCGCTCGTCGACCCAGGCCCGGGCCGGCGGCGCGAGCCCGGCCGGGTCGAGGGCCTCGTAGAGCACGCCGGTGTAGACCCCGGCGGCGGGCGCAGCCGGTGCGGTGGCCAGCCCGGCGTTGCGGGCCACCTCGGCGTGCTGGGCAGCGCTGAGCCCCAGCACCGCCAGCGAGTCGGCGACGCCGCGGGCGCTGCCGCGTTTGCACAGCGCCACGAGCTTGGACAGCACCCGGCGCCGGGCCGGCGCCAGCCGCGGGAGCCACAGCTCGGCAGGGTCGGCGGGTGCACCGGTGGCCGGTGCGGTCTTGCCCTCGGACGGCGGCAGCAGGATGAGCACGCCGCGAGGTTACAAGTCCGGCTCGGGGGCCAGCGCGTCGGCCACGCTCGGATAGATCTCCAGCACCGGCAGCAGCCCGGCGACCCGCAGCAGGTCCCGCAGCTGGTGGCCCGGGGCGGCCAGCCGCAGCCAGCCACCGGCGGCGACGGCCCGCTCGTGCCCGTTGATGAACGAGCGCAGCCCCGTGGAGTCACAGAACCCGATGCCGGAGACGTCGACCACGACCCGCGGCACCGGCCGGTCCAGCACCTGCTCGAGTGTGGTGCCCAGCACGGTGTCGGTGCCACCGTCCAGGTCGCCGCGCACGGAGACGATCACGGTGTCGTCGGGGTCACCGATGACGGACACTTGCACGACTGGGCCTCCCCGGGCACGACGGAGACCTCTCTCTGCCCAGTCAGGACGCCGGTGGAACCTGTGGGACCGTGATCGTCGTGCGGACCGTCGCCTGGTCGATCTCGCTGACCCGGACGGTGAAGCTGATCTCGTACGTGCCGGGCAGCGGGAAGGTGAGCGCGCCCATCGCGTCGTTGCGCGGGGCGAGCGGCAGCATCGGCTCGGACACCGGCTCCAGATCCTGACCCTGCAGGCGGGTCGTGACGGTCCATTCGGGGGCCGGCAGCGGCTTGCCCTCCGGCGTGTAGGTGAAGCCGTGCACGGTGTTGTTCTCGCCCAGCTCCACCGGGTAGACGGAGAACTGCAGCGTGAACAGCTCCGAGGTGAGCGTCTGCGAGACCCCCTTCTGGGTGCTAGTGGTCCGCTCGCCGATGACGCTGCGTCCGGGCGTGACCTGCACCAGCACGGCGCTCAGGCCCAGCACCAGCACGGTGGCGGCGACCTCGGCCCCGACCGTGCGCCGTAACGTGGCCACGCCGCCGTTGCGCACCTGGGCCCGGCGTACGAGCCGCCGCGCGAAGGCTGCGGCCGCCAGCACCCCGGCCAGGATGGCGATCTTGCCGAGCAGGAGGCGGCCGTACCCGGTGCCCCACAGCGCGCCCACGGACCCGACCTGGACCACCGCCTGCACCGTGCCCGCGCCGACCAGCCACACCACCGCCAGCGCCGCCCAGCGCGACCAGGCCGGCAGGATCACGCCCAGCACCCGGGGATGGGCGCCGCGCAGCAGGAACACCGCCAGCGTGACCAGCCCGCCCAGCCAGACCGCCATCGCGGCGATGTGCACGACGTCGGCGGCCACGATCGCCGCGGCCAGCGGCGAGTCGGTGGCGTGCCCGGTCAGCGGCCAGGTGCTCAGACCGGCGGCGGTCAGGGCCGGCAGCGCCACGCCGTGCCACCGCCGGCCGCTGCCGTGCAGGACCGGCAGCAGCAGCGCGGCGGCCGCGGCCAGCAGGGCCAGCCGGGCCAGCAGGATGACGCCGAACGGGCTGGCCAGCACGTCGGCGAGCTCGGTGACCGAGACGTCCCACAGGGGTGCGCCGCTGCTGTTCGGCGCCTGCGCCCACAACGCGCCCAGGGTCGACGCCGCGGTGGCGATCACCCCGGCCCGGACCAGCAGGATCGGCCCGCGGCGGGACAGGCGGCGGGGCCACAGCAGGGCGAGCAGCAGGGCCGGGCCGATGATCAGCGTCAGACCGGCGTACCCGATGAACTTGATCGTGGGGACCGCCACCGCGACCGACGGGTGCACGGTGTCCGGATCGCTCTCCGGCGGGCGCGCCGAGGGCGCGCCGACCGAGAACGTCATCGCGCCGCCGACCGGATGGCTGTCGGCCGAGATGATCCGGTAGCTGACCAGGTACGTGCCCAGCGGCTGGTCCGCGCGCCGCACCTGGATGCGCAGCGTCGAGCCGGTCGCGGTGACCGTACCGGTGATCCGTTTGCCGTCCGGCGCCAGCACCTGGGTGCGTTCAGCGACCGGTGTGATGCCCTCGGTGAAGTTCAGCGTGATCTCGCCCGGAGCGGTAGCCACCACACTGCCGGGCTCCGGCGTCGCCGTGGTCAGCGCGGCGTGCGCGCTCGCCGGTGCCGCCGGAAGCAGCACCGCACCCAGTCCGATCATGGCCACGATGAGTACGCGCACGATCCGCGGCCCCCCAGCCGCTGCAGCCCCTGTCACGGTAGGTAGTTCGGATCATCGGGGGGAAAGGTTCAATCCGCGCACGACGGCTTACCGATCCGCCCGGCCGGGTACCACCCGGCGATACGATCCCGGGCAGGTCCACGCCCTCAAGGAGGCTCCTCGATGTCCGTGCATCCCCGCGCCGGCACCCCCGCCGATTCCCGCGACCGAATCGACGTGCCCCGGGTGGTCCTGAGCTACTACACCGGCCACCCGGATCCCGGGGTCGCCGAGCAGCGCGTCGCCTTCGGCACCTCCGGGCACCGCGGCTCCAGCCTGAAGACCGCGTTCAACGAGGACCACATCGTGGCCACCAGCCAGGCCATCGTCGAGTACCGCCGCGAGCAGGGCACCGACGGCCCGCTCTACCTGGGCCGCGACACGCACGCACTGAGCGAGCCGGCGATGATCTCCGCCCTGGAGGTCTTCGCCGCCAACGACGTGCGCGTGCTCATCGACAGCCGCGACGGCTACACGCCGACCCCCGCGCTGTCGCACGCGATCCTCACCCACAACAAGGGCCGCACCTCCGGGCTGGCCGACGGCGTGGTCGTCACCCCGTCGCACAACCCGCCGGACGACGGCGGCTTCAAGTACAACCCGCCGCACGGCGGACCGGCCGACACCGACGCCACCAAGTGGATCCAGGACCGGGCGAACGCGCTGATCGCCGGCGGCCTCAAGGAGGTACGCCGGGTGCCGGCGGCCCGGGCCCGCACCTCGGACCTGGTCTCCGGCTACGACTACCTGGCCACCTACGTCGACGACCTGGGCTCGGTCATCGACATGGAGGCGATCCGCGCGGCCGGCGTCCGGATCGGCGCGGACCCGCTGGGCGGCGCCAGCGTCGCCTACTGGGGCGAGATCGGCTCCCGGTACGGGCTGGACCTGACGGTGGTCAACCCCGACGTCGACCCCACCTTCGGCTTCATGACGCTGGACTGGGACGGCAAGATCCGGATGGACTGCTCGTCGCCGTACGCGATGGCCTCACTGATCGCCCAGAAGGACAAGTTCCAGCTGGCCACCGGCAACGACGCGGACGCCGACCGGCACGGCATCGTCACCCCCGACGGCGGCCTGATGAACCCCAACCACTACCTGGCGGTGGCGATCTCGTACCTGTACAAGGTCCGGACGGACTGGCCGGCCGCGGCGGCGATCGGCAAGACGCTGGTGTCCTCGTCGATGATCGACCGGGTCGCGGCGGACCTGGGCCGCAAACTGGACGAGGTGCCGGTCGGCTTCAAATGGTTCGTGCCGGGCCTGCTGGACGGCTCGGTCGGCTTCGGCGGCGAGGAGAGCGCGGGCGCGTCGTTCCTGCGCCGCGACGGCAGTCCGTGGAGCACGGACAAGGACGGCATCCTGCTGGACCTGCTGGCCTCGGAGATCGTGGCGACGACCGGCCGCACCCCGAGCGAGCACTACCGAGACCTGACAGCGAAGTTCGGCGACCCGGCGTACGCCCGCATCGACGCCCCGGCGACCCGCGACGAGAAAGCCATCCTGGGCAAGCTGTCGCCGTCGCAGGTGACGGCCAAGGAACTGGACGGAGAGCCGATCACGGCGGTGCTGACCTCGGCACCGGGCAACAACGCCCCGATCGGCGGCCTGAAGGTGACGACGGAATCCGGCTGGTTCGCGGCCCGCCCGTCGGGCACGGAGGACGTCTACAAGATCTATGCGGAGTCGTTCAAGGGGCCGGACCACCTGGCGCGGATCCAGGAGGAGGCGCGGGGGGTGGTCTCGGCGGCCCTCAAGGGCTGAGCCCCGGATTTTCCCGGCCCGGACCGCTCACGGTCCGGGCCGGCTTGTGCCGGGCCGGGTGCGCCGATCGCGGCTTGTGCCGTTCGCGGTCCGCGCCGGCTTGTGCCGCCCCGGTTCAGGCGTTGGGCCGGACCAGGCCGAGGTCGTAGGCGGCGATCGTCGCCTGCACGCGGTCGCGCACGCCGAGCTTGGCCAACAGGGCGTTGACGTGCACCTTCACCGTGCCGGTGGTGATGCCCAGGGCCGCGCCGATCTCGGCGTTGGACAGGCCGGTGGCGATGCTGACCAGAACCTCGCGCTCGCGCGGGGTGAGCCCGTCCAGCCGCCCGCCGGGCTCGGCCGGGCCGGACAGCCCGCCGCTGGCGAACGCGTCGATCAACCGCCGGGTCACGGCGGGACTGAGCATCGCCTCGCCGTCGGCGACGACCCGGATGGCGGCGAGCAGGTCGGCGGGCAGCACATCCTTGAGCACGAATCCGGCCGCGCCCGCCTTCAACGCCTCGAAGACATAACGGTCCTGATGGAACGTGGTCAGCACGAGCACCTTGGTCTCCGGCGCCGCGGCGGTCAGCTGCGCGGTGGCGGTCAGCCCGTCCATGCCGGGCATCCGGATGTCCATGAGCACCACGTCGGGCCGCAGCTGCGCGGCGAGATCGAGCGCGGCCTGCCCGTCGGCGGCCTCCCCGACGACCTCGAGCCCCTTCTCGGCGTCGACGATGGCGGCGATCCCGGCGCGCACCATGAGCTGGTCGTCGACGACCATCACCCGGACGGCGATGACGCCACCTCCTTGTCGTCCCCGGCCGGCGTGCCCGGCCCGGTCCCGGCGGAAATGCTCCCAGCCGGCCCTCCACCCGCGCCGGCCGGGTCGCTCGCACCGGGTGAGGCGGCTCGGCCCTCAGCACCGACGGCTTTCATCGGCCCTCGCCCTGACAGGTCCGGTGCGGGTGAGTCGCTGGGCGGGCCCTCCGCGCCGGTCGGCTCGGGGAGTGTCATCGCGGTTGAAACCGGGCCGCTCCCGCCCGGATGAGCCGCCATCGGCGCCGGGAGGAGGATCTCCGGGTGGCCGTCGCTCGCGGTGCCCATGCTGCCGCCCACCGCGGCCAGCCGCGCCCGCAGTCCCGCCGCGATCTCCCCGCCCTCGTCCGCCGGCATCGGCCGGATGCTGATCCGCAGCGGATCACCGGTCAGGTCGACCCGCGCGGTCACCGGCCCGGTGTCCCCGGCCAGCAGCAGCTCCACCACCCGGAACGCCGACAGGTCGACGTCCGCCGGCAGCGCCCGGCCCGCGCCGGGGATCTCCAGGCCCACCTGCCGGCCGTTGGCGCGCCACCGGTCCGCCAGGCCCGGCAGGGCCGCCGTGGTCGGCTGCGGGTCGCGGTCGCCCGCGTCGCGGGCCGGGTCCGTTTCGGCGCGCAGGCCGTTGAGCAGGCCGCGCATCGCGTCCAGGGCCGTCCGGGCCGAGGTCAGCACCTGGTCGAGGTCGCCCGCGTCGGCCGCCGTGGCCACCCGGGCCGTGTCGCGCAGGACCGCCGCCTGCAGGCCGGCGGCCACCCGGGCGCGTTCGAGGCCCGCCACCCAGATCGCCTGGGCCGTCGACGTGGCGACCGCGTCGTGCTCGCGGGCCTCGAGTCCGGCGCGGCGTCGGCGGGCGAGGAAGCCGGCCAGCCAGGCACCCACCATCGGCATCCCGAGCGGGCACCCGACGGCCACGGACATGAAGATCGCCCACACGACGAAGGGGATTCCCTCCTCCGGCGGCGCGTCCAGGGCGAGGGTGACGCCGGAGGCCAGCACCGCGGAGGAGAACGAGGCGGGGATCGCCAGGGCGGTCAGGTTGTTGCGGCGGGCGTAGCGGGCGACCGCGTACACCGCGACGGCCTCCGCGCCCAGTCCGGCCGGCATGACCCAGCCCAGTGCCGGTGCCACCGGCCCGGCCGCGATCAGGACCGGCAGCAGCCACGAGGTGGCCGCGACCGCGGTGAGCACGGCCCAGGGATGGGTCCGCCGCCAGATCACCGGTACGGCGTGGACCGCGGCGACCAGGAGGAGCAGCGGCACCGGCGCGCCGACGAGGTCGGGGCCGCCGTCGGTGACCAGCAGTGCTGCCACCGGCGGGAACAGGGCGATCAGGAACAGGACCACGTCGATGACGTGCTCGGCGCCGGGCAGCCGGCGGCGGGGGACCGGGGGCGGGGCGCTGGTCAGGGGCAGCACCGCGCGGACGCGCCAGCCGCCGCCGGGGCCGGGGCCCGCGGTCAGGGTGCCGCCCAGCGCCACGGCGCGTTCCCGCATGCCGGCGATGCCGCGCCCGGAGCCCATCCCGGTGACACCGTCCGCGTGGGCGCCGTCGTCGTCGACGGTGAGCTCCAGGCCGTCGGGGACGGGGCCGAGCCGGATGCGGACGCCGCCGGCCGGGGCGTACCGCAGGGTGTTGGTCAGCGCCTCGCGGGTGATCCCGCAGATCGCCTCGGTCGTGGCGGCCGGCAGGTCGTCCGGGGCGACCTGCACGCTGACGTGCTGGCCGAGCAGCCGGAAGCCCTCGGCGAGCTCGGCCAGCCGGGCGGTGACCGGGCCGGGCCGCTCGTCCGGCAGCTGCAGCAGCGCGACCAGCCGGTGCAGCGCCGCCAGGGTGTCGCGCCCGGTCCGGGCGGCGAACCCGCGGGCCTCGGCGACCAGGTCGGGACGGGTGCCGCCGAGGCGCTGGGCGGCCGAGGCGATGACCACGATCGAGGTCAGGTGGTGCGCGGTCACGTCGTGCAGCTCGCGGGCCAGGCGGTGCCGTTCGGTGTCGGCGGCCCGGGCCCGCCGGTCCTCGGCCTCGGCCAGCCGGCCCGCGGCCGTGCTCCGCTCGGCGTGCCAGCGGTGCCGGGCCCGGCCGAACGCGACGACGGTCGCGTAGACCACCACGATGGTGACCACCTCGAGGGCGAAGTCCTCCAGGCCCGTGGTGGTGGCGATCAACACGGCCTGCAAGACCATCGCCGCCGCCGCGATGCCCAGCGTCATCCGCCGCGAACGCAGCACGGCGACGCTGTAGAGCGCGATCAGGTCGGCGATCGAGACGACCAGCAGCGCGTCCAGGGGTACGCCGTACGTCCCCACGGTCACCGCCGCGACCACGACACCGATGGCCACCAGCGGCGCCGACCGCCGCCACAGCAGCGCCACCGCGACGACGACCGTGGCCGTCACGCCGGTCGCGACGGCGGGCGCCGACAGCGGGTCGTCCGAGGCCAGCGGGATGCCCGGCCACACCGCCAGCTGTGTGACGGCGAGGACCAACGGCACCAGCCAACCCGGAATGCGCTCCATGACGCACCGACCCTAAAGGGGCGCTGCCACGCCCCGCATCGGCCCGGGGTGCCACCGGTGTCTATATCCAAGGGTGGAGGGCGGCCCGGCCGCGGCGGGAACACTCAGCTTCGGCCCGCCACCGCCGACTGGTACTGCGCCAGGAGTGACAGAGACCAGGGAGCCGAGCGCAGCGATGAGTCCAGCCGACAAGCGGGTAGGCCGCAGGCGCGCGGCCCGGCCCGCCCGCCCGGGTGTGCTCCCGCTGGTGCTGGCGTTGCTGACGGTGACCTGGGTCGTGGGGTGGCTGGTGGTGTACGACGGCGGCCCGCTCATGCCCGGGTACGCCGGGGGACCGGTGGCCATGGTGGCCGCGTTCCTGGCCTGCCGGCGGATCGGCTCGATGATCGTGGTGCCGCGGCCGATCCGGGGCTTCTGGCGGCTCTTCTCGCACGCGGCGATCTGCCTGGGGATCGGCTCGGTCGGTGCGTTCGCGTTCGCCAACAACGATCCTGGGTTGTCGCCGTACATGGCCGTGCCGACGATGCTCGGCGTCGTCATGGTGGTGCTGGCCTTCCTGCGGCTGCCGGTGGAGCGCCGGTCGCTGCTGCGCTGGGCGCAACTCATGCTCGACGGCGCGACCGTCGCGGTGGCCGGTGCGCTGATCTACTGGTACGTCGTCTTCGACCTCGCCACGGCGGCGACCTCGACGCTGACCCGGAACGGCGCCGCCGTCACCGGGGTCGGTTCGCTGATCGCCCTGGTCGTGATCGGTCGCGCGGCGATGAGCCCGGCCAGCGCCGTCGACTCCGTGTCGCTGCGCATCCTGACTGTCGCGCCGCTGGTCGCCGTGGCCACCACGGTGCTGCTCATCGCCGGCGGGGACACCGGACGGCTGATCATCTCGGTGCTGGGCGTACCGCTCGTCGGCGCGGCGATGGCGCTGGCCGCGTACCGTCAGGAAGTCGTCCTGCGCCGCACCGCGGCGACCCCCGCCGCATCGTCGTCGCGCAGCATCTACAACGCGCTTCCGCTGGTCGCGGTCATCGCGACCGCCGCCCTGGTGATCACCGTCTCGGCCCGCCAGCTCGGCTGGCACCAGCGGGTCGTGATCATCGGCGCCGTGCTCATCGCCGCCTTCGTGGTGGCCCGGCAGCTGCTCGGGCTGCGGGCCAACGCCCGGATGCTGGCCGGCATCCGCCGGCAGCAGGCGGAGCTCGAGCATCTCGCAATGCATGACCCGTTGACCGGGCTGGCCAACCGCGCCCGCTTCGGCGCCGTCCTCGGCGAGCGCCTCGACGCGCACCGCAGTGCCAGCGTGCTGCTGGTCGACATCGACGACTTCAAGATGGTCAACGACACCATGGGGCACGCCGTCGGCGACCAGCTGCTCTTCGAGGTGGCCCAGCGGCTGCGCCACCACAGCGCCGTCAGCCATCTGCCGTCGCGCCTGGGCGGGGACGAGTTCGCGGTGCTGCTCGACGTCGACGATCCGGCCGAGGCCGAGGAAGCCGCCGCGCGGATCCTGGCCGCACTCGCGGTGCCGTTCCGGGTCGGCGAGCACCAGCTGCTCGCCCACGCCAGCATCGGCGTCGCCCTGGCCGGGCAGGGCGACAACGCCGACGAGGTGCTGCGCAACGCCGACATCGCCATGTACGCGGCCAAGGCCTCCGGCAAGGCGTCCTGGGCCCGCTTCGAACCGCGGATGCACAGCGAGGTCGTCAACCACGCCCGCCTCGGCAGCGAGCTGCACAACGCCATCATCCGCCACGAGCTGGAGCTGGCCTACCAGCCGGTCTTCGACCTGGTCACCGGCCTGATGGCCGGCGCCGAGGCGCTGGTGCGCTGGCGGCACCCGGTCCGCGGGCTGGTCTCGCCGGCCGACTTCATCCCGGTCGCCGAACGTTCCGGGCTGATCGTGCCGCTGGGCTCCTGGGTGCTGCGCGAAGCCTGCGAGCAGCTGGCCAAGTGGCACGCCGAGTACGGCGCCGCCGCCATCCGCTCGATCAACGTCAACGTGGCGGCCCGGCAGCTGCGCGAGTCCGGCTTCGTGGACGAGGTCGCGGCCGTGCTCAGCGACACCGGGCTGATCCCGGCCAACCTGGTGCTGGAGGTCACCGAGTCGTCGGTGCTCGACGGCCGGCAGGTCCGCGACACCCTGCAGGCCCTGCACGAGCTGGGCGTACGCCTGGCCCTGGACGACTTCGGCACCGGCCAGTCGAGCCTGAGCCTGCTGCGCGCGTTCCCGGTGGACGTGCTGAAGCTGGACAAGTCGTTCGTGGACGGCATCTGTGACGGCGAGGACCGCGGGCGGCTGGCGGTGGCCGCGGCGGTCGCCCAGCTGGCCGAATACCTGGACCTCTACGCGGTCGCGGAGGGCATCGAGACGGCGGCGCAGGCCGAGCGGCTGCGCGAGATGGGCTACCGGCTGGGGCAGGGGTACTTCATGGCCAAGCCGCTGCCGCCGGCGGAGATGGCCGAGCTGATGATCCGGACCGTGCTGCCGGTCACCGCGGCGTGAAGGGCCGGCCCGCGGGAGCGGGCCGGCCCGACGCGATTACGCGGAGACCTCGTTGCGCTCGGCGCCCCACATGGTGTGGAAGGCGCCGTCCTTGTCGACGCGGCGGTACGTGTGCGCGCCGAAGAAGTCGCGCTGCCCCTGGATCAGGGCCGCCGGCAGGCGCTTGGCGCGCAGGCCGTCGTAGTACGCCAGCGCCGACGCGAAGCCCGGCGCCGGGATACCCTGCTGGGCGGCCGTGGCCACCACGCGCCGCCAGGCCTCCTGGGCGCCGCTGACCGCGTCCAGGAAGTACTCGTCGACCAGCAGCGACGGCAGGTCCGGGGACTTGTCGAAGGCCTGCTTGATGAAGTCGAGGAACTTGGCCCGGATGATGCAGCCGTCCCGCCAGATCTTGGCCATCTGGCCGGGGTCGATGTCCCAGCCGTACTCCGCGCTGGCCGCCTGGATCTGCTGGAAGCCCTGCGCGTAGGCGACGATCTTCGAGGCGAACAGCGCCTGCTCGACGTCCGCCTGCAGGTCGGCGCCGCCCGAGCCGGCGGTGGCCGTCGGGCCGGGCAGGTCGGCCGCCGCCGCGCGCACCTTCGGGTCGCCCGACAGCGCCCGGGCGAAGACCGACTCGGCGATGCCGGAGACCGGCACGCCCAGGTCCAGGGCCGCCTGCACGGTCCAGCGGCCGGTGCCCTTCTGCTCGGCCTGGTCGACCACGATGTCGACGAACGGCTTGCCGGTCTCGGCGTCGATCTGCTTGAGCACCTCGGCGGTGATCTCGATCAGGTACGAGCCCAGCCGGCCCTCGTTCCAGCCCTTGAAGATCTCCGCGATCTCCGCCGGCGAGTGCCCGCCGACCGAGCGGAGCAGGTCGTACGCCTCGGCGATGAGCTGCATGTCGGCGTACTCGATGCCGTTGTGCACCATCTTGACGAAGTGCCCGGCACCGTCGGGGCCGACGTGCACGCAGCACGGCTCGCCGTCGACCTTGGCCGAGATGTCCTCCAGCAGCGGGCCGAGCGACTCGTAGGACTCCTTGGAGCCGCCGGGCATGATGCTCGGGCCGTGCAGGGCACCCTCCTCGCCGCCGGACACGCCGGTGCCGACGAAGTGCAGGCCGCGCTCCTTCAGCGCCGCCTCGCGCCGCCGGGTGTCGGCGAAGTGCGCGTTGCCCGCGTCGATGAGCATGTCGCCCTCTTCGAGCAGCGGGGCGAACTCGTCGATGACCGCGTCGGTGGCCTTGCCGGCCTTGACCATGATCACCACGCGGCGCGGGCGCTCCAGGCTCGCGACGAAGTCCTCGGCGCGCTCCGAGGGGATGAACGTGCCCTCGTGGCCGTAGGCCTCCACGAGTTCCTTGGTGCGCCCGTAGCTGCGGTTGTGCAGCGCGACCGTGTGGCCGTGGCGGGCGAAGTTGCGGGCCAGGTTGCGGCCCATCACCGCCAGCCCGGTTACCCCGATTTGGGCCTTTTCCGTCATGAACGTCCTTCCTCCACGCGAGCGCCGGAGTATGGGTCCCGGCGTCGCAAGCCGTCGCGCTCATTGTTACGTGTTTACGAGTCGCAGGGTTCGACTGTCCCGTCTCCCGGTTACCCGGAACCCTCACCAGCGGCTCCGGCGCGCCGATGGAGCAGGACGTGAGCAAGGGCCGGAACTGGTATCTGGGCGTCACGGGCACGCTGACCGTGGCCCATCCGCTGCTGCCCGCCGAGGTCCGCTCGGTCACGTACCTGGTGGTCTCGGCCTGCACCGTGGTCCCGCTCACAGCGCTGGCCCGGCGGTCGGGGTGGGCCCAGGCCCGGATGTGGTGGATGCTCGCCGCGGCCATGGCGGTGCTCACGTTCGGTAATGCCGCCACCACGATCGGCGGTGACGCCATGCGGCTGCCGGCCGAGCTGCTGCTCACCGTCGGTCACGCCGGTCTGCTCGGCGCGGCTGTCAGCCTCGTGCTGCGCCGGGGCCGCAACGACATCGGCGGCCTGCTGGACGTCTCGGTGACCGCGATCGGCCTGGGCGGCCTGGTCTGGACGGCGCTGGTCTTCCCACGCCTGCGGAGCCTGGACACGCCGCAGGGCGAGCAGATGACGCTGCTGATGAGCATGCTGATCCTGCTGGGGGTGCTCGGCGCGCTGGCCCGGGTGTGGCGGATGGCCGAGACCCGGTTGCCGGCGCTGGTCATGCTGCTCGGGGCGCTGCTGCTGGCCCTGACCGGCAACATTCTGCTGGCGGTCACCACCGGCACGATGACCACCGGCCGGCCCGGCTGGACCGAGATGTTCTTCCTGCTGGCCTACATCCTCGTCGGTCTGGCCCCGCTGGACGCGTCCGTGCTGGAGCTGCAACGCGCCGGTCCGGCGCCGGTGGACCGGCTCTCCACCGGCCGGCTGGTCTTCCTGGGCGCCACCCTGGCCGTCAATCCGCTGGTCGCCGGCGCGCGGCAGGTGCTGGACCTGCACGCCGACGGGCTGCTGCTGGCCGTCGGCACCGTGCTGATCGTGCCGCTGGTGATGGTCCGGATCGGCCGGCTCGCCACCGAACGGCGGGCCGCCGAGGAGGCGCTGCGCCACCAGGCGACCCACGACCCGCTGACCGGCCTGCCCAACCGCGCCGACCTGATCACCCGGCTGCAGGCCGCGCTGGCCCGCGAGCGCGCCGCCGGGCAACCCGCCGTCGTGCTGCTCTTCTGCGACCTCAACGGCTTCAAGGCGGTCAACGACCGGCTCGGGCACACCGCCGGCGACCAGCTGCTGGCCGGCATCGGCGCGCGGATCCGGGCCGGTCTGCGCGCCCACGAGACCATCGCCCGCTACGGCGGCGACGAGTTCCTCGTGCTCTGCGAGGAACCGGACCAGGCGCAGGCCGCGCGGCGGCTGACCGGGCACGTCGAGAGCGCCCTGGCCGAGCCGTTCGCGCTGGCGGGTACGCAGGTCCGGGCGAGCTGCAGTGTGGGCGCCGTGCTCTCCGACGGCCGGACCGGTGCCGACGAGCTCATCACGCGCGCCGACCAGGCGATGTACGGGGCCAAGCAGCGCCAGCACGCCGTGGCCTGACGCGCGGTCGGCCGAAGATCGGTCCGCGGGTACGCTCCGTGCGTGAAGCGCGGCGAGATCTGGACCATCGGCAGCCGCACCGACCTGCGCTACCGGGTCCTCGTGCTCTCCTCCGACAACTACAACGACCGGGCCAACCCGTCGCCGTTCTGCGCGCCGATCGTGCGCCAGCGCGGGGCGACCGAGCTGCCGCCGTACGCGGTGGCTCTGACCGAGCAGGATCCGATCACCGGGGTCGTGGTGGTCAACCGGATGCGCCGGTTGCCGGCCTCGGTCGGCGCCGAGCGGATCGGCATGGTCACCGGTTCCAGCATGGCCCGGTTGGCCGAGGCCATGCGGGAGCTGTTCGAGCTGTGACTACTCGACGCTGACGACGCTGACCTCACGGGTGCCGGTCAGCGTGCCGCCGGGCGCGCCGACGTACGTGCCGGAGGTGGGCGCCACGTCCGCGTAGTCCCGGCCGACCGCCACGGTGACGTAGCCGTTGCCGGCCCGCCGGCCGTGGCACGGGTCGAAGGCCAGCGCCACCGCCCGGTCGCCCCGCGGGACCAGCACCTCGACCCAGGCGTGCGTGCCGCCCTGGCCGATCAGGTGCCCGGAGACGTAACGCGACGGCACCCCGAGCAGGCGGCACACGGCCAGCATCACGTGCGCCGAGTCCTGGCAGACGCCCCGGCCGCCCGCGAGGGCCTGCGCCGCCGTGGTGCTGACCGAGGTCACGCCGTACTCGTAGGTCAGGGCTGCGTGGGCGGCCGCGCACGCCCGCTCGGCGGTCTGCTCGTTGTCCGCCGCGCCGCAGCCCTCCGCCAGCTCCCGCAGCGCCTCGTCCGGCGCGGTCAGCCGGGTGGCGCGCAGCAGCCGGGGGTCGTGCAAGGCCGCGAGCGGCACCTGCGGCGGGCCGTCACCGACCACCCGGTCCAGCGTGGCGGTCAGGTGGAACTCGACCGCCTGCTCGACGCGGGCGGCGACCACGCGGACCACGGTGTTGCCCGCCGCGTCCAGCCGCGAGCGCCGGGCGTGGGCCGCTCCGGTCACCGCCAGGCGGTGGCTGCGCCGGTAGAGGTCACCGTGCCGGCGCCGGGGCACCACCACGAGCCGCTGGGCCAGGGCGGTGACCGGTTCGCGGTAGGCGTACCGGAAGCTCTGCTCGACCCGGAAGCCGATCCGCCGCGCCCCGTCGAGGTCCATCCCGCCATGATCCGGCATCGGTGTTTCCGGCGCATCACCGCACCGGCCGGGCCGGGCGGCGGCGCACCGCATCGGCCCGGCGCCGCGGACCGTTCGGTGGGCTGCGGGAACCGGCCGGCCGGGGCCCGCCTCCGGACGGACCCCGGGCCCCGGTCGTCCTTCCGGGTGACCCGGCCGCGCTGCGCCGCAGGTCGACCCCGGGGGCAGGTGAACGGGGGATGACGCCGCGCGGCGCGCTGGCGTATGCAGGGAACCGCAGTGGTGAATTCCGGCAGGTGGGAGCGGTATGGGTGGCAGGCAGCAGGCGTACCTGGAGGCGATGGAGAACCTGCGTTCGGTGGCGCGTCCGGCCATCGGGGACGGGTCCCGCGCCACCGTGGACCGGGCTGTGGGGCTGCTGGCCGGGCGTACCCGGTGCCGGCTCGCCGAGGCCCACCGGCATCTGATGCACATGGCCGCCGACCAGAACCGCGACGTGGCCGACGTCGCCGCCGGGGTGATCGGCATGCTGGACATCCCCGAGCCGGCCGACGACCGCGGCCCGCCGTTGCGCTCGACGCTGCTCGCGCCCCGGCAGAGCCCCACCGGGGTCCGCCCGGTCGAGCCGTGGCCGGCGGTGGTGCAGGCCGTGCTGGATCTGCTGCCCGGACAGTCCGCGCTGCTCACGCCGGTCCGGGATCCCTCCGGCGAGCTGGTCGACCTGGTCTACGCCGCGGTGACCCCCGAGGCGACCACTCCGGACGGGCGGCACGGCCGGCAGCTGGTCGGCGCCCGGCTGGCCGAGCAGTTCCCGCACGCGCCGTCCAGTGAGCGGTGGGCGGCCTACCGGCGGGTCCTGGACACCGGCGAGCCCGTGCAGCTCGGACCGTTCACCGTCGAGGGTCACCGGTTCACCGTCCGGGCCCACCGCCTCGGTTCCGGCCTGTTCATGACCTGGGTGCGGCACGGCGCGGGCCCCGACGAGGGTGACCGCATCGCCGGCACCGAGCAGCTCGGCAACCTCGGCTGGGGCGAGTGGGACCTGGTCAGCGGCGAGGTCCGGTGGTCGGCCCAGCTCTACCGGATCTATGAACGGGACCCGGCCCGCGGCCCGCTGTCCACCGAGGAGACCGAGGCGCTGGCGGTGGCCGAGGACGCGCCGCTGCGGCTGGCCGCGGCGGAGGCGTTCGAGCGGGGCGAGCGGGTCGACGTGACTCTGCGGGTCCGGATCAAGGGCCGGATCAAGCACCTGCGCACGGTCGCGGACGCCACCCGCGACGGCGCCGGCCGGCCCCTGCGCGTCTACGGCATCGTGCAGGACGTCACCGCCCGCGAGAACGGCGCCCGCCGGCTGGCCGAGGTCGAGCAGCAGCTCGCCGAGCACCGCCGCAGCCTGCACGCCGAGCACGAGCTGGCGGCCCGGCTGCAGCACATCATCCTGCCCATCCCCGAGCGCCCGGTGGAGCTGCCCGGCATCAAGGTCGCCGTGCGCTACCTGCCGGCCGGACAGGAGAGCCTGGTCGGCGGCGACTGGTACCACGCGGCGGCGCTACGCGACGGCTCGGTGCTGCTGGCGATCGGTGACGTGGCCGGGCACGGCACGCTGGCGGCCACGACGATGGCGCAGCTGCGGTACTCGCTGCGGGCGCTGGCCGTGACCACCACCGACCCGGCCGAGCTGCTCGGGCACCTCAACCGGATCACCTGCGACCTGGACGAGGAGCGGCCCGAGACCGCGGCGACCGCGATCGTGGCCCGCTACGAGCCGGCCCTGCGCCGGCTGACCTGGGCGCAGGCCGGGCACCCGCCGCCGCTGCTGAGCCGCGGGGGCCGGACGCAGCCGCTGCCCCGGCCCGGCGGGCCGATGCTGGGCGTGGTGGAGGACGCGCGCTACGAGTGCGCCGAGCTGCGGCTGGCGATCGGCGACCTGCTGCTGCTCTACACCGACGGGCTGGTGGAGCACCGCTGCCGCAGCCTCGACGAGGGGCTGGACGCGGTGATCCGTACCGTGGACGAGGCCGTGGCCGCGGCGCCCCTGCAGCCGCTCGCGGAGCTGGTCAGCCGCCTGCGGCAGGCCAATCCGGACGACGACACCTGCATCCTGGCGGTGCGCCCGACCACCGGCGAGACCCAGGATCTGCGCCGCTACCTGCGCTCGCGCTGAGCGTCCCAGACCCGCAGCGCCCGCCGGACCAGGTCGGCGTTGCCGGCCGCGGGCCGGCCGTCCTCGGTGACCAGGGTGTCCTCGAGGCCGATCCGGGTGGGCAGGCCGAGGCGCCCGGCGTGGGCGATCAGCGGCCAGCAGGCGTCCTGCTCACCGTGCAGCAGCCGCGGTCCGGTGACACCGAGGTGGTCGAGGCGGCCGAGGATCGCGTCGGCCGCGGCCACCGCGCCGGCCGCCGGCGTGCCGAGGATCTCGATCAGGACCCGGTCGACCGGTACGCCGTCCAGCCGCCCGGCGTCCCGTGGCGACCAGACGCCCGCCTCGACGTCGATCCCGGCGTCGCGCAGCAGCGCGGACAGCTCGGCGAAGCCCTCCTCGCCGACGTTGACCGACGCGAACGCGGGCCGCTGATCGGCTTCGAGGGCGGCCCACCGGGCCACGGTGGCGTGCCGCCGGGCGACGTCACCGCCGGTGATCCACAGTCCGGTGGAGACACCGACGGGCGTGCCGGGACAACCGGCCCGGACGGCCGCCACAGCCGGGCCGATGTCCGCCGGGTCCAGGCTCTCCGCACCGTCCGTGTCGCGGGGGTGCAGGTGCACCGCCTCGGCCCCCGCGGCCACCGCCTGCGCCGCGGCCACGGCCAGCTCGGCCGGGGTCACCGGGACGGCCGGGTGCTCGCCGCGGGTCCGCCCGCCGTTGAGGCAGGCCTTGAGCCGCCGGATCATTGCGCCTCCGGGGAGAACGGGGTGTGCGGCCGCTCGACCGGCTCGCCGTCGAGGAAGAGGTCGACCTTCTCGTTGTAGAAGCTGACCAGCCCGGCGATGGGCAGCAGCTCCCGGGTCGGGAAGTCGTAGGACCAGGCCAGGTCGGGATGCAGCGTGCCGCCGGCGCGTACCGACCAGTAGCCCGTGGTACGCCCCTTGTACGGGCAGGCGGTGACCGTCGCGCTGGGCTCCAGGTGCGTGAAGTCGACGGCGGTACGCGGCAGGTAGTACCGCGGCGGCAGCCCGGTCTCGAAGACCACCACGGGCGTCGCCGACTCGGCCAGCGGCACCCCGTCGAGCTCGACGAGTACGTGCCGGGTGGAGCGCAGCGCGTCGACCCGCGCGTACGGGTTGCGGGGGTGGACGAACACCTCCTCGTCCTCCTCGAACCAGGCGTCCAGCGCCGCCCACTCCAGCCGCACCAGCCCGGCCAGCTCCGGCACGCTGTCGCCGGTGTGCACATGCCCGGCGGCCGTCCGGGTGACCTCCCCACTGCGCAGGCCCACCCGCCGGGCGGTCCCCAGGGGGAGCCGCTCCTCGTGGTCCTCGTCGACGAGCACATCCGCGGCCAGGTCCGCGGCCGGTACGTAGTACCGCGGGTACGGCGGCCACTCCCAGACGTACACCGCGCGGGTGGTGTCCAGCACGACGCGGCCGCCGAGCACACCGCGGATCCGGCGCGGCACCGGCTCGCGGTGGCCGACCGGCGTGATCAGTCCGGGGTAGCCCACCGTGTCACTCCTTCCCCCGGGTGTCCGAGAATCGCTCGACGGCCCGCGTCCGGGTGCTGCTCCACCACCTCGGCGGTGCCGTCCGGAAACAGCTTCGCCAGCGCGACGGCCGGTACGCAACCCGTGATGGCTCGCCCGGCACCCGCGGTGACCAGGACGGGCGCGCGGCATAGCTGAACCGGCACTCCCCGGAAGCCCGGATCAAAGCTGTAGGGATGAGGTCTTGTTGCCCGCTGGCTGGAGCCGCCGTTGCATCAAGCGGGCTCATCTTGTTCGCAACAGCTGTGGTGCTGCATTCCGCATATTCGATGTCGAATGCTTGCTTCGACAGCACCGGCCAGATCGTATGCCCGGCTGAGGGCCCTGACTGGGCGCGGCCGCTACCCGGTGTGGCCGCTGTCGCAGGCGTTCTCATCGGCCTTTTCGGCCTGCTCGCCGGCCGTCCTGTTCGCCGGCTCGCACTGATCATCGGTTTCCTCATTGTTGCCGCTGGGATGATCGCAAGCTGGCTGATGATGCCCTGAACGGCGCCTCGATCAAGTGCTGAGGACGGCCGGAAACCGGCGAGCACGCGCGCCCGCCGGCTTCGTGCCGGTCGTGGTCAGGACAGGGGGCAGGTGTTGCGGTAGTCGGAGATCGCCAGGCCGCTCGGGCCGGGGCAGATGAACTGGTCGTAGCGGGTGTCGTCGTCGACGAAGCGCTTGAGCCAGGCCACCGCCTGCCGGGCGGTCGGGTTGTTGGTGGTCTGCGGGAAGAAGTGGCTGGCGTTGTTGAGCTCCAGGTACGCCTTCTCGGTGGCCGCCGGGATGCTGTTGTAGAACGGGATCGAGTGCGCTGAGACCGACGCGATCGAGTCGCTCTCGCCGCCGATGATCAGGGTCGGCACCCGCAGGCCCGACCAGGACTTGGTCAGGTTCCACGGCGCCAGCGGCACGGCGGCCTGCAGCGACGGCCGGTCCTTGGCCGCCTCCAGCGAGCCACCGCCGCCCATCGAGTGCCCGGCCACCGCGAGCCGGCTCGCGTCGATGCGGCTGCGCACCGAGCTGCTGCGGGTCAGGTAGTCCAGCGCCGCCAGCAGCTGGTTGCCGCGGGAGGCGGGCTGGTCGAGGGTGGAGTTGGTCTCGATGCCGATGACCACGAAGCCGTGCGAGGCGATCCGCGGCCCGAGCCAGCTGATGCTCGACCAGCTCGCGGTGTAGCCGGGGGAGATGGCGACAGCGCCGAAGGTGCCCTCGGCGGTGCTGGTCGGGTAGTAGATGACGCCGCCGCCGAAGCCGGAGACGCCGAGCCTGGAGACACTCTGCTGGGCGGTGGCGAACGGTCCGCGGCCGGCGTCCAGGATGGCCGTGGTCGGCGCCGGGCCGCGCTCGTACGGGCTGGCCGCCTGGGCGCTGGTGGCACCGGTCAGCGAGCCGGCGATCAGGGCCAGGGTGGCGGCCGCGGTGACCAGGAACCGGCGGGACCGGGCGGGGATGGTGGGTGACTGCACGTCGGACTCTCCTCGGGTGGGACGGGATCGACGAGCGTCAGTCTTCGGCCGGACCTCGCCGCGGCACATCGGTGAAATCACCGGCCTTGACATCGCGCCGGGCCCGTTCTTGAGTGTTACTCGGAGGTAACCCTGTGAGAATCAGCCGGAAACAATTCGCGCTCGCCGTGGCGCCGGCCCTGATCGCCGGTGTGCTCGCGGTTCCGGCGTCGGCTGCCGCGCCCACCTGCGCCGCGCCGGTCGCCAGCACCACTCAGCCCGGCTACCTGGTCGCCGATCCGGCCTGCGAGCCGAACGGCACCCCGTTCACCGCCACGCCGGACTCCGTGGTGCACACCGGCATCCGCGACGGCGCGGCGTACCGGATCGAGGTGCCGAAGGCCTGGAACGGCCAGCTGGTCGTGTACGCGCACGGCTACCGCGGCACCGGCACCACGGTGTACGTGGACAGCCCGTCGCTGCGCGCGCACTACATCGCCCGGGGCTTCGCCTGGGCCGCCTCCAGCTACCAGACCAACGGCTACGACGTGGGCCGGGGCGTGCGCGACTCGTACGCGTTGATCGGCCTGTTCCGCGAGGTCACCGCCCAGCGCGCCCGATCGGTCTACATGACCGGTGCCTCGATGGGCGGGCACATCACCGCCGTCGCGATCGAGGAGCACCCGCGTGCGTTCGTCGGGGCGATGCCGGTCTGCGGGGTGCTGGGCGACGCCGAGCTCTTCGACTACTTCCTGGACTCCAACGTCACCGCGGCCGCGCTCGCCGGCGTCGACATCGACTTCCCGCTGACCCCGGACGACGGCTACGCGGACCGGTGGCGGGCGCAGGTCCAGCGGATCCTGCCGGCGCTGGGGGTCAGCACGGGCCGGCCGCCGGTGCTCACCGAGGCCGGCCGCACCTGGTCGGACGTCGTCGAGCGGCGCAGCGGGGGCGAGCGGCCGGGCTTCGCCGCGTCGTTCGCCTACTGGAACGCCGCACCCTCCTCGGCGCCCACCGCGGACCTGCCGTTCGTGTTCGGTCTCTACCCGGGCCTGTCCGGCGGCACCGCCGGCATCGCGGACGGCAACCTCACGGACAACCGGTTCACCCTCTACCGCAGCACCGACCGGCTCCTGCCAACCCGCGCCGAGTGGCGGCTCAACCGGGACGTGCTGCGGGTGGCGCCGACCGCCCGGCCGAGCGCGGGCCTGGCCGGCGTGCCGCGGGTGGACGGCCGGCCGCCGGTGCCGGTGCTCTCGCTGCACGACATCGGTGACCTGTTCGTACCGTTCTCGATGGAGCAGGTGTACGCCCGCCGCGCCCAGCAGAACGGCCGGGCGAAGCTGTTCGTCTCCCGGGCGGTCCGCGGCGTCGGGCACTGCGACTTCACCCAGGCGGAGATGCGGCAGGGCTTCGACGACCTGGTGAGCTGGGTCCGCGGCGGCCACCGCCCCGGCGGCGACGCGATCCTGAACCGGCGCGCCGTGGCAGCGGCCGATTTCGGTTGCCGCTACACCGTCGGGGAGCGGGCTGCTTTCGGTGCCGCGTGCCCCGCGAAGGTGGGTGCCGCGGGCCGGCGGTGACGGTTGACAGGGGAGCATGCCATTGAAAGGCTTCAATGGCACGCTTTCCTGCATCCCGAGCCGTCAGGAGCGACCGATGCGCCGTGCCCCGTCGTGGATTCCCCGCGCCGCCCTCACCGTCGCTCTCGTGCTGCCCCTGGTGGCGCCGCCGGCCGCCGCCGCGGCCGCGCCGCCGGCCGGGGACGGTCCGCAGACGGTGGCGGACGTCTACCGCTACCTGGAGGATCCGCAGCTCACCGGCGAGGGTCAGGAAGCACCGCACGCGGATCTGCGGCCGTACGCCAGTGCCCGCGCCGCCGCGGCCGACGTGACCAGCCACGACGCGCGCGACCCGAATGTCACCTCGCTGAACGGCCAGTGGCGGCTGAAGATCTTCGACCGGCCGGACGACGTGCCCGCGGCGTTCCACGGCGCCGGCTTCGACGCGTCCGGCTGGCCCTCGGTCTCGGTGCCGCACACCTGGCAGTCCGACTTCATCGACCACCCGATGTTCCGCAACATCCCGTCCGACATCGCCCCGGACGACCCGCCGAAGGTGCCCCGCGACGTCAATCCCACCGGGGCGTACCTGCGCACGGTCGACCTGCCCGCCGACTGGACCCGCGACAGCGACCGGGTCCTGCTCCGCTTCGAGGGCGTGACCAGCAACTACCTGGTCTGGGTGAACGGCGGGTACGTCGGCTACGACCAGGGCGGCTACACCCCGGCCGAGTTCGACATCACCGAGCGGCTGCGGCCGGGCCGCAACAGCATCGCGGTCCAGGTGCACCGCTGGGGCAGCGGCGCCTACCTGGAGGACGTCGACCAGTGGCGCTACAGCGGCATCTTCCGCGACGTGCGGCTCTACCGCTTCGCCCCGACCCGGCTGCGCGACGCGACCATCACCACCGACCTGGACGCGGCGTACCGGGATGCGACGCTCAGCGCGCGGGTCGAGGTCGCGGGCGCGCCGGGCAGCTTCACCGTGCGCGGCACTCTGCAGGACCGGCGCGGCCGGACCGTGACCACCCTGACCGCCGCGACCGGCCCCGGTGAGGTGACGCTGACCGCGCCGATCAGCAACCCGGCGAAGTGGAGCGCGGAGGAGCCCAACCTCTACACCCTGGTGCTGCAGCTGCTCGGCCCGGACGGGCGGGCCCTGCACACCACCGCCCAGCCGGTCGGCTTCCGCGAGATCGAGGTCCGCGACCGGCAGATCCTGGTCAACGGCGAGCGCATCCTGATCAAGGGCGTGAACCGGGCCGAGACGGATCCGGACACCGGCCGGTACGTGACCCGGCAGGCCCAGCGCGACGACGTCTTCCTGATGAAGAAGCTGCACCTCAACGCCGTCCGCACCGCGCACTACCCCTCCGACCCCTACCTGTACGACCTGGCGAACGAGCACGGCCTGTGGGTCGACGACGAGGTGGACATCGAGACGCACAGCCACGAGACCTGCCCGTCGAACTGCCTGGCCGACCGCCCGGAGTGGCAGGCCGCGTTCGCCGACCGCTTCCAGGCGATGGTGGCCCGGGACAAGAACCACCCGAGCGTCATCTTCTGGGACACCGGCAACGAGGCCGGCCTGGGCGCCGCGCACTACGCGATGGCGGCCTGGGCCGACGCCCACGAGCCGACCCGGCTGCTCTACCACCAGTCCAACAACCCGGACGGCGACGCCCCGTTCGCCGACGTGGACGGTCCCCGCTACCCGACCCCCGCCCGGCTGGAGAGCCGCACCCTGAGCAGCACCAAACCGATCGTGATGGGCGAGTACGCGCACGCCATGGGCAACGGGCTGGGCAACTTCGACCAGTTCTGGGCCCTGGCCCGCAAGTACCCGGCGATGCAGGGCGGCTTCATCTGGGACTGGGCCGAGCAGAACCTGCGCCAGCCGCTGATCACCACCCCCGACGCGGCCCACGGCATCCAGACGTTCCTGGTCGGCAAGCCCGGCGTTGTCCCCGGCCGGCGCGGCCAGGCGGTGGCCCTGTCCAGCCTGGACGATTTCGTCGACGTCTTCCGCGACAAGCGGCTGGACCTGACCGGACCGCTGACGCTGGACGCCTGGGTCAATCCGGGGGAATGGGCCGGCAGCTTCCCGATCCTGACCAAGGGCCAGGGGTACGCGCTGCAGATGCGCGACCGCGACACCCTGGAGTTCGGCGTCGACGCGGGCGGCTGGGCCACAGCCGCCGCGGACGTACCGGCCGACTGGTACGGCGCCTGGCACCGGGTCACCGGCGTCTACGACGGCACCGCCCTGCGGCTGTACATCGACGGCGCCGAGGTGGCGACGACCGCCCGTACCGGTGCGGTGGACCCGGGCCTGTTCGAGGTCAACCTGGGCCGCAACGCCGACACCCAGCAGGACAACGACCTGTGGAGCATCCGGCTCGGCCGCGGCCTGATCGACGACGCGCGCATCTACCCCTCCGCCCTCACCCCCGCTCAGCTCGCGGCAGGTGCGGATCCGGTCGCCGGCGCGGTGCTGGCCCTGAACTTCGACCGCTTCCAGCGCCGGGGCGACTTCCTGAGCCTGGGCATCAGCCTGTCCGGCACCGACGGCCTGGTCGGCTCGGACCGCTCCGTGCAGCCGGAGACCGCCGAGATGGCCTGGGCCCAGGCCCCGGTCCGGATCTCCCGCACCGGCACCACGGTCCGGCTGCACAACGAGCAGCAGGCCGGCGCCTTCGACCTGACCGTGCGCTGGCAGGTCAAGGAACAGAGCGACGTCCTGCGCTCCGGCAGCCGGCGCATCCGGCTCGCCCCGGGACAGACCACCGAGCTCGATCCGGGCCCGCTGCCGGCCAACCCGGCCGACCGGGAACGCTTCCTCACCGTGACCGCGGCCGGCAACCGGGACACCGCCTGGGCCCGCCGGGGCTGGATCGTCGGATACGACCAGTTCTCTGTCGGCGGCCGCGCGGTGCCGGGCATCCTCCCGCTCCCCGTGCCCGGCGCACCCGCGGTGACCACCCGCGGCGACACCGTCACCGTGTCCGGCCGGGACTTCGCCTACCGGTTCGACGACGGCGCGCTCACCTCGATGCGCGCGGCCGGCCGGGAACTGCTGCGCGGCGGGCCCCAACTGGACGTGTACCGGCCGCCGACCAGCAACGAGACCTACGACTGGGGCACCGACGACCGGCGGATCTGGCACGAGACCGGCCTGGACCGGCTGCGGACCACGGTCACCGGGGTACGGACCCGGACCGAGGCCGACGCCGTCGTGGTCGAGGTGCGCGGTGTCGCCGCCGGCCCCGGCACCGAGGCGCTGCTGTCGTTCGACCAGACGCTGACGTACCGGATCGACCGGCGCGGCACCGTCACGCTGCGCCAGGACGTCGCCGCCAAGGGCTCGCGGGTCGGCGCGCTGCCGTACCTGCCCCGGATCGGCGTCTCGCTGCGCGTGCCCGCCTCGATGCAGCGCTTCGCCTACTACGGGCGCGGTCCGCAGGAGTCCTACAACGACCGGCGCAGCGGGGCCCCGATGGGCGTCTACCGCAGCACGGTCGAGAAGGAGTACGTGCGGTACTCACGGCCGCAGGCGTACGGCAACCACACCGACACCCGCTGGGCCAGCCTGCACGACAACCGGGCCGGGCTGCTGGTCGGCGGCACCTCCGACGTCAGCGTGACCGCCTACGACGACCTCGACCGCGCCGAGTACGACCACCAGCTGCCACTGGTGCGCAACAAGGACTGGGTGACGCTGCACGCGTTGGCCGGCGAGACCGGGATGGGGGAGACTCCGAACTCGGTGCTGGCGCCGTACCGGCTCTCGCCCACGCGGCCGTACTCGCACGAGCTGGTCCTGCGCCCGCTCACCCGGACCGAGGTCGCCGCGGGCGGCGTCCCGGACGCCGACGTGCCGGCGCCCTGCCCGCCGGAGCTGACGGTCACCACGGACGGCCGGATCGAGCCCGGCACAGCCGAACCGGTGCAGGTCCAGGTCGCGGCGCGCTGCGCGGCGGGTCTGCGGGACGCGACGGTACGGCTGAGCGCGCCCGAGGGCTGGACCGTGCAACCGGCCTCGGTGGACCTGGGCGCCGTCGCCGAGCGGGAGACGGCCACGTTCACCGTCACCGCGCCGGCGGGCACCGACATCGGCACGTACCGTCTCACCGCGACCGCCGAGACCACCACCCCGGACGGTTTCGCCTCGACCACCACGGCGACCGCCACCACCGAGGCGCCGCTGCCGGCGGGCTACGCATGGCTCAGCGACCGCCCGTTCACCGCCCCGGTGAACGGCTGGGGCCCGGCCGAGAAGGACCGCAGCAACGGCGAACAGGGCGCCACCGACGGCAACCCGCTGACCATCGGCGACGTCGTGTACCCCAAGGGCATCGGCGTGCACGCGGCCTCCACGGTCCAGGTGGACCTCGGCGGCGACTGCACCCGCCTGCGCGCCGACGTGGGCGTCGACGACGAGACGGGCAGCGCGGGCTCGGTGACGTTCGAGGTCTGGGGCGACGGCACCCGGCTGGCGCAGACGGGCGTGCTCACCGGCGCGGATCCCGCCCAGCGGCTGGACGTCGACGTGACCGGCGTGCGGAGCCTGGAGCTGCGGGTCACCGACGGCGGTAACGGCAACGGCAACGACCACGCCGACTGGGCCGCCGCCCGGCTCGCCTGCGGCTGAGCCCACCCGCGGCGGAAACCCATGAAAAGTTCGTTACCTGAGCCGGATCGGGCAGAATCAGCGGCCATGTCCCGTGAACCGCGCGTCTCCTGCGTCTTCATCTGCCACGACGGTGCCGGCCGGATCCTGCTCGCCCGGCGCTCCGCCGGTGCCCGCGACGAGCCCGGGACCTGGGACACCGGGGCCGGCGCCCTGGAGTTCGGCGAGACCTTCGAGGCCGCGGTGACCCGCGAGGTCAAGGAGGAGTACGCGACCGAGCCGCAGGAGATCAGCCTGCTCGGCGTCCGCAACGTGGTCCGGACCGAGCCGCTGTCGCACTGGGTCGCGGTCGTCTTCGCGGTCCGCGTCGACCCCGCCACCGTGACGATCGGCGAACCACACAAGTTCGACGAACTGGGCTGGTTCGACCCCGCCGCCCTGCCGGCCCCGCTGCACTCCCAGCTCGAGCCCACCCTCGACCTCTTCCGCGAGGTCCAGCTGTAACGGCGGGTTTTCTGCCGCGAAACACTGGATTTGGTTTCGTCGATGTTCCATGCTGTGCGTGGGAGCGCTCCCACCATCCTCGTCGTCCCCTCGGAGGAACCCCCGCATGTTCTCGATCCGATCCAAACGGCGTCTCGCCGCAGCCGCGGCGGCTGTCCTGGCCGCCCCGCTGCTGTGGTTCGCCACCACCGGCACCTCCTCCGCCGCGGCAGCCGCCCCGGCCGAGGACTGGTTGCACGTCAGCGGCAACCAGATCGTCGACGAAGCCGGCAACCCGGTCTGGCTCACCGGGACCAACTGGTTCGGCTTCAACGCCGGTGAGCGCGTGTTCCACGGGCTCTGGTCGGCCAACCTGACCGAGGTCACCAGGTCCATGGCCGACCGCGGCATCAACATCGTCCGGGTGCCGATCTCCACCCAGCTGCTGCTGGAGTGGAAGGCCGGGCAGGCCGCCGTGGCCGCCGGCGTCAACACGTACGCCAATCCGGAGCTGACCGGCAAGACCACCTTGCAGGTCTTCGACGCGTTCCTCGCGCTGTGCCGCCAGTACGGCATGAAGGTCATGCTCGACGTGCACAGCGCCGAGGCCGACAACTCCGGCCACAACCACCCGGTGTGGTGGAAGGGCACCATCACCACCGAGAACTTCTACCAGGCGTGGGAGTGGGTGACCGCCCGTTACAAGAGCGACGACACGCTGGTCGCGATGGACATCAAGAACGAGCCGCACGGCGCGCAGAACGAGACTGTCCGCGCCAAGTGGGACAGCTCCACCGACGCCGACAACTGGAAGTACGTGGCGGAGACCGCGGCCAAGCGGATCCTGGCGATCAACCCCAAGGTGCTGGTGCTGGTCGAGGGCATCCAGGTCTACCCGAAGGCCGGCTCGACCTGGTCCTCGCCGAACACCAACCCGGACCTGAGCTCGAACTTCCACAACACCTGGTGGGGCGGCAACCTGCGCGGCGTCGCCGAGCACCCGATCAACCTGGGCGCCGACCAGGACCAGCTGGTCTACTCGCCGCACGACTACGGGCCGCTGGTGTTCGACCAGCCGTGGTTCCAGAAGACGTTCGACAAGGCCTCGCTGACCGCCGACGTGTGGACGCCGAACTGGCTGTACGTGCACGACACCGGCACCGCGCCGCTGCTGATCGGCGAGTGGGGCGGCCGGCTGGGCCAGGACGAGCGGCAGGACCGCTGGATGACCGCGCTGCGCGACCTGATCGTGGAGAAGAAGCTGCACCAGACGTTCTGGGTGCTCAACCCCAACTCCGGTGACACCGGCGGGCTGCTGCTCGACGACTGGAAGACCTGGGACGAGCAGAAGTACGCCCTGCTCAAGCCGGCCCTGTGGCAGCACGGCGGCAAGTTCGTCAGCCTGGACCACCAGGTCCCGCTGGGCGGCACCGGCAGCACCACCGGCATCAGCCTGGCCGCCCGTTACGGCGGCGGCACCGAGCCCACCGGCCCGGCCTCCCCGTCGGTCTCGGCCTCGGCATCCACCCCGCCCGTGCCGTCCGGCACCTGCACGGCCACCTACAGCCAGACCGGTGCCTGGAACGGCGGCTTCCAGGGCGAGATCACGATCAAGAACACCGGTACGGCGGCCACCCGCGCCTGGACGGCCACCTGGACCAACCCGGCCGGTACGGCGGTGTCCTCGCTGTGGAACGGCACGCTGACCACGTCGGGCTCGACCGCGACGGTCCGCAACGCCGCCCACAACGGCGCCCTGGCCGCGGGAGCGAGCGCCACGTTCGGCTTCGTCGGCACCGGCCCGGCACCGGCCCCGGCGGTCACCTGCTCAGCGTCGTAGCCCGTCGAAGTCCCAGCGCGGCATGGTCGCCGCCGCCGGGACCCGGGCGCCGGCGGGGGAGTACGTCATGACCTCGTCGGTGGCCCAGCGGATGTAGCCGCCCAGGGCGGC
>NZ_BOQL01000085.1 GCF_018332655.1 Actinoplanes auranticolor | reverse complement strand
CCGGCCCGGCTGCCTGGCCCGGCCTGGCCCGCCTGGCCCGCCCGGCCTGGCCCGCCTGGCTCGGGCGGGCCAGGCGGGCAGTCGAATCGAGCGGCTCGGTCAGGCGCCCCAGCCGGCCTGCTGGCCGCCGACCCGGTCCTGGACGATCCGCTCCTGGTAGCCGCTGCGCCGGTAGGCCGCGACCGGGTTCGGGTCCAGGCCCGCATCCGCGCGGACCTCGGCGAGCAGCGGCCGGACGTCGGTGTTGTAGGCGTCCATCAGCACCGCATTGGCCTCCAGCACGTCGCCGTCGTTCTGGGCCCGGCTCAGCGCGTCCCGGTCGACCAGCAGCGCCTTGGCCGTCGCCTCCTGGATGTTCATCACCGAGCGGATGATCGCGGGGATCTTCGTCTCGATGTTGTGGCACTGGTCCAGCATGAAGTTGATGCCGTAGGCCGGGTCCAGCGCGCCGCCGCGGACGATCTCGTACATGATCCGGAACAGCTGGAACGGGTCCGCCGCGCCGGCCATCAGGTCGTCGTCGGCGTAGAAGCGGCTGTTGAAGTCGAAGGCACCCAGCTTGTTCTGGCGCAGCAGGAACGCCACGATGAACTCGATGTTCGTGCCCGGGGCGTGGTGGCCGGTGTCGATGCACACCGTCGCCTTCTCGCCCAGCTCGATGCAATGCGCGTACGAAGTGCCCCAGTCCGGGACGTCGGTCGCGTAGAAGGCCGGCTCGAAGAGCTTGTACTCCAGCAGGATGCGCTGGTCGGCGCCGAGCCGGTCGTACGTCTCGCGCAGCGCCGCCGCCAGCCGGTCCTGGCGGTTGCGCAGGTCGTCCTGGCCCGGGTAGTTGATGCCGTCGGCGAACCACAGCTTCAGGTCCCGCGAGCCGGTCGCGTCCATGATGGCGATCGCCTCGAGGAGGTGATCGGTGGCCTTGCGGCGTACGCCGGCGTCCGGGTTGGTGACCGAGCCCAGCTTGTAGGCGTCGTCCTGGAAGACGTTGGTGTTGACGGCGCCGATCCCCACCCCCAGCGACTCGGCGTAGGAGCGCAGCTCGGCGTAGTCGTCCACCTTGTCCCAGGGGATGTGCAGCGCGACCGTCGGCGCCACCCCGGTGAACCGGTGCACGGTGGCGGCGTCGGCGATCTTCTCCTGCGGGTTGCGGGGCACACCGGCCTGGGCGAAGACCTTGAACCGGGTGCCGGAGTTGCCGAAGGCCCAGGACGGGGTCTCGATCCGCTGGGCGGCGAGGGCCCGCTTGACGGCGGCCAGATCAGCCATGGGGATCACTTCTCTTCTGATAGGTGGAAGACCTCGGTCAGCAGCACAAAGCTCTCGTCCGGTGGGCGGCCGTCGATGCCGGTGAAGAACTCGGCCATCTCCGCCTGCCAGCGGGCGTTCACCTCGGTCCGCGCTATTGCCGCCTGGGCCGCCGCGAGGTCGTCGGTCTCGACGTAGCCGACCAGCAGCCCGTCGGAGCGCAGGAACAGGGAGTAGTTGCGCCAGCCGGTGGCCCGCAATGCGTCCTGCATCTCGGGCCACACGGCCTGGTGCCGCTCCACGTACTCGGCCATCCGCTCGGGGCGGACCTGGAGGTTGAAGCAGTACCTCATGGGCTCAGAAGTTGAACTTGTCGATGTTCTCGGCGGTGAACTCGGTCGGCGGGCCGAGCACGATCTCGCCGGCCGCGCCGACGGTGTACTCGCCGAGCTTGCCGGCCTTGAACTTCTCGCCCTCCTTGCCGGTGATCTGGCCCGAGGCCAGCGCCGCACCCGCGTACGCGGCCAGGTAGCCGATGTCGGCCGGGTTCCACAGCGCGAACTTCTTCACGGTGCCGTCCTTGACGTACTCCCGCATCTGGTTGGGCAGGCCCAGGCCGGTGATCGCCACCTTGCCCTTGTAGTTCGAGGAGCTGACGTAGCGCGAGGCCGCGGCGATGCCCACGGTGGTCGGCGAGACGATGACCTTCAGGTTCGGGTACGACTGCAGCAGGCCCTGGGCCTCCTGGAAGGACTTCTGGTCGTCGTCGTTGCCGTACGCGGTCTTGACCAGCTTGAGCTTGGCGTTCTCCGGCTTGGCCAGCTCGGTCTTCATGACCTCGATCCAGGCGTTCTGGTTGGTCGCGTTCGGGGTCGCCGACAGGATCGCGATCTCACCGGAGCCGCCGGCCAGCTCGCTCGCCATCTTGACCAGGCTCTCGCCGATGCCCTGGGTGGAGGCCTGGTTGATGAAGACGTCCCGGCAGTCCTTGGAGGCGTCGGAGTCGAAGGCCACGATCTTGATGCCGGCCTGGCGGGCCTGGTTCAGCGACGGGCAGACCGCGTTCGGGTCGTTGGCCGCGATGCCGATCACGTCCTGCTGCTGCTGGATCAGCGTGTTGATGTAGCTGACCTGGGAGGAGGCACTGGCGTCGTTCGGGCCGACCAGCTTGTACTCGCCCTTGAGCTCGCCCGCGGCGACCTTGCCGCCACCCACCTCGACGTCGGTGTACGGGTTGTTGAGCTGCTTGGGCAGGAAGGCGATCTTCAGGCCCTCCTTGAGCTTCGCGTTCGGGTCGGCGGCGGCGGACTGCGCGGCGGCGGGGCCGGAATTGTCGGCGCTGTCCTTGGTGGTGCCGCCACAGGCGGCGACACCGAGGACCATGAGTGAAGCGGCGCCTGCGGAGAGTAGGCGTCGGCGGGAACGAAGCATGGCGTACTCCTTGGAGGGCGGAGGGTCTCAAACAGTGGCGGCGCGGCGGAGTCTCCGCCGTTGCCAGGTGGTGCGGATCGAGGTCGCGACGTTGGGCAGCAGTACGGAGAGCACGAGCAGGGCGCCGGTGACGATGTTCAGCGCCTGGCCCGACACGTCCTGCAAGCGCAGGGCGTTCTGCAGAGCGGCGAGCAGGACCACGCCGGCCAGGACGCCGGGGAGGCTGCCCTTGCCGCCGAAGATGGAGACGCCGCCGAGCAGGACCGCGGCGACCACGGCGAGCTCGAGCCCGGCGCCGTTGTCGGCCCGGGCGCTGGAGTAGCGCAGGGTCCACAGCACTCCGACGAGGCCGGCGACCGCGCCGCTGACCACGTACAGCCAGAACTTGGTGCGGGCCACCCGGATGCCGGAGAAGTGCGCGGCCTGGGCGTTCGCGCCGATCGCGTACAGCGAGCGGCCGAACGGGGTCGCGTGCAGGATCACCCCGAAGACCGCGGCCAGGACGACGATCAGGATGAGCACGTTGGGCACGGGGCCGCCGCCGATCGTGCCGGTGACCCAGCCCGTGTAGCTGAACGGGAAGTCCGCGACCGCGCCGTCACCGAGCACCACGAGCGCCAGCCCGCGGTAGAGGGCCAGCGTGCCGATGGTGACCGCCAGCGACGGCAGGCCCAGGCCGGTGACCAGGAAGCCGTTGATCGCGCCGAGGATCGCACCGGCGATGATGCAGATCGGGATGATCGACTCGATGGACAGGCCCTGGTTCCACAGGTAGCCCATGATCGAGCTGGCCAGCCCCAGCGTGCTGGCCACCGACAGGTCGATCTCGCCGGTGACGATGATGAAGGTCATCGGCAGCGCGACCAGCATGATCGGCAGCAGGTCCAGGATCAGGAAGGTGAAGTTGCGGCTGGTCCCGAAGTTGGTCACCGAGAAGGACGCCACCACCAGCACGAAGACGGTCAGCAGGACGATGATGCTGTCCCAGGAAGCGAGTCTCTTCCGGAGCTCAGACATGGCTGTCCTTCTTCCGCAGGGAGCGGGCGATCCGGACCGCGACCAGGCGGTCGGCGCAGATGGCCAGGATGATCAGGGCGCCGACGATGGCCTGCTGCCAGAACTGGTTGATGTCCAGCACGGTCAGGGCGCTGCCGATCACGGTCAGCAGCAGGGCGCCGAGGCCCGCGCCCCAGACCGTGCCGCTGCCACCGAAGACCGCCACCCCGCCGACGACCACGGCCGCGACGACGTTGAGCTCCAGCCCGGTGCCGGCGGCCGCGTCGACCGTGCCGAACCGGGCCGCGAAGAGCACCCCGGCGAGCCCGGCCAGGGCGCCGCTCAGGATGAACGCGCCCAGCAGGTTGCGGGCCACCTTGATGCCGGCGAGCTCGGCGGCCTGCGGGCTGGAGCCCATGGCGTACAGCTCGCGGCCCATCCGGTAGTTGCGCATCAGCAGCGAGACACCGCCGACCACGACCAGCGCGATCAGCACCAGCCAGGGGACGCCCAGGATGGAGTCGTTGGCGAAGGTCAGGAAGTGCCGCGGCAGTTCGTCGGCGTTGACCTGCTGGCCGCCGGCCCACGAGTAGGTGATGCCGCGGAACATGTAGAGCGTGCCCAGCGTGACCACCAGGGCGGGCACCCGGCCGTACCGGACCAGCACGCCGTTGAGCAGCCCGGCCGCGCCGCCGACGACGAGGCCCACCGCGATCGCGGCGACCATCGGCAGGCCGGGATTGTCGCTCATCAGGGTGGCCACGGTGAAGGCGCTGAGGCTGAGCACCGACCCGACGGAGAGGTCGATGTTGCGGGTGATCACCACGACGGCCTGGCCGGCGGCCATCACCGCGAGGATCGCCGTGTTCAGCAGGATGTCGCGGATGCTCTGTCCGGACAGGAACCGCGGGTTGCTCGCGGCGGTGTAGCCGACCAGCACCACCAGAGCCAGGATGATCCCCAGCTCACGGACCTTGACCAGCCCGGAGAAGATCCGGCGGGGCGCCGCCACCGCCGCGGTCATGTGGTCACCTGCTGGCCCATTGCCGCGTACATGACGCTCTCCTCGGTGGCTTCGGCGCGGGTGAGCCGGGCGGCCACGTGCCCCTCGCGCAGGACGATGATCCGGTCCGCCATGCCCAGCACCTCGGGCAGCTCGGACGAGACCATGACGACGGCGAGCCCGCGGGCCGCCAGCGCCGACATCAGCCGGTGCACCTCGGCCTTGGTGCCGACGTCGATGCCGCGGGTGGGCTCGTCGACGATCAGCAGCTTCGGGTCGGTGGCCAGCCACTTGGCCAGCACCACCTTCTGCTGGTTGCCGCCGGACAGCGTGCCCACCGGGTCGGACAGCCGGCCCAGCTTGGTTTGCAGCTGACCGGTCCAGCTGGTCGCCTCGCGGCGTTCGGCCGCGCCGAAAAGCAGCCCAAGTCTGGCCAGCGCACGGCTGCGCGGCAGGGTCACGTTGCGCTCGACCGACAGCTCCATGATCAGGCCCTGCTGGCGGCGGTCCTCGGGGACCAGCGCCATGCCGGCCGCCATGGCCGCGCGGGGTGAGCCCGGCTTGAGCGGCTTGCCGAGGAACCGGACCGACCCGGTGTCGTACCGGTCGACGCCGAACACCGCCTGCATGACCTCGGAACGGCCCGCGCCGACCAGCCCGGCCAGGGCGACGATCTCGCCGGCCCGGACCGAGAAGCTGATGTCGCGGAAGACGCCCTCGCGGCCGAGACCCTCCACTTCGAGCACGGTCTCGCCGATCTCGGTGTCCTGCTTCGGGAACAGCGTGCTCAGGTCGCGCCCGACCATCCGCCGGATCATGTCGTCGACGCTGAGGTCGGCGACCAGCTCGGTGCACACGTGCCGGCCGTCGCGCATGATCGTGACCCGCTGGCAGAGCGCGGTGATCTCCTCGAAGCGGTGCGAGATGAACATGATCGCGGCGCCCTCGTCGCGCAGCGCCCGGGTGACCGCGAAGAGCCGGTCGACCTCGACCCCGCTGAGCGCGGCGGTCGGCTCATCCATGATCAGGACCCGGGCCTCGCTGGAGAGCGCCTTGGCGATCTCGACGAGCTGCTGGTCGGCGATGGAGAGCCCGCGCGCCGGGCGGTCGGGGTCGATGTGCACGCCGAGGCGGGTGAAGAGCCGGGCCGCGTTGTCGTGCATCGCCCGGCGGTCGATCTGCCGCAGGCGGGTCAGCGGCTGGTTGCCCATCGCGATGTTCTCGGCGACGGACAGATCGGGGAAGAGCGTCGGCTCCTGGTAGATGACCGCGATGCCGGCTGCCTTCGCGTCACCGGGGCCGGTGAACTCGACCTCCGTGCCGTGGACGGCGAGCGCGCCGGTGTCCGGCCGGTGCACGCCGGCGAGCATCTTGACGATGGTGGACTTGCCCGCGCCGTTCTCCCCGACCAGGGCGTGCGCCTCGCCCGCGTACAGGGGGAAGCTGACGCCCTGCACGGCCGCCACCGCGCCGAAGGACTTGGTCACCTCGCGCACTTCGAGCAGGGCCGGACCGGGCCGCGACTCGCCGGGCGTTGCCGTCACGGGCCACCTCCGCAGGATGTTTGAAATGTTTCATACGGCGTGTCACGAACGTAGGTGGCGCCGATCACAGGTGTCAAGGACCTTCGTGAAACCTTCTCGAAACGCGCGGCCGGGTGGTACGAGTTATCCCGTACGATGGCGCTTCTACGTTTCAAAAGGGGGAGCCGTGGTCAACGGCAGGACACCGTCCGTCAAGGACGTCGCCCGCTCGGCCGGGGTCTCCCTGGGCACGGTCTCCAACGTGATGAACCGCCCCGAGGTGGTCAGCCCGACGACCCGTGAGCGGGTCGAGCGGGCCATGGTGGAGCTGGGCTTCGTGCGCAACGAGTCGGCCCGGCAGCTGCGGGCCGGCACCAGCCGCACCCTGGCGTACGTGATGCTGGACGGCAGCAACCCCTTCTTCCACGACGTCTCGCAGGGCATCGAGCTCGCCGCCGAGGAGGCCGACCTCTCGCTGTTCATCTGCAACAGCAACGGCCGGTCCGAGCGGGAGGAGGTCCTTCTCGACCGCCTCATGCAGCAGCGGGTCCAGGGCATCCTGATCACCCCGGTCAATCCGGACGCGCCGCACCTCGCCGAGATCAGCCGCCGGGGCATCCCGGTGGTCATCGTCGACCGGGTCGGTGCGGGCGGTCTCTTCTGCTCGGTGGCCGTGGATGACGTGCTGGGCGGCCGGATCGCGGTCGAGCACCTGGCCGAGCAGGGGCACACCCGGGTCGCCGTGGTCGGCGGGCCGGAGTCGATCGGACAGGTCCGCGAGCGCGTCGAGGGGGCCCGGCAGATCTGGGCCGAGCTGGGCCTGCCGCCGGAGGATCTGACCTACCTGCCGACGGCCGGGCTGACCGTCGCCGAGGGCCGCTCGGCCGGTGAGCGGCTCGCCGGCATCCCGGCGCGGCGCCGCCCGACCGCCGCTTTCTGCGCCAACGACCTGCTCGCGCTCGGCCTGCTGCAGCAGAGCATCGGCGCGGGCCTGCGGGTGCCGGAGGAGCTGGCCATCGTGGGCTTCGACGACATCGAGTTCGCCGCCGCGGCCGCCGTGCCGCTGACCTCGGTGCGCCAGCCCCGTCAGGAGCTGGGCCGGGCCGCGGCGCAGCTCGTGCTGGACGAGGCGACCAATCCCGACCACGTGCACCAGCAGCCGTTGTTCGTCCCGGAGCTGGTCGCGCGGGCCTCCACGGTCGTCCGTTCCCGCTCCTACTGACAACGTTCAGCCGGGCGGCGGATCGGGCGCGATGTATTGACCCCGGCGCCGGTCGGCCCGTAACCTGCACGCAACGTATGAAACGTTTCATGGCCCCGCCTGCGAAGGATGCTCATGTCGAACCCCGCAGTCAGCGACCTCCTGGCCCGCAGTAACCGCCTCGGCGCCGACCCGCGCAACACCAACTACGCCGGCGGCAACACCTCGGCCAAGGGGACGGAGATCGACCCCGTCACCGCGGCGCCGACCGAGCTGGTCTGGGTCAAGGGCTCAGGCGGCGACCTGGGCACGCTGAAGGAGTCCGGCCTCGCGGTGCTGCGGCTCGACCGGCTCCGCGCGCTGGCCGGCGTCTTCCCCGGCGTCGAGCGCGAGGACGAGATGGTGGCCGCGTTCGACTACTGCCTGCACGGCCGCGGCGGCGCCGCTCCGTCGATCGACACGGCCATGCACGGCCTGGTGGACGCGCCGCACGTCGACCACCTGCACCCGGACGCCGGCATCGCGCTGGCGACCGCGGCCGACGGCCCGGCGCTGACCAAGGAGATCTTCGGCGACCGGGTGCTGTGGGTGCCGTGGCGCCGGCCCGGCTTCCAGCTCGGCCTCGACATCGCCGCCGTGCAGCGGGCCCATCCCCAGGCCATCGGCGTCGTGCTGGGCGGGCACGGGATCACCGCGTGGGGCGCCACCAGCGCCGAGTGCGAGGCCAACTCGCTGGAGATCATCAACACCGCCGCGGCGTGGATCGCCGGGCACGGCCGCGAGGCGCCGTTCGGCCCGCTGGTGCACGAGGCCCTGCCCGATGAGGTACGCCGGGAGCGCGCGGCCGCCCTGTTCCCGATCGTGCGCGGTCTCGCCTCCACCGACCGTCCGCAGGTGGGCCACTACACCGACAGCGAGGTCGTGCTCGACTTCGTCCGCCGCGAGCGGATGCCCGAGCTGGCCGCGCTGGGCACCTCCTGCCCGGACCACTTCCTGCGGACCAAGGTCAAGCCGCTGGTGCTGGACACCGCGCCGGACGCTCCGCTGGGGGAGGTCGAGGCGCGGCTCAAGGAGCTGCACGCCGCCTACCGCGAGGACTACCGCGCGTACTACGAGCGGCACGCCGGCCCGGACAGCCCGGCGATGCGCGGCGCCGACCCGGCGATCGTGCTCGTCCCCGGGGTCGGCATGTTCAGCTTCGGGGCCGCCAAGCAGACCGCGCGGGTGGCCGGCGAGTTCTACGTCAACGCGATCAACGTGATGCACGGCGCCGAGTCGGTCTCGACCTACGCGCCGATCGGCGAGTCGGAGAAGTTCCGGATCGAGTACTGGGCCCTGGAAGAGGCCAAGCTGCAGCGGATGCCCAGGGCGAAGCCGCTGGCCAGCCGGATCGCGTTCGTGACCGGCGGCGGCTCGGGCATCGGCAGGGCGATCGCACTGCGGCTGGCCGCCGAGGGCGCCTGCGTCGTCGTGGCGGACCGGGACTTCGCCGCCGCCGAGGGCGTCGCGGCCGAGATCGGCGGCCCGGACGTCGCCGTGGCGGTGGCCGCCGACGTGACCTCTGAAGCGCAGGTCGCGACCGCGCTGCGGGACGCGGTGCTGGCCTTCGGCGGGGTGGACCTGGTGGTGAACAACGCCGGGCTGTCCATCTCCAAGCCACTGCTGGAGACCACCGAGGCCGACTGGGACCTGCAGCACGACGTCATGGCCAAGGGCTCGTTCCTGGTCGCCAAGGCGGCCGCCGGGGTCATGATCGGGCAGGGGCTGGGCGGCGACATCGTCTACATCTCCAGCAAGAACTCGCTGTTCGCGGGCCCGAACAACGTCGCGTACGGCGCGGCCAAGGCCGACCAGGCCCACCAGGTCCGGCTGCTCGCCGCCGAACTGGGCGGGCACGGCATCCGGGTCAACGGCATCAACCCCGACGGCGTGGTCCGCGGCTCCGGCATCTTCGCCGGTGGCTGGGGCGCCCAGCGGGCCGCCGTGTACGGCGTACCGGAATCCGAGCTCGGCGCCTACTACGCCCAGCGCACGCTGCTCAAGCGCGAGGTGCTCCCGGAGCACGTCGCGAACGCGGTGTTCGTGCTGACCGGCGGCGAGCTGTCGCACACGACCGGCCTGCACATCCCGGTGGACGCCGGGGTGGCGGCAGCCTTCCTGCGGTGAACACGTTCGCGGCGGTCGACCTCGGCGCGTCCAGCGGGCGGGTCATGGTCGGCCGGGTCGGCCCGGGGTCCCTGTCGCTGGACGCCGTCAACCGCTTCGCCAACGAGCCGGTACGCGCCGGCGGGACGCTGTACTGGGACATCCTCGCGCTCTACCGCGGAGTCCTGGAGGGTCTGCGGCTCGCCGGGCCGGTCGACGGGATCGGCATCGACTCGTGGGCGGTGGACTACGGGCTGCTCGACGCGACCGGGACGCTGCTCGGCAACCCGGTGCACTACCGGGACACCCGCACCGAGGGCGCGGCGGCCAAGGTCGCCGCGGTCGTCGGCGAGGACCAGCTGTACGCGCTGACCGGCCTGCAGAAGCTGCCGTTCAACACGATCTATCAGCTGGTGGCGGCGGCGGGCACCCCGCAGCTCGAAGCGGCCCGGCAGCTGCTGATGATCCCGGACCTGCTGGCGTACTGGCTGACCGGCGAAACGGGAGCAGAATTCACCAACGCTTCCACCACCCAGCTTCTCGATCTAGGCTCAGGGGGGTGGGCCGGAGAACTGATGACCGCGCTCGGGATCCGGCCCACTCTCTTCCCGCCCCTGCGCGCCCCCGGCACGGTCATCGGCCCGGTGCGCCCCGAGCTGGGTATCGGCACGCCGGACGTCATCGCGGTCGGCTCGCACGACACGGCCTCGGCTGTGGTGGGCGTCCCGGCGGGCGGTGACCACTTCGCCTACATCTCCTGCGGGACGTGGTCGCTGGTCGGCGTCGAGCTCGACGCGCCGGTGCTGACCGAGGCGTCCCGGCTGGCCAACTTCACCAACGAGGGCGGCGTCGACGGCACGGTGCGCTATCTGCGCAACGTGATGGGGCTCTGGCCGTTGCAGGAGTGCCTGCGCGAATGGGGTGCGCCCGACCTGCCCGTACTGCTGCGCGAGGCCGCCGCCGTGCCGGCCTTCCAGTCCGTCGTTGATCTCGACGATCCGGTCTTCCTGCCGCCGGGCGACATGGTCGCCCGGCTCACGACGGCGAGCGGCCGCAGCTCCTTCGGCTCGCCCGCCGCGGTGGTGCGGTGCATCCTGGACAGCCTGGCGCTCGCCCATCGTCGTGCGGTGCGCCAGGCCCAGGAGCTGTCCGGGCGGCACGTCGACGCGGTGCACATCGTCGGCGGTGGCGCCCGCAACGAGCTGCTCTGCCAGCTCACCGCCGACGCCTGCGGCCTGCCCGTGCTGGCCGGCCCGGTCGAGGCGACCGCGCTCGGCAACGTGCTCGTGCAGGCCCGGGCCGCGGAAACGATCAGCGGTGACCTCTCGGCACTGCGGGCTCTGCTGCGGGAGACTCAGCAGATCGTGCGCTACGAGCCACGCGGCGACGCGGCCGCGTGGCGAGCGGCCGAGCGCCGGCTGGAGGGCTGACATGCGCATCGCCTTGTTCGTGACCTGCCTGGCCGACACCATGTTCCCGGCCGCGGCCAAGGCGACCGTGCGGCTGCTGGAGCGGCTGGGCCACGAGGTGGTCTTTCCCGCGGGGCAGACCTGCTGCGGCCAGATGCACATCAACACCGGCTACCAGAAGGACGCGCTGCCGCTGGTCCGCCGGCACGTGCGCACGTTCGCGCCGTACGACGTGGTGGTCGCGCCCTCCGGATCCTGTGTCGGGTCGGTGCGTCACCAGCACGCGATGGTGGCCCGGGCGGCGGGTGACGAGGGCCTGGCCGCGCGGGCCGAGGACGTCGCCGGCCGGACGTACGAGCTGTCCGAGCTGCTGGTGGACGTGCTCGGGGTGGAGGACGTCGGGGCGTACTACCCGCACCGGGTGACGTACCACCCGACCTGCCACTCGCTGCGGATGATCCGGGTCGGTGACAAGCCGCAGCGGCTGCTGCGCCACGTCCGCGGGCTGGAGCTGGTCGAGCTGCCCGCGGCCGAGCAGTGCTGCGGTTTCGGCGGCACCTTCGCGCTGAAGAACGCCGACACGTCGACCGCGATGCTGGCCGACAAGATGCGCCACGTGCTCGGCACCGGCGCGGAGGTCTGCACAGCCGGTGACTCGTCCTGCCTGATGCACATCGGCGGCGGCCTGTCCCGGCTCGACGCGGGTGTCCGGACGGTGCATCTCGCCGAGATCCTCGCCGCGACGGAGGCCGCATGACCACGTTCCTGGGTATGCCCACGACCGCACCGCGCGGAGTGGGGAACCTGCGCGGCGACGAGCCGTTCCCGGCCGCCGCCCGCAAGGCTCTGGGCAACGCCCAGCTGCGCCGCAACCTGGGCCATGCCACCACGACGATCCGGGCCAAGTCCGGTGCGGTCATCGGCGAGCTGCCCGACTGGCAGGAGCTGCGCACGGCCGGCTCGGCCCTCAAGGCCGACACCATGGCCCGGCTCCCGGAGCTGCTGGTGCAGCTGGAGGAGAAGGTCACCGCGGCCGGCGGGGTCGTGCACTGGGCCGCCGACGCCAACGAGGCCAACCGGATCGTCACGGAGCTGGTGCAGGCCACCGGCCACGACCGGGTCATCAAGGTCAAGTCGATGGCCACCCAGGAGATCGGCCTCAACGAGGCGCTGGAGGCGGCCGGCATCGAGCCGGTCGAGACCGACCTGGCCGAGCTCATCGTCCAGCTCGGGCACGACAAGCCCAGCCACATCCTGGTGCCGGCGATCCACCGCAACCGCGCCGAGATCCGCGAGATCTTCCTGCGGGAGATGCCCGGCGTCGACCCGGCGCTGACCGACGAGCCGGTGATCCTGGCCGGAGCCGCCCGGCGCTACCTGCGCGAGACGTTCCTGAGCACCAAGGTCGCGGTGTCCGGGGCCAACTTCGCGATCGCCGAGACCGGGACGCTGGCGGTGCTGGAGTCCGAGGGCAACGGCCGGATGTGCCTGACCCTGCCGGAAACGCTGATCACGGTCATGGGCATCGAGAAGCTCGTGCCGACGTGGCAGGACCTCGAGGTGTTCCTGCAACTGCTGCCACGGGCGTCGACCGGGGAGCGGATGAACCCGTACACGTCGATGTGGACCGGGGTGACGCCCGGAGACGGGCCGCAGAACTTCCACCTGGTGCTGCTGGACAACGGGCGCAGTGCGGTGCTGGCCGACGAGGTGGGCCGCCAGGCGCTGCACTGCATCCGCTGCTCGGCGTGCCTCAACGTGTGCCCGGTGTACGAGCGGACCGGTGGGCACGCGTACGGGTCGGTCTATCCGGGGCCGATCGGGGCGGTGCTGTCGCCGCAGCTCACCGGGGTGGAGGACAACGCTTCGCTGCCGTACGCGTCGTCGCTCTGCGGTGCCTGTTTCGACGCCTGCCCGGTGAAGATCGACATCCCCTCGATCCTGGTGCACCTGCGCAACGAGGTCCCGCATCCGCGCGCCGAGCAGGCGGTGATGGCGTCGGCGGCGTACACGATGGACCACCCGAAGCTGTACGCGGCCGCGCAGCATGCCGCCAAGCTCAGCAGATTCTCCGGCCGGCGGTTGCCGCCGCCGTTCAACGGCTGGACCGCGAGCCGGGATCTGCCGGAGCCGCCGCCGGAGACCTTCCGCGACTGGTGGGCGAAGCGGTGAGCAGCAAGGACCTGATGCTGGGCCGGATCCGGGCCGCGCTCGGCGACACCGCACCACCGGCCGGGATCCCGCGCGACTACCGCGGCGACCGGGTGGCCGACCTCGACCTGCTGGTGCACCGGCTGGAGGACTACAGGGCGGTCGTGCACCGCGGCGTCCCGATCGCGGAGACCGTCGCCGCCCTCGCTCCCGCGCCGCTGGTGGTGCCGCCCGGCATCGATCCCGCGTGGCTGCCGGACGGTGTCAAGGTGCTGCCCGACGAGGGGCTGAGCGCCGACACGCTGGCGGTCGCCGGGGGAGTGCTGACCGCGGCCACGGTCGCCGTCGCGGAGACCGGGACCATCGTGCTCGACGGCTCGCCCGACCAGGGCCGCCGGATCATCTCCCTGCTGCCGGACCTGCACATCTGCGTGGTCCGCGCGGACCAGGTGGTCGCGTCGGTGCCCGAGGCGCTGACCCGGCTCGACCCGGGCCGTCCGCTCACCTGGATCAGCGGTCCGTCGGCCACCAGCGACATCGAACTCAACCGCGTCGAGGGCGTCCACGGCCCGCGCCGCCTGCACGTCATCCTCACGGAGGCTCTGTCATGACCGATCTCCTCCCGGCCAAGCAGCGGCGCAAGACCCGGATCGGCCTGGTCGCGGGTGGCCTGGGCACGTACTGGCCGCAGTTTCCGGACCTGCTGCCGCAGTTGCAGGAGTCGGCGCGGTACGTGTCGCAGCGGTTCCAGGACATGGACGCCGAGGTCACCGACGTCGGCTTCATCTCCGACGCGCAGGAGGGGGCGGCCGCCGCCGAGCAGCTGCGCCGGGCCGACTGCGATCTGATCGTGCTGTTCCTGACGACGTACCTGACCGCCTCGATGGTGCTGCCGATCGCGCAGCGGGCCAACACCCCGGTGCTGGTCATCGACCTGCAGCCGACCGAGAAGATGGACCACGCGTCCTTCGATACCGGGGCCTGGCTGGCGTACTGCGGGCAGTGCCCGGTGCCGGAGATGGGCAACACGTTCCGCCGGGCCGGGATCCCGTTCCGGTCGGTCTCCGGCTGGCTGCGGCAGGAGTCGGCCTGGCGGCGGATCGGCCAGTGGATCCGGGCCGCGCACGTCCGCGCGGCGCTGCGGCACGCCCGGCACGGCCTGATGGGCCACCTCTACCCGGGCATGCTCGATGTCTCGACCGACCTGACGCTGCTGCCGGTGACGTTCGGCTCGCACGTCGAGGTGCTGGAGTTCGACGACCTGCGCCAGCGCGTCGAGAAGGTCACCGAGGCCGAGACCAGGCAGCGGATGGACCTGGCCCGGGAGATCTTCACGCTGGACGACACGGTGCGCGAGGAGGACTTCGCCTGGGGCGCGACCGTCTCCGTGGCGCTGGACCGGCTCGTCGACGACTTCGAGCTGGACAGCCTCGCGTACTACCACCGCGGCCTCGACGGCGAGCAGCACGAACGGCTCGGCGCCGGCATGATCCTGGGCGCCTCCCTGCTGACCGCCCGCGGCATCCCGGCGACCGGCGAGTACGAGCTGCGTACGACCGTGGCCCAGCTGGCCACCCAGGCGGTCGGGGCCGGCGGCTCCTTCTGCGAGCTGCAGGCGCTGAACTTCGAGGACAACGTGGTGGAGATGGGCCACGACGGTCCGGCGCACCTGGCGGTCGGCGCCCGCGACCCGTTGCTGCGCGGCCTGGGCGTCTACCACGGCAAACGCGGCTGGGGCGTCAGCGTGGAGTTCGACGTGCGGCCCGGACCGGTCACGCTGCTCGGCCTGGGCCAGGACCGGGACGGTTCGCTGTCGTTCATCGCCGCCGAGGGGACCGTGGTGCCGGGTCCGTTGCTGGCGATCGGCAACACGACGAGCCGGGTCGACTTCGGCCGGGACCCGGGCGAGTGGGTCGACGAGTGGAGCGCGTCCGGCGTGGGTCACCACTGGTCGCTGTCGCTGGATCACCGGGCCGCGGACTACAGAGCGGCGGCGAGCCTGCTCGGCATCGACTTCCGCCAGGTCTGAGCGGGAACTGTCGTACCCGGTGCTTATGGTGCCGGGATGACTATCGCTGTGACTGCCGCAACCGGTCATGTCGGCTCCCGCGCCGTGCAGGTGCTGATCCAGGCCGGGGTGCGCCCCACCGTGCTGATCCGGGATCCCGCCAAGCTGCCCGCCGCGGTCCGCGACCTCGTCGACGTGGCCCCGGGCGACCTGCGCGACGCCGCCTACGTCACCGAGGCCACCCGAGGTGTCGACGCTCTGCTCTGGATCGTGCCCGAGTCCTTCACCGCCGAGGACCCCGTCACGGAGATGGCCGGGATCGCGGCCAACGGTGCCGCCGCCATCACCGCCAACGGCATCGGCCGCACCGTGCTGATCAGCAGCGTCGGCGCGGAACGACGGCACGGCGCCGGGATGATCGACGGACTGGCCCGCGCCGAGGAACTGCTCACCGGTGCGGGACCGGTGTGCACGCTGCGCTGCGGCTACTACTTCACCAATCTGCTCGGCAGCCTGGAGGAGATGCGGGCCGGCACGCTCACCACCACCCGGCCGGCGGACGCGCCGATGCCGTGGGTCGATCCGCGGGACGTCGGTGAGGTCGCTGCCGCCCGGTTGCTGACCGGGCAGTGGTCGTCCTCCTTCGTGCAGGCGGTGCACGGGCCGGCCGACCTGAGCTGGCACGAGGTCGCCGGCATCGTCGGTGCCGCGCTCGGGCGCGAGGTCGCGGTGCAGGTGATCACCGATGACGAGTTGCGCGGCGCACTGGGCGGTGCCGGGCTGACGCCGGGCGTCATCGAAGGGATCGTCGGGATGACGGCCGGGTTGCGGGACGACTTCACCCCGGAGCAGCCGCGCAGCTTCGTCAGCACGACCCCCACCACGCTGGCGGCCTGGGCGGCGGAGCACCTGCGCCGGCCGTGAGTGTCCCGGGCCTTGGCATGCTCGGGCCATGACCACCATCGGGTTCCTGCACACCGCCGATGTCCACGTCGCGACGTTCCGCGCCCTGGTGGCCGAGCGCGGCCACCACGACCTGCACCTCGTCGACCCCACGCTGCTGGCCGACGCCCGGGAGCACGGCGTGGACGCCGCCCTCGAGCAGCGCCTGGCCGAGCGGCTGCAGGAGCTGGCCGGCCGGGGCCCGGACGTCATCGTGTGCACGTGCTCGACCCTCAGTGGCTACGCCGAGCGGATCAAGGTCGCCGTGCCGGTGCTGCGGATCGACCGGCCGATGGCCGAGCGGGCCGTGGCGGTCGGCGGTCGCATCGCGGTGGTCGCGGCGGTGGAGTCCACTCTGACGCCGACCCGGGAGCTGCTGCTGGAGTGCGGGGCCGGCGCGGAGCTGGTGATGGCGCCCTGCCTGGACGCCTGGGCGCTGTTCGAGGCCGGCGACCTGACCGGCTATCTCCGGGCGATCGCGGCTCACGTCCGCACGCTGGACGCCGACGTGATCGTGCTGGCCCAGGCCAGCATGGCACCGGCCGCGGACCTGCTCGCCGACCTGCCGGTTCCGGTGCTCAGCAGCCCGCGTGCGGCGGTGGACGAGGCGATAGCCGTCGGGAACGCCGGAAAGGATCCTGATCTGCCGCGTTAGATGACTGCGCCCCGGCCCTTCGCGGTGCTGATGCTGGTCGCGGTGGTGGTGGGCGCCGCCGGGCTGGCCGGGTTCCGGCGCCGCGACGTGCCCACCCCTGATCCGCGTTCCGCCGGGGTCGTCAGCGGGGCCGGTCGGGGAGCAGGCGTTCCTCGAAGTCGAGCTCCCGTTCCAGCACCCGCAGACCCTCGTCGGAGAGCCGGTCGGCATCGCGCCAGCGCAGCAGCTCCTCGCGCTGCGCGTCGATCACCGCTCGGCGCACCCGCAGCCCGGCCTCGTACTGCGGGGACACCGGCACCTCGTCCGAGTCGGACTGGTCGAGCAGGTCCAGCCGGCGGCGGTAGCGCTCCATCCGGTGACCGAGCTGCTTGCGTACCGTCTCGATGACCTGGTCCTCGATGTCGTCGTGCTTCTCGTGGTCGATCTCGTCCAGCCGGTCCAGCGCCGCCTGCACCGACGCCGAGCGGGCCTCGTTGCGCAGCCGTACCTTGTCGGCCTCGTTGGCGCGCAGCCCCAGCATCCGCACCAGCGGGGCGAAGGTGACGCCCTGGCCGACCAGCGTCACCAGCACCACCACGAACGCGCAGAACAACAGCAGGTCCCGGTCCGGGAACGGCGCGCCGCTGTCGGTGGTCAGCGGCACGGTGAAGATGGCCGCCAGGGTGATGACCCCACGGGTGCCGGCCCAGCTCAGCGCGGTGATCTCCTTGCCGTTGAGCCGGCGTTCGCGGTCCCGGCCGCGCTGCTCGGTCTCGTCGCTGGTGCCGCCGAGCCGCGTGTGCAGCGAGATGGGGAGCATCTGGGTCAGCACCAGGAACAGCGGGCGCAACAGCAGCACCACGCCGACGGAGATGGACACCGCGACGACGATCGTGGAGGTCTCGTACTGCGACAGGCCCCGGACCACGGCCGGCAGCTGCTGGCCGATCATCAGGAAGACCAGGCCCTCCAGCAGGAAGTCGACCAGCCGCCAGACCGCGCTGACCTGCAGCCGGCTGGCGCCCGAGCTCATCCTGGGCATGTCGTGCCCGACGATCAGCCCGGCCACCACCACGGCCAGCACCCCGGAGACGTGCACCCGCTCGGCCAGCAGGTACGCCACGAACGGCGTGCCGAGCGAGATGGCGTTGGCGATCAGCGGGTCCTGCATGAGCCGCCGGGCGGTCCGGACGCCGTAGGCGACCAGAATCCCGGCGATGACCCCACCGACCGCCTTGATGACGAACTCGCCCACCGCGGAGGTGATGGAGAAGCTGCCGTTGGCGGCGGCGGCCAGCGCGACGCTGAGCAGGGTCAGCGCGGTGGCGTCGTTGAGCAGGCCCTCACCCTGGATCAGGGTGACGATGTTGCGGGGCAGGCCGATCCGCTTGCCGATCGCGAGCGCGGCCACCGGATCGGGCGGCGCCACCGCGGCGCCCACGGCGACCCCGGCGGCGAGCGTGGCGCCGGCCACGAACAGGCTGAAGCCGTAGCCGATGAGCAGGGCAGTGAGCAGGACCAGCACCACGGAGAGGCTGATCACTGTGCGCAGATTGCGCCGGATGTCGACCAGCGAGGAGTCCAGCGCCGCGCTGTAGAGCAGCGGCGGCAGGATGAGAGTCAGGACCAGATGGGGGTCCAGCTCGATGTTGGGACCGGGTAGGACGGCGTAGACAATGCCGATGACCGTCAGCAGAGCGGCGGCTGGCAGACCGGACTTCCCGGCGACCCAGCGCATCGCGACCACCACGGCGACACCGGCCAGGATGAACAGCAACGTCGTCTCGACTTTCACCCGGCACATTCTCCCGGACGGCGGTCGATCGCGCGCTCATGATCGACAGTGGCCCGGGTCTCCCGGCGAGCGCGGAGACCCGGGCCGTCGATCGATCAGTACCGGTAGTGGTCCGGCTTGTACGGGCCCTCGACGTCGATGCCGAGGTACTCCGCCTGCTTCTTGGTGAGCGTGGTGAGGCGGACGCCGAGCGCGTCCAGGTGCAGCCGGGCGACCTTCTCGTCCAGGTGCTTGGGCAGCACGTAGACCTGCTTGTCGTACGCCTCCGGCTTGGTCCAGAGCTCGATCTGGGCCATCACCTGGTTGGTGAAGGAGTTCGACATCACGAAGCTCGGGTGCCCGGTGGCGTTGCCCAGGTTCATCAGGCGGCCCTCGGAGAGCACGATCACGGCGTGACCGTCCGGGAAGCGCCACTCGTGGACCTGCGGCTTGATCTCGACCTTCTCGATGCCCGGCACCTTGGCCAGGCCGGCCATGTCGATCTCGTCGTCGAAGTGACCGACGTTGCCGACGATCGCGTTGTGCTTCATCTGCGCCATGTGCTCGGGCGTGATGATGTCCTGGCCACCGGTGGTGGTGATGAACAGGTCGGCCTGCGAGACGACGTCCTCGATGCGGACGACCTGCATGCCGTCCATGGCCGCCTGCAGCGCGCAGATCGGGTCGATCTCGGTGACGACGACCCGGGCACCCTGGCCGCGCAGCGTCTCGGCCGAGCCCTTGCCGACGTCGCCGTAGCCGCAGACCACGGCGAGCTTGCCGCCGAGCATGACGTCGGTGGCGCGGTTGAGGCCGTCGACCAGCGAGTGCCGGATGCCGTACTTGTTGTCGAACTTGCTCTTGGTGACCGAGTCGTTGACGTTGATCGCCGGGAAGAGCAGCTCGCCGGTCTTGGCGAACTTGTAGAGCCGGGCGACGCCGGTGGTGGTCTCCTCGGTGACGCCCTTGATCCCCTCGGCGATCTTGGTGAACCGCTGGGAGTCCGACGCCAGGCTGCGGCGCAGGGTGTCGAGGATGATCGTGTACTCGTGGGAGTCCTCGTCGGTGGTCGCCGGTACCGCACCGGCCAGCTCGAACTCCCGGCCCTTGTGCACCAGCAGGGTGGCGTCGCCGCCGTCGTCGAGGATCATGTTCGGGCCGAGGCCGTCACCGAAGGTGAACAGCTGCTCGGTGCACCACCAGTACTCCTCCAGCGTCTCGCCCTTCCAGGCGAAGACCGGGGTGCCGGTGGGCGCCTCGACGGTGCCCTCGGGGCCCACGACGACGGCCGCGGCGGCCTCGTCCTGGGTCGAGAAGATGTTGCAGGAGACCCAGCGGACGTCGGCGCCGAGAGCCACGAGGGTCTCGATGAGCACGGCCGTCTGGATGGTCATGTGCAGCGAGCCGGCGATGCGCGCGCCGCGCAGCGGCTTGGTGTCGGCGTATTCCGCGCGGATCGACATCAGGCCCGGCATCTCGTGCTCGGCCAGGCGCATCTGGTGGCGGCCGAAGCCGGCCAGCGACAGGTCGGCAACGGCGAAGTCGAGGCCGTTGCGCTGCTGGAGACGATTGTTCATGAAGAAGGGCACCCCCCTCATCGGGAGGCGCCCTTGCGTCTGTGACCCGAGGGGCCGAGCGTGGCGGATGTCCGTGGACTCCGTCGCAGCGCCTCTCGACCCGGGGCTCGCGCCGCTTTCGGGCGCTCGTTCCACCATAGCGTCCAAGCCCCAAGATCGCTGCTGCGGCCGATTTCTCAGCTCCGGCGTTCCTGCTGGTCAAGCAGGGCCTTCTCAAATTGTGGCGTGTCCCACTGTTCGGTCAGCGCCTTCCTCAGCAGGTCGGCCTGGGTCTGCGGGGCGAGCCCGCCGATGGGCTGGTCACGGTCCAGGTTCGTGGGGAACGCGTAGCCCTCGGCGGCCGCCGCGACCACGTTGGCCACGTTGCCGGTGAAACCGCGCAGCACCGGGTAGAGCGCCCGGCACATGGCTGTGCGGTCGACGGTCTCCATGGCCCGGCCGAATGCCGAGGAGACCTGCAGCAGGTTCGCCATCCGGCGCACGTCCGCACTGCGGTTGGTGCCCGCGCCGTGGAACAGTGCCGGGTTGAAGAACACCGCGTCGCCCTTCGCCAGCGGCAGCTGCACGTAGTCGGCCTCGAAGTAGGCGGTGAACTCCTCGAGGTGGAAGGCGACATAGCCGGCCGGGTACTTCTGCGAGTGCGGCAGGTACAGCGTCGGGCCCGTTTCCACCGGCATGTCGACGTGCGCGACCGCACCCTGCAACGTCAGCGCTGGGGAGAGCCGGTGGATGTGCGCCGGGTAGCTCTCGGCCTGCTCCCGGCTCATGAAGCCGAGGTGGTAGTCGCGGTGGGCGACCTGGGCCGTCCCGCCCGGATTCACCACGTTGATCTGGGAGGTGACCTGGTAGCCGCGACCCAGCCAGGCCGACGAGACCAGCGCCAGGATGTCGTTGGCGTAGTAGTCGGCGAACGCCGCCGGATCCCGCAGCGCGAACTTGTCCAGCGCGCCCCAGACCCGGTCGTTGGCGCCCGGCTTGGCGAAGTGGTCGCCGCCGACCACCCCGGCCGCCTTCTGCTCCTCGATCATCGCGGTGAAGACGCCGGTGGCGCGGTCCACCACGGCCGGGTCGAACGCGCCTCGGAAGACCACGATGCCCGGGCCGTCGAGCAGTGCGCGGGCCAGTTCGGCCTGCACCTCGCGGCGGTTGGTGGCGGGCCCGTCCGGCTCGTAGATCAGCACGTTCTGCCGTACCTCGGCGGCGTGCGGGTAGTCGGCCCGGACGGTCTCCTGCTCGACCAGGGCCCGGAAGTCGGCGAGGCGGCAGTCGGCCGCCGAGAACCAGGTAGTCATACGGGCAGGCTAGGCCCGTGAGCCCCCGCGAAGGCCCTTGAGAACCCCTCAAAAAGCCCTCATCGTGTACGGATGAAGCACCCGTACCGGATCCGCGAGATCGCCGCCCAGTCCGGTCTGAGCCCGGCCACGGTCGACCGGGTGCTGCACGCCCGCGGCGGGGTCCGGGCGAGCACGGTCCGCGAGGTCGAGCAGGCCATCGCCGACCTGGACCGGCAGCAGTCGCAGCTGCGCCTCGGCGGCCGCACGTTCATGGTCGACGTCGTCGTGCAGGCTCCGCAGCGCTTCTGCACCGCGGTGCGCGCCGCCCTCGAGGCCGAGCTGCCCGCGCTGCGCCCCGCCGTGATCCGGTCCCGCTTCCACTTCCTGGACAGCCCGTCGGTCGGCAATCTTGTCGGCGTACTCGACCGGGTGATCCGCAAGGGCTCGCACGGCGTCATCCTCAAGGCTCCGGACGTGCCCGAGGTGGTGGCCGCGGTGACCCGGCTGACCGGACGCGGCACGCCGGTCGTGACCCTGATGACGGACCTGCCGGCCAGCGCGCGGGCCGCGTACGTGGGCATCGACAACCGCGCGGCCGGTGCGACGGCCGCCTATCTGGTGCAGCAATGGCTGGCGGACCGGTCCGGGGACGTGCTGGTGGTCCGCGGGCACGGCTCGTTCCGGGGCGAGGACGAGCGGGAGGTGGGCTTCCGGGCCGAGATGCGCGCGCGTAACGCGGGGCGCCGGCTGCTGGAGGTCGTGGACGAGGAGGACCGGGCTGACGCCGTACACATCGGCACCCGGGCGGTCCTCGCCGCCAACCCGGCGATCCGCGCGGTGTATTCGCTCTATGCCGGCGCCGGCGGCAACGCCGCGGTGGTCGACGCCTTCGACCGGCAGCGGCGTCCCTACGACGTCTTCGTCGCGCACGACCTCGACGGGGAGAACACCGCGTTGCTGCGCGAGGGCCGGCTCTCCGCCGTGCTGCACCACGATCTGCGCCAGGACCTGCGCCGGGCGTGCCAGGTGGTGATGCAGGCGCAGGGGGCGCTGCCCGGCCCGGTGCGCTCGAACCCGTCCGCGATCCAGGTGATAACCCCGCACAACGCCCCGCCCGCAGAATTCTGAAGTTTTCTTCGTCCGGCTGTCCGGAACGGTGATGCCCGTTCGTCACGGTGGTGAGATCACGAAGAAGAGGAGAGTCCCGAGATGAAGTTCATGATGTTCGTCTGCACCGACACCGAGCCCGAGACCGACGAGTCGCTGGTACCCGACATCGAGACCTGGGTGGCGGAGAACGACGCCGCCGGCCGGCGGGTGGAGGGCAGCGTGCTCGGCTCGCCCGCGGCGGCCACGACAGTCCGGGTACGCGGCGGCGACCTGCTCGTCTCCGACGGCCCGTTCGCCGAGACGAAGGAGGTCATCGTGGGCTTCGACATCCTCGAGTGCGCCGACCTGGACGAGGCCGTCGAGGTCGCCCGCAAGCACCCGATGGCCTACAACGGCCGGCTGGAACTGCGACCGTTCGTGGATCTGGCCGACTGAATGCCGGACCTCGGGCAGGCCGTCGCCGACGCGGGTGCGGACTCGTACCCCCGGATCGTCGCCGCGCTGATCCGGATCACCGGCGACTGGACCCTGGCCGAGGACTGTGCCCAGGAGGCGCTGACGATGGCCCTCGAACGCTGGCCGCAGGACGGGGTGCCGGCGAACCCGGGTGGATGGCTGATGACGGTCGCGCGTAACCGTGCGCTGGACGTGCTGCGGCGCGCGACCGTCGAACGCCGCAAGCTCCAGGAACTGGCTCTGCTGAACGAGCCCGTCACGCGGGAGGACGAGGAGGGGGAGGAAGTCGTGGACGACCGGCTGCGGCTGATCTTCACCTGTTGCCATCCCGCGCTGGCGCTGGAGGCCCGGGTGGCGCTGACCCTGCGGACCGTCGCCGGGGTGCCGGCCGCGGACATCGCGAGCGCCTTCCTGGTCACCGAGTCGACCATGACGCGCCGGCTGACCCGGGCCAAGGCCAAGATCGCCACGGCCGGCATCCCATACCGGGTGCCGGTCGGGCCGGCGCTGGCCGAGCGGCTGCCCGGCGTCCTGGCGGTGCTGTATCTGCTGTTCACCCGGGGCTACGACGCCGACGGGGAGCCGGCCTTCGCGGCGGAGGCGATCCGGCTGACCCGGCTGCTCGCCGAGCTGATGCCCGGGGAGCCGGAGATCACCGGGCTGCTGGCGTTGTGCCTGTTGCAGCACTCCCGGCGGGCCGCGCGCCGGGACGACGACGGCAACCTGCGTACATTGGACCAGCAGGACCGGTCGCTCTGGGACCACGCCGCGATCGCCGAGGCACTCGCCCTGCTGCCGGCGACCACCGGCCCGTACGCGCTGCAGGCCCGCATCGCCGCCTGCCACACCACGACGCCGACCGACTGGCCGGCCGTCGCCGTCCTCTACGACCAGTTGTTCTCGCTGCTGCCGACGCCGGTGGTCGCCCTCAACCGGGCGGTGGCCCACGGGTACGCGTACGAGCCGGCGGCCGGGCTGCGGCTGCTGGCCGAGGCGGGAGCCGGTGGGGCGCTGGACGGGTACCCGTACGCCATCGCCGCGGAGGCCGACCTGACCGCCCGGGCCGGGGACACCGGTCGCGCGGTCACGCTCTTCGAGCAGGCCGCCGCGGCCGCCCCGGCCGGACCGGTGCGCCGGGCTCTGCTGACCCGCGCCGAGGAACTCTCCCGAAACGAGGAACCATGACCACACCGATCGTCGAATTCAACGGTGACTTCAGCGAGCCGGGCGCACCCGCGGTGCCGTGGGCCGACGTCGAGCGGGTGCTGACGACGTCGGAGATGTTCTTCCTGTCGACCGTCCGCGCCGACGGCCGCCCGCACGTGACTCCGCTGCCGGCCGTCTGGGACGGGGGCGTGCTGCACATCTGCACCGGTGACCAGGAGCAGAAGGCGAAGAATCTGGCTCGTAACCCGTCCTGCGTGCTGTCCACCGGCACCAGTGCGTTGCACGGCGGGCTGGACGTGGTGGTCGAGGGCGTCGCCGTCCGGATCACCGAGCCGGCCCGGCTGCGGGAGCTGGCGGCGCTGTGGAAGTCCAAGCTGGACTGGGACTTCGGGGTGGGCGAGGACGCCTTCCGGGACCCGGCCGGGCGCAACGGTCTGGTCTACGGGGTCCGGCCCGCGAAGGTGCTCTCCTTCGGCAAGGGGCCGTACACGCAGACCCGGTACCGCTTCCCCTCAGCCGAGGATCTCGCGTAGCCGGTCGGCGCTGCGGCGTACGTCGGCGACCGGGCCCTCGCCCACCGGCTCGGCCCGCAGGATCGTGTCCTGCTCGAGCACCCACCAGCCGTCGTAGTCGTGGCGCCGCAGCGCCGCCGCGACGGCGGCGAAGTCGACGTCCCCGTCGCCGATCGCCCGGTACATCCCCGCGTCCACCGCATCGGTGTACGTGCGGTGCCCGGACCGGACCTGCGTGGCGATGCTGTCGTCGACGTCCTTGGCGTGCACGTGGGCGATCCGGTCACCGGCGGACCGGGCCAGCGCCACCGGATCGGTGCCGCCGATCAGCAGATGCCCGGTGTCCAGGCAGAGCCCGATGCCGCTGCCGTCCAGCACCCGTTGCACCTCGGCGGTCTGCTCGACCAGCGTGCCGACGTGCGGGTGCAGCACGGCCGTGAGGTCGCGTTCCCGGGCCTGGGCGTCGAGCTTGTCGAGGTTGGCCAGCAGCCGCTGCCAGCCCTCGGCGTCCAGGTCCGGGCGGGCGTCGTAACCCTCCTGGCCGGTGGCCGCGGCCAGCACCACGGTGTCGGCCCCGGCCGCCACGAACCGGTCGAGGTCCAGCACCGGCTCGTGCGCCGGATCGTGCAGGATCACCGGTACGAACCCGCCCACCGCCCGCAGGCCCAGCTCCCGCAGGAGCTCGTCGGAGGGCAGGAAGCCGTCCGGGCCGAACTCCGTCGCGGTCAGGCCGACCTCGCGCATCTCCCGCAGGACCCGTTCCGGGCTCAGCTGGTGTCCCCAGCCCGGCACCTCGCAGACACCCCAGGAGATGGGCGCTCCGGCGATCTTCATGCTGCGCTCCTCACGTCGCTCACGCTGAGGATGGGCTGGTGGCGAGTCCGGAACAAGCGGCCGGGTCCATCAAAAACACCTCAGCGCGGGACCGGCCGGCGAGCGGGCCGGGTCGGCCGAAAGTCTGATCCCTGATCGGGGAAGTCCCGCTCGGAGCCGATGCGCCGGGCTGCCGCATTGGCGAAGCTCATCTCGGATCTCCAGACGAGGCGCGGAAGGACCACCATGACGATCGACGACGAGAATCGGCCGGCCCGGCAGCGGGTCACGCTGACCGACATCAGCTCCCGGGCGTGGGAACATCCCGCCGACCGGGGCGCCCTCACCGCCCTGCGTGAACTGCGCGGCTTCGACGACGTGGTGAAGGCGTTCTTCGGCATGTGGAACGAACGCGGCTTCCGCCTGCAGTACCTGGCCGGCTCGATCCGGGTCGACCACCGCCAGTACCCCCGGGTGTACCAGCGCTTCACCGAGGCGGCGACCACCCTCGACGTGGCCGAGCTGCCGGAGCTGTTCGTCAGCCAGTCACCGATGATCCACGGCCAGGCGATCGGCATGGACAAGCCGTTCATCGTGATCACGACCGCGGCCGTCGAGAAGCTGGACGACGACGAGCTGCGCGCCCTGCTGGGCCACGAGATCGGCCACGTGCGCAGCGGCCACGCCGTCTACAAGACGATCATGATGATCCTGACCAAGTGGGCGACCAACGTCAGCTGGCTCCCGATCGGCGCGATCGCCCTGCGCGCCATCATCGCGGCGATGTACGAGTGGTGGCGCAAGGCGGAACTGTCGGCCGACCGCGCGGGCCTGCTCGCCGGCCAGGACCCGGCCGCGTCGATCCGCCTGCTGATGAAACTGGCCGGCGGCGGCGACCTCTCCCAGATCGACACGGCGGCGTTCCTGGAGCAGGCGGCCGAGTACCAGGGCGGCGGCGACCTGCGGGACAGCATCCACAAGATCAGCATGACGGCGTGGAGCAGCCACCCGGTCCCGGTTGCCCGCGCGGCGGAACTGCGCCGCTGGGTCGACTCGGGCGAGTACAGCCGCATCATCGGCGGCGACTACCCGCGCCGCGACTCCGACGGCAACGCCTCGGTGACCGGCGACGTGAAGGCGGCGGCGAGCCACTACCGCGAGTCGTTCGAGAACTCCCAGGACCCGCTGGTGACGCTGGCCCGCCGGGTGACCGGCGGAGCGGCGGACCTCGGCGACTGGGCCGGCACCCAGGCGGGCAAGGCCCGGGCGTGGGCGAGCACGGCGGCGGACGCGGCCGGCCGGGCGGCGCGCCGCGAGAGCCGTCCCGCCGACCCGCCGGCCGGCGACACCCCGCCGGTCTGACCCGCCGGTCCTCGTGGACCGGGACCGCCCGCGCCTCCGGTACCCCACCCCCGGCGCGGGCGGTCCCTCGCGCAAGCGGACGTCCGCCTGTGCGGGGCCGTCATAAAATCGAGCCGTGCAGACGCGTGCCGGAACCCCACGACCCATCACCCGCTACGGGAACCCCGTCCTGCATCGGCGATGCGCCGACGTGACCGTGTTCGACGAGGAGCTGCAGCAGCTCGTCGCCGACATGTTCGCCTCGATGGCCGCGGCCGAAGGGGTGGGCCTGGCGGCGAACCAGATCGGTGTCGACGCCCGCATCTTCGTCGTCGACTGCCCCGACGCGACCGGCACGAACGTGGTGGCCCACGTGGTCAACCCGGTCCTGCACGTGCCCGACGCCCGCGACCTGGAGATCGACAGCGAAGGCTGCCTGTCGGTGCCGGGCGTCCGCGCGGACGTCGGCCGGCCCGCCACCGCCTACGTGACGGGCGTCGACATGACCGGCCGGCCGGTGCGCATCGACGGGACCGGGTTGCTGGCCCGCTGCCTGCAGCACGAGACCGATCACCTCGACGGCCTGCTCTACGTCGACCGGCTGCCGGGAAAGAAGCGTAAGCGGCTGCTCGCGGAGAGTGCGGAGGCGCCGAGCGTGGGGGTCACCGAGTAGCCCGGTAGCCGTTGTCGGCCCACCGTCCTGCTCCGCGGTCGCGGCGCATTCATGCTGGTAGATCGCTGGTGAAGCGGCTGATCCGGCCGCTGATCATGCGCGTCGATCCGCCGGAATCGGCCGAGCCGGGGCGGGTGTGGTCCGGGCGGCGGGCCGGCGTCCGCCGACCGGAGGCCGCGGCCGTCGCGACGGCCCGGCGGGCCGCCGCTTCCGCCGACCCGGTCCTGCTGACCGGAGAGTGGGCCATCGGAGATTCGGCCATTCGGCGATGATCGACGGTACGGATGGACAATAACCGCCGCGGTCGATACTCTTTCCTACGACGCCGTTGCGAGTTCTTCCCCCGTGGAATTCGCAGCGGCGCTCCTATTTCCGGCCCTTCGGGGGTCGTGGCCGGGTGCCGGCGGAGTGATCATGGCCGTGGGCCGGCCGTTGTGTTCAGTGCCGGTGTTGTGCTAAAGCCGGTGTGGACGCTCCGCGTGCCTTCTGCGGGTGAGCGGCTTCCGGACGCTGGTCCGGGTCGTCCCGATCCGCCCCGGCCCGGCTCGTGCACCCGATCCAGTCCAGCCGGGCTCCTGCTACGCGATCCAGTTCGGTCGGCTTGTGCGGCTCGGTTCAGCCCGGCTTGTCCGGGTCCGGCCTCTGTGGCCTAGCCGAGCACGGCCCGGCTCTTCCCGGTTCGGCCCCGGTCCGGCCCGTCCGGGTCTGGCCCGGCCCGCTTCGCGCCCGTCCGGGCCGCCTAACCTTGGGCTGGCCGCCGCTTCCTTTTCTTCGGGCCCGAGTCGGCCGCCCGACCACCTACACGCCACCCCGGGCCGACCGCCCAGTCGCCTTCACGCCTGCCCAGCTGTTTTCGGGCTCGGCCGGGAGAAGCCAGCGATATGACGGGATCGGCCGTCTCGCTCGCCCAGCCGATGTCCGTCCGCCTTCACCATGGCCCGGCCCAGGGTCCTCCGAGACCCCGTTGCGCTCGGCGGGGCGGCGTCCGTCCGCGCGTACCTGATCAGGCGGCCGACGCCGCTCTCAGCCGACGGAGATCGGCAGGCTGGTGTAGCCGCGGATCGCCAGGCTGTCGCGGCGGCCCGGGTTGCCGGTGAGGGCGAGATTCGGGAAGCGGGTGAGCAGCGCCGGGATGGCGATCTGCGCTTCGAGGCGGGCCAGCGGCGCGCCGAAGCAGTAGTGGATGCCGCCGCCGAAGGACAGGGGTGCGTTGTCCGCGCGGGTGAGGTCGAGCCGGTCCGGTTCGGTGAAGCGTTCCGGGTCGCGGTTGCCCGCCCCCAGGTAGGCCACGATCCGTTCGCCGCCCGACACCGGCACGCCTGCGATCTCCACGTCGTCCCACGCCACCCGGCTGAGCAGCTGGACCGGGGCGTCGAAGCGCAGCAGCTCCTCGACCGCCGAAGCCGCCAGTCCGGGCTCCCGGCGCAGCGATTCCAGCTGGTCGGGGTGGTGCAGCAGGGCGACGACGCTGTTCGCCAGCAGGTTGGTGGTGGTCTCGAAGCCGGCCGCGAACAGCAGCGCCGCCATCGTGAGCAGCTCGTCCTCGGTGAGTTTTTCGCCGTCCTCCTCGGCTGCCACCAGCGCACTGATCAGGTCGTCGCCCGGCTTGCGGCGGCGCTCCGCAGCCAGGCCGGCGAGATACGCCCGAATGGTGGCCGCCGCCGGATCCGCGGTGGCCAGCACCTCCGGGGTGATCACCTCGAGCACCTGGGTCCAGTCCCGGACCAGCCCCTGGAACTGCGCGCGGTCCTCTTCGGGGATGCCGAGCAGCTCGCCGATGACGTTGACGGGGAGCGGGAACGCGAACGCCGCGATGAAGTCGACGTCGCCGTTCATGCGTACCAGAAGATCCTCGACCATCTCGGAGATCCGCGGCTGCAGCGCCTGGACCCGGCGGGCGGTGAAGGAGGAACTGACCAGCCGGCGCAGCCGGGTGTGGTCCGGCGGGTTGATCGCCAGGATGCTGGTGAAGAGCTGGTGCAGCGCGGGGTGGTCGGCCCAGTCGGCGCGCACGAACTCCAGCATGTGTGACGGCATGTGCCCGAGCTGCGGGTGCCGGGTGACCGCGACGCAGTCGGCGTGCCGGGTGACGACGAGCGCGCCGTCGTCGGCGCGGACGACGGGGGAGATCTCGCGGAGTCGCTGATAGCGGGGGTACGGATCCTCGCGGCCGGTCAGGCGGGTCAGCTCATCCAACAACATCGATACTTCTGGACTCTCCACAATGTCCGTCACGGTGAAAAGGATACCGGTGGCTTGAGCGGGCGGGGTGCATCGTTTACGCTCGGCCCGAGCGTCATCAATCTGAGTTTACGGTCGTTCAGCGACGCCCCTACATCGGGGGATGTGCAGCCTAGGCTGCTCATGGGCGTCGATGCAGCGACCGGTTTTCGTCGGTATGATCCGCATGTCCCATCTTGGCCCGGCGACGAGGGGAGTGCGGTGCCCAGCGAGTTCTCCATCGCCGAAAAACTGGACCGCCTCTTCACCCAGGTCCGGTCCGCCGGCCAGGGTGAGATCAGTTACATGGCGGTGGCCGAGGCCATCCGGGCGCAGCAGGGCATCCAGATCTCCCACACGTACATCTGGCAGCTGCGCACCGGCCGCCGCACCAATCCGACGGTGCAGCACCTGAAGGGTTTGGCCACTTTCTTCGGCGTCCCGGTCGCGTACTTCCTGGACGATGACGAGGCCAGGAAGATCGACAGTCAGCTGGCCCTGCTCGGCACGCTGCGCGACGCCAAGGTGAAAGAGATCGCACTGCGGGCGGCTGACGTGTCGCCGAGCAGCCGCGACACGATCGGCGAGCTGGTCCGGAAGGTGTGGGAGCTGGAACGCGACCGAGGCAAGCCTGAGGCCTGAGGGGCTGCAGGCCTGCTTGTCGGAGTTGTCGCCGGGGGTTCCGGTTGTCAGAGGACCGCATGTGTGGACCGCCTAGTCCCGGCGCCTCGACTACCGTTCCCTCCACGCACCTGACCGCCCGGTTCCGTGCGCGGCCTACTCCTGGTTTGCGGTTCGAGTTTCAGAGGGCTGCGGTTTCGGTTCGGCGGGCGGCGAAGGCTGCCGGTTCGTCGCGGCGGAAGGCGGCGCTGACGGCGCTGAGCCAGGCCACCTCGTCGGCGAGTTCGCCGCCGATGTCCGCCCAGCGGTCCCCGTTCTCAGTCGGCGCCGCACCGCAGCGATGCCGTCGCAATGCCAGGGCGATGCCGCAGGCCTCGACCAGGGCCGGGTCGTCGCCGACGTACTCCCGTGCCTCGGCGAGCGCACCCGCCGGCAGGTAATCCCGCAGAGTGAGCATGCCGTCCCGGATCTCGATCACCCGGCGGTAGAGCCGCAACTGGACCTCATCCACCCCGGCCAGTTCGACCAGCGCCCGCCGCCGGGGGAAGAGAATGACGTCGGGGAACGTCCGGCGCATCACACCCCACAGTGGACGTAACGCCCAGAGCGAGCGGTAGGCGTAGACGACGGAGCGCAGTTTGCCGCTGGCGGGCACGGACACGCCGACGAGGCAGATGATGATCCCGATGGTGCGCAGGGCGTTGGCCGCCGGCTCGGCCCGCTCGACCGGCATCGCCACACCGAAGGCGTGCGCGAGGATCGCCGCGGTTTTCAGCACCGCGTACAGGACGACGAGGGAGGTGCCGGTCGCCATCGCACGCAGTCCGTTGCGCAGCGGGCCGGCCGGGGCCGAGCGGCCGGTGCGCCAGAACAACGCCGTGGTGATGGCGAGGACTGTGCCCAGGTATCCGTTGAGTACCACCCAGTAGGCCGCTGCTGTCGGTGGTATGGCCGTACTCGCCACCTCGGCGGCCGTGGTCCTGATGCCGCCGGGCGTCACGATGGTCAGGATCATCAGCCCGGCAAGGACCGAGGCGGCGACCAGGAGCTGATAGTGGGCCGCGTGCCGGTGCTTCGTGTCGTAGTCGGTGATCAGGGAGACGAAGCGCAGCAGAAAGAACGCACTGGCCACGGCGAGCACGTGGGGAATGATCTGCGATTGCGGGACCCACTCGTCGATCGTCTCGCTGACTCCGGACGTCGCCACCGTTTTCGCCAGGGACAGCGACAACAGCGTCGCCCATACGGCTCGTTGCTGAGCGTCGCGCCAGAGAGTGGGCAGGCGCGCCACGACCGTGCCCCACAGCAGCGTGAGGACGATGCCGGTGAGGGCGCCGTTCAAGAGGGATTCAGGACGTCGGCGACCCGGCCCAGCGTGTCCCGGGGCCGGGGGCCAGCTGCCGCGCCGAGGGCTGAGCGGGCCCGGATCAGCGAAGCCAGCATCTCGGCCTCGCGCTCCTGGGCGGTGGTGTAGCTGGTGCGGCCGAGGATGGTGTCGATCGTCCGAGGGTCGAGGTCGGGCACCAGCCGGCCGATGCCACCAGCCACGCTGCTGCCACCGTCGCGGCCGGCGTTGATGCCGGTGGTGTGGCCGCTGAGCATGTGACTCAACTCATGCAAAACAATGTGCTCGGCGTGCAGTCGCGACGTCTCGGGGTCGTAGAACACGTAGTCCGCGCTCTGGACGGAGATCCACAACCCGCACGGTGCGCCCGCGCTGAGCCCCGGCATCGGCCGCAGGGAGAGCGTGCGTCCCCGATGAGCGGCCATCACCGCGCAGAAAATGTCCAGATCGAACGGATTCGGAATGGAAATGTTCTCGAGGCGGCGCTCGCAGCGCCGACGCAGCCGGCTCACCTGTTCCCCCCGGTCTAGGTCCGACTGCCCAGGCTACTCGCAGGTATCCGTACTTCGAACCGACAGCCGTTATCGGTGTTGCGCACGCCGACATGTCCACCGTGCGCCTCGACCAGCCCTCGCACGATGGCCAGGCCGAGACCTCCGCCGGCCGCCGCGTTGCCCGGACCACCGTCCTGAGGCTGGGGTGTCCGGGAACGCTCGCCGCGGAAAGCAACGTCGAAGACCCGGGGCAGGTCAGCCTCGGGGATGCCGCCGCAGGTGTCGGACACGGCCAGCCAGACCTCGCCGCGCTCGGCCCCGGCGTCGACCACCACGGTGCCGTCGGGCGGGGTGTAGCGCACCGAGTTGACCAGCAGGTTGGCCACCACCCGGCTCAGCTCCGGTTCGCCCGCCGTCACGATCGGCCAGCCGGACTCACGGGCGAGGATCCGCACTCCCCGCATAGCGGCGAGCGGTGCGGTGGTGGCGATGGCATCCGAGACCACATCGCCGAGAGGCACGCTGGACAGCGCCAGCCGCAATGCGCCGGCGTTGATCCGGGACAGCTCGAACAGGTCGTCCACGAGATAGGCCATCCGGTCCGTCTCGATGCGGATCCGCCGGTGATACTCCGCCACGGTCGCCGGGTCCTGGACGATGTTGTCCTCGAGAGCCTCGGCCATCGCCCGCAGACCGGCGAGCGGGGTGCGCAGGTCGTGCGACACCCAGGCCACCAGGTCGCGCCGGCCGGCTTCCAACTGGCGTTCCCGTTCGCGGGCCTGGGTGGCCCACACCGAGGCGGTGGCGAGCCGGTGCCCGAAGGTGGCGCCCACTCCCAGACTGACCGCGGCCGAGGCGCCCACGGTGATCAGGACGACCTGGAGGTCATGCGCCGAAAGGAACATGGCGTGGGCAACGGCGGCGACGCCGGCGACGACAGACGCGACGGTGATCGTCAACAGCACGCAGACGTGCAGAATGATCGACCGCTTCCGCAGCAGCCGCAGAGCCACCTCACCGACCACCCCGACGACAGCGCCGGCACCGAGAGCGTAGACACCGATCAGGACCAGATCAGACATCGCCGGACACCCTCTCGTAGCGGTAGCCGACGCCCCAAGCGGTGAGGATGCGCCGCGGAGAAGCCGGGTCAGCCTCGATCTTCTCCCGCAGCCGCCGCACGTGGACCGTCACCGTCGAGTGGTCGCCGAACTGCCAGCCCCACACCTTGTCGAGCAGCTCGGCCCGCGACCAGGCGCGAGCGGGATGACGCATGAGGAACTCCAGCAGGTCGAACTCCCGCGTGGTCAACGGCAGGATCTCGCCACCGAGGCGAGCGATCCTGCGCCCGGTGTCGGCGGTCAGGTCGCCGTCGACGACAGTCGCCGAGGCGGCCGGAGGAACAGGTGCCACCGTCCGGCGCAGCACCGAGCGGATGCGCAACACAAGCTCACGGGGCGAGAACGGCTTGGTGACGTAGTCATCGGCGCCGACCTCGAGGCCCAGCACCCGGTCGGACTCCTCGCCCAACGCCGTCAGCATCACGACAGGTAGGTCGGGTGCCCCTCGGCGCAGGCGCCGGCAGACCTCGAGGCCGTCGATGCCGGGCATCATGAGATCGAGGACCACGATGTCGGGCATCTCGGTCTCCACGGCGGCGAGGGCGGCAAGGCCGTCGCCGACGAGCCGGACCTGGCAGCCTTCCTGCTCGAGGTAGCGGCGAACGACGTCGCTGACGGTCGGGTCGTCATCGACGACGAGTACGCGGTGGCTCACGGCTGCGACGCTACCCATGCGGGGCGCCGAGAGACCTTGCAATCCTCTTACGGTGTTGCCGCGGGATGCCGGTCGTGGCTGTGGCCGCAGGGGTTGAGCCGGCTCGGCGTGGGAGCCGGTCACGATGCCCCTTCCGGTCCGCGTCCGATTTGCCGGGAGGCGGGATCGCTCGCGGTCGGCGTCAGTCATCGCTGTCCCTCCCTCGATGAGGGTGGCTGTTCTTCCGTCGACGGGGGTGGCGTCCCTCCCGTCGATGGGCGTGGCTGTTCTTCCGTCGACGGGGGTGGCATCGCTCCCGTCGATGGGCGTGGCTGCTTTTCCGTCGATGGGGCTGGCAGCGGACGCGAGCTTTCGGCCGGCTTCGACCTGAGCGCGGGTGAGTCCGCGGTGGGCTCGGCGCGGCGGCGCACGAGCACCGCGGCGGCAAGCGCGGCGGCCCATGTCGTGGCAAGGACCAGGAGCAGACCCCGACCATAGGCGAGGGGGAGGATCGACGGGTTGTCGGCGGACCGGCCGTAGCCGAGCACGAGCGGGAGACTCACCACCCCCACGGCGACGCTGACGATCCCCGCCGCCCGGATGCTGGGCAGGGCCCAGCGCGGGGCGAACCGCCCGAGGAGCGCGCCTCCGGCCATCGTTACCGGCAGGAGGACAGCGTCGTGCGCCACGAGAACCGCAGCCAGGAAGAGCAGGACGCCGCCGGGCTTGAGATCCGGATCTGTAACCGCACCGAGCAGCGCGTACCCCATCAGGATGGCGCCCACCGCGATCAGCGCGCCCCTCATGACGCCTCCCGAACGGTGATCCGGGCGATCCATTTGGTCTGCAGCACCCCGGGTCGGTTCGGGGCGATGAGCCTCGCCGGATATCCGTGGTCGAGATGCAGTGGGGCACCGTTGAGCCGTAGCGCGATCAGGGTCCAGGGGTCCCGCACGTGCGGAGACGCGACGATCGACGTCCGGTACCGGCCGCCCTGCTCCAGCGACTCCACCTCGGCGGATGCGGTATCCGGATCGCCGCCGGTGAGGGCCATGAGATCCCGGAGCCGTACTCCGGTCCAGGTGCCCGTTGCGCTCCAGCCCTCCACGCACGCGATCGGCAGGACGGCTGTGTGCTGTGCCAGCGCCGCGAGGTCGTCCAGGGAGAGGCTGACTTCGCCGGTCGGACCCGCGACCACCAGTCGATACGCCGGGTCCAGGGCACGGTCCCGTACGCCGGCACCGGCCGCCGTCTTGTTGACCGGAAGGTGCTGAGGGCCGGACGTGGGCCGTCGCGGCGCCAGCACGGAGACCGACGCCAGCGGGGGAACGGTTTGTCCCGCCGTAGCGATGGTGATCACGCCGGCCGCGGCACCGACTGTGCCGAGCAGTCCCCGCCGGCTGAGTCCTCGACCACGTACGTCGGGAACGGGCCGGGCGAAGGCCTCACGGACGACCGGAAGCTTGACGCCGATGTGCACCAGCAGCGCACCGACGGTCAGCCACGCCACCCAGTAGTGGCCGGTCGTGAAGAAGAACGGCAGGGGTCCGTACCAGTGGGCGATGTTGAGCACACCGCCGATCAGCTGGAACAGAGCAGAAGCGACGAGGACCGCGATACTTCCGCGCTCGATGGCGTGCGCGATGCTCCGAGCTGGTGGCCACTCGAAGAGCCGGGGGTAGACGGACCAGAGCTTCGCTCCCAGCAGGGGGATGGACGCCAGCCCGGTGATCACGTGCAGACCCTGAGTGAACCTGTACAGCCCGACGGGGCGTGACGGCCACCAGAACCAGGACGGTGGGTGCTGGATGAAGTGGCTGATCAGCCCGGTCAGGAAGCAGATGGTGAAGGCGACCGCGAGGGCGATCCCGAGCTGACTGGTCAGTCGCGTCGACCTCAGGGGTGAGGGGAACGCACCTTCCTGCAACGGGCCGCGGCGTAGCACCTCCGGAGGCGAAGGGAGTGGCTGCCGGAGCAGATTGGGCAGTCGCATCGAGGTCAGACCGGGGCGAGGGTCGCGAACCATCGTCCTGCCTCCCTCCAGGTCTCAGTCACCCGCAGCGCGGAGACTTCGGCGAGGGCAGCCAGATCTTCCGGCGCCACTTCCGCCCATCGGAACGTCGCGGCAGCCGGGTCGCCGGCGGCGCGGATGCTCGCCGCGCCGGCCCAGCTGCGAGTGCCAGCGGCCGAGAGCTCGGCATGCAGGCGCCCATCGGCGCCGAGCAGCTCCCGGCAGCGGCGTAGCAGCGTCACCGGATCACCCCCGATACCGATGTTTCCGTCGGCCAGCAGCAGATGTCGCCAGCGGCCGTGTCCCGGCAGCTGCCCGAAGACGTCTCGCCGCAGGACTGTCGCTCCCCGCGCCCGAGCGATGCGAACAGCGGTAGCGCTGATGTCGACGCCGAGAGCGGGACAACCCCAGCGGTTCAGTGCGTTGATCAGGCGGCCGGGGCCGCAGCCGATGTCGAGTGTCGGGCCGGAACAGCGCCTGAGCAGGCCGGAATCGCCGGGGATGCGGGCCCGGCACCAGGACGCCGCGTCGATGATCCGCTCGGTGCCGTGCGGGCTGCGCAGGACGAGCTCGGCACTCTCGCCGGCCTCGGCTCGGCGCAACGCCTCCTCGTAGACATCAAGGATCCCGAGGCCGGCAACGGTCGTGGTGGTCATGCCGGCACCCCTGCATCAAGCGTGGTCACGACACGCCGGAACTGACTCTCATCGGGGCACAGAGCAGCGACCGCCCGGGCATCCCCGACTGTGTCGACGTCGCGGAGGACCGGCAGGAGACCCACGCGCAGGCCCAGGTCTTGAAGCGCCCGAAGCGTGCGGGCGCCGGTGTCAGCACGCGAGGTGGGAATCGCGCGCAGCATCGCGGCATGGGCGGGGTCACGCAACCCGAGTGCCCACCACCCGCCGTCCTCGGCCCGGCCCAGCACGGCGTCCACATTCGCGAGCCGTGCGGCGGCATCGGCGAGCAGGCCGCGCGTCACTTGCGGGGTATCCATGCCGATCAGCACCGCGGGACCCGCTCCGGCGTCGGCGAAGGCGTTGGCCAGCCGGGACGGTAGCTGATCACCACGCTGGGCGATCCGGTCCCAGCCGGTTGGTGCGGGGTGGTCGCCGTCCACCACCAGCACTCCCGCGCCCACGGTCTCCAGCGTGTCGTTCAGTGCGGCTGCTGCCACTGCGGCGGCCTGCTCGTGCGTCCATGGCGGGCAGAGTCGCGTCTTCACCCGGCCGGGAACAGGTGTCTTCGCCAGGACGAGAATCCGGGTCATCGGGCCAGCACCGCACTCATGTCCCGGATCGCGCGTGCGGTGCCCCGGACGGTCCCGGTGACCTTGGACCGGGTGCCCGCGGCGCGCGGGTGGTAGGCGATGTCGATCTCGACGACGCGCCAGCCGGCCCGGCCCGCCGCGATCAGCAGCTCGAGGGGGTAGCCGAAACGGCGGTCACGCAAGCCGAGCGCCAGCAGATCGGCTCTGCGCGCGGCACGAACCGGACCGATGTCGTGCACGGCCAACCCGGTGGTGCGGCGCAGGCGATGTGACAGGACGGCGTTGCCGAGCCGGGCGTGCGCCGGCCACGCGTTCCGGGTCGTCGGCCGACGTCGGCCGACGACCAGCTCCGCGGTGCCCGCACGGACAGGGTCGGCCAGCCGGGGCAGGTCGGCGGGATCGAACGAGCCGTCGGCATCCAGCATGCAGACGACCCCGTCGGCCGGGTCCGTTGCCAGGAGCCCGGCGTGCACGGCGGCGCCGTAACCGGGCTCGGGGACGGAGACCACCTCGGCGCCATGGGCGCGTGCGACATCCGCCGAACCATCCGTCGAGCCGTTGTCGGCGACGATCGCCCGGTAGCCCGGAGGTAGCCGGGTGAGCAGCCACGGCAGGGCGGGCGCTTCGTTCAGGCAGGGCAGCACCACATCGGTCATGTCCGCAAACTAGCGAGGGAAGAGCTGCGGAAACCCTTACGAGATCGTGACGTCCAGGGCAGTTCTTACGAACCGCTGACGCCTCGGGCCGAACCACCCCGCAGCCCGTCGCGCGGGCCTAACGTGGCCGCCGTGACCCATGTGCTTGTGACCGGCGGCGCCGGCTTCATCGGAACCCACGTGACCGCTGCGCTGCTCGCGGCGGGCCACTCGGTGACCATCCTGGACAGCGGCCATCCCGCGGCGCACCGGGAGCCACTACCGGCGACCGTTGCGGGGGCCACCGTCCGGATCGCGGATCTCCGCGACCGCGACGCCGTCGTCGATGCGCTTCGAGGCGTGGACGTCGTCGTGCATCAGGCTGCCATGGTCGGCATGGGCGTGGACCTCGCGGACCTCCCGGACTACGTCGGCAGCAACGACCTCGCCACCGCCGTCTTGCTTGCCGAGATGGCGCAGGCGCAGGTGCGTCGCCTCGTGCTGGCCAGCTCCATGGTCGTCTACGGCGAGGGCTCGTACGCCTGCCCGGATCACGGGCCGCAGCGCCCGCCGGTACGCACCACCGTGGATCTCGAGGCCGGCCAGTTCGAGCCGCCGTGCCCCGTGTGCCGGGTTCCGCTGGTCCCGGTCACCATCGGCGAGGACGCGAGACTCGAGCCACGCAGTGTGTACGCGGCGACCAAGCTCGCCCAGGAGCACCTCTCAGCGGCCTGGGCGCGGCAGAGCGGCGGTTCGGTGGTCGCGTTGCGCTACCACAACGTGTACGGGCCGGGAATGCCCCGCGACACCCCCTACAGCGGAGTGGCAGCGATCTTCCGCTCGGCCCTGGAGGCCGGCCGCGCACCGCGGGTCTTCGAGGACGGCAGACAGCGCCGCGACTTCGTGCACGTCACCGACGTGGCCCGGGCCAACGTGGCGGCTCTCGAAGCGACCGGGACCCCGGGCTTCTCGGCGTACAACATCGCGTCCGGGCGACCGGCGACGGTGGGAGACATGGCGCGGGCGTTGGCCGACGTGATGGCCGGTCCCGCCCCGGTGGTGACCGGGGAGTTTCGGCTCGGCGACGTCCGGCACGTCGTCGCGTCTCCCGACCGGGCAGCCAGGGAGCTGGGCTTCTCCGCCGGAATCGACCTGCGGACCGGGATGGCTGACTTCGCCGCCGCGGAGTTGCGGGCGTGATGACCCTGCAGCGCATCCGGGTATCCCGCGCGCGAGGGTGGCTGTCCAGCGCTTCGCGGGCGGACATCGTAGCGGCTCTGGTGGCTCTGGCTCTGATCGGCGTCGCGGCCCTGGTAGGCGGCCTGCTGTATCTGGCGGGTCGTCCGGTGCAGGCGAGCGCCGCGCCCTTCTACGCCCACTGGTTGCCACACCTGGGCCCGGGGACGCCGTTGGCGCTGACGGTCGCCGGCCTCGTCGTGTGGCACGGGCAGGCGCTGGCTGCACGGTTGTCGTGGCGTTCTCTGCTCGCTGCGGCGTACGGCACGGCGGTCGCCTGGACGCTGAGTCTGGCGCTCGTGGACGGCTGGCAGCGAGGGCTCGCGGGTCGCCTCACCACCGAGCCGGAGTATCTGCACGAGGTGTCCGGTGTCACTGACGTATCGGAGATGGTGCGGGGGTTCGCGGCTCGGATCCTCGACTTCCAGCCGGAATCCTGGACCACCCACGTCTCGGGACATCCGCCGGGCGCGCTTCTCGTCTTCGTCGGGCTGGACCGCATCGGGCTCGGCGGCGGGGGATGGGCAGCCGTCGTTTGCGTGCTGGTCGGTGCGGCCGCGGCGGTGGCAGTGCCGGAAACAGTGCGTCTATTGGCCGCCGTCAGGCATTCCGAGGCCACGGAGGCCGCCCGGGCCGCTGTGCCGTTCGCCGTGTTGTTTCCGGGAGCGGTGTGGGTGGGCGCCTCCGCCGACGGTTTGTTCGCCGGGGTGGCCGCGGTGGGAGTGATGCTGCTGGCGCGGGGGCTGACCCGGCGCGCGCCGGTGGCCGCGTTCATCGGTGGCGTTCTGCTGGCGTTCGCGCTCTATCTTTCGTACGGTCTCGCGCTGCTGGCCCCGATCGTGCTGGCTGTCGTCTTCCTGGCCCGCCGTTGGCGGCCGCTTGTTCTCGCGGCGCTCGGCGGTGGGGTGGTCGTCGCTCTCTTCACCGCATCCGGCTTCTGGTGGTGGGACGGCTACCACCTTGTGGTGGAGAGGTACTACCAGGGTGTGGCGAGCGACCGCTCGTACGGCTACTGGGTCTGGGCGAATCTCGCGGCGCTGTCGGCTTCGGCGGGCCTGGCGGTGGCACCCATCCTGCGGCGTGCGGTCCTCGCTCGGCCGGTCACTGCGGAGCGGCTGCTTCCGATCGCTGCTCTGGTGGCCGTCGTCGCCGCTGACTTGTCAGGGCTCAGTAAGGCCGAGGTCGAGCGGATCTGGCTGCCCTTCGCGGTCTGGTTCGCCGCCGGTGCTGCGCTACTGCCGCTGCGGAGTCGCCGTGGCTGGCTCGTCGTGCAGGCCTTGACGGCGCTCCTGGTCAATCACTTGCTTCTCACGAGCTGGTAGGAGGTCCGTGATGATGGCCGCGGTGCGGCGCTGCCGGTCGGCTGGCAGCTCCGAAGAGCCGGCAGCCGGCGGCAGCGCCGCTGCGGTATTACCTGGTGCCGTTGAGAACCGACGCCGGAATCAGGTCGTCGACCGGCGGCAGCTGCTTGGACTGGTCCGCGCGCATCGTCGACATCTCCTCGGGCTTGTCCGGGCTCACCAGCGGCTCGGTGAACGGCTGGACGTCACCCTGACACACCTTGCCCTTGGCGGGCAGCGTGGCTTTGAGCAGGTAGTTGTCGATCGCGGTGGTCGCGCACGCCGAGGTGCCGTAGGCGGTGTGACCCCAGTTCGTGCTGGACAGCAGGCGGCTGTTCGGCAGGAGCTTGGCCGAGGAGACAGCCTCCTGGTAATTCGTGGCCGGGTCCCAGTAGTTGCCGACAACCAGCACCGGCGCCGCCGAGCGACGGTTGAACGGGCCGGTGTAGGCGTCCTCGTCCCGGACGGTCCACGAGTTACGGGCACACTGCACGCTGCCCCAGGCCCAGGCGCGGCCGAAATACGGAGCGCGCTTGTCAGCCTTGGCCGTCGCCGCCGGCCAGGAGGCCGCGTCCTTCGGGTGCAGACCGTCGGTGCACATCACGCCGCTGAAGGCTTCGAAGTCGTTGTTGTACGGGAAGTCGCGAGCCGGCCTGCGGTCGCGGGCTTCCTTGATCCGCTCGATGACCGCCTTCTTAGCGGTCGCCTTGTCGGCGTTGGTCGCGGCAGGCGCGGCCAGCAGCGTCCACAGCTGGGACGCCAGATCGGTGACGGCCTCGCCCGCGTACATGTCGTAGAGCGAGCCGAGGACGCCGCCGACGAAGTCGGCGTAGGTGATCGTGAAGGTGCCGAACTCGTCGGTGATGACGAGCGGCTTCGCCCGCAGCTTCTGCGCGATCGTCTCGAAGTTCTTGACCGGGTCACCGGCCGCGAAGCTGCAGTACTTCTCACCGGCCTTGTCGCAGCGCTTGAGGATCTCGCGCAGCGCCTTGTACGCGCCGTCGGCCGAGTGCATCCGCTCGTCCTGGATCTGGTTCTTCGTCTTGCTGGTGCCGGTCCACGACACCGGGTCGATGACACCGTCGACGACCAGCGCGCGGAAGCGGTCCGGGAACATGTTGGCGTAGTACTGGCCGATGGCGGTGCCGTAGCTGAAGCCCAGGTAGGTCAGCTTCTTGTCGCCCACGGCACGACGCAGCACGTCCATGTCCCGCACGACCTCGGCGGTCGACATGGCGCCGGCGATCTTCTTGCCGGTCGTCGAGCAGCCCTTCGCCACGGCCTTGGCCGACTTGATGTACGCCTGCTCCTCCGCCTTGCCGTACGGGAAAGCGACGTTCAGGCCGGCGTACGCCTGGGTCTGGTCCTTCGTGGACTTGAAGCATTTGACGTTCTCGCTGCTGGCGATGCCTCGCGGGTCGACGCCGACGATGTCGAAGCGGTCGAGCACCGAGTCGCTCAGGAACAGCGGCGCGTTGAGCGCGATGGACGTGCCCGAGCCGCCGGGACCACCGGGGTTCAGGAACAGGCTGCCGATCTTGCGTTTCTGGTCGCGGGCCTTGACTCGCAGGACCGCGATCTCGGTCGTCGGGCCCTTGGGCTTGTCATAGTCCAGCGGCAGGCGCACGGTGGCGCACTCCGCTGTCGTATAACACTTGTACCAACCCAGCTTGGGCGTCTTGACGCTGTCGACTCGCTTGCGTTCCTTGGCGCTCGTGGTCGCGGCCTTCTTGGCCGTAGCCGAGAGGACGGCGGACACCGGGGCGACTGTGGACGGGGTGGCGGCCGCTGCGGGCACCACGGCACCGGCTGCAAGGACAACGCCGGTGATTCCGGCGATCGCCAAACGACTGGCAGAAGAGGGCATACGAACTGCCTTTCGGACGGTGACCGCAGCGAGGGTGCTGCGGTCGGGTGGATCGTAGGAACTCGATGCCACCTTTGTGTGCGCCCGATTGCCGTTGGTCCGGCCGGTAGTCACCAGTTCATATTCGGCCGTTGTCTATTCAGGCTTGCTAATGGCGCGGGGATCGTTCGTGCAGTTCATAGTTCGGCGGAAATCTGCTCGCGCGTGTCGATTTCGGCCGCGGCCCGGCAGGCCGCAGCACGACGGCCGGCCTGGCCGTCAGTGACCTGGCGGGCTGCCGGAGCGCTAGCTTCAGCGGCCGCCGAACCCGCCGCCGCCGAACCCGCCGCCGCCGAACCCGCTGCGGCCGAA
>NZ_BOQL01000084.1 GCF_018332655.1 Actinoplanes auranticolor | reverse complement strand
ACCCTTATTTACTAGGGTCTTAGCCTCACAGCATCCTAAGGGGGAGATCGTTCGACCGGAAACCGATCGATCGGCCACCTCACCGTCGCGCACGAGTCAGATGCACGTGCAGACGGCCTTGCGGACGCACTGGATCCCGAGCATGATATCTGACAGGCGGTTGCTTGGGTGCTGACAGTGCGTACTGAAAAGTATGTCCCTTTTCAAGTTCAGCGCCTGAGACGAACGCCGCGGTGTCCGCTTGACGTGTCCGCCCGACTACCGAGTCCCGGAAACAGGAGGCTCTCGAATGTCGACCCCGTCCATAGCCCCACCCCAGCGAGACCCGGCGGATGTCGCGCCGGCCGACAGCTACCACAAGGCCGACCCGGTCTGGGTCTACCGCGACGGCTGGCGGGCCGGCGTGATCGAGGCCGCCTCCCCGCGCGCGGTCACCGTGACCTACCGCCCCGGATCCCACCGGGGCACGGGCGTGGACACGTTCACCGCCTCCTACGTGACCTCCCGCGCCGATGAGGACCCGGCGCTCGACCGGCGCAGCAGCGGGCCACTGATGACCCGGCGCCCCCGGATCGGCACCGACGGCGCGGCGGCCATGGGCGGCCTGGCCTCGTGACCGGAGCCATCGCCCTCGCCGCGGTGATCGGACTGGTCAGTCTGCTGGCCGGGGTCGCCCTGGGCTGGTACCTGCGTCGCACCAACGACTGGTGCGCCCACTGCGGTGACCAGTTGAGCTGCGAGGGTTGTGGCAGTAAGGCGGCGTGGCCGAAGCCGCGTGAAGCCGAGCTGAGTCTGCGTTCCGGGCCCTGATCAGTACGCCGGGGTTGACCTCGGCCGGCGTGCTCGCCGGAGGCTTCCCCGGGACGACCTTCGGCCGGACGGCCGCATAGTCCGTCATGTCGCCCGGCACCACCACAGCGCCGAAGTCGTCCACGGCCACCTGACCGGAGAGCATCAGCAGCGCCCGCCCCGAGGTCGAGCCGCGCCACATGGGTGAAGCGGTCACCGGGACGGCGCCGCCACCGAGGGTGGTTTGTCCCGAGTCAGCTTCGCTTCCACATCCCCCGCCGGCTTTCCCGGCTCCGCGTCGCGACGCTGCCCGACACGGGAGCGTCCACCAGGGTGACACTGCCGGGTATCCGCAGCTCGCCGCCCACCTCCGGGCCGATGGTCGACATCTCGACCAGGACGCTGCCGGGGAGACGCCGACCTGGCCGTGGTCAGCGGGTGGCTCTCGCCCCGGCGGCCGTTGTCCACATGCCGACGTTGCTGCCGCCGTTCGCCGCGACCAGGTAGGGCAGGATGGTTCTGTGGCTGCCTACATGGACCTGCCGATCAACGACGACGAGTCGATCCGGGTGGAGATCAGCAATCAGGATCTGGTGCGCGCCGGCACCGGCGACCTCATCGGCACGGCGACCGATCGGCTGGACGAGGCGGTCGGCCAGGTCGTCCGGATGGGCCGCAAGGTCATTCAGCAGGCGCGCTCCGTCGCGGACGCCCCGGAGGCGGTCGAGCTCGAGCTGGGCCTGAAGCTCACCACGAAGACGGGCTTCGTCATCACCGAATCCAGCGGCGAGGCGCACGTCAAAGTCATCCTCAAGTGGACGGTGGGTGCTTGAGCACGTTCCTGCTCATCTGGGACGCCAGCGACACCGGTTATCCACCCGCCAATCTCGCCGCGGACATCGCCGCCACGGCCGCGGGTCGGCTCGTCGCGGGCCGCTGGACCTTCGGCTCCCGCCGCGGCGGCACCGCACCGGGCGACCGGGTCTTCCTGCTGCGGCAGCGTGCCGACCGCGGCATCGTCGCCAGCGGCACCCTGGCGGACGGCGTGATCTTCCCCGCCGCGCATTGGCAGGGCCATCCGGCCAAGAGCACGTTCTACGCCGAAGTGCTGTGGGACAGGGTGCTGCCGGTGGCCGACCGGCTGCCGTTCGAGGAGCTGCTGCACGACGTGCCCGGGCACGACTGGCGGCACATCTACGGGTCCGGCCAGCAGGTGCGCCCGCCGGCCGACGCGGCGCTGCACCGCCGCTGGCAGGAGCACCTCGCCGACCTGCGCCGCTGACATCCCGGCCGCGCGTTTCGGCTCGCCGACGCTGGGTAGCTGAGGACGTCGGCTCCCCGCGCTGGAGGTGGTCAGCAGTGCGCGATCCCGCATTCGAGGCAATCGTCGCGCGGTTGTGCGCCGATGACCCGGAGTTCACCAGCCGGATGAAGAAGCTCGGCGGCCCACCCTCGAAGAAGCGGGTGGGCCTCGCCGTTCTGCTGTGGGCGCTCGCGCCGGTGTGTGTCGTCTTCGGCGGCTGGACCGGCCTGCTGACAGCAGTCATCGCGGTGGCGTACGGCTCGTACCTGCGCTGGTCCGGGTCGATGTTCGCGGCGGCGGACTTCCGCAGGTCGCTCCCGAGACGCCGGCGTCCCGGCGCCTCGCTCTGATCTGACCTGGAGGTATCGCCATGACCGACCCGACGACCGAGGACGCCCGCCCGGCGACCAAGGAGGAAGCCGCGGCGATCGTCCGCGACGACCCGGCCCTGCAGACGGCGACGGACACCGCCGACGACGCCGCCACGGACGACGACGCGCGCACCGCGGACACCGCCCCGACCGGCGAGTCCCGGGACTGACCGCCGGGCCTCAGCGCCAGCGGTCGCCGGTGAGCCGCTCGTAGACCTCGACGTAACGGTTACGGGTGGCCTCGACGACCTCGTCCGGGATCTCCGGCCCGGGAGCAGTGCGGTCCCACCCGGTCAACGATGAGGACCAGTCCCGCAGGAACTGCTTGTCGAGATACCGCTGGGTGCCGCCGGGCTGCCACTCGTCCGCACCCCAGAAACGCGACGAGTCAGGCGTCAACAGCTCGTCACCGAGCTTCAGCTGCCCCCCGGCGAACCCCAGCTCGATCTTGGTGTCGGCGATGAGGATCCCCTTGCCGGCGGCCACCTCGGACCCCCGCCGATAAACCTCGAGAGTGATCCGCCGCAACTCGGCCGCGACATCGGCGCCGACGGACTTCTCGACTTCGGCGTACGTAATGAACTCGTCGTGCCCCTCACCCGGCGCCACCTTGGTGGTGGGGGTGAAAACCGGCTCCGGCAACTTCGAGCCCTCGATCAGCCCAGGCACGAGCTCAACGCCGGAGACAGCGCCGCTCTTCTCGTACTCCTTGAGCCCGGACCCCGCGAGATAGCCGCGAGCGATGCACTCGACCATGACCATCTCGAGCCGCTCACACCGCACCGCGCGGCCGGCCCACTCGGCGGGCACGTCGGTGGCGGAGATGATGTGGTTGGGCACCACATCGGCGAGCTGGTCGAACCACCAGAGGGAGAGCTGGGTGAGGATCTTCCCCTTGTCGGGGATGGCGGTGGGCAGGACCACGTCGTAGATCGAGACCCGATCAGAGGCAACCAGAAGAATGTCATCGCCGTCGGCGTAGACATCCCGAACCTTCCCCGAGTGCAACAGCTCCACGAGATCCCCTTAACCGCGCCGGACGCCAACACGGGTCACGCTATCTGACCGGCGACGGGGCCTTTCCGCGGTCTCGGCGGGGCGCACGTTTCGGGAACTGGCGCTTCGGTCAAAGGCAGGTTCATGCCATCCCTACCCTCGCAGGCCCACGGTGCGGCCTCGCGTACCGCCAACAGCAATTGGCTGGAGCACCTCACGCGCGGCGGGCTGGTGGGGTACGGCGTCATCCATCTGCTCTTCGCCTGGCTGATCCTGCAGATCGCGTTCGACGGCTCCGGCACCGACGGCGACCAGTCCGGCGCCCTGCACAAACTCGCCGAGAAGCCGTTCGGCACGTTCCTGATCGTGGTCATCGTCATCGGGCTGATCGCCATGATCATCTGGCAGCTGCTCGAGGCGGCCATCGGCCACCGCGCGGAGCGGGGGCGACATCGCGTGTACGAGCGCATCGTCTCGGCCGCCCGCGCCCTGTTCTATGCGTACTTCGTCTTCACCGGCATCAAGGTGCTCCGGGGCAAGAAGTCATCCAGCGCCGACACCCAGCAGAAGGCCAGCGAGGACCTGATGGCCTCGACCGGCGGCCGCCTCACGGTGGGCCTCGCCGGCATCGCGATCGCCGCGGTCGGCATCGGCCTGGTCATCTACGGGGTGCAGAAGAAGTTCGAGAAGCATCTCAAGATGAGCCAGATGACCGCGAAGATGCGCCGGCTCTGCGATCGCCTCGGCGTCGCCGGGTACGCCGCCAAGGGTGGCGCGTACGGGATCGCCGGGGTCCTGTTCCTGGTCGCGGCCGTCCAGTACGACCCGGACAAGGCCCGCGGCCTGGACGCGACGCTGAACGTGCTGTCCGAGCAGAGCTACGGACCGTGGCTGCTGGCCCTGACGGCACTCGGCATCGCCGCGTACGGGCTCTTCTCGATCGTCCAGGCCCGCTACCGCAAGGTGTGATCCGTCAGCTGAGGACGCCTCCGAGGACGCTCGGCAGGCGGGTGGTGAAGTCCACCAGCCCGACCCACGACGGGCGGACCACGATTCTGGCCTGCCTGGTCCCCGGCTGATCCATCTGGGCCAGGATCGGCTCGGCGTCGTCGCCCAGGTAGCGCCGCGCCGCCGCCGCGTACTCCTCGGCCAGCCCGTCCACCTCGGTGATCTGCGCGATGCCGCGGATGGTCAGGCACCGCGGCGGCGCGTCGTCGGTGTCGATGGTGAGCGCGACGGCGGGCTTCGCCCGCAGCGCGGCGATCCGGGCGGCCGGGTGACGGATGCCGACATTCGGTCCGGCCGTGTACGTGGCCATGACGATCTCCCGGCCGTTCCAGTGGAACCAGGTAGGGATCAGCCGTGGCGTGCCGTCCGGCCACACGAAAGCCATGCGCGCCGGGATACGTGACGTGAGCAGCTCCTGGGCGAGCGGCGTGTCGAGCAGTCCGAGGTGACCCTGGGGCAGAGATCCGGTCATCGTGCGCCTCCTGAGCGAGTTTCTTCAGGGAACTTAGCAGAGTCAGTTCCTTGAGGGAACTCATTAGAGCTAGCCTGGATCGATGCAACGCACCCAGTTCGGCGACATGGCGTGTTCGATCGCCCGCACCCTGGACGTGATCGGCGAGTCGTGGTCGCCGCTGATCCTGCGGGACGTGTGGGTCGGCATCCGGCGCTTCGACGAGATCCAGGCCGACCTCGGCATCTCCCGCAAGGTGCTGACCGAGCGGCTCAAGCTGCTGGTCGAGGCCGGCGTGCTGGCCCGCGAGCAGTACTCCGAACGACCTGCACGCAGCGAGTACGTACTCACCCCGAAGGGCACCGAACTCGTCGAGCTGCTCATGGTCATGGCCAAGTGGGGCGACCGGTGGACAGCCGGCCATGCCGGACCGCCGGTGCTCTACCGGCATCACGCGTGCGGCGAGATCGCCCACGTGGAGCTGCACTGCTCGACGTGCGATCAGCCGATGTCGCCCGAGACCGTCGACCTGCTGCCCGGCCCGGCGCAGAGCTGACGGCGCACCAGATCCACTGTGGTCGGTGGCGGTCCTTCGAGGGACAACGCGGCGGGCGCGGCTGTGGCATGATCACCGGCACCTCTTCTCGATGTCGTGCCGGACGTACGGCCGACGTCACCCCTCCAACCAAGGGGATAGCCCCAGTGCTCTCATTCTTCAGCCGTGCCCGTCTCGGGCGATATCTGGCCGTCACCGCCGTCGTTCCCGCCCTGGTGCTGAGCACCGGCGGCGCCGCCGTCGCGGCCACCCACACGCTCACCCTCACCGTGCTGAACCGCTCCGGTGCCAAGGTGTCGGTCGCCGCCACGGTGGTCAACCTCTCCAGCGGCTCGCAGTACACGGCCCGCAGCAACAAGAAGAAGAAACTGCCCAAGGGCAGCTACGCCGTGCTCACCTCGATCACCACCGGCAACACGACCACGCTCGGCGGCCGCACGGTCAAGGTGTCCGGTTCCGCCAAGCTGACCGTCGACGCCCGCCAGGGCCGGCGGGTCAACCTCGCGGTGAGCCCGGCGCCGGTCGGCCTGTCCCGCAACCTCAGCGCCCGGGTCTGCGCCAAGACCAGTGGTGCGAGCTACAACGTCGAGGCGTACGGCGACGAGCTGTACGCCATCCCGACCAGCTCCAAGAAGATCGCCTTCGCGGCGCTCGGCACGTGGAGTGACAGCTCGGGCCTGGCCGACGCGTACGCGGTCGTGCACCAGACGACCGGCGTTTCGAAGACTCCGCGCCGTACGGTGAAACGCTCTTCGCTCGGCACCGTGTCGGTGGTTTCGCGCTTCGGCCCGGAAGGCTCGAACTACACCGACGTGGCCGTGCAGCCGATCAAGCGCGGGTGCGCCGACGACATGTACAGCGGCCTGTGGACCGCCGACCAGCCGACCCGCGTGAAGCTGCGGCTCTCCACCGGCGCCTGGACCATCCGGTCGGGCACGTCCGCGACCACCAAGAACAACGAGACCTGGAACATCGGCTCGTACTTCGCGGAGCGCAAGATCGCCGCGGGCAAGTCGTACGCGGTCCGCTTCTACAACGCCGCGTGGGGCCCGAGCACGCAGGTGCCGAGCACGCTCTACGGCCGGGTCTCGTTCATGATGAACGAGATGTTCACCGACCCGTACTTCACCCGCAACGACACGGGCAGCGAGGGCGGCGACAAGGCCACCGCGACCCTGGTCTTCAAGGGCAAGACGGTCAAGACGAAGAAGGACCGGGGCTGGGAGCCCGACATGACGGTCCTCGACTACAAGGTCAAGAAGGCCGGCTGGTACACGCTGACCAACACGGCCACCCGGTACTACCCGGAGATCAAGTACCCGGCCGGCATGCTCTCCACCAAGAGCGTGGTCAGCTACCGCTTCTACACCAAGCCGAAGATCAGCGCGCTGGCCGAGGTCAACTCGGTGACGATGATCCCGGCCGGGCTGAACAACTGGAACAAGGCCAAAGGCCGCAGCACGACCAACGTGGCGCTGAAGCTCAACCGCTACACCCAGGACCCGGACGCCAAGCGCGGCAAGAACCCGAAGTTCAAGTCGCTCGGCGTGAAGATGTCCCCGGACGGCGGCAAGACCTGGCGCACGGTGAAGGTCAAGAAGGTCAAGGGCATGTGGACGGCGGTAGTGCCCAACCCGGCTTCGGGTGCGGTGTCGCTGCGGGCTCGGGCCACGTACAAGAGCGGCGGGTACACGGACGTGACGATCTATCGCGCGTACGGGATCGCCTGAGTGAACGACCGAGGGCTGGGCGATCCCGTACGGGATGGCCCAGCCCTCGTCGGTTGTCAGGCCGCGTCGAACACGGTCTTGGTCAGTTGCTCCGAGAATTCCCAGACCCGCGCGGCGTCCTCGGTGCTGCGCAGCGACGGGTACAGCTGCTGTTCGGCCGGCGGTCCGCCGAGGTTGCCGGGGCCGCTGGGGCCGTAAAGGGCCCCCGCCTTGGCGCCGGGGTCGGTCGCGGCCATGAGCGCCGGCAACTTGGCCGTCTCGACGGTGCCCAGCAGGATGCCGCGGGCTGACAGCGCCCGGATCAGCCGGACCTGGGGAGTGTCCTTGCTGCGGCCGAGTTCGGGCCGGGCGGCCAAGAGGCTGGTCGGAGCCACTCCCGGGTGGGAGAGGTTGCTGGTGACGCCCCACCCGTGAGCCCGGCTGCGCCGGTCCAGCTCCAGTCCGAACAGGCCGAAGGCGATCTTGGATTGGCCGTAGGCCCGCATGCCACGGTACGAGCGTTCCCAGTTCAGGTCGTCCCAGTTGATCGCGCCTCGGCGGGCGGCGACGCTGATCTGCGAGGTCACCCGGGCGCGGCCCGCGCGCAGCAGCGGCAGGAGCTGACCGACCAGGGCGAAATGGCCCAGGTGATTGGTGCCGAGCTGCGCCTCGAAACCGTCGGCGGTGACCTGGCGTTTCGGCGGTGTCATCACACCCGCGTTGTTGATCAGGATGTGAATCGGCCGGCCCTCTTCGCGGAGGCTGTCGGCGAGGGCCGCGACCGATTGCAGCGACGACAGGTCCAGGCTGCGCAGGGAGACCTGCGCGTTCGGATGGCTCCGGCGGATTCGGGCGACAGCGGCCTCGCCCTTGCGCGGATTACGGACCGGCATGATCACTTCCGCGCCGGCCGCGGCGAGCCGCTCGGCCATGCCCAGGCCCATTCCGTCGCTCGCGCCCGTGATCACGGCGCGCTTCCCGGACAGGTTCGCCATGGTGATGTCGGCCTGTGTGCGTGGCATTGATTGCTCCTTGCTGTCCGTGACCCGTTTGGTGGATCCGTATTGATCCTGGGCGGACGGCGCGGACCTATCCAGGGCCTCCCGATCACAGGCTCGCCAGGTCACCGCTGTGGGCAAGCCGGGAAACGGCGACCGGCGGATGTCTACGAGCTGGCGGGCTGAGCCCCGATGACCGAGAGGAGCTGCAGTTTTCCGTAACTCTCCGTGCCCGGGACAGCCGTGTAGACGAGCAGGATGTGCGACTGGGCGGGATCGACCAGGTGCTGACAGGCCAGTTCGAGCAGCCCCAGCTCCGGGTGGATGAAACGCTTGCCCTCGTCGAAAGCCAGGCCGATCTCGTGATCGGCCCACAGCGCGGCGAACTCCTTGCTCTCGGAGAGCAGCAGATCCGCCAGGCGGGCGGCCCGGGAGCCGGGACCGCGGAGCGTGGCCATCCGACGCGCCCCGGACGCGAAGACCCGGGACATGTGCTGGTGGTCGTCGGGGTGGTAGAGAGCGCGGGTGGCGGGGTCCGTGAACCAGCGGTAGGCGATGCTGCGGGCCGGCCCGCTGTATCGGGTGAGATCCCCGGTGAGTGCGGCGCCGAGCGGGGTCTGGCGCAACGTTTCGCCGAGCTCGGTGACGATCTCGGCCGGGCTGTCGGTCAGCCGGTCGAAGATACGCAGCAGGCCCGGGCTGATGTGTTCGCTGACGGAGCCGCGGATGGGTGCGTTGTGGCCGGCCAGGCGGAAGAGGTGGTCGCGTTCGTCGAGGGAAAGGTGCAGCCCCTGGGCGATAGACGCGATCAGCCGTTCGGAAGGGTGCGGTCCACGCTCGCGCTCGAGGCGGCTGTAGTAGTCGGTGGAGAGGTGGCAGAGAGCGGCGACTTCTTCGCGGCGAAGCCCGTTCGTGCGACGGCGTTGCCCTCGGGGCAGGCCCACGTCCTCTGGTTGCAGTGCTTCTCGACGGCGGCGCAGAAATTCTGCGAGTCCGGCTCGATCGATCATGACTGCTTCCTCCCGCGTACGGTGCTGTCTCGGCTGCGTGATCAGCGCTATCGCCGTTGTACCGCAGTCACTCGGCGCCAGCCACGGATTACTGATCCCCCCACCCGCGTGCGGGATCTGTCCGGAAAGAAGACGCAAAAATGGCCGTGATCAGCATTGCTGCTGTTCACGGCCTTCGTTGTGTGGTGCGCCCGAAGGGACTCGAACCCCTAACCTTCTGATCCGTAGTCGGCTCCGCCGCCCACATCCGGGTAAATCGGGTGCCGTGCTGCCTTCCGGGCCAGCCGTCCAGCCGCGGGGCGTTGCGTCCTCCCTGGTCCGCGCGATCCGCGCGCACGCCCGTGATCAGTTTCAGGTCCAATCAGACCCGCCGTACCGGAACGTCCGCGTTGGTGCTGGGCCGTCGTCGAACGTCCGAGCACCACCGGAGCACCACGAGGTGCCGTCCCCTGAGCATCGGTTTCCTAACGTGGCCAGTCGCCGACGCACCGAGCGAGCTACTTGTAAAACGCAAGTGGTGCGCCTCCTTTGCAGGGCCTTTGCTCGATGTCCGCTCCGCGGGTCAAGCGCTCAATGGCCAACTGCGAAGTCGGATGCTGATCTCTTGACCCGTAGTCGGCTTTGCAGCGCACTTCGTCGCCTGTCGCGCAGTGTGCTGTCTCGGAGGATCAGCTGTCTGGCCTAAGGAGTCGCGTCCTACCTGGTCCCCCGCAGTAGAAGTAACGCAGGCAGGCCTACGCGGTCAGCGCGGGGAAGACCACCACCGAGCCGTCCTCATTGCGGGCAATCTCAACAGCTATGTCTGTGGCGCGGCTGTCGACAGCGACCCCGTCGCCCAGCTGTGAATCCGGTTCGCTGTGCGCATCAGGCGATCTACTTCACCGGTCGTGAAGACAGGCAGTCGACTGTGCGGACGGCCCAGCTCGAGCGCTGACAGCCGTCCCAGGACACCGGCGAGGTTCGATTCCAGTTTGTTGAGACGCTGCTGATCGGCCCTGAGCGCACGGGTGAAATTCTCGAACAAGTTGCCCGGGTCGCTCTGCGCATGGTCGACGGCCTGCAGGATGATGACACGCCGCTTCAGCGCTACGGCCAAGGCGGCTAGTTCGAGGTGGGTGCGGAAGATGCCGCCGTCCACGTCGATGCCGGGAAACGACTTGGTCAGTGTGTCGATCTCGACGGCCTTGCCGTCGGGCAGCTTGTCGAGTGCTTTCTGCCAACGGGCGAGGCGGCGGTCGGTGGCAGCCAACGCCTTGCCGATGGCATGCACTGCCGAGTCGAGTCCGAGTGAGACACCGAGCTTGCCCTGGTCGAGCAGGATGGCGGTGGCTTTGTCGATGGCGTCGCGGCACCCGTCGAGTTCGCTGCGCTCGTCATCGAGCTTCTCATCGTGCAGTTGCTCCAGCAGCTCCGTGATGTGTTCGACGGCCTGCTGGCGCTTGTAGTCGGCGTGCGCGCTTACCCCGACCGCTACGGCCATGAGCACGAGCGGTGCGGCTACGGTGAGCGCTGCGCTGCCGGCGACCGCTGCGCCGGCCGTTGCTCCGGCTCCACCGACTGCGCCTACGGTTGCCGCCTTGCCGACTGGCACGAAGGTCGCGTTTGCGGCGATACCCGTCGAGTTGACGAGTGTGCCGTAGATGCCACCGGCCGCGGCCTTCGACGCCATCGGGCGAACGATGCCTTGACCGAGCTGAGCGGCAACCTTCGCCGGGACCACCATGCGATACAGGCCTTCACCGGCAGCGGTAGCCGCCGCCGAGGAACTCCGCGCTGTTTGAGTGATCAGCTGTGAGAGGTGCTGCGCCAACGGACTCGCGGCATCGAGCGGGATACCACGGCTGCGATCGAGATTATCGGGTAGTGGATGAACCTCCAGTGTGGCAATCGGCTCGGCGGCGAGTACGGCCAGCGCACTGCGCAGTTCCGCCAAGCGGTCAGCCGTCATCGGCTCGTCTCCCGTCAGCGCCGGCACCCGGACGTTACCGGTCGCCAGCGTCCACACCGGCACGATTGCCTTGTCGTGGTCAGTCATTGTCTTCCCCTGATCCCAGCACGAGCTTGGGGGCCACGTCCGACAAGATCGGCCGGACGGGCCTGGACATGCGCTTCCTGACGTCGAGTAAGCATGATCATCGAAGGTAGTCGAGGCTGTGGCTGCTCGGTGAGCGGGCAACGAGCTCGCCAGCACTATCGCCGCTGGATCACGACGAGTTCATCTCGAGCACGAGTGGCGGCTACGTATACCAATGACCGAGCGCGCAGTTCGGCGTCGTGTCGTTCGATTTCGTCCAGGCCGTCGAGCCTGGCCTTCTCCGCAGCCGACTGGAAGCCGACGTCGGCGAGGACGACCTTGGCGAATTCCATGCCCTTGGCCCGATGCATGGTCATCACGAGCACCCGGCCCTCCGCCGGCCTGTCACGGTCTACCGCTCGAGCCTGCACGCCGCGCTCGTTGAGTGCGTTGACCACTCGTTCACGCTGGAACTTGTCGTGCACCAGGACGGCGATCGTCTCGGGTGCCGCGCCGCCGTCGAGCCAGGAGCGGACGCGACCCGCGATCGTGTCGAGTTCGGTGACAAGCGACTCCACGGCCTCTACCGCCGGTGTCGGCCCCGATCGAGCGGAGCGGTAGCCGGTGGCTTCCGCCTGCTCTTCAAGGTCGACGTAGTCGCCGCCGTCAAGCACCGCCATCGCGTAGCGAAGGTTCTGCGCGGTGGTGCGGTAGTTCAGGGTGAGCCGCTGCGAGCGGCCCACAATCTTGATGCCGTACCGGCCCAGGACGGTCCGGTTGCCGTAGATGCGCTGGTGAGAATCCTCCGCGATAAACAGGTCGTCGTCGCTTTCGACGACCAGGGCGCGCAGCATTTGCCAGTGCGCCGGCGACAGATCTTGGCCTTCGTCGACGAGCACATGGTCGGCTTGGCCGCCGGTGGTGGCGAGGTGAGCGGCGGCGATGGCGGCTGCCTCTGCGAAGTCGAGGGTGCCGTCGACGCGGCCCTGGGCTCTGTACGCCGCGATCAGCGCCCACACGCTGTCCCGCTTTGTGCGGTCCAGGGCGACACCGCGACTGGGCCGCCGGACGCGGCGGTATTCGCTTTCGTTCTTCACCCGGTTGGGCAGGACGACGAGAGCGTATTCGGCGCTCAGGAAGGTCTCGTTGGCGATCTCTGAGGGCAGCTTCGACGACGACGCTTCGATGACCTCTCGCCACCGGCCGTTCGGAGTGCGCCCGGTGGGCGTGGACCGGGCATCGCCCAGGACGCTCTGGACGGCATCGGCGATGCCGGTTCCGGCGGAGCGGATGACTGCGGCGGCCAAGGCGTCGACCCCGGTCACGTATACGCCGGGCTGGTTGAGGGAGGTCGCCTGCGGAACCGTCGGATCGAGCTGGGCGAGGCCGTCGCGCAGAGCGTCGGCCAGGTTTGTGGTGAACGTCGTCAGCACGATCCGAGCGTCAGGCTGCTCGCGAGCCAGCACGCGAGCCCGGTGAATGAGCACGACGGTCTTGCCGGTGCCGGCGCCCCCGGAGAGCCGGAACGGGCCCTTGTACCGGCGCACGGCGTAGCGGCGCTGCTCAGGGTGCAGGAACACCCGCCAGGAACCGAAGTCGCCCTTTTCGATGACACGCCGAAGTTCCTCCTGGCCGTCGATGAACGCGAACTGTGCCTGGGCGGCGGGCTGCTTGAGCGAGCGCAACAGGTCGGCGTCTTCGTCGCCGGTCTGTTCGGGCGCCTCGAGTTGCAGCCGCTCGGCGATGGTGTCGATCGAGTCCGGCGTGGCCAAGTCGACCAGGATCATCCCGAGCCAGCCCTCATGTTGTTGGGCGAGGTCGAGGATCGCGTCCTCGTCCGGCGCCGCCAGTGCCAAGTCGGCGACGTCGGCGGGGACGCCGAGCCGGTCGACGAGGTCGCCGCGTGTGCGCCCGAGCTGGCTCAGCAGAGGCTCGGCCGGCGAAATGGACGCGACAGCAGGGTATGCGGCCGGTTCCGCGCGCTCGAACTCTGCCTGCTCGATCTGGGGCAGCCCGTTGATCGGGTTGACATTGAGACGGACCCGGGTGGCGACGGCGATGGCGTCGTCGTGGGGCCAGACGCCGTGGATGACGTAGTGGCTCTCCCCGGCACCGTCGAGCCGGAACATCACAGCGCGCCAGAACTGGTCGACGCGGCCGGTACGCACGCGTGAGTCGGCCGCGCCGGCGATCGGTTCGACGTGCAGACCGGGGGTGGTGTCGTCGGCGGAGAGTTTCTGCAGGAAGGTCATTGCCTTGGCCTTGACCGAGCCGTCGATCTTGACAGGCCACTTGGTCATGATGATCGTCGGCATCAGCTCTCCCCGCGGTCGATGGTGCCGGTCAGCGCCGCGACGATGGCGTCAGGTTTCGGCTGCACCACGTGCCAGCCGGCGGAGCTAAGGTCCGCTCGGTCCTCGTCGGGCATGTCGTACAGGTCGACCGCGACGTGCACGCGCGGCCAGCAGATGTCCATCGGGATGCCCTGGGGGCCTTCCACGCCGATCTGCGGTGCTTCGAGGCCGCCGTGGACGGCGAGGAGCCGGATCAGGTCGCGTTCGGCGCCGGGCGCGGCCGACTCGTACGCGGATGCCCAGCTCTCGTCCGCTCCGTCAGGGAGCCCGTCGGAGGTGGCCGGTTCTGGTGCGGCCGCCGCCGTAGCCGGGCTCCCCACTCGGCTGGAGGTCGTGATGGTGGTGGGCCAATCGCGCAGGGACATGGCGTTGGACAGTTGCAGCCATAACCGCCAGGCGTCGGCGTGTGCGGCGTCGAGGGCCTGTTCCCGGTCGTCGAGCACGAGCGCGGCGTGCACGGCGGTTTTGGTCGGTTCGACGATGACGGCGAGGGCACCGAACTGCCGTACCAGGACGGTCCGGTTGCCGGGTGGCAGTTCTTCGGCGAGCAGCGTGGCCCGCCCTACTGCGGCGAGGCTGATGCCGTCGGCGCAGGTGCGGCGGGACTTGCCGTCGACCAGGAACATCGGCACGGCCCGCGCGACGATCCCGAGGGCTGCTGGGTTGGGCGCGGACACCCAGGCGAGCAGCCAGGAGATCGGGCCGGCCCGTAGCCCCTCGTACGCGCTGGGCGCGGTCTGGAACGGTGCCTGCTTGATCAGCCTGGCGACGGTGGCCTCGGAGAACCAGGCCGGGGCGGCAGATGTTTGCTGCTCCGCGGCGGCGATGTCGGCTGCAGTCACCGCCAGGACGATACGGCCGGTGTCACGCAGGATCTGTCGTTTCTCGGCGTCGTCGGCGAGCCGGTTGCGGGACGCGACGGCGTGGAAGGCGTGCCCGTCGGTGAAGACCGCGACGGCCGGCACGGAGGTGTCGTTGGATTCCAGCATGAAGTCGGGGCGGGAGTTCTCAACGTTGACCTGCGGGGTGAGAGTCCATTGGCGGTGGTCGCCAGGCAGGGTGAAGCGCAGGGCGTTGCCCCACGGTTTCGGCACCTCCGTGGTGGCTGCTCCGATCGCGGTAAGCCGCTGCGTGATCAGCTTGCGGAAGCGTTGTTCCAGGTGCGATTCGGGGCTGTCCTGCGGTGGGGTGGTGACGATCGTCCACGGCGGGCCGTCGGCGGTGTCGGCATCCTCGTTTAGGCCGAGCAGGTGGGCGAGGTGCCGTTCGGCTGAGGCGCGGGACGTGCGGCGCAGCAGGGTGGGCGGGGTGAACGGCAGCAGGCAGCGGTGGCAGGCAAGGCGTTCCTCATGGCGGCATTCGCAGTCGTGCACCCGCTGCCAGGCGAGCGTGAGCAGGTCGCGGAGCTGTTTCGGGGTGGCCAGGTCGGCGAGGTATCCGGTGCCGCCGGGCACCACGTCATGCAGCAGCAGGGCGTCGTGGTTGTCGGTGCCGTCGCTGAGGGTGGGGTCGACGACGTGCTCGACCCGCAGGTGGTCGGGGTGCCCGCCGATCTGTTCGCGCAGCCCGAGCAGGACGGCCGCGGCCAGGCTCGGCACGGCGAAGTCGTCGCCGAGGGTGACCGCGTACGGCAGGCGTAGCAGCAGTCCTTGGGTGCGCAGGGTGCGGGAGAGGGCGACGGCGACGGTGTTCTCCGCATCCGATTTGCGGTACGGGCACCAGGCGCGGTGTTCGTGGGGGCGGTTACGGCCGGAGTCGGTGTCGAGTTTGCCGCAGCCGCTGCACACCCGGAACAGTGCGCCGGTGCGTTCGTCGGCCGAGATGATCCGCGATGTGCCGTGACCGGGGACACCGAGGTTCAGCCAGCGCAGGTCCATGGTGCGCAGGTAGGTGCAGCCCAGTCCCGTGTTCTCGGCGAACCACTTGTCGCCCGCGATGCCGGCCGGGTCGATGTCGGCCGCCGAGATGAGCTGGAACGGGATGTGGTCGCGCTGGTCACGCCGGTCGGAGATCTTCACCTCGTCACGGCGCACCTCGGCCGAGACGTGCGACAGTTCGACGACATCGAGGCGCTGACCGGTGTCGGCGATGCCGGTGCTGCCGCACCGCGGGCATTTGGCTATCTGCTGTTCCTGACCGGTGGCGGCGATGTCAGCCGCGTATCCACAGGCAGGGCAGAACACCCAAGGTCGGATGGATTCGCCGTCGATGCCGAGGTCGATCGCGTCGACGGCGATCTCCCAGCCGCGGGCGTAGAAGGTGGCGCCGGGCGCGAACTCACGGATGGCCTGCGCCGAGCCGCGCTGGAACTGGGCGCTGTCGCTCTCGAACTCGCCGGAGTCGGGGTTGGTCCAGCTGATCCCGACGGCGAGGGTGACGGTGTCGTCGAGCAGGGTGTAGTTGGGCAGCAGCCCGTGCTCCTCCAGCACGCTGATCCAGTATTCGCCGCGCAGATGCCCGAGTTGCCCACCGATCAGCTTGCGGGTGGTCTTGGCTGACCGCAGGGCGCGCTTGTCGTCGTCGGTGGCGGCCGGCGACGCGGCTTGGGTCTCCAGTTCGGGCAACACTTTGTTGATCTCGGTCTGCCGGCGCTTGAGCGTTTCGACGGTCTGCTGCCAGCGGCGACTGGCCGCGTGCACGTGCCCGGCGAACATGCTGGTACCGGCTCCGGCGCCCGGGTTGACCCAGTCGGTGAGCGCGGCGACGGTGGCCTCGGGCAGCGATCGGAAGGTGTCGGTGAACCGGCGCACCGCGGCGGCGCCACCTGCCTCGGCGGCGGCGATGAGTTCGCCGAGAAACGAGTCCGGTTCGCTAGCTCCGATGGCCTTGCTCGCGCTGGTCGGATGGGTGTGCAGCGGGTCGCGGGCCATGCCGTCGACGAGGCAGGCGGTGAACTGACGGCGCAGGATCTCCTCGGCGCTCAGATAGGTTGCCGGCGGGCGGACCTCACCGTTGATAACCGACAGCGGGTCGCCGAGCTTGGGTAGTTGGTCGCCGCGCCCGGTGAGATAGGCCAGGTTGAGGGCGTTGCCGGTGAGCCGCCCGGCCCGCCCGACCCGTTGCAGGTAGGACGCGACGGTGCGGGGCAGCGACGAGAGCAGGACGGTGGACAGGTCGCCAATGTCGATACCCATTTCCAGGGTGGGGGTGGCGACCAGCACGTTGGGTGCCTGCGGCTCGGTCGAGGACTTCTTGAAACCGTCCTCGTAGCTCAGCCGGGTGGCGTCGTCGAGCAGGCTGGTGTGCTCGCGCGCGACGATCCGGCGCATGTCCGTGGAGGCGTAGAGCCGGCGGTAGAAATTGTCGGCCAGCGCCTCGCGGGTCAGCCGGCCGTGGCAGCGCACCAGCATGCACGGCGCGCCGTCGAGCTGGTCGACGGTGGTGCGGCTGCCCGGTACCAGCGCCCGGCAGGTGTCGCAGGCCAGCAGGTGCCGTCTGGCGGCGAGGTCGTCGAGCCCGGCCGGGGCGACCACAACACCGGACGGCGGGATCGCGTAGACGGTGGCGCCGCTCTGGCTGGTGACGGTGGTGAGGACACCGTCACGGGCGAGCCGGTCCAGCAGCAGCCGGGTGAGCCGCCCGCCGTCAGCGGGGCTGACCGACAGCGCCCGCGAGGTCCAGCGCGCGAACCAGGACTGCGCCGAGGTGACCGCGTCCAGGTCGCTGTCGCGCACCGGGTTGGTCGAGCCGCCGACGCGTGGATAGCTGGGTGCCGGGCGCGTGTTGGGGAACGCGGGCATGCCCTCGCCCCGAGGGCGCCCGCCCCAGATGGACCAGCGGTTGCCGTCCTCCTGCCGGAAGGTGGTGAACCAGGGATGGTCGATGGCGCCCTGCGCCCGCATCCGGTCCAGTACACCGCGTACCCATTGCACGAGCGTCTCGTCGGCCGGTTCCGCATTGTCCGGCCCGAGCGGGTTCTGCACGGCGAACCCGGTCAGCACGGTCCGGGCCGCGGCGGCCATCCGGGCCGGCTGGCCGGCCTCCACCTCGACGGTGGCGGCCCCGGTCAGTTCGAGGGTCCGGCCGGTTCGCGAGTTCATCCCGAACTCCAGCGCCACATCGAGCGCGAGCCGTTTCCGGACCCGCGACATCACCCGGGCAGGCACCCCGCGCAGTGTCTTCGACTTCCAGAACGGGGTGAACGACTCCCGGTCGACGCAGTCGGGTCCGAGCAGCCGGTAGCGCTGGAAGTCGTTCTCACCGGTGCGCCGGATCGCGTCCTCGACCAGCGCGTCCAGGGTGAGGCTGCCGGGGGCGATCGCGGCGTTGAGTGCCGCCCGCAGGGTCAGCGTGTGCGAGCGGGCTTCCACAAAACCGGCCCGGTGCGCGGCGTCCTGCACCGAGTCGGTGAAAACCAGGGCCTTCTTCTCCCGTACGTCCAGGGACGCTGAGCCGAACAACGTGGACAGTGACACCGACAGCAGGGTGGCGATGGCGCTGCCGAGGAAGCGGATGCCGTCCGGCTGGGCGCAGGACGGGCAGGTGTCGTGCCGCGCGTCCTCGTCGGCGTCGCGTCCGGCGCTGGTGAGCACCGGCAGGATCCACCCGTCGCGCAGGTCGGGGTCGTCGTCGCCCGGGGCGGCGGTGAGCAGTTCCCGGCCGCGTACCGAAAACCAGGCCAGCCCGTCGGGGTACGCGGCCCCGTCGTAGGCGGCGTTGGCTTCGGCCGGCGCGTAGAGCAAGGCTCGGAAACGGCCTTCGCGGGTGGCGTGGTTGCGCCGGATGGTCTCGTCGTCGACGGCGAGACCAGTGCCCACCGGGGCGAGAGCGACACCCCACCCGGACCGGCCGCAGAAGCGGCAGTAGACGGCCGGGAACGACGGCCGGATGTCCTCGGTGTCGCCACCGGCCACCGGCGGACCGTCGTCGCCCCACCGGAACCGGGCGGTGGTGTCGGCGGCCCGGTCGATGCGGGTGAGTTCACGCACCCACAGGTGCACGTCGACGGCGAGCGCGTCACGGCCGGCGACTGCCCGGATGTGTCCGAGGGCCGCCACCACGGCGGTGATCGCCCGCGACCAGTCGGTGTCGAAACCGCCCGCTGCGAGGCTGGAGGTGCGCCGGTCGGCCTGATTCGCGATCCTGCGGACCAGGTCGTCGACGCTGACCGCGTCGGTGGTCTCGTAGGCGAGCTCCTGCACCAACGGGTGCGCCTTCGCCAGGGCAAGCAGCAGGTCCGGCCCGGCCGCAGCGAGCCGGTCCCGGTCACCGGACCAGAGCAGACCGACAACGGTACGGGCGAGAGCGGCGCCGTCCGGGTCGGCACCGAGCGCGTCAACGGCCGCACGTACCTCCTCGGCCCGGAACTCGTCCGCGACGGCGAATCCAGCCTCGGCTACGACGGTTTCCGCGTCGCCCACCCACTCAGCAAGGTCCTGCCGGGACTCAGTCACTACGGCGTCGGCGGGGAACGGCTCGCCGAATACGGTCTCGGCGAAACCCAGCATTGCGGCCGGGTCACCCTTGTCCCCGAGGGTCGCCGACGTCGCCACCGGCGTGATCAACCCGAGCGGCCGGGACCAGGCCTCCTCGGTAACGGCCGGGTCGCCGTCGCGCCAATGGCTCTTCAGGGCCAGGCCGAGACGCCGCAACAGCATCGCCACGTCGGTGCCCTGCGCGCCGTCGTAGGTGTGGAACTCGTCGAGCACCAGGTAACGCAGGCTGGTCGCGGACTGCCGCCACAGGTCTTGGTCCTCGTGGCGCAGCAGCAACTGGTCGAGCATCTTGTAGTTGGTGAGCAGAATGTCGGGGGCGGTGTCGCGGATGACCCCACGGTCGGTGATCAACCCGTCCGCGGTGACCATGGTCCGCGGCTTGTCCTTCTGCCCGGTGTAGAGCGCCGCTGTGATTGCCGCCAGCTCCGGATGGCCGGCGATCAGCCCGGCGAGGCGAGCCGCCTGGTCGTTGGCGAGCGCATTCATCGGGTACAGGATCAGCGCCTTGATCCCGGAGACACCCTCCAGCCGGGCCCGGCGCACATGGTCCAGGATCGGATACAGGAACGCCTCGGTCTTGCCCGAGCCGGTGCCGGTGGTAACCAGCGTCGGCTGCGGGCGCCGCCCGCCCAGCGAGGTCAGCCGGGCGAACGCGGCGGCCTGATGACCGTACGGGGCAGGGCCCGCATACCAGTCGAGGTGCTGCCGCCAACCCGGCTCAGCCGGGCGGAACGGCAGCCGCAGGCGGACGTATGGTCCCTTGAACATGCCGGTGACCGGGTCGGACAGGAACTGGTCGAGGCCGTCGCGGGCGTCCGCCTCGGTCAACGCGAACGTCGTCGTCAGGTAGTCGACGAGGCTGTGCCGGACGTTGGCCGCCTGGACGGTCGGCAGCAGCTCAGTCACTGACGCCCCCGCAGCCGCTGCTCGAAGACCGCATACGCCTGGCGCATGTCCGCCTCCCGATCCAGGGTGACGAACGGCAGCTCATAGGTGTAGGTGTTGCCGGCCTGATTGGTGGCGGTGCGCTCCTCGGCGGTGATCCGGTCGCCCTTCCTGCGCCAGACGGCGAGCACCGAGTTGGGGACGAGCCGACCGTTCATGTCATAGGTGTACTCGTGTTTGTCGTAGCCATATAGAACAGGAAATTGCGTACGATAGATAGTGCACAGCTCATCCGCGGTCACGCCGAGTAGTAGCGCAACAAGGGCGTCTACCTCCAACAGGGCTTGGCGGCGATCGGCGGCAACTCGGAGCGGCGTATGCCCCGTCCACTCAGAAGTAACCGCACCAAGGTGCCGACGTTTTGAATGGGCGAATCCACTAGTCCACTCGTCTGAAGAGAAATCGGCAGAGTAGGAGGAACTCCACAAGTCGGCGTATGCATCGGTTATACAATTAAGCCGAAGTACGCGAAGTGCGAGCGCGCTCGCAAGTGTACTCGACGGCGACGCCCACGGGATGCGCATTATCGCATTTGCGCTGATTGCACTCTTGGGGACGCATCTGACGACGAAATCGGCTATAAGTGAACCCATCGTTCCCTGAACTGCCACGATCAGCCGAGTATCTCCGCCGACACTCCCAAGCACCTGGATTGCGTGTACGTGGGCAGCACCAGGTGGGATTACGGCTGGCATAAGAGTCCGCTCGCCCGTATTGGCAGCCATTGTTCGCCAGGCCACTCGATAAAAGCTTCGAGCCGGGAAACGACCTTTAGTGTCGCCCCAGTGGTGATAGTCGCGTTCGTATCTTTGACGGTCGCCCATAGGTTTATAGATGGTCGCCGGGACTGAGTCGGAGTCAAATCCTTCCAGGTCCACGGCGGACCAGTCGTCCTTATTCTTCATCGATTCGTTGGGCACCTTGTAGATGGGGGTACCGACGAAAATATGCGAACCCTGAAGTATGACGTCGCGCCACGACGAAGGCGCACCCCAATCTATCTTGAAGTATCCCTTCTTGCGATGCGTGTTTTCCCGCCATCCGTCCGAATAACTAAAGTCCAGGTCTCCTACTCGACGCAACGTCGATAGCTTCTCGAGGACCATCGCTGACGCTGTATTAACTGTGTATGCCATGCGAGTGTTAAGTACGGGACTACTAGAGCTTTCTGCGATTGCGTGCCAAGTACGAAGTGTCTCGAAGGTAGCCTCTGCAATCCGACTGCGGTGTGGGCGAAGATCCCAGTTGCCGCCAGGGTCCTTCAACCCCGGCTCCGGCCCGGAGCCGTCATGCGTCAATGACCTCAGCACCGTGTCGGGATGGTAGAGCGAAACTGCATGTGCGAACCGCGGTTTAACCAGAGGCGCACCGTATACATTAACACTGAAATGCTTTTGGTGCTGGATCTCGAAGAGCTTCAACTCGTTGATAAATTCCCAATGTCTCCGAAGTCTCGGGTATGTCGCAGCGCGGAACAGGCCGGCACCGTCGTCAGTAAAATGGCTGTCGAGGTGTATCAGGCCAGCAGTTCCGCGCAAACTAGCCGATCGCCAAGCATGCAATATAAAGCAGCGGTAGAGGTCCGCCTGCAGACCATCAAGTTCAGGGTAACGAACGGCTGCGCCAACGAATTCCGCAGTCGCCTTGACGTCAGCCACGCCATCGATAACGAGGTTCTTGATTCCCTTTATTCCTAACGTTGAGCCGCGGCGCGACTCTCGCTGCTCTTCAGATGGCTTAACTGCCAGCTGCCACCACGGATCACCCTCAGCCATCAACGCATCGACGTTTATGATTGGACGCACCCAGGGCGGATTACCAACCTGGAGGTCGAAGCCGCTGCGGGCGAACACCGTCGCGAAGTCCAGTTGCCAGTGGAAGAAGCCTTGCCGCTGGGCGATAAGCTCGCACACCACCAGCCACGGGTGCTCGCGCAGCACGGTCTCAATCGGCTTGGCTCCGGCGAAGCCAATCTCCACCCGTTCTGCCTCGTTGAGTTCGTCCCAGCTCATCCCTGTGCTCAGGATCGTCCCGGCAGCTTTGCGTTTGCGCAGTTCTGGGTTGCGACCCAGCAGTGCCTGCAGCCCGGCGATCCACTGCGCGACCGTCGGCGGCGTGACCACAGCGCCGTCAACGGTGGCGGACTCGTCGGTGAGCGGCCAGAACCACAGCGCTGTCCACGCGTCCATCGCGCGGCGCAGCCGCCGGTAGGCGCCCTCCTCGTCGGCGAGGGCCGCCTCGATCTCCTCGCGTTGCACTGCCCCGCCGACCGGCAGCTCCCCCGCTTCCCACACCGGGATGCGGCGGTGGATCTGCTTCTCGGCGATGTCCAGGCGGCGGTAGGCGATCTGCCACAACGACTCCACGCGGTGCGCCAGTTCGGCGTACGCGTCGACGGTTTGCTTTGTGGGTTTGGCCTTGGTGCTGCCTCGCCAGGTCTTGAGCTTCTTCGCCGCGTCCGGCGCGAGTGCTGCGGCCTCCTTAGCGTCGGCGGCTGAGCCCCAGCCGTCGGCGGGCAGCAGAAAGTGGTGGATGCCGTCGGTGGCGACTCGCTCGGCTTCGATGTCTTCGACCAGCGCGGTCAAGGGCACCTCGTCCGGCACCGCGGCCAGCCATGACTTGTCGGTGACCTGGCTGCGGCGGTAGACGGCCCGGCGGGCGCCGATCAGGGAGTTGCCGCGGCGCAGGTGCAGACCGAACCAGGGCGCCGACAGGCCCTGGACCATCGTGTCGAGCCAGAGGGTGATCTCGGCGAGTTCGACGGCGGTGCCGTTGAGGTCGACGCCGTACACGTTGTGCAAAGCGAGGTAGGCCTTCACCTCTTGCAGGCGTTTCGGGTAGTCGTCCGGGTCGATGCGTTTGCCCTCGGCAGCCAACTCCTCCTGGCGGCGCTTCAGGTATTGCTCGGCGAGCTGCCGGACCGCCTCGATGGCGAACGCGCCCGACCCGAGTGCGGGTTCGCAGATCGTCATGCCGAGGATGTCGGCGGCCGGTGTGCGCTCGCCGTTCTGGTCGAGCAGTTCCTCCAGGGCTTGCCCGACGGTGAACTTCGTCAGCACCTCGGGGGTGTAGTAGGACGCCGACTGCTGGCGTTCGCGGCCGGCCAGCCGGAACACGAACGAGCCCTGCGGGTGCAGCACCGGCCGCAGCTCACCGGTCACCTTGTCGGCCAGCTTCACAAAGTCGGCGGCGTCGATGCCGTCTGCCCGGTCCACCGGCACCACCCAGGAGCCCTTGCTGCCGTCACCGCCCTTGGCGACCTCGTACAGGTCGGTCTCGGCGAAGAAGCCCGTGTACGACATCAGCCCTTCGTAGACCGCGCCGAGCTGGTTGATGCCCAGTTCCGCGTACGAGATGAAGCCTCGGTCCTTGCCCCGCCGCTCCTTGCTCAGCAGCAGGTGGGTGAGGATCTCCTGCAGGGTGGCATTGCCGAGGCCGACCGCGTCGATGTGCGCGGTGGCGCTGGGCCGGAACAGGTCGGCGCGCAGCGGGTTGAAGGTGAGTCCCGGCGCGGACAGCGACTCCTCGTCGTCCGGCTCGTCGCTCTGGTGACCCTTGTCGACCAGCCGGAACAGCACGCCCAGCGATTCGTAGAGGTGGGTTCCGGTTCGGGCCCGTGGGGTGGCCAGCTCGACCTGGACGAGTTCGCGCAGCCGGTCCAGGCTGTAGCCGCGGTCGTATTCGGGCGCGCCAACCGGCAGTACGCCCAGCTCGGGCGACGCTTCTGCGTACAGCAGGAAGAGAATGCGATAGAGAAAGCGCAGCGCCTGCTTGGCCAGCGGCTGGGCCTCGGCGGCGGGCAGCGGTTCCAGGCCGCGGGCGCGGCGGCGGGCGACGACATCATTCGCGATGATCTCGATTGAGAGGCGTACGCCCTCGCGAAGGTCCTTGGAGACGCCGACGGTGTGTTTGATCGAGTCTTCGAGGACGCTGCTCCACCACAGGTTGCCGTCGGGGTCCGGGGCGATCGACGCCGCGGACAGGCAGGTCAAGGCGCGGTCGATCTCGCCGCCGCGTCGGGTGTCGTTGCGTTCGCAGATCAGTTGGAGGTCGATGGCGAGGTAGCGGCCCTCGGCCCAGCGTTCCCGTTCGGCCAGCACCGCCCACCGGCCGGCCAGGATGAGCACCAGGTCGGCGGCGTCGTCCTCGACGAACAGGGCGGACGTCAGTCGTGCGGCGGAGGTCAGTTCGTCGCCGTCGTCGTCCAGGCGCACCGGTGCGGCCAGCGTCGGGCCGTCCTTGGCGAGGATGTCCTCGACCGTGGCGACCGGCTGGGCGAGCACCACGACCAGCGGCGCCCGGTCGGTGATGCCGGGCGCCGACACGCGCAGGATCGGCCCGTCCGCGCTGACGACCAGGCCGTGCTCGCGAAGTTCCAGGATGTCGACGATGCGCTGATAGATCGAGGCGACCGCGGCGGCGACGGTCTGCGGGTCGGTGGCGCCGAGGTCGGCCTCCACGTCGGTCAGCTCGCTGAGCTTGGCGAGGTCGGCTTCCAGCTCCTGCCGGGCTTCGGTGAACCGGCTGCGCGGGGTGGGCCGGCGCTCGGCGGCCTCCGCGTCCCAGGTCTTGCGGCGTTCCAGCACCCGGGCGCGGAACGACTCCTTCGTCGCGTCGGTGGTGAAGTAGTGCTCGGAGATCCAGCCCTCACCGACCAGGATCGCGTCGGACACGCTCATTGGGGCACCTCCCGGGTGGGTACGACCACCAGCAGCGGGCGGACCAGTTGCCGGTCTGGGTTCATGTCGGCGACCAGCTTCTGCTCCTGTCCGATGCTGACCCGGCGTTGCTTCAGGTCACGGCGTTGGACGAGTGCGTCGGCGTCGTGCTGCCACTGGGCGAGGCGGTGCGACCACTGCTCGACCCGGTGCGCGACGTCCTTCTCGGCCGCGGCGAACAGGTCACGCATCTGTGCGCGGGCGTGATGCACGGCCGGGGCGATGAATCGGCTCAACGCGTCGGGGTCGGGCACCGAGCCTGGGTTGGCCCGCGCGGTGTCGAAGCCCAATGCGGCCAGCGCGGCGGCGGCCGACGGGTGCGGCGTGACCGGGGCGAACGCCGGGTCGTCGGGTGCCGGGAACTCGACCGTCAGCCACGCTGCTGAGACGACCTGCCCGCGCCGGTTGGTGAGCGTGCCCAGCAGCAGCACGGTCAGGTTGTCGACGTCACCGCGAACCGCGAACACCTGGTTACGGCCCAGCCCGGCCAGGGCCCGGTCCGAGGCCCAGTCCAGCACCGGGTGCAGCGGGCTCAGGTAGTGCGCGTCCGGCCAGCTGGACCCGGTGTCGTCGCGCAGCGCCTGCTCCATCCGGTCCTTGCCGCGCGCGAAGGTGGTCGCCAGAACGAGCTTGTCGGTGACCCGGCGGTCGGAGAGATAGCTCTGCGGCAAGACGTCGAGACGTTGCACCAGGTCGGGTGGCGGGGTCAGCTCGGCGGTGCCGAAGGCCGAATCACGGCGCCAGGCGACGCCGTTGTTGCTCAATGGCTTGGTCGGGTCGACGAAAGCTGCGTGTAACGCCTCGTCGAGGTAGGAGACCTCGTCGGGGTAGAGCCCGGACCCGGCAATCACGGTCGTCTCGGGCAGTGGCGCGTCGTTCGCGTCGTCGGCGTCGACGATGCCGAAGAACATCGCCGACAGGTCGTCGCCGGTCAGCACCTCGTCCGGCGTCCGCACTACCTCGTCGAGATCCCGCTGCCCGGCCAGGACGGCCCGGATGGCGTCCTCCTCGCCCTTCACGTCGTACTGGCCCATCAGGGAAGCCACGTCGCCGAGCGCGCGGTGCGCCTCGTTCTCCTTGTCGACCAGCTTCGCCAGGATGCGGATGTCGCCGGCGAACCGGTCGCCGTCCGGTTCCAGCAGTAGAGCGGTGATCCGGGGCGGGTGCTGCTGGCCATACCGGTCGATGCGGCCGTTGCGCTGCTCGATGCGGATCAGGCTCCACGGGATGTCGTAGTGGATCAGCTCGTGGCACTGGGCGTGCAGGTTGACCCCTTCGGAGGCGACGTCGCCGGTGACCAGGACCCGGACCGGAGCGTGTTCCTGCTTGAACGCGTCGACGGTGCGCTGCTGCTCGTCGTCGGGTAGGCCGCCGTGCATGATCGCGACCGCTTCGGCGGGCATTCCGAGGTCGGCCGGCAGGTGTTTGTGCAGCCAGGCGAGGGTGGCGACGCGTTCGGCGAACACCACCGCCCGCATCGGCGAGCCGGAGGCGACGCCGATCTCCCGGAGCCGCTCGACCAGCCGGGTGTATTTGGCCGAGCCCGCCGTCAGCGCCGCCGTGTTGAGGTCGGCCAGCCGGTCCAGTGCCGCTCGTTCGAGGTTCGCTGCTGGGTCGTGCGGGAGACGTCCCAGACGCTGTCGGACGGTCTCGGCGAGCGCGGCCGGTGACGACAGGAAGGCCTTGGCGAGCGTCCATGGGAACAGCGACGCGTTCTGCCCGGAGTAGGGGGTGCGCTTGTCGGGCGGCCACAGCCACACGTCCTGGAGTTCGCGGGCGACCGCGTTCTCTGCCGGGCTTGCGGGCACCAGCACGTTCTCCGGTTCTCGCCGTTCTGCCCAGTCGGCGCCGACGACGCCGGCCACCTCGTCGCTGTGCCGGTGGCGTCGGATCACCAACCGGTCGATCTCGGCGGCCACCAGGTCGCCGCCGGGAGGGATCGCGGACGGGTCGAGCAGCCGGACGAGCTCGGCGAAGGACTCCTTGCGGCCGTTGTGCGGGGTCGCCGATGCCAGGATCAGCGTCTCGGCATTTCGTGACAGCATGCGGGCCAGCTTGTTGTTCTGCGTGGACGCGTTGGCCAGGTTGTGCGATTCGTCGATGACGACCGCGTCCCAGCGCTGCTTTTTCAGGCCGGCCGCGTACCGCTCTGATTTCAGTGTGTCGATCGAGATGATCGCGCGCCGGAAATAGGTGAACGGGTTGCGGTTCGCCGGGAGTTTCTGCCGTACTCGTTGGATGCCGGCGGAGTCGAGCCGGACGAACGGCAGCGCGAATCGCGACCATAATTCCTGCTGTATCTGTTCGAGCACGTGGCGGGGCGTCACGATGAGGATCCGCTCGCCTCGGCCTCGGCGGACCAGCTCCGACAGGATCATGCCGATTTCCAGGGTCTTGCCGAGCCCGACCGCGTCGGCCAGCAGGATCCGGGGACGCAGGTTGTCCGGGTCGAGGGCCTTGCGCACGGCGGTCTGCTGGTAGCTCAACGGTGTCGCCAGGGCCTGCGTGGCGACGGTGAGCGAGCGGTCGGCGAGCGGGACGGCGGTCTTGCGGTAGGTGGACTCCAGCCAGAGGCGGGCCTTGCGGTAACGCGGGCTGTCGTCTGCCACCACGCTCGCGGCTGCCGGGTCGAGGGGTTCGATGCGGTCGAGGGAGGCGTAGAAACTGGCCGTGGTGTCGCGCACCAATTCGCCCAAGCCGCGGACGTGTACGAGAAGTCCGTCCGCGGTCTCCTCCGCGCTCTGCACCAGCCATTCCTCATCCCGGACGACCACGACCGAGCCCGGAGCCAATTCGAGCAGCGCCTCAGCAGGGGCTTTTTCCACGGTCGTCCCACTCTCCCGTCGGGCCGCTACGGCATCGTTGATCCTATGTAGATCAACAACGGATGAGACCATCCATCCAGCCTCCTATATGGATCTTCAGGTTGCCATGAATCTGCGGATGGTGGAACCGCCGCAGGCCAAGCCCGATCAGGCTTCGGTGGCGCCGCCCAAGACCTCAACTCGGGAAACGCGCTCGATACGCCCGCGCACGGCCGTCCCGGTGACCCGTACGTGCTGCCGCCGCCCGTGCGCGTCGACAAGCCGTTGATAGAGGGCGTCCGGCAGCATGACCCGAACGGACCGTTCCGAGGAGCCGTACACGGTGTGGATCGGACCCCGCACTGTTGCCTGGCCGCCCTCGCCGATGTCCCGCCGGAGCTTGCTGACCTGCCCCTCAACGGTTACTTCCCCGTCCGGAACTGCCACCTTGAGCTGCTCTGCCGCCGTGTGGAGAGCCTCGATCCGCCGAGTGCTGAAGCGGAACGACCGAGCCGGCACGGATGACGGCAGATCACGCGCCCAGTTGAACCGTACGTCGTACGGCACACCGTCCCGGCCGAGCTTGGCCAGCGCGTCACAGACGTTCGCCGACACGCCCTCACTGGTTCGGCGTAGGAACAATTCGAGATCGAACTCGCGCAGCGCCTCGCCCGAGGCTGCGAAACACGCTCGCACGGCGCGATGCATCTGCAGCGTCACTTGACGGGCGAGTGGCGGGGCGGCATCCGCGTCCACGCGCGGCACTGCGAGTTGCGCTGCGATCGCCCAGCTTCCGGCGCGTGGGGTGCCCAATCGCACGGTGCGGGCGAAGTCGAGCGCGCTCTCCGGCCGACGTCCTTGCACCAGCATCGGTTGGTCGATCGTCAGGGCATATGCGGACGACACGACCAGCTCTCGCACGCCCGCGAGCGCGTCCACCGCGTTGAACAGCGGAATCGTTCCGGAGGGACCGCTCGGGAGTAGCCGGAAGGAAAGGGTGTCCGCTCCGCCGCTTTCAAGATCGTCGAGGAGTAGCCGGATCGGACGTTCTTCGACGGCCGCCACGGTGGTGAGGAAGTCGGAGACGCGGCTCGCGTAGTCACGCAACGCGCGATCCCCGGGGACTAGCACCTGGAAGTCGCCGTCGTCCTCGCGCCGCGTCCACAAGGTCGCACGTTCGAGACGTTGCTCCGGTGCCCAGCCGGTGGAAGATAGGTATTGGCTCAATGTCTCGGGCATCAGGGCGGTGGCGGCACGAAGCTCATCGTCACCTACCAGAACGTGCGGCGTCATGACGCGGGTGCCTGTTGCGCTGGGACGTCGCCGAGAAGCGACCGCAGGCCGTTGACGGTCAACAGGTTGCGCTTGGGCACGTGAACCGTGATGTGGCGCTGTGCAGCCGGGTCGATAACCGGTGCATCGCGCAGCGACGCCCAGTACCCACAGTGGCTGAGCCGCATAGATGTCTCGTCCACGTGTGCGTAGTGATCAGTATCTGACGGAACGATGATCAGGAAGAGGTAACGCGACACCGCGAACCCCTCACCGGCGAGATTGTTGTAGTGGTTCACGTTCATGGGGTAGTGCCAGTGCAAGTCGGTCCCCTTGGGACTGGACCAGGACTTGACCTGCGCCTCGATCTTCGGGAAGCGGACCGTGCCACGAACTCCCGGAAAGTCGATGGAGAAGTCGACGCCCGTATGGTCGACGTCCTGCTGACCGGCGATCAGGCCAGCGGCGCTGGCCAGGACCCGCACGAAACTCTCGCCGAAATATCCTTGATAGTTGTACTTGCCGTAACTCATCCACCTTGCCCCAGGGCCATACTCGACGCGCTCCGTGGGCGTAAACATACTTCTTGTCACCGTCGCGGAGAACCCTCGTGCCGCCGTGACTCCCCATCTATCGGAGGTTCGGCTACCCCAAGCTGGCAGCGTTGGCCGGGCCGGTCGTCAAGCCGACACCATCGACGTCTGGCGTTCCCGCAGCGGAACGAGGAATATCGCCGCGTGCAGGCGAAGATCGCGCTCGGTGACAACGTGACGCACGAGCTGGCGTCGCTCTACTCCTGGCTGCAACGCGACGACGAGTTCCGTGGCCGGGTTAAGACCCGTTTGAGGTCAGTTGGGCGAGGTCGCCCAACGTTGTGCGATGTTCGCCGTCGCCGGCGACCATCCACACCGGCCCCGCCGGGGAGAGCTTGCCGGCGGCGGCGTGGTCGCGGGCACCTGTCGCGAGAGGTGCGGGCAGCGGCAGGTCAGCCAGTCGGGCTCGGAGGTTGCGCTCCCGGGCCGCGGAGTGCAGCCAGTACAGCACCGGCCACGCCCGGCCGAGTTCGACGAACAGTTCGCGGTAGCCGGCGAGCTTGGTGATCAGCACGCCGAGCTGTTCGGTGCCGGTGTCGTATTCGAGGAAGAACGGTACGACGTCAGTGCCGTCGCGCCAGACGCCGTAGCCGTCGGGGCGTATGCGTGGCTGGTAGGCGAGCAGCAGGGCGGGGTCGTCCGGGTGGGCGAAGGTGCCGGGGCGTTGGCACGTCGACTCGGGCAGCCACTGCATCAGCCGCGCGCTCGGATGAGTGCGGGCGTAGCCGGCGAGGTCGGTGAAGAACTTGTTGACGCCGAGGCGGTGGTCGAGCGTGCGGGTAGCGGTCCAGCGGCGGCGTTCGAGGCGGGCGTGGTCGCGGCGTGGGGGCCGCTCGTCGCGGGATGCGGCGACGACTTCGGCGCCGAGCTGGTCGATGAGGTAGTGGTACGGGTACGAGCCGCCGTCGGCGCGTTGGGGGCGGAAGCGGGCGATCAGGCGCAGCCGGTAGAGGGTGCGTAGCCGTCGCTGGCAGAAGTCCAGGGACGGGAACAGCGCGTCGGCGATGTGGAAGGTCGTCAGGACGCCGTGGTCGTAGAGCCAGCTGAGCAGGGTGCGGTCGCGGTCGGTGAGCTGCGACTGGACGCGGAGGACGGGATCATCCATGGCGTACCCCTGAGGGAGAGACCCGAAGACGTAGAGGGTCTGTCGGAGTAATAGCGGCGGATGACGCCAGGCCATCTGGCCTGCACTGTGAGGTGAGGGTCGGGGTCGGTTCGGGGGTCCGGTTGAAGACTGACGTCAACGCTGACGGCAAGAACGACGTCAACGCGGACTCCGAGACCGTTACGAGAGAGCCGGATACGGGAGCCACACGCATCTCCTAAAGATCATCAGGGTCGGGTGAGCAGAATCCTTCGGCAGGATGGCGAGGAGGATTGCTACGCGGCGGAGCGGCCGGGGTAACTACCGCATCCTGAGTCGACACGAGGTCGACCGATCGGTGCGCGACGTTGACTCGACTCCGCCGATGCGAGCACCGACGTCACCGGCAGCTCCCCGAACCCCGGTCTGGTCGCTGGCTCGGTCGCTTCTCCCGCCCTCAAAACGGCGCTTGTCAGCTCTGGCGAACACCTGCCGTTCGCACAGAGGTCTGTCAACGTCTCACACACTTCTGACAGTGCAACTCAGAAGGCATATGCCGGTGGGGCGGAGACTGCGGCCGCGACGTCGGCTCGTCCGGCGGGCATTAACAGGACGGGTGTGAGGTGGAGACCCCTGAGGCGCCGGGCACCGGTCACGTCGCGCCGCGGGCCGGTATGTCAGGCGCCGATCGGCGTCTCACTTGGACACGACGAACACAGGCTTCAGTGTCGTCGGGCTGGACGGTTCGCGCGGACCGCCGGTGCCGGTGTTTCTTTGCCAAGGTCCTGTCAGGCTGGCGGATCTGACAAGAGGTCCCGGGACGGCGTCCGTGGCCTGGCGCCGGGGCGGCTGTCAGACTCGCCGGCGGAGCGATCTTCGTGACGAACAAAGCGTTGAGCTGCGGTGTCAGAATCCGGGAGACGTTGTCAGACTCCTGTGAGATCGGCAGGTGTTCGCCAGAGCTGACAAACACCGGTTTGAGGGCGCCGGCGCACTACCGCTACGGGCAGGTGCGCCGATCCGACCGTCTCTCGTGACAGGAGCACCCTCGCCGTGAACACGAACAACATCACGAACGACAACGGCGGCGTCTGGACTGAGGCACGTATCCGCGCTCTCGGCGCTGTCACCGACCTGCCGACCGCCGGGCGCATCTTCGGGCTCGGCCGGTCGCTCGCGTACGAACTCGCCAAGAACGACGACTTCCCGACCCCGGTGCTACGCGTCGGCAGCCGCTACCGCGTACCCGTCGCCGGGATCCTCACGACCCTGGGCATCACCGCAGCCGGCGACTTGACCCCGCCGGCGGAGTGGAGCGTCGATCAGCTGGGCGCAGTCAGAAGCACGGCCGCCCGCGACCACACCGACCGGGGAGAACCGTGATCAGCGAAGGATCAATCACCAAACGCTGCACCTGCAAGGACCCGACCACGGGTAAACGGCTCAACGCCAGTTGCCCGAAGCTGCGCCGGCCGGGCGGCTCGTGGAGCACCATCCACGGCACCTGGGGCTACCAGCTCGAGTTGCCGACCGCGCCCGGACGCAGCCGTCGACAATTGCGCCGGAGTGGGCTCGACAGCCGAGACGCCGCCCGCGGCGAGCTTGATCACGCCCGGTCGCTGCTCGCCCTCGCGAGCGGGGACGAACACCTCGCGGTGCAGATCGGCGACCTGCTGTACGCCTGCAAGAGCGGCAGTCCGCTGCCGGACCGGGACACCGTCGCCGCCCGAGTGCGCGCCGGTGTGGCCGCCATGACTCCGGCGACGACCGGCGAGTACCTCACCACCTGGCTCGCCGGGCGGCGCGGGCTGTCACCGAAGACCGTGCGCGGATACGGCGACCATCTCCGCGCTTACCTCATCCCGCACCTCGGCGACATTCCGCTGCAGAACCTGCGGACCAGCCACATCCAGGCCATGTTCACCGCGCTCGACACCCGCAACGAAGAAATCCGCGCCGGACGGGCGAGCGACGATCCGACCGTACGGATGAAGTTCCGCGGTGTTCGGCCGTTGAAGGCCGCGAGCATGCGGCGGCTGTACGCGACGCTGCGGGTGGCGCTCAACGACGCCGTACGCCGGGCGAAGTTGATCCCGGCCAACCCGGCGCTCGGCGTTGAGCTCGAGGCCGGTAGCCGACCGAAGGCGCGGGTGTGGACGCCGAAGGCGATCGAGTGGTGGCAGACCAGCGGGGAACGGCCGAGCCCGGTGATGGTGTGGCGACCCGAACAGGCCGGACAGTTCCTCGACTACGCCCAGCGGCACGACCCCGTGCTGTACCCGCTCTTCGCGCTCATCCTGCATCGGGCGCTGCGTCGCGGGGAAGCGTGCGGGTTACGCGACCACGACGTCGACCTCGGCGAGGCCTACCTGACCGTGGTCCAGCAGATCACCACCGTCGGCTACACCCCGGTCGTACGGAAGGTGAAGAGCGACGCCGGGGACCGGGTCATCCCGCTCGGGCCGACGACCGTCGCGTTGCTCGCCGAGTACCAGAAGATGCGGCAGGAATGGCAGAAGGCCAGCGGGGACGCGTGGCCGAACACCGGGTTCTTCTTTGTCCGGCCGGATGGGCAGCCGTGGCATCCCCAGATCGTCAGCGACCGCTTCGACTACCTCGTCACCGCGAGCGGCCTGCCGCCAGTGCGGCTGCACGACCTGCGCCACTGCGCCGCCACTTACCTACGCCACGGTGGTGCTGACATGAAAGAGATCCAGGAGGTGCTGGGGCACTCCACGATCGGGCTCACCTCGGACACGTACACCTCGGTGATCCTCGAACTGCGCCGACCGAACGCGGATGCTGCCGCGAACCTCATTCCCCGCAAGGCGGGATGAGTGCTGAGCCCAGTTCTGCTGGCGGTGCCTTTGCCACGACCGAGCGGACACGGCCATCCCCTGTTTTCCACGAGCCCGGTCCGCATTCCTGATCTCTGATCACATCCTGGCCAGAGCCGCGGCAAAGGTGTCCACCGAGCGCGCAGGGGCGATCCGGGCATTGCGCGGGAAGCCGGGAGCGCTTACGGTGACCGAGGGACAGCGGTCCGTTCGCATCCCTACAGCTGACTCACCGAGCTTCGGCTCGCCGCTTCCTCTCGCGGAGCCCGTCACGGCCATTCTTGCCGAGGGCTGAAGACCCCGCTCGCGGCACTCTCCTCTCCATTTCGACGCATTCGTCTGCATCGACGGATCGCTCGTCTCGCCACCGCGTGCGGCTTCACCGCCGCCGCCCGACGCGAGAGGAACAACAACCATGTCACCACACCCGCACGAGGCACCGGAGACCCCCGCTGAAGCCTGGCTCAACCGGACCCTTCCGCTTCGGCACGGCTTCTGCGCCGAAATCGGCGCGGACCTGCGCAGCCACACTCCCATTCCCGTCGACGTCGCCGACAAGTCGTTCTTCGGGGACCTCATGGAACGTGCCATCGGCCTATCCCTCAGCGGCCAGCCTCCATACCTCAACTTGTTCCGCCTCCTCGGCGACGACCGCGCCGCCCGGCTTCTGCGGCTCGCGGGGTACGACAAGACCTGCGCCGCACCAACACCGACCAACGTCTTTCTCGTCGCCTACCGACTCGCTCAGGTCAATCAGCTCCTGAACCCGCGATGGGGCGGCCGAGTCGATCCGGAAGTCATCGCACGCTTCCTTCGCCGGCATCCGGACGCCCTTCCGCGCCACTGCGGCGAGGCGAAGTTCGAACGGCGCGCATTCGACGACCTCTGGGCAAGCTTCAGCGGCGGCTTCCAGACAGCGCTCAGGTCATACGGCAACGCGATCGCCCAGGTACCGCTGCTCGGCGGACAACGACATGCCGACTTCCTGGTCGGCCGAACCGTACTAGAGGTCAAGAGCGGCCGACTTGACCGAGACGCCTACATCCTCCAGCTGATCAACCAGCTGATCGGATACGCCCTCCTCGCCCATGTCGACGGCCACGCGGTCACCCACGTCGCGGTCTACGCCGTCCGCTACCAACGACTGCTGCGCTTTCGGATAGAGCCGCTGCTCACTCGGCTCGCGGGCCACCGGCTCGACATGGATCCAGCAAGCGGCGGTTTCGCTGAAGCGGTAGACGGCCGCCGGTACGGGACAACGGCAGCCTGAGCGCCACGCGCCGGGCCTCCCAAACGGGAGGTCCGGCGACGCTGCCACAGCGACGTCCCACATAGGACCGTTTGCCACGGTGCCGGCCGCAAGGCGGCCGGGTGCACGAACGGTCGCTCCACTCTTCGCAACGGTCAAGTCGACCGCCGAGAGCTACGACGGAATAGCACTGATCCAGCAGGCCGTACGCTGCCGGACGGCCGGTCGTACCGGGTCGTCCCGACCGAGCCGGTCGACGCGGCCTGGCACGCATCCCTGCAACACACCGAGCCTTACACCGCTGCCTGCCAGCAGATCGCGGGACACTTCGTCCACCACGTGCCGATCCTGACCGAAGGCATGGCGGACGGCTCCTCGCTGGAGTACACCCGCCAGGCCTTGAAAGCGACCGGCTACTACATCGACCCCGAGTTCTGGGACGGCGAGGCGAACTCCTGCTGTCCGCCCAACCCGGGAATCTGAAGGACGATCTGACCGATGCGCAGTGAGTGGACCGCGTTACCCGAAGCCGTCACCGACGAGGTAGCCGACCGTGTCGGCGAATCACACGCCATCCCCGCTGTGACCGGCGATCATGCGGAGATAGCCGCGACCGTCGCCGGAACGCGGGGGACGGTGTTCGTCAAGGCGGCCCACACCGATTTCGGGGTCCGGTCTCTGCGCTACGAACTGCGGGTGAGTGAGGCCGTCAACGGGTCTCTCTCACCCGCAGTCGACTGGCACTTCGAGGCAGCCGGCTGGCTGGTGGTCGGCTTCGAGCACTGCGACGGCCGGCATGCCGACCTGTCCCCCGGCAGCCCAGACCTTGATCTTCTCGGCGAAGCGCTGACGACGCTCGGCCGGACGCCGGCACCGGACGTGCCGTTGTTCAACCCGCAGGCGAGGCTCGGGTTCGAGCATCCGTCGATGGCCGGCGGCACGCTCGTACACACAGACCTCAGCCCCACCAACCTGATCGTTACCTCACACGGCCTGCGGATCGTCGACTGGGCGATGGCGGCCAAGGCCGCATCATGGGTCGAGCTGGCCATGCTCATGCAGTGGCTGATCAGCGCAGGACACTCGGCGGAACAGGCCGAACAATGGCTGACTCGGTTTCCCGCATGGCGGCTGACCGACCCCGAGGCCCTGGACTACTTCGCGACAAGCAACGCGGAGAAGTGGGCCGCCAAGTCGGCCGGAGCAACCGCGGATTGGATCCATGACCTAGCGGCGTGGACGCATCAGTGGTCGATGTACCGACGGCAGAACCACAAGCTACGTGATGCGTCGAACCACGGTGCCGATGTGGAACGTCGACGGGCGTGATGTCTGGCCGCTCGGCTATCGGACTTCCGTCGAGACCGGATCGAGGTAGAAGAGGCACTGGACCGTGTTGAACTCGCGCACCTCGGCGACGAAGCGGAATCTGTCGCCTTCGCCGACGGCGGCGGGGGTCTCGTCGCCCGTCAAGTTCAGGTCGAAGACGCTGACGTCCTCGTACTTGAAAGCTGGTCCGACCGTCGACTCGGGTCCCTTGTTGCCCGGTGCCAGGAGGAGGTCGTATCGAGTGTCGTAGTCGCCATGGGGTGCCATGTCCGCGATCGAGCCGTCGAACGCGACGGTCCGGCCTGCGTACTCAGCCGCGAAGTCCACGTTGGCCTCGTCGCATGTGTCCGCCTTGAGTAGTGCCGTGAACGCCCGGTTGTTCCGCGATGTGATCACCTCGATGGCAGGCGACTCGCTTATCGCTGGCGTCGGCGCATCGGAGGGCTTCCTGTTCGGAGTGGCCGTCATGGTGGCCGGCGCGGCTTTCGTCTCGCTGTCAGTCTTACCGCCTTCGTCGCCGAGCGCGGCGGCGACGACACCGGCAACAGCCACAACCGCCAGGACGGCCGCGCCGACGCCGAGAAGACGCCATGGCACCGGCTTCTTCAGCCGACGGAAACTGAGAGTGGACCGGATCATGCCCGGCTCCTGGTCGACGAACTCCCAGCCATCCTTCTGCATCCTCGAGATGACCAGGCTGTCGGTGCCGCGGACTGCCCGCACGGTCGTGTACTTGTACCTGATCTCGTCGGCCATGCGGCTGCGCCCCCTATTGAAACTCGCCTAGCGAGAATAGGGATCACCGCCAGGCTTTCGACATTACCGATGCGGCCCTGGCCGCAATGTCGCGCCATCGAGCCGTTCGGGCTGCTCGCCACGGCTGATCGCACGACGAGCAGCATCCGCCTACATCCGCGGGCGGAGCTCTTCGAGGAACCGCTGTACCTGTCGACGGCCGGTCAGCCTCACCGCCTGCAGACGACTTCCATGCCCGGCGATGAGGGTGTCGATCCGGGGGCGCATCGCTCGGCGATAGCCGAGCACATACCTGATGACAGCCCCGTTGATCCGGTCGTAGACACCATCGGCATGGCGGACCCCCGCCGAGCCGGCAAACTCAAGCCCACCCAGCCCCGCCACGCAGGCAAGGCACTGGTACGCCCAGGTCGTACTCAAGTGCATGCTCATCCGCGACGAACAGCCAGACCTCGATGCCGCGATCGCCCTTCCCGACGTGCCCACCTACCGCAGCCTCTTCCAACGCACCAAGACCAGCCTGCACCGGGCTGGAATCGACGTGCTCTTCGTCGCCGGGGACGGCGAAGACTCATCAGATACCGAGCGCCACAGCCCGCGGTTAACCTGTCGCGATGAGCAAGGACTTCACCGCCACGTTGCCCCGCAAGCGGATGGGAGCTGGAGTGCTGCTATCCGACGATCGCGGCCGAGTGCTGCTGGTCGAGCCGACGTATAAGGACTACTGGGAGATCCCGGGCGGTGCGGTCGAGGCCGACGAGTCGCCGTACACCGCGGTGGGGCGGGAGCTCAAAGAGGAGCTGGGGCTGGTGGTGCAGCCGGGCCGGCTGCTGGTGACCGACTGGGTGCCGCCTCGTCCGGAGCGCACCGAGGGCTTGATGATGGTGTTCGACGGCGGGGTTCTGACGCCGGAGCAGACGGCGCAGATCAGGCTGCCGGTCGAGGAGCTGCGCAGTTGGGCCTGGTGCACCGAGCGGGAGGCCGGCGAGCGCCTGTCGGAGCTGCTGGCCCGGCGGATCGCCGCAGCGGTTCGGGCTCGGGCCGAGGAAACTGTCGTCTACCTGGAGAACGGGTTTTTCGTCGCCTGACGTGCGAGGACGTGAACAGGCTCCGCAGCTGAGGCTGCGGAGCCTGTTGTCGTACGGGGTCAGGTAGCGGCCGCCAAGGCCGGCGTTTGCGTCGGGGCGCCGGCGGAGGCGGAGGCGAGCAGGGTGACACCGCCGGAGCGGTAAAGGCTGTCGTGGATGCCGTCGGCGTAGAGCAGGCCGGTGAGATCCGCGCGGGCCTTGGCAGCGGGGTGGCTGCGCTTGAAGCCGCTCGCGCCGATCAGCGGGGCCAGGTCGGCCACCGCTTGCACGGCGGTGTCGATGCCGGCGGCTTTGCCGAGCCGGGCGAGCAGGCCGGCGTCCGGGTGACCAGCCGCGGCCAGCCGGCTGGCGGTCAGCGCGGCGAGCAGGTTCGCGGTGATCGCGGCGTGGGCGCGTCCCAGGGTGATCAGTGCGTTGTCGCGGATGCGCGGCAGGATGCCGACATCGCGGCGGGCGGCCAGCTCGTCGGCGACCAGGCCATGCACGCCGGCAGCGGTGCCCAGCGCCGTCGCGGTGACCAGCGGCCGGAACCCGGCAAAGTGCTCGTGGAAAATCTCCAGCCCGGAGCCGGGGTTGCCGAGCAGCGCAGTGGCCGGGTCGATGGGCACGTCGTGCAGGCGCAGCACGCCCCAGCCCCAGCCGCCGAGCCCGAACGGCTCGATCACCTCCCGCTCGACGCCGGCATGCTCGGCGTCGACGAGCACGGCACTGATGCGTCCGTCGGGGTCGCGCACGAACACGACGAACGCGGCGGCCTCGGTCAGCCGCGACACCCAGCACTTCTCGCCGGTCAGCCGCCAATGCCCGCCGCGGCCGAGCCGGGCCTGGGTGGTGATCTCCCGGATACGGGAGCCACCGCGGCGCTCGCTGGCGGCGATACCGACCAGGTCGCCGGCGTGCAGGCGCCGGGTCCAGGCCCGGGCGGTGCCAGCGGTGGCGTGGGTGAGCACCATGGCGCCGTGGCCGAGCCCGGTGCAGTCGCGCAGGTCGAGGTCACGAGTGCCGGCGAGGAACTGAGCGAGGGTCTGCCATACCGGGCCCGCGGGACCGGGCGGCGCGCGGTGCCCGCGGGCGGCGAGCTCGCGGCGCAGCTCGAGCAGCCACCGCGACCAGCCGGCGTCGTTCGCCTGTGGCGCGGCCGGGCACAGCACCTGCAGGTCGTGGTCAAAGTGCTCCAGTGCCGCCCAGTCGGCCGGGTCGAGCTCGGCCACGCTGCTGCGCAGCGGCTCCAGCCAGGTTAGCGCGTTCACCGGGTCACCTGCCCGTGCACCGCGGCGGGCACCCCGTAGACGATCGCGTCGTCGGCGACATCGCGGGTGACTACCGAGCCCGCGCCGACCAAGGCGCCTGCACCAATGGTGACGCCGGCCAGCACGACCGCGCCAGTGCCGACCTTGCAACCCTCACGGAAGATCGGCGGGGTCAGCGGCAGTTCGTTGCCGGGGTCGCGCCAGATCAGCTGCTTGTCGTTGATCGTGCGGACGCCGGCGCCGATGAAGGCGCGGTCGCCGACGATGGTGTCGGCGGTCAGGTGCGAGCCGGGCGAGCATCGCACCCCGGATCCGATGCGGGTACCGCGCTCGACGGTGAGGTTCGCGGCCAGCTGCGTGCCGGCGCCGACGCTGACACCGGTGCGCAGCAGGGTGTGGTGCCCGATCGTTATGTCGTCGCCGATCGTCGTGTCCGCGTAGACGATCGCGCCGGCACGGATCACGACGCCGGCGCCGACGGTCGTGGTGGCACCCACACCGGGGTGCACCTCGCGAACGGCGTAGCCGTACTCCGGCTCGCCGAGGATCACCCGGTGGCCGATGTGGGTGTGGGCGCCGACGCGCAGCCCGCCGTGCAGCACGGCATAGGCGCCGACGGTGACCTGCTCGGCCAGCACGATCGGACGCAGGGTGCCCTGCAGGTCGGCGGGCAGGAACACGGCGGTGGGGTGCAGGCGGCAGCCGGCGCCGATCTCGAGCAGTCCAGCCTGGACCAGCTGCGCCGCGGTGATCCGCTCGGTGGTTGTCGTCGGGTGCAACATGAGGCTCCCTCGGGACTGTGCCCACCGCCGGGGATGGTGGGGCGGGCTGTGTATCGAGTCCACCGCCCGGCACCGCCGCAAAGAAGGCACGTCACTTTCTGTGCAAGCGGCTTGCGTGATCTGCAACCGGCGGGTCACTCTCAAAGACCCGTGCTGGTGAACGGAGCATCCCGTGAGCGCACCTCAGCAGTGGACGGCGAACCCGGCGGTCCAGCAGGCGGTACGGGCCGGCGACTACGCCACAATTCTGCGGTTCTCCCGGCTGGCAGCCGGCCTGACGCTCGAGCAGCTCGGCGCGGCCGGCGGCTACTCGGCGTCGACCTTGTCCCGCTTGGAGAGTCGGCGCCGGCGCATCCGCGACGTCGACGAACTGCGCCAGTTGGCGGACCTGTACGACGTACCTGTGCATCTGTTCGGCCTGGCTACCGCGGCCGGAGACGCTGACGGGTCTAACCTGGCCGGAAGGGCAGACGGAGGGGGCGACAGCGTGCACCGACGCAATTTCCTTGCAGGTACGGCCGCCGTCGGCGTGTCCGCCGCAATGCAGGCGACACCCGCCGCGGCCGCGCCCACCGCCAGCACCATCGAGGACGTGTTGTTCGGCCGGCTCACGGCTGAACCGCTGCCGGCCCACCAGCTCGCCGCGCAGCTCGCCGCGGCCCGCGCCGACTACCGGGCCGCCCGCTACACCCGGCTCGCTCGCCGCCTGCCGAAGCTGCTCGCCCAGGCGGTGTCCAGCCGCGCGGCGGCCGCCGCCGACGAGACCGCCGGCGCCTCCGAACGGCTCGCCGAGGCGTACGGCGTCACCGCCCAGTTGCTCATCAAGCTGCACGACAACGGCATGGCCTGCGCCACCGCCGATCGGGCCGTGCAGGCCGCCGCCGCCGGCAACGACCCGCTGATCATGGCGGAGAGCCAGCGCCAGGCCGCCACGGTGCTGCGCCGCATCAATCACCGCGACAGCGCCCAGAAGCTCGTGCTCAGCGCCGCCGAGCAGCTGCGCGTCGCGACCCCGGCGCCCGACGCCGCGTTCGCCGCAATGTACGGGCAGCTACTCGCCGTCGCCTCCTACACCGCGGCGATCCGCGACGACCGCGACACCGCCTGGACACTGCTGGCCGAAGCCGAGCAGTCGGCACGGCACGCCGGAACTTCCGGCCGATTCAACAGCACCGAGATCGCGGTCTACCGCATCAGCATCGCCCGTAAGCTCGGCGACTACGGCGCCGCAGTGGACTTCGCCCGCAAGGTCGATCCCCGCACCATCACCGACGCCGAACGCCGCGCCCGCTACTGGGAGGACACCGCCCTCGCCCTACACGGCCGCGGACGGCCAGAGTCAGCATTTGAGGCGCTGCTCGCCGCCGAACGCGACGTTCCCGAAGAGGTCCGTTACCGGCCCTGGGCTCAGCAACTCACCCACGACCTGTTGGAAGCCCCAACCGGCCACAGCCTCACGGGTATCCGCGACTTCGCCACCCGCGTCGGCGTCGCGTAGCAGCTTCCATCGGGGATCCCACCTGCACACATATGAGAAGCCGGGAGCTATCGAGAAGCGCCACGCGCCGGGCCTCCCCGCCAACGGAAGGTCCGGCGACGCTGCCGCAGCGGGGTCCGGCTCGCGAACCCAATCGCCACGGTGCCGGCCGCCAGGCGGCCGGGTGCACGAACAGTCGCTCCACTCTTCACGACGGTCAAGTCGTCCGCAAAGAGCAGTAGCGGACGCAAAAGCACTGGTCACGGAACGGCGGAGCACCATCGGAGCACCACGCTCCCAAACGCCGGGAAATGGGCCCCCGAAAATGGGAAAGAAGAAAGCCGCCACCCACGTTTCCGCTGGTGACGGCCTTACAAGTCTGGTGCGCCCGAAGGGACTCGAACCCCTAACCTTCTGATCCGTAGTCAGATGCTCTATCCATTGAGCTACGGGCGCTTACCTCACCACTTCCCCGACCGGACGTGAAGAACCGTCCAGTGAGTCGCGGTTGCGTTTCCGCTGGTCCAAGCCTTTCCTGCACCCGGACCTGCTAGACGACGACTCTAGCACGACGTCCCGGACGCCCCCCAAACCGGTCCTGGCCTCCCACGGCACTCCTCGACCTCCCGTGCAACCCTTGCGGCCCCGTATCCGTCTGGGGGCTGTGAGATACGAGGAGAGCTCGTGAGTGGTAGCGAGCGAGATGCGCAGTTCCATGAGTTCGTGCTGGCTCGGCGGGCCGCTCTGGTGCGGACGGCCACCCTGCTGACCGCGGGCAATGCGCATCTCGCGGAGGATCTGGTGCAGTCCACCCTGACCAAGCTGTACCTCGCCTGGCCCGCTTTCCAGCGCGCGCACAGCCCCGACGGCTACGTACGCCGGGTACTGGTCAATGCCCTCACCGATGAGCGGCGCCGGTTGTGGTGGCGGCGGGAGCGGCCCACCGCCGAGTTGCCCGACCGGCCGCATCCGGGTGGGTCCGAGCCGCCCGGTGAGCTCGACGATCGGCTGCGTACGGCGTTGCGTGAGCTTCCGCCGCGGATGCGGGCCGCCGTTGTGTTCCGCTACTTCTACGACCTGGACGTCGCCGAGACCGCCGATGCGCTCGGGTGCTCGCAGGGGACCGTCAAGAGCCAGACCGCCCGCGCGTTGGACCGGCTGCGTGCCGCTCTGCAGGCGCGGCCCAGTGAGCAGAGCCGCACTTTTCTTCGTCAAGGAGTGACCTCGTGATGGACCTGCGTGATCAGCTCGCCTCGATCGCCGGGCCGGCCGTCGCCCCCACCGCGGCCGACGCGGACGCCGACCTGGCGCGGGGCCGGCGGGCGCTGCGCCGCCGCCGTACCGCTCAGACGCTCGGGGGTTCCGCCTTCGCCGCGGCCGCCGTCGTCGCCGCTTTCGTCTTCGCGACCGGCCTCGGCGCCGGGGCGCCCGGACCCGCCGCGACGGACCGCGGCACCGCGGTCTCGACGACCCAGCTCGTGTCCTACAAGGGCAAGCAGCCCAAGGGTTTTGTCCTCGACAAGATTCCGGACGGCTGGTTCGTGCAGGCGGACGACCCGGGCAGCATCGTCCTGGCGCCCAGCCGGATCAGGAACAAGCCGGGCGTCGACCCGTCGTCGGATCCGCTCTACGACCCGAACAGCTTCGAAGGCAAGATCGCCGTCATGCTGCAGAGCCGGGACCAGGGCGGCCCGCCGGCCGGCACCGAGGTCGAGGTCGGCGACCGGGACGGCGTGCTCGCCCAGAGCCTCGACAACGACAGCGGCCGGACCCTGTGGGTCGAGCAGCCGTCGGGCGTCTACCTGCAGATCCAGTTCTGGGCGGACCTCGGGCTGAGCCACGAGCAGATGGTCGACTTCGGCGCCGGCGTCCACGTCACCAAGGCCGCGAAGCAGGGCGCCGGCTGATCCGGCCCATGAGAAAGGGCCGTGAGCGTGATGCTCACGGCCCTTTCGCGTGCGTGGCGGAGACTCCGGGATTCGAACCCGGGAGGGGCTGTAAAACCCCAACCGCATTAGCAGTGCGGCGCCATAGACCGGACTAGGCGAAGTCTCCTCCGATGACTCGCAGGCCACCGACGGTTGAGGATACCGGACCGCCCGGGGCCCCGGCAAAGAGGTTGCCCCTCGGCCACGCCGATCATCGAAATCCGGAGAAATCGACAGACCGCACCGTCTTCCAACAGGTGAAACGGCCGCCGCGCGACTAGGCTCCCTCGGCATGGAGGAGAACGAGCCGAAACAGCGCCGTCCGCGGACGTCCAACCCCGCGTTCAGCACGCCTGACCAGCCCACTCCCCCGACCGAATCAGCTCCGGCCAAACCCGCGAAGGCACCCCCGGCGGTGACCTTCCGGCCACCGGCTGCCGACAAACCCTCTTCCGGTACGGGCACAGACGCACCAGAAGCAACACCGTCGCCCCGCCCGCAACGGAATCCGGCGAAGTCCACACCCCGCAAGGCAACGGCCCCGCAACGCCCGGCGAAGTCGGCCTCCGCCCCCACCCCACCGGCCGCCCCCACCCCGCCGAGCCGCAGCCGGACCCAGGCCGCCGCGAAGTCCGCCCAGCCCCGCGTCGAAGCCGCAGCGGACGCTCCCGCCCAGCAAGCAGCGAACACTCCGGAAAGCGCCCAGCGCCCACCCGCCAAGGCAACGCCCGCAGGAAAGACCGCACCCGCGAAGCGCCAGCCCCGCAAGGCGACACCACCCGCCAAAGCAACTCCGGCCGGCGCAAGCCCAGCCGAGTCACCGCGACCGGAGCCTGCACCTGCCAAGGCAACGCAGCCCGAGGTGGCACCGGCGAAGGCGGCGCGCGAAGAGGCAGCGCCCGCCAAGAAAGCCGCGGCCAAGGCGACCCGGCCGGCGAAGAAAGCCGCCGCGACCATCAAGGCAGCAGCCGCGGAGATCGCCCCGGCCGTGGTCACCCCGGACATGACCACAGTGCCCGATGAGCCGCCCACCGCCACCCCGGCACCGGCGAAGACAGAAACCACGCCGGCTCCGAAGACTGAGCAGCCGGCAGCCGGGGAGAGGACAGCCCCGAAGGGCAACGCTCCCTCGGCGGATGACGAGCTGATGCCCGGCGACACGCCGAACCTGGCTGCCGACGTACAGGAAAAGGCACGCACCGGGGCGACATCCCCGGCTGCCGAGCCCCCGGCTACGGCCCCGGGGCAGCCGGGGGCAGCCGCCCCCGTTGCTCCGACCCTGCCGCCCGCCGTCGCCGCCGTGGCGGACACGCTGTCCGGTGTCCGGACGGAGGCCTGGCCGGCGCTGATCGCCGATCCCGGCCACGCCCCCGAGCTGCTCGCTCTGGCCGCGCTCCAGACCATCGGCCCGCGCGCCGGCGAGTGGGCCGCCCGCACCCGGGCCGCGTACCCCGGCGCCACGCCCGACGCCCTGGCCCGGCTGGCCGTCTCCCAGTTCACCCGGTTCGGCAGTGTCAGCAGCGTCTTCGCCGCCGTCGCCGGGTCGTACGCGCCGATCGCCCTGCTCGGTGCGGCCGCCTACACGCACGCCGAGCTGGCGTTGCACGTCGCCGCCGCCTACGGCCTGGACCCGACCGACCGGGAGCGCGCGGTCGAGCTGCTGGTCCTGACCCGCGTCCATCCGGTCCGGGAGGATGCGGTGGCGGCGCTGGCCACGGCCGAGCAGCACAGCTACGACAACAGCGGGCTCACCGACGCCACCTGGCGGCTGGGCCGGATGATCGCCGCGCAGGCCGGCGGGTGGGCCGCCGTCCGCGCGATCAACCATTTCTTCCCTGGCACCAGCCTGCTGGTCGCCACATTGACCAGCCGGGGCGCCGTGCGGGCCATGGCCGCACGGGCGACCGTGCACTACCGCGCGCTGAGCCGGGGCGCGGTCACAGCCAGCTGAGCCAGTCCTTGGGCAGCAGGGTGTAGCCCACGAAGGCGGCGATGTCGAGCAGGGTGTGCGCCACGATCAGCGGCATGACCCTGCCCTTGCGGAGGAAGAACAGCGCGAACACCACGCCCATCACGGCGTTGCCCACGAACGCGCCGAAGCCCTGGTAGAGGTGGTACGAACCGCGCAGGACCGCACTGGCCGCCACGATGGCGCCGATGCGCCAGTTCAGCTCGCGCAGGCGGGTCATCAGGTAGCCGACGACGATGACCTCTTCCAGGATGGCGTTCTGCATCGCCGCCAGGATCAGCACGGGGACGGCCCACCACACCGGTTGCAGGGCGGCCGGCACGATCTGCGCGTTCAGGCCGAGCGCCGCTGCCGCGTACACCAGGAGCAGGCCGGGAATGCCGATGGCTGCGGCCAGGGCGGTGCCCCAGCCGGCGTCGCCGGCGGGCCGGCGGAAGTCGATGCCGAGCGTGCGTGCCGGGTCCGGCCGGTCGCGGCTCAGTAGATAGAGCGCCAGCAGGACCGGCACGAGGGCGAAGAAGATCCCGAGCAACTGGTACGTGAGATCGAGGTACGGCCGCGGCGACTGCGACGGGTTCAGCGTGGCCGTCTGCTGGGAGAGCGGCTTGCCGGCCGTGAGCTTCGCCACCAGCGACACCACCGCATAGACCGCGGACTGGCCCAGGGACAGCAGCAGAACGATCACTATCTCCAGGCGGAGCTGGTTGCGGGTGCCCGGGGGGCGATCAAGAGCTGCGGTCACGGGACCCACTGTAGGAGGGGCTCAGCCGTTCGGGTGATCACGTTCATGCACATTCGGACCTAACGGGCAAGCGACGCGCCGGGTGTCGGCAATTGTGCGGCGTACATCGCACTTCGGGTGCGATGCATCACCCACTGTTGTGCCCAGGCTAATGGCATGGGAGACCTCGCGCGTTTGCTCAAGGAGAGCTGGAGCCTCGTCGAGGAGCATCAGGACAAGGTCGCCGGCTACTTCTACGCGCGGATCTTCCTGTCACACCCGGACCTGCGGGATCTGTTCCCCGTCCACATGGACGTCCAGCGGGCGCGGTTGCTCAACGCGATCGTCACCGCCGTGCAGACCCTGGAGGACCCGGAGAAGTTCGACGACTATCTGCGGGCCCTCGGTCGTGATCACCGCAAGTTCCACGTGGAACCAGCCCACTACGAGGTCGTCGGAGGGGCATTGATCGAGGCGATGCGGCAGTTCGCGGGCGAGCAGTGGGGCGTCGAGTACGACCAGGCGTGGGCCGACGCGTACGCGGTGATCGCCGCCAAGATGCTGGCCGGCGCGGAGGCCGACACCAACCCGCCGTACTGGTATGCCGAGGTCACCGCGCACGAACGGCGCGCGACCGACATCGCGGTCTTCACCGTCATGCCGCTGCAGCCCCTGGAGTACCGCGCCGGGCAGTACCTGAGCCTGGAGTGCCCGCGCTTCCAGCCCCGGCTGTGGCGGACCTACTCGCCGGCGAACGCGCCCCGGCGCGACAACACCCTGGAGTTCCACGTCCGGGCGGTCGGGGCGGGCTGGGTCTCCAGCGCGCTGGTGCGCCGGCTGGAGGTCGGCGACATGATCCGGCTGGCCGCGCCGATGGGCTCGATGAACCTGGACCGGCGCTCCACCCGGGACGCGGTCTTCGTCGCCGGCGGCACCGGCCTGGCCCCGGTCAAGTCACTGCTGGAGGAACTGACCCGCTACAACCGGACCCGCTGGGTGCACGTCTTCTTCGGCGCCCGCACCCGCGAGGACCTCTACGACCTGGCCGAGCTCAACCGGCTCGCCGCCCGCTACCCCTGGCTGTCCGTGGTGACCGCGTGCAGCGAGGACCCGACGTTCCCCGGCGAGCAGGGCAACATCTCCGACGTGGTGGCGCGCTACGGCCCCTGGAACGAGCACGACTTCTTCGTCTCGGGCTCCGGCAAGATGGTCAAGGCGACCCTGCGGACCCTGGCCGAGCTGCAGGTCCCGTCCGTACGGATCAAGTACGACAGCTTCTCCGACTAGTAGTTCCACGGCTGGCCGGTCTGGCGGTACTCCTCGACCGGCACGAGGTTGGCTCCCGGGACCATCCGGTCCACGTACAGCCGGCCCTCGAGGTGGTCGATCTCGTGGCTGACCAGGCGGGCCATGGCCTGCTCGAAGGAGGTGATCACCCGGGTGCCGTCGAAGCGGGCGTGCTCCACGTCGACGCGCAACGGCCGGACCACCAGGCCGCGGTAGTCGAAGAAGGACAGACAGCCCTCGTACTGCTCGTCGGTCTCGCTCGACTCGTCGACGACCCGCGGGTTCAGCAGGACCACGGACTCCGCGCCGCGCTCGGGTGGGCGTACCACGGCGGCGGCAACCGCCAGGCCGATCTGCGGCGCGGCCAGTCCCACCCCCTTGCTGAAGTCGTGCAGTCCCTCCAGCCGGTCGAGCGTGGCCCGCAGACCGGCGACCGCGTCGCGGGCGGCGAGCTCCTCCCGGGGCAGCTGGAAGTGCCGGGCGCGTTGCCGCAGCAGGTCCGCGCCGCGCTGCACGATGCCGATTCCACGCATCCGCTGGCTCGCTCTCAGCTCGTGGGGCTGCTCGTACTGGCTCCCGTTGGTCCGGGGCTTCGGGACTCCTTCGTCCGGGGTGGTCGGTGCGGCCTGGCCCCGGAACCGCCACTCGAGGCGGTACCGGGCGTTGAGCAGCGGAGCGTCGGTCGACCATTCGAAGACCGCGCGGCGTGCGTCGTTGTGGCGCTCCAGCGGGGTACGCACGGGCACCTCGGCGGCCAGCGAGGTCTCGACACCCCACACCTGGGGCTCGAACTCGACCGGGAAGTCCAGCCGTACGGTGAGGTTGCGGGTGGGCAGGCGCACGGCCCGCTGGAACCACTGCCCCCACTTCTCCTCGCCGACCGTGTACGCGTACTCGATGGTGGTGCGCTCGCCGGGGTAGAGCGGGAACTGGCCGTGGTCGTTGGCGAAGAGCAGCCAGACCTCCTTGGCCGCGTCCCGGTCCAGCTTGAGCCGCCACTGCATCGGCTCGGTGGCGGCACCCTCGCCGGCCACCGCACGCAGGTCCATCTCCTCGAAGCTGAGCGGGTGCTGCCGGTGGTGCCGGTTGGAGCCCTGCGGGTCGTGCGGGTACCGGTCGACGGCGATCTTCACCAGATAACGGGTGACCGGCTCGACCCCGGCGTTGTAGAGCGCGCGCCGGATCACACACCGGTAGGCCCCGTCGGTGTACGTGAGCTCGGCGACCTCCTGCTCGACGATCAGCCCGGTGCCCGGCGGCATCCACTGCGCGGGCACGGGAGGGTCGCGGTGCAGGACGGGACCGCGGGCGTGCCGCAGTTCGTCGTACTCCTGGAATCTCTGCCAGATGGCACCGCCGGCGGCCAGCACCGCCTCGGCCCGCCGGGCGAAGTCCTCGGTCGGCTTGTGCCGCCGGCCCTCGACGTGGCTGACGTACGACGGATCGAACCCCATGCGCGCGGCGAGCTGCTTCTTCGTCATCCCGCGCTCGACCCGCCATTGCGCGAGCGCCGACACGAAGTGGTCGGCAGCCCTCTCGACAGGCGAGGTGGTCATCACGGATGTCCCCTTTGCGACAGGAATTTCAGTGTCCATGTCTTCCGGTGTCCGCATGGGGCTAGTAGCGCGTTGCCGACAGATACCTTGACGAAACCGGCAACGGCACAACGCTCGGTTAGGTCACCCTTGCTGGGGGTATTTACCCGAAGAACACCTGTCCGGGGCCGGGTATGTGGGGGTTTTGCTGGCGTGGTTAGGTTAGCCTTAACAAGGTATGGTGGGCCGTCCTGATCAGCGGAGCGTGGCGAGGTGACAGTGGTGATCCAGCGGATGAAGCCGCGCTGCCTCCGCCCGAGCGGCGCCCAGTGGTGACCACCGCGTTGGATCGTGTCGTCTCCGATCACTCCGCCTCCCCCGCGCAGCCCCTCGCGCCGGTGACCGCAACCCTGCGCGCCATGTTCGGCACGAGCACCGAGCTGCCCGGCCTGGCGCCGGACCTGACGGTCCAGGACCCGACCGGCTGGCAGCCCACCTCCGACCTGGCCGGCGCCAGCCTCGACACTCTGCTCGACTCCTCCCGCGAGCGCTGGCAGGCCCAGCCGCATGCCGCCGCCGCGCTGGCCTGGAAGGCCTACACCTACTGGCTGGCTCTGCCGGCCGTGCTGGGCTGGGCCTCCGCGCGCCGGGTGCCGCTGCTGACCGGCACCGACGTGCTGATGCACTTCAACGACCCGCGCCCGCTGGTCACCCTCGGCCTGCACCGCGACATCACGGTGGCGGTGCTCCCGTCCGACCCGCTGGCACTCAGCGGCCTGGCCCACGTCCGGGTCGTCGCCGACGAGACGGCGCTGCTGGAAGAGCTGCGGCGATCGCTGCTGGACGAGCACCTGACGCCGCTGCTCGACGCGATCCACACCAAGGTCCGGCTGGGCCAGCGCACGCTGCTCGGGTCGCTGTCGTCCGGGGTGGCTTATGCGGTGCTGCGCTCGGCGGACGTGCTGCCGGGCTCGTCGGCGGAGACGATCGCGACGCTGCTGGGGACGCTCGGGGTCGAAGACCTGATCGAGCTGGTCCCGGGCCGCGGTGGCAATCTGGACGTGCAGCGCAAGACGTGTTGCCTGGCCTTCACCCTGCCGAAGCCCAAGGTCTGCGTGGGCTGCTGCATCAAGTAGCGGCGGCGGCTGAGGTTTTGTTACCCGGGTTGCGCGGCTTCGACGCGCAGCCAGCCGGGGCAGGGCACCGACCCGGACTGTAGAGGCGCCGCTACTGGTTCGTCTTCTCCGAGTCCACGAGATTGCGGACGTCCCAGACCCAGGCCCCACCCGTCCACGTCGGCTGGAAGCCCAGCAGCTGCGTCATCGCCCGCAGCATCTCGATGTCGCGGACCTGCGGCGTCAGCACCACCACCCCCGCCTTCCAGTAGCGCAGGTCGGCCAGCGTCATCTCGCGGCGGGTCTCGGTGATCTCCGGGATCGGGTTGCCCTGCTTGATCGACGCCATCAGGCCGCTCGTCGGGCGCCACGGCGGTGCAAACTGGGCCGAGCGGTCCGTCGGGTCGAGCGGGTTGCGGCTCGGCAGCAGGGCGTACGCGCTGACGATCCGCATGTCCTGGCCCGTGTAGGCGCTCCAGCGCAGCGGATCGGGGTAGGAACTGTCCGGCAGCGGCAGGGCGACCAGCGTGTGGTTCTCGTCCACGTACTGCTTCCACTCGCCCGAGGTCACGAAGGCCGGCACCGGGTCCATCGGGGTGGTGCGCAGCGGGGTGGGCGTGAGCGGGACGAGCGCCATGGCCACCGCCGTGATCATCGCCACCCGGACCGGGCCGCGGGCGGCCGGCTGGGCCTTCATCAGGTCCGAGGCGCGCTGGCAACCCAGCGCCAGCATGATGGCGACGATCGGTGCGATCGCCAGGGCCCACCGGGTCGGCACGGCCGAGTTCAGGATCGGGACGCTGTGCAGCAGCGACCACAGGCCGGGGACGCCGGTGTCGACGCCGTTGAGCCGGATGCTCGGGCCGAGAGACATCGCGCCGAAGAACAGGGCGATGCCGGCCAGTGTCACGATGGTCACATTGCGGCGCATCCAGGCCACCAGGCCGAAGAAGAGGATGACCAGGCCCCAGCCGAAGAACGCGTTCTCCTCGGCGGCGTTCTGGGCGAGGCGGCCCGCGGTGATGCTGTTGCCGGCGATCGAGCGCTGCGCGTACGCGGTGAAGGATCCCAGGTCGGCCCCGAAGTACCGGACGAACTCGGGGAGCCCGTGGTAGCTCTGCGGCCCGAAGAACTGCACGTACAGCGGGTACGCCAGCAGCACCAGCGTCGTGCCACCCGCCACACCGAGCCCGCGCAGGAACGTCGTGGTCTCGCCCGGCCGGCTCCGGCGCCGCGCGATCGCCGAGACCAGGCAGAAGATGCCCAGACCGACCGCGGTCATGAAAAGGATCTCGAGGTTGATGAACGCCTGCCAGACCAGCAGGCCGGCGAGCAGCAGCCCGTTGCGGACCGCGCGGCCCGGCACCCGCAGCGCGAGCGTGCGCCAGATGATCAGCGGCACCAGGAACTGCGAGACGATGTTCGGGTGGCCGCCGGCGTGCGAGATCATGCTCGGCGCGAACGTGGCGAACAGCGCGCCGACCCAGGCCGCCAGCCGGGAGCTGACGAACTGGCGGGACAGCACGAAATACCACGAAATACCGGTAGCTGCCAAGGCCAGCGTAAGAAACGCGTTGAACGCCACATGCGGCCCGAAGACGGCAGTGACGGGCGTCATCGGCAGCGAAACGGCCAACACCGACGTGTTGGCCATCATGTTCACCCCATCGGGGTAATTCATGCGATCCGAGAAGAACGGATAAACGCCATCCGTGAGCACGCGTGCACCGTGCGCCAACATCCACTCAAAGAATGCCTGATCCTGGGGATCATCGCGCAACTCATGATCAAGATTGAGCCACAACGGGGCCGTGACGAAGACAGCTACCGCAATGAAGGTGACTATTGCGAGAACATCTCGCCAGGTGAGAGTGCGCCACCACCGGGGCCGCGGGTCCGGCGCGGCCTGCTCGGCGTCCTCGGTGTCAACAGCGGGTATGACCGAGATCGGCGCGGCGGCGACCTCGCTCTCCAGCGCGCGCAGCTCCGCGTCCAGGTCGTCGGCGTCGGCGGCGGGGTCGGGCGGCAGAACGTTCCCGCCGGCCGACTGGCCTGTCGAGTCAATACCCGTAATCGTCATAGCATCGGCGAGCCTAACCGAGGTTGGTAACAGTGTTGTGACGGGCGGCGCAGGCGTGATCGAGCCGATATCTAACCGTGTATTACCGGTCGTTGGCCCGCACAGTGCATGATGGGTAAGGCCGGTGGGTACCCACAGGTCAATGTCTCAATCAGGCAAAAAATGAGCGGGTGCCCCCCGCTCAACTTTCGGTTGCGCGCAGCGGATGATTAACTCTTCCGGTCCCGCTGTCAGCTCGGATCGGCAAGACGAGGGAACCTTACTTATGGCAGACATCACTGGAGACCAGCGGATCCAGTCCGAAGTGCTCGAAGGCCTCGCCACGGCCGTGAACCACCGCCGGTGGTTCGTGGAGCTCGCTCTCCCGTACCTGGGCGACAACCCGATCGAGATCGGCAGTGGCCTGGGCGACTACGCACTGGAGTGGGCAGAGCACCTGCCCCGCTTCACCGCGACGGAGGCCGACCCCGACCGGCTGGTGCAGCTCAAGGAGCGCCTGGCCGACCACACCAACATCGACGTGCGGCAGATGCTGCTGCCCTCGGCCGACGCGAATGGTGAGTACAGCGCCGCCGTGTCGTACAACGTCCTCGAGCACATCGAGGACCACGTCGGCGCGCTGCGCAGCATGGCCGATCTGGTCCGCCCGGGCGGCCGGATCATCCTGATCGTGCCGGCCTTCATGTTCGCGATGAGCCAGGTCGACATCGCGACCGGCCACATCCGCCGCTACACCAAGAAGACGATGCGCGCCGCCATGACCGAGGCCGGCCTCACCATCGAGAAGCTGCACTACGCGAACGCCCTGGGCCTCATCGGCTACTACGGCGCGACCAGCATCTTCAAGCTGGCGCCGAAGGAGGGCCCGATGGTCAAGGTCTACGACAGCGTCGTGCTGCCGATCACCAAGGCCGCCGAGAGCATCGTGAAGCCGCCGTTCGGCCAGTCGGTCTTCGTGGTCGCCAAGGTTCCCGGCTGACCGCACCGCACTCTGCTCGACGAAGCCCGCCGGATCCGTGACCCGGCGGGCTTCTGCGTGTCCGGGGCCGGGCGTCAGCCCTTGACCTGGTACGTGGGCCGGATCGTGGCCCGGGCCAGCGTGTGGAACGCCAGGTTGAAGCCGACGTAGGCCGGGGTGGCGTCCGCGCCCACCTCGAGCCGGTCGACGTCGATGGCGTGCACCGCGAAGACGTAGCGGTGCGGGCGGTCGCCGGGCGGCGGGGCCGCGCCGCCGTAACCGCTCTCGCCGTAGTCGTTGCGCACGGTGAAGGCGTCTTCGGGCAGGGGGTCGACGCCGCGGTCGAGCTCGGTCACCGACGCCGGCAGGTTCACCGCGACCCAGTGCCAGAAGCCGCTGCCGGTGGGGGCGTCGGGGTCGAAGCAGGTCACGACGAAGCCACGGGTCTCCGCCGGGAAGCCGGACCAGGACAGCTGCGGGGACAGGTTCTTGCCACCGACGCTGGTGTGCGCGTACAGCTCGTCGAGCGGGCGTCCGTCCGCCACGTCCGCGCTGGTCAGCGTGAAGGCCGGGACCGGCGGCAGGATGTCGTACGGATCCGGCGCTTCGGCTCGCTCCAGGCTCATGCTCGGGTGTCCTTCCACGTCGTCCGGCACCCAGATGGCGCCGGTTGCTGACTTCCCCCGTTTGCCGACGGTAACCGGGTGAGGTGTCACACATCTTTCGTCGTGATATCCACCGCGGATGCAGGAACGCACAGGTGGTGCGCGGGTCCGGGCTTGCGCCGGGCGATAGTGGTGTCAGACATCCGACCGGGTACGCAGGGCAGAGATCCCCGTGCTCGGTTGTGATCGGTCGCCCTCCGGCGCCCAGCAAGTCGGCACCCGCCCACCGTGACGGGTGCCGACTGCTATGTGGGACTGCGACCCGGCCGACGCGAGAAACCCTCACATACGCCGTAAAGCGGTGAGAGCATCACCACGTGAGAGTCCTTCTGCCGCCCGACGAGGAAGGCCGTCTGGCCGCCCTTCACGAGGCCCAGGTACTCGACACCCCGCCGGAGGGTGACTTCGACGACATCGCGCTGCTGGCCTCGGAGATCTGCGGCACCCCGGTCGGCATGGTCAGCCTGGTCGACGCCGAGCGGCAATGGATCAAGGCCAAGGTCGGGGTCGACTACGAGGAGACGTCTCGCGACGAATCGTTCTGCGCGCACACCATCCAGGACCACGACGTGCTGGAGGTTCCGGACGCCGGGGCGGACCCCCGCTTCGCGGACAGTATGTTCGTCGCCGGCGACCACAAGTTCCGCTTCTACGCGGGCGCCCCGGTCGTCCTCGACGGCGCCCACGCCGTCGGGACCATCTGTGTCCTCGACCGCATGCCCCGCGAGCTGACCGCGTCCCAGCGCCGGGCCCTGCGCTGCCTGGCCCGGCACACCGCCGTCCAGCTCGAACTGCGCCGCTACGCCCGGCACGCCGGGAACGTCGCCGACCGCATGCGTCAGCTCGACCGGATGAGGGACTCGTTCCTGGCCGGGGTGAGCCACGAGCTCCGGACCCCGCTGACCTCGATCCGCGGTTACCTGGAGATCCTGCTGGCCGACGGCTTCGACCCTGAGACCTCGCAGCGTTTCCTGGCCGTCATGCAGCGCAACTCCGACCGGCTGCTGCGGCTCATCGACGACCTGCTCACCGTGGCCCGGCTCAACGAAGGCGGGATGGAGCTGCACCTGGCCGAGCTCGACCTGGCCGAGCTGGCGCATCAGGTCACCACCGCGTGCCGGCCGCTGGCCGAGCACCGGGACGTGGCGCTGCACAATCTGATGGACCACCCGGTGCTCGCCCGCGGCGACGGCCGGCGGCTCGGGCAGGCACTGAACCACCTGGTGGTGAACGCGATCAAGTTCACCTCGCCGGGCGGCGAGATCATCGTCCGGGGTACGGCCGGCGACGAACCGGAGCTGGTGATCGTCGACACCGGGGTGGGCATCCCGGCCGCCGAGCTGCCGCACGTCTTCGACCGCTTCTTCCGCAGCACCGCCGCCGACCGGATGGCGGCGCCCGGCCCGGGCCTCGGGCTGTCCATCGTCAATCTGATCATCGAGGCCCACCACGGCAGCGTCCACCTGGACAGCGAGCCCGGCGTGGGGACCACGGTCCGGTTGACGCTGCCCCGCGCCTGACGCCCCAGGACGCAGTAGTCGTTGCGGCTGGTCCGGGTGGTGTTGAGGGCGGTGAAAGTCGCCTGGTTGGCGTCGCCACCGGAGCGCAGGTCGAGAGCGAGGCGCTGATAGCCGATCAGGTCCGAGGGCGGCTGCAGCGCCAGGCCGAGCTGGGCCTGGGCGTTCGACTTGGCGTCGACGGCGTTCGCCGTGCGGTACATCGACGAGATCCGGCGGTGGCCGCGGCCAGCACCACGACCATCACGCTCATCGAGACCAGCACGTCGATCATGGTGAAGCCCGCGTCGGACTTCTTCCTCACACCCCTCGATCGGCAGGCGTGGGCCGGAGTGCAGGATTCAGCAGCCGAACAGGGGCAGGCAGGGGGCCAGACCTTCGATGCGTACGCCGACCGTGCGGGCCGCCGCCCAGCCGGCCCGGTCCAGGCGCAGCCGCCGGCCCACCACCGCCTCGCCGCGGACCACGTGCCGGGCGATGCCGTCGTCGGTGTAGCCGAGCTTGCGCGAGACGCCGTACGAGGCCGCGTTGTCCGCGAACGCCTCCGAGACCGCCCACTGCGCGCCCAGCCCGGTGAACGCCAGGTCCAGCACGGCCGCCCGCATCTCGGTGCCGAAGCCCCGGCCGTGGTGGGCGCGTCCCAGCCACGATCCCGTGCCGACCTCGCGCAGCGTGGCGAACTCCCGGGCGTCGAGGGCCTGGGTGCCGATGATCCGGCCGTCGTGCACCGTCACGAAGTGCAGCGACCAGTTGCCGGGCGTCCACTGACCCCACATCCGCCACTGGAACTGCAGCGTGCTGCGGGCAACTTCCTCGGCGGTGCCGTCGGTCCACGGCACCACGAACGGCTGACGGCCGGGGTCGTGCACCCCCGCGGCGGCCACCTCGGCGAGTTGCGCGAGATCGGCCAGGTCCGGAACGCGCAGTTCGAGCCGCGGCGTGTGCAGCCGCAGCCCGAACAGTGGCCAGTGATCGGTGATCATGCGAGGGATTCTCGCGGCCGATCACCGGCCGGCGCCAACCCTTTCAGAACCGTTCGATGTGCAACCCCCGGTAGAGCCGCCGGTAGACGACACCGGTCCGCGAGTTGCCGGCGTCGATCATCATTCCGCCGCCCATGTAGATCCCCACGTGCCCCGGTCCCACGACCAGGTCACCGGGCTGCGCCGCGGCCCGGGAGACCGTCCGGGCGCGAGCCGCCTGGCCGCCCGAGGAGTGCGGCAGCCTCAGCCCGATCTGGGCATACGCGCGCTTGGTGAATCCCGAGCAGTCGAACGCGTGCGGCCCCTCGCCGCCGCGCCGGTACGTCTTGCCGAGCTGCGAACGCGCGTACGCGATCACCGAGGACATCCGCATCGACGTGCGCACCCGGGTCACCGCCCGGCGCTTGGGCACCGCCCGGCGCTGGGATGTGGCCCGTTGTTTGACCGCGGGCCGCGCCACGGCACGGGGCCTGACCACGGCTTCGGCCTGCCGGGCAGCGGCGGCCCGGCGGGCGACGACGGCCCGGCGGGCGACGACGGCCCGCCGCGCCGCGACCCGGCGCTGGGCAGCCGCCCTGACCTCGGCCACGCGGCGGGCCTCCGCGGCCCGGCGTACCTCGTGGATCTTTTTCGTCTCCCGCTGAGCGGACCGCTGCGCCGCCCGGAGCGCGATCGCCGCCGGCCGCGCGGCGGACCGGCGCACTGCCGAGCGGGAGGCTCGCAGCGCAGTGCGGGCCGCCAGGGCCGGTTGGCTCTCCACCACCACCGCCGGCGCGGCGGCCGGCGCGGGGTTCGGCAGGCTTTCCATGGGGGTTTCGACGGATTCGAGAACCGGCGTGCTCACGGCGAGCGCGAGGGCGCCGGCGGCCAGGACGCGGCCGGTGGACGGACGGGACAGCGAAGCCTCCGAGTTCGGCCCGGGGCTCTCACGCGAATCCCAATTCGGTGCGACGGATGGTGCCGCCGTGCCGGTTGTCGTCCCGGAAAGGACGACAATGGGAACCCAGGCGATATAGGTAATTCCGTCGACCATGCCAACACACATTCGGCGCCACGTGACGAAGAACCGAAAAAAAATGCTCCCGGAGTGTCGAACTGAGCGTGACCCGAACGTGTATATGTCATCCGTCGTGAGGAGGAAAAACATGAAGACCTACCTGCTCAGCATCTATCAGCCGGCCGGACCGCCACCCGGGCCGGAGGTCCTGGAACCGGTGATGCGGGAGCTGGCCGCGATCGCTCAGGACATGCAGGACGCCGGCGCTTTCGTGTTCTCCGCCGGGCTGTGCCCGCCGAGCTCGGCCACGGTGATCCGGGCCCGCGAGGGCGACGTGCTGCTCACTGACGGGCCGTTCCTGGAGAGCAAGGAATTCGTCGGCGGGTTCACCGTCATCACCGCGCCGGACCTGGACGCCGCCCTGAAGTGGGGCGAGCGGATGGCCGCGGCCACCACGCTGCCGGTGGAGGTGCGGCCATTTCAGACCTGACCGACGTCTTCCGGGCCGAGTACGGCCGCGCGGTCGCGGTCCTGACCCGGGTCCTCGGCGATCTCGACCTTGCCGAGGAGGCGGTGCAGGACGCGTTCACGGTGGCCAGTGCGAAGTGGCCGGCCGACGGTGTGCCGCCGAGCCCGGCCGGCTGGATCATCACGACCGCCCGCAACCGGGCCGTCGACCGGCTGCGGCGCGAGTCCGTGCGGGCCGCCAGGGAGGCCGAGGCCGCCCTGCCGGCTCCGTCGTCACCGGCCGAGGAGGAGACGGACCAACTCCGGCTCATCTTCACCTGCTGCCATCCCGCGCTGGCGCAGAAAGCGCAGGTCGCTCTCACGCTACGACTGCTCGGTGGACTGAGCACACCGGAGATCGCCCGGGCGTTCCTGGTGCCGGAACCGACCATGGCGCAACGCATCGTCCGGGCGAAGGGCAAGATCCGCGACGCGGGCATCCCGTACCGGGTGCCCGGCGACGCCGAATTGCCGGGCCGGCTGCGCCCGGTCCTGGCCGTCCTCTACCTGATCTTCAACGAGGGGTACGCTGCCGCCACCGGCCCCACGCTCACCCGGGACGACCTGTGCGCCGAGGCCGTCCGGCTCACCCGGCTGCTGGCCGGGTTGATGCCCGCGGAGCCCGAGGTACGGGGTCTGCTGGCGTTGCAGCTGCTCATCCTGGCCCGGCGCCCCGCCCGCACCACAGTGGACGGTTCGATGATCCGGCTCGCCGACCAGGACCGGTCCCGCTGGGACGCGCAGCTCATCGCCGAGGGGCAGCAGATCGTCCGGGAATGCGTCCGCAACGGTCAGCCCGGGCCGTACCAGGTGCAGGCGGCGATCAACGCCGTGCACAGCGCCGCACCGACGTTGGCGGCGACCGACTGGCCGGCCGTCGTGCGCCTGTACGACCAGCTCATGGCCCTTGCACCCAGCCCGGTGGCGGCATTGAACCGCGCGGTGGCGGTGGCCGAGGTCTCCGGTCCCGCGGCCGCACTGCCCATCGTGGAGGCCCTCGATCTCGAGCGCTACCACCTGTTCCACGCGGTGCGGGCGGACCTGCTCAGACGCCTGGGCCGCGGCGAGGAGGCCGCAACGGCCTACACCCGCGCGGCCGAGCTGACCGGCAACGCGGCGGAGCTGGCCTTCCTGCGCCAGGCCCAGGAGCTCACCAGCCCATCGTCGCCGGACCGCCCTTGAACGGTCCGGTGATGTCCGAGGTGATCCACCCGCCGTAGAAGTCACCCTCCTGCGGGCGGACCAGCTCGCCGTCGACCCGGCACTCGTCCACCCGGCTCGGGTAGAAGGCGACGGCTCCGGCCAGGTCCGCGTACGCGGCGGTCGGCTGTGCGTACGACCAGGCGGCGTCGGCCACCCGGCTCTCCCCGACGACCAGGTCCCAGTAGCCGGCGGTGCCCTTGAACTCGCAGAACGAGCGGCGCCGGGCCGGTTGCAGCGTGCCCGGGGCGACGTCGTCGGCGGGCACGTAGTAGACCGGCGGGTGCGAGGTCTCCAGCACCCGCCGGCAGCGGTCGCTGTCGACCAGCGTCACTCCGGCGTGCACCACGGTGACGCGGGCGGTACTGCGTTCCAGCCGCGGCGGGCGCGGGTAGTCCCAGACGGATTCCACACCGTCACGGTACGTCGCTCACCTCGAGCACCCGGGTCGTCGGCGCGGTGTCACCGAGGGCGTCCCGCAGCGCCAGCCGGTGCGGGTCGGTCAGCACGGCCTCGTAGCCGGCCCGGGACTCGAAGGCCAGGATCTGCACCTCCGAGCGGCCGTCCGCGGTGCGCAGCCGGCGTTCCACCGTGCCGCCGTACCGGCCGAGCAGGGCCAGCACCTCGTCCTCGTACCGGCCGCCGGCCTCGGCGTGACCGGCGGCCATCTCGACCAGCGCCACGATCCGCAAGGGTCCCTGATCCGTCATGCCGGCGAGTATCGCAGCGATGCCGTCCCGCGACGCAGACTGGAGGACATGCAGCGAGTGGACCTCGGCGAGGTGCCGTACGAGCAGGCGATGCAGTGGATGGCGGACTGGACGGCCGAGCGCCGGGCCGGCACCGCTCCCGACCGGTTGTTCCTGCTCAGCCATCCGGCCGTGATCACCTACGGGCACACCACCCCGGTCACCGACCTGCCCGGCGGCCTGGCCCGGATCCCCACCGTGCTCGCCGACCGCGGTGGCCACGCCACCTACCACGGGCCCGGCCAGCTGGTCGGTTACCTGGTCATCGACCTGCACGAGCGCGGACCCGGCGACGTCGTCCGCTGGCTGGAGAACGGACTGATCGCGGCCCTGGGGGAGCTCGGCTTCAGCACTGTCCGCCGCGACACCCCGAAGGGCTCGCCCAGCCTGGTCGGCGTGTGGACCCCGGACGGCCGCAAGCTCGCGTCCATCGGCATGCGCATCCGCGGCGGCGTGACCAGCCACGGCTTCGCCCTCAACATCGACCCGGACCTGTCGGTCTTCGACTCGTTCGTGGCGTGCCGCCTGGCCGACGTGTCGATGACCTCACTGCGGCAGCTCTCGGCCACCGAGAGGGTGCCGATGCCGGCCGAGGCGGAGGTCCGCGACGCTATCGCCCGGCAGCTGGAAAAGCAGCCGTGAACTCGTCGCGGTTCGGGCCCAGGACCGCGAACACCACGTGCTCCATCGGGTACACGGTCAGAGCCGCCGCGAAAGCGTCCGCCACCGTCGCCGGGTCGTTGCCGAAGACCCCGCAGCCCCACGCGCCCAGCACGAGCCGGCGATGGCCGTGCGCGGCGGCGACCGCGAGGATCCGCCGCGCCCGGCGGCGCAGGACCGCCGGGACCTCGGCGACCAGCTCCGGCTGATTGCGCCGGATCGCGGAGAGATTCGGCGCAGCCGAGGTGAGAAACGTGACCGGGTACGGCGTCAGCAGCGTCGCCTTGTCGTCGCGGAAGACCGGCACGCCCGGTGAGTAGATGACCCGGTCGGTGTACGTGAGCTCGGCGTGCGCCCGGTGGTACGCGTAGAACTCACCGGCCGCGCGCAGGCACGGGTACAACGCCGAACTGCGGGCGACGCTCTCCTCCTGGGCCTGGGCGCCGTTGAGGAAACCGCCGCCCGGGTTACGGGCCGAGGCGAAGACCAGCGCCGCCACATCACCGCCGAGACGACGCGCGGCGGCCAGAGTGGACTCACCGGTGACCTCGACGCGCCCGGCCACCGCGGGCGCGTCCTCGGGGAGTTCGTCGGTGGGCAGGTAGAGCCGGGTGCCGGCGATCGCGGGCCCGGCGTCGACACGCACCTCGGCGCCTTGCGGATCGCGGTACCAGCCCCGCTCGGCGATCTCCACGGTCTCGCGGGCGATGGCTCTCAATCGTGCGCTCATGATGAGTCCATGATGATCGCCGAGCCGGGCGGGGGCATCCGAGATTCCCGGGGCGGCTAGGCGGTCAGCGTCCGGTGCAGGTGGTAGCGGGTGACGCTCTGGTGGCGTACCCCCGGCATGGTCTGGACCTCGTCCCACAGCGGACCTTGCGCGATCCCGCGGCCGGTGGCCGCCAGGGCTCTGCGATGCGCGTCAGCGCTTTCCCACTCGGCGTAGTTGAGCACGCGCCGGCCGTCGGTGCTGACGTGGAAGTGCGCCCCCAGCCCGCCGGCGGGCAGATCCCCGTCCTGGTCCAGGGCTTCGAAGACCGCGTCCACCCAGGTCCGGGCGACCACGTCGTCGTCCGTGTCGACACGCACGGCGACGATCGCCCCCGGGACGGAGCGCTCCGGCGCCCGGCCGCTGCGGTACAGGCGGTACTCGGCGTAGTCGCGGCGGACGATGCCCGGAACAGCGGCGTCGATGAGGTCTACGCGAGGCTGCCGTCCGGTGCGGTGGAAATCGGCGACGGCCGCCTCACCGGTCCACTGTGAGTAGTGGCGGATGAGATCGCCGTCCGCATCGAGGAAGAGGGAGTAGGCCAGCAGCCCGTCCGGCCAGGGAAAGTCCTCCCACGCGGCGATGACGGCGTCGGCCGTGGTCACCAGCCGGTCCCCGCGGCCCACCGCCCATTCGCTCGACAGCATCAGGCCGGCGTCGGACCGGGCCGGATCGGGATGACCCTGGGTGATCCGCATGGTCGCCACCTCAGGCCGTCACGTACGGGCGAGCCTGGTGAGCATCGCGAAGCGTGACGCCCCACCAGGTGAGGCGGTCCAGGAGCCGGCGCGCCGCGGCGCCGGGCTCGCGCAGATCGAGCGGCCGGCCGTCCGGGCCGAAGCAGGACCGCCCGCCGTGGAAGCTGACGGTGTCGCGCACGGTGACGGCGTGCAGCTCGGCGAAGACCGGCCGCAGGTGCTCGACGGCCCGCAACCCGCCGGACAGCCCGCCGTAGGAGACGAAGCCCACGGGTTTGGCGTGCCACTCCCGGGAGTGGCTGTCGATCACGGCCTTGAGCGGGGCGGGATAGCTGTGGTTGTACTCGGGCGTGACGACCACGAACGCGTCGGCCGCCGCGAGCCGCGCGGTGACCGAACCCGCCTCGGCCAGGTCGATGATCTCGGCGGCCAGGTCGGTACGCCCAGCGGCCTCCCCGGCGAACCAGGCGGCGACGGTGGGCCCGAAACGCCCGTCCCGGGTGCTGGCGACGATGACGGCCACGCGGAGTGGTGATGCGGACATGGTGTCCTCCTCGGTCGGTGCGATGACGGGACCGACGCTAGAACCCCAACTAATGTTGAGGTCAAGCCGCGAGCAGGAGGTGCCGTCGTATGGAGCTGACCGTCGGGGAACTGGCGGCCCGCAGCGGGGTCGCGGTGTCGGCCTTGCACTTCTTCGAGCGCCAGGGCCTGATCACCAGCCGGCGCACGGCCGGCAACCAGCGCCGGTACCGCCGCGACGCGCTGCGCCGGGTGGCGTTCATCCGGATCGCCCAGCGGGTGGGCATCCCGCTCAAGGAGGTGGGCGCGATCCTGGCGTTGCTGCCGGACAACCGCACGCCGAACCGCGAGGACTGGGCCCGGGTGTCGCAGTGCTGGCAGGAGGAGTTGGACCAGCGGATGCGCCACCTGGAACAGCTGCGCAACGACTTCACCGGCTGCGTCGGCTGCGGGTGCATGTCGATCGACCGCTGCCCGCTGATCAACCCGGACGACCAGCTCGGACGCCAGGGACCGGGCCCCCGCCGCCTGCTCTGAGCGGTGATTGCTTCCCGGATCCGGACCTGCCAAAATCGGACATATCCCCAATCGTCCGAGAGGCAGTTCCCCCCGATGCGCCGTTCCGCCCTGCTCACCGCCCTGACCGTCGGGGCCTCGTTGCTGCCGGGCCAGGCGCTGCCCGCCCAGGCCGCGCCGGCGGCGGTCAAGATGACCTTCGACGCGGCCCCTGAGCCGGTCGCCAAGGGCGCAACCCTGACCCTGACCGGCCGGGTGTGGCGGGCCGCGCGAGGAAACCGGGCCCGGGTGGACTTCTACTTCCACGCCAACGGAACGCCGGCGAACTCGTACACCTACCAGGGCTTCGCGACGACGACGGACGCTGGCACCTTTCGCCGTGACGCCATCGCGCAGACCACCGGCACGTGGAAGGCGGTCTACGCGGGCTCGACGAGCCGCCGCAACGCTGCGCGGCTGGACGCGGTGCAGGTGTTCCAGCGTCGTTCGCGGGAGATCGCCGGCTGGTCGCACGAGACGAGCTCGTGGCAGAGCCCGACACTGCGAATCCCGACCCAGGACTACAAGGCGATCGTGTCCTGGACGTGCCCGGAGGAGGGTTCGCCGTTCCTCTACCTGACGTGGACGGGTCAGGGCGGCGGGTCCGAATACGTCCACGGCGCCAAGCCGGCCGGGACGCTGACGCTCAACGGTCACGCGGGGGCTCGTAGTGGCTTCTTCAAAGTGAGCACGTCGGCCGGCTGCACCTGGCGGGTGCGCGTCTTCTCCGGGATCGCCGCCTTCCAGGTCTGAGCCCGCATCGTCGCTGTCGGAGTTGGAGCCTTGATGGCCGCCGTGCGGGTCTGAGCCCACATGGTTGCCCTTCCGGGTTCAAGCCTTGTCGGCCGCCTTGCCGGCCCGTGCCCGCACGGTCGCCCCTTCCCGGTCCGAGCCTTGTCGGCCGCCTTGCCGGCCCGTGCCCGCACGGTCGCCCGTCCGGGTCCGAGCCATCCGGATTCGAGCCGTTTTTGTCGCCGTCCAGTCCGACCCGTTTGTCACCGTCCGGGTTGGGCTCGGTCAGGGAAGCAGCAGGATCTTGCCGAGGTGGTCGCTGCTCTCCATGAGACGGTGGGCCGCCGGAGCCTGCGCCATCGGGAACGTGCGGTCGATGATCGGGCGGATCGCTCCCGCGTCGACCAGCGGCCAGACCCGCTCGCGCACCCCCTTGACGATGCGGGCTTTGTCGGCTGCCGGGCGGGCGCGCAAGGTCGTCGCGGACACCGAGCCACGCTTGGCCATGAGGGCGCCGAGGTCGAGCTCCCCGCGGCGCCCGCCCTGCAGGCCGATGATCGCGATGCGACCGTCCGGGGCCAGGGCGGCCACATTCCGGTCGAGGTACTTCGCGCCGATGATGTCGAGAATCACATCGACGCCCCGGCCGTCGGTGGCCCGCTGCGTCTCCGTGACGAAATCAGCGGCCGTGTAGTCGATCGTCAGGTCGGCACCGAGCACGCGCAGCTGATCGTGCTTGGCCTCGCGGGCGGTGACCAGCACCGTGGCACCCAGCGCCTTGCCCAACTGGATCGCAAAGGTGCCGATGCCGCCGCCCCCGCCGTGCACGAGCAGCGTCTCGCCCTTGCGCAGGCGGGCGATGTCCACCACGTTCGACCAGACGGTGCAGGCGACCTCGGGCAGAGCCGCCGCCTCCTGCACGGACATCTGCTGCGGGATCGGCAGGAGCTGGCCCGCGGGCACCGCCACCTGCTCGGCATAGCCGCCACCGGACAGCAGGGCACAGACCCGCTCGCCCACGTGGTGGCCGGTCACGCCGGCGCCGATCGCGCTGATCACGCCGGAGCACTCGAGACCGGGATAGGGCGGCGCGCCGGGCGGGGGTGGGTAATGGCCTTGGCGCTGCATCACGTCGGCCCGATTGACCGCCGCGGCCGTCACCTCGACGACCACCTCACCGGCAGCCGGGGAGGGGTCCGGCACCTCGGCCCAGACGAGGGCGTCGGGGCCGCCGGGGTCATCGATCGTGATCGCGTGCATGGAAACAGCTTGCCCGAGGCGTACGACAAAAACCGGAGAAGGCCCGCGGGTGGCACCCACCGCCACCCGCGGGCCTTCCGTCTGTGGGGGTGCAGGCGTGGTACCCCGATCGCGGCGCCTTACGCCGGCCCCCGTCCACCTCTAGCCGGCGGCGCTCGGCGGGCGGCGGCGCGCCTGGCCGCCCGTCCCTTCCGTGCCGGGTGCGGCGATCTGGCAGACTGAGTGCCGCCGTACGGGAGGGCTCGCCTAGTGGCCGATGGCGCCGGTCTTGAAAACCGGTGAGGCGTTACGCGTCTCCGTGGGTTCGAATCCCACGCCCTCCGCTCTCAACACACGAACGATGCCTCTGCTCAGCGGAACGCTCGCAAGAGGAAGTCTCGCCTACCAGGTGCCGGTCTCCCTCAGTCCCACTTGGTCTATCTCGGACCGGCGCCGCTGCCCCCATACGGCCTGGAGTTCGGCAGCGGGATCAAGCTGCGTCGCCCTGGTGACATGACAGCTGGGCGGGCCACCCGGACGCCTCCAACCAGCCCCCACCCAGGGACTACGGCGATAGCGACGTCCTAACGCTGCGTTCGTGACGTCAGGTGGACCCGCGCGCCTTGTCGGCGGCAGGTCTGACCGGGACGTTCGGCGGCGTACCGCGGCTGTCATCGCCGGACGGCCCTGGTCGTCAGCGTCAAGGAACCGTTGGGATGACCGCGACATGGATCTTTCGGTTGGTTAAGGAGTAAAGCGCTGTTTGTCCGTCGCGTCGCATTTGCGATGGGCTCGGTCGCGCCTACCTTGCGTAGGCGAAGCGGCGGGGATGCTGCTCGGCAGTGACAAGAGGAGCCGATGATGGCCAGCAACAACGATGCGTACCCGACCGACGAGAAGGAGCCGTCCGGATGCCCGGCGGGGCGGACCGGGGTGGCCCGGCGGACCGTGCTGGGCGGAGCGACAGGCGTGGTCGCCGCGTCGATCTGTGAGGTCGCCCTGCCGGCCGAGGCCGGTGCAGCACAGGCGGCCGGGCAGACCGCGCCGACCGTCGAGCGGGCGGCACGCTGGACCCACGCGGCCGGCGTCCAGCGCGGCACAGACATCGCGGTGCGGGCCGGACGGGCCAAAGAGGGCCGGTTCGGCGTCATGTTCAAGGACGCGAACGGGTTCGCACCGCCGGACGAGTTGCTGAAGTCGCTCGCCGCCCAGATGGGCGAGCCCGCCGGCCCCAACCCGTTCGATCTGGACAACCCGCGTATCCCGGCCGGGTTCACGTTCCTCGGTCAGTTCATCGACCATGACATGACGCTCGACCGCACCCCGATCCCCGAGCAGCAGGTCGATCCCCTGGCGCTGACGAACTTCGACACGCCGCAGTTCGACCTGGGGTCGCTCTACGGCCGGGGGCCCGAGCGCGACCCCGACCTGTATCAGGCCGGCGGGACCGGCCGGATGCGGGTGGTCCGCACCGCGGAGGGTGTCGAGGATCTGCCCCGGCGTGCGGACGGTACGGCCTTCGTGGGAGACGGGCGCAACGACGAGAACCTCATCATCAGCCAGCTGCACCTGCTGTTCGCCAAGTTTCACAACAGGTGCCTGGACACCGGACTGGCCCGCAACCTGGCCGAGGCGCAGCGGCTCACCCGCTGGCACTTCCAGTGGATCATCGTGCACGACTTCCTGGAGCGGGTGGTCGGCGCCGATGTGGTCAACCGGTTCCTCGGCGTACGCGGCCGGGTCAGCCGGGAGTTCTACAAGCCGAAGAACCCGAACCGCCCGATGATGCCGATCGAGTACTCGGTGGCCGGCTACCGGTTCGGGCACAGCATGATCCGGGCGACGTACCTGATGAACGCCCGCAGCACGCCACCGGTGATCGCGCCCATTTTCGGTGCCGAAGGCGCCGACCTGCGTGGGTCGCGGCCGCTGCCGGCACGCCTGGAGATCGACTGGCGGCACTTCTTCGCCGTTCCCGGGCAGCCGGACGCTCCGCGCAACCAGGCCCGCCGGATCGACGCCAAGCTGTCCCGCCCGTTGTTCGATCTGCCCCCGACGGTGGTGGCCGACGCCATGACCTCGCTCGCCGAGCGCAACCTGATCCGCGGTAAGCGCCTCGGGCTGCCGGCCGGCCAGGACGTCGCCGCGCGAATGGGCGTGGCCGCGCTCAGCAACACCCAGCTCGGGCTGCCCGACCCGAACAACCCGGGCTGGCAGGGCAAGGCACCGTTGTGGTTCTACCTGCTGCGCGAGTCGGAGCTGCAGGCCAACGGCGAACGGCTCGGTGCCGTCGGCGGCCGGATCGTCGCCGAGGTCATCCTGGGCATCCTCGACACCGACAAGGCCTCCTACCTGCACGCGAAGCCCGGCTTCGTGCCCGTCGCCCCGATTGCGGCGACCCGGGGGCAGTTCCGGATGGGCGACTTCATCAAGTTCGCCCAGGCACTCAGCTAGTGCGCTGACCGGGAACGTGGGCCGGATCAGCGATTTCGGCAGATCGTGCGGCGTCAGACCGGGTCACCCGATCCGGCTGCGCCGGGCGATCGTCGGACACGGTTCCGCGTAGCCCAGTGCCGTTGAGCGCAGTGGGGAGCGACCTCGCTAACGAACCGTGGCTTTGTGGCGCCGGTATTTGCCGGGTGCGGTGCCGTACTGGCGTTTGAAGGCGTTGGCGAAGGCGAACTCCGAGGTGTAGCCGATGCGGGTGGCGACTTCGCTGAGTGCGAATCCCACGCCGCCGCTCCCGCCCATGGTCTTCCCTTGAGGATCGTTCTTCCGGCAAGCTGGCCCTATGGGCGAGGTACTTCCGATGCCGACCGTCGGTGACGTCTTCCAGGATGTACGCGGCGACGACCGCACCATGCGCGTCAGCTACCACCAGGACCGCGGCATCACCGTCGTGTCGCTGTGGGCCGGCACAGTATGCCGAGGCTCCTTCCGCCTGGCCACCGAAGACGTCGGCCGACTGGCTGCACTCCTCTCCGACATAGCGTCACCCCCCGGGGCGACGCCGTCTCCGGCGGCCGAAACGGCACCCGAAGCCCAGCCGGCCCCCTCGCCCGAGCAGACAGGCGACGTCAGGATGAGCGCGGTCCCCCGGGTCGCCTGACGGCACGAGGCCGGCGTGGCAGGCTCGCGCCCATGATCGACGAACTCGCCAAAGCGACCCTGCAGGAAGAGCTCCAGTTCACCCGCCAGGCGCTCGTCTGGAAGCTCGACGGCCTCTCCGAGTACGACATCCGCCGCCCGCTCACCGCGACCGGGACCAACCTGCTCGGCCTGGTCAAACACCTGGCGACCTGGGAGGCCCGCTACCTCGGTGAGATCTTCGGCCGGCCGTTCCCGGAGCCGCTGCCCCGCTGGCAGGACTCCGACGGCGGTGACCTGTGGGTGACCCCGGACGAGACCCGCGACGAGATCATCAGCTTCTACCAGCGCGCCTGGGAGCACGCCGACGCCACGATCACGGAACTTCCTCTTGACGCACCCGGTCACGTGCCCTGGTGGCCGCGCCCGCACGTGACGCTGTTCACCATCGTCGTACACGTTCTCAACGACACCACCCGGCACGCCGGGCATGCCGACATCCTGCGGGAGCAGCTCGACGGCCGGACCGGGGTGGCGGCCGGGTACGAGGAGCAGATCGACACGGCCGCCCGGGCGGCCCACTGGGCGAGGGTCGAGAAAGCGGCTCAGGACTTCAGCCCGGCGGATTGATGATCATCTGGGGGCCTGTGCCGCGGGCGGCCAGGCGGTCCTCGGGATTGATCAGTTTGCAGCGGCTCAGGCTCAGGCACCCGCATCCGATACACCCGGTCAGCTGATCGCGCAGCCGTTCCATCATCGCGATGCGGGCCTCCAGCTTGCGCCGCCAGCGCGCCGACAGCCGGGCCCAGTCGGCCTTCGTCGGCGTCCGGTTCTCCGGCAGCTCGGCCAGCGCCTCGCGGATCTCCTCCAGCGACACCCCGACCTGCTGGGCGATCCGGATGAACGCGATCCGGCGCAGCTCGTGCCGCTCGTACCGTCGCTGGTTTCCGCCCGTGCGCGTCGACCGGATCAGTCCTTCGCGCTCGTAGTAGCGCAGAGCCGACTGCGCCACCCCGCTGCGGACTGCCATGTCGCCGATGGTGAGGAGCTCCACTGCCGACATCCCTTGAGTTGAAGTGAAGTTTAACTTGCAGGCTGAGGATATGACCACGACAGCGGTAAATCCAGACCTGCTGGGCACTCTGCTGACCCGGCTGACCGGTGATGAGAAGCACGCACCCAGCGCTTACTCGACGCTCGACGTGCTCTGGGTGCTCTACGACCGGGTGCTTCGGGTGTCGCCCGACACCGTTGACGATCCGGACCGCGACCGGTTCCTGCTCTCCAAGGGGCACGGGCCGGCCGGCTACTACGCCGTGCTCGCCGCCAAGGGGTTCATCCCCGTCGACTGGCTCGACGATCTCGGCGGGCCGGAGAGCCCGCTCGGCCACCACCCCGACCGGGTGCTGATCCCCGGCGTCGAGATCGGCACCGGCTCGCTGGGGCACGGGCTCGGCCTCGGCGTGGGCACCGCCCTGGGACTGCGGGCGCAGGGACTCGACGCCCGGACGTTCGTACTGCTCGGCGACGCCGAGCTGGACGAGGGTTCCAACCATGAGGCGATCGCGTACGCGGCCGCCGCCCGGCTCGACAAGCTCACCGCGATCGTCATCGACAACCAGTCGTCCACCCACGGCTGGCCCGGCGGGATCGCCAGCCGGTTCCCGGGCTGGACCGCCTCCACAGTGGATGGCCGCGACCACGAGGCCATCGAGATCGCCTTGCGGCAGCGTGACCGCGACCGTCCGCACGTCGTCGTCGCCGCCGTCGAGAAGAAAGGCTGAGGATCATGCGAGAGACCTTCGTCGCCACCACCACCGCTCTCCTCGAGGAGGATCCGCGGACCGCCGTGGTGCTCGCCGACATCTCCGGCGACGCGTTCGCGCCGGCCCAGCGCCGGCATCCGGACCGGGTGATCAACGTCGGCATCCGCGAGCAGCTCATGGCCGGGGTCGCCGGCGGGCTCGCGCTGACCGGGCTGCGGCCGTACGTGCACTCGTACGCGCCGTTCGTGATCGACCGCGCCTACGAGCAGATCAAGCTGGACCTCGGCCACCAGGACGTGGGCGCCGTCCTGGTCAGCATCGGTGCCTCGTACGACGCGTCCAGCGAGGGTTACACCCACCAGTCACCCGGCGACGTGGCGCTGCTGGACACGCTCGAGGGCTGGACCGTGCACGTGCCGGGTCACCCGAACGAGGTGCCGGCCCTGCTGCGGGCGGCCGCGCGCAACGACGACCGGATCTACGTGCGGCTCTCGTCGCAGCAGAACAGCCGGGCGTACGCGGCGACCGACAAGCTGCAGGTCGTGCGGCAGGGCTGGGCCGGGGCGCCGGTGGTGCTGGCGGTCGGGCCGATGCTCGATCCGGTGCTCGCCGCCACCGCGGACCTGGATGTCACGGTCGCGTACACGTTGACGCCGAGGCCGCTCGACACCCGGGGGCTGCGGGAGCTGGTCAGCCGTGAGGTGGTCGTGGTGGAGCCCTACCTGGCCGGCACGTCGAGCCGGCTGGTGGCGGCGGCGCTGTCCGACGTACCGCATCGCGGTCTGCATCTCGGGGTGGGCCGCGCGGAGCAGCGGCGTTATGGCACCCCCGCCGACCATGCGCGCTGGCACGGCCTGGACGCGACCGGTCTGCGCGCCTCGATCAGCGCCTTCCTCCGAGCAGGGAGCTAAGCGGCGACCGTGGCCGGGAACGCAGGTGTGCGGCGCTCGCGGAACACGTGCTTGAGCAGCGCGTCGACGTGCCACACCTGCGCCGGCTCGGCCAGGCGCATGCGGAACCGCTCGCGCACCCCGTCCACCGCGGTCGCGGCGACATCCACCACGGAAGTGCGCAGGTCGGGGTGCCAGGTGACGTCGCTCAGGTGGCGCAGGTTGGCGTTCAGGTGCAGCCGCAACCGGTGCAACACCCGGGTCTCCTGGATCACGACCATCCGGCGGTACGTGAGTAGCAGCAGGAAGTCACCGGCGAGCGGCCGGTCCGGGCTGACGCACCGGGTGACCAGCACCGTGGCGTCGTCGGGCTCCACGCAGCGGCGGAAGATGGGCATGTGCCGGCTCACGGTGGGGATCGCGACCCCGGCTTCGGCGGCGGCGGGCAGGAACGTACGGGAGAACACGTCCATGTGGCGTTTAACGGCCGGGGAACGGGGAAGCAGCGGGGAACACCCGATGAATATCGAATTACAGGAGTTCCAGCACCGTGGCGTTGGCCATTCCGCCGCCCTCGCACATCGTCTGCAGGCCGTAGCGGATCTTCGTCTGTCGCATGTGGTGGATCATCGTCGTCGTGATCCGGGCGCCGGAGGCTCCGAGCGGGTGTCCCAGGGCGATCGCCCCGCCGCGCGGGTTGAGCCGGGACGGGTCGCCGCCGGTCTCCGCCAGCCAGGCCAGCGGTACGGGCGCGAACGCCTCGTTCACCTCGTACACCCCGATGTCGTCCAGGGTGAGGCCCGCCTTGGCCAGCACCTTCGCGGTGGCCGGGATCGGCGCGGTCAGCATGATGACCGGATCGGCCGCCGCCACCACCGCCGTGTGCACGCGGGCGAGCGGCCGCAGGCCGTGCGCCGCCGCCCAGCGTGAGCTGGTGACGGCCAGAGCAGCCGCGCCGTCGGAGATCTGCGAAGCGGAGCCGGCGGTGACCACGCCGTCGGCCTTGAACGGCGTCTTGAGCCCACCCAGCTTCTCCAGGGTGGTGTCGCGCCGGATGCCCTCGTCGCGGGTGACGCCGCCGGCCGCGACCACCTCGGCGTCGAACTCGCCGGCATCCTGCGCCTTCGCCGCCGCCTCGTGGCTGGCCAGCGCGTACTCGTCCAGCTGCGACCGGGACAGGCCCCACCGCTCAGCCATCATCTCGGCGCCGACGCCCTGGTTGAACACGGTCGTGCCGTAGCGCTCGGCAACGGCCGGACCGTACGGGTCGGCGCCGGCCGCGCTGGAGCCCATCGGCACCCGGCTCATCGACTCGACGCCCCCGGCCACCACCAGATCGGCCTGCCCGGACAGCACGGTCGCCGCCGCGAAGTGCAGCGCCTGCTGACTGGAGCCGCACTGCCGGTCCATCGTCGTGCCGGGCACCGACTCGGGCCAGCCGGCCGCCAGCACGGCGTTGCGGCCGATGTTCCACGACTGCTCACCCACCTGGGACACACAGCCCCACAGCACGTCCTCGACGTCCGCCGGGTCGATGCCCGTGCGCTCGGCCAGCGCCCGCAGCACCACCGCCGACAGGTCGACCGGATGCACCTGCGCCAGCCCGCCGTTGCGTCGTCCGACAGGTGTGCGTACCGCCCCCACGATCACCGCGTCTCGCATACTGCCGACGGTACGCCGGACTGCCATAGTGGTGTCCATGTCGCCTCTTCAGTGGCGGGTGCGGCCCGTCCTGCCGATCGTCAAACTGCTCGGCGCGGTGGCCCTGGTGGTGCTGGTCGTGGCGTTCGGCGGCGAGGACCCGGTGCAGTGGTTCGTCGCGATCGTGGTCGCCGCCACGCTGACCGGCTGGGCTGTCCGGGACCTGGTCGCGCCGGTCCGGCTCAGCGCGGACACGAGCGGAGTCACCATGGTGGTCGGTTTCATCCGGCGCCGGCATGTGGCCTGGCCGCAGATCGAGCGGGTACGGGTGGACAGCCGCGAACGCATGGGCCTGCGCAACCGGCTGCTGGAGATCGACGCGGGCGACAGCCTGCACCTGTTCAGCGAGCACGAGCTGGGCACGGATCCCGAAAAGGTCGCCGAGGCCCTGAACGCCATGCGAGCGAACGCCCCGCTCTAGGGTAATTGCGGGGATCCGTCACCGTACGGCGCCGATGGCGGCGATGATCGTTTCTGGTCGTCATCGCCCGTATCTGTGCTGAGGAACCCGCATGCGCTTGACCCTGCCGTCGCTGCCGCGTCCGCGGCAACCGTCCCCGCCGAGTGAACCGCCGGAACTACCGGGTGAGCTGCGGCAGCCGGCACGCCGGCTGATGTTGTCGCGCCGCCACAAGGCATCGGCCGGGCTGGTGGCGGCGGGAGCGGCCGTCGTGCTGGCCTGCTTCGGCGTCGGCTGGGGCACCAACGCCGACCAGCGGAGCCTGGGCCGGGGATCCGGGGCGCTCGGCATCAGCGGTACGGCAGCCGACAAGGCGACCGGGGACAGAGCCGCTGCCGCCCGCGCCCGGGAGGACGAGGCTGCGGCTCAGCGGGCCGCGGAGGACCGGGCCGCGGCGGCGAAGGTGCTCGCCGCGAAGGCCGCCGATGCCCGGGCCGCGGCCGCGAGGGCCGCCGAGGCGAAGGCCGCTGAGCAGCAACGCGCCGACCGGGAGATCGTCGCCATGCCCGCCCTCGTCGGCCTCGGGCCGGCCGGCGCGCTGGACGCGGCGGAACGGGCCGGGCTGACCGGCGTCACCGTCTGCGGCACGCCGGAGCACGACATCGCGTCCCGGTCGTCCGATTGGCGAGTCACCGCTCAGGACGTCGCGGCCGGGACACGGATCAGCGCGGACCGGCGGATCTGCTTGTCAGCCACCGAGATACCGGCAGATCACAGCATCAGGGACGCCGTGCGGTAGATCGCCAGCGCCAGCAAGATCACCAGCACCGCCGCGCAACCCACCCCCTGCACCAGGGTGCGTCTCTGCTGGGGCGCATAGGCCAGGATCGCGGCCACCACCGCGCCCACGACCAGGCCGCCGAAGTGACCCGCGACCGAGATGTTGGAGATCACCAGGGTGAAGACCACGTTGATCACGATGATCGGCAGGATCGGCTGGACGCTCAGGTTGAGCCGCTTGAGCAGCACGAAGATCGCCGACATCATGCCGAAGACCGCCGTCGATGCGCCCGCCGTCATGCTGTTCGGCGCGGAGAACAGGTACGCCGCCACGTTGCCGCCGAAGCCGGCCAGCAGGTAGAGCCCGACGAAGCGGACCGGGCCGAGCACCCGTTCGACCTCGCGCCCGAGGAACCAGAGCGCGTACATGTTCATCAGCAGGTGCAGGACGCCGTAGTGCAGGAACATCGCGGTGAAGAGGCGGTACCACTCACCGTGCACGATGCCGTGCGGGACCACGTCGCCGGCCGGGCCGTAGACGGCCGAGCCGAGCACCGCGCCGAACTCGGTGAGCGGCGTGCTGCCGCCCAGCAGGCCGCCCCAGCCGCCACCGGCGACCGCGTTCGCGCCGCCGCTGAGGATGGAGACGAGCATCACGACGACGTTGATGCCGATCAGTGCCTTGGTGGCCGTCCCGGCGCGGCCGGCGACGCTACCGCCGAAAGCGGTGCGCACCGGCCGCTGCGTGCGCCTGCCCTGGGCAACGCACTCCGGGCACTGGTGGCCGACCGAGGCCTCGTTCATGCAGTCCGGGCAGATCGGCCGCTCGCAGCGGGTGCAACGGACGTAGGTCTCTTTCGACGGGTGTCGGTAGCAGACCGGCGCCGTCACCGGAGACTCACTCATACCCACCACGGTACCCGGACGGGGTAAACGAACTACGCGCGCTCGATCTCCACGCGCTCCACCACGACGTCCTCGCGCGGACGGTCGCCCGGACCGGTCGGCGTGGCCGCGATCGAGTCGACGACCTTGGCCGACTGCTCGTCGGCGACCTGGCCGAAGATCGTGTGCCGGCGGTTGAGGTGCGGGGTGGCGCCGACGGTGATGAAGAACTGCGAGCCGTTCGTGCCCGGGCCGGCGTTCGCCATGGCGAGCAGGTACGGGCGGTCGAACTGCAGCTCCGGGTGGAACTCGTCGGCGAACTGGAAGCCGGGGCCGCCGCGGCCGGTGCCGGTCGGGTCGCCCAGCTGGATCATGAAGCCGGCGATGACGCGGTGCGAGATCGTCCCGTCGTAGTACGGCCCGCTGCCCTTCTGGCCGGTCCGCGGGTCGACGTAGTCCTTGGTGCCTTCCGCGAGCTCCACGAAGTTGCGCACGGTCGCCGGCGCGTGGTCCGGGAAGAGCTGGAGCCGGATCGGGCCGTGATTGGTGTGCAGGGTGGCGTAAAGAGTCTCGGCCACGGGTACTCCCATCAGTGTCGCGGTCGCCGATTCGTCAGGTGGAGGACCGGCGCTGGACAGTTCTTTGCAGTTCGGATCCTCCCCCATGTGTCTGATCCGGCTACGCGGGGGTACCCAAGAGGGCAACATGACGTGGGAGAGAACCACAGGAGGTGGGCACTGGTGTTCGCAACGATGCGACGGAAGAACCGCAGCGCAAAGATGAAGAGCGAGCTCGGTCAGAGCGTTGATCACTTCAAGCGTGCGGCATCGCTCGCCGCACAGGAGACCAGCGCGACCGTGGGTCCCCGTTTCTACGCCGCCCGTGACCGCGTGCAGCCGACGGCCAGCAAGGCCAAGGATGCCGCGTCGAGCAGCTGGGGCAGCGCCGTAGCGACGCTGACCCCGCTGGTCACTGCCGCGACCGACAAGGCGCAGCGGGTCAGCAAGTCGACGGCTACGGCGAGCAAGAAGGACCTCAAGGCGAGCAAGAAGGACGCCATGAAGATCCAGAAGCGGGCCAACAAGGCGCTGAAGGGCAAGGAGAGCAGCAAGAGCTCCAAGCTCGGCGGTCTGCTGCTGGCCGGCGCCGCGGTGGGCGCCGCGGGTGCCTACGTGCTCCGCAAGCGTCGTCAGGAGCAGTGGGACGAGTACGACCCGAGCCCCGTCACGACGCGGATCACCGGCTCCGACGAGGCCCTCGCGAAGCCGGCCGACCTGTCCGGTCCGTCGGGGTTCGTCACGCCGAAGGGCGAGACCGGCCCCGTCGTCGGCGCTGTCGGCTCGGACCCGGCGGGCGGTGCGGGCGTCGACCCGACGGTCGGTGCCGGCACGACGGAGCCGGCCATCGAGCTGGTGGACGCCGACCCGGTCGACCAGACCCAGTCGGCGCAGCACAGCGAGAAGGTGGCCCGGCTGGCCAGCGGTGGCCAGAAGAAGAACTGACCCCGGTAGCGCAGATCGTGCAGGCGGGTGGACGCTCCGGACCGGAGCCGTCCGCCCGCCTCGCTGCGTTCAGCCCTGGGTGGAGTCGCCCCGGCGGGCTCGCACCGGGTCGAGCGCCGGTCCCTGGGGCAGTAGCGAAACGAGCTGGCCCGGGATCGGGACGGGCTCGACGCCGGCGTAGCCGAGGCGGGGCAGCACGTCACGGCTGGCGACCGGGTAGCGGCGGCCGGTGTCCGTCACGATGCTGACCGTGCCGCTGCCGGCCGGTGCCGTGGGTGATGCGGCCGCGACGACCAGCGCCCCCTTGCCGCGCGGCACGTGCACCAAGTCAGCCTGCACGCCGCCCGCGACGGCCGGTGCGCCGGCGACCGGGCTGCCGCTCGGCGCCGTCGGACCGATCCGGATGCTGATCACACCCTTGGGGTCCTCGCCGTCGTAGCTGAGACACACCTGCTCAGGGCCGTTGAGCAGCACCGGGACCGCCGGCGGCAGGCCCGCGGCAGCGGCCTCGCCGATCAGCTGGGTCCGGGAGTGCGGCAAGCTGCTGTACAGATTGAGATCGATGTCGCGGCGGTCGTACGCCTCCGGGTCGACCTGCAGCAGCCGCGCCTGCACGTCGGTGATGTCGGCCACGCCGTCGCCCAGCACCACGCCCCATTTGTCCGTGCCACTGGCATCGCCGCGGATCCGCAGCAGCTGACCGATCTCGAAGTCGTCGATCGCCGGCGACGGGTCACCGAAGTCCTGGATCGCCGGCGGCTTGAGGTCGGGGCCGATCGGCACCGCGTTGATCCAGGCCGCCGCGACCGGCAGCGGCTGCTGGGTCCAGCCCAGGAAGGACTGGGTGCGTTGCAGCCGGCCGGCCGGGATCAGGAACCGCTTGTTGTTGTAGACCAGATAGGTTCGGCCGGACGGATCGGCGACGAGCAGCCCGCGCAGATCGGCGGCGGGGGTGTCAGCCCGCGGCACGGGCAGCACGGTGCCGTCGGAGAGCCGCACGCCGACCGCCAGCAGGCTCTGCGCCGGCGTGCCGGAGCCGGAATCGGCCGGCGTCCGCGAGCAGACCGTCCACACCCGCGCGGCCATCCCGCCCTTGGCCGCCGGCAGCGAGTCGGGGGCGTCCGGGATGCCGAGCGGATCGCCGAGCGGCACCTTGGCCAGGCTCTGCGACGAGGCGTCGACCATCTTGGGCTCGGTGGCGTTGGCGATCAGCAGCGCCGAGCTGTAGTTGAGCACCGGGTGCATCCGGTCGTCGGACTTGAGGTAGACGAAGCGGGCGCCCGAACCCTTCTCCAGGAACACCACGGCCTCGTTGCGCGGATCGACCGAGCTGCGCCCCTTGAGCATGCCGTAGACGGCGGCGCCACCGACGGCCAGCGAGGCCACGACCAGGCTGATCAGGGCCGCGCTGCCGGCCCGGCGCAGCGGCGAGCGGTGCGGATCGGGGTCGTGGGTGACCAGCGCGGCCACCACCCGCTGCTGCGAGTACTGGTACGAGTGCAGCTGATCCTGGCGTGACGGCACGCGACTTCCCTCCCCAGGGCGACTCCGTCACTGTAAAGGGCGGCCGGGGGCGGTGGGGGGCGGGTCAGAGCCAGCCGTTGCGGCGGAACGCCCGGTAGAGCAGCACCGAGATGCCGAGCATCAACGTGATCAGCGCCGGGTAGCTGTACTGCCAGGCGAGCTCCGGCATGTGGTCGAAGTTCATGCCGTACACCCCGGCGATCGCGGTCCAGACCGTGGCGATACCGGCCCAGGCGGCGATCTTGCGCATGTCGTTGTTCTGGTCCACGGTGACCTGCGCCAGCCGGGCCTGCAGGATCGAGTTGAGCAGATCGTCGTACGAGGCGACCTGCTCCACCGTCCGGGTCAGGTGGTCCTGCACGTCGCGGAAGTAACGCCGGATCTCCTTGGGCACCTGCCGGCTCTGCGGGGAGGTGATCGTGGCCAGCGGCCGCTGCAACGGCACCACCGCCCGGCGGAACTCCACGATCTCGCGCTTCATCTGGTAGATCTGCTGCACCGGGCTGCCGCTGTCCCGGGAGAAGGCGCCCTCCTCGATGATGTCGAGGTCGGTCTCCACCTGGTCGGCCACCTCGACGTACGCGTCCACCACCCGGTCGGTCACCGCGTACGCGACCGCCCACGGCCCCTGCGCGAGCAGCTCGCCCCGCGCCTCCATGTCGGCCCGCACCGGCGCCAGCCGGGACGCGTCGCCGTGCCGGACCGTGATGACGAAGCGCTCGCCGACGAAGATCATCATCTGACCGGTCTCGACCACCTGGGACGTCTCGGTCAGCTCGCCGTGCGGCACGTAGCGCGCGGTGCGCAGCACCAGGAAGTGCACCGAGTTGAACTGCTCCAGCTTGGGCCGCTGCTCCGCCTTGACCGCGTCCTCGACGGCGAGCTCGTGCAGGTCGTAGGTGCGCGCGATGGCCGCCATCTCGCCCGCGGTGGGCTCGTGCAGGCCCAGCCAGACGAAGGCGTTCTCCCGGCTGCAGGCCTCGCGCAGCGCCTCGTCCGGAGTGAAGTCACCGGGCTCGCGCTTGCCGTCGACGTAGACACCGCAGTCCACGACCGCCGTGCCGTGGTAGGGCCGGCCGGGCTCGTCGGGGCGGCCGTCGTCGGCGCCGAGGAACCGGTTCATCGCCCGGACCGGGGCGGTCCAGGCCCGGGACAATGACCGGTTGACGCCGGTGGTCCGGCTGCGGTTCATGTGCTCGCTCATGGCTGCCTCCCCCAGGGGTGATGTCGGCCGGGCCCTCGCGGTGAGGCCTGCACGAGGCTACGCCCGTTACCTTGCCCCGGCCGCGCCACGCACATGCCGGTCGGCCGGGTGGCGCCGGACGGACCGGCCGCATTTCGGGGGGTGAAGGTGCGATCGGCCCGCCCGGCGCCGGGGGGCGGGGGTGGGTGTCGACGCACCGGGTCGCATGGTCATGCAGCCGGTGCAGCAGCATTGTGAGCCGAACGCCGGTCCCGGCCAAACCCGGGACCGGCGTCAGGAGGGCAGTGTCGGAAACCCGACAGTCGGGCAGGTATCAGGCGGAGACCTCGGCGATGGCCGCGGCGAGCCGCCGGACACCCTCGTCGATCTGGTCCACGGTGACCGCGGAGAAGGCCAGCCGCACCGACGACTTACCGCCGTCCAGCAGGAAGTCGCTGCCCTTGACGACGGCGACGCCCTTCTTCATGGCCGCCGGGAAGAGCTTGTCGACGTCCACAGAGGACGGCAGGTCCACCCAGAGGAAGTAGCCGCCGTCGGGCTCGGTGAAGGTGGCGCCCGGGATGTGCTCGCGCAGGGACGCGGCGAGGACCCGCGCCCGCTCGGCGAGGGCCGTGCTGACGGTCTGCACCGACCGCTCGATGTCGCCGGAGACGCAGAACTGGTGCACGATCGCCTCGGACACCATGCCGGGCGAGATGTAGAGGTTGGTGGCCTTCTTCGCGATGGCGTCGATCAGGGCGGCCGGGCCGACCAGGTAGCCGACGCGCACCCCGGGGCACACCGTCTTGGTGAAGCTGGAGGCGTGCACGACCACGTTCTCCGTGTCCATCGACAGCATCGACGGCAGGGCCTCGCCGCGGAAACGGATGTCCACGTACGGGTCGTCCTCGAAGATCGTGAAGCCGTACTCGACGGCCAGGCTCAGCAGCGCCTGCCGCTTCTCCAGCGAGAGCGTGACGCCGGCCGGGTTCTGGTAGTTCGGGATGATGTGCGCGAGCTTCGGGCGCAGGCCCGCCTCGAGCATCCCCTTGAGCTCGGCGACGTCGATGCCGTCCGGCTCGATCGTCACCTGGTGCACCTTGCCGCCCAGGTTCTGCAGGTTCAGCAGGGTGCGGTCGTAGGTGGGCTTCTCCACGATCACGTCGTCGCCGGCGTTGACCAGGTGGTTGAAGAGGAACGCGTCGGCCTGCAGCGAACCGTTGGTCACGATGACCTGATCCGCGTCGACACCGTGCTTGTCGGCGATCCACTTGCGCAGCGGGACGTAACCGACGGAGGTGCCGTAGGCGGTCACCCCGGCCGGATCGGCGTCGAAGGCCCGGGCGGCGGCGGCCTTGAGGCCCTGCACGTCGATGATGTCCAGGGACGGAGCCCCTCTTGCGAACGAGATCAGCTGCTCAGCGGTCATACCCCCAAGCTTACGAGCAGGCTCTATATCATTTTTCCCGTGTCCCCCGACCCGCTGTTCGTCGCCGGAGCTCTCGTCGTGGACGACGACGGCCGCATTTTCTTCCAGCGCCGGTCGCCGGCACGCAAGCTTTTCCCGAACACGTGGGACATCGTCGGCGGCCACCTCGAACCGGGCGAAACGGTCGACGAGGCGTTACGCCGTGAGGTGCTCGAGGAGACCGGCTGGCAGGTGTCGGTGGTGCTAGCCCCGGTCGGCGAATACACCTACACCGGTGACGACGGTCTGGACCGGCACGAAAGCGACTTCCTGGTCCGGGTGGACGGCGACCTGTCCCGGCCGCGGCTGGAGGTGGGCAAGCACACGGAGTTCCGCTGGCTGGGCCCCGGCGACCTGGCGGTGCTGGACGAGAGCCGCGAGATCAACGACGGGATGATCCGGCGGATCGCCGAGGACGGCTTCGCGGTCCTGCACAATCTCGGTATGTGAACCCACCGCTATCCTCGGCTGGCACGCCCCTCACTTCCGGAAGGAACCACCCATGATCGGCTTGGTACTCGCCGCCGGCGCCGGACGCAGGCTGCGTCCCTACACGGACACGCTGCCGAAGGCGCTGGTCCCCGTGGACGGGGAGACCACGATCATGGACATCTCCCTGCGCAACCTCGCGGCGGCCGGGCTGACGGACGTGACGATCGTGGTCGGCTACCAGGCCGGCGCGGTCGAGGAGCGCAAGGACGCGTTCGAGCGGAAGTACGGCGTGAAGATCTCCCTCGTGCACAACGACAAGGCGGAGGAGTGGAACAACGCCTACTCGCTGTGGCTGGCGCGGGACCACTTCGCCCAGGGCGCACTGCTCGTCAACGGCGACACCGTGCACCCGGTGAGCGTGGAGCAGACCCTGCTGGCCAACCGCGGCCCCGGCATCCTGCTCGCCATTGACAATGTGAAGAAGCTTGCTGACGAGGAGATGAAGGCAGTCTTCTCGGCAGATGGCCGGCTCACCAAGATTACGAAACTGATGGAGCCGGCCGAGGCCTCGGGCGAGTACATCGGCGCCACGATCATCGAGGCCGAGGCGGCCGCCGGCCTGGCCGACGCGCTGCAGGCGACCTTCGAGCGCAACCCGGACCTGTACTACGAGGACGGCTACCAGGAGTACGCCGACCGCGGCGGCGAGATCCGCGGTGCGGCGATCGGCGACATCCCCTGGGTCGAGGTGGACAACCACGACGACCTCGCCAAGGCGCGGGACATCGCATGCCGTTACTAGCCCGCAGCGTCCAGACCCCGCTGCACATCGACGTCCGCCGCGGCGCGGTCGCGGACCTGGGCCGCATCCTGGCCGACGGCCGGATCTCGGCTGGCGGTGACGTGGCCGTGGTGGTCGGCCCGGGTCAGGGCGAGCGGATCGCCGAGATGATCCGGCCGTCGCTGGGCTCGGCCGACGTCTACACGACCACCGGCGGCACCCTCGACGCCGCGCTGGAGCTGGCGGCGAAGCTGCGCTCCCGCTCGTACGACGCGGTGGTCGGCATCGGCGGTGGCAAGACCGTCGACGCGGCCAAGTACGCGGCCAACCGCTGGGGCATGCCGATGGTGTCGGTGGCGACCAGCCTGGCCAACGACGGCATCGCGTCCCCGGTGGCCAGCCTGATCAACGACGGCGTCAAGGGCTCCTACGGCGTGCACATCCCGTACGCGGTGATCGTCGACCTGGACTTCGTGGAGAACGGCCCGGAGCGGGTCAACCGGGCCGGCATCGGCGACGTGATCAGCAACATCAGCGCGCTGGCCGACTGGGACCTGGGCCGGGAGATCCGCGGCGAGCCGGTCGACGGCCTGGCGGCGTCGCTGTCGCGGGTCGGTGCCGAGGCCATCCTGAACATGCCGGGCGACATGCAGGACGACGCCTTCGTCACCATCCTCGCCGAGGCCCTGATCTCGAGCGGTCTGGCCATGGCCGTCTGCGGCAGCAGCCGGCCGTGCAGCGGCGGCTGCCACGAGATCATCCACGCCACGGACACGCTGTTCCCCGGCACGGCCTCGCACGGCGAGCTCGCCGGCCTCGGGGCGTTGTTCTGCACGTTCCTGCGCGGCGACGAGCGCCGCTTCGCCCAGATGTCCGACTGCCTGGTGCGGCACAGCCTGCCCCGCACGGCGAGTGACGTGGGCCTGACCCGCGAGCAGCTCGTCGAGGTCGTCGAGTTCGCCCCGCGGACCCGGCCGGACCGTTACACCATCCTGGAACACCTCGCGATGTCGACGGACGAGATCCGCAGGAAGCTGGCCGAGTATGACGACGCCGTCGCCGGCCTCTGAGCCGACAGTGGACCGCCCACCCACCGCCGCCGACTACTACGGCGTGAACCGGGGCGGCGGGCTGTTCAGCGAGGCGGTCAGCCAGCGGGTGGGTGCCCGGATCGCCGTCTTCGCCCACAAGCACCGGCTGGCTCCCACGGTGCTGACCGTGGCCAATCTGGGCCTCAGCTGCCTGGTCTCGTTCGTCGTCGTGGCGGCGGCCGGACCCGTCGCCGAGGGCCAGGTGTGGGCCTGGCCGGTCGGTCTGCTCGCGCTGCTCGGCTGGCAGTTCGCGTACGCGCTGGACTGCTCCGACGGCCAGCTGGCCCGGGTCACCGGCCAGACCAGCGCGGCCGGTGGCCGGGTCGACGTGCTGTGCGACGTGGCCGGCCAGATCGCGCTGGTGGCAGCCCTGTCCGCGGTGGCCGAGGCCCAGGTGCCGGAGACTCCCGCGTGGCTGGTGGCCGCCTTCGCCGGCACCTGGATGGTCAACCTGGTCACCTCGGTGATGCAGACGGGCAGCCAGGCGTCGAGCATGGTGACGAGCCGCTCGCTGCCGGTCCGCGTGGTCAAGCTGGTCCGCGACTACGGTGCGGTGATCGCCCTGGCCGGCCTGGTGCTGACCCTGGCGCCACAGTGGACGATCTTCGTGATCGGCGCGTTCACCCTGGTCAACGGGGCCTTCCTGGCCGCCAGCATCGCGTTCTCCGGGCGGGCCGCCCTCAAGGGCTGACTCAGACGCGGACGGGGATCGCCGACGAGGTCCCCAGCACCTTCCCGCTGCTGTCGAGCGCTTCGGCGACGACGTACTCCGGCGTGCCCGGCAGCTGCAGCGTGGTCTCGAAGCCGGTGCGGGCGGCCTCGGCGGTCTGGGTCAGCGCCTGCGGCTGGCCGCCGGCCCGGGCCCGCCACTTGGCGACCTTGGTGCTGCCGTTCCAGCTCGTGCTGACGACCACGTTGCCGCCGTCGACGTGCAGACCCAGGGCGGGCTGATCCAGCGGCGCACCGGCCCACTCGGCCTTGTACGCGCGATACGACTGGTTGTCGAGCGGCAGGTGCCCGTCCAGCCGTACGGTGCCGTCCGGGGCGTACTCGGTGAAGTAGGGCTGCTGGCCCCAGCCGATGAACGAGCCGCCGTCGGCCAGCTCGCGGAAGTTGCCCTGCGTCGGCGCGGAGAGCTTCTTCGGGTGCAGGAACTCCTGCACGAAGGTGACCGTCTTGGCCGCCTCGTCGACCTTGAAGACCAGGCCGCGGGACTCCTCGCGCTCCTTGGTGATGCCGGCGCCGTTGTCGAAGATGCTGTACGACCCGTCCCGCCGGCGCCGGAAGTCGTGCTGCCAGCTGAACTTGGACTTCTCGTCGAGGGTGAAGTCCGACTTCTTGCCGCCGAGGCGCCAGCGCACCTCGCCCGACCTGCGATCGATCTTGTAGTTCGCCCAGGTGTGCCGGGCCGAGACGAGGATGTGGCCGTCCGCGTCGAGCCCGACCGAGTTGGCGTGGAAGTAGTCGTACGGCAGGTGCGCGGAGTCGCCCTGGGGCAGCGGCGCGTACGACTCGGACAGGGCGACGTGGTCGCGCGCCCGCCACTCGAAGACGCGCTTGCCGGTCCGGATGTCGATCTCCTGGATGACACCGTCGTGCAGCACGCCGTCGGCCGGTCCACCCACGGCCGACAGGTCGTACGGGACCGGGTCGTAGACCCAGAAGATCGCGGTGTCGTCCGGCGTGATCACGAAGTCGTGCTGATCGGCCTGCTCGGAGCCGGCCGCCCGGACCCGGGTGATCTCCCGGTAGGACATGTCCGCGATGACGAACTCGCCCTGCCCGACACCCTGCCCGCCGGTGCCGCCGATCGTCCCCTCCCACCAGGTCAGGACGGGTTTGTTCTGGTACTGCTGGACCTTGAAGTCGATCGCCACCGTGGCGGGGTCGGGCACCTTGCGGAACCAGACCGGCGAGCCCTTGTCGTCGACGATCAGCGGGCCCCACAGGCCGGCGCCGGACGCCGGCGTCAGGAAGATGTAGCCGGGGGCGGTCGCGTTGGCCGGCGTCGTGATCGTGACGTCGGGCAGCGTGCGCAGGTCGGGGCGGGACCGGTACTTCGCGGGGCCGGCCTGCGGGGCGGCCTGCGGGGTTTCGGCGTCGTCCTTGCTGTCGGCGATCGCATAGCCGGCCCCGGCACCGGCCGCGGTGAACACCACGGCACCGCCGACGCCGAGCAGGAGGTTGCGGCGCGAAAGTTTGGCTTCGGTCACGGGGGCCAGCTTTCCCCATTTCGATGGTGATCTACCTCGATGCCGGGTGGGAATTACCTGTGAGATCGGCATAGATGTCGATGAGCCGCCGGGTCACCACGTCCGGATGGAAGGCGCGCAGGTAGCGGTCGCGAGCGGCCGGGGCGACCGCCGCGGCGTCGGCGCGGGCGATCGGCAGCGCGGTGGCCAGCTTCTCCGGGTCCGGCCCGACCGCCCAGCCGGCCGGCGTCACGGTCTCGCCGATCCCGACCAGGTACGGGATCCCGCCGACGTCGGTGCCGAGCACCGGCCGGCCCGCGGCCATCGCCTCCAGGATCACTGTGGGCAGTACGTCGTCCCAGGTCGGCACGGCCACGATCACCGAGGCGGCCCGGCGGGCGGCGACCATGCCGGCCTGATCCAGCGCGCCGAGATAGGTGACGTCGGCCCGCTCGGCTGCGGCCTGCTCGGCGAGGGGACGCAGTTCGCCGTCGCCCGCGATGCGCAGCTGCCCCAGTGCCCCGTCGGGGTGCCGGCGCCACGCGTCGAGCAGCAACGCCAGGCCCTTCTCCGGGGAGAGCCGGGCCGCGTACAGGAAACCGTCACCCAGCGGCTCCGGGTCGCCGGGATCCGGCAGGCCGTTGGGCTTGATCACGATGCGGTCGTCCGGAATGCCGTAGTTCCGCAGGTGGTCGGCGATCCGTCCGGTCAGCGCGATGTAGCGGTCCACCGACTTCCAGGTCGGCCGGTGCACCGCCAGCGTGGTCGCCATCAGAGCGCTCTGCGCCGCCGAACCGCGATAGCACTTGTGCACGACGGCCGGCCAGCCCACCACCTTGCCCCGGCAGTCGTGGCAGTTGTGCCCGTCCCGGAAGTAGAGACCGGACGAGCAGACCTGCCGGTAGTTGTGCACGGTCTGCACGACCGGCACGCCGTGCGCGTGCGCGGTCCGCACGACCGACGGCGACAGCAACGGGTACGGGTTGTGCAGGTGCAGCAGATCCGGGCGCTCCCGCCGGAGCAGGTCGGCGAGGTCCCGCTGCGCCGCCCGGCCGAAGATCGGCGACAGCGGCAGCAGGGCCTTCTGCGCGAGCGGCAGCTCCCCGATCGAGTCGGAGGCGCGCTGGAACGGCAGCACCTCGATCCCGGCCGCCGTGAGCTGCGCGATCTCCGTGTCGACGATGACGTTCTCGCCGGACGGGATGGCCTCGCGATATCTGTTGTGCGCTACGACGACCTTCACGCCGGGAAACGCTACCGTTGAGGGTGTGCCGGAGCTTCCCGAGGTCGAGGCGCTCGCTGCGTACCTGCGGGAGCGTGCGGTCGGCCGTACAGTCCAGCGTTTCGAGGTCTCGTCCTTCAGCGCGCTGAAGACCTACGATCCGCCCGCCTCCGCCGTCGCCGGCCTGGTCGTCACCGCCGCCGGCCGGCACGGCAAGTTCCTGGATCTCACCCTCGGTGGGCAGTCTTCAGTCGGGTCAGCGGCGGTGGCGGGGCGGTCGGACGGGCTGCACCTGGTCGTGCACCTGGCCCGGGCGGGCTGGCTGCACTACCGCGAGTCGTTCAAGTCGCCCGCGCCGCTCAAGCCGGGCAGCGGGCCGATCGCGATCCGGGTACGCCTCGACGACGAGTCCGGCTTCGACCTGACCGAGGCCGGCACCCAGAAGTCGCTGGCGGCCTACCTGGTGCGTGACCCCGCCGAGGTGCCCGGCGTGTCGCGGCTGGGCCCCGACGCGCTGGAGGTCGACCGTGATCAGTTCGCCGAACGGCTACGCAGCCGCCGCGGCCAGGTCAAGGGCGTGCTCACCGACCAGGAGGTGCTGGCCGGCATCGGCAACGCCTACTCCGACGAGATCCTGCACGTGGCCAGGATGTCGCCCTTCGCGCTGACCCACAAGCTGACCGACGAGCAGATCACCACCCTGTTCGAGGCCATGCGCCAGGTGGAGACCGACGCCGTGACCCGCTCGGTGGGACAGAAGGCGGCCGAGCTCAAGGGCGAGAAGCGCGCCGGGATGCGGGTGCACGCCCGCACCGGCCTGCCCTGCCCGGTGTGCGGGGACACGGTCCGCGAGGTCTCCTTCGCCGACAAGAGCCTGCAGTACTGCCCGACCTGCCAGACCGGGGGAAAGCCGCTCGCCGACCGGCGGTTGTCCAAGTTGATCCGATAGTCACTCAGCGTGCACAAGCCATTCCTTGGGGGAAAGCGGGCACAACGTCCCCTTCTTCTGGACCGTTCCATCGGTATAGTGGCCCGGTCCCACGCTTCGTGCGCGGCGCGTCAGGGACCGGCGGCCCCGCCGGAGCCCCCAGGGCCGTGGCGGTGCGTAATGTTCTCGGTGTGGGCGGTACGTGATGCGGGAGGACGTAGGCGAGGTGACCACAAGCCTCCAACGCCCGGGAACCAGCAAGAGCCGGAGCGGCATGCCGTACGACAGTTTCGAGTGGCAGCAGGAGCCGCCGCCGAGTAACGGCGTACCCAGATCCGCCTGGACCCGCTCGCACCGCCGCCTGTCGCGCTGGCACCGGCCGTACACGTTGATCCTGATCATCCTGGATTTCGTCTCGGCGATTCTGGCCAGTGCCCTGGCCGTGACCTTCATCCAGAAGGCCAGCTCGGGTTTCCAGGACCGGGAGAACATCTTCTACTTCGTCGCCTTCGTCGGCCTGCCGCTGGGCTGGATCTTCACCCTCTGGGCCAACGGCAGCTACGACCGCCGCTACCTCGGGCTGGGCAGCGAGGAGTTCAAACGGGTCTTCCGCTCCTCCATCACGGTGGTGGCCGCGGTGTCCCTGCTGGCCTTCGGCACGCGCACCCAGCTCTCCCGCGTGACGGTGGCCTACGTCTGCGTCGCTGCGTTGATCTTCATCCTGTTCTGCCGCTACTCGGCCCGCCAGGTGCTGCACGTGGCCCGCCGGCGCACCGGCCACGGCGCGCACCGGATGATCCTGATGGGCACCCTGCCCGAGGCCCTCGAGGTCTACACGGCCGTCACCCGCAGCCCGGCCGCCGGCCTGATACCCGTGGCCATCCATCTCACCGACGGTTACTCAGCAGCCAGAGGCATCGAGACACCCGTGCCCGTGTACGCGGGCCGCGACGTGCTCGCCCTGGTCCGCGAGGTCGGCGGCGACACCATCGCGGTCTGCGGCTCGGCCAGCGCCGAGCCCGGCGAGCTGCGCCGGCTCGCCTGGGCCCTCGAGGGCACCGGCGTCGACCTGGTGGTCGCCCCGCAGCTCACCGACATCGCCGGCCCGCGCGTGCACATCCGCCCGATCGAGGGCCTGCCGCTGCTGCACGTCGAGGAGCCGACGCTGTCCGGCCCCGGCTGGCTGGCCAAGAACCTGCTCGACCGGGTCGCCGCCTTCTTCGGCCTGCTGTTCCTCAGCCCGGTCCTCGCCGTGATCGCCGTCGGCATCAAGATGGCCAGCCCCGGACCGGTCTTCTTCCGCCAGCCCAGGGTCGGCCACGAGGGCCACACCTTCCGGGTGTGGAAGTTCCGGACCATGGACGTGGACGCCGAGGAACGCAAGGCGACGCTGGAGGAGCTCAACGAGGCCGACGGCATGCTCTTCAAGATGAAGGAGGATCCCCGGATCTTCCGCTTCGGGAGCAAGCTGCGGGCCACCTCGCTCGACGAGCTGCCGCAGCTGATCAACGTGCTGAAGGGCGAGATGTCGCTGGTCGGGCCGCGCCCGCTGCCCGCCGACGACGGTGACTACCTGGGCGACGTCCGGCGGCGGCTGCTGGTGCGCCCGGGCATCACCGGCCTGTGGCAGGTGTCGGGGCGCTCCGACCTGTCCTGGGACGAGGCGGTCCGGCTGGACCTCTACTACGTCGACAACTGGTCGCTCACGTACGACCTGGGCATCCTGTGGCGGACCATCTGGGTAGTGCTGAAGCGCAAGGGCGCGTATTAACTCCCTGAGCTGGTTTTTCCGGAACTTTCCGGTCAAGATGCGTGCGTGGCTGGTCAGGTCGGCAGTGTGCTGGCGGTTCTTGCCGTGCTGGCCGCCCTGGTCGGTGCGGTGGTCGCCGTGCTGCGGCTACGGGCCCGGCGCGGGATCGCCACGGCGGGACAGCGGGCCACGTACGACGTCCTGCACACCGCCTCGCTGGCCGCCGAGCCGCTGCGTACCGGCCTGACCCCGGCGTCGGCCGCCAAGGCCACGCGGCATCTGCGGCGGCTGGTCGGCGCGCCCGGGCTCACCGTCGCCGACGGTGAGCGGTGCCTGGCCTTCGACGGCCGGGGCGGGCATCACAGCGCCCAGTTCACTGCGGCGGCCGACCGGGCCGTACGGGCCAACCGGTCGATCGTGCTGAGCGGCACCGACCTGCCCTGCGACCGGATGGACTGCGTGGTGCGCGGCGCGGTCGTGGCGCCGCTGACCGGCGCCGACGGGCAGGCCGTGGCCGCGCTGGTGGCGGTGGCCGACGATCAGCCCGCGCCGGGCCTGGTCCAGGCGACCATGGAGACCGCCCGCTGGGCCAGCTCCCAGCTCGCCCTGGCCGAGCTGGACTCCTCCCGCGAACGGCTGGCCCGCGCCGAGGTACGCGCCCTGCGCGCCCAGATCAGCCCGCACTTCATCTACAACGCGCTGACCGCCATCGCCTCCTTCGTGCGCACCGACCCGGAACGCGCCCGCGAGCTGATCCTGGAGTTCGCCGAGTTCACCCGTTACTCGTTCCGGGCCCACGGCGACTTCACCACGCTCGCCGAGGAACTGCGCTCGATCGACCGTTACCTGACCATCGAACGCGCCCGCTTCGGCGACCGGTTGCAGGTCCGCCTGCAGATCGCGCCCGAGGTGCTGCCGGTCGGCCTGCCGTTCCTGTGCCTGCAGCCGCTGGTGGAGAACGCGGTCCGGCACGGACTGTCCCGCAAGCCCGGCGTCGGTATGGTGAGCATCGAGGCCCGGGACGCGGGTGCCGAATGCCACATCACGGTCGAGGACGACGGGGTCGGCATGGATCCCGCGGTCCTGGCGGCGGGCATCGCCGAGGCGGTCAACGCCCGCGACGACGACGCCGGACAGCACGTCGGCCTCTCGAATGTGGATGAGCGGCTGCGCTCGGTGTTCGGAGACCACTTCGGGCTCGTCGTGGAGACCGCGCCGGGCGCGGGGACGAAAGTGAGCATGCGGGTGCCGAAATTCCATCCCGGGGTACGGGCATGAGCCGCGTGACGCCCGCTGTGGACGAGCCGGCGGAGGTGACGGTATGAGCCTGGTCGTGCTCGCGGTGGACGACGAGCCGCCGGCCCTGGACGAGCTCGCGTACCTGCTCAACGCCGACGACCGGGTCGCGTTCGTGCACCGGGCCGGCGACGCCACCGAGGCACTGCGGGTGCTGCGGGACACCGAGGTCGACGCGGTGTTCCTGGACATCCGGATGCCCGGGCTGGACGGCATGGAGCTGGCCCGCATCCTGCACCGGTTCGCCCGGCCCCCGGCGATCGTGTTCGTGACCGCGTACGACGACGGCGCGGTGGACGCGTTCGACCTGGGCGTGACCGACTACGTCCGCAAGCCGGTCCGGTCCGAGCGGCTGGGCGAGTCCCTGCGCCGCGTCACCGGCCTGCGCGTCACGCCACCCCCGCAGCCCGCCAAGCAGCAGGACGAGCCGAGCATCCCGGTCGAGCTGGCCGGCACGACCCGGATGCTGCCCCGGTCGTCGGTGCGCTGGGTCGAGGCCCAGGGTGACTACGCCCGGCTGCACACGGTCGACGCGTCCCACCTGGTGCGGGTGTCGCTGGCGACGCTGGCCGAGCGCTGGGCGGACGCCGGTTTCGTCCGCATCCACCGCTCCTACCTGGTGCAGTTGCGCCTGGTCGCGGAGCTGCGGCTCACCCAGTCGGGTTACGTGGTGACGATCGACGGCGCGGAGCTGCCGGTCAGCCGCCGGCACACCCGGGAGCTGAAGGACAAGCTGATCCGGGCCGCGAAGCACGACTGGACCCGCTGAATCCCCCGTCACCCCCACCCGATCCACAGGGTTATCCACAACCCCACAGCGTTATCCCCAGAGTTATCCACAGGCCGATCATCTTCACAGGTTGTCCACAAAGCCACCCCCGCCCCTGCACGACTGATCAATAGGCTGCTCAGCGCGGGTCGGATCGGCGGTCACGGGGGCGTGCCGGTCTTGTCCCGGCAACGCATGATGCGGGGCGGAGCAGAGGGGGCGCTGTGACGGCAAAGAGAGTCCTCGTGGTCGAGGACGAACGCACCATCGCCGAGGCGGTGGCCGCCCGGCTACGCGCCGAGGGCTTCGAGGTCGACATCGCCGGCGACGGCCCGAGCGCGGTCGAGACCGCCCGGCGCACCCGGCCGGACGCGATCGTCCTCGACGTCATGCTGCCCGGCTTCGACGGTCTCGAGGTGTGCCGGCGCATCCAGGCCGACCGCGGCGTGCCGGTGCTGATGCTCACCGCCCGTGACGACGAGACCGACCTGCTGGTCGGCCTGGCGGTCGGCGCGGACGACTACCTCACCAAGCCGTTCTCGATGCGCGAGCTCACCGCGCGGGTGCACGCCCTGCTCCGGCGGGCCGGCCGCAGCTCCGCCCCGGAGGAGCCCGTCCCGGCCGAGAACGCGATGCTGCGGTTCGGCGACCTGGAGATCAATCTGGCCGAGCGCCGGGTGCTGCGGGCCGGGGTCGAGGCCAGGCTCACCCCGACCGAGTTCGACCTGCTCGTGCACCTGGCCGGCCGGCCCCGCACGGTGCTGCCCCGGGAGCGGCTGCTGGCCGACGTGTGGGGCTGGGCGGACGCCTCGGGCACCAGGACGGTCGACAGCCACATCAAGGGCCTGCGCCGCAAGCTGGGCGCCGACCTGATCCGCACGGTCCACGGCGTCGGGTACGCCCTGGAAGTGGAACGATGAGATCGCGGCTACTGGGACGGCTGCTGCGCTGGGTCTCCCTGCCGCTGAGCCTGGCCCTGGGCTGGCTGGCCCCCGCGCTCGGCTTGCTGCCCCGCCCGCTCGATCCGGTCCGCTCGATCAAGGCCAAGCTTTCGGTGGCGCTCGGCCTGGCCGGCGGCGTCGGCCTGCTGATCTTCTGGTGGAGCCTGGACTTCATGCGCGTGGAGCTGTCCTGGTTCGCGATCGCCGTCGCCCTGGGGCTGGTCACGCTGCAGGTGGCGGCGCACGGCACCACGGTTCCGCTGCGGGAGATGACCGACGCGGCCCGGGCGATGGCCCGCGGCGACTACACCCGCCGGGTCCGCGCCACGTCCCGCGACGAGATCGGCGAGCTGGCGGCAGCGTTCAACCAGATGGCCGCGGACCTGGCGGCGGCGGACCGGCAGCGCCGCGAGCTGATCGCCAACGTCTCGCACGAGCTGCGCACACCGATCACCGCCCTGCGCGGCCTGCTGGAGAACATCGTCGACGGCGTCTCCGACGCGGAGCCGGAGACGATGCGCACCGCCCTGACCCAGACCGAACGCCTGGGCCGCCTGGTCACGGAGCTGCTCGACCTCTCCCGCCTGGACGCCGGCGTGATGCCGATGGCCAGCGACCCGATCGACGTCCGGGCCTTCCTGGGCGACGTGGTCCGCGAGGCAACGGTGAACGCGGACGGCGCGGGTCACGACGTCCGCTTCGCCGTCTCGGCCCCGGCCCTGCGCATCGAGGGCGACCGCGAACGCCTCCACCAGGTCTTCGCGAACCTGCTGGACAACGCGGCCCGGCACAGCCCACCGGGCGGCACGGTCACCGTCCGCGCGGAACGCCACGACGACCACGTGGTGGTGGCGGTGGCGGACGAGGGCGAAGGCATTCCCCCGGCCGAGCGCGACCGGGTCTTCGAACGCTTCACCCGCGGCGAACGCGCGACCGGCGGCGGCACCGGCCTGGGCCTGGCCATCGCCCACTGGGTGGTCCAGCTCCACCAGGGCACGATCGCCGTGGTCGACCCGGCCCGCCCGCCGACCGCCACTCCGCCGGGCACAACGGTGCAGGCGCAGCGCCCGGGCTGCCTGATCCACGTGACCCTGCCCTTGCAACCGGCCCGCCCGGCCCCTTCCTGAGGCGCCGGACCAGCCCCACCTCTCTCAGCCGACCGGACTCCCGCTTTCTTGGGCAGCCCGCTATCCAACCGTGCTCTCAACCTCCTGGAGGAGGACCCGCCATGCCCACATCCGACCCGACCCCGGCTCCCGACAACGAACCCACCGAAGCACCGCCCGCTGCAAATGACCAGGCGAGACCGCCGCAAGCGCCCACCCGACCCGCCACACCCCCGCCTGCCGCTCAACCACCGGCCTCGCCGACGGAGACCAGTTCGGCGGAAAGCCACCCCGGCACCGCGTCTCCGGCACCGCGAGCGGTGGTCCCGCCGACCGGCGGCAGTGCTGCGGGCGACCGGGCCGCCACACCCCCGGTTCCTGCTCAGCCCCCGGCCTCGGCAACCGAAGCCTGGTCGACGGCCGCGCCGCCGCCCCACGCGAAGCGGGTCGCAACGCCGGAATGGATCCGGGCCCGGACCACCGATCAACCCGCCGGGCCCGCAACCGGGACCACCGTGGCGCCCGCGCCGGACAACCGCCCACAACAACGCCTTCCCGGCGCGCCGCAGGCCGCCGTGCAGGTAGCGCCACTGCACGGACCGTGGGCCGACGCCCCGCTGTTCGGTCACCGCTGGCCCGGCCCCACCCGGCCCGCCACCCGCGCGACCATCGTCGCCCTGCTGGTCGCCGCGGCCGTGGCCGCGCTCAGCGTGCCGCTCGACCGGGCCGGTGTCGGCTGGTTCGTCACCGCGATCGCGGGCGTCGCCGCGCTCATCGTGGCCCGCGTGGTGCCCGACCCCGCACCGCGCACGGCCGGTCCGGCGCCGCTGGTCCGTCGGGGCCCCCTCGCCCTTAGCAGAGCCCGTTTCTTCTGGTCGGCAGCCACAGTGGCCCTGCTCGGGGTCGGCACTCTCCGGGCCGCGGGCTGGCTCTTCCTCCTGTGCCTGTGCACCGCCGTGATCACCGCCGCGCTCGCCGTGGCCGGGGGGCGGTCGGTGCGGGCGATGGTCATCGCCGTGCTCATGGCTCCACTCGCGAGTTTCCGGGCCCTGCCCTGGATCAGGCGGGGATTCGCCGCGGTCCGGCACAACGGTGGTGGCAGGGGCCTGCGGATCACCGCCACCGTCTCCGTCTCGGCCGTGCTGCTCGTTGTCTTCGGGTCGTTGTTCGCCTCGGCCGATGCCGCGTTCGCCGACCTGGTCGGCCGGGCGGTACCCGACATCGACGGCGGCACGGTGGCCCGCTGGATCTTCGTTTTCGTCGTGGCCGCGTTCGTGCTCGGCGGTGCCGCGTACCTGCGGGCCGCGCCGCCGGATCTCGGCGGGCTGGAGCGGCCCGGCACCCGGCGGGTGGCCCGGCTGGAGTGGGCGGTGCCGTTGACTTTGCTGGTGCTGCTGTTCGCGATGTTCGTCGCCGTGCAGCTCACCGTCCTGTTCGGAGGGTCGGCGCACGTCCTGGACACCGACGGCCTGACCTACGCCGAGTACGCCCGCGGCGGCTTCTGGCAGCTCCTGATCGTCACCGGCCTGACGCTGGTGGTCCTCGCCGGGGCGGCCCGGTGGGCTCCCCGGGACACCGGCACCGACCGCGTCCTGATCCGCGTGATCCTGGGCGCCCTCGCCGTGCTGACCCTGGTCGTGGTCGCCTCGGCCACCCACCGCATGGACCTCTACGCCGACACCTACGGCCTGACCCGGCTGCGGCTGCTGGTCTCCCTCTGCGAACTGTGGCTGGGCCTGGTCTTCGTGCTCATCCTGATCGCGGGCATCCGGCTCACCGCGCGCTGGCTGCCCCGGGCCGTGGTCGCTGCCGGGGTGCTGGCGCTGCTCGGCCTGGCCGGGGCCAACCCGGACCGGCTGATCGCCGACCACAACGTCACCCGCTACGAGCAGACCGACCGCATCGACACGCGCTACCTGTCGAACCTCTCGGCCGACGCGGTGCCGGCCCTGGACCGCCTGACCGGGGTCGACCGCGACTGCGTCCTGGCCCCGATCGCCGCCGACCTGAAGCGGGACGAGGACGACTGGCGCGGCTGGAATCTCGGCCGGTACCAGGCCCGCGATCTGCTCGCCCACGATCCGGCGCCGGCCCCGCGGAGTTGCCCGGGGGACTATCCCTCCTCCTGACACGAGGGCAGCCGGGCACGCCGTGCCGCCGCCGTGTCTTGACATCGGCGCAGCGGCGGCAAGACTGCCGGGCATGGACGGCGACCAGACGGGCGGCGCCAAGGTACGGCGTACCCGCGTCGTCCTGGGTGAGGCTGCCGCGCGCCGGCCCTCTCCCGATCCCGCGCGGGCCGACCTCGCCGAGCAGACCCCGGTGGGTGAGGCGCTGGTCAAGGGGCTGGTACGGGCCCAGCTGGCCCTCGCCCTGCGGCTCTCGCTGGTGGTGGCGGCCGGGCTCGGCGCCCTGCCGCTGCTCTTCGCCGTGGCGCCCGCGGTCGGTGAGGCCAAACTGCTCGGCGTCAACCTGCCGTGGCTGCTGCTCGGGTTGCTCTCCTTCCCGTTCCTGATCGGGGTCGGCTGGGCCTACGTGCGCTGGGCCGAGCGCAACGAGCAGGACTTCACCGCCGTGATCAACAGGCCGGAAGGGTGAACCCGTACGTCGTCCCGGGGCTGATCCTGGTCGTGCTCGTCACGGTCGGGATCGGCGCGTACGGGCTGCGCTTCGCCCGTACCACCTCGGACTTCCTGGTCGCCTCCCGCTCGGTCAGCCCCAGCTGGAACGCCGCCGCGATCAGTGGCGAGTACCTCTCCGCCGCGTCCTTCCTCGGCGTCGCCGGACTGGTGCTGCGCTACGGCGTCGACGTCCTCTGGTATCCCGTCGGCTTCGCGGCCGGCTATCTCGCCCTGTTGCTGTTCGTCGCCGCGCCGCTGCGCCGCTCGGGGGCGTTCACCCTGCCCGACTTCTGCCAGGTGCGGCTGCGCTCGCCCGTGCTGCGCCGGCTCGCCACCGTCTTCGTCGTCTTCATCGGCTGTCTCTATCTGGTGCCGCAGCTACAGGGTGCGGGCCTGACGTTCACCACGGTCACCGGCGGCCGGTACGAGTGGGGGGCGCTGCTCGTCGGTCTGGTCGTCACCGCCAACGTGGCGCTGGGCGGGATGCGGGCGATCACCTTCGTGCAGGCGTTCCAGTACTGGCTGAAGCTGACCGCTCTGGCCGTACCTGTGATCTTCCTGGTCATGCAGTGGCAGTCGGACGGCCGCCCGGCCGTGACGCCCCCGGCCGGCCCGGCCTTCACGGCCACCACGACCGTGACCTTCACCGACGCGGCGACCCTCACGCTGCCGGACGGCTCGCAGAGCCGGGTCGCCGAGGGCGAGGAGCGCACGTTCGCCGCCGGCGAGGCCGTGCCGGAGGTCAGCACCGTCGACGACCACCGCGGCGCCGACTGGCTGCTGCCCGGCGGCGACACCACGCTGTTCGCGACCTATTCGCTGATCCTCGCCACGTTCCTGGGCACCATGGGGTTGCCGCACGTGCTGGTCCGCTTCTACACCAACCCCGACGGCGCCTCGGCCCGCCGCACGACCCTGGTGGTCCTGGCCCTGGTCGGCCTCTTCTACCTGCTGCCCACCCTGTACGGGGTCCTCGGCCGCATCTACACCCCGCAGTTGCTGATGACCGGCCGCACCGACGCGGTGGTCCTGCTGTTGCCGGAGGCGGCCCTCGGCGGCGGGCATCTGGGCCAGTTCCTCGGCGCCCTGGTCACCGCCGGCGCCCTGGCCGCCTTCATGTCCACCTCGTCGGGTCTGCTCACCAGCGTCGCCGGGGTGATCTTCACCGACGTCCTGCACGCCGACCGGGGTGGCTCGGTCCGGGACTTCCGGCTGGCCACCGTGCTGGCCGCGGTCGCGCCGATGGCGTTGTCCATCTACGTGGCGAACATGGACGTCTCGCAGGTGGTCGGGCTGGCGTTCGCCGTGGCCGCGTCGAGCTTCTGTCCGCTGCTGGTGCTCGGCATCTGGTGGCGGGGGCTCACCGACGCCGGCGCGGTGGCCGGGATCCTGGCCGGCGGCGGCGCCGCGATGGCCGCGGTGCTGATCACGGTGCTCGGCCCGCCGCTGTCGGGCTGGCCGGCGCAGCTGATCGAGCAACCGGCGGCCTGGACGGTGCCGCTGGCGTTCCTGGTCATGGTGGTCGGTTCGCTGCTGACCAAGCGCCGGGTGCCGGGGGACATCGGGGCGACCATGCTGCGGCTGCACGCCCCGGAATCGCTCCGGCTCTGACGGTGACCCTTAACAATATTTAAGAAACTTGTCTGAACTCTTCGCGGTGCCGGCCCCGTAGCTAACGATGCTGCAACGGGGCAGCCGGACGAACGCGAAGGAGCGCTGCATGTACCGCAGGAACAGGATGAGCGGCCGGGCCCGGAAACTGCTGATCGGCGTGGCGGCCGCGACACTGGCCGGCGGTGCCTTCGCGGTGAGCACCGGCATGAGCAGCGCGGGTGAGAACTGCGCGGGCCTGGACGGGGCCCTGCGCAACAACCTGGACTTCATCGCCGCGCAGCGGGCCGACCCGGACGCCCTCTCGGCCGCGCGCATCGCCAACCGGCAGGCCGTCGTCGACCTGATCAACCAGCGGCGCGCGACCGCCGGCTGCACCGGCGACGTGCAGGCCGCGCCGATCAAGGCCCCGACCAAGGCCCCCACGAAGGCGCCGACCAAGGCACCCACCAAGGCTCCGGCCGGCGGAGGGGCGACCGGCGGGGCCACCGGCGACGTCGTCTGCCAGGGCTCGACCGTGACTCTGTCCGGTGAGGGTGGCGCGCCCGCCGCGTCCAGCGGCACGTTCCCGGTCGGCACCACGCTCAAGGTGACGAACCTCGACAACAACAAGAGCATCACCGTCAAGGTGGCGACCCCGTCGGGCAGTTGCATCCTGCTCAACAACGCCGCCTTCGAGGAGGTCCGCGAGGCGGGCAAGTTCCTCATCAGGCGCGCCGTGATCGAACGGGTGGGATGACGGGGGTCCGCCCTTTGAAGGGTGTGACAAGTGGCCCGGACCATCCGCAGGGGTGGCCCGGGCCGCTCACCAACCGTTAGGTTCTGGGCATGACGGTTCCCCACCAGCGCCTGAGCCCGGATCCGGCGCTCGCGCTGCGTGGTCTCGTCAAGAGTTTCGACGCCAAGCCGGCGGTCGCCGGCATCGACCTGGACGTCCCGGCCGGCTCGTTCTTCGGCCTGCTCGGCCCCAACGGGGCCGGCAAGACCACCACCCTGTCGATGGCCGTCGGCCTGCTGCGGCCCGACGCGGGCCAGGCCCGGATTTTGGGGTACGACGTCTGGGCCGACCCGGCCGCGGCGAAGGCCCGGATCGGCGTGCTGCCCGACGGTGTCCGCCTCTTCGACCGGCTCACCGGCACCGAACTGCTGGCGTACCACGGGCTGTTGCGCGGCATGGACGCCGAGGTCGTCGACCAGCGCTCCGCCGAGCTGCTGGACGTCCTGGCCCTGGGCGCCGACAACCGCACCCTGGTCGTCGACTACTCCGCGGGCATGAAGAAGAAGATCGGCCTGGCCTGCGCGATGCTGCACGCGCCCCGGCTGCTGGTGCTCGACGAGCCGTTCGAGGCGGTCGATCCGGTGTCGGCGGCGCTGATCCGCGACATCCTGCAGCGCTACGTCTCCGGCGGCGGGACGGTCGTCTTCTCCAGCCACGTCATGGCCGTGGTCGAGCGGCTGTGCAGCCACGTCGCGATCCTGGCCGACGGCACTATCCGGATGCGCGGCACGCTCGCCGAGGTCCGCGGCGGGCGCTCGCTGGAGGACGTCTTCGTCGAGGTCGTCGGCGGCCGCACAGCGACCGGGTCGGAACTCGCGTGGCTGTAGGCGTCCGGCACTTCGTCAAGCTCAAGCTGCGCATCACCGCGAACGGCCTGCGGGGTCAGACCTGGCGGGTGGCTCTGTTCGTGCTCGGCGCGGTGCTGGCCGCCTGCGCCGCGGTCGGCGGGTACGCCCTGTTCAGCCTGCCCGGCCTGCTCGATGAGCAGCGCGCCGCCGAGGTGGCGCTGCCCCTGGCCGGTGGTCTGGTCGTGCTGGGCTGGCTGTTCCTGCCGCTGGTCTTCTTCGGCGTGGACGAATCGCTGGACCCCGCCCGCTTCGCCCTGCTGCCACTGCCCCGGCGCACGCTGATCCGGGGCCTGTTCGTCGCATCGCTGGCCGGGGTACCCGCGCTGGCGACGTTCGCCGGGACGCTGGGCATGGTCGACTCGGCGGCGCGACTCGGCGGGCCGGCTGCCGCACTGGTCCAGTTCGTCGGCGTGGTCACCGGCATCCTGCTCTGCGCGGCGGTCAGCCGGTCGCTGACCAGCGCCTTCGCGACGGCGTTGCGGTCTCGGCGGGCCCGCGATCTGGCGACCGTGCTGCTGGCCTGTGTCGCCGCGCTGCTCGGGCCGCTGCAACTGGCCGCGCTGGCCGGAGCCGAGAACGCCGACTGGACCGGCATCGCCCGGGTGGCCGACGTCATCGCGTGGACGCCGTTCGGGGCGCCGTACAGCATGGGCCAGGATGTGGCCGCGGGACGGTTGTGGGCCGTACCGGTGAAGCTGGCTCTGGTCCTGGCCACGATCGGCCTGTTGCTGTGGTGGTGGTCCGCGACTCTCGAGCGCGCGATGCTGGGCTCGGTCGGCCGGTCCGGCCCGCGGGAGCGGGCGGCCTCGGCGCGCAAGCCGGTCGCCCAGCTCGTGCCCGGCTGGCTGCCGCGCACCCGGTTCGGCGCGCTGACCGCGCGGGAGATGCGGTACTGGTGGCGTGAGACGCGGCGGCGGGCCAGCCTGATCACGTTCAGCGTGGTGGGGATCTTCCTGCCCGTCTTCATCGGCGTGAGCAGCGGCACCGTCGGCGCCCCGACCGGCATGCTGGTCTTCGTCGGCGCGCTGGCCGCGGTGAGCCTGGCCAACCAGTTCGGCTTCGAGGGCAGCGCCTACGCGGCCAACGTCGTGGCCGGCGTCCCCGGCCGGCTGGAGCTGACCTCGCGGGTCGCCGGCTTCTCCGTGTACGTGGTCCCGTCGCTGCTGGTGATCGCGATCGTGGTCGGTCTCGCCGTGGGCCGCCCGGAGACGATCCCGGCCCTGGTCGGCATGCTGGCCGCGGCGTACGGCGTGGGCCTCGCCCTGGTCCTGCCGATCTCGGTCCGGGTCGCCTACGCGCTGCCCGACACGGCCAACCCGTTCGCCCTGTCCTCGGGCGGGGGCATGGCCAAAGGGCTGCTGACCTTCGCGGCGCTGTTCGGTGCGGCGCTGATCACCGTGCCGATGCAGCTCGTCGCGTTCCTGGCCCACGACGTCTGGCTGTGGGCCGGTCTCCCGCTGGGCCTGCTCTACGGCGGCGGCGCACTGCTGCTCGGGCTCCGCCTGGCCGGCCCGATGCTGGACAGGCGGATGCCCGAGCTGCTGGCCACGGTGACCGCCCGTCAGTAACGGGTGCCCATCGCCTCCCGTACCTCCAACAGGGTCTGGTCCGCGACGGCGTTGGCCCGCGCGTTGCCGGCCCGCTGCACATCCCGCACCAGCCCCGGTTCCTGCGCGTACGCGGCCCGCCGCGCCCGCATCGGCGCCAGGAACTCGTTGACCGCCTCGGTGACCGTCCGTTTCAGGGCGGCGGCCCCGGCGGCACCGATCGTCGCGGCCACCTGATGCGGGTCCTCGTCCAGGCAGAGCGCGGCGAGCTGCACCAGCCCGGACACTTCCGGCCGGGTCTGCGGGTCGAAGGTGATGTGCCGGTCGGCATCGGTCCTGGCGCCGCGGATCAGCCGGGCGGTCTCGTCCGCGGTGGCGGACAGGGCGATCGCGTTGCCGCGGCTCTTGCTCATCTTCGTCCCGTCGGTGCCCAGCAGCAGCGGTGCGGCACCCAGCAACGCCTCCGGCACCGGGAAGACCGGTCCGTAGCGCTCGTTGAACCGCCGGGCCACCGTGCGGGTGACCTCGACGTGCGGCAGCTGGTCCTGGCCGACCGGCACCAGGTTGCCCTTGCAGAAGAGGATGTCGGCGGCCTGGTGCACCGGATAGGTGAACATCAGCCCGCTGACCGAGCTCTGCCGCGAGTGGGCGATCTCGTCCTTGACGGTCGGGTTGCGCTGCAGCTCGGGCACGCTGACCAGGCTCAGGAACGGCAGGACGAGCTGGTTGAGCGCCGGCACCGCGCTGTGCGTGAAGATCGTGGCCCGGTCCGGGTCGAGCCCCGCGGCGAGGTAGTCGAGGATCAACCCCTCCACCGTCGGGACCAGCCGTTCAGCGACGTCGCGGTCGGTCAGCACCTGGTAGTCGGCGACGACCACGACCAGGTCGACGCCGCTGTGCTGCAGCCGGGCCCGGTTGCGCAGGGTGCCGAAGTAGTGGCCGAGGTGCAGGGGCCCGGTGGGCCGGTCACCGGTCAGCACGCGGAAGTCGCCGGGCCGGGCGGCGATCCGGTCCTCGAGGCTCAGGGTCTGGGTGGTCATCTCTGTCTCCCGGGGAGGTCGTGGACGACCCGGGAAACACAGAACGGGCCGTCCGGATGGGACGGCCCGCGCGTGCGGAGGTGGCAGCCGTCGCTAGGACGGACGCCAGTTCTGCGGGCACGCGGTGTTCACGCGGCCGATCGTACCGCCGCGGACGGCACAATGTTCCCCGTGAACCCTGTCGAGCCCGGCGCGCACATCCACTCCAGTGACCCGTTCGCCACCCCGGAGCAGGACAAGTCCGCGGTCCGGCGGCTGCGGGGACGGCTGGCCGCGCCCGTCACGCTCTGGACCGCTCCCGGCCCGGCCGGCCTCACCGTGTCCTCCATGCTCGTCGCCGACGGCGAGCCCGGCCGCGTCCTGGGGCTGGTCGATGAGGAGAGCGACTTCTGGGACGCCGTCTCGGTGGCCGGGCGCTTCGCCGTCACCCCGCTCGGCCCCGGCGACCAGCAGCTGGCCGATCGTTTCGCCGGGCTGATGCCCGCCCCGGGCGGCCTGTTCGCCGGCGACGGCTGGACCGCGACCGGGTACGGGCCGGTGCCGGCGGGCGCCGGGACGTGGGCGGGCTGCCGGCTCGACGGGCAGCGGCCGTACGGCTGGGGTCTGCTCGTCGAGGCCACGATCGAGTCGATTCAGCTCGATGACGCCGGGCTCGTCCCTTTGCTCCACTTCCGCGGCCGGTACCGCGGGCTCGACCGGTAAGCGCAACAGGGACGCCGCTCGGCGCACCCGGCGACCGGCAGCCAGTGATCGCCACCACTGCTTCGTACGGTGCCGGAAAAGACCCGCCCCCACGAAGGTGGTGAGCCACGTTGACAACCGAAGCGACCCCGACCGAGAAGTATCTCGAGGTCCAGCGATCCGATGAATTCGCCGGGTTGCGCCGCAAGCTGCGCAACTTCATTTTCCCCGTGACCGTCGCGTTCTTCCTCTGGTACGCGCTCTATGTCCTGCTCTCGGCGTACGCCCGGGGCTTCATGTCCGTGAAGCTCATCGGGAACATCAACGTCGCGCTGCTGCTCGGCCTGCTGCAGTTCGTCTCGACGTTCGTGATCGCCTGGTACTACTCCCGGTTCGCGGACCGGCAGATCGACCCGATCAGCGGCAAGATCCGCGACGACCTCACCGCCGCCGCCGCGGCCCGTTCCGCCGCGACCCCCGCTGCCCCCGCTGCCC
>NZ_BOQL01000083.1 GCF_018332655.1 Actinoplanes auranticolor | reverse complement strand
GTAGCCGGCAGCACCTCGCCGGTCATCGCAACCACGGGCGCGGCAAATACACAGCCACCCACAACCTGAGTAGAGCCACCAACCCTGCGACGACACTGTCCTGCCCGTCGGCGTCCTCAAGGTGGGTCACGCCGGAGAACATGCCCCGCCCCACCAGCACGACGCCGACGGCCGGCCATGCCACCACCACGGTCCGCTTCGCACCTGTAGTCGCCCCATCTGCACCGTCATCGATTGAACTCGAACAAGGCATCCGGCATGGGTGGGACCGGACGCACTCCGTTGACGAACTCTAGCCAGCCTTCGCGGTGGTTTTCGTAAGAATGTCCAAACGAAGGGGCCCGTACGGCGGGCGCAGAGTCATTTGTGCTGTCCGGCGCTGGCAGGGTGGCGACGATCGTCGTGGTGACGCCGGCCGAGGCGTACTTCGAGTGCCCCTGCCGCGGCGAGAAGACCGAGCTGCACGCGCCGGCACCTGACGAGCGCACCATTTGGGCCGGCGGCGTCGAACGACTCGCGGCTTCCGTTCCGGCTCGACGCGGTGATCGACGCCGCCGATCTCGCCTCCGCCCTCGATGCGGTGGAGACGCACATCGCAGCGTGACACGCGCCTCGGCGGCACAGTCCCGGATCGCAACTCGGTCAGCTGTGCCCGCGGGCGCGGGCGAAGGAGTACCGAGACCGCCGCAGCGCTCACGCCGGCAGCACGCGAATCGGCAGCTGAGTGAGCCGGCCGGTGGCCAGCCCAGGGCGGCCGCAGGTCCCGGGTGCCTTTGTTGGCCGGGTCGGACCACGGGCACTGCGAGGTCGCGTCAATCGGCACGAGTCCCTGTGCCCTGTTACGGTCCTGCGTTGTCGGTCGCTGAGCCCTGGGGAGAACGACATGCTCGCCGAGCACCTTCGCGACACCGCGGTGACCGCAGCGGTATTCGGGGTCTTCGCATCCAGCTGGTTCGGCTGGGCTCAGGAGGCTCCCCGCCCGCCTGGCGAAGGCCGCTGATCGCCGGCGCGGTCGCGTCTGTCCTGACGTCCGTAGCGGGTGTGCTGCTGGCGTGGCGGTACTGGCACGACGGTACCGCGTTCGACGGCGATACCAGCCGCGCATTCGGCATCGTCGTAGGCATCGAGTTCGGAGCCGCCGCGCTGGGAGCCGTGGCGCTCGCGGTACGGCGTCACCGCGGGCTGATCCCGGTCTGGATCGCGTTCGTGGTCGGGGTGCACCTGTTCCCGGTCGCATCGCTCATTCGGTACCCGGCCATCCACCTCGTGGCAGCGCTGATCACGTTGGCTGCCCTGGTCTCCGTCCCACTGGCACGGTCCCGATCGATCACCCTGAGCGCCGTCGTCGGCACAGCCACGGGCGCAGTACTACTCACCGCCGCCCTTTGCTCCCTTGCTGTGGCAGCACTCGGACACTGATCTCTCGCTCACCACCTGGTGTCGTAGCCCACGGTCAGCACCCCGGCGTGACGCACTCCAGGACGTCCACCAATCACGTGGACCGGTCATCCAGCGGATTTCGCCGCAGCCGTGCTCCCGAACCCACCAGCAATACCCGCCGGCCAAGGAAACGTCGGTCAAGCCGGTCGTCTCACCACGTCACCACTGCCCGCTGACCGCTCGTGAGGCCGTCTTCGTGTGAATTCGCTGAAACGACCACAAGCCGCTGCCGGTCGTTCAGTTGCGAACTTGCCGCGATCCGGATGCGAGCCGCGGCGGGGCCTCAGCCGCGGCGCGCTCATCGTGGCGACGCTGGGCGGCCAGCACATTGGGCATCTGCGCCTGGAGGTGGCTGAACCGCCGCCTGGGCTTGCGCCGGACGAGGCAAGCCCGGGCCTCGTGCCTGCGCTGTTGGAGCGCATCCGGCTGACGGAGGAGTCCACGAATGTGGTGGTGTCGGCGATCCGCCGCCACCAAACGCTCGTGAACTGCGGCTTCTCATTCTGCTGGGAGACCACCATCACGCTCGCGAGGCTGGACGGAGCGGCAGGCCCGTTCTGGCCCGGAACCCTAAGGTTCGATGTCTCTTGACCGAAGGGGTTGGAGTCCGGTGCCCACCGACGCTGAGCATGCGAGGGATGAGGGGCGCTGCCGAGATGATGCTTCCCCAGGCCGATCGCGCACTGCGGTACGTCGCCGTCGCCGCGATGCTGGCCAACATGTGCACGGCGGGTTGGCACGCGCTCGACATTGCGGGCTGGTCGACGCAGTTTGTGGTCTCTCTGTTCGGCGTCGGGCTCTCGATGGTGATCGGAGCCGCACTGGCGGCGCGGGTCGGGTGGCGCGCCGGGGCCGGCGGGGCACGCTGGTTCTGGTGGCTGCTCGCCGGCGGGTACCTGGGCATCGGTGGGGCGTCCTGCAGCACCCTGCTCGCGGAGCTGAACGACGAGTCGGTCGGGTACGGGATCGGCACTCCGGTCTCCCGGGCGTTCGCCATCGCGACCATGGTTCTCGTCGTGGTTGCGATCCTGCGACTCCCCGTTCATGGTCGGGCAGGTGGCGGCCGGCGACGGCTCGCGCTGGACATGACCATCGTGATGCTCGCAACGGTGGTGTACGTCTCCTACTTCATTCTGGCGGTCTGGCTGCGACAGCCGGGTGATGGCGTCGTGGCCATCTCCACGCTGTTGCGGGCCTGTGGGGTACTCGTTGTCGTCTTCGCTGTCACACGCGTGATGGTGGCCGGCTCGGCAGCGGTCAACCGGCTGACTCTTGGGCTGTTCGCGCTCGCGGGGCTGACGGAGGTCGTTCGCGCTGGGCTGGCCGTGGCACTCGCCGACACCGACAGGATGTCCATCGCCCTCGCCGTGTCGGCGATCTTCCGTACGCTGCTCATCGCGGTGCCGTTGGTGGCGATGATGGCAATGGGCGCACAACGGCCCGCCTCCGATCAACGCAGACGGCCGTTCAGTCTCCTGCCCTACGCGGCGGTCGCGGCGACCTACGCGCTGTTGGTGCCGGCCTTCCTGAACGGCCCCACCGCTCGCGGCGTGATCGTGCTCGTCGGAGCAATCGCGATGACCGCACTGGTCGTAGTCCGGCAGGCGTTCGTGCTGACGGACAACGCTCGCCTGCTGGGCCGCCTCGACACGACGCTCAGCCGAGAGCAGCGGCTGGCTGAGGCCGGTACCGAGCTGATCGGCGCGGGCGGTCCCGAGGACATCTACCGCATCGCCGCTGAAGCCGGACGCGCACTGCTCGCCGGCCTATCGGCGGCCACGTGCTCAGTCGCCGTGGTGGCGCCTGACTACTCGACGGCACAGGTGGTCGCAGTGGCGGGTGACGACGCCGGGCCGCCGCTTGGTTCCACCATCGCGATTCCGTCCGCGCTCACCGAACGGCTGGTCGGTGGCAAGCCGCTGGTGAGTGACGACGTTTTCCACACCCATACGGCGGACGAAACAGGGCAGTGTCTGCTGGCACTGGTCGTCGATCGGCGTCTCGTGGCCGTGCTGACCGCGACCGCCGACGGCCCGATCGGTGCCGACGCCGTGAAGGCACTGGACACGCTGCGCACTCAGCTGACCCTCGCGTTGGAGAATGCGGCCAGTACGGCCGAACTGCGCCACCTGGCCATGCACGATCCGCTGACCGGCTTGGCCAATCGTGTCTTCCTCCACGAGCGACTTCGGCAGGCGCTGGCCCGCTCCCGCCGGCACACCGCCGACACGGCAGTGCTGCTGCTCGACCTCGATCGCTTCAAGCAGATCAACGACACCCTCGGCCACGAGGCCGGTGACGAGGTGCTGCGCGAGGTCGCCCGGCGGATCGACCAGACCGTACGGACCGAGGACACCGCGGCCCGGCTCGGCGGCGACGAGTTCGCCGTCCTGGTCGAGGATCTCGCCGATGACGACGCTGCGGTAACCATCGCCGAGCGCATCACCGCAGCGCTCGGCCGACCGGTTACCTTCGGAGGGCACCCGCTCTCGATCGGGGCGAGCATCGGCATCGCCTACTCCGAGGACGGCCCCGCTGACCCGGACGACATCATGCGCCGTGCCGACGCGGCGATGTACCACGCCAAGCGGGAGGGTCTCGGCCATTACTGCGCGACCGTCCCAGACGCCTCCTCCCCCCGGCGCACCCAGATAGCAACTCGGCTCTGACGTGCAGGCGCAAACCCGCCAAGACACTGCGACACGTGCTCGATAACCACCAGGCGCTCGCGCGGAGGTAGCGTCTGGAATGTCAGTGAGCCTTTCCGAGTAACGGACGTTGACGTTGGGTGACGATCGTCGTCGGTCCATGCGGTCTCAGGCCCTGGTAAATCAGCCGTCGAGAACCTCGGCACACCGGGCGGAACCCTCTGGCCGGGCGTTTCACACGAGGCCGCAGCAGTCATACAACGGCGGACCTTCCCGTCTGGACCGCAGGGACGGGCCGTGACCCGATCGAGGTTGAGTGGAACCGCTGTTTCGGGGTAGGCGTCTAGCTGCCCCCTTGACCGGCTAGGCACGGAGGACACATGGCGACGACTCAGCCATCATCAACGTTCAAGGCCGACACGCCGGGTCCGCTGGCTGAGCTTCTCGTGACCCTCGCCGGCACCCCGGACGACGTGCCGGCTATCGACGTCCAACTCAAGATTCTCGTCCAGTTGGCGGCCGACAGAGTCGAAGGCGTCGACTACGCTTCCGTGACGACACTGCGCAATGACGCCTACAGCACTGTTGCCGCGAGCAGTGAACTCGCCGACGCTGTCGACCAAGCGCAGTACACCGGACACGGCGGCCCCTGTATGCAGTCGCTGGACGACAACAGGCCCGTCACGCTGCCCGACATCGCCAACACGATGATCTGGCCCCGGTTCCGTGAGGCGGCCATTAGCATGGGCCTGTCCTCCTCGGTCTCCATCCCCGTGGTCGTCGGCAGCGGCCACACGGTTGCCGTGCTGAACCTGTACGGGCGCGACGCCGCCACCATGGCGCCGTTGATCATCGGGGTGTGGGCCCTCTACGACCCGGAACGGCCCCTGCCATCTGACATCGACGGCCTACCCGACCTGGGCAACGGCGGCACAGAACTCCTGACCGGGTTCGCTGAAGCGCTCACCGTGCACTCCACGATCCAACTCGCCCTCGGCATGATCATGGGCCGTGCTGGCATCACCAACCACGAGGCTTACCTGAAACTGCGCCTGAGGGCCATCGATTCCGGTACCTCGCTGCTCGCCGCCGCGGACGCCATCATCCGCGAAGATCTCTGAGCGGTACGGTCAACTCCGGCTGCTACCACTACCACGGGACCGCCGTACGAGCCTTTTTGATGGAATCCCGGCTCCCTGTGGGCCCAGCTCAAGCCAGACACGCGGGCCTTCGGACGTGCGGCAATGACATGCGATCACCGGTTTTACCGCTTATACCACGGCGTGAGCCTCCGTGATGGAGGAAGCCCAACTTCCTACGCTGCGTCCTCCCCCGCACCGTCGGAGCGTTGAGCGGTCGGATTCCTGGCGAACAGGAAACCCGACGCACTCCGACGCGCCAAGGCCCTGCGGACGGGAAGTCCGTCGCCGACGTTTTGTGGCGGTATACCCTCGCTGGGGTCGGGGGCCGCGGAGGCTGCTGCGGCGAACGGATGGTTTCGGTGGGCAGGATTTTGGTGGTCGAGGATGAACCGGATCTGCGGTTCATGTTGCGGCGCGTCTTCACGCGTGCTGGTCACGAGGTCACCGAGGCAGGTAACGGTGCCGCCGCTCTGGCCCTGGTGCACGAGTCGCCACCGGATCTGGTGGTCACCGACATCATGATGCCCGTGATGGACGGCGTGGAACTCATCCGTCGGCTGCGAGCCGACCCGGTGACCGCGGCGATTCCGATCCTGTCGGTCAGCGGTGACTGGCACTTGGCGGTCAACGCTGACGCAGCGCTGGCCAAGCCCTACAAACACGCAGAGTTACTCGCGGTGGCCGAAGGTCTGCTCCGGGAAGGACGTGGCACGAAATGAAGCGGCTGTCGACGGGGCTGGCGGACCTGGACCTGATCCTCGGGGGTGGACTGGAACCGGGCTCGGTGGTGGTGCTTGCCGGACCGCCCGGTGCGGGTAAGACGATCCTGGCCCAGCAGATCTGTTTCGCCAACGCCACCGCCGAGCACAAGGCCATCTACTACACGACCCTGTCGGAGCCGCATTCCAAACTGGTGGAGCACCTACGGGGATTCGAGTTTTTCGACCCTGAGTCCCTGGGGCCGAAGGTCGAGTACGTGCACCTGGGTGACATGCTGCGCGGCGCGGCCACCAAAGACCTCGAACCGCTGATCGACGAGGTGGTCCGCAAAGCCCTCGACGACAAGCCGGTCCTGGTGGTGATCGACAGCACCAAGATGCTGCAGGATTTCGTCAGCGACCACGCCCTGCGGATGGCGCTCTACGACCTGACCAGCCGCGTCGCGCACAGCGGGGCAGTGCTGCTGCTGTTGGGTGAGTACACCCCGAAGGAGATGCGCAGCGGGGTGGAGTTCTCCCTCGCCGACGGCATCATCGAGCTGACACACAAACGCCGCGAGCCGATCGACCGGCGCGGCCTGCGGGTGATGAAGATGCGTGCCGCCACGCACCTCGGCAGCACCCACACGGTGCACATCACCGCCGACGGTTTCCAGGTGTATCCGAGCATCGAGTCGTTCCTGCCCGAAGAGGTGCCGCCGAAGAGCGGGCGGATCTCTTCCGGGATCCCCGGGCTGGACGCGTTGATGGGCAGTGGGATACCGGAAAGTGACGCCACCCTGGTCCTCGGACCGTCCGGCGCGGGTAAGACCATCGGCTGTCTGGGCTTCGTCGCTGAAGGCCTGGCCCAGGACGAGCGGTGTCTCTACATCACCTTCCAGGACACCGCGGATCAGCTGGTCGGCATGGCGGGCAAGTTCGGGTGGGACTTCGCCGCCGCCCGCGCCGACGGCCGGCTGGTGATCTCGCACGTGCCGATGGGCAATCTCGACCTCGACGTGCTGGCCTCGGTGATCCGCCATGGCCTCGCCGACGGCACGACCAGCCGGATCGTGATCGACAGCCTGGCCGAGATGGCCCACGCCGCGCGGGAGGCCGAACGGTTCCCGGCCTACCTGCGCAGCCTCGTCGGGATTGTCCGCGCCGCCGGCGCGTCGCTCTGGGTCACCAGCGAGACCAGGACGTTCGGACCCCTGGACGACCCTCTGGCAGGGCTCATGTTCCTGTTCCACAACGTGATCCAGATCCGCTACATCGAGCACCGCTCCGAGATCGGCCGGGTCCTCAACATCCTCAAGATGCGCAACAGCCGCCACGACCACGCCATGTACGCCTGCCACATCACCGACGACGGCGTCACCGTCGGCGACAGACTCGAAAACCTCACCGGCATGCTCGGCTGGAGCGTCCTCCGCGACGGCCCGATCACCCCAGCACACGACGAGACCTCAGCACCGGGGCCGTGGCGTCATGGGCAAAGATGATCTCGTTCGTAAGTACTGACGTACGAAGCCACAGAGCGGTCCCTGTAGCGTCGGACCCGGCTACGGCACTCGACAGACAAGAGGCGCCATGGGCTGGACCACGGATGCCGGCGACGCCCTGTTCCGTGCACCGGACGACCGGCACGAGGCCGAGCAGCCCACATCGGCGCCCGACGACAGCCGAGAAGCGATGCGACGACTACGGCTGCCCTTCGACGCCAGCCCAGCCGAGAGGCGCAGGCTGCCCTGTTCGAGGCTCTGGCACAGACCGCCGACGATATTGCGCGGACGGAAGACAACAGCGCCGAGGTCCACGACAACGCCGCAGCGCACCTTCCGGGCGCTGCGGAGCATGCCGCACGCGCCCGGCGTTTCGCCGCTGCCGAACGGGCGGCAGCCTCGGCGGGACCGCTCCGAAGCTACGCAACCCGCACGCCGCGGACCGGTGGACGTGGATCGTGATCGCCGCCTACACCCAGTTGCGTCTCGCACGCCACCTCGCCCAAAAGCATCGAAGAACACAAAAGACGCCCTGGTTAAACAACAAGCTCAGGTGCAGGGTCACCACAGCACGGCGGGCATGGGGATCTCCGAGGCGAAGGCGAACCCGGTGTGCCAACGGCGCAGGTCGCTGGAGAACGCGCCACCAGTCGACGCGGCCACGTAGACGTCCGCCGACGCGCCCCTGGTGAACGCGATCAGGTCGTCGCTGCCGTCGCCGTTGAAGTCCCCGGCGCCCGGCACGGCTGCGGGTCCGACGGCGAAGTTCCAGCCCCAGCGGGTGGCCGGGACGAGACGGAGGTGGTCGGACGCCTGCGCGACCGCGACGACGGACGACGACCGGTCCACCGCGGCGACGTCCGCGCGCCCGTCGCCGTTGAAGTCTCCGGCCACCGGCACCTGCGTATCGCTGAGGAGGTGGTCGAGCCGCCGGTACAGGATGGTCAGGCCGCTGCCGGTGGAGCGCCCCACGGTGACCTCGTTGCGTCCGAATCGGCCGACCGCGAAAATGTCGTCGCGCCCGTCGCCATCGAAGTCGCCGACCAGTGGGACCTGGTCGTCGCCGACGAAGTCGTCGTGCCAGCGGACCGACGTGCCGACGAACCGCGAGCCGTCGGAGAGCGCCACATAGACGTCGCGGGACGCGCCGCGGGTGAGGGTGGCGATGTCGGCTCGCCCGTCGCCGTCGAAGTCGCCCACCAGCGGCGTCTCCCGGCCGGCGGCGAACCACGTGTGCCAGAGCTCGGACGGACCGAAGGAGGTGCCCCTGGATCGGGCCACGTAGACGTGTGCGGCGTTGCCCCGGGTAAAGGTGATCAGGTCGGCCCGCCCGTCACCGTCAACGTCGCCCAGCAGCGGGTACTCGTTGCCGGCGGAGAAGTACTCGTGCCAGCGGGTCGCCGGGCCGAACGCGCTGCCCGTGGAAAGTGCGACCGTGACGTCGGCCGCCGCGCCCCGGGTGAAGCTGACGATGTCGTCGCGACCGTCGCCGTTCACGTCGGCCCCGGTGCTGCCGAAACCGTCGTTACCGGGGCCACGTGGTTCACCCCGCAGGATCAGGTCGGGGGTTCCGCGGGGGTCGGTGACACGGTCGCGGAGGGCCTCGTCGGCCAGCCGGGCGGCCACCAGGGCCGGTTCGGCGGTCGGAAACAGGTCCAGGTACCGCGCCACCGTGCCGGTCACGTGCGGGGCGGCGATGGAGGTGCCACCGGCGCTGCGGGTCGTCGCCGTGTCGCTGGTGGACACCGTGGTCCGGATGGCGTCGCCCGGCGCGAAGATATCGGCGCACCGTCCGTACGCGGCATCGGGCACGCGGTAGCGCAGCGCGTTCACCGAACTTACGGTGAGCACCTCGGGAACCCTCCCCGGTGACTGCAGGCAGGCGTCGTCGCTGCTGTTGCCGGCGGACGCCACCACGGTTATGCCGCGGGCCACCACCGCCGACGCCGCTGCGTCGAGCGGCGCGAAGACGTTCGAGCCGACGCTCATGTTCACCACCGCCGGCCGCACCGCGTGCTCGGCGATCCAGTCCAACCCGGCGATGATGTCGGCGGCCGTACCGCCGATGCAGCCGAAGACCCGTACGGTGTGCAGCCGGACCTCCTTGGCCACACCGTGCACCCGGCCGCCGACGACACCGGCCACCTTCGTGCCATGGCCGTTGCAGTCCCCGGTCCCCCAGCGGTCGATGCCGTGCTCCACGAACGATACGTCGCCGCTGGCCCGGCCCTCGAAATCCAGGTGCGTCTGGCGCAGGCCGGTGTCCACGATGTACGCGTGCACCCCCGCGCCGCTGGTGTCGAACGGGTACGCCGAGTCGAAACTGCCGTCCAGCAGGTCCAGCCCCCAGGAGGGGTCGGTCTGCACGTCGTGCAGGATCGCCGGCACGTCTTCGGCGACCTGCGCAACCTCCGGTTCGATACTCATCTCCTTGGCGACCGCCTCGGACATGCTGATCGAGAAGCCTCGCAGGGCATGCCGGTACGTGTGCCGCAGTTTGCCCTCGTGCTTGGTCAGTAACCGCTTGACCGTGTCGTCGACGTCGGCGGGTTTCTCGGTCTTCAGTACGACCACGTAGGCGTCCTCGAGCCGTTCCGCGTCCTGGCCCGGATCCGGCGCGGCGTGGCTCGCCGTCGACTGGCTCAGGACGACGGCGGTGACGACGATGACCGCCAGAACACGACGCGACAGCATGAGACGGTGCATCCTCGGCAGATCCCTCCGGTACGCCGGGCGCGACCCGCCTCGGCTCAGCAGATCCCAGCATGCTTTGCGGCGCGACACATGAGTGCGTCGATACTCAACCACCGACCGGGCACAGCACACGCGCCCTGCGACGGCGCAGAGCGCCGATTCGGAGCTGATGTGTGCGTGCCCCGCCTGCCACCCTGGAGCGGTGACGCGTACGGGACGATCGGATCTGCCATTGATGGGCCGGGTTGCGGAGCTTGATGAGATCCGCGCGCTGGTGGCCGGACCCGGCCGGGGAGTGCTGCTCGCCGGTGCGGCGGGAGTGGGCAAGAGCCGGCTGGCCCGGGAGGCCACGTCCGGGTTGCGTGCCGACGGCTGGCAGGTCCTGGCGGCCCATACGTCGGGGTCGGGCACAGGACTTCCGCTGGCGGCTCTGACGCCGCTGCTCCCGGCCTCCCGGAGCGGGCCGGACATCAGCGGTAGCCCGGTGCAGCGCGGCTTGCGGGCCCTGCGGGAATGGGCTGCCCGACACCACCAGGGACGGACGCTGCTGCTGGTGGACGACGCCCACCTGCTGGACGACGTCTCAGCCACTGTCGTTCACCAGGCCGTGGCCGAGGCAACCGTGGCGCTGCTAGCCACGGCGCGCACGTCAGCGGTGACTCCGGCCGCGGTGACCGCCCTGTGGAAGGACGCCGGGGTGTCACGGATGGAGCTGTCCGCACTTCCCGCCGCGGACATGGACGCGCTCGTCCTCGCGGCTCTGGACGGACCGGTCGAGGGACGCACGCTGCGCCGGCTTCGCGACGCATGCGCCGGCAATCCGCTGTTCCTGCGTGAGCTGCTGGTCTCGGCCCGGGAGGCCGGGCTGGTCGAGCGGTCGGATGGGATCTGGCATCTGAGCGGTCCGCTCGGCTCCGCGGCCCGGCTCTCCGAACTGCTGCGGGGCAGACTCGCCACCACCGAAGCCGCCGAACGCGACGCACTGGAACTGCTGGCTCTGGCTGAACCCCTGTGGCTGCAGGATGCCGTCGCGATGACCGGCGAAGACCTGCTCGAGACGCTGGAGCGCCGCGGGCTGGTCGCGGTCATGAGCGGAGACCGACCGACGGTGCGACTCAGCCACCCGCTCTACGGTGAGCTGCTGCGCGCCGATGTCCCGGAGCTTGCCCGGCGACGGCACAGCCGCCGGCTCGCCGATGCGTTGCAGGGACCCGCGTCACCGTCGAGCGAGGATCTGGTGCGGATCGCGTTGTGGCGGTTGGATGGCGGCGGGTCGCTCGATCCGGCCCTGATGCTGGCGGCCGCCGAGGAGGCGGCGCTGGTCCGGGAATACGCTCTGGCGTACCGACTGGCCGAGGAGGCGTACCGGGCCGGCAAGGGTGTCGCTGCCGGGCTCTCGGCCGTCCGTGCCCTGTTTCACCTTGGACGCCTCGACGAAGCGCTGGACCTGTGCACCGAGCTGGTCGGCGTTGCCGCCCGCGACGACGAACGGTGCATGGTGGCCGTTCAGCATGCCGCGGTGCTGGTGCACGGCGCCGACGACGTGCCGGCCGCGTTCGAGGCGCTGGACCGCTCCGGGGTCCGCGACCCCGAACACCGCGAACAGCTCGACGTGTTCCGGCTGTACCTTCGGTCGTACCAGTTGGACTGCACCGTGGTGGAACCGGCACGGGCAGGGTTCCGCACCGGCGGTTCGGTCGAGGTACGACTGGCAGCTGCGGGTGCCGCGGGCGGCGCGTTGATGCTCGCCGGGCGTTTCGCCGAGTGCGCCGCCCTGGTGGCCGAGGCGTTGCCGATCGCCGCCCGGCACAGCGGGTCCGGCCGCACGCACGCGGACAGCATGCCGGTCGCCCTCGGCGCGATGCGCTGCGACCTACCTGACCCGGTCGGCGCCGCGACCCTGGCCGAGGCCGCGTACGAGTCCACGCTGCAGCCGGCGGATCTGCTCGGCCAGGCGCTGACGGCCTTCTCACTGGCCCGGATCGCGCTGGCCCGCGGCCGCCCGGTGACCGCACTGCGCTGGGCCAGAGAATCCCGGTTCGCTGCTGGGCATCTGCGGCTGGACGGCGTCTGCCGGTGGGCGTCCGCCCTGCGCCTGCAAGCCGCTGTACAAGTCGGTGCGGACAGTCAGACCGCGGAGGCGCTCGACGATCTGCGCCGCCGCCCGGCCGGTGCCCGAAGGGTCCGGCTGTTCGACATGGAGGTGGCCCGGGCGCAGGCGTGGCGGGCAGCCACACTCGGCGACGCGGCCGGGGTCCGCGACGCGCTGGTCGACGAGGTGGCCCGCCACGGTGACCTCGGCGCGGTCGGCGCCGGCACGCTGGGCGCGTTGGACCTGGTGCGGCTGGGTGAGCCTGCTGCGGCGGCGCGGCTGTTGCGCGCTTACCCGCCGCCGGGCGGCTGGCTGTTGGGGGCGGTCACCGTCGACTACGCCGCCGCGGCCGAAACGCGCGACGGGACCGCGCTCGTCACCGTGGCGCGACGCTTCGCTGGGTACGACATGCCGCTGCACGCCGCCGAGGCCGCGATGCTGGCCGCCTCCCTCTGGCGGGCAGCAGGTGACCAGCGGGCCGGTGGGCGGGCCCGGCTGCTCGCCGAGACCCAGCTCACCCGCTGCGAGAATCCGACCACGCCGGCTCTGCTACTCGGCGGGCCGGCCGGGGATCTGACCGGCCGGGAACGCGAGATGGCGCTGGCCGCCGCGCACGGCGAGTCCGCCCCCGCCATCTCGGCCCGGCTGCACCTGTCGGAACGCACCGTGGAGAACCATCTGTACCGCGCGTACGCCAAACTCGGTGTTGCCGGCCGCAGCGAACTGCGGGCCGCCCTGGCGATTGACCCACCGGACGGCCCGCTGCTCCGGCGCGATCGCTGAGCGCCGTTCGATCCCTGTGGTAACTCAGTCTCCGGTGGTGAATCGCACGCGGCGGCGGCGAGCCGTCAGCGACAGCGCCACGCCGGCGGCCAGCAGCACACCGGCCGCCACAAACGCGCCGGCCCCGGCGCCCGTCACCGCCAGCCCACCGGCCTGCCCGCCACCGGGCTCCCCGGGTGCGGCCGGCGGGGCGCTGCCGGAAGGCCCGGAGCCGGACGGCGACGCGCAGGGCACCGCGACCGTGGTGTGTCCGGCGAACCGCACCCCGGTCACGGAGTCACGGACCACCAGGTCTGACCCGGGCTCCAGCGGCAGATCCACGGTGTCCGAGGCGCCGGGAGCCAGCGCCCGGGCATACGGCACGGCCGAGCCGCCGACGACAACCTCCACCCGGACCACGCCCTCGGCCTGATTGCGAAGTTCCAGCCGGCTGCCCCGGCAGTCGTCTGCCACCGTGACCCGCACCGCGCCCGGGCCGCAGCCGGCCGGTCGGCGGAAGGTGTGCTGCAGCCAGAGCACGGCACCCGGCCCCACCGAACCGGACACCAGCCGGAACACCGCACCGTCGGCCACCGCCACCGGCACCTCCGTGACGCCCGGCTCCACCGGTGGCAGGGCCCGCCCGGCCGGGTCGTGCCCGGTCTGCAGCAGCAGCCCGTCCACGGCCGTGGACCCGGAGTTCTGCAGACGGAGCATGACCGAGAAGCACTCGTCGGCGGCGGTGAGCGCGAGCCGGGGTGCGTCGGCACAGTCGTCCGGCACCTGGTAGTCGAAGGTCTCGTCCGGCAACCCGGCACGGCGGACCACGAAGATGTCCCCGTCGCCGGCGCCGTACCGGTGCTCGCCTCGATTGCCCATCGCGAACTCGTCCAGGACCATGCCGTTGCGCAGCACCGTGGTGGCGATCGGCTCACCGCCGAGCACAGGTCCAGCGTCCCAGCGCAGTTGCGCCACGCCGCACAACTCTCCGAAGTTCAGCAGAGGCGGATCGGCGGCGGCGGGGGCTGCGGTCCCGAGCAGCAGACCACCTGCCGACACCACCGCGGCGACGGCCACGGTCAACAGTCGGCGAAGCGGTGCGTGGCGAATCATCAGGGTCCGACCTTCCATCGCGGAAACAGAGCGAGGCGCCGGCGATCTGAAGTGGCCGGGCCCAGGACACCCCAGCGCATCCCGGCCGGCACGGGCATGAGTACCCGGACACTCAAATCACCGGAGACACCGCGCACACCGCCTGGCCACGCTCCCGATGCCGTTATGGTCGCCCGACCACTTCGCCTGGAAGAGGAGGCATCCGGTGCCGCCGCGAGCCCCGACCCGGACCGCCCGCCCCACGTCTGCCGCACCGGCGAGCACGACCACGGCGCCAGTGATCGCCGCCCACCACGACCGTCCGCGGTGACGCAAGCCCGGACCGCTGGGCTCCGACGCGCGAACAGGTGAAGACCGTCGATGACCAAACCGTCGCGACAGACAGCCATACCGACCGCGCAACCGAGCCGGACCAGCCAAAGATGATCTTGTACTCCCCCGTTTGCTCCCAGCGTAAGGAGCCACAAGCAACGGGCCGTTATCGGAATCTCGACAACGAGCCGTTGACCTGCACAAACCTTGGTGGGCGATACTGGGATCGAACCAGTGACCTCTCCGGTGTGAACGTAGTCCAACCACGGCACTGACCAGGGACAATGTAGATCACCCCTGCTCAGTCACGGTCGTCCGACGCTGCTGAACGCCGCCCGGCGCTGTTCGACGGTGCTGATTTCAACCCCGCCTGCTCCCCGTCCGATTACCGGTTTGGGGAGCAGCGCCGCACCGCCCACCCCGAACAGCCCGATTCCATCGTCGCGCCGCTCCCCACCATTGCCGACGACAACCGCTGAACAGCGCAAGCACCATCGCTGACGAGGAGCAGACTGCTCCGCACTCCGCCATCACCTCAGCCAAGCCCAACGACCTGGTCAAGTCAGCGCCGTGCTCCCAACACGCTCCCCACGGGCCACGACGCCAAGGTCACGCAACCGGACGACCCCACTGCGCCGAGCGGCTGGTCGGATCGAGGCTCTCCAACGCGCCGTGGACCCGTCACGGCCGCCGCCGTCAGCCGATGCACCCACTTCGGCCTCCAAACGAACAAGTAGTCCTTCGTGTGCTTTCTGTACGCCCTGACCGGCAGGAAAATGGGGGTGGTTGCCCGCTGACGTCGCCTCGGCTTGGTCCATGAGACCGTCAAGTAGTCTGACGCTGGGAGCCGGTTCCAGGGCCCTGCATTGTTGCTTCGAGCACGCGAGTCCGCCTCTGTTCTTCCCTCGGCCCCGTGGGCAGCCACCCCTGATGGTGTCTGCCACGAGGAGTCAGGTATGGAAGCAACCGAGGAGAGCACCGAACGGGTCTGCTGCACCGAAAGGTGACAGGTTCAGTCACGCGGCCTGACTGGCCGGTGGGGTCATGATGGTCTCGTACTCGATAGGGGTCAACCGGGCCAGGGATCGTTGGCGTCTTCGGCGGTGGTAGGTCCGTTCGATCCAGGTCACGATCGCAGTCCTCAGCTGCTGCCGGGTCGACCAGCTGCGGCGGTTCAGGACGTTGTTCTGTAGCAGGCCGAAGAACGATTCCATGGCGGCGTTGTCGCCTGCGGCGCCGACTCGGCCCATCGAGCCGATCATGTGGTGCTGGTTCAGGGCTCGGACGAATTTCCGGCTGTGGAATTGCGATCCGCGGTCGGTGTGCAGCACGCAGCCGGCCACGTCACCGCGGCGAGCGACGGCGTTGTGCACAGCGTTGACCGCCAGCCGCGACTTCATCCGTGGGTCGATGGAATAGCCCACGATGCGGTTCGACCACACGTCCTTGATCGCGCACAAGTAGAGCTTGCCCTCACCGGTGCGGTGCTCGGTGATGTCAGCCAGCCACAACCGATTCGGGCCCTCAGCGGTGAAGTCGCATTTGACGAGATCGTCGTGCACCGGCGGGCCCGGCCTACCGCCCTTGCCGCGCCGTCGTTTGCGGCTGAACGCGCTCCACCATCCCATGCCGGAGCAGATCTTCCAGGCGGTGCGCTCGGTCATGATCTCGCCAGCGGCGCGGGCTTCGTCGGCCAGGAACCGGTAGCCAAACTCCGGGTCGTCACGATGGGCGTCGAACAGCGCATCCGCCCGATACGCCTCGGCCAGTTCAGCGTCAGTCACCGGATGGGCCAGCCACCGGTAATAGGGCTGTCGAGCGATATGCAGTACCCGGCACGTCACCGCGACGGGAATCCCGTCAGCGGCGAGCTCGCTCACGAGCGGGTAGAGCCTTTTCCCGGCAGGTTCGCCTGCGACAAATACGCCGCGGCCCGGCGCAGGACTTCGTTCTCCTGCTCCAGCAACTTGATCCTCTTGCGGGCCTCGCGCAGCTCGGCCGAGTCGCTGCCGCTCACGCCAGGCTTGCCGCCTTCGTCGCTGTCGGCCTGGCGCAGCCACTTGAACAAGGTCATGGGGTGGACGCCGAAGTCCTTGGCGATCTGCTCGACCGTCACGCCGGGCTCACGGTCACGAGCGACCCGCACGACATCGTCGCGGAACTCGCGGGGGTAGGGCTTGGGCACAGCAACATCCTCCCAGCTCACCCTCAGGGCAAGCCATCTCAGATGTCACCTTTCGGTGCAGCAGACCCGATAGCGCGCGATGATCGAAGTGAGCCATCCGGCCCCGCAGGTCGGCACCGGGTTGGAGCAGGGCATCAGCCATCCGGGGCAGAGCGACCGGGCGCACCTGATGGCGCAGGCGCTGCTCACCGGCGCGGACCGCGCCCGAGTGGATCGGCTGCTGGAGCAGGTGGGCTCAACGGCGCCGCGCAGCAGCGCACCGGTGACTACTCGCTCGGCATGCGGCAACGGCTCGCGGTCGCGACCGCCCTGCTGGGTGATCCGTCGGTGCGCTGGTGCGGTCGTCGCGGTCCGCCGGGCCTGAACGGCGATTGACGGCACCGAGGCAGGATCGGGGGCTCGGTAGGGCAGATGTCGCTCGCCACACGGGCGTGCGGACGTTCGCTGTTTACAGTTCCCGCATGGCGTATTCAACTCCGTCGGTGGCTGTCATCGGCGCCGGATTCGGTGGCCTCGGCATGGCAGTGGCGCTGAAGCGTGCAGGCATCGACTCGTTCGTCATCTTCGAGAAGGGAGACGACGTCGGCGGGATCTGGCGCGAGAACACGTACCCGGGCTGTGGGTGCGATGTGCCATCGCACCTGTACTCCTTCTCGTTCGAGAAGTACCGGAACTCGACTGTGCGGTTCCCGGCTCAGGCGGACATTCTCGGCTATCTGCGGGACGTCGCCGAGAAGTACGGACTTCGCCGGCACCTGCGGACGGGCACGCCGATCGTCGCGGCGCTCTACGACGACGACACTGCCACGTGGACGCTGCAGACCGCTGCGGGGGAACAGCACAGGTTCGACGTCGTCATCTCTGCGGTCGGCCAGTTGCACAACCCGAAGCTCCCGGAGATCCCCGGCCGTGCCGAGTACGCCGGGCAGTCGTTCCATACCGCGACGTGGGACGCGGCGGCCGAACTGGACGGCAAGGAGGTGACGGTGATCGGTACGGGGTCAAGCGCTGCCCAGCTCCTGCCGACCGTCGCCGGCCGCGCGCGGCGGGTGACCGTCTATCAGCGGACGCCGAACTGGGTCATTCCCAAGCCGAGCCGGCAATTCAGCACCGCGACGAGCCGGGCGCTGTCCCATGCTCCGGTGCTGCACGACGTGCTGCGCGCGGCCACCTACCTCGCTGCGGATACCGTGCTCTCGCCGGTCATCTCGCGCGGCTGGTCGGCGCGGCCGGTCACCGCGCTCGCCCGGTGGCATCTGCGCCGGCAGGTGCGCGACCGGGACCTGCGGGCCCGGCTGACCCCCGACTACCCGGCCGGGTGCAAGCGCATCGTCATCGACAACGGCTTCTACCCGGCGCTCCAGCGCGACAATGTCGAGCTGGTCACCGACCCGATCGCGCGGATCACCCGGGACGGCGTCGAGACGGTCGCGGGGCAGCATCGCCGTGCGGACGTCATCGTGTACGCCACCGGATTCCGGACCACCGAGTTCCTGGTACCCATGGACGTGGTGGGCAGCGGTGGGCGAAAGCTGCAGCGGGAGTGGGCCGACGGCGCCGAGGCTTACCTCGGCATGGCCGTACCCGGCTTCCCGAACCTGTTCCTCGTCCACGGACCGAACACGATTCTTGGCCACAATTCGAACGTCTTCATGATCGAGTGCCAGGTCCGCTACATCATGAACTGCCTGCGCATGTTGCCCGGCACGCTCGAGGTGAACGATGAAGCGATGCGCACGTACAGCGAGTGGCTCCGGCGCACGGTGGGCCGGACCGTGTGGCCGGCGGGCTGCCTGAGCTGGTACAAGACCGAGTCGGGCCGAGTGACGAACCCGTGGCCGGCGTCGACGTTCCAGTATTGGCGCCGAACCCGCCGCGACCCGGCGCCCGCCTTCACCGTCCGCCTGCCCGCCGGGCGCGCCGCCGTCCCACCGGACACCGGCCTGATCACCGACCGTGTGCGGTAGTCCGCGGACCGAGCAGGGTGTCGCCGGCGGGGAGACGATGACGGACATCGATCACTACTTCGAGGGACAGAACCCGGAACTCGCGAACAAAACCAGGCGCTCGGTGGCGGGCATCATCTGGCATTATGCGGGCCCCGCCTCCACTGCGCCGTTGGGTACTCAGCCGTTGACGCCGAGCCGTGGCCGCCCAGACGACGGTCACGTACCAGGGCTTGCCGTTCACGGGTTCACCGCTGGAGGAGCGTCGTGGAGGCCGGGGTAATCGATGTATCCGATCTCGTTCCCTGCGTAGAAGGTGGCAGGGTCCGGGACGGCGTCCCGGGGCTGCGGTTCTCCATCGGTGGGTGAGGTCGGGGTTGGCGATCGCGGGGCGGCCGACCGCGACCACGTCGGCCATGCCGTTGCGCAGGATGCGGCCGGCCTCGTACCGGTCGGTGATGGTGCCGAATCCGGTGTTGGCGATGAGCGGTGTCGCGAAAGCGCGGCGCAGGTGCCGCACGAGGGGGCCGTCGATGTCGGGGTGGATCATGCTGGTGTAGCCGAGTTCGAGGGGCCGGACGGCGTCAGCGAGAGCGGTATAGGTGGCGAGGAGGTCGTCAGCGTCGGTTTCGCTGGTTCCCTGGATGTTCGCGCCCGGAGAGATCCGGAATCCGACACGATCGCCTCCGATCGCCGCTGCCACGGCTTCGATGACCTCGATGACCTCGATGACCTCGATGACCTCGATGACGAATCGTGCCCGGTTCAGCGGGCTGCCGCCGTAGCTGTCGCATCGCTGGTTGGTGTTGTGAGCGAGGTACTGCTGGAGCAGGTACCCCTTGGCGCTGTGCAACTCGACCGCGCCGAAGCCGGCGGCGATCGCACGGCGCGCGGCCATAGCGTGATCGTTGATCAGGCGCTTGATGTCGGAGGCCGTGGCTTCCCGCGGTACCGGGTGGCGGGGTACCTGGTGCACGGAGTGCGCGGTGACAGGCTCGTAGCCGATCGCGGACGGTGCCAGCATCTCCCGGTCTCCGTTGATGTCGGGGTGGGTGAGGCGACCGGCGTGCATGGCTGGAGGCTGATGCGCCTGCCGTGCCGGTGTACGGCGTCGGTGATCTGCCGCCAGCCGGCAGTGTGCGGCTTGAGGATGCCCGGCTGGTGAGGGTAGGCCCGGCCCTCGCCGTGGTTGGTGGCGATGACGAACAGGCCGCGCTCGTGCGCGGCGTCGACCAGGGCGCGGCGCAGCGGGAAATGGCTCTGCACGTGCACCACGTCGGGCTGGACCTCGTCGAGAATCCGGCGGGCTGCCGCGCGTAGCCCGGGGGAGGGCAGAACCGGAAACCTCGGTGACCCGGCACCGGCAAGGAACGCGCCCGGTGCCGCAGTGATCGTCGCGGCCTGCCCCTCGATGAGCACGAACGGACCAAGCACCAGATACGGATACTCGAGCACCACCTGGCGAGATAGGCCAGGTCCCACAGACGGGTGTCAGATCCACGGCAAGAACCTTCGGCCGAAAGTTCCACACCGGACTGCCGACCGACCGGGCGGGAATACCTGAGGGCGCGTTTGATTGACTGTCATCGATTGCTTCCAATCCCGCTACGTCGTTCGTCTGGTGCTGATTCCTTCCGAGCGAATCTGAGACGACCGTTAATTCGGGCTGCCCGCTCCTACGACACCGCGTCCTAGCTGACCGGCGGTCACTGAGCTTGCCGTCAGCCGACGCGCTGCTTACGTGCGGTGGAGCTCGGCGAGGACGGCGACCGCCCCAGCGGCGCACGAGACACCGGCAAAAGATCAAGCTGACCGACAGAGACGGCCTCCGCAGGCCGCGGACCAGATGGAACGCCGAAGCTATGCCGCTCCGACCCTACGGCTGTGCCGCCTGCGCCTTGCCGGCCAGGGAGCAGGACGTCGATGCCGCGCTGGGCACCCTGGCCCGGCCGACCGACCCGAGCGCCGTATTAACGGTCCTCTCAGATTCGCCCGATAAGAAATAGGTATCAGATGAGCTACGTGAACCGAGGAGAGCGATGATTGAGGCGCGACAGTTGACGAAGCGGTACGGGAATAAGACGGCCGTCGACGGGGTCGAATTCACCGTCCAGCCGGGCGCGGTGACCGGCTTCTTGGGGCCGAACGGTGCAGGCAAGTCCACCACCATGCGGATGATCATCGGTTTGGATGCGCCGACGTCCGGGACGGTGACCGTCAACGGGCACCGCTACGCTCGGCACTCTGCGCCGCTGCATGAGGTTGGTGCGTTGCTGGAGGCCCGGTCGATCCATCCTGGACGATCTGCGTTCGACCATCTGATGGTCTTGGCGTACACCCACGGCATCTCGCGGGCCCGGGTGGACGAGGTGATCGAGATGACGGGTCTGCAGGCGGTAGCGCGCAAGCGGGCCGGTGCCTTCTCACTCGGCATGGGACAGCGTCTGGGTATCGCCGCGGCACTGCTCGGTGACCCGCAGACAATCATGCTGGACGAGCCGGTCAACGGGCTCGATCCCGAAGGTGTGCTCTGGATCCGCAACCTGCTGATCGGTCTGGCCGCCGAGGGCCGGACTGTTTTTGTCTCATCTCACCTGATGAGTGAGATGGCGCTGGTCGCCGACCATTTGATCGTGGTCGGCCGCGGCCGGGTGCTGGCCGACACCACCGTGCAGGACATGGTCCTGCAGGCCGGCGGCGACACTGTCGTGGTCGCGAGCGCCGATCCCGCCGCCTTGCGGCGGGTACTGGCCGGTCCGGGCGTGGAAATCACCGGCCGGCCGGGATCGGAGGAGCTCAGCGTGACCGGCCTGTCGGCGCGCGAGATCGGGCTCAAGGCGGCCGAGCACGGTATCGCCTTGTTCGAGCTCACCGCCAAAACCGTCTCCCTCGAACAAGCTTTCATGGAACTGACCAAGGACTCCGTCGAGTACCACGCTACGAGTACCCCTGTGAGGGCAGCATGAGCATCATCACCGAAACCCGGCCTCGACCCGCGACGCCGCCGTCGCACGTAACCAGCCATGTGAAGGTGACCGGCCGGCGGGTGCTGCGTTCGGAGTGGGCCAAGCTGTGGTCGCTGCGCTCGACCTGGATCACCCTGGGTCTCGGGCTGGTGTTCCTGCTGGTCCTCGGCGCCATCGCCGCATGGCAATACAAGTCGTCCTTAAACTCGGGTCGGCCGATGGATGATGACTTCGCCGGCGCAACGACCTACAGCGTCGCGCTGTTCGGGGTGCCGTTCTCGTTGATCGCTTTCGGGGTGCTGGGGGTGCTGACCGCCTCGGGCGAATACACCTCCGGCATGATCCGGTCGACATTGGCGGCGGTGCCGCGTCGCTTGCCGGTGCTGTGGTCCAAGGCGGTCGTCTACGGGGTGCTCGCGTTCGTCATCGGCACGGTCGGCGCGGTTGTCGGGTTCCTGATCAGCAGCGGGGTGCTGTCCGGCACCGCGATCGCGATGAGCATCTCCGATGATGGGGTACTGCGTGGTCTGCTCGGCGCGGGGCTCTACCTGGGCTTGGTCGGAGTCATCGGGGTGGCGATGGGCACGCTGCTGCGATCCACTGCCGGCGGAATCTCGGCGCTGGTAGGCACGTTCCTGCTGGTGCCCGGGCTGATGTCCCTGCTGCCGAAGTCCTTGCGGGCCGACATCACCCCGTACCTGCCCAGCAACGCCGGCGAATCAATCTTCGCCCTGCACCACAGCACCGACACGCTGTCAGCCGGCGCCGGTTTGCTGGTGCTGCTCGGCTGGACGGTGCTCGCGCTGGGCGGCGCCGCGTACCGGTTGATGCGCTCGGACGCCTGATCCGCATTGAGGAGTTCACGCGCTGCGGCACCCGGCTGTGAACGAGCATAAACCGGTGGGCAGCGACAACACCGCCAGCGGTGTCCTGGTCGGGCACCCAATGGCCGGTCGGGCTGTTCACCGCCGGGCGGCGCCTACGGCAGCGGGACGCCGGGCACCGGTGGGTGCTGGACACCGTCGTGGTCGTGATGATTCTCCTGATGTTCCCTGAGCCCGACCTCATTGACGATCGACCCGCAGCTGAGCCTGGTGTCGCTGCGCAACGAGATCCGCGGCCTCGGCCACACCGCCCCAAGTTCCGCGGCGGTGGTCCTGACCGATGCTCGGATCATCGCGGACCGGGCGGACTCGCCGTCTCTGCATGCCTTGCGCACTTGTGTCAACGGCGGATTAGAACTGTCTCAGACCGCCGTCGACACACTTGGCTAAACGGTGGGAATGCGCCGATCGTCCGGCACCTGAGTCCTTTCCCTGCACCCTCGTGCCGCACGACGGCCCTGACCTCTCCGGCTGGGGACCTGCAGGTAGGCCATGGCACCTGACAACCCGACCGGCAGCCGCCGCGGCCCGACGATGAGCCTCACTGTCCTGGAACAGGCCAGCAACCGAGACGGAAGGGCAACCTAAGACCCTAGTAAATAAGGGTTTCCGGTGGCGGCAGAGCGGCTATCGATGTCCGTGCCCGCGTGCGGCGTGGCGTCGTGACATGACGAAGGGCCTTCGGTACGAGCAAA
>NZ_BOQL01000082.1 GCF_018332655.1 Actinoplanes auranticolor | reverse complement strand
CGGCCCTTCCGGCCCCACTCGGCCACCCGGCCCCGGCCACCCCGACGACCCCTTGCCCCCGGCCAACCGGCCCTTCCGGCCCCACTCGGCCACCCGGCCCCGGCCACCCAGCCGGCCCGGCCGACTTGCCTTGCCAGCCCGCTCGGCCGACCCGACCCGACCCGCGCCGGGCTACCGAGCCACTGGGCCACCAATCCCTGCCGGGGTCGGCCCGCGGGCCGGCGCCCCCTGCCGGTCCCGCAGGCGTGGGAGGATGGCCGTCATGGTCGATGCGACGTCCCTGGGCGGGATCAGGGCGGCGATCGATGCCGTGGACGCCGACCTCGTGCGGCTGCTGGCCCGGCGCGAGCGTCTGGTGCGGCAGGCCGCGCCGCTCAAGCGGGACGTGCAGGCCGTGCAGGCTCCCGGTCGCGTCGAGCAGGTCGTCGCGCGGGCCCGGGCGCAGGCCGCGGCCGCCGGTGCCGACCCCGATGTCGTGGAGCGGATCTACCGGGCGATGATCCAGGCCTTCATCGACATGGAGCTCACCGAGCACCAGCGGGTGATGGACCGCTCGCCGGACAAGGGAGTTATCGAGTGACGAAGTCCGTGCCATCCGGGTCTTTCGGCGCGCGGGAACGGTGGGTGCTGCTGGTCGCGAGCGCGTGGCTGGTCAGCGGGCTGCAGCTGGACGCGTACGCGCATGCGACGACGCCCGAGCTGGAGACGTTCTGGACGCCGTGGCACGGTGTGCTCTACTCCGGCATCGCCGTGTCCGGGTTGACGCTGGTCTGGCTCATGCGGCCGCGGCTGCCGGTGATCCCGACGTACAGCACGGTTCTGGCCCTGCCCAACGCCCTGCGGATCCCGCTCGCCGGCATGGCGTTGCTGCTGGTCGGCGGTGGGGTGGACACGCTGTGGCACAACGTCTTCGGCATCGAGCAGGGCCTGGAGATCTTCGTCAGCCCGAGCCATGAGTTCATCATCCTGGGGATGGCGCTGGTCGCCGCCGGCCCGGCGCTGATGCTGGCCGGCAAGCCGGGTCGCGGCCTGTCGGTGGCGGACGGCACCCTGGCCACCCTCTCGGCGTTGCTGTCGGTGCTGCCGCTGCACATCTACTCGCTGCACGCGTCCGCGCTGGGCATCATGTACTTCGGCGAGCCCGGCGACACGGTCCGGATCTTCTCGATCGACGCCCAGGTGATGCACGGGTACCTGTTCAGCACGGTGCTGCTCTTCCTGCCGATCCTGATCATGGGCCGGCGCTGGCGGCTGCCGATCGGCGTGCCCACCGTGCTGGTGGCGGTGCCGGCGGTGCTGATGCACCTGATGTTCCTCTCCGAGGAGGGCTGGTGGCTGGCGCTGACGGTCGCCGGTGCCGCGGCCGGTGCCGAGCTCGTGCTGCGGCTGGCCGGGCGGGTGGTGCGGTGGTCGGTGGACGCCCACTGGTTCGCCGCGGGACTGGTGGCGCCGTTGATCGTGTGGGGCACGGTGCTGGTGGCCGCGACGCAGACGGTCGGCGTCGGATGGAACGTGCACATGGTCAGCGGCCTGCTCACGCTGGTGGCGATCACGGGCGGGCTGACCGCGCTGGTCGCGCGCCGGGTGCAGCCGGCTCCCGCGCAGGCCGCATACCTGACCGGCGCGCCGGCCCCGGCATCCACGGAATCGGCGGCCGGCACGCAAGGCGCGACGGCGACGGGATCGCCGGCCGGCACGCAGGATGCGGCTGCGGCCGACGACGAGTCGCGGACCGGTGTGCCGGCGTCGTGAGGGTGCTGCGTTTCATCGGTTTCCTGCTCCTGGTTTCGAGTGGGCTCCTGCTGACCGCAGCCTCGCCGGCCGCGGCCCACGCCGGAGGTCTGACAGCCACGGACGCCCGCAGCAGAGTCGTCGCCGTGACGCCGGCCCGGCCGGGCCTGGTGGTGACCGCGATCGAGGACGGCGCCCGGCTGCGGCTGCGCAACGGCACGACATCCCCGGTCACCGTGCCCCGCGGTGGCGGTCCGGCGACCCCGGCGGTGGTCGCGCCCGGACGCGAGCTGACCTGGATCGACACCCGGAGCAGCCCGGACGGGCGCAAGGTCCGGGCCGGCGAGACGCAAGCCTGGTCGCTGGTCCTGGACGCCGGCGGTACGCCCGTGACGGTCACCGGGGAACTCGTCGGTGAACGCCCGCCGGCGCCCGCGCCGTGGTGGGCGGCTGTGCTGGTGACGGCGGTGGCCGTACCCCTGGTGTCGCGGCGCCTGCGCCGCCCCGACCTGGTGCTGACCGCGGCCGGGCTCACCGCGATGGCCGCGTCCGTGGCGCATGTCGCCGGTTCGACCCTGGCTGTCGAGTCGGCGCCGCTGCTCGGCACCTTCCTGAGCGCCTGCGGGATCAACCTGCTGAACTGGCCGCTGATCGTGGGTGGAGCGGTGGCGGTGCTGCGTGGCCGGCCCGCCGGGGTGCTCGCCATCTGTGCCGGTGCCGCGCTGACCGCGGTGTTCGTGCTGCCCGATGTGACGTCGCTGCACCGGGCAGTGCTGCCGTTCGCCGGGCCGCCGGTCGTCGAGCGTCTGCTGGTGGTGCTGACCCTGGGGGCCGGGGTGGGTGTCGCGGTGGCGGGTGCTTCGGTGCTGCGTACCCTCGCGCAGCGGTCCGTCGCCGCGGAACGCGCGTGAAACGCCTGATCGCCGTCGCGCTGGCGGGCGCGCTGCTCGCCGGCTGCAGCAGCAGCCCCGCCGCGCAGTCGACCGCTTCTGGTTGCGTCTCCGCCGCGCCGGACACCGTCGTGGTGACCGCCGCGGTCAGGGACGGCCGGGCGGACCCGGCGCCGCACCGGGTCAAGGTGCCGCTGGACAGCGCGGTGCTGCTGCGGGTGGACGCCGATGTGGAGGCCGAGGTGCACGTCCACGGCTACGACCTGGCGACCGTGGCGAAGCCGGGAGGCGCGGGCTGCGTGAGCTTCGTGGCGGACCGCAGGGGGCTGTTCGACGTCGAGGCGCACCCCGAGTCGCTGCTGGTGCAGCTCGAGGTGCGGTGACGGTCCTCGCTCACGGCGTCGGGCAGTCGCAGGACCTGCCCCTGCCGCTCGACCTGGTCCTGCAGGCGGGCGCGGCCACGGTGGTGGTCTCGTTCCTGGTGGTGGCGGTCTGGTGGAAACGTCCCCGCCTCGCTGTGGTCCTCGATCGACCGGTCCGGGAGAGCCGGCTCCGGTGGCTCGTCCTGGCGGTGACGGTGTACCTCGTCGGGAACGCGCTCTTCGGGCCGCAAGGGCCGGAGAATCCGGCTGGGCATGCGCTGTTCGTGTGGGTGTGGGTCGGTCTGGTGCCGGTGAGTGTCGTGTTCGGGCCGGTCTGGCGGCAGGTCAATCCGCTGCGTGCCCTGTTCCGGTTGCTGCGGCTGCCGGCCGGTGGCCTGCGGCCGCTCTCCCGGGTCTGGTCGCTTCCCCCGGCCCCGCCGGTGAGAGCGGCCGGGTCGGTGAGCCGGTGGCCCGCAGCGGTCGCCCTGCTAGCGTTCGTCTGGCTCGAACTGGTGGCGCCGCACCGGGGCGACCCGGTCGTGGTCGGCGCCTGGTTGCTGGGGTACGCGGTCGTGCAGCTCGCGTGCGCGACGCTGCGCGGGGAGGAGTGGTTCGCGCGGGGCGACTGCTTCGAGGTGTACTCGGAACTGGCCGGCCGGCTGAGCCCCCTCCGCCACCGCAACCCGCTGGCGGGCGTGGCCCACACGGCGGCGGGACCGGGCCTGGCGGCGTTCCTGGCGGTGTGGTGGGGCTCGACGATCTTCGACAGCGCGTCGGGGTCGCCGGCCTGGGCGGGCTTCCTGCAGAGAGCGGGCAACCCGATCCTGTACGGCAGCGCCGGGCTGATCCTGCTGTGCGCCCTCGTGCTGGTGAGCGTCCGCCTGTTGTCGCGCCCGCAGGACCTGACCGCCTCACTGATCCCGATCGCGGTCGGCTACACGCTGGCCCACTACCTGTCGTTGCTGCTGGTCGAGACACCCCGCGGGCTGCTGCTGACGGTGCAGCAGTGGGGCGTGGCCGAGGGTGTGGAATGGAACGTGGTGCCGATGCCCGGCGTGATCGCCGGAGCGCAGATCACCCTGATCCTGCTCGGCCACGTCGCGGGCGTGGTGGTGGCCCACGACATGGCGCTGCGGGCCACCCCGGAACGCCCGCCGCTGGCGACGCTGGCCGACGAACTACCGGTGGTGCTGCTGATGATCGGCTACACGTGGGCGGGGCTGTTCCTGCTCTTCGTCCGCTGAGCCGAGCTCAGAAGACCAGAGCGACGTTGTGTCGGCCGGCGTAGCAGGCGGGTCACCCGGTCGGGCCCGGGCGGCGGATGTCGGCGTGGGCCGTGCGCAACGCATCCACCTGCTTGTCCGTGCCCGGCGGACTCATCCGGTCGAGCTCCCGCCACGCGTCCTCCAGCGCCTGCTCCAACCCCACATGCTGACGCCGGAACTCAGCCCGGAGCTTGTCGATGCGCCTGATCCACCCCGCAGCCGCCGGGTTCGGCCGTTCGGGGTCAGGCCGGATCGCGCCGATCGGCGCGATCGCCGCCAGCGGGCGGCCGTCCTCGGTCACGACGGTGGTCTGGTTGGTCAGGCCGGCGAGCCGGGCGAGCTGCACGAAGCGCGTGCGAGCCTCCACCAGCGACAACTCCAGGCGTGGATGCGGCAACGGGGTGGCGGGTTCAGCCATACCCCGATGATGCCGTCACCCTCTGACATTTTTTGTGCGAGGCGGAGGGCCCGGCCGGCAAGCCGGGCCCCGTCGCTTTCAGACCCGGGACAGCGCCCGGTCGCTCACCACGCACTGCATGCCGAACTGGCGGGCCCGCCGCATCGCGAAGTCTGTCAGGCCCGGTGAGTCCGCGTAGTCCAGCGCGTACAGGTCCAGTTCCAGTTGCAGCAGCTGCTCGGCGATCTGGGCGTGGAACTCCAGTACGTCCGCCGGCCACGGCGCGTAGCCCTCGTCCGTCCAGCGGGCCGAGAACGATTCGAAGACCACCCCGTCCACCAGTTCCGCCAGTCTCGGCAGCATGCCGAACCCGCGGTTGGCCAGCAGGTAGCCCGGCTTGGCCTCGGTACGGATCGCCGCCACCAGGGTCAGCAGGTGCGGGACGTCCTCCGGGTAGGTCAGCTCCACGTTCAGGGTGTCCATGAACAGGCCCGCGAAGCCGGCCGCCATCGCATCCTTGGCCTGACCGACCACGTGTTCCACCCACAGCGGGTGGCCCACCTCGACGAACGCGCCGCCCCAGTCCGGGTTGCGTTCCTGGCGCTGCCACGGCGCCGGCGGGCCCTGGTCCTCCGACAGGGACAGGTAGCCCAGCGTCTGCACGCCCTTGTCGGCCAGTTGGGCCAGCTCCTGCGGGGTGTAGAACTCCGGCTGCAGCACCACCCGCGGGTACGTGGCCAGCTCGTCGAGGTGCTTGTCGCCGTAGTAGAAGCAGATCGGCGGTTTCTCCGTCATGACGGCCATCCGTTCTCGCGGTACCAGGTGTAGGTGGTCCGGACGCCTTCCTCCAGCGGCACCGCCGGTTCGTAGCCGGTCAGGTCGCGCAGCCGGGTCAGGTCGGGGCAGCGCCGCGGCACCGAGCCCGCCGGTGCGGCCACCGGCTCGATCGCCGGGCTCACCCCGGCCAGCCGCAGCACGAGTTTGGCCAGGTCGCCGATGTTGGTCTCGTCGCGGTCGTTGCCGATGTGCACGATCTGCCCGGCCGCCGCCGGGGCCGCCATCAGCCGCAGCATCGCCTCGACCGCGTCGTCGACGTGGCAGAAGGCCCGGAACTGGTCGGCGCCCGGCACCCGGAACGGGTCGTCGCCCCGCAACGCCCGCAGCGACATCTCCGGGATCACGTGGTCGGCGCCCATCCGCGGGCCGTACACGTTGTGGAACCGGCCGACCACCGCGTCGAAGCCCTTGGCCCGGGCGGTGTGCAGGAACGCCGCCTCGCCGAGCAGCTTGCTGACCGCGTACGCGAAGCGCGGTGCCGTGATGTCGGAGATCATCACCGGGATGTCCTCCGGGGTCGGCACCGCGACGATGCCGGCGTCGACGCCACCGGCGTAGACCTCGCTGGTGGAGGCGAAGAAGACCCGCTCGCCCGGCGCTACCCAGTCCAGCAGGTGCATCGCCGAGAGCGTGTTGACCCGGACCACGCGGGCCGGGTCGGCCTCCACGTTGCGCACGCCGACGACGGCCGCGAGCAGGTAGATCTGGTCCCAGCCGTGCGGCAGCCCGGCGAAGGTGACCGGATCGGTCAGATCACCGGAGATCACGTGTACGGCGGGAGCAGCGCGCAACTCGTTCAGGTCCCGGTCCTCGCGGCCGCGGGAGAAGTCGTCCACGATGGTGACCTGGTGGCCCTCGGCGACGAGCCGGCGCGCCAGGTGCAGGCCGATGAAGCCCGCCCCGCCCAGCAGCAGAGCCCTCATGCCGTCACCGCCGAGTTGGCCGGCGCCGAGTTGGCCGTCACCGCCGAGTTGAAGCGGGGCAGGTAACCCAGTCCGGCGTACCGGATGCCGGCCGCGGTGACCGCGTCGGCGTCCAGGACCCGCCAGGAGTCGTAGATGAAGGCCGGCCGGGCCTCGCCCAGAATGTCGGGGATCCGGATCGCCCGGTAGTCCGGGTGGTCGTTGATGACCAGCACCGCGTCCGCGTCGGCGAACGCCTTGTCCAGGCTGACCGGGTCGCCGCCGTACTGGCGGATGACGTCGTCGGTGACCATCGGGTCGTGGCCGGTGACGGTGATCCCGGCGGCGGAGAAGGCCGGCATCATCGCGGCGATCGGGGTGCCGCGCATGTCGTCGGTGGGCGGCCAGCCCTTGTACGCCCAGCCGAGCACCGCCAGCCGCGTCCCCCGGGTCTCGCCGCGGGTCTCCTGCAGCATCCGCACCACGGTCTCGGCCACGTGCACCGGCATGAACTCGTTGAGCTCGCGGGCTCGCCCGACCAGGAACGGCTCCCGGCCCCCGGCGCTGTCGATCATGATGTACGGGTCCTTGGAGAGGCACCCGCCGCCGACGTAGCCGGGCTTGGACAGGTCCGGCCGCGGATAGTCCGCGTTCGCCGCCCGGATCACCTCCAGCGGGTCCAGCCCGTGCCGCTCGGCGATCAGTGCGATCTCGTTGCCGAACGAGTAGATCAGGTCGGTGTGGCAGTTGTTGGAGAGCTTGACCAGCTCGGCGGTCTCCAGGTCGGAGACCTCGACGATGGTCCGGGCCAGGCCGCTGAAGAACTCGACCCCGGCCCGCAGGCTGGCCTCGTCGAGCCCGCCGATCACCTGCGGCAGCTCGACGAGTTCCCGCAGCGCCTGGCCCTGGATGGTCCGTTCTGGCGCCATCACCAGCTTGACGTCGTCACCCCAGGCGGCGCGCAGCTCGGGCAGCACGACCCGGCGGCTGGTGCCGACCGGCACCGTGCTGCGGACCACGACCAGCGTGCCGGGGCGGCAGCGGGCCGCGACGCTGCGGGCGGCGGCGGCCAGGTTGGCCAGGTTGGGCCGGCGGGTGTTGTCGTCGACCGGCGTCGACACGCTGATCACGGCCACCTCGACGGTGTCCGGCGGCAGTTCGGTGCCGACGTGGATGCGCGTGTTGATGTGCTCGGCGAACACCTCTTCGACGCCCGGCTCGAAGATGTGCGACCGGCCGTGCGACAGGGTCTCCAGCACGCCGGGCGACACGTCCGAGCCGTGCACGACGAAGCCCTTGTCCGCCAGGGCGGCGGTGAGGGTCAGCCCGACGTAGCCGAGGCCGACGACGCCGATTGTTGTGGGCGGCATGTGCCATTCCTTCCGATACAGGTTCAGGAGCAGGGTGGGGTGAGCCGGTCGAGTTCGAGCACGGTGACCGTGCCGGCGAAACGTTCGGTGCGGTACCGGCCGCACGCCGAGCGGATGTCGGCGGGCCGGGTGGCGTAGTCGACGCTGAGCACGAACTTGCCCGCGTCGCGCAGCGCCCGGGTGTCGGCGAGGTTCTCCGCGCACCAGTCCTGGGTGCACGGCTCGTCGGTGGCGAGGAAGAACAGCTCCTCCATCGCGATGCCGTCGATCGCCGCCGTGTAGCCGGGGTGGCGGCGCAGTTCGGGCGAGTTCTGCGGGACGATCAGGAACTCCGGCTGCTCGGCTTTGGCGTACGCGCTGATCCGCGCGATGAGCGCGGCCATCTCCCGGCCCAGCGCCGCCCGGTCGCGGCCCTGGGCGTAGCCGGGGTCGATCTGCTCGTAGGCCAGCGGGGTGTCGAGGTAGACCCCGTCGAAGCCGGCCCGCAGGGCCTGGTCGACCCGGCCCCGGACGACCCGTTCCCACCAGCGCTCATCCCAGTAGCGCACGAAGTGCTCCCCCGGCCAGTCCGCCCACTCGTTGGCGATCAGGTCGGCGGCGTCGCGGCGCAGCGCCGGATACTCCGGCCGGAAGTCCTCGATGCTGCCGATCTCGAAATAGGCGAGCACCCGCTTGCCGGCGCGCTGGACCGTGCGGATCTCGTCGGCCCGGAAGTAGTCGGTGTGCGCGTCGCGGGCCAGGTCGACCACGGCGAGCTGGTAGGGCCCGGCGGCGATGTGGTCGAGCCGGCCCCCGGCGTACCCCTGCAGCTGGTAGGCCCAGCTGGAGATCCGCCCCGGCCCGGACCTCGACGGCAGCGGCAGCGGCGCGGCGGAGGCCGCGGGGGCGGAGGCCGGCGCGGAGACCGGCGGCGACGAGGCCGGCGGCGGGGAGGCCACGGGCGTCGGGGAGCCGGCCGCTGCCGGTGCACGGTCCGTCCCGGTACGGGTGACCAGGATGCCGCTCACCGCCAGCGCCGCCACCACGATCACGGCCGCGAGCACGATCCCGCGCCGCCGGCGCGTCATCCGGCCTCACCCGCCGCCCAGATGTCCTTGATCGAGGTGGCCAGGTCGCGGGCCGGCGTCCAGCCCAGTTCCTCGCGGGCGCGGCGCACGTCGGCCTGGATCCAGTCCACGGCCGCCGACCGCTGCGGGCCGGCGCCCTGCTCCCGGATCTCGCCGCGGTAGCCGGCCGTCTCGGCCAGCAGCTGCACGGCGGCCCGCGAGCGGACGGCACGGCCGCTGCCTACGTTGAAGATCCGGTGCCGCAGCTGCGGCGGGCGCAGCACGGCCGGGACCATCGCGGCGAGGTCGCGGACGTCGACGAAGTCCCGGTACGCCGACAGCGGCCCCATGGTGATCTCGTCCGCCCCGGTGGCCAGCGCGGCCCGGATCCGTTCGGCGGCGCGGCCGAGCATGTTCTCCGCCGACATCCCGGGGCCGATCGGGTTGAACACGCGCAGCGACACGGCGTCGACCAGGCCGTTCTCCCCGGCGAGCTGGAAGAGCCGGGTCCCGGCGAGGTGGCTGACGCCGTACGCGGCCACCGGTTGCAGCGGATCGTCCTCGGTGACGGCGTGCCCGTGCGCGACCACGCCGTACTCCCCGGCGGAGCCGAGCCGGACCAGCCGCACGCCGGGCCGGGCCGCGGCGACCGCTTCCAGCAGTTTGGTCGCGACCAGGGTGTTGCCCCGGAGGAGCTCGGAGTCGGTGCCGCCGAGGCGGCCCACGCAGCTGACGATCGCCGTCGGTGCGGCGTCGAGGATGGTCTGGACCAGACCGCGGTGGTCACCGTCGATCAAGTCGTGGTCGCGGCGGCCGGGACAGATCACCGCGCTGACCTCCGGATCGGCCTCCAGAGCGGCGCGCACGTGGCCACCGATGAACCCGGAGGCGCCGAACAGGACGACCCGCCGGCTCATACGGGTTCCTTGGAGCGCTGCGGGAGCAGGATCGGCAGCAGGGTGTCGCAGGTGCGGTTGGCCTCGTCGTAGTCCTCGGGCCGGCCGATGTCGAGCCAGAAGCCGTCGAAGGGGTAGGTGGCCGGGTGGTCACCGCGGTCCAGCAGGTCGAGCACGAGCTGGTCGAAGCCGAACGGCAGACCCGGAGGGTACGGCGTGAGCGCCTTGCGGGACATGCCGTAGACGCCCATGCTCACCGGATAACTGAGCACCGGCTTCTCCCGGAAGCCCACGATGCGGCCCTCCTCGACGTCGAGCACCCCGAAATCGATCTTGTGGGTCTGCGCCGCGGTGGCCACCGTCAGCGAACGGCCGCCCAGGATGTGCTCGGTGAGCAGCGCGGCGTAGTCGAGGTCGGTCAGGATGTCGCCGTTCATCACCAGGAACTCGTCGGGCAGCGTGTGCTTGATGCCGAACAGCGGCCCGATCGTGGACAGCGGCACGTTCTCCTCGACGTAGTCGATGCGCAGCCCCCAGCGTGCCCCGTCCCCGACGAACGCCCTGATCAGCGGGCCGAGATGGTTGATCGCCAGCGTCACCGACGTGAAGCCGAACGACGCGAGCTGATCCAGCACGATCTGCAGGATCGAATGGTTGTCACCGATCGGCATCAGCGGCTTGGGCAACGCCGTCGTGTACGGCCGCAGCCGGACGCCTTTGCCGCCGGCAAGGATCACTGCGTGCATCGCTGACCTGCCTCCCCACGTGTCGGTACTACCGGTAGTGCCGGGCCTGGCCGAGGATCGGGGCCAGGCCGAGCACGAAGAGCGCCTGGAGCAGCAGCACGCTGCCCAGGTAGAGCGAGGTGTCCAGGAGCGCGGAGCCGGAACGGCCCAGCAGCGGCGCGGCGCCGAGCAGCGCGCCCAGGCCCACGTGGACGGTGATGGCGGCGAGCATCGAGGCGCACAGCCAGCCGAAGCGGTCCCGCCCGGCGAGCAGGAAGGCCATCAGGTACGCGCCGCCGAGCGCGACGTGCGCCGCGGTCATGACGATCCCGGCGCCGGACAGCACGCCCGCCCCGGACAGCACCGCCAGCATCGCCACCGCCGGGACCGCCGGGGCCAGCAGGCAGATCGCCACCTCCCGGGCCAGCAGCCGCCACACGCCGCGGACGAACTCGCGGGGGCGCTCGACCCGCCGGACGAGGTCGACCGCCTGCGGCCGGAACCGCTCGGCGCGCCACTCGACCACCCCCATGGTCAGGATCAGCGGGGCGGCGGCGATGGCGATGTCGAGCCGGCCCAGCAGGTACGGCGCCCCGGCGTGCAGCAGCAGCACCGCGGAGCACAGCCCGTACGCGCTCACCCCGAGCAGGGCCGGGACCTCCGGCCGCAGCGCGACCCGCAGCGAGGGCTCCCGCACGGCTGCGGCCAGGCCGTGGTGGACCGCGAGCAGCACTGCAATCGAGAAGGCGGCGAGCACGCACCCCGCCGCCACCCCGGCCGACCAGGTCTCGAGCCCGGGCCCGAGGATCAGGTACGCCGCGCCGACCAGGAAGGCCGGGGTCATGGCCAGGGCCAGCCACCGTTCGCGGCGGTAGAAGACCAGGACGGTGCTGGTCAGCTGGTAGGCCACCAGGCAGGTGATCATGGCGACCAGGGCGGGCCCGCCGCCGGTGACCCGGACCAGCGCCGCGCCGGCCAGGGCGCCGGCCACCGGCGCGCCCGCGGCGGCGACGGTCAGGATCCGGGCGGCGGAGCGGGGCCGGCCCAGACCGAGCATCCGGTACGCCCCGTGCGCGGCGGCACCGGCCCACACCCAGCCCAGCGTGCTCGCCAGGACGAGGCCGAGGACCAGCGAGCGCCGCCCGACGATCGCCAGCACCGCCGGGAACGCGGTGCTGGGCAGCACGTACAGCGGGCCGTGGGCGATCAGGCGCAGGCTCTCCCGCCAGGCGCGCGGGTCGCGGGCGGTCGCTTCGCGGGGCTTGGGCAGCTGCGGGCCGAGCCGGCGGAACACCTCGGTGGCCAGGGCGAAGACGTCGTGGTAGCCGTACTCGACGCGGGCGCCGCGGTCGGTGAGCCCGTCGGCTTCGAGGGCGGCGGCCACGTGCAGCGAGTCGACCGCCTGACCGAGCTGCGGGCGTACCCGTTCCACCAGGTCGTCCAGCGGATCGGTGGAGATCCGCGGCAGCAGCACGGTGTGCTCGCCCGGCCCGGCTTCGCGGTTCTTCGCCGCCGCCGCCATGATCGAGCCGAGCCGCTGCCGGTTGGGATCGAGCTCGCTGTCCAGGCTCACCGGGATTCACCGTCCAGCTGCAGCTGCTGCGCGGCGGCGCGCTGCTTCGGGACGGCCACCCGGCCCTGGGCCTGGCCGCGCAGGTGCCGCGGCGGCGGGGACGCCTTCAGCGGCGTGGCGAGTCCTTCGTAGACGTTGCGGTACATCTCCAGCGAGCGCCGCAGCGTGAAGTGCTCGAGCACCCGGGCCCGGGCCATGATGCCGAGCCGGCGGCGCATCTCGTTGTCGCGCAACAGCTTCACGCACGCCTCGGCCACCGCGGCGTAGTCGCGGGGCGGCACGACGAAGCCGGTGTCCCCGACCGCCTCGGCGACCCCGCCGACGTTGGTGCACACGGTCGGGCGTCCGCAGGCCATCGCCTCCACCACCGTGTACGGGAAACCCTCGGAGATGCTGGTCAGCGCGACGATGCTGCCCGCGTGGTACGCGTCCACGGCGTTGCCGACCCGGCCCTCCAGCACCGCGGCACCGGTGAGGCCGAGCTCCTCGATGAGCCGCTCACAGCTCTCGTGGTAGATCCGGTTGACCGCCGGCGTGCCGCCGAAGATGCGCAGCCGCGCCTCCGGGATCTCGGCCCGGACCAGCGCGAACGCCCGGATCAGCGTGTGCAGGTCCTTGAGCGGGTCGACCCGGCCCATGTACGAGATCGTCGGCACCTCGGGCTCGGTGGTGGCGGCCGGGAACTCCTCCGGCTCGACGCCGTTGTACATGGTCCACATGCGTTCCGGGTCGGCGCCGTTGTGCAGCTGCCAGCGCCGGTTGTACATGGAGTGCGGGGCCAGCACGTCGGTGATCAGGTACGCGGCCCCGGCCAGCTGCCGGAAGAAGCTGAGCACCAGCACCCGCACCGGGTGCGAAGCGTCGTCGTGCAGGTGGGCGATGTAGCGCTCGCGCAGATAGATGCCGTGCTCGGACATGACCAGCGGGGTGCCGTGCTTCCACTTCGCGGTCATACCGACCAGCGTGGCCAGCCCGTTCATCGAGGAGTGCACGATGTCGGCCCGGACCGGGGTGGCGCTCAGCGGGCGCAGCATGTGCTCGATGAGCCAGGCCGCTTCCACCGCGTCGGCCACCGTGGGCGCCGGCCCGATCTCGTCGACGCGCAGGTCGCGCCAGGCGTCCAGCATCATCGTCAGGGCCTGGTTGGACAGCAGTGCTCCGCTGAGGTCGCCGCCGTCGCTGGCGTACTCGAACATGCCGCGCAGGGCGAGCAGGAACATGCTGCGGCTGACGGCGCTCTGCTCAGAGCGGGTGGCCTCCAGGGGCGTGACGAGCGCCCGGAGGAAGACCTCGTAGGACTCGGTGAAGGTGGCGCCGGGCCGGCGGCCCGAGCCCCGACGGGGGCGGCGGCCGGGTTGCCGCGCACCCCACAACGGGATGGAGTGGACCTGGTCGAGGTTGGTGGGGGCCGGGAAGACGGACTGCTCGGCGCCGTCGACGGTGAGCGCGACGACATCCCAGCGGTAGTCGGGCATGCCCTTGATGAGCTGCTCGCACCACACGCTGACCCCGCCCATCGCGTACGGGTAGGTGCCCTCCGACACCAGCGCGATCTTCACCGGCCCCCCTCTACCAGGTCCTGCCCGTCACAGGTGCGGGACGGCGGTGACCGTGACGGCGGTGTCCGCCGCGAGGGCGAGCGTCGTCGTCACATCGGTGCCGTAGGTGCTGGCCCCGGTGCCCTGGGCCCCGCTGATCTGCAGGGTGCCGGCGGCCGGCGAGGTGACCGTGATGCTGCCGGTGGACCGGTCGTAGACGGGGTCCACGCCCGCGCCGAGCTGCGCGAAGTGCGCGGTCCGGGTCGAGGTGTACGCCGCCAGCGCGGGCCAGTCCTGGTTGAGCAGCGGTACGGAGTAGAACGCGTCGTACTTGGTCATCGCGGCGTCGATCCAGTCCGTCAGCAGCGTCCTGCCGGCGCCGTAGTCCCGGACGTTGGCGATGTGGAACGTGTGCGCGTAGATGGCGCCGGACGCCACGTGAGCGAGGGCCACGCCGGCCTCGTAGTCGATGATCTGCTCATAGGTGAGGTTCTGCGGCCAGTACGGGAAGCGGCCGTCCGGACCGTAGAAGGAGTTGTAGAAGGCGGTCTGCTCCTGCGGCGTGGTGACGTGGTACGCGATGTTCGTCGGCCAGTCCGGCACCACCGAGATGCTCGGCTCCAGCGGATGCACCTTGGCGGCGTTGAGGTTCGCCGGCACGTGACTGGCGAAGGACATGTTGCCGTGCAGGTACTTGACGTTCAGATCCTTGGCCGCCCGCAGCAGCTCCGGGTTGGAGCCCGCGAGTCCGTGGTCGACCGGCGGACTGGTGTCGTCGTCCGGGTCCGGGTTGTAGACGCCCAGGCCGGAGTACTCCGGGGTCTTGAGCACGCTGTCGGGGGCGTTCAGGCCGATCGCGTTGCCCGCCGCCCGGTTGTCGTTGATCTCCGCGTACGAGGTGGCGTAGTCGGTGTGGTTCAGCTCCGGATGGTTCAGCGTGTGGTTGACCCACCGGAAGTTGTCCTTGAGGCATTTGGTGGTCGCGGTCAGCTCGGCGATGCCGCCGTTCGGGCTGCAGGTGTTGCCGGCGAACGGGTCGATGTCGGCGCCGTTGTACGCGATGTTGAGCTTGAAGTCGGCGGCCTGCGGGTGGGCGGTGCGCAGCGCGGCCTGCTGGTTGTCGAGGTTGACGGTGTCGTGCCCGCTGACCTGGAAGCCGGGCGTGTACTCGACGTGGCCGTCCGGGTAGTAGTGGTCCGAGGCGTTGAACCAGTCGTCGATGTCGACGTTGAGGTGGTGACGCTGCTCGCCGAGGAACATGCCCTTGCTGGCCCACCGCAGCATGCCGTAGACCAGCAGGTCGGAGTGCATCAGGTACTGGTTCGAGGTGAACGTCAGCGCGAGCCGCTCGCGGCCGTCGGTCGAGGTGGTGCGCACGCCGAGGACGTCCGAGCCGTTGGTGATGGTCGCCTCGGCACTGCAGCCCGGGGTGATCGCGGTGCGGTAGACGTACGACTGCACCAGCGGGATCTGGATCGAGCTCTTCAGGTAGTCGAAGACGCCCGCGCCGGTCGGGGTGAGCGACAGGTTGATCGGGGTGCTGCCGACGCCGGTCTCACCGGTGGAGGTGAGGCAGTAGTTCTCCGGCCAGGTGCCGTAACTGGTGTAGAGGGCGGCCTGCCGGACCCCGAAGTTGCGCTCGTAGGCCCAGAGGATGTTCCACTCCGCGGGGTCGAGACCGCTGAGGTAACTGCCGTTCGACTCGTAGACCTGCATGCTGTTGGTGAGCAGGATCGCGTTGTAGCGGCCGACGCCGTCCGGGCGCACGAGTGTGCTCGTGGTCAGCGGCGTGGTGGCGTCGTAGAGCACGTCGTAGGACGCGCCGACGCGGTCCAATGTGGTCTTCCAGGTGGCGACGCCGAAGTCGTTGGCGTCGGTGCCGATGACCAGCGCGCGCAGGGCGACCTGGTCGTTGAGACCGGCCGCCGCGGCGGCGGCCCGGGCCGGCTTGGCCGGCTTGACCACCTTGACGCTGCCGGAGCGCTTGGGCAGCGGGGCCGGGCGCGCCTCGGTGGGCCGGGCGACCTGGGCCAGGCCGGGCACGTTCGGCGGTTGCGCGGCCGGCTTGCCGAGCGCGCCGGTCGCCTGGGCGGCGGCCGGGCTCCAGGCGCCGATCAGCACTGTCACGACAGCCGTCGCGACGAGGGCGGTGCGCGTCGATCCACGGCGCGCGGGACGAGTGGGGACCATCCAAGACCTCCAGAGCAGGGAAGGATCACCACAGGTGTCGATAAAAAATTGACACAGAGCGATCCCGGAGGTGGCCCACAATCAAGCCACGATGGACGGTAGCAACGATCGCCGGGACATTCGATGTCCCGTGGCTGACCCGGTTCAGCCGTTGACCGGTCCATCCAGGAGTGCTAGCACCGTCTATTTCCCGTCCCTGTTTCCACGTCCGTCTACATTGCTGACTGAACTGTTAAGCGACGGTTGACATGGGCATTTCCTTAAGTGATCTTAATGAAGGCGTAATAAACCAGACACGGAGCGCAGGCGTCACGCGGCGCAGTGGATCTTGCACAACGGAGCGTACGGTGATCAACTAGCCGCGCAGCCGACCAGAATTCCTGAGTTTTCGAGGTCGATCGGGCCATGCCCGTATCCACCGTTGGGACAGGCTTTTCCGGTCGCACGACGGGGTGGCGGCCATTGACGTGCCGGGACGCCGCAAAACCCTCCAATGGCCTCGGCGTACGGGACACACCGCCGTTCACGATTGCCCCAGAATGCATTCCCGGAACGTTCACAGCACGGCCACGACCGGCGCTTAGCGTCGACGGCTCCCGCTCGGAAGAAACTGAGGCTTCGATGTCCCTGCGCCACCTACTCGCGAGCCTGGCGTTCGTACCGGCGCTGGCCGTGCCGGGAGCCGCCCTGGCCTTCCCGGCCGCCCGCTTCGACCTGCAGGCGCACCGTGGTGGCATCGGCATGACCACCGAGGGGTCGCTGCAGGGCTTCGCCAAGGCGCTGCGGCTGGGGGTCAGCACATTGGAGCTGGACACCCAGATCACCCGGGACCGCAAGGTCGTGGTGACCCACGACCGGCAGGTGAGCGCGCACAAATGCCGCGACACGGCACCGGTCACGCCGGGCGACCTCCGTTTCCCGTACGTCGGCCGGTACGTCAAGGACCTGACGCTGGCGCAGCTGCGGACCATGGACTGCGGCTTCCAGCAGTTGCCCGAGTACCCGGAGCAGGAGCAGATCAAGGGCCTGCGGATGGTGGAGCTGCGGCAGGTGTTCGCCCTCGTCAAGCGCTACCGCGCGTACGGCGTGACGCTGAACATCGAGACCAAGGTGGAGGCGGGCGCGCCCGAGCAGACCGCGCCCCGGAAGCTGTTCGTCCGCCGCGTCTTCGAAGAGGTCCGCCGGTCGGGCCTGCAGCGCCAGGTGACGATCCAGTCGTTCGACTGGGGTGCCCTGCGCGAGATGCACCGGCTGGCGCCGCACTGGCCACTCGTCGCCCTGACCAACTACGACTTCCTCCAGGTGGGCCGGCCGGGCGCCTCGCCCTGGCTGGGCGGAATCGACGCCGACGACTACGACGGCGACTTCGTCCGCGCGGCGGACGCCGTCCCGGGCGTGACGGCACTGTCGCCCGTCTACGGCTTCCCGCAGAACGGCAAGCTGGGCGACCCGGGCTTCCGCTTCTACCCGGACACGGCCATGGTGCGGCAGGCCCACGACCGCGGCCTGAAGGTGATCCCGTGGACCTGCGACGACCCGGCAACCGTGGCGGCGCTCATGGACCTGGGCGTGGACGGCATCATCACCAACTATCCGGACCGGGTCCGCGAGCTGATGGCCGCGCGCGGCATGCGCCTGCCGAAGGCCTACCGATCACACTGAACGGATGACTGCCTTCGACAGCATCGACGACCTGCTCGCCCGCGGCCGGCTCGGCACCTCTGGCTGGCAGCTGATCGACCAGGCCCGGATCGACGCGTTCGCCGGCCTCACCAGCGACCACCAGTGGATCCACGTCGACCCGGAGCGGGCCGCGAAGGAAGGCCCGTTCGGCGGCACTGTCGCCCACGGCGCGCTGACGCTGTCGCTGTGCACGGCGTTCATCACCGAGATCGTCCACGTCCGCGGCGTGACCCGGGCGATCAACGTCGGCTTCGACCGGGTCCGCTTCCGCGCGCCGGTGCCGGTCGGCTCGCGGCTGCGCGGCACGGCCACGCTGCGCACCTCCCGGCGGATGGCCGGATCCGCCCTGGCCACCATCCGGATCGAGGCCGAGGTCGAGGGCCAGGCCAAGCCGGCCTGCACGGCCGACCAGGTCCTGGCCTTCTACAGCTGATCAGCCGGCCCCGGCCGGGCTCAGGCGGCGTCCACGCGGGTCAGCGGGGACAGGACGCCCGGCAGCGCCGGACCGCGGGCCGGGATCGTGTCCGCCCGCGCCGGATCGGCCCGCCGCAGGGAACCGTCCGCCGCCGCCTGCGCGGTGGCCAGCATCGACACGAACGCCGTACGGATCTGGAACTCCACCTGCTCCGCGGGCAGATCGGAGAGCTCGACGAGCAGCGACGAGGAACCCAGGATCCCGTACGCGTTGCGCGCGATCCCCTCGTAGTCGCCACCGGGATAGCGGGTCACGTTGGCCCCGGCCACCCTGGTCATCGCGGCATCGTTGACGACGGCGAGCCGGCGCGCCGCGGTGACGGCCGGCGCCGGGGCCAGCGGGCTGGTCGGCCACAGGATCGACGCGGTGGTCTCCCGGCCGTCGGGCTGCCGGTAGCGGCCCTGCATGTGGTAGTCGATGACGACCTGCGGCCGGGTGGCCCGCCACAGCCGCAGCACCGCGCGCGACTCGGGCACCGGGTTGTCCGCGATGGGCGTGAGCGGGTTGTGGAAGCGGTTGATGTCGTAGCCGACGCCCGGCTCGCTGTAGTCGCCGGTGGCTTCCGGGTCGTGGTTGTAGCGCTGGTTGCGTACCGCGCCGTCGGGGTTGGCCTGCACCACGACGTCGATCGTGACCCGGCTGAGCAGCCAGCGGTGCCAGGCCGTGCGGGGCACCCCGAGAGACCACAACAGGCGTACGGCGGCCGGCGTGCCCAGCGGCTCGTCGCCGTGCTGCTGGGTGACGTAGAGCAGCCGGGTGGGCCCGTGCCCGACACTGGCCAGGCGCAACGCCCGGCCCTCGTTGCTGCGGCCGATGACGCCGAGCCGGACCCGGCCGTCACTGTCGCGGGCGATCCGCGCGAGCGAGCGCCGCACGTCGTCCGGGCTGGGCCGCGCCGGGATGAGCCGGGCCGGCGCCTCCCCCGCGCTGACCGGTGCGGACGGCGCGGGGGTGCCGGCCCGGGCGGGAGCGGCGAACAGGGTGGTGCCGAGCAGGGCAGCGGTCAGGACAACGGTGAGCGACTTCATCCGGGTTCCCCCTTGATCGACATTGATCGATGAACGTCGCTCCACCGTACCGGTCCGGGCTAGCCGGCCTTACCGATCGACAGATACTGCACGGCGTCACCCTTGAGCTCGAACAACATCGTCCAGCCGGCGTGGCCCTCGACCGGCAGCTCGTACGCGGTCTTGGAAGTGCTCTTGAGCCCCTTGTCCGCGTAGGCGGCCTTCAGCTCGGCCACCGAGGAACCCCGCTTGACCCCCGCCGGCGTCGCAGCACCCTCCGGAGCGGCGATGGAAACGAGCGCACCGTCCCGGAACGAGGCACCCCCGGCGTCGAGGTAAGCCTCCAGCCGCTCCACGATCCGCTGCGTCGAATCGGCGTACGCCTTGGCCGCCCGGGCCGACCCGGCCGCGGACGTGTCGGTGCCGGCATCGGCCTTCTCGACAGCCTTCTCGATCTTCTCGTCGGCGGCCATCCGCTTGGGATCAGGCTTGGGCCCGCCGACGAACGAGTACACGTTCTTACCGAGCACGGTGGAGACCGGCTCGGTCTGCAACTCCCCGGTGGCGAGCGCGTCCTTCTCGGTCATGGTGATGGAGAGCTTGCCGAACGAGTCGGGGCCGAAATACTTGACGGCGGGCGCGCTGGAGGCGGCCGGCCCGGATCCGGCGGCGGAGCCGGGCTCGTCGGAGGTGGTGGTCTTGCAGCCGGCGGTGAGGCCGGCGACGGAAAGGGCGACAACGCCGGCGAGAACGCGCCGGCGCAGGCTGAATCGATGAAGGTCCCCGTTATACATGCGGGCAGCCTAGATCCCCCGCACCACCAAGATCCATCGACATATGCCCGACTGTGACCGGTGTCAGGTAGGGCTCGGCCACGGTACGGGATCAGGCACCCGCGACCACCACCAGCCGCGCCCGTCGGAGGCCGCCGGCTGCTCCCGGGTGGCGGCACGGAACGCGTCGTCCACCCGGGCCAGCGCCTCGGTGAAGCGAGAACGGACCGCGGCCGGGATCCGGTCGACGTCAGTGGTGAGGTCGTCGCGGTCGGTCAGGTCCTGCTGGAAGTACTCCGCGGGATACCAGCCGTCCGGCGGCCAGCCCGACTTCATCCGCACGGTCAACGCCTCCCAGGCGGCGAGCCGGCCGCAAGCGGCCCTGAGCTCTTCCTCCGGCGCGGGGATCATCATCTCCGCGGCCAGCCGGGCCTCGAACCCGTCCGTGACCGGCGTCGGCATCCGGTGCTCCCGGATCACCTCCGGCTGCGCCTCGACCCGCACTCCCGGCAGCCACGGGACCGGCTTGCCCACCGCGTCGATCACGACCGCCGCGCCGTCCTGCTCGTAGACCCGGGCCCGCGTCCGGGTCCCGTCCGGCAGCGCCATCCAGTACGCACTCGGCGGATAGGGCTCGGCCGGGTACAACACCGGCAGCTCCAGCGACGCAGCGAGGGATCCGGAGACTTCACCGACATCCGGCGGCTCAGGGACCGCGAAGTAGACGTCCAGGGACCACGGGACATCCCCCTGCAGAGCTCGGTAGGTGCACAGGACAGCCGCGTCCCAGTCGCGGTCCTCGGCCTCCGCCTCGGCGGGGGCGACGTCGACCGCATCGGCCGTGACGGAGGCCAGACCCGCGAGGGCCGCGCTCAGCCGGGTGACGTCGAGGTCACCGGCCAGGAGCAGATCGTAGGTCATTCTGGGTAGGTCCCGTCATAGATGGACTTCGCCTTGGCGATGGCTTCGGGATGGCTGAGGTAACGCGGATCCCGGGTGAAGACTCGCACGCTGTCCACGTCACCACCGGCCCGGGCGATCTCCTTCAACGCCGCGTACTCGTTGCGGTTCAGCTTCACAATGCCAGGGCCGGAGTCGGGGAACACGGTGCCACTCGGCTCGATGCCGTAGGTTCGGCCGTTGATCTCGTACCGGTTGGTCTCGGGGTGCCACTGCGCATTCCCGGCGGCGATCTGCGCGACGTCGTCATGGAACACGTTCTCGTGTCCCCGAAGGTAAACGCTGTTGTCGGCCCGGACCTCCCCGTGCCGGGCGCCGGTCGCGGTGTGGCGGGCGTGCGGCGGATTGAGGTCCTTACCGCGCGCAGCACCACGGATGTCGTCGCGGGCCGGCCACGGTGGTCCGGTAGGCGGAACGACAGCGCCGGGCGATGGGCCGGACGAGCCGGTTCCGGAGCTGCCCTCCGTCTGGCCCGTGGACGCATCGGCCCGGCCCTGGCGGAGGTCGTGAACCCGGTCGCCGAGCCGGCCCATCGCGTCACCGAGTTTGCGCAGGCTCGCAATCAGGCCCTTGAGCCAGCGTGCGATGCGCGCCGCCCACGCCGCGCACAGTGTGGTCACCTGCTCGACCACCAGCGGCGTCGCCAGGCCCGCCGTCGCGATCAGCTCGCCGGCGTACACGATCAGGCGTGACACCACCGTCGCCACCGCGTCGCGGACCATGATGCGTACGGTGCCGATCAGGGTTCCGGCCGCCTCGGTCATCAGGGCCGTTCCGTCGGCCGCCAGGGCGAGGGTCCGCAGGCGCTGAGCCCGGTGGTCGGCGTGGCTGCGGTACGCCGAGGCGGCAGCGCCCGTCCACTCCTCGACGTCCCAGCGGACCGAGCGGGTCAGCCCGTCCGCCTGGTCGCGCAGGCTGCCGGCGACGTTGCGCCACGTCTGCGCGTGCGCCGCGATCTGCGCCGGGTCGCCGGCCAGCCAGTCGAGCGCTTCGGACAGCGGTCGTACGTGCTCGATCATCCAGGCGATGCCGTACTGCAGCAGCGCTCCCGCCGGGTCCGAGACCAGCGCCAGCCCGTCCAGCCCGGCGCTGACGGCACCGAGTGTGCCGTCGATCCAGGAGCCGCTGCGGACGCCGGACACGATCTGCTCGATGTCCTCGGCGATCCAGACGCCCGCCCAGGGACTCGGTGCCTGGGTCGACGGCGCCGCGATCAGCGGGTTATCGGCCATCGGTCCTCGGCATGCCCGCCCTTCCTCCCGGGTGCGCCAGAGTAGTCGCGCACGGGGCCTCGTGGGGGTCGCTGTCCCGCTACCCTGTAGCAGGCAGCGAATGCTGTCCGTAGTGGACAGATGACGGGGATGGCTCGTTGAGTGGTGTTCCGGATCTCGGCCCCGTGCCGCAGCGCATCGCCGTCGACGCCGAGCAGGTGCGCCGGCTCGTCGCCGAGCAGTTCCCGCGGCTGGCCGGCCTTGCGGTTGAGCCGGTGGCCGACGGTGGCTGGGACAACTGGACCTTCCGCCTCGGCCCCGACCGGCTGGTGCGCCTGCCCAGCGCGGCCGAGTACGCCCAAGCGGTCGACAAGGAGCACCGCTGGCTCCCGGTCCTCGCCTCAAGGCTGCCGCTGCCCGTCCCCACGCCGCTGGCCCGGGGCGGGCCCGGCGCGGGCTACCCGTTCCCGTGGTCGATCTACCAGTGGCTAGACGGCGAGCCCGCGAGGGTGGAGCGCATCGCCGACCCGGTGCGGTTCGCGCTCGACCTGGCCGAGTTCCTGGCCGCGCTACGGGGCATCGAGGCCGCCGGCGGACCGCAGCCGGGCCTTCACAACTGGTTCCGGGGCGGCACCCTGCGCACCTACGAGCAGGAGGTCCGGCGCGCGCTGGCGACGTTGGACGGCCGGGTCGACACCGGGCCTGCCCGTGACATCTGGGCGAGCGCGCTCGACGCCCGCTGGGACGGGGTGGACCGCTGGTTCCACGGTGACGTCGCCGCGGGGAATCTGCTGCTCGACGGCGGGCAGCTGGCAGCCGTCATCGACTTCGGGACCTGTGGCGTCGGCGACCCGGCCTGCGATCTGGCGGTCGCCTGGACGCTGCTGAGCGCCGACGGGCGGCAGGCGTTCCGGAAGCGGTTGCCGGTCGACGAGGCGATGTGGGCGCGCGGGCGGGGCTGGGCCCTCTGGAAGACGCTCGCCACCTGCGCTTCCAGCGTGGACGACCCGGAGCGGGCGGACGAGTTCGTCAGCGCGCGGCGCATCCTCGGGGAGATCGTCTCCGGCGGGGCATGATCCGGGGGAACGCCGGGCACGCGGTCCGCGTTCAGCTCACGGTCCCGTCGCGCAGCAGGTCCGCCACCCGGGCCGGCAGCATCGGCCGCGCGAACAGCCAGCCCTGGCCGGTGTCGCACCCGAGCGCCCGGAGCCGGTCGGCCTGCAGCCGGGTCTCGACCGCCTCCGCCGTCACACTGATGCCGATCGCGTGGGCCAGCCGGATGATCGTCTCGACGATCAGCTCGTCCACCGAGTCGCCGCCGGCCGGATCGCGCAGCCCGTCGACGAAAGGCCCGGCCAGTTTCAGCGTGTGCACCGGCAGCCGGCGCAGGTACGCGAAGTTCGAGTAGCCGGTGCCGAAGTCGTCGATCGCGATGCGGATGCCGCGCTCGGCCAGGCTGGCCAGCGCCTGCAGCGGGCCGTTGGTGTCCATGATCGCGCTCTCGGTCAGCTCCAGGACCAGCAGCGACGGGTCCAGGCCGGTACGCGCGAGGATGCTCTCCACCTCGGCCGGCAGGGTCGGCTCGTGCGCCTGGGAGACCGTGATGTTGACGCTGACCGAGACCGGCGACCGGGGGAAGCAGCGGGCCCACTCGGCCGCCTGGCCGCAGGCCTGCTCGAGCACCCACCGGCCCAGCGGCAGGATGATGCCGGTCTCCTCGGCCAGGGTGATGAACGAGTCCGGGGTCAGCTCGCCCAGCACCGGATGCTGCCAGCGCAGCAGCGCCTCCACCCCGGTCAGCCGCTGGTCGGCCAGGCCCACCAGCGGCTGGTAGACCAGCGAGAACTCATTGCGGTCGAGGGCGTCGGGCAGGGCGGCGGCCAGCTCGTACCGGGCCGCCTGGCGGGCGTTGCGGTCGGCGTCGTACATCACGAAGCGGCTGCGGCCCTCGGACTTCGCCACGTACAGGGTGAGGTCGGCGGCCTTCATCAGCTCGGCCGGGCTGGTCGTGCGGACGTTGCTCTCCACGACGCCGATGCTGGCCGAGACCCGCATCCGGTGCTGGCCCAGCTGGTACGGCTCGGCCAGCACGGCGAGCGTCTTCTCGGCCAGCGCCGTCAGCTCGGCCGGCCCGCGGGACTGCTCGACCAGCAGGACGAACTCGTCACCGCTCATCCGGCCGGCGAGCTGCCCGAGGCCGGCCGCACACGTACGCAGCCGCTGGGCCACGGCCACCAGCAGCTCGTCGCCGACCTGATGGCCCAGGGTGTCGTTGACCCGCTTGAACCCGTCCAGGTCCAGGTAGCACAGGCCGACCCGGGCGTCCGGATCGCCGGTGTCGAAGATCCGTTCCAGCTGGTCGCCGACCATCGTGCGGTTCGGCAGGCCGGTCAGCGGGTCGTGGGTGGCCTGGTACTCCAGCCGGCGCTTGAGCCGCCGGCGGTCGGTGATGTCCTGCACCATGGCGATGGTGAACTCCGGGGCGCCGGCCTCGTCGCGGATCAGCGACGCCGTCAGATCCGTCCAGACGACGGCACCGTCCTTGCGGTAGTACGCCTTCTCCATCCGTACGTGATCCTGCACGCCGCTGATCAGGGCCTCGTACATCTTCCACATCTCGGGCGGGTCCTCGGGATGGCTGAGCTGCGGGACCACCAGGCTGCACATCTCCTCGGCGGTGTATCCCAGCAGGTCGGCGAAGGCCTGGTTGACCTGCACGATGCGCCCGTCCATGGTGCTGACGCCGATGCCGATCGCCGCCCCGTGGAACACCGCCCGCAGCCGCGCCTCACTGGAGCGCAGCGCGCGCTCGGCCGAGGCGTGCGCGCTGAGCACGGACCGGCCGAGCAGCTCCTGCTCGGCCATGGTGGCGTCGCGGATCGCCGCCGCGTAGCCGGCGGCCACGGCGGCCTGGATCGCCACGATCCGGTCGGGTGCGGCTCCGGCGGCGGCCGCCAGGTGGGTGCCGATCAGGGAGACGGTGGCAGCGAGGACGGCCGGCTCGGTCAAATGCGCCCCGACCAGCGCGGAGCCCACCGCGCCGGCCGCCCCGGGGTCGAACGCCTCGGCCCGCGCAGCCTCCGCGAGCCGGTCGGTCAGCCGCCCCAGCAGCGCGTCGAGCCCGCCGAGGTCCATCGGTACGAAGCCCTCGTGGGCCACCAGCCGGCGCCAGCACGCCGCGAAATCCGTCAGCCCGCCCTGCGAGCCCATCCCGCTCAGTCTTTTCTGCCGACGCCGGCGTAGGCACCGACCTGCTCGGGGTGCTCGTCGGCCGGATCCACGGGATCCGGGCGCCACAGCGGTATGAATACCAGACCGGGATCGACCAGGGAGAACCCTTCGAAGTAGACCGCGATCTGCTCCCGCGTGCGAAGCACGATCTCGGTCGCGGTACGGCCGGAGAGCCGTTGCGCCTCCACCACCTCGCTGGGCTGCCCGTCGGCCGTGGCGTGCGACACGAGCAGATAGCTGCCGGGCGCCATCGCCTCCCGCAGCGCCGCCACCGTGGCGGCCGGCTCGTCGCTGTCCGGCACGAAGTGCAGCACGCCGGCCAGCAGCACGGCGACCGGCCGGGAGAAGTCGAGCAGACCCAGCCGGCCGGCCTCGCCGAGCACCCGGTCCACGTCGCGGACGTCCGCGCAGATCACCCCGGCCCGGTCCACGCCGGACAGGATCGCCCGGCTGTGCTCGACCGCGACCGGGTCGATGTCGACGTACACCACCGCGGCGTCCGGGGCGGCGGCCAGGGCGATCTCGTGCACGTTGCCGGCGGTCGGGATGCCCGAGCCGATGTCGAGGAACTGGCGTACCCCGTGCTCGACCAGGTAGCGCACCGCCCGGCGCAGGAAGACCCGGTTGGACCGCATGGTCTCGCCGATGTTCGGCGTCATCGCGGCGATCTGCTGCGCGAGCGCCCGGTCGACCGCGAAGTTGTGCGCCCCGCCGAGGAAGTAGTCGTAGACCCGCGCGGCACTGGGCCGGTTGACGTCGATGCCGGCTGGAACCCAGTCGGACGATCCGGTCACGGTGGAGCCTCCCCTGTTCGCGACGCTGCTCACGCGGTGCGTCGCACACACCGGGCCGCAGGACCACAACTGTCTATCGCCCCGGCCCAGGATTGGCAACCAGTTCAGGCACGTCGCGGTCGATCTCCACAATGGCCCCCGCGGGGCCGCTCGGCCCTCGGCAAAGTGGTGCAGGAATGCCGGACGAAGGGTGGAGCCGACCGGAGGCGCGGTGACCCCCCGCGCTACGCCCCCGGGCGCCCGGAATCATCCGGATCGTCGTCGGGCGTGAGCTCGGGGCGGTGCTCGGCGGCCCAGGCGGCGATGTCCTCGTGCAACCAGATCTTGCCCATGGCGAGAACGGCGCAGGGCGCCGGCCAGTCAGGCCGGGCGATCAGCTGCTGCACCCGCTGCCGGCTGACCCCGAACCACCGCTCGATCTCCCTGGCTCCCACAAACCGCGACCCCATGCCCCGAATTCTAGTCGCGCGCCAACTGGTCGTACAACTAGGCGGACAGGCCGTCGAGGCGGGCCAGCACCTGCAACATCACCTCATCCGCCCCCGCGCCGATCGATGTCAGCCGCGTGTCGCGGAACAGCCGGGCAGTCCAGTTGTCCTCCAGATACCCCATGCCCCCGTGGAACTGGAGACACAAGTCAGCCACCTCCCGCACCAGCCGTCCCGCCTTGAGCTTGGCCACCGTCGCCATCCGGGTGATGTCCTCGCCGGCCATCAGCGCCTCGCACGTCACCAGGTTGTGGCTGCGCAGCAGGTCGACTTCCGCCTGCAGCTCGGTGAGGCGGAACGCCACGTACTGCCGGTCGGCGAGCGGGCGGCCGAAGACCTGCCGGTCCAGGACGAACCGGCGGGTGCGGTCCAGGGCGTACTGGCAGCCGCCGACCGTGGTGTACGCGGCGAACATGCGCTCGGTCACGAACTGCTGCATCTGCTGCTGGAAGCCCCGGCCGACCTCACCGATGGTGTTGGCGACCGGTACGCGCACCTCGTCCAGCACCAGCTCCGCGGTGTCCGAGCAGCGGTTGCCCAGCTTGTCGAAGGTGCGGGCGACGCTGAAGCCGGGCCGGTCGGTGGGCACGACGATCTGCGACATCCCCCGGTAGCCGCCCTCGTCCGAGGTGCGCGCCAGCAGGCAGATCCAGTCGGCCTGGGCGCCGTTGGTGATGTAGGACTTGCGGCCGGTGATGACCCAGTCGTCGCCGTCGCGGACGGCCCGGGTGCGCAGCTGGGCCACGTCGGAGCCGGTGTCCGGCTCGGTCACGGCGATCGCCGTGACCGCGGTGCCGGCGACGGCCGGGGTGAGGTAACGCTGCTTCAGCTCGGGTGAGCCGTACGCGTGCAGCGAGGGCGTCGCCATCATCGCCTGGACGCCGATGGCCATCCCGACCCCGGTGGCGTGCATCCGGCCGTACTCCTCGGCCGCGACCAGCTGGAAGCTCGCGTCGGCGCCCTCGCCGCCGTAGGTCTCGTCGTATTCGAGGCCGAGCAGGCCGAGGGCTGCGGCCTTGGGCAGCAGGTCGTGCAGGGGCACCCGCCCGGCCGCCTCCCAGGCGTCGACGTGCGGGTTGACCTCGGTGTCGACGAACCGGCGGACGCTGTCCCGGAAGGCGCGGTGGTCCTCGTTGAGCCGCATGGGCCGACGCTAGCGAGGGCACCGGGCAGAAACAAGCGCGCTTGCTTGTTTTTTGAACCTGTGCCAGGGTCGGTCGGCATGAGGCCCGAGATGCTGCGCGTCGGCAACTGCTCCGGGTTCTACGGCGACCGGCTCGCGGCGATGCGCGAGATGCTCACCGACGGCGAGCTCGACGTGCTCACCGGCGACTATCTCGCCGAGCTGACCATGCTGATCCTGGGCCGGGACCGCGCGAAGGACCCGGCGACCGGCTACGCCAAAACGTTCCTGGTGCAGCTTCGGGAGTGCCTTGAGCTGGCGCTGGAGCGCGGCGTGCGGATCGTCGCCAACGCGGGCGGCGTCAACCCGCCCGCCCTGGTCGCCGCGATCCGCGAGCTGGGTACCCCGGCGCGGGTCGCTCTGGTACGCGGAGACGACCTCACCGCGCGGGCCGGCGCCCTGGACCTGGGCACCCCGCTCGGCGCGCACGCGTACCTCGGCGCTTTCGGCATCGCCCGGGCGCTCACCGGCGGCGCCGACGTCGTGGTGACCGGGCGGGTGACCGACGCCGCGCTGACCGTCGGGCCCGCGATCGCCCACTTCGACTGGGGGCACGACGACCTCGACGCGCTCGCCGGGGCCACGGTCGCCGGTCACGTGATCGAGTGCGGCGCGCAGGCCACCGGCGGCAACTACGCGTTCTTCACCGAGATCGACGACCCGCTGCGGCCCGGCTTCCCGATCGCCGAGCTGCGCCCGGACGGTTCCAGCGTGATCACCAAGCACCCCGGGACCGGCGGGGCGGTCACCGTCGGCACGGTCACGGCCCAGCTGGTGTACGAGATCGACGACGCCCGCTACGCCGGTCCGGACGTCACCACCCGGCTCGACACGGTGTCGCTGCGGCAGGCCGGGCCGGACCGGGTGGAGATCACCGGGGTACGCGGCGAGGCGCCACCGCCCGACCTCAAGGTCTCCTGCACCACCGTCGGCGGCTACCGCAACGAGCTGACGGTCGTGCTGACCGGTCTGGACGTCGAGGCCAAGGCCGCGCTGTTCCGCCGCCAGTTCGAGGCCGCCCCCGGCACCGCGCCGGCCGAGGTCACCTGGAGCCTGGCCCGGCTCGACACCGCCGACGCGGCGACCCAGCAGCAGGCGTCCGCCCTGCTCAGCGTCGTCGCCCGGGACCCGGACGAGAAGGTGGCGGGCCGCGCGTTCAGCAAGGCCGCCGTCGAGCTGGCCCTCTCGTCGTACCCCGGCTTCTTCAGCACCACCCCGCCGGCCGGCGCCCAGCCGTACGGCGTCTTCACCGCGGGTTTCGTTCCCCAGAGCGTGCCGCGGCACGAGGTCGTCCACGACGACGGCCGCGTCGAGCCGATCGATCCACCGGCGCTCACCCGGCCGCTGGAACCGCTCACCGGCGGTCCCGGGATCCCTCTCGGAGCCGGTCCGACCCGGCGGGCGCCGCTGGGCACGCTGGCCGGGGCACGCTCCGGGGACAAGGGCGGCAACGCGAACATCGGCCTGTGGGTGCGCAGCGACAGCGCCTATCCGTGGCTGGCCTCGTTGATCACTGAGCAGACCATCCGGGAGCTGCTGCCCGAGACCGCGGCGCTGCCCGTCCGGATCACCCGGCTGCCCGGCATCCGGGCCGTCAACGTCGTCGTCGAGGGGCTGCTCGGCGCGGGCGTCGCCTACCACGCACGCTTCGATCCGCAGGCCAAGGGGCTCGGCGAGTGGCTGCGGTCCCGGCACGTCGAGATCCCCGTGACCCTGCTGCCCGACCGGGAGGAACTGTGACCGTCCTGCGGTCCACGCTCGAACCCGCCACCGACGAGGCTCTGGCCGCCCGGCAGGCGATGCTGGACGCGCTCGCCGAGATCGGGGCCGAGACCGCCCGGGCGGTGGCCGGCGGCGGCGAGAAGGCGGTCGCCCGGCACCACGCCCGGGGCAAGATGACCGCCCGCGAGCGGATCGAGCTGCTGCTCGACGAGGACGCGCCGTTCCTGGAGCTGGCCGCACTGGCCGGCTACGGCTCGCCGTTCACCGTCGGCGGCGGCGTCGTGGCCGGGATCGGCGTGGTCAGCGGCGTGGAGTGCCTGCTGATCGCCAACGATCCGACGGTCAAGGGCGGCGCGAGCAACCCGTGGTCGCTGCGCAAGACGCTGCGGATGCACGAGATCGCCCGGCACAACCGGCTGCCGGTGATCTCCCTGGTCGAGTCCGGGGGTGCGGACCTGCCCACCCAGAAGGAGGTCTTCGTCCCCGGCGGCGCGGTCTTCCGCAACCTCACCCAGCTGTCCGCGGCCGGCATCCCGACGATCGCGCTGGTCTTCGGCAACTCGACGGCCGGTGGCGCGTACCTGCCGGGGATGAGTGACCACGTGGTGCTGATCGAACGGCGCTCGAAGGTCTTCCTGGCCGGTCCGCCGCTGGTCAAGGCGGCCACCGGGGAGGAGTCCGACGACGAGTCGCTCGGCGGCGCCGAGATGCACGCCCGGGTGTCCGGCCTGGCCGACCACTTCGCCCGCGACGAGCAGGACGCCATCCGGATCGGGCGGCGCATCGTCGCGCGGCTGAACTGGCGCAAGGCGGCCGGCCCGGCCACGACCACACCCCGACCCCCGCGGTACGCCGCCGAGGAGCTGCTGTCGATCGTGCCGCCCGGCCTCAAGGCGCCCTTCGACCCGCGCGAGGTCATCGCCCGCATCGTCGACGACAGTGACTTCGACGAGGTCAAGCCGCTGTACGGCAGCTCGCTGGTGACCGGCTGGGCGCAGCTGCACGGCTACCCGGTCGGCATCCTGGCCAACGCCCGCGGTGTGCTGTTCAGCGCCGAGGCCCAGAAAGCGGCCCAGTTCATCCAGCTGGCCAACCGCTCGCACACCCCGCTGCTGTTCCTGCACAACACGACCGGCTACATGGTCGGCGCGGAGTACGAGCAGGGCGGCATCATCAAACACGGCGCCATGATGATCAACGCGGTGTCCAACTCGACCGTCCCGCACATCTCCCTGCTCATCGGCAACTCCTACGGCGCCGGCCACTACGGCATGTGCGGCCGGGCCTACGATCCCCGGTTCGTCTTCGCCTGGCCCAGCGCCCGGTCCGCGGTGATGGGCGCCCAGCAGCTCGCCGACGTGAGCACCATGGTGTCCCGGGCCTCCGCGCTGGCCCAGGGCCGGCCGTTCGACGAGGACGCCGCGCAGGTGATGCGGCAGGCGATCGAACGGCAGATCACCGCCGAGGCGATGCCGATGGTGCTGTCCGGGCTGGTCTACGACGACGGGATCATCGACCCCCGCGACACCCGCGACGTGCTGGGCCTGGCCCTGTCCGCGATCCACACCGCGCCGGTGTCGGGCACCGACGCCTTCGGCGTCTTCCGGATGTGAGAGCACTATGACCATCAACGCCGTCCTGGTCGCCAACCGCGGGGAGATCGCCCGGCGGATCTTCACCACCTGCCGCCGGCGGGGCATCACCACCGTCGCCGTCTTCTCCGATCCCGACGCCGACAGCCCGCACGTGCGCGAGGCGGACAGCGCCGTACGCCTGCCCGGCTCCACGCCGGCCGACACGTACCTGCGCGGTGACCTCATCATCGCGGCGGCCGTCCGGGCCGGCGCCGACGCGATCCACCCCGGCTACGGGTTCCTCGCCGAGAACGCCGGTTTCGCCCGCGCGGTCCAGGACGCCGGGCTGACCTGGATCGGCCCGGACCCGGCGGCGATCGAGGTGATGGGCTCCAAGATCGAGTCCAAGCGCCGGATGGCGGCGGCCGGCCTGAGCGTGCTCGACCTGCTCGATCCGGACGCCGTCACCGAGGCCGAACTGCCCGTCCTGGTCAAGGCGTCGGCCGGCGGCGGCGGGCGCGGCATGCGGATCGTGCGCACCCTGGCCGAGCTGCCCGCGGCTGTCGCGTCCGCGGCGCGGGAGGCCGGTGCCGCGTTCGGCGATCCCACCGTCTTCTGCGAGCGCTACCTGGACGAGGGGCACCACGTCGAGGTGCAGATCATGGCCGACGCCCACGGCACCGTCTGGGCGCTGGGCGAACGGGAGTGCTCGCTGCAGCGCCGGCACCAGAAGGTGATCGAGGAGGCGCCCGCGCCGCTGGTCGAGCGGATCGGCGGTGACCTGCGCGAACGCCTGCTCGCGGCGGGCCGGAAGGCCGCAGCCGCGGTCGACTACCGCGGCGCGGGGACGGTGGAGTTCATCGCCGCCGCCAACGGCGACTTCTGGTTCCTGGAGATGAACACCCGCCTGCAGGTCGAGCACCCGGTGACCGAGTGCGTCACCGGCACCGACCTGGTCGGCCTGCAACTCGACGTCGCCGCGGGCCACCGGCTCAGCGGTGCGGAGCCGGCGATGACCGGCTACGCCGTCGAGGCCCGCCTGTACGCCGAGAGCCCCGCCGACGACTGGCGCCCGGAGACCGGCACCGTGGTCACCTTCGACGCCCCCGGCGTGACGGCCCGCTTCGAGCGCGCCGGGCTGGACGGCATCCGCCTCGACTCCGGAGTGGTGGACGGCAGCGTGGTCGGCACCCACTACGACGGGATGCTGGCGAAGGTCATCGCGTACGCGTCAACCCGTGAGGCCGCGGCCCGGCAGCTCGCCGCCGCCCTGCGCCGCGCCCGCGTGCACGGGGTGGCCACCAACCGGGACCTGCTGGTCGCCAGCCTGCTGCACCCGCAGTTCCTGGCCGGCACCGCCGGGACCGGCTTCTACACCGACCATCCGCCGGCCGCGCTGACCGCCGGCACCGGGCTGGACCCGGCCCTCGGCGCCCTGGTCGCCGCACTGTCCGACGCCGCGCTGGTGCCGCTGCTGGCCCGCGGCTTCCGCAACATCCCGGTCGGCTACCGCAGCCGTCGCTACGCCGTCGGCGACACCGAGATCGAGGTGCGGTACCGCTTCGGCCGCGACGGCCTGGAGGTGCCCGGCCGGGACGACGTCGTGCTGGTGGACGCGACGGCTGACGCGGTGGTGCTCGACCTCGACGGGGTCCGCCGCCGGTGGACGGTGGGACGCTTTGCCGATCGGGTGGTCGTCGACGGGCCTCAGGGCTCGCTGGAGCTGCGCCGGGTGCCGCGTTTCACCGACCCGTCGGCCCAGCTGCCGGCCGGCGCCCTGGTGGCGCCGATGCCCGGCACGGTGGTGCGCACGGACGTCCGGATCGGTGAGGCCGTCGTGGCCGGGCAGGCGCTGATCTGGCTGGAAGCGATGAAGATGGAGCACGTGGTGCGCGCCCCGGCGGACGGCACGGTGACGGAGCTGCCGGTCCCGGTCGGCCGTCAGGTCAGCCAGGGCACGCCGCTGGCGGTGGTGGCGGCGGCCGGGGATGGCTGACGACTCCGCGCCCAAGCAGGACCGCTCGCGGGAGACGCGCCGGCGCTTGCTGGAGACGACCATCCGGAGCCTGGCCCGGCACGGGTGGGAGGTCTCGACGGTGGCCTTCATCGCGGCCGAGGCCGGGATCAGCCGCGGGGCCGTGCAGCACCACTTCCGGACCCGGGAGGCGCTCATCCTGGCCGCGCTGGAGGCCATGTTCGAGGAGCGGGCGGCGCTGCTCGACGCGCTGCCCGACCCCGGGGGTTCGAGCCCCGACCGGGTGCATGCGGTGGTGACCGGCCTGGTCGACGCGATCGGCGGTGAGCTGTTCCGGGCCGCGTTGCAGGTGTGGACCGTGGCCGCCGCCGACCCCGAGCTGCGGGCCGCGGTGGTCCCGCTGGAGCGGCACTTCGCCCGCGGCGTGCACCGGCGGGCCGTACGGCTGCTCCGGGTGGACGACAGCGACCCGGCTGTCCGGGGTCTCATCCAGGCCACCCTCGACCTGGCCCGGGGCCTGGCCCTGGCCGACGTCCTCACCGACGACTCCCGGCGCCGGGCCCGGGTCGTCCGCGCGTGGTCGGACCAGCTGGCGGCTGCCCTGAGCGTGAGCCGCTCATCTTGACGACCGTCGATGCCTTGACACCCGGACGGGGCTGAGCTGGGCTGGTCCGGACAGGGAGGTGTCGACGATGACAGCATCCACCACCAGGCTCCCGCGCCTGATCACCGCCACCGTGGCGACGTTCGGCGTCGCGACCCTCATGACCGGCTCGGCCGTCGCGGCCGACCGCCCGGCCACCTGGACCGGCACCTGGAGCACCGCCGTGACCGGCGCGGCGACCCCGCCGATGCCGCAGACCGTGTTCGAGAACCAGACCCTGCGCCAGATCGTGCACACCAGCATCGCGGGCCGGTCGCTGCGGGTGCGGCTGTCCAACGAGTACGGCACCGAGCCGCTGGTGATCGGTGAAGCGCGCATCGCCCGCAGCGCCGGTGGTTCTCAGCTCCTGCCCGGAACCGACCGCAGGCTCACCTTCGGCGGGCGGTCCTCGTTCAGCGTCCCGCCCGGCGCCCCCGCGCTGAGCGATCCGGTGACGCTACCCGTACCGGCGCTGTCCGATCTCGTCGTGAGCATCCACCTGCCGCAGCGCACCGCCGCCGACCACCGCTGGCCGGACTTCCTGGCCCGCCGGCTGCAGGCGCAGGCCCCGCTGCGGCACCTCGGCGCGCTCAACAAGGGCATCGGCGGCAACCGGCTGCTGCACGACGGCAACACGGTGGCCGGCACCCCGTTCTCCGGCATCGGGCCGCTCTTCGGCGACAGCGCGCTGAGCCGCTTCGACCGTGACGTGCTCGCCCAGCCGGGTGCCCGGGCCGTGATCGTGCTGCTCGGCATCAACGACATCGGCCAGCCGACGTCGCTGGCCCCGCCGTCCGAGACGGTGACCGCCGAGGAGATCATCAACGGGCACCGGCAACTGATCGCCCGGGCCCACGAACGGGGCCTGCGGATCATCGGCGCCACCCTGACGCCGTTCCAGGACACCACGATCGCCGGCTACTACAGCGCGGAGAACGAGGCCAAGCGCGCCGCGGTCAACCGGTGGATCCGCACCGGCGGCGAGTACGACGGCGTGATCGACTTCGACCGGGCCGTCCGCGACCCGGCCCAGCCGCTGCGCCTGCTCCCGCGCCACGACAGCGGCGACCACCTGCACCCCAACGACGCCGGGATGCAGGCCATGGCGGACGCGATCCCGCTGCGCCTGCTACAGCTGACCGGGGACCGGGTGGTGGCTCAGTAGCCGCCCGCGATCACCGGGCCCGGCCGGGTCCTCCGCATCGGTCGCCGGTCACTGCGCCGGGGTGGCGTAAGCCAGCGGCACGGGCAGCGGCTCGTCGCCCCAGGTGCCGGTCAGCACCGGGCCGGTGACCCGCTGGCTGGTGCCGAGGTGGCGCAGCACGGCCAGTTCCACCTCGTCCGTCACGATCACCGTGGGGTCCTCGTCGACGACCCGGTGCACGGTGCCGGTGGCCGGGACCGGGGCATCCCCGGTCCCGCTGCCGCTGACGGTCATGGCCGGCGCCCGGGTCTCGCGCCGGCCGTCGACCTCGAAGTACTCCTCGGCCTGGGTGCCGCCGGCATGGATCACCCGGGCCAGCTCCGCGGCGTAGACCGGGTCACCGCAGGCGTCGTAGACCCAGCGGCGGCCCAGCGCGGAGTGCTCGGTCGTGCCGATCAGCCACTGCTCGGCGCCGTCCAGGGGTGCGTCGCGGTACGTCAGCGGGACCTGCAGGACCGGCCCGTCACCGGCGCGGACCAGCATCGTCTCCAGGCCCACTCGGCCGGCCGGGTCGTCGAAACGGAAGGCCGCGACCCGGACCACCTCGGCCTCCAGCGGGCCGGCGAACCACGCTCGGCCGGGCAGCCAGCCGGCCAGCAGCTCGAGCTTGGACGGGGTCAGATTCGCACGGTGCAGCAGAGCCATCCGCCGAATCTAGAGGATGGGTCGCCGGGCCGCAGCGCTGCCCACCGCCTTCCGGTCACGGCGGGCCGCGCGGAGGACTCTGACGACCATGGCCGGCCGCAGCAGCGCGGACCCCGGCTCCAGCAGGTGCTGCACCCGGACGACGGTCCTGATGACCTCCGGCGAGACATGGAGGGCCCGGAAGATCCGCCGCTGGTACCAGTGCGTCAGGGCCAGGCCCCGCGGCCTGGGACCCTCCGTCCCGGGATAGACGAAGTCGGTCGCGGCGGCCATGTCCCAGGCGACGGCGATCACCTTCGCGCTGCGGCGGTAGAAGTCGCGCGCCATCACCACGCCCGGGGTGCGGTGCCGATCGAGACTCTCCCCCAGCGTGACCGCCTCCAGCGCGGCGACCGTCATGCCGTGGCCGTACACGGGGTTGAAGCTGCACAGCGCGTCACCCATGGCCACGTAGCCCGCCGGGATCCGGCGCAGCCGTTCGAAGTGGCGGCGCCGGCTGGCCGGATAGGTGTAGGCGACCGGATCGGTCAGCGGCTCGCCGGTGCGCAGCAACTGCGCGATCGTGCCGTCCGGCAGGTCATCGGCGAACCGCCGGAAACCCTCGGGGTCGGTCGGCGCCTGCTCACCGTGGAAGCCGCCGAGGGTGACGAGCCACCGGCCGCCCTCCACGGAGAAGGCGGCGCCGTAGCGGCACTGCTCGGGCGGGGTCTCGGCCACCACGATCATCCCGGATCCGGGCAGGCAGTCGGGCTGGCCGCGGACGAGCTGGGTCGTGTAGTGCACGCGTACGGTGATCACCGACTCCGCCGGGACGGGGAAGTCCAGCTCCCGCAGCCAGCGGTCGGAGCGGCTGCCGCGCCCGCTGGCATCGACCACCAGCTCGGCCGCGAGCTCACGGCCGTCGGCCAGCGTCACTCCGGACACCCGCTCACCGGACCGGCCGACGAGACCGGCCACCGCGGTGTCGTCGAGAACGCGTACCCCCGGCAGCGCCCGCACCCGCCGCTGCACGCAGCTCTCCAGCAGCGGCCGGCTCACGGCGAGCATGGTGACGCCGCTGTCCACCCGGACGCGGTACCCGTCGAGCTGCCAGACGTACGCGTCGCGGGCCACGTCGATCCACCGCGCCCCGAGCCCGACGAGTTCGTCGGTCAGCCCGGGGAACAGCTTCTCCAGGGCGTCCCGCCCGACCGCGAGCAGGGCGTGCGGGTGGGCGCTCTGCGGCACGCCCCGGCGGCTCTCCGGTCCGGACGGCAGGTGGTCGCGGTCGACCACCGTCACCCGGGCGAACCGGTCGGCCAGCACCCGCGCGGCGGCCAGGCCGGCCATGCCGGCCCCGATGACCACGGCGTCGCCGGTAGATCCCCGCTCGGCTACAGCTTCGTCCCCCACGTCCCGATCGTGGCACTGCCGCCGGTCCGGGTCCTGTCCGGAATCCGTCAGTGCACGATCCGTCACCGTCAGGTCAGTTCCGGGCCGGCGCGGCGAGGCGGTCGCGGCGGTGGTGGGACAGGTCGGTGTGGTGACTGTCGCCCGGGTGGCTGGCCGGATCCACGTGCACGGTCGCGCCGGTCAGCCGCGGAACCTGATGGGTCAGCTGATGCTCGGCGTCCGCCGCGATCTCGTGCGCGGCCAGCAGGCTCAGGTCCGCGTCCACCACCACGGCCGCCTCCGCGTGCATCCGGTGCCCGATCCAGCGCAGCCGTAGCCCCGACACGTCCCGGATGCCCGGGACCGCCCGCAGCGACTGCTCGGCCTTGTCCACGAGCTCCGGATCCACCCGGTCCATCAGCCGGCGGTAGACCTCCCGGGCCGCGTCCTTGAGCACGAACGCGATCGCCGCCGTGATCACCAGGCCGACGGCCGGGTCGGCCCAGCGCCAGCCGAGCCAGGCACCGGCGGCGGCAAGGACGACCGCGAGCGAGGTGAAGCCGTCGGTGCGCGCGTGCAGCCCGTCGGCGACCAGCGCCGCGGACCCGATGCGCCGGCCCACCCCGATCCGGTACCGGGCGACGAGCTCGTTGCCGAGGAAGCCGATCACGCCGGCGGCCAGCACCCACGGCAGGTGCGTCATGGTCTGGGGATGCACCAGCCGGTGGACGGCGGTCCAGCCGGCGGCGATCGCCGAAGCGGCGATCACCAGGACGATGACGATGCCGGCCAGATCCTCGGCCCGGCCGAAACCATAGGTGTACGCCCGGGTGGCGGCCCGGCGGCCGAGCAGAAAAGCAATACCCAGAGGTACGGCAGTGAGCGCATCGGCGACGTTGTGCAGGGTGTCGCCGAGCAACGCGACGGAGCCGGACAGCACAACGACGACGGCCTGCAGGGCCGCGGTGACGCCGAGCGCCACCAGGGAGATCCACAGTGCACGGAGACCTTCACGGGAGGACTCGAGCGCGGAATCAACCTTGTCGGCGCTGTCGTGCGAATGCGGCGTGATCCGGTGACGCAGCCGCTCCCACCAACCGTGGTGATGGCCGTCGTTGTCGTGGCTGTCGTGGTGCCCGTGTTCGTCGTGGCGATCGTGGTGGCGGCGGTCGCCGAAGCCGTCGTCGTGGCCATCGTGATGGCCGTCGTCGTGATGGCCGTCGTCGTGATGGCCGTCGTCGTGATGGCCGCCGCCGTAGTGCCCGTCGTTGTGGCGGCTCTGGGCGTGGCTGTGCTCATGGTCGGCCATCACGGATCCTCGCCCCCTGGTCCTCGGTGTATCCCCTGGATAATATGTGCTCATGTACGCACGCGACAACGGTGCAACTGCCAGTGACCTGCAGGAACCACTGGTGAGCGACTCCGTGATCGAGGCCGCGACGATCACCCTGGGGATGCTGGCCGACGCCACGAGATTGCGCCTGATGGCCGCCCTGGTCGAAGCAGAGAGCGACGTGACCGCGCTGACCCGCGCGGTGGGAGCAGCGCGCCCCGCCGTGTCGCAACACCTCGGCAAGCTCCGCCTCGCCGGCCTGGTCCAAGCCCGCCGCGACGGCCGCCGCTCGGTGTACGCAGTCACAGACCCACACGTCCGCCGCCTCGTGCTCGAAGCCCTGCGGACGGCCGAACACCGGGTCACCGACCGCCCCGCCCACCACGCTCCCGCCCCGCGTCCCGCGCCCGCCCCGTCTCCCGGACCCCCCTCTACCCCCGCTCCCGCCCCCACTCCCACTTCCAACCGCACGCCCACCTAGACGTCCGCTCCGCCCCGCCGTCGCTCCTTCCCCCTCCCGCGCGCCCGCCCCATTCCCGCGTCTGCGCGAGCCCCCCAACCCCACACCGCACCGCACCGCACCGCACCGCACCGCACCGCACCGCACCGCACCGAGACTGGTCGCCGCCGCTTCGACTTGCATCCGGTACCCAGGTACGGGTTTACCGTCGGACCATGACCGCAGAACAGCAGGTGTGGGTGCCCGAGGCGTGCACCCTGCCCACCGTCGACCAGCCGCTGCGGCTGGCCGAGTTCGACGAGCTCTTCGCCACCGCGCTGCGTGATCAGCGGCGGCTGTCGCCCACCGTGCTGCGGTGGCGGCTCGACCCGGCCGCCGAGCCGGTTGCCCGCGACCTCACCGCCCGGGAGAGCTCGTGCTGCGCGTTCTTCACGTTCACCTTCACCACATCAGGTGAAGGTGAGCAGGAAGCCGTGAACCTCGACATCCAGGTGCCGCCCGCTCAGGTCGCCGTACTGGATGCGCTGGCCGGCCGGGCAGTCGCCGGGATGGCAACGTGAGCGCCCTGCGCAGCAGCGAGGTCGCCGCTGCGGCTGGGGTGAACCTGCAGACGCTGCGCTACTACGAACGCCGAGGTCTGCTCGCCGAGCCGGACCGTAGCCTCGGCGGGCACCGGATGTACCCGCCCGAGGCCGTCACCGTGCTGCGGGTGATCAAGGCGGCGCAACGACTCGGCTTCACCCTCGAGGAGATCACCGACCTGCTGGAGAGCGGCCGGCACCGGCACGGACGGGCCGCTGACGCCGGGTTGCAGGCCCGGGCGCAGGCCAAGCTCGCCGAGGTGGAGGCGAAGATCAGCGACCTGCGGATCATCGCCGACACCCTGCGCGCCGCGGTCGACGCCGGCTGCGACGACCTGGTGACCTGCGCGGCCCAGCCCTGCTGCCCGATCCCGTTCGCCACCATCGCGACCGCAGGCCCTGACGCCGACCCACGCTGAACGGTGCCGACCCGCCACCACCGATCCGGGCAGTGGCCTCAATCCCGATCCGCGCCGTTGGTGCCCGCCGGCTTCCTCCCCCACCGCGACAGGAACCCCGAATGCCGATCCACGCTGACCGCACCCACCGGCTTCCCCCACCACCGCGACAGGAGCCTCCAATGCCGATCATCAACGCCGGCGCCCGCCAATATTCGCCACCATCGCGACAGAACCGCCGGATGCCGACCCTTGTCAACCGCGCCCGCCGGCTGCTGCCCTCCGGCCTGACCAGCCTCGCCGGCCTTGCGTGCGCGGCCTGCTGCGCCATCCCGCTCCTGCTGACCGCCGGGCTGATCTCCGGCGCGACCTGGGCCGTAGCCGCGGCCTGGATGCCGGGCATCGCCGTCACCCTCGCGGCCCTCGCGGGCGCCGCCTGGTGGTGGACCGCCCGCGGGCGCCACCGCGCCGGTTGTACCGGCGACAGCTGCTCCTGCGCGACCACGTGACGGCCACCCCGGGGTACGGATAACGTGCCGAAGGTGATCATTATCCGCTCGTTGCTGCTCTTCGTCCTGGCGGCGCTCGCCGAGATCGGCGGTGCCTGGCTCATCTGGCAGGGCTGGCGCGAGCACCGCGGCCTGTGGTGGATAGCGGCCGGCGTCATCGCTCTCGGGGCGTACGGTTTCGTCGCCTGCCTCCAGCCGGACGCCAACTTCGGGCGGATCCTGGCCGCCTACGGCGGCGTCTTCGTCGCCGGCTCGCTCGCCTGGGGCATGGTGGTGGACGGCTTCCGCCCGGACCGCTGGGACCTCATCGGCGCCGGCATCTGCCTGCTCGGCGTCGCCGTGATCATGTACGCCCCGCGCAGCGCCGCCGGCTGAGCGCCCGCCCGGCCCCTCAGAAAGCAGATCCGGCCGCTAAATGGGTCCACGGCCGCGGGACAACCCTCCTATAGTTGCCCGATGTCATCGAAAAGACCGACTTTGGCCGATGTCGCCGCCGAGGCCGGCGTGTCCAAAGCAGCGGTCTCCCGGGTCATCAACGACGCCCCCGGTGTGTCGCCGCAGACCCGTGAGCACGTCCGGCAGGTGATCGCCCGGCTCGGCTACCGGCCCGATCCGGTGGCCCGGGCGCTGGCCTCCGGCCACGGTGACGTGGTCGAGCTGATCGTCGTCGACGACGCCGCGGTCTTCGGCAACAGCCCGTACTACGGCCGGGTGACCGCCGGGATCCTGCAGGAGCTGGCCGGCACCAACGCCCAGCTGCGCGTCCACGTGGTCGAGAAGCCCGACACAGCCGCGCTGCTGGACCGGATCGCCGCCACGGTGAGCCTGGGGGTCATCCTCATCAACGTGACGCCGGCGCTCGCCGCGGAGTTCTATGCGCGCTGCGACCGGGTGGTGTCGATGGGCCCGTCCGCCCCGGGCATCCCGTTCGTCGATGTGGAGAACGCCGACGGGGCGTACGCGGCGATCCGGCATCTGCACGAGAGCGGCCGCCGGCGGATCGCCGCCCTGCACGGGCAGGCGGGTAATCCCTGCGCCGACGGCCGGCGTGAGGGGCACCGGCGGGCCGTCCGCGATCTCGGGCTGCCCGACATCTCGGTGATCGGCAAGTTCCGCCGCGAGGCCGGCTACGACATGACCCGGCGCCTGCTGGGCGAGGAACCGGAGCTGGATGCGATCTTCGCCGGTTGCGACCTGATGGCCACCGGCGCGATGCAGGCATTGGCCGATGCCGGCCGGCGGGTGCCGCAGGACGTCGCCGTGGTGGGCTTCGACGACAGCGTCATCGCCGCGTGCAGCACGCCGCCGATGTCGTCGGTCCAGCAGCCGGTCGAGCTGATGGCGGCCGCGGCCACCCGCGCGCTGGTGGAACGCCGGCCCGATCCGTACTGGCGCTGTGTCTTCCCCGCGGCCCTGCAGGTGCGCGGGAGTTCCGCGCCGGTGGTCAGTCTCCGTTGAGGTCGCGGCGGATCGCGAAGGCGGCACCGATGATCGTCGCCAGCGTCCAGCCCAGCAGGATCAGCAGCTTCTGCCGGTCGCCGGACGCCGCGTCCAGATAGGCGGAGAACGGCAGCGGCTCCTGCAGTTTGCCGTACATGGCCTCGACGAAGACGATCCACGCCACGAAGCCGATGAACAGCATGGTGGCGCTGCGCGCGATGGCCGCCGCGGCGGCGCCCAGCACCGCCATGATCGGCGCGACCAGCAGGGTGATCAGGTAGCGCTCGCGGTTGCCCTGGATGAGCACGATGAGGCCGCTGACGGCGGTGAAGCCGGAACCGACGATCACGGTGGTGACCAGCTGCGCGAGCAGGACCCGGACCCGTCGGGGCCGGGCCAGATAGAGGAGTACGGCGGTACGGTGCTGAAAGTGCTGGGAGACGCCGATGACCCCGAAGCCGAACGCGCCCACGCCCGCGAGCAGCGCCCAGAAGTCGCTGCCGATCATGCCGAGCACCGTGCCCAGGCAGGTGAAGATCGCCAGCGACAGCGCGCTGGACCGGATCGTCGCCAGGCGGTACAGCTCGCTGCGCACCACCGCGGTCATCGGACGGGCTCCTCGGTGACGGCGGGTGCCGGGGCGCTGACCAGGCCGAGGAAGATCTGTTCGAGGTTGGGGGCGTCGGTGGCCAGCTCGTAGATCGGTACCTGGGCGTCGAAGGCGATGTCCCCCGCGTCCTCCGCCGTCAGCCCGGTCACCTCGAGGGCGTGCCCGTCGGTGTCGACCTGCGCCCCGGCCTCCTCGAACACGCGCCACAGCAGTTGCGGGTCGCGGCCGCGGATCCGGAGCCGCGACGACGCCGAGCCGTACAGCTCCTCCAGCGGCGCCGCGTAGCGCACGGTGCCGTCCGCGATGATGACGACGTCGTCGATGAGCTGGGCCAGCTCGGCCAGCAGGTGGCTGGAGATCAGCACCGTGCCGCCGTTGCGGGCGTGCTCGCGCAGCAGCTCACGCAGCCAGGCGATGCCCTCGGGGTCGAGCCCGTTGGCCGGCTCGTCCAGGATCAGCACCGACGGGTCCCCGAGCAGGGCGGTCGCCACCGCGAGCCGCTGGCGCATGCCGAGCGAGTAGTCCCCGCAGCGCTGTTCGGCGGCGTCGTCGAGGCCCACCTGCGCCAGCAGCGGGTCGATCCGGGCCCGGTCGGCTCCGGTGAGCAACGCCTGCGTCGTCAGGTGGGTCCGGCCGCTCTGCCCGGGATGGCTGATGCCCTGCTCCAGCACGGCACCGACCTGCCGGGCCGGGTGGCGCAGCTCCCGGTACGGCGCCTTGTTGATCAGCGCGACGCCGGACGTCGGCCGGGTCAGGCCCAGCAGCATCCGCAGCGTCGTGGTCTTGCCGGAGCCGTTGAGCCCGAGGAAGCCGGTCACCCGCCCGGGCACGGCGGAGAACGTCACGTCGTCGACGGCACGGACCCGCCCGTAGGACTTGGTCAACCCGATCACTTCGATCATCGCGCGCCATCATGGCAGGCGCTGTCATCGACAGGTAGAGATCGGCCACCGGACACGCGGACCCCAGCTGGGCCGGGCGGCAACGTCCGGCGGGCCCGCCGGAGGGGATCTACGCTGGTGCGCATGGGTGAGCCGGAACAACTGCGGTGGTTCACGGCGCTGCGGACGATTCTGGACCGTTCGCATCTGTGGACACCCGAGGACGTACCCCTGTCGCTCAATGCCGCGGTCGCTCCGCTCGGCCTGCGGGTCCGGGTCTGGCTGGTCGACTACGAGCAGGTCGCGCTGCGGGCCCTGGTCGAGCCCGGCGGGGAGAGCCCGGATCCGGTGCCGGTCGACGGCTCGCTGCCGGGCCGCGCCTTCGCCCGGATCGAGTCGATGGCGGGCCTCGGCCGCGACGGCGTACGCCGGTGGTGGGTGCCGATGCTGGACGGCACCGACCGGCTCGGCATGATCGAGTTCCTGGTGTCCGGGAAGACGGACGCCGATCAGCAGGAGTTCGTCCGGCACTGCGAAATGCTCGCCGGCCTCGTCGGGCATCTCGTCGCCACCATCTCCCGGCGCGGCGACCACATCGACCGCACCCGGCGGACGCAGCCCATGTCGACGGCGTCGGAGCTGCTGGGGCGCATCCTTCCGCCGCTGACCTCCAGCACCGACCGCGTGGCCCTGAGCGCCATCCTGCAGCCGTGCTACGAGGTCGGTGGCGACGGTTTCGACTATGCCCTCGACGACACCACGGCGAAGCTGGTGATCCTGGACGCGGTCGGCCGTGGCCTGCGGGCCGGTCTGGCCTGCGCGGTCGCCCTCGCCGCGATCCGGACCACCCGCAACGCCGGCGGTGACCTGGCCGAGCAGGCGAGTGCAGCGGACGCCGCCCTGACCGGGCAGTTCCCGGACACCCGCTTCGCCACCGCGGTCCTCGCCGAGCTGGACCTGGACTCCGGGCGGCTGCGCTTCGTCAATGCCGGGCATCCCCCGCCCCTGTTGTTGCGCGGCGGCAAGCTCGTGCGGGAGCTCAAAGCGACGGGTCGCATGCCGCTGGGCATCACGGACCCCTCCGGTGAGGTGGCCGAGCACATCCTCGAGCCGGAGGACCGGCTGCTGCTCTACACCGACGGTGTCACCGAGGCCCGGACCGCGGACGGCGACCGGTTCGGGCTCGGCCGCCTCGTCGACCTGGCCGAGCAGCACGAACGCGCCGGCCTGCCGGCCCCGGAGACCCTGCGCCGGCTCGCGCACGCCGTCGTCGACCACCAGTCCGGCCCGCCCGCCGACGACGCCACCCTGATGCTGGTGCAATGGTCCACGCCGGCGGCCCTGAACACGGTGGCGCGAGCCGGACAGGCGACGCGAGAGGACGATACCCGGTCATGACGGAGCAGATTCTGACGGTCAGCGCGACCACCGAGGGCCCGGTCACGGTGTTGTCCGCCGCCGGGGAGATCGACCATGACAGCCGGCAGTCCCTCGAGGACGCCGCCGAAGCGGCCCTCCAGGACGGGTCCCGGTCGCTCGTGCTCGACCTGGGCGCGGTGGCCTTCTGCGACTCCGGTGGCCTGAGCCTCTTCGTCGACCTGCACAAGAGGACGACCACGCGCGGCGGGCGGCTGCATCTGGCGAGCGTGCAGCCCGCGGTGACCGCGGTGCTGCTGGCCACCAACCTGGACCGTCTCCTGCCGGTGCACGCCACGGTCGGCGAAGCGGTGGCGGCTGCCCGGCCCACCGGCTGACCGCCGGCTCTCAGCCGGACAGCTGGGCGGCGGCGGCGTGGGCCTGCGCGAGGTGGCGGGTCACCTCGCGCAGCGCTTCGTGGGCGGACCCTAGATGCCCCGCTGCCCGGCGGGCCTCCTCGCTGTCGTGCCCGGTGGCGGCGATGCGGTCACCGGTCTGCTCCAGCGTCAGGTGCAGGTGGTGGGTGATCTCGTGCAGGGCGCCGATCAGGCGGGCAGTGTCGGCGGTCGCGGGCAGCGCGGCCGGGGCCGACCACGGCTGCGTCGCGTGGTTGAGATAGCGGATCAGCGCGCTCACCCCGTCGGCGACGGTCCGGAGGGCCTCCGCGCTGATCTCCTGACCGCGCAGAGCGGCGACAGCGGCGGACACCGGGCTATCGATAGTCATCGGCGCTCCTCGACATCGCGGATCCCGGCTGCCGCGCCCGCTGCCGCTCGGGATCGGGGCCTGCGCATACCCCGGTCCCGGACCTTCAAACGGCGCCTGCACATCACCGGGCGCCCGGCGTTCGAGCTGACCGTGCGGCGCTGGACCAGTGCGGACCTGGCCGCGGCGAGGCACCCGTACGAGCTGCGGCCGTCCAGCCTGGTCCACATCAACGTGGACCTGGGGCAGAACGGGCCCGGCTCCGCGTCCTGCGGTCCGGGCGTGCTCCCGCAGTACCGTCTGGCCGCCGACCGGGGATACACCTTCGGGATGGAGTTCCGCAGCCTCGGCGCGGCCCGTCCGGTCACCCGGTGATCCGGCGCCGGCCGCCTTACTTCGGCTCGTCGGCACCGCCACCCGATCCGTCAGGTACGCGACGTTGCCGTGGGAAGCCTGCCCTTTCCCGGCCGCCGCCGTGATCAGCGCCAGTGCACGTGCCTGGAACTCGGGGTCGTCGTCGGAGTGCTGGGCGGGTTCATCATCCGGCGTCGCTGCGCGGGAGTCGACCCGCTCGGGCCGAGCTCCATTCGGGCCATACCGCTGCCAAGGTGCACCAGTCGCCACCAACCGGCATCATGGATGGGAGCGCTCCCACATTGATTTCAGATACCGGAAGTTATTGGCGGATATTTCGGCCTTGTTACGGAACTTGCCTTGCGGGCTGGTCGGCCGCGCTTTACATTGATGACGGTCAATGTCCAATTTGGGAGGCTTGATGTTCACAACCCGTTCACGGCGTTCGTGGGTGCTCCGCGCTCTGGCTGTCGGCGCGACTGCCGCCGCGCTGGTGTCCACGGCGCTCGCCGCTCCGGCTTCGGCGCACGGTTCCGTGGTCGACCCGCCGTCGCGCAACTACGGGTGTCTCGAGCGCTGGGGCAGCAAGCACCTGGCGCCGGAGATGGAGACGCAGGATCCGATGTGTTACCAGGCGTGGCGGGCCGACCCCAACGCCATGTGGAACTGGAACGGTCTGTACCGGGAGAACGTCGGCGGCAACCACCAGGCCGTGGTCCCGGACGGTCAGCTCTGCAGCGGCGGGCGTACCCAGAGCGGGCGCTACGCGGCGATGGACGCGGTCGGCAACTGGACCGCGGCCGAGAAGAGCAACCAGTTCACGCTGAATCTGAAGGACGAGGCCCGGCACGGCGCCGACTACCTGCGGATCTACATCACCCGGCAGGGCTTCAACCCGCTCACGCAGCCGCTGACCTGGAGCAGCCTGGAACTGGTGACGCAGACCGGCCGGATCGCCCCGGCCGGTAACTACACGGCACAGGTCAACGCCGGCTCCCGCACCGGGCGCCACGTGGTCTACACCATCTGGCAGGCCAGCCACCTCGACCAGCCGTACTACATCTGCAGCGACGTGAACTTCAGCGGTCGCTGACAATCCGGCCGGGCCGGCCCCGCGGTGCGGTGGGGCCGGCCCGGTGCGGTTCGTTCCGCGTACCGCTCAGAGTCCGGCGTCTCCCGCGGCTACCGCCTCCTGGACCGCCGACGACCTGCGCACCTCGGCGCGTTGTTCGCCCTTCGCCTCGCGCTCCTGGACGCTGCGCTTGGCCGAGACCCGCGCCGTCGCCGCTGCCTGGTCCCCCGCGACGCCGCCGCGGATCCGGTTGTTCGCCGCCACCTTGGCCGCCGGCGTGTTGGACGTGGTGGTCAGCTGCCCGTCAATGATGTTGTCGTCGACGTTCACTCCGCCCGTGGTGTTGGTGACGCTGACGTCGCGGCCGAAGTAGCCGCCCGAGGCACACCCGTCGAGCGTGCCGTTCGGGCCCAGCTGCACCCCACCGAGGTTGCCCGCGAACGTGGTCCGGCCCCGGACCGCGCTGCCGCACACCACACTTCCGGTCGCGCTGTTCAGCACCGACAGCGTGCCGTCGACGAAGGTGTCGTGCACGTCGGTGTAGTAGCTGCCGGTCGTGCTGACGTTGCCGGTCACGTCCGTGTTCCGGTCGAGCCGGATCTCGCCCGCGCTCGCGGTCACCGTGCCGTCGATGGCCGCGTTCTCCGCGAACAGGAAGCTGTCGTTGGTCGCGGATCCCTTGGGCCGTACCGTGACCGAGCCGGTTCCGGTGTCCTTGAGGAACACGCCGTAACCGCCGGAGGCCAGGTCGATCCCGCCGCCGACGGTGGTGGTGCCGGCATCCAGGTAACCGTCCGCGGCGATGAGGATCTCGCCGCTGATCCGGCCGCCGGTCACGACGAGGTTCGCGCCCGCGGCCACGCTGACGTTGCCGGTGATGGTCGTGCCGGTCAACGCGCACGACTGACCGGCCGGCACCAGCAGGTCGTTCGGCACGGTGACCGCGCCGCCGGTGCCGACGCAGTGGGTGACCAGATCGGCGCTGGCGCTGGTGGGGGCGATCGTCAGCGCCGCGGCGGTGACGACGGCAGTGACGGTGGCCAGCTTCGCGGCGGTACGTCTCATCGCTGTACTCCCTTGACGACGTCGGAGCGGGCCGCGGCCCGCACGATGGTTCCCTGCTGGCGGGCGGTGAGCTTGCCCGCGGCGACCAGCGGCGCCGTGACCGTCTCGACGTGCCGGACGAACGCGGCGTGGGTCGGATAGCTCGCGTGCTCGGCGATCAGGTCGTTGATCGTGCAGCCGTTGCCGGTGTCGGCGTTGGCGATCCCGGTGTCCTGGTCGCCGATGATCACCGTGGCGCGGGTGTCCGGGACCGGGCAGTCGCCGGTGGTGGGCGGCACGACCGTGAAGGTCACTGACTTCTCCGCCGCGGCGTTCCCGGCCACGTCGGTGGCGCGGTAGCGCAGGGTGTGCGCGCCCGGTGCCCGGACGGCGACCGCTGACGTGTACGCCGTCCAGGCGCCCGAGTCGAGTGCGTACTCGATCGAGGCGACCCCCGATCCGGCATCCGTGGCCGTGACCGTCACGACCGCGCTGCCGTCCGCCTCGGTACGCACCGCGGCCGAGGTGACCGGCGGCGTGGTGTCCGGAACCGGCGCCGCGACCACGGTGAAGCTCACCATCTGCTCGGCCGAGGTGTTGCCGGCGACGTCGGTGGCCCGGAAGTGCACCATGTGCGACCCGGCCGTGCCGACCACAACCGGCGCCGTGTACGCCGCGAAGGCACCACCGTCCACGTTGTACTCGATGGTCTTCACCCCCGACTCCGCGTCGGTCGCGGTGAGGGTGACCGTGGCCTTGCCGACGTACTGGCCGGCGGTGTTCCGGTCACCGGTGACCTGGGACGTGACCACCGGTGGGGTCGTGTCCTCCCCCGGCCCCGGCTCGACCACGGTGAAGGCGACCGAGCCGACCGCCGAGACGTTGCCCGCCTTGTCGGTGGCCCGGAACTGCACCGAGTGGTCACCGATCGCGGTCACCCGCACCGGAGCCGTGTACGGCGTCCAGCTCGTGTCGTCGACCTGGTACTCGACCGTGTCCACACCCGACCCCGCATCGGAGGCGGAGACCGTCACCGTCGCGCTGCCCAGGTAGTCACCGGCGGCGTCCCGCTCCCCCGAGACCTGCGCCGAGACCGTGGGGGCGGTGGTGTCCCCGCCTCCGCCGCCGTCGGTGACGACGAGTTCGCCGGCCATCGCGGTGTGCCCGGGGATCGAGCAGAAGTAGCGGTACTTGCCCGGGGTCAGGGTGACGGTCGCCTGGTGCCGGCCGTTGTTCGTGTCGAAGGGGCTGGCCAGGATGTTCAGGTTCACATCATGGTTGTAACCCTCGGTGGTGGTGTCGAAGGTGAGCGTGTGCGGCATGCCGGTGGTGTTGCCGGTGGCCGCGCTGTTCTCGAAGACGATCGTCGTCGGCCCGGGCGTCGCCGAGGCGGGCGCCGACTTGTAGCGGGTGATGTCGTCGTCGGCCGTCCAGGTCAGCGTCCCCGCGGCGGCGGCCGGAGAGACCGCCACCGGGGACACCACGAGCAGGAGGCCGAGCAGCGCCACCTTGAAGAAGCGGATCATAGGGGCCTCACCCGGATGTTCTGGAAGTCCATCAGGTCGGTGTCGCTGTGGTTCTGCAGCCCGATGAAGCCGCTGGTGAACTGCCGCAGATCGGTCGGCGGGTCACCGGCGCGGGAGGACTGCTTGCCGGGCGTGTTGTCGAACTCGTTGATGACCACGCCGTTGCGCAGGATCGTGTAGTGCTGGCCCACGACGCGGACCTCGTAGGTGTTCCAGACGTTCTTCGCGGTGACCCGGGCGTCGGCGAGCGTCACCGGGTCGAAGTTGTAGATCGAGCCGGTCTTCTGCGGTTCGCCGGTGTCGCCGTCGTAGAGCTGGATCTCGTGCCCGCAGTAGATGGCCACCCAGGCCTGCGAGGTCCGGGCCGAGCCCGTGGTGCCGCAACTGCCCGGCGGGCGCTCGTCGAGCGGGATGCGCGGATCCGGGAACCGGGTGAAGACGCCGCTGTTGGCGCGGGCCGTACCCGGTGCCACGTCACGGAACTGCAGCTTCAGGGAGAAGTCGCCGAACGGTTTGGTGTACCAGAGCATGCCCAGCCCGCCGCTGGCCCGCAGGGACCCGTCCGGCTGGATGGTGAACTGACCGCTGGGCGCCTGCTCCCAGCCGAGCAGCGACTGGGCGGTGCCGTCGTACAGCGGCTCGTAGCCCTTGTGCCCGGGCCGGCCGACGGCCGATCCGGCCGCCGCGCGGGTCAGGGCGCCCGCTTCGCGGCCGGTGAGCCCGAGCGTACGGGTGACCGCGGTGACGTGCCGCACGAAGCTGTCGTGGTCCGCCCAGCTGCTCTCGTCGTCGATCAGGTCGTTGATGGTGCAGCCCTCACCGACCGTCCGGTTCGGGACCCCGGTGTCGGTCTGATCCACCCACACCGTGGTGCGGGTGTCCGGCGTCGCGCAGCCGACCGTCACAGCGGTCTGCGTCGTCACGGTCTCACCGCCGGCGTACGTGACCGTGAGCTTGGCGGTGTACTTGCCGACCTTGGCGTAGGTGTGGCGCGGGTCGGCCTCGGTCGAGGTGCCGCCGTCACCGAACTCCCAGCGGTACGACAGTCCGCCGGACCGGGAGCCGGTGAACGCGATGGTCAGCGGCTTGTTCTGCACGGCGACCGAGGAAGCGGTGGGTGCCGGGGTCGGCGCGCCGCCCTGGTAGGTGATCCTGATCAGCTTCTGGTTGGCATGCAGGCTGAAGAAGCCGCCGCCGTAGTCCAGCAGGTACAGCGCACCGTCCGGGCCGAACTTGGCGTCCATCCAGCTCTGCAGCCGGGTGTCGCCGTTGCCGCCCGGGATGATGGACCGCAGCGACTCACCGAAGACCGGCGGCGCCTGCCGCGGGACCCCGGCCGGGTCCACGGTGACCGCGACGCGGTTCGCCGCGTTGGACTGGTCCCCGATGAACCACTTGTCGTCCCAGTACTGCGGCCAGGCCACGCCGCTGGCGGTGTCCACCAGGTCGCGGTGGTACGTCGGACCGGACATGATCGCCTGCCCGCCGCCGCGCAGGTACGGCTGGGTGTAGGTGGCGTCGGCCTTGACGTAGGTGGGGATGCCGCTGCCGTCGGCGCGGGCCGGGAAGACCGGTCCGCCGCCGTCGGGCGCGTACCAGATCATGTTGTCGCGGGCCGGCGGGATGTCGGTCAGCCCGGTGTTGCGCGGCGACTCGTTCTTGAGGTTGTCGCAGTCGTACCAGCCGGTCAGGACGGTGGCGTCGGTGCTGCTGCGGTCCCGGTACGGCTGCTTGTCGCCCATGCAGTACGGCCAGCCCTGGTTGCCCGCCGAGGTGATGATCGTGGCGGTCTCGTACTTGGCCGGGCCCAGCGTGGGGCTGGGCGCCGCGGCGTCGGGGCCGACCCAGCCGGCGGTCAGCCACTGCCGTTCCGGGTCGATCGCGAGCCGGGCGATGTTGCGCACGCCCATCACGTAGATCTCCGGGCGGGTCTTGGCCGTGCCGGGCGGGAACAGGTTCCCGGCCGGGATCGTGTACGTACCGTCGGCCTCCGGGTGGATCCGGATGATCTTGCCGGCGAGGTCGTTGGTGTTACCGGACGTCCGGCGGGCGTCCTGGAACGAGACGCCCTGGTACTCGGCGGTCCAGTTGTTGCCGGAGTAGCCGCTCGAGCCCTCCGACGAGTTGTTGTCGCCCGAACCGACGTACAGGTTGCCCTGCTTGTCGAAAGCCATGCCGCCGCCGGCGTGGCAGCAGCTGTGGATCTGCACCGGGAACTGCAGCAGGTCCTTGCGGCTCGCCTGGTCGATGGTCTGGGTCGCCTTGTCGTAGGTCAGCCGCGAGATGGTCCGCTGACCGATCCGCTTCTCCCGGTCGATGGAGTCGTGCGGCATCCAGTAGACGTAGAGCCAGCCGTTGGTCGCGAAGGCGGGGTCGGGCACGATGCCGAGCAGACCCTCCTCGTTCTTGACCAGCTCGGAGCCGCTGCCCCGGTTGCCCATCACCGGCAGTGTGGTGAGCAGCTTGACCTGCTTGCTCTTCGGGTCGTACGAGTGGATGGTGCCGCAGCCCAGGCCGACCTTGGGGTCGGCCCAGTCGACCACCGGCCCGGTCGGGCAGGCGGCCTTGCCGACGTAGAAGACGGTGCCGTCGTCGGCGATGGTCAGCCCGTGCGGCTCGCCGATCTGGTCGAGCTCGCCGGTCTTGTTGGCCGCGGTGAGCCGTTCGACCTTGTAGTTGGCGGCGATGGTGGCCTGGCAGTCACCGCGTTCGACGCCGGTGGTCCAGCGCAGGGCGCCGGCCAGGTGGGTGCGGAACGCGGACTCGCCGTAGCTGCCCTCGGTGTGGCCCATGCCGGTGTAGAAGGAACGGCCGCCGTCGTAGTCGCGGCACCACGAGACCGGGTGGAACGGGCCGTTCGCGCTCGGACCGGGGTCGTAGAAGCGTTCCTCGACCTGCGCCACCGTGTGCACGGTGCCGACCGGGTTGGGATCCCAGTTGTACCAGCGGTCGGCGCGCTTGACGGTCGTCGGCAGACTCTTCGTCGCCGGGTGGTGCCTGTCCAGGATGTCCACGACCGCCTCGTTGACGCCCGGCGGCTGAGGTGCCGTCGTCGCGCCGGTGAACAGCCGCAGCTCGGCCAGCTGGATCAGCGGTTCGCCGCCGTTGGCGGTGATGTTCAGGCGGTAGTGCTTGTACTCGGCCGCGCCGGTGACCTCGAACCTGCGCATCACGAAACGGTCCGGGAACGTCTGCCCGGCCCGTTTGTCCACATCGGACCAGGTCGTGCCGTCGGTGGAGCCCTGCAGGGTCCAGTCCTTCGGGTCCCGTCCGACGAAGTCGTTGGCGGAGGTGAGCGAGTATCCGGTGACGGCGGTGGGCTTGTTCAGCTCGTAGGCGACCCAGGCGGTCGGGGTCCGCACCAGCCACTTCGTGTTGGCGTCACCGTCGTTCAGCTTCTCCTTGGATTCGTTGGGCGCGTTCTCCCCGCTCGCGGTCACCTTGGCGACCGGCTCGGCGACCGGGACGCTGCCCGCGGGCCGGGTGCCGATCAGTCCGGTGAACCAGGCCGAGTCCAGCTGCGCGCTCGCGGCGTCGCCGATGCCGACGAAACCGTTGCCCGCCTTCACGTAGCTCTGCAGGGCTGCTTCCTGGGGCCGGCTCAGCGTGGCCCCCGCGGCGGACAGGAACACCACCGCGCGGTAGCGGGCCAGCGTGGCGGGTGTGAACGTCGCCGGGTCGGTGGTCGCGGTGACGGTGATGCCGTCCGCCTGCCCGAGCTCCTTGATCGCCTGGGCCGCGCGGGCCACCGGGTCCTGCTGTTCGGCGACCGGCCCGTGGAAGACCAGCACCTCCACCGCCGCGGCCGCGGCCTTCGCCGGTGCGGCGGAAGCCACGGTCGCGGTCGCGGGCACCAGGCCCACCATGAGCACGGCCACAGCCAGTGCCCGTCGCAGGAGTAGTCCTCGTCTCATCCCAAGCCCCCTTGCTCGTCAGCCGTGCTGCGCTGTGTGGACGTGACCCTGAAAGCGATGGATGGCCTCCTCGGCACCGGGTGGCATGCTCCCGTCGGCGTTGCGGACCAGGAAGATCCCGGCCATCCCGCCGTCGGAGTGGAACTGCACGTGGCAGTGGTACATCCAGGCGCCGGGCCCGACCCCCTCGCCCGCCAGCACCTGGAAACCGAAGGAGCTGCCCGGGTTGAGGTCCTTGTTGTCGATGACCTGGCTCGGATCCGCGGGGCCCTCGAGCATGCCGGTGCGGTTGTCGGCCCACCGGTGCGCGTGCAGATGGAACGTGTGGAAGGTGCCGCCGTGCCCGATGGCCAGCCACTCGACGCGCTGGCCGAGATTCGCCTCGAACATCGGCGTGTTCGGCGCCATCCGGTTGTTGATCATCATGTCGTTGAAGACCACGGTGAACTGCTTCTCGGGCAGGATGTCGCCCCGGCGCCGGACGACCAGGGCGCCGTACAGTCCCTTGGCGACCCCGCCGGTGCCGTGCTCGGTGCCCATCGCATGGTCGTGGTAGTGCCAGTAGCCGGCGCTGCCGGGCATGAACCGGCGGCCCTCGGCGGCGAACATCTCCCGCGACCGCCACACGTAGGTGCGCGTCTCCCCCGGCTTGTTGAAGGACGCGTTGAACGGGCTGCCGTCGGAATCGGTGCTGTAGTCGACGCCGTGCGGGTGGATGGACAGCCGCTGGTCAGTGGTGTTGACCAGGGTGATCTCGAGGGTGTCGCCCTCCCACATCTCCAGCACCGGACCCGGCACGGTGGCCTTGCCGGGGGCGAGCCCGTAGCCGAAGAGCCCGCCCGGCAGCGCCTCCGCATAGATGGTGACCTTGCGGGTGGCACCGGCCGCGGCCCGGGCCGGCTCGGGGCGCAGCGCAGCCGTGACCCCGGCCGCGGAGGTCAGGCCCAGGGCACCCCCGACGACCAGCGAACGCCGGGAGAAGTTCTGCCGAGGCCAGCTGACAACGTTGTCTTCCATGCGTCTCGTCCACCTGTTCACGACCGGTCGATGGGTGCAGAAGATCGAGAAATGTCTACCGTGGAGCCACCGCTTTCCGCGGCAACCGGGATGACTTTCGTCAGATGACAGCAATCTATGTATGCCATCGACGAAAGTAAAGGTTACAAACTAGAAAGTCCGGATCCGGCGGGGCGGTTGATCACCGCACGGAAACACGCCGGAAATCTTCCCGGGCCCTCATCCACGCAGGTGGGAACGGCCGATCGGGAAGGCGTTGAAGACTGTCACGAGCACGTCGGGGACAGCCGGAGAGGCGCGGACCGCAGGTCTTCCTCCGTGGATCGACCGGGCCCGCGCCGGTTCAGAAGCCGGGCGGTCTCAGGTGTTGCGGACCCGGTTGTCCAGCGGCGCCGGCTGACTGGTCCACCACTCCTCCGGGACCTCCGCGTACAGCTCAGCGGCGATCGCCCGCAGGTGCGCCTCGATCGGCTGTCCCTTGTGCGCGTCGGCGAGCCCGCTCAGGCGTACCTGCCACTGCGCGATCTTCTCCACGTTGACACTGACCTGGTAGTCCATGCGTCCACCCTAGAACTGGGCCGGCGCTGCCACGCCGGTTCCGACCCCCGGGCACCCGGACGGGTGCCCCTCGCGGCGGCATCCGGGCTGATAGCGTCGCCGGGCATGAACCGGCGTGGATTCCTGACCGTCGCGGCCGGAGTGCCGCTCGCCGCCGCGGGCCTCACCACCTCGCCAGCGTTCGCTGCTGCCGTGCCGCCGCGGGGACGCGTCACCGGTCTGCTGGTCCGCGATCCGCTGCTGGTCCGCGACGTGAGTGCGGGCCGGCTGCGCGGGTTCGTCCAGCCGCTCACCTGGGCCGAGGCCCAGCCCGAGCCGGGCGGCGACCTGAGCGGCGCGGCGCTGCTCAAGCTGCGGGCGGCGACCGATCTCGCCCGCGAGCGCGGGTATCAGCGGCTCAAGCTGCGCCTGCTGGCCGGCTGGCAGTCCCCCGGCTGGGCGCTCGCGCTCGGCGGCGGGCCGATGCGCGACTGGGAGGACCCGGGCGCGGTCGAGCCCGACCGGTACGACGTGCCGGTGTGGTGGGCGGAGGAGTTCCTGGCCGCGTACAACGCTTTCCTGCCCGAGCTGGCCGCCGCACTGGGGGACGAGCCGCTCTGGGGAGAGGTGACCGTGTCCGGCACCTGCACGGTCTTCGCCGAGCCGTGCATCAAGCAGCTCGGCGTGGCGGCCAACCGGGACCAGGCGCTCGCCAACGGGTACACCGCCGCGGCTGACCGGGCGGCGCTGGAGACAGTGATCGCCGCGCACCACGACGCGTTCTCGCCCATGGGCATCACCTCCTCGGTGGCGTACAACCCGTGGCAGTTCATCGACCCCGCCACCGGCCGGATGGCGACCGACGCGGCGGTCACCGTGGAGCTCATGGATCACCAGCGGGCCACCATGGGAACGTCCGGCGTCTGGGAGAACAACTCGCTGATCGCCCGCCGGACCGACGGCGGGCTGGAGCAGGCCCGCCCCGACTACCAGGGCATGTACGACCACATGATCGCCGGCGCCGCCGCGGGACACCCGATCCAGTTCCAGACCGCCACCCTCGCCAAGATCCAGGCCGCCGGCGGCACCGCCGAGGCCACCGCCTCCTGGGTCGCCGAGCACGGCGGCATCTCGGTCGAGCTGCCACGCGGCTGGGAGCAGGACACCGCCGCGATCGGGGTGGCCCGCGCCTGCGAGCTCAACCAGCAGATGGCGGTGAACGCCGCCGCCACGCTCGGCTGACCGCCAAACTTGAACTATTCCAGAAAAGGACCTATGTTGATCGCGTGACGCCCGACTTCGAGACCCAGCTGCGTGCGGTCTCGTTGCGCGTGACCCGGCCCCGGCTGGCTGTGCTCGCCGCGTTGCGCGACCATCCGCACGTCGACACCGACACGGTGATCGCCCTGGTCCGGGCCGAGCACCCCGCGATCTCCCACCAGACGGTCTACGACGTGCTGCGCGCGTTCACCGGGACCGGCCTGATCCGGCGCATCCAGCCGGCCGGCGCGACGGCCCGCTACGAGGCCCGGGTGGGAGACAACCACCACCATGTCGTGTGCCGCTCCTGCGGAGCGATCGCCGACGTCGAGTGCGCTGTCGGCCACGCCCCCTGCCTCACCGCCTCGGACGACCACGGTTTCACGGTCGACGAGGCGGAGGTCGTCTACTGGGGCACCTGCCCCGACTGCGCGACCGCACGCCTTGCCCAAGGATCCGCCAGTTCGGAAGGAAACAAATGAGCGACACCCAGGACAACGCCCCGGCCAGCGCGCAGGGCGTGGACAAGATGGCGGCGGAAGGCTGCCCGGTCGCGCACGACTCCGTGACCGCGACCGGCAGTGAGAGCGAGAACCCGGCGATCGACTCGCCGACGCCGAAGACCGGCGGCCGGCCGCACACGATCCGGGACTGGTGGCCCAACCAGATCGACCTCTCGGTGCTGCACGCCCACTCGTCCAAGGGCAACCCGCTCGGGGAGAACTTCAGCTACGCCCGGGAGTTCGCCAAGCTCGACGTCGAGGCGCTCAAGCGTGACATCACCGAGGTGCTCACCACCTCGCAGGACTGGTGGCCGGCCGACTTCGGTCACTACGGCGGCCTGATGATCCGGATGAGCTGGCACGCCGCGGGCACGTACCGCATCCACGACGGCCGCGGCGGCGCCGGCGACGGCGGCCAGCGGTTCGCCCCGCTCAACAGCTGGCCCGACAACGCCAACCTCGACAAGGCCCGCCGCCTGCTCTGGCCGGTCAAGGCCAAGTACGGCCAGCAGATCTCGTGGGCCGACCTGCTCGTGCTGGCCGGCAACGTGGCCCTGGAGTCGATGGGCTTCAAGACCTTCGGCTTCGGCTTCGGCCGCCAGGACGTCTGGGAGCCCGAGGAGATCTTCTGGGGCCCGGAGGACACCTGGCTCGGCGACGAGCGTTACGTCTCCGACAACGAGATGGCCGAGAACGTCGGCGCGACCGAGATGGGCCTCATCTACGTCAACCCCGAGGGCCCCCGCGGCAGCGCGGACTTCCGGGCGGCGGCCCACTTCATCCGGGAGACCTTCGGCCGGATGGCGATGAACGACGAGGAGACCGTGGCGCTGATCGCCGGCGGTCACACCTTCGGCAAGACCCACGGTGCCGGCCCGGCCGACAACCACGTGGGCCCGGAGCCCGAGGGCGCCGACCTGGAGACGCAGGGCCTGGGCTGGCTGAGCACGTACGGCAGCGGCAAGGGCGCCGACACGATCACCAGCGGCCTCGAGGTGACCTGGACCGACCGGCCCACGCAGTGGAGCAACCGCTTCTTCGAGATCCTCTTCGGCTACGAGTGGGAGCTCACCACCAGCCCCGGCGGGGCCAAGCAGTGGGTGGCCAAGGACGCCGAGGAGATCATCCCGGACGCGTACGACCCGGCCCGCAAGCACAAGCCGACGATGCTCACCACGGACCTGTCGCTGCGCTTCGACCCGGCGTACGAGAAGATCTCCCGCCGTTTCCTGGAGAACCCCGACGAGTTCGCGCTGGCCTTCGCCAAGGCCTGGTACAAGCTGCTGCACCGCGACATGGGTCCGGTCAGCCGCTTCCTGGGCCCGTGGGTCGCCGAGCCGCAGCTGTGGCAGGACCCGGTGCCGGCCGTCGACCACAAGCTCGTGGGTGACGCCGACGTCGCCGCCCTCAAGGCCAAGGTGCTGGAGTCCGGCCTGACGACCGCGCAGCTGGTCTCCACCGCCTGGGCGTCGGCCGCGACCTTCCGCTCCACGGACAAGCGCGGTGGCGCCAACGGTGCCCGGATCCGGCTCGAGCCCCAGCGCAACTGGGAGGTCAACCAGCCGGAGCAGCTCGCGACGGTGCTGAGCACCCTCGAGGGCATCCAGCAGGAGTTCAACAACGCGGGCGGCGCGAAGATCTCGCTCGCCGACCTGATCGTGCTGGCCGGCTCGGCCGCGGTCGAGAAGGCGGCGCGCGAGGCCGGCGTCGAGATCACCGTGCCGTTCCACCCGGGCCGCACCGACGCGAGCCAGGACCAGACGGACGTCGAGTCCTTCCGGGTCCTCGAGCCCCGCGCCGACGGCTTCCGCAACTACCTGCGTCCCGGCGAGAAGACCCAGCCCGAGGTCCTGCTCATCGACCGCGCCTACATGCTCGACCTGACGGCGCCCCAGATGACGGTGCTGATCGGCGGCCTGCGCTCGCTGGGCGCGAACGTCGGCGGGTCGCAGCACGGCGTGCTCACCGACCGGCCCGGCGTGCTGACCAACGACTTCTTCGCCAACCTGCTCTCCCCGGGCACCCGGTGGAAGACGTCGCAGTCCGACGAGAACGTGTACGAGATCCGCGACGTGAGCACCGACGAGGTCAAGTGGACCGCGACCGCGGTCGACCTGATCTTCGGCTCGAACTCGCAGCTGCGCGCCCTCGCGGAGGTCTACGCCAGCCAGGACGCCCGGGAGAAGTTCGTGACGGACTTCGTCGCGGCCTGGACGAAGGTCATGGAGCTGGACCGCTTCGACCTCGCCTGATCCTCCTACGACCCGGAAAAGCCCGGCCGATCCGCTGCGATCGGCCGGGCTTCGCCCATGTCACCTGTCAGTCGACGAGGGTGCCGTCGCGCAGGCTGAGGACCCGGTCCGCCCGGTCCATCAGGCTCGCGTCGTGGGTGGCCACCAGCACGGTCATCCCGTGCGCGTCGACCACCGCCCGCAGCAGGTCCATGATGGACCGCCCGGTGTCCGAGTCGAGCTGGCCCGTGGGTTCGTCCGCGACCAGCAACAGCGGCTCGTTGGCGAGCGCCCGCGCCACGGCCACCCGCTGCTGCTGGCCGCCGGACAGCTCGTACGGCCGTTGCTCCGCGTGCGCGCCCAGGCCGACCAGCTCCAGCAGCACGGCCACCCGCTGGTCCCGTTCGGCGGCCGGGCGCCGGGCCAGGCGCAGCGGCACCCCGACGTTCTCGGCCGCGGACAGGATCGGGATGAGCCCGAACGACTGGAAGATGAAGCCGATCGTGGTCCGGCGCAACTCCAGCAGCTCCCGCTCGGAGGCCCCGCCGACGTCCCGCCCGGCCACCTCGATCCGGCCGGTGGTGGGCCGGTCCAGCCCGCCGATCAGGTTGAGCAAGGTCGACTTGCCCGCGCCGGACCGGCCTCGGACGGCGACCAGCTCCCCGCGCGCCACCGTGAACGACACCCCGCGTACGGCGTGCACCACGCCGTCGCCGGCCGGGAAGTCGCGTCCCAGGTCGCTCACCCGGACCACCGTGTCGGACATCAGTGCTCCTCCCCGGGCCGCACGGCCACGTGATCGGGTTCCAGGGTCAGCCGCACCCGGTCGCGCAGGGTCAGCGCCTCGACGAACGCGGCCGGCAACTGCAGGCGGCCGTTGCGGTCGAGCACCGCGTACTCCTCGCTGACCATCTCCTCCACCCCGTCGGTGCCGCGGCGCGCCGAGCGGCGTACCTCCGCGGCCGTCCGGCCGTCGCGGATCGCGACCGCCCGGCGCACCTCACCGGCGACGTTGCGGTCGTGGGTCACCACCACCACGGTGACGCCCAGCTCGGCGTTCACGGTGCGCAGCGCGCCGAAGACCTCCACCGCGGTGGCCTCGTCCAGCTCGCCGGTCGGCTCGTCGGCGAACAGCACCTCCGGGTCGTTGGCCAGCGCCACGGCGACGGCGCAGCGCTGCTGCTCGCCGCCGCTGAGGCGGGCCGGGCGCCGGTCCGCCTGGTCGGCCAGGCCGACCAGCTCCAGCAGTTCGTCGGCGCGGGCCCGGGCGGCCCGGCGGCTGCCGCGGGCCAGCCGCACCGGCAGCTCGACGTTCTCCCGCGCGTTCAGGTACGGCAGCAGATTGCGCGCGGTCTGCTGCCACACGAAGCCGACCGTCCGCCGCCGGTACGCGAGCCGGCTCTTGGCCGACATGCTCAGCAGGTCGTAGCCGGCGACCCGGGCCACGCCCGCGGTAGGCACGTCCAGCCCGGACAGGATGTTGAGCACGGTGGACTTGCCGGAGCCGGACGCGCCGACGATGGCCACCAGCTCCCCGCGGTCGACGACGAGGTCCAGGCCCTGCAGGGCGACGACCTCGACACCGTCGGTCTTGTAGATCCGCACCAGGCCGTCGCACACGATGTGCCCGGCCAGCCGGTCGGTGCCACCGGCCCGGGCCGCCGCCCGCTGCTCGGCCCGGCGTTCCAGAGCGGCGAGATCCTCGGTCATCCGTACTCCCCTCCGAGCCGCAGCGCCTCGCCCAGGCGCATCCGGCGGTTCGCGGCACTCTCCACCAGCAGCGCCGCGGCGACGGCGAGGATCACCGCGGCGAGCACGGCGGCGACCAGCGCCGGGTCGATGTGATCACGGGCCGGCACTCCCGCGGTGAACCCCGACAGCCCGAGGGCGGGACCGAGCAGCCGCGGGAGCGCGACGCCGACCAGGCCGCCGGCGAGCAGGGCGACGATCAGCAGCGGTACGAGCTCGTACAGCAGCAGCCTGCGCCCCTGGCCGGCGGACAGTCCGAGGGTCCGCAGCCGCGACAGCGTGGCGCCGCGTCCCGGCGCCCCGGCGAGCACGGCGAAGGCGACGGCCAGCAGCGCCAGCAGGACCGCGCTCGTGGCCCCCGCGGCGAAGGAGAAGCTGAGCACCCGGTTGACGCCGCTTTCCTCCAGAGAGGCACGCTGGGCGCGCCACGTCGTGACGGTCGTCGGCGGCAGCGCCCAGTCGGCCGGCGCGCGGCCGAGCCCGCTGGTCAGATACGCGAGCTGCCCGGCGTCCCCGGCGCGGCGCAGCGCATCGGGATCCGCGCCGGTGCCCGCGACGACGAAACGGTTGAACCGCAAGGGCTGCTGCGCGGCGACGGGCAACGCCTGGGCCGGCAACACGACGAACCGCTGGGCCCCCACGCCCAGCCCCGGCGCCTCGGCGGCGATCGCGGCGACCCGGAACCGGTAGGGCGTGCCCTGCACGTCCACCGCGCCCTCGGTGCCGACCGGCGCGGCCAGGTCGGGTGACACGAGGGCGGGCACGGCGTCACCGCCGCGGCCGGCCCGGATCAGGGCCGGCGGCAGGCGCAGGCTGCTGCCGCTGTCGCGCAGCACCCGTTCGGCGGCCGGGCCGTCGACGACGAGCACGCGCACCTGACCCTGCGTCTGGCCGCCGCCGGCGCGCAGCGGCGCGCCACCGGCGACCCACAGCGGCGCCACCGCCGTCACCCCGGGAACAGCGGACAGAGTCCGCGCGGTGTCCGCCCCGAACCCGGCCCCGGTGATCAGGGCGTCCCCGGCGACCTCCTGGTCCGTCGCGCGGTCGCGGGCGTCGGCGATCGAGCCGGTCACCGTGCCGGTGAAGACGCCGGTGGCGACGGCCACGACGAGCACCGCCAGCGGCGCGGTGTGCACCGGGGAGCCGCGGCCGGCCCCGGCCAGGCCGAGGAACGGCACAGCGCCCCGGGCCCGCGCGGTCAGGCGCCCGGCCAGCCGCAGCGGCCACGGCAACAGCCGCAGGACGATCAACGCCACCGCCACCGCGAGCAGGACCGGCACCACCACCAGGTACGGGTCCACGCCGTCGGTCGCGGCCAGTCCGCGCCGGCGGACCAGCAGCACACCGAGCACGGCGAGGAGCACGACGAAGGCCTCGGCGACGAACCGCCGGGCCGACGGACGCGAGCGCGTGAGGTCCCGGCGGCGCCCGGCGAAGGTGGGATGCCGCTGCGTCGCCGTGGCCAGCACCGGCGCGGTCAAGGTGGCCACGGCGGCCACCGCGAGCAACGGCAGCCAGCCGTACGCGGGCGCCCGCCCGGGCAGCAGGGCCCCGGCGAGCGCGCCCGCGAGCACGGCGGCGGGCACGACCAGCACCGTCTCGGCCAGCAGCCGGCCGCCGATGGTCGCGGCGGCACCACCACGGGCCCGGATCAGGGCGAACTCGGCGCGGCGCCGCTCCACGACCAGCCCGGCCGCGAGCGCGATCAGCCCGAGCAGGGTGGCCAGGACGCCCGCCTGCACGACGGCCAGCAGCGCGGCGACGGCGGTCTGCTCGCCGGTGAAGCGGCTCAGAGAGGCCTCGAGGCCGCTGACCAGCGCCGTCCGCGGCGGTGGGCTGCGCCGGGCGGCTGCCACGGCCGCGGCCAGCGCCGGCACGTCCGGGGCCGTCAGACGTTCCTCGGCGATCCGGAAGCGCCACTCGTGCACCACGTCGCCGGTGCGCTCGGCGGCGAACCGCAGGCCGGCGTCGTCGGTGAGCAGGCCGGCCCGCACGGTGACGCCGTCGTCCGGGTTCGGGCAGGCCGTCTGGGTGAGCGGCATGTCGGCCCAGATCGCCGCCCCCGGGTCGTTCTGCTCGAAGATGCCGACCACCTGCACCGGCACCCGGCCGTACGAGCCGGTCAGGGTGAAGGTCGAACCGACCCGCACCTTCATGGCCGTGGCGGCCGGGCGGGCCAGCGTCGCCTCGACGGTGCCGCCCGAGGCCGGCGGGCGGCCCTCGACCATCCGGATCGCCTGGTCGGCGCCGGTCAGCGTGCGCACCGACAGGCTCGGCGTGCAGTTGCCCAGGAACGGTGCGACGTCGCCGCTGGTACGCACACCGTTGGGGCCGACCCGCGCGGTGTACCACTGGTCGCTGATCAGATCGGGCAGCGGCGCGCCGAGCTGCCGCCGGTAGGTGTCGAGCCGGGCCGGGCCGTCGCGGACGACATCGGCGGAGGGGTCCAGCGGGAAGCGGGCGCGCACGCTGCCGAACGTCACGTCGCGGGCGGTGTGCGGCAACCGCACGATGTCCGCGCGCAGGCCCGCGTCGGTGTAACCGTTGGCCAGCTTCGGCACGCCGCTCACCAGCAGGGACGCCACCAGGGCGAGGACGGCGAGCAAGGCCAGTCCACCGGCGAAGGCGCGGGCGCGGTGCAGCAGAGCGGTCACTGGTCCTGCCCCCAGGTGGGCGGGGCCGCCACGAGGCGGCGGTGCATGCGGACCGCGGCCAGCGCGGTCAGGGCAAGGGCGAGGGCGACGAGCACGACGCCCGTACCGGCGGCGCGAAGCCACTCGATGGCCGGCAGCGCCACCGGCACCGGCCGCGCGGCGGCGGGCGTCAGCACCAGCAGCGGGGCCACCGCGATCGCGACGAGCACGCCGGTGAGCAGCCCGGTGAGCGCGCCCAGCCCGGTCAGGAACGCCTGCTCCACGAGCAGCGAGCGGGTGAGCAGCCGCCGGCCCGCGCCGAGGGCGTGCAGCACCGCCAGCTCACCCGCGCGCCGCCGGGTGGTGGCCTGCACGTCCACCGCGACGCCGACGGCGGCCAGCAGGAGCGCGGCCAGGGCCGCTCCGAAGAGCGCCGCGCGGGCCCCGGCGCCGAACGGGTCGCTGCTGGCGGCGGCCAGCGCCCGCCGGTCGACGACCTGGATGCCGTCCAGCCGGGCCGCGGCGCTCGCCGCGGCGGCGTGCGCGTCCTCGCCGGTGGCGAGCCACCATTCCTGGATCGCCGGGACGACGCCGCGCCGGCCGAGCAGCTGGGCGTTGAGCGACGGGAGGTCGGCCAGCAGCGCGGGGCCGCCGTCCGTGCCGGGCACCGCCGCGATCGTGTCGGCGATCTTGACGTCCACCTGGACGCCCTCGACGTTGAGCGTGGTGGTCTGCCCGGTCCGCAGGCGCAGCTCGGCGAGCGCGGCGGGGGTGACCGCCACCGGCACCGGCGTGGCGGCCACGGCGGGCACGACCGCGAAGTCCACCCGGCCCGATTCGGGCACCCGGTAGGCCGCGGTCAGGACATCCGGCCGGGGGTGCGCGACCGGCTCGGTGAACTCCCGGTCCGCCAGCTGCCATTGCGGCGCGGACAGCGGCACGTCCAGGCCGTCGAGCCGCCAGTCCACCGTGGACCCGGACGCCGCGGCGGACGCCTGGACGAGGAACCCGGCCAGCCGCCACGAGCCGCCGGCCGGGGGCGCCAGGGTGAACCGGCCGGTGGCGTCCGGCTCGATCGGCGTGCGCACCTGCCGGCCGGTCGGATCGGCGAACAGGGCGGTCGTCCGTACCCCCGGACCCGTCGTGACGGTGCCGCGGCCGGGCACCTCGGCCTCGCCCCCGGCGGGCCGGGCGGCGGCCAGCGTGCGCCACAGGCCGTCGGGGTCGCCACCGGCGATGTCGTCACGGATGCGCACCACGCGCGGCCCGGCCGACGCGTCCAGGGCGACAAGGCCACCCGTGCCGCCGCCGCTGCCGAGGGAGACGCTGGTGCGCACGCCGGGCAGCGCGGTCGCCACTCCCGGCAGCGCGGCGAGGGCGGCGGACCGGTCCGCCAGCGGGACCCCGGCGTTCTCGACCAGCCGCAGGTCGGCGCCGGCGCGCAGGTCGGCCTGGTCGGCCGCGGAGCGCTCGGACGTGCCGGCCAGGCACCACGACACCGTGCCCGCGGCGACCGCCAGCGCCACCAGGACCATCGGGCCCGCGTGCGACCGGCGACCGGCCTGCCAGGCCCCGAACACCGCCGCACTGTCGGCCGACCGTTCCGCGAGCCGGGCCCCGAGGCGCGCCGCCGGGGGCAGCACCCGCAGCGTGAGCACGGCACCGGCGATCACTCCGAGCGTCGGCGCCGCGGCGAGCAGCGGGTCGATGCCCAGCGCGCCGCCCGAGCCCGCGCCCGACAGCGGGGACGCGTACTGACGCAACTGCAGCCAGCTCAGCACGGCCAGGGCCAGCAGCACCACGTCCAGGCCGGCGCGCAGCACCGCCGACCGGGTGCGCGGCCGGGAGCGGGCGGCCAGCTCGGCGGCGTACGCGCGCCCACGGCGCGCCGCCGGACCCGCGACGGCCAGCGCGCACCCGGCCGCGGCCACCGCCGCCACCAGCCACGTGAAGGCGGTGAGGCGGGGACGCAGATCGAGCACGGCGGCCAGGGCCGGAATCCGGCTCGCCAGCTCGACCAGGCCGAACGCCAGCACCGGCCCGAACGCCGCCGCGGGCAGCACCACCAGCAGCGCCTCCCGCACGGCGAGCCCGGCCAGCCAGCCGCGCGACGCACCGCGTGCCCGCAGCAGGGCCGTCTCGCCGCGCCGGTCCTCGGCGAGCACCACGGCCATGAGCAGCAGCCCGTACCCGGCCAGCACGATGATCAACAGCGCCGGGGTGACCAGCGTGGACCGGCCGACCAGGTCGGCGCGGGGCAGCCGGGCGGCGAGCGCGGGCAGGCCGGTCTCGGCCGACGCCGACTCGTCCAGCCCGCGCGGCGGCGGCAGTCCCGTCCCGGCCGCGGCCGCCGCGGCGGCGACCCGGCTCACCTCGTCCAGCGTGGTCGCGTCCAGCTGCGGGGTCACCAGCCAGGCGGCGGACGCGGAGGGGGCGAAGCCGGCCGCGAAGTCGGCCCGGTCGACCACCAGCGGCCCGTAGGTCGCGGACTGCGGCCGCACGCCGGTCGCGGCCTCCGGCATCAGCCGCCAGTACGGGTCGCCGGCATCCACCGGCCGCCACACTCCGGCCACCACCACCTCGGTCACCCGCCCGGTGCGGCGGTCGGTGAGCGGGATCCGGTCCCCCACCGTGCGCCCGAGCAGCCGGGCGGCCGGCTCGGCCAGCGTGGCCTGGGCCGGTGACGACCCCGGGGCGGCCCACCGGCCGGCGGTCAGCCGCGCATGGTCGGCAAGGTCGTCGACGTGCAGGACCGACGCGTACGCGACCCCGGTCGAGTCGGGCCGGACCGCACCGGTCGGCTCGGCGAGCCCCCAGCCGACGCCGTACGCGGCACCGACGACCGTGACGGGCACACCACCCAGCCCGGAGCCGAACGACCGGCGCAGCGCGGCGTCCCGCTGTTGTTGCACAGCCGGGTCGTCGCCGGCCGTGCCGCGCACCAGAATGGAGCGCTCGGCCGGATCGGCGGCGGCCACGGCGGTCCGCACGCTGGCCTCGGTCACCGCCGCGCTGTACACGGTGAGCGCGGCCAGCAGCGTCGCCGCGGTCAGCGCCACCCCGGCCACGGCCAGCAGCAGAGCCGCCGCCCCCCGGGCGCGCCGCAGCATCATGCGCGCGATCCTGCCAGATCAACTCGCCGCTCAGGGGGCGGGTGGCCGCGTGGCGGGTCAGCGTTCGATCAGCCGCATCTGGTCGTCGGTGTGGTGACCGCCCTCGGCCGGCGGCAGCGCGGTGAGCGACGCGATCTGCTCCGCGCTGAGCTGCACCGCGTCCGCAGCCGTGTTCTCCTCCACCCGGCTCACCCGCTTGGTCCCGGGAATGGGGACGACGTCCTCCCCCTGAGCGAGCAGCCAGGCCAGCGCCACCTGGGCCGGCGTACAGCCCGCCTGTCCGGCGACCGCCTGCACCCGGTCCGCGATGCGCAGATTGCGCGCGAAGTTCTCCCCGGTGAATCGCGGGTGGTTCTTGCGGAAGTCGCTGTCGTCGAGTTGCTCCAGATCCGCCGGTGACCGCAGGGAGCCGGTGAGGAAACCACGACCGAGCGGCGAGTACGCCACCAGCCCGATCCCCAGCTCACGCAGCACCGGCAGCAGCAGCTCCTGGTCACGCGTCCACAGCGAGTACTCCGACTGCACGGCGGTGACCGGGTGGACGGCGTGCGCCCGGCGGATGGTGCCGGTCCACGCCTCGGACAGCCCGACGAAGCGGATCTTGCCCTGCTGGACCAGTTCCGCGAGGGCGCCCATGGTGTCCTCGATCGGGGTGTCCGGGTCGACGCGGTGCTGGTAGTACAGGTCGATGTGGTCGGTGCCGAGGCGCTGCAGGGAGCCGTCGACCGCGGCGCGGATGCTGTCCGGGCTGCTGTCGGGCCGGCCCGCGGCGCGGCCGGTGTGCGAGATCAGGCCGAACTTGGTGGCCAGCACCACCCGGTCGCGGCGTCCCCGCAGGGCCCGGCCGACCAGTTCCTCGTTGACGTAGGGGCCGTAGACCTCGGCGGTGTCGATCAGGGTGACGCCCAGGTCGACGGCCCGGTGGATGGTGCGGATCGACTCGGCGTCGTCGCTGCCGGCGCCGGTGTAGCCGTGCGACATCCCCATCGCGCCGAGGCCGATCCGGGCGACCTCCAGGTCGCCGAGCTTCGCGGTACGCATGATCGTCCTCCGTGTGGTTGGCGGGTCGGGTGGTTCAGGACTCGGGGATCTCGCGGCCGAAGCGCTCGAGGGTGACCTCGGCGGGCTCGGGGCCGCCGCGCCTGCCCGTGTCCAGGGCGTCGATCGCGGCGAGCTGCTCGCCGGTGAGCTCGAAGCCGAACACGTCGACGTTCTCCGCGATCCGCTGCGGCCTGGTCGACTTCGGGATCACCTGGCGGCCCTGCTGCAGGTGCCAGCGCAGCATGACCTGCGCGGGTGTCCGGCCGTGGGCCTTCGCGATCTCGCCGATCACCGGGTCCTGCAGCGTGCTGGTGTGCCCGCTGTCGCGGTAGAACGTGATGCCGCCGATCGGTGCCCACGCCTGGGTGAGGATGCCGTGCTGCGCCCCGAAATCCTGCACGTCGCGCTGCTGGAAGTAGGGGTGGACCTCGATCTGGTTGACCGCGGGCACCACCGTGGCCCGGTCCAGCAGGGTCTGCAGGTGTTCGACCATGAAGTTGCTGACACCGATGGCGCGCACCTTGCCGTCGCCCAGCAGCTTCTCCAGCGCGCGGTACGCCCCGAGGGTCCGGCCGAACTCCGAGGGCAGCGCCTGGTGCAGGATCAGCAGGTCGATCCGGTCGACGCCGAGCTTGCCGGCACTCTTGTCGAAGGCGTGCAGCGTCTCTTCGTACCCGTAGTCGCTGATCCAGATCTTGGTCTCCAGGAAGACCGCGGCGCCGGATCCGGCGACGGCCTCGCCCACCTGCCGCTCGTTGCCGTAGGCGGCGGCGGTGTCGATGTGCCGGTAGCCGGTCGCCAGCGCGGCCGCGACGGCGGCCCGGGTCTCCTCCGGCGGGGTCTGGAAGACGCCGAGTCCGATGGCGGGCATCCCGACACCGTTGTTCAGCGTCAGGCTGGGGACGGTGGTCATGAAATGTTCCTCTCGGTGGCCGGACAGCAAGTGACGTATCCCGAGAGCCTGCGCCGAAACGGATCCTGCCGGGAGACCCTGCGCAAAGGGGTAACGCCAGGGACCCCCTCGCGCCGGACGGCGTGCCTAGCCTGGGTGCATGGACAACCGCAGCGAGGTCCGCGCGTTCCTCAGCTCCCGCCGGGCGAAGGTGAGCCCGGAGCAGGTGGGCATCCCCGCGTACGGCAGCCGCCGGGTCGCCGGGCTCCGCCGCGGTGAGGTGGCCGCTCTCGCGGGGGTCAGCGTCGAGTACTACACCCGGCTGGAACGCGGCAACCTCGCCGGCGCCTCCGACGGCGTCCTGGATGCCATCGCCCGCGCGCTGCGGCTGGACGACACCGAGACCGCGCACCTCCACCATCTGGCTCGCGCCGCGGGCCGGCCGGCCGCCCGCCCCCGGCGCGAGAAGGCACCCGAGATCCGCCCGGCGATCCGGCGGATGCTGGACTCGATGACGGGCGTACCGGCGTTCCTGCGCAACCACCGCTTCGACATCCTGGCCGGGAACGCGCTCGGGCTGGCCCTCTACGCGCCCATGGTCACCGCGAGCCCGGCCCGGCCGGTGAACTCTATGCGGTTCATGTTCCTGGACCCGCACGCGCAGGCGTTCTACGCGCAGTGGCCGCAGGTGGCCCGTTCCGCCGTCGCGGCCCTGCGCACCGCGGCCGCCCGGCACCCGGACGACCGGCAGCTGATGAACCTGATCGGCGAGCTGTCGATGCGCAGCGAGCCCTTCCGCGGCTGGTGGGCCGCCCAGGACGTCTACGTGCACCGCCACGGCACGAAGCGGTACAGCCATCCGGCCATCGGCGAGCTGGAGTTGGCGTTCGAGGTGCTCGAGCTGGCCGGCGACGACAACCTGACGGTCGTGACCTACTCCGCCGAGCCCGGCACACCCTCCGGCGACGGCCTGGAACTGCTCGCCACGTGGGCCGCGACGTCCCGCGATCACAGCGGTCAAGGAGCCCTTGCGGGAAGGGGTGATGGCGGGGTCCCCGACGTCAGGCTCACCTGAGCCTGATCACGTTCACCGCACGTTCCGCTCGAGATTCATCGGCGGCAGGGGCTGGTCGGTCCGGGCGACGTGACCGATCCGGGACGTCAGCTTGCGGAGCACGCCCAGGCTGCCGATGCGGGCCGCCAGCCGTACGGCCCGCACACCGGACCGGGACCTCGGGTACAAGAGCCCCGGCGTGCCCGGCGGCAGCTTCTGCGCGTCCGCGATCAGGGCCGCATCCATCCCTCGTAACGGGTGAGCGCGGCGCCGAGGCCGGTCGGCTCGGCCCGGCTGAGGCAGGCGGCCAGGACGTATCCGCCGGCCATGACCCGCTCGGCCTGCCAGCCCGCGTCCTGGAAGGTGCTGCGCAGCGCCGCGCGCGCCTGGTCCAGCGGCAGGTCGGCGAGATTCTGCCCGCGGGCGGTGAAGGCCAGGGTGGCCCGGGTGGTGCCCCCGTTCGCCGCGGATGACCCGGGCCAGGTCGCCGCGGAGGATCTCCAGCTCGGCGGTGGGGCCGTCCGGGTCCTCGACCGGGAACCTCGCTATGACGCGGCCCTTGCCGTCGAGGACGCTCGTGCCCTGCTCGGTGGTGCTCCGGCGGCGTACCGCCTCCTCGAGCCCCATCCGGTCGAGGACGTCGCGGGCGGCGCCCCGCACGTCGACGTTCTGCCCGCCGTCCCGGAAAGAGACCGTCTGCTCGGCGGGCTGCGCGATCACGGGGTGGCCTTCGCCGAGCTCGGCCGGCATTTCGGTACGCGGATGGGCCTGCACACCACCGACGCCAACGCCGTGGTGGAGATCCTGTCGGCGGAGGAACGCGGCACGCCGCTGACCCAGGCCGCTCTGAGCCGACGCATCGACTGACGCCGGGCGCGACCTCGTCGCTGCTCAACCGGCTGGAGAGGGCCGGGCACGTGACGCGCGTCCGGGACAGCGTGGACCGGCGCCTCGTGACCCTGCGGGCGACGGCGGGTGTCGAGGGGATGCTGGGGCACATCGCGGAGCTGGACCGGCGGGACGACTCCTAGCAGCGGACCGGCGGCATCGCCGTGGCTCACGGCGATACCGTCCGGTCCTGGACGCGCTTGCCGCCGAGCTTGATCTCAGGATGGTCGGCGCGCTCGTCATTGACGAGGACCGTGTGGGAGAACGTAACCATCGCGCGCGCCTTTCGTCGGACTGTCCGGTCGTGGTGGCCGGCGAGAACCATCTCGTGCCGGGCTCGGACCGGTCATCCCGCCTTCCCGGGATATCTCCTCGCGCGCCGCCGTACCCGGCGGCCGGTGAAATCACGACAACGCGTGATGAAAGGCGGCCGGACCGCCCGAAGGATGAGCAGCGGTGGTCCTGTCTCATTCAGTTCGGAACAGGAAGCGGGTTCTCCGATGAGTCCTGCAAGTGTCGGCGCGAAGGCGCAGGCGCCCCCGGCCGTCCGGCGCGGCCCCTGGGCCGTCTTCTGGGTCCTGGCGCTCATCGAGTTCATGTCCGTCATGGACGCCTCGGCGGTCAACATCGCGCTGCCGCACATCAGCGACTCGCTCGGCTTCACCCCCACGACGATCGCCTGGGTGGTGGACGCGTACCTGGTCGGCTTCGCGGGCTTCATGCTGCTGGCCGGGCGGGCCACCGACATCGTCGGCCGGCGCCGGCTGTTCATCGCCGGCGTCGTGGTCTTCACGCTCTTCTCGCTCGCCTGCGCGGCCTCCACGGAGCCGTGGCAGCTGGTGGTGAGCCGGCTCTTCCAGGGCCTGGGCGCCGCCCTCGTCACTCCCGCCGCGCTGGCGCTGATCACCGACATCTTCCCGGAGGGCCCGAACCGCAACAAGGCGATCGGCATCTTCAGCGGCATGGCCGGCGTCGCCGCGCCGGTCGGCCTGGTGCTCGGCGGCCTGCTCACCACGGCCGCCTGGCAGTGGATCTTCCTGATCAACCTGCCGATCGGGCTGTTCGTGCTGGCCGCCAGCCTGCGGCTGCTGCCGGCCACGCCCGGGGGCGCGCGGGAACGCCTCGACATCTTCGGCGCCGTCGCCGCCACCGGCGGGCTGATCCTGCTGATCCTCGCCACGGTCCGGGGCAGCGCCCAGGGCTGGACCTCGGCGCTCACCATCGCCGAGTACGCGGCGGCCGCGGTGCTCATCGTGGCGTTCGTCGTACGGCAGCGCCGGGCCGCCGCCCCGCTGCTGCCGACCGCACTGTTCGACCGGCGCAACGTCGTGGTCGGCAACGTGATCTTCACGCTGGTCGGGACCGTGCTGATCTCGACCTTCTTCGTCATCACGCTCTTCCTGCAGCAGGTGCGCAACTTCGACTCGCTCTCCGCGGCGCTGATCTACCTGCCGGTGCCCCTGGCGATGCTGATCGGCACCCAGGTGGCCCCCCGGGTGCTGCGGTTCGGCCCGCACAACGCGCTCGCCGCCGGGCTGCTGATCCAGGCAGCCGCCCTCGCCGCCTGGGCCACCCTGCTCAGCGACGAACGGTCGATCGTGGTGGCCTTCGTGGTGCCCGCGTCGGTGTGGGCGTTCGGGCTCGGCATGTCGATCGTCTCGTCGTTCGTCGTGTGCACCATGGGCATCGACGACCCGATCGCCGGGGCGGCGGCCGGGCTGGCCACCACCACCTACCAGGCCGGTGGCGCGCTGGGACTGGCAGTGCTCGCGGCGGTGGCCGACAGCCGGACGCGAGCGGTGGCCGGCGACCTGAGCCCCGCCGACGCCCTCGTCTCGGGCTACTCGGCGGCGCTGTGGTGCGCCCTCGGCGCCACGCTGCTGGGTGCGGTGCTGACCCGCTTCATCGTGTCGCGGCCGGCCTGAGGCCGTCGGAGGACGACGCGGTCCCGCGGTCGTTCTCCAGCGCCAGCCGGGTCAGCTCGACCCGGCTGGACACCCGCAGCTTGGCGAACGCGTGGCGGATGTGGCTGTCCACGGTGTGCCGGGACAGGAAGAGCTCGGCCGCCACCTCCCGGTTGGTCCGGCCCTGAGCCACCAGGCGCACGACCCGCAGCTCCGACTCCGTGAGGCTGCCCCATCCGCTCTTCGGCCGGCGGGCCGTCCCCCGTCCCGTCGGCCGGCCCGACCGGGCCCGCCGCAGGCGTCCCTGGAGACGCTGGACGTCGCGGTGCGCGCCCGCGTCGGCGTACAACGACAGGGCCTGCTCGAACAAGGCGGGCGCGGCCGCGTCGTCGCCCCGCGACCGCTCGGCGACCGCCTGATCCTCCAGCGCCGAGGCCCGGCACAGCGGACGCGGGCTCGTCCGGTACGCCGTGACGGCCGCGCGCAGGGCGTCGAGGTCGTCGTGCAGCAGGCCCTCGGCGTGCAGCGCGGCACCGTTGAGCGACACCACTCCCTGATTGCGGTCGGCGACCCGGCGGGCGGCGGCCACGACGCTCGCCGCCTCGTGCCGCGCGCCGACGGCGAGGGCGAACCGGGTCAGCGACGCGGCGGCGAGCGGTTCGTGCACGAGCAGGTAGGGACGGTCCCCCAGGATCGGGTAGAGGCTGCTGAGAGCCTCGAACGCGGCTTCCGGCCGGCCGTCGGCGTCGTGGTACAGCGCGGTCTCCCACTGCACTTCCTCGTCCGTGGCGCACACCCCCGTGTCGAGGTAGTGCCGGGCACGGTCGAGATGACGCCGGGCCGCCGTCTGGTCCTTGCGGCGTACGGCCAGGTGGGCGAGCGTGGCGAGCAGCGCCGGGGCACACGCGGTGGCGCCCAGCTGCTCGGCGGCGAGCAGGCCCGCCTCGGCCGCCGCCTCCGCGTCGCCCAGTTGACCGGTGGAGAGCAGCAGATCGGCCTGGAACAGCTGGGACAGCGGACGCGACCACACCGTGCCGAGCTGGTCGGCGATCCGGCGGTCGGCCTCGTAGACGTAGCCGGCGCGGTCCGTACGGTCCAGGGCCACCAGGGCCCGGCCCAGCCAGAGCCGCGGATGGCGGTGCGGTGCCTCGCCGCGGACCCGGTCGGCCAGGGTCACGGCGTCGTCGGCGTGGCGCAGGGCGAGGTCGAGCTCACCCCGGGCGTACGCGACGGCACTCTGCGCGGCACCGCCCAGCACCACGGCTGAGTGCGTACCACTGAGCCCGCCCTGCTCGACCGCCCCGGCCGCGGCCCGCTGGGCCGCGTCGAGCTCGCCGACCTGCAGCAGGCCGTGGGCCTGAACGCCGAGCAGGCGGGCCTGATCCGGGGTCGGCACGCCCTCGCGGCACAGCGCCCGCTCGATGTACGCGACCGCCTCGCGGTCCTGACCCGCGTGCTTGAGCGCCTCGGCCAGGCCGAGCAGGATCGCGGCCTCGTCGGGCGCGGACAGTCCGCAGCTGAGGTAGATGTCGCCGAGCTTCTGCGCCTCGGCCAGCCGCCCGGCCGAGGCGAGCAGCCGGATAGCGTCCGCGATCAGCTGCAGCCGGCCCGGGTCGTCGCCGCGCAGCAGATCGAGAGTCTGCATGATCAGGTCGGCGGCGGCGCCGGGCGCGGAGTGGGCGACCTCGTCGATGGCGTCCCGCAGCAGCTCCATCGACTGGGGGTCGACCTGTTGCGCCCCGTGCACGAAGTGCTCGGCGATCTCCGCCGCCGGGCGCCCCTCGTTGCGCAGGACCGTGACCGCCTCCCGGTGCAGGGCCTGCCGGGCGGATCCGGGAAGACCGTCGTAGACGGCCTCGCGGATGAGGTTGTGCCGGAACCACAGCGAGCTGCCGCTGTCGATCAGCGTGCCGGCGTCCACCGCGTCGCGGGTGGCTCCGAGCAGCTCGGCGGTGGGCTGGGCGAGCAGGCCGGCCACCTCGTGCAGGGTGAACGGGCGGCCCAGCACGGCACCGACCTCCAGCAGCCGGCGGACGTGGGCGGGCAGCTCGCTGAGCCGGCGGTCCACAGTGGTCACGAAGCTGGCCGGCAGCGGACCCTCGGAGACCTCGGCGAGGCCGCCGGACCGGTGGATCCGGCCGGTCGCCTGCAAGGTGGTCAGCAGCTCCTCGAGCAGGAAGGGGTTGCCGTCGGCGCCGTCGGCCAGGGCCAGCACGCCGGGCCCGGGCCGGGCGCCGAGCACGTTGACGCAGAACCGGGCCGCGGCCGGCGGGTCCAGCGGCTCCAGCGGGAGCGACCGGGCGCCCTCGTCGATCAACCAGTCCACCATCGCGGCGGCCGGGGTGCGGGAGATGTGCGAGCGCCGGGCGAGCAGCCAGAGCACCGAGGACGACTGCAACGCCGGCACCATCACCCGCAGCGCGAGCGAGGTGAGCTCGTCCACCCACTGGATGTCGTCGATCGCGATCACCAGCGGCCGGTCCCGGCAGAACTGCTCGACCCGCTCGCTGAGCTGGTCCACCAGCCAGAACTTGGCGTCCGGGTGCCGGGTGATGTCGGCCATCCGGGTCTCGTCGAGCACCGGCGGCACCGAGGTGCGCAGCGCCGCCAGGAAGGTGGTCAACGGCGCCACCCGGTCCAGCTCGGTGGTGCGGCCCGCCGCGACGGTGATCCCCCGCTCGCCGGCCGCGCCGACCGCGGCGGTCAGAACGCGGGTCTTGCCGATCCCCGCCGGGCCCTCGATGACCAGGCACCCTCCCGTGCCGCCGGCCAGCGCCTCCAGTGCGCCGTCGAGCGCGGCCTGGGTGTCGTCGCGGCCCACCAGCGGGAAGGGACTTGGCATGATCGAGCGCCTCTCGTCGTGCCGGCACCGGGCCCGGAAGCTCAGCGCGGCGGTGAGCCGGGTCCTACAGCATTCCTCCGTCGGCGTGCAGGGTCTGCCCGGTCACCCAGGCGGAGTCCTGTCCGGCGAGGAACGAGACCACGGCGGCGACGTCCGCCGGCTGGCCCAGGCGCCGCAGCGGCGTGGCACCGATGATCATGTCGAGGTTCTGCCGGGCGTCGGGCGAGAGCATGTCGGTGTCGGTGGGGCCGGGCGCCACCGCGTTCACCGTGATGCCCTGCGGGCCGAACTGGTGCGCCAGCGAACGGGTCAGCACCTCGACCGCCACCTTGGTGGCGCCGTAGACGCCGAGCATCGGCACCGCCCCGGACGGGAGCCCGGCAGCGATGTTGATGATCCGCCCGCCCTCGGGCAGGACCTTGACGGCCTCCTGGGCCGAGAGGAACACGCTCTTGAAGTTCACCGCGACCGCGCGGTCGAAGTCCTCCTCCGAGGTGTACTGCACGGGCCCGCCGACCAGTACCCCGGCGTTGTTGACGACGACGTCGACACCGGCGCCCCGGGCGCCGGCGAACTCGAAGAGCGCCCGGACGTCGGCGGCCACGGAGACGTCACCGCCGATCGCGGCGGCCTCACCGCCACTCTCGACGATGCCGCGGACGACCGCCTCGGCCGCCTCCTTGTTGTGCTGGTAGTGGGCGACCACCCGGAAACCGTCCCGGGCCAGCCGTTCGGCGATGGCCCGTCCGATTCCGCGTGAGGCTCCGGTGACGATCGCCGTCCTGCCGTTCAAAGCCATTCGATCTCCTAGCGTGGTTAAACGATGGACTGTCCCGGCCCGGCCGATGCGCGGCCGGGCGACAGCACCACCCGGGCGCGGGTCCGCAACGATCGTCGTGCGCCACGGCGTCGCCGGCATCACGCGCCTTCGTGATATCCGGGTGCCGGGCATCCGAAGGTGCCGACGGAGATGATCAGCGGAAATCGCCGGCGTGGTCGTGGGCCCACGCGGCGAAGGTCAGCGCGGGCCGGCCCAGGAGCTCGGGCACGGCATCGACGGCCACCTCGGCGGGCAGCGTCGGCACGCTCCCCCGGGCCTGAAGCACCATGTCGACCAGCGGCCGGGGCAGGTGCATCAACAGCTCGGCGCGGTACGTGTCGACGTCCACCTCCTGCAGCCGTACAGGCTCGCCGATCGCCTCGGCGATCACGGCGACCTGGTCACGAATGGTCACCGGACCCGCGCCCAGAACGGGATAGGCGGCGCCCGGGGTGTCGTCCAGCAGAGCCCGGGCTGCCACCGCGGCGATGTCACGCTCGTGGACCGGCGCGGTCGTCGCGTCCGGGAAGGCGGTACGCAACACCCGCTCGGTCCGGATCGACTGCCAGCGCAGGGAGTTGGTGGCGAAGTAACCGGGCCGCACGAACGTCCGGCCGAACCCGGCGTCCTCCAGCGCCCGCTCCGCCGCGAGGTGCCGCAGCCCGATCGGATTGGCGGCGGCGTCCGGCGCCAGCACCGAGTAGGAGGACAGCAGGACCACATGCTCGACGCCGGCCCGGCGCGCCGCTGCCGCGAACTCGCCGCCCGTCTCCGGATGGGCGTACAGGAAGACCTTGCGTACTCCGGCCAGCGCCTCCGGCAGGGTCGCCGGGTCGGCGAGATCGGCCCGCACCACGTCAACGCCGTGCGGGAAGTCGCCCGGCCGCGGAGTGCGGCTGGACGCGCGGACCTGCGCCCCGGCGTCCAGCAATTCCTTCAGTACCGCAGCGCCGACCTGTCCCCGGGCACCGGTCACCAGAATGGTCACGTTTGCTCGCCTCCGTCTCGACGGGTTACAGAATACACATTCTGAAACCTGCAACTCAGCCTGGGCGGGATCAGGGCCGCGACGGTGATGACCGGTACGCTCGGACGATGCGCGCCTCGCCGAACCACCACGCCTGATGCGGACGAGCGGGCCGCTGGACGCGGAGACGATCCTGTCCGCCACCGAGGACGTGCTGCGTCGCCACGGACCGGCCAAGGCGACGGTGGTCGACGTGGGCAAGGCGCTCGGTGTCAGCCATGCCGCCGTCTACAAGCACTTCCCGTCCAAGACGGCGCTGCGCGAAGCGGTCTCCCGGCGCTGGCTGAACCGTGACCGCGATGGCCTGGCCGCCATCGTGGGCGACACCGGGATCCCAGCGCCCCAGCGGCTACGCTCCTGGCTCGCCGCCCTGCTGACCTCGAAGCGGGCCAAGGCCCACGACGATCCGGAGCTGTTCGCCGCGTACAAGATCCTGGTCACCGAGGACAGCAGCGCGGCGCGCGACCACGTGGCGGACCTGCTGGGCCAGCTGGCAGCCATCCTCGCCGACGGCATGGCCGACGGCTCGTTCCGCAGCGCCGATCCGGCCGAGTCCGCCCGTGCTGTTTTCACCGCCACCACCCGCTTCCACCATCCCGGCCTCGCGGGTGGCTGGAAGGACCCGGGCATCGAGCAGGAACTCGACGTCATCTGCACCCTGCTGCTCGACGGCCTGCGAGCGGCCCCTCCCCGGCCGGCGAGCACCGGCCGGGGAGGGTCACACGGTCATCCCTGACTGTCGGGAGCCGACACCATCAGCTCGACACTCGGGGTTCGGCCCCGGCGCGGACGCCTGCAGGCCCCGGTGCTCGACCGAGCCGTCGATGAGACCGACGAGCAGCGAAACCATGCCGCCCTCCCGGTGACGAACTGGCTCTCCTTGCCCGGTTCGGGCATATGAACGGCCGGATACGTCAGCATGCTGTGGTTCTCACCCGCTTGTTCGCACTGCGAGCGACCCCTTCCCGGCCGGTGAGCACCGGCCGGGAAGGGGTCGCACGGTCATCCCTGGCTGTCGGAAGCCGGCACCATCAGATCGACTGTCGGGTTCGGTCCCGGCTCGGGCGGCAGGCCCAGATGCTCGACCGAGCCGTCGATGAGGCCCACCATCAGCGACACCAGGCCACCCTCGTGTTCCCACCAGTCGCCGTTCGACGTGTGGACGACGACCGGCCATCGGTCGGGGTCCGGGCCGTTCTTGCGCCAGAAGAAGAGGTCGCCCTCGTTGGATTCGCCCCAGGGAAAGAGCCCACCCTCGTGGGGATGGAACGTGTAGTCCTCCGTCATGTTGCGCTCGGCCAGGCGGGTCATGATCTCGAGTGTCCCGAACGCTCCCCGGGCGTAACCACTCTCGTTACCCGGTTCGGGCACCACGATCATCATGAAGTCGTCGTACGACAGGGCCGGATAATGATCCACGTACTCGCGGTAGTCCGACGGGAACGTGATCCCCAGGTCGGTCCGCAGCAATTCCCAGTCGACGGGCCGCGCGGTCGCCGAACGATGAGCCAGCAGCGCCGGCGCGACACGCTCCAGGTCACCCAGCGTCAGCATCCGGTGCCCAACTGAGGCGTGTTCGGAATGAGAAGGCTGAACAAGACCCTGCCGCTCTTCTTCAGGTAGGCGGTCATGTGGATTCCAGAGGGCCTCTGCGCTGTTGCCGGGGAGTACTGCAATTGTCCGCTGTAGATGATGATCTCCCCTTTGCCGAGGTGCGTGGCCATGATGTTCTCACACGTCTTCATCCCGCCCATGTTCATCTTCCGATATCCCGTGAACAGGTTGTCGGTAGCCGGTTTCCCGCGGAACCGGTCGGCGAGAATGTGCGTTCGATTGTAGGTGTACTTGCCTTCGGCATCCAACGGGATCGGGCTCGGGAAGTCGACGACGAACACGTTCTTGATGGAGTCCCGGGAGTTCGGCTTCTTGAGATCCACCGGGCAGAGGGTGGCCCTCACCCCGTTCGGCCGGCCGAAGGTCAGGGGGAGGTAGTGGTGCCTCTGCTCGCGCGGCTTCTCGCACACGCAAGGGTTGTCGGCAGCGTTGCGCCGGCCCACCGCGGGGCCCGCCTTGCCGGCGAAGTCGTCGTCACAGGCGTCGGGGAAGTCGACCTTGCACTTCTTCTTCGGACCCGCGGCGGCCGCCGCCCGAGCCTTCGCAGCGGCCCCGGCAGCCCCGATGGCCTCGCCGACCAGATCGCCCGTGATGTCCTTGATCAGGCCCTGCTGGCAGGCGTCGAGCTTCTTGGTGACATTGCGGATGACCTTGCGGGCCTTCTTGACCGCGTCCCAGAAGGACTTCACCGCCTTGGTCGCCTTGTACAGCAGCTTCAGTGCCTTGAACGCCCGGACCGGCCCGAGCTGCTCGGCTACCAGGATCAGACAGGACAGGATCTTGCCGCTGAAACAGGCCTTGATGTCGTCGACGTTGAAGAACTCGCCGATGAGCTGCGGCCCGTACTGCGTCAGGAACTGCGACACGTCACCGCGGGAGGCGGCGATGAACGGCTCGATCGAGGCGAACTGCTCGGTGGTCAGGTAGTCCCTGGCGTCGGCCAGCATCGCCGGGGTGAGTTCGAACGCCGCGTCGAGGTCGGCGTTCTCCGACGCCCGGATCTCCGCCGCGAGCCGCGCCGTCTCCGCTTGCGCCTCGTCGGCGTACTGGTTGGCCTTCTCCGCGTGCTCGGCCGTCTCCTCGGCATACTTCTCGGCGTCTGTGGCCGACTCGGCCGCGGCGTCGGCGTGCTCCTGGGCCTTGCGGGCGGAGTCCTGGGCGGCGTCGGCGTCGCGCTGCGCCTGGTCGGCCAGCCCGCGCGCCTTCGTGCTGAGCCGTTCGGCCTCGTCGGCGCTCATCCCGGCGATCCGGGCGTCCTCGGTGGCCCGGTTGGCCGCCGACCGCGCGTCCCGGGCGTCCCGTCTGGCCTGGGCGTCCGCGTCCCGCGCACTCGCCGCCGAGGCCCGGGCCAGCCGTCCCTGTTCCTTGGCCCGCAGCATGGCCCGCTTCGCGCGGGCGTTGTCCCGCGCCGCCGCGGCGGCGTGTTCGGCCGCCCGCGCAGCCGCCTGATAGGCCTCCTTGGCGTCCTGGTGCGCGGCCTCCGCGGCCTGCCCGGCCCGCACGGCCGCGTTCTGGGCCTCGACGGCCCGCGCTTCGGCGGCCAGGGCCTGCTCCTCGCTGATCTGTACGGCGAGATCGGCCACCTGACGCGCGAAGTCGGCGTTCACATCGGTCTGGGCGAACGGAGCGAGCAGCTCCACGGCCTCCGACGCCGGGATCAGCGCCGCGGTGGCCGACGAACGCGCGGCCGCCGCGGACCGGTAGGCGTTCTCCGACTGCACAGTGGCCGACGCGGCCTCATTGGCTGCCGCGGTCGCCTCGGTGAAGGACCGGTCGGCCGCCCACAGACTCTTGACCGCCGCGGTCGCCGCACCCCGTGCCGCTCGCTCGGCGGCTTCCGACGCCCTGGCCGCCTTGACTTCCTCGGCAGTCGCCGCAGCGGCCAGCCGCTGGGCCGCCTGAGCCGCCTGGTGCGTCCTGGCCGCCTCTGCCTCGGCGGCACTGGCCGCCCGGCGCGACGCCGCCGCGGCGGCGTCCGCCTTGTCCGCGGCGGCCCGGGCACGCGCCGAGGCACGCTCGGCCTCGGTTGCTGCCGCGTCTGCCCGCGACGCCGCAGCCGTGGCGTCATCGGCGTTGCGCTTCGCGCTGTCGGCGTCCTGCTGTGCCTTGTTGGCCGCGGCCCGCGCTTCCCGCGCGGCGGCCTCGGCCTCCACCTTGTCCTGCCCGGCCGGCAGCGCCGCCGCGGCGGCCTCGGCCGATCGCGCCTGCATGGCCAGCAGATCGCGCTCCTCCGCCGCATCGAACGCCGCGTCCCGCAGTGACCGGGCCCGCTCGGCCCGGTCACGAGAGTTGTCCCGAGCCGTCTCGGCCCGGCCCTCGGCCGCATCGGCGCGGGCCCGCTCAGCCGCGGCGTTGTCCTCGTCCACCTTGGCCAGCCCCCGCTTGCGACCGGCCTCGGCCGCCTGGGCCTGCGTGGTGGCGAGGTGCGCCGCGGCGTTCTGCCGCTCGGCCTCGGCGATCTCCCGCTGATCCGCCGCGATGTCCGCCTGCCGCTGCGCCTCCGCCTTGTGCTCGGCGGTCTTGCGGGCGTGTTCCCACGCCTCGGCGGTCTTCGCCTCGGTCGCCCGGCGGTGCGCCTCCGCGCGCGCCGCGGCCTTCTCGGCGGCGTCCGCCTCCTTCTTCGCGACGGCGGCGAGCTTCTCGGCGGTGTCGCGCTGCTTGATGGCCTGCTGCTTCCACTTCGCCGCCTGCTCGGCGCGCTTCGCGGCCTCGTCGGCGTGCCCGATGGCCTTGTGCGTGGCGATGGTCGCGTCGATCGCGTGTACGGCGGTCTGCGTCGCCTGGTGCGCGGCCTCGGCCGACAGCGCCAGCCCCTGGGCCAGCTCGGCCCACTCCTTGCCGTAGTCCAGCTTCGCCTCGTTGACCAGCACGTCGGCGGCGGTCGTGGCCCGGGCCGCCGCGGTCGTCGCCTCCGTGGCGAAGTCACGGGCGTCGGTCAGGTTGATCGCGGCCGCCTCCTTGACGGCTTCCAGGTCGCGCAGCGGACCCCGGGCCTCCAGGATCCGCGCGGCCCGCCGGGCGTTGATCGCCCCGCTGGTCAACGCGTTCGCCGACTGCTTCAACGCCCTCAGCCCGGCACCGTGCGCCTGGATCAGGGCGGCCCGCGCGTCGTTGGCCTTGCGCGAACGCACGGCGAGGTCGGCGGCATCCTCGATCGCCTTGAGCTCGGCCTCCTGCGCGGCGATCAGCTCTTCCCGCGCCTCCGCGTCGAGCTCACCGGCGATGACGAGGCCGCTCTCCAGGAAAGCCGCGATCGCCGCATCGTTGCCGGCCAGCGCCTCGACCGCGTCCGCGTGCACATTCGGGTGCTCGGCGTCGTTGGTCGAATCGACGATCAGCTGCACCCGGGCCCGCAACTCGGCCGCCCGGTCCTTCTGCCGCTGGGTGAGCTCCGCGTCGCGTTCCCGGGAGATCTTCGCCCCGTACGCCTTGAACGCCTCCCGGTCCCGCGGCTTGGCCGTCGGAGCGAGGACGCGTTCCACCTCGGCGTTGAACACCGGCCCGCCGGTGTCCCGCAGCAACTTGATCTCGGCGACCAGGGCCTGGTCCGCCTTGACCCGGCGCTGCTCGGCCTTCTTGACCGCCTGGCTGTAACCGCCGTTCGGCGCGATGAACGCGGCGATCGCCGCATCTCCGGCGATGATCGCCGCCGCGGCGGCCTCCCGCACCTCCGGATCGGCATGCGCCTCGGCATACCAGGTCATCAACTGGTACGTGACGTCGTCCGTGCTACCCGCCCGGGCCGTCTTCGGCGCGAACGACGGATACTTGAAAAGGTCCTTGAGTGACTGCCCGGGCACCTTGGCGGCCGGCGCCGGAGCAGGAGGCGGCGGCGGAGCCGGCGCGGCGATCGCCCCGTCCGGCGTCAGGCCCGCGAGCAGGGCCGCCGCAGCCGCCGTAGCGACAAAACGGCGCAAATGTCTGATGAACAAAGCGACTCCAGTCCAATGTGTGTGGACCCCCGTCTGGTCCGCAAGCCACCCGAACATAAGCCATGGTCAATGTTTTGTCCGCCCTTGGCCGCGGTCCACCGGTCCGGCCGACCTTCCGCCCCCGACACGGTCCACTGTGTGTCATTCCGCGAACGAGGCGTCGAGGTCGCGGCCAGATGAACCGCAGGGGACGCAGCTGCCGGTCGGCTTGGGCCGGCCCGCACTCCGCCCACGCCGGCAGCGGCCCGGTTTCCGACGATTCGATCCGGCGGCCGGCCGGAGAAGAACGCAACGCATGAGACCACCGGCATTGTTCGCCAGCACGTCGATGCGCGGGTAGGCGTCGAGCAGCGCGGCGGCCAGCTGCCGGACCTGCCGGAGGTCGGCGAAGTCGGCCACGTGGTATGCCACGCCCAGCCGGCGGGCCAGGGTGCTGGTCTTCTCGGCGGATCTGCCGATCAGGACGACGTTGTCGCATTGGGCGGCGAGTTGTCCGGCGGCGGCCGCACCGATGCCGTCGCTGGCTCCGGTGATGATCACAGTGCGCTCGTCCATGACGCCTCCCGTCACCGCCCCCTCGTACGCCTCGAAGCGCCCTACGAGCGGCTGGGCCACGCGTTCGACGACCTGTGATGCCGGGGCTTTCCGTGGCCCTGGACACCGGCGAGGACTGGCGATCCTGGGGGCGACCGCCGGCCGGGAACGGCTCGACGTGGTCATCGAGCTCGCCGACGCGGACACCGGCACCGTATGCCGCAGCGGACGGGTGGACCGGGCCGACTTCCGGCTCCCGCTGAAGCGGCTGTTGCGCCGCTCGCCGGGCGTGACGATCCTCAAGCTGGTCGGCGAGAGACTGGCGCCGGCCGTACCACCCGCCGGTCCGTCCTGCTGGTGACGGTGACGGCCGGTCGTGACCGTCGCGGTGGCCGGTACCGGTCAGCCGCGCAGCCCGGCCAACGTCGCCGTCAGCCCAGCTCAATGGGCGTCCTGCCCGCCTCGGCCGCGGTTCCGGCACCTTGACACCCCCGGCCGCCGGCTGGCGTCATGACCTCATGGCGAAGTGGGACATCGATCCGCCCGGCGTGTCCGGTGTGGTCAGTCGGACCGGTCAGCGGGCCGCGGGCTTCGACGAGGCGGCCGGCCGGACCGGCAGCGCGCTCAGCGGAGCCGCCGGTTCCTGTGGCAGCGAGATCGTCGCGGCGGCGCTGGCCGGCTTCGCCGCGAACAAGGCCGCCCCCATCGACGCGGTCGGCCAGCAGACCGCGCGGATCCTGACCGGGGCGGTCGAGGCGAGCACCGCGTACGTCGAGGGCGACCTCAAGATGGCCGCGACGGCCCAGGCCAACGCCACCGCCGTGGGCGGTTGACGTGCCCATCAACCCGGCCGGGATCCCTCAGTTCACCGGCAACCTGGAGACGACGCAGCGGCACGCGGACGAGCTGACCGCCGCCGGCAGCGACTTCCGCCTCACCGGGCAGGACGTGCACGCCACCTGGCAGGGGCTGGCCGCGTTCTACGACGCCCCCGAGGCGGCCGACCTGTTCGGAGCGACGCTGCGGGTGCGCAACGACGCCGATGCGGTCGCCGACGACATCCAGGAGGTCGGCGCGGCGCTGACCCAGTACGTCCAGGTGATGCGCCCGATCGTCGCCGACCTGGAGCGGCTGCGTGCGGAGGCCCTGGCGTTCACCGCCGGGATCGCCGGCGACGACGACTGGCGCGGCGACGAGGCCAAGGTGAATCAGAACAACGACCTGCTCCGGCAGGTGGACAACCGGCTGGCGGCGATGGCGGCCGCGGAACGGCAGGCGGCCAACCGGATCAACGCCCTCTTCGGCGGCACGCGGTGGGTCGCCGACGACGGCAGCGGCAACCCGGACGCGTACGGCTTCGACGCCGCCGCTCTGCCCGCCGACGCGGCCCGGCCGTGGGGCACCGCCGAGACGCCCGACTACCCCTGGTACACCGACGTGTGGGACTTCGTGGTGTCGGACAACGTCGGGTTCTGGGTGGACGGCGCCGCGGGCGCGGTCACCGGCACGTTCGACATGGTCAACATCTTCGACTGGGAGACGTTCACGGCCTCCTGGGGCGGGCTGTGGACGGTGACCGGAGGCGCCATCACCGACCCGGGCACGGCCGCGGAGGGCTGGCTCGCCGCCGGCGCTGACTTCGTCGCCGCGGACAAGTGGGCCGAGGATCCCGGCCGCGCGATCGGACAGGTCACGTTCAACTTCGTCACGGCGTTCCTGGTGCCCGCCAAGCTGGCCGCGGCCGGGCGGGCCGGCACGGCGGCGGCCGGGGCGGGCCGCACCGCGCAGGCGGCCGGGGTCGCCGGGCGGGTCGCGGACGTGGGCCGGGTCGTCGCCAGCCTGACCGCCACGGTGGGCAGGCTGGACCGGCTGCCCACCGTCGCCGATCTGGCCCGGCAGGTGGACCTGCACTTCCAGGACGTGCTGCGGGGCAGTCCGGAGCTGCGGCAGGCGTTGGCGGACGCGGACGCGCTCGCCCGGACCCCGGCGCCCCCGGCGCCGGCCCGGGTGGAGCAGCCGGCGTTGGTCGGCGCGGGGGCGCCGGCGGAGGCCCCGGTCCGGCCCGGAGGGGTGGACGCGCCGGAGCTGCCCGGCCGGGTCGAACAGCCGGTCACCGTGGGCGGCGGTGGCGACCTCCCGCGCGGTGGTGGCGGCGCCGACCTGCCGCGCGGCGGCGGTGGGGCGCAGCTGCCCACCCGGCCGGGCGGGCCCGGCGACGTGCCCGACCCCGGGCTGCCCGACCCGGAGGCACCAGACCCGGAGGCACCAGACCCGGACGCGCCCGACCCGGATGGGGACGGGGACGATGTCGGCAACCCGGTCTTCCCCGGCGTGCGGCCCGACGCCCCGGTCGTCCCCGGCGTGCGGCCCGACGGCCCGGCCGTGCCCGGTGTGCGACCCGACGCCCCGGTCACCCCCGGCGTGCGACCCGACAGCCCGGTCACCCCTGGCGTGCGACCCGACAGCCCGGTCACCCCTGGCGCGCGGCCCGACAGCCCGGTCACCCGGCCGGTGGAGCCCACGCCACCCGCACCGCGGCCCGGCGGCCTCCCGGACGGCCCTCTCGAGCCCCGGCGCACCGCTGATGACCCGGCCGCGGACCCCGGCCGCACGCCGCAGGACACGCCCGCGCCCGACCGCCCCCGGGACCGGCGCCGGCCGCTCGGCGACCCGGCGCTCGACCCGATCCGATCGGACCTCGACGACACCACGCGCACGGCGGACGCGCAAGACGGCGCCGAGCCGGCCACGGATCCGGCCACGAAGCCGGTCAGGTACGGCGCGGAGGACTTCCCCGACGGCCCGGTGGGCAAGGACGCCAGCGGCCGGGACCTCTACCGCACGCCGGACGGCAAGGACCACCTGCTCCACGATCCAGTTGACACCTGGCGCCACGCCGACGGCAGCCTCCGGCGCGGCGGCCGGTACGCGTCCCTTGGCGATTCCAAGATCGAGAGGTTCCCGGTACCGGAGAGCAAGGCGAGCCTGCTCCGGGTGCGGCCGGGCGAATCGCCCGTCGACGACGCGCTCCTCGAGGCCGTGGCAGACCGGCGACAGCAGGTCGCCGACATCCGGGCAGCCTGGAGCGCCGAGCTGAAAGACATCGCCGCCAAGCTGGAGCAGGCGGATATCAAGATCAAGGAGGGACAGTTCAGCGACACGGACTTCGTGCGGTTCCTGGAGAAGGCCAGCCCGTACCTGGACGACGCGGAATTCGAACTGCTCGCCGAGCAGGGGCCGGAGTGGGCCGTCGAGCTGCGCCGCCTGCGCGAGACCAGCGAGCTGCTCGGCGTCTCCGGCACCGACCTGCTGGTGCACCGGCTCTTCCCGGACGCCGTGCCGATCAGCGGCGGGGAGAAGGTCCGGGGCGCGCCCAACCTCCTCGACCGGACGCTGTACGACCCCGCCTCGCGAACCACGGTGATCACTGAGGACAAGGGTGTCGGCGGGAAGCTGACCGACCGCATGGTGCCGGACCCGGCAAATCCGAACGGCAAGCAGGTCCGGGCTCAGCAGATGAGTCCCGAGTACCTGCGGGATCTGCTGCAGACCGACAAGAAGCTCGGCGAGGCGCTCTCCGGCGAGCAGAATGCCGAGCTGCGGGCCGCCGTCGAGGACTCCATCCGCAACGGCCGGGTCCGCTACATCCTGGTCCGCACCGACGCGAACGGCAAGGTCACGCACGAGGAGTACCAGCTCGACCCGAAGCGATGGGATCCGGGCTCCATCCAGCTGCCCGAGTGACCCGCTCAGTACCCCAGGTCGATGTGGGCCCGGCGGAGATCGCCCCGCCGCCGAGGGCCCGGCCTGTTTGCTGGTCTCACAATGCTCAGGTGCGAGGAGCAAGATCGTCTGCCGGATCTCTCCCATGATCGAGACATGGTGGTGGAGTTGGTGGCACCCCGTCGCGCAGACACCGTTCGTTCAGGCTGCGGCCGGCTGGTCCAGGTGGAGCGCTCCACTGGACGAACGACCCGGACCAGCCGGCCGCGGTCTGGCTACCTCCGGCGTGCGGCGAGAAGCCGCCGGACTTGGGCATCCCGGAGACGCCGGGTGCACGTACTACCCTGCCGATCATGGTGGAGCGGCCGACGGCATGGTGGCGGGAGAACGTGGCGGCAGAGGTGGCCGAACTGGCGGCGGGAACCCTCGACCCCAACGAAGCCTTCGCAGCGAAGTTGTTCCCAACGGAGATGCTCACTGACACTGAAGAGGTGTTCGACAGGTTCGAGGCCGATGTCGTCGGCCTGGTCGACCATCGATGGGAACCGGCGACCGACGAAGAAATCTTCGACGTCATCGAGCGCACCGTAAAGTCGCTGAACGTTGTCAACGCCCGGTACGACGGAGCGGCGTACAAGACCGGCGAGCGGGAACAACTGTGCGCGTACATCGAGCGCGTGTTGGACAGTGCAGCGATCGACGTAGACGCGTTCGCCGGCCGCCATGGAATGACTCGTCACGAGATTACAGACGAGTGGCGAGAATGGTGATCTTCGACTGACGCGCATGGCACGTGAGCCCAGCGCCTCCTCAGTACAGGAGCTGCTGGGCTTCGCCGTGTCTGCGTCAGCTGCGCGCACCGTCGGGCCGCCGCGCCGGAAGCGAAGCGGCAATGCGCGGCGTGTCCCGAGCGGTGCCTTGAAGATGAGGTGTCGACGGGCACTTTGTCCAATGTGCTCAGTCGCCCGCAGTCGGTGGCGGCGGCAATGCGCGAGACGGTGCTGGAGGCGAGCGAACGGCTCGGCTACACCCAGGGCGCGCCCACCGCGACGGCGGCGGCGCACTACCGGCGTAACGGCTTCGCGACGTGGCTGCTCCAGCCGGCGCCACCGGCCGGTACCCGGCGAAGGCGCCCAAGGTGCCCGGCCGGTTCCGATGTTCATAGCGAGAACTCTCGTCCGAGTCACGACTACGACCGAACAGGCGCTCACACTGGGCGTTGACCAACTCGATGGAACCCGCGGCGTCGACGCCCAGAATGGCGTCCGGGGCAACCTCGATCATCCAGCGGAACTTCGCCTCGGCATCCTTGCGGACGCTGACGTCATGGACGGCCGCCGCGACGACTGGGCCGTCCTGGGTATCGACGACGGACAGCCAGATTTCGGCGGGGAACTCGCGGCCGTCTTTCCGCTGTCCGACCAGCGTCACCGCGGCGTCGGCGCGGCGTGGGTGATCTGCGTTGTCAAGGTGGTTCGTACGGCGCGCGGGGTATACCCCTCTGCTGGCCGCCTCCTGGAGGATGATCTCTATGGGCTGGTTGCTCAGCTTGTCGCAGTCGTAATCGAACAGACGCTCGGCCTAGGGGTTCACGAGCAGGATCAGACCGCTTGATCGATACCCACAATAGCGTCCGGCACGGCTTGGAACACCGCTTCGGCTCGTGAGGCGTACTCAGGTAACGCCGTCGTCGTGAAGCCGTCGGCCTTCACACCGCTGGCGGAGCCGGTGCATCGCTGACCCGCGTCACGCTCGAGCTCGGCCCCGCACCGTCATCGTCGGCAACGTCGGCCGGCTGCAGGGCGGCATGCGGCAGCTCAACGACGCCCAACCCGACGACGGACTGCTGGACGTCGCCATCCTCAGCCCTCGGACCCTGCGCCACTGGGCCGCTCTCGGCTGGGGCGTGCTGCGCCGCAAGCAGACGGTGCCCGGCATGGAGACCTACACCGCCACCCGCGTACAGATTCGCAGCAAGCGCGCCCAGCCCCGCCAGCTCGACGGCGACCTCATCGACCCCGGCAGAAACCTGACGGTCAGCGTACGGCCCGAGGTCCTGCTGTTCTGCGTGCCGCAACCCGCGACCGATCCCGACCTCGCCCACGATGCCGGCGCCGTGGGCGGTCAAGCTGGCCGGGTGCGCGAAACGGCGGGATTCTGACGAGAGCGAAGGCCGACGACCGAGATCCCGTCCACTCCGAGCGATCTCGCGATCGATCTCATCCTGAACGCGGTCGGCGCGCCGCTCGGCAGCGCCCAACGCGGCGATCCAGGGCGGGGACTTGGACCGCTCAACGCTCCCGCCCGTCTGCCCGACCGGTCGGGGATGACCGCACTGGCTCGGTCATGCACCCCCGGTACGGTCGCCCTGCCCGACGGCACCTCGAGCCTGCACCAAGCGCCAAGGAGGCCGGGACGCGAGCGTCAACCCGTCCGCCTTCTCCGTACCGGACGTATCGGCGGGCTGGTGGCGGGCCTGGCAGCGTTACACCGGCGGCTGCATGAGCTGTTGCGGGAAGTGCAGCCGAACCGTCGTACGGCCGGGTTCCGAGACGACGGTGACCATGTCGGCGAGTTGGCGTGCCAGCCACAGCCCGCGGCCACCGGCGGCTGCGGTCAGCGGGTGAGGGCGGTAGTAGCCGGCGGTAGCCGGGATCGGCTGGTTCCCGGCGTCGTCGCATTGGACGAGCAGGGTGTCCTGGTGGTGCCAGGCACGGACCCGGACCGGAGCTCCGCCGTGGCGCAGTCCGTTGGTGGCCACCTCGATCACCGACACGACGAGGTCTTCTGTCGCTTCCTCGGCGAAGCCGCGCCCGACGGCCCAAGTGTTCATCGCCGAACGCAGGCCGCTGAGTTCGGTGACCTCGTGCAGCGTCACGTCGCGGTCGACCTGCGGGGGCACCGGCCGCAGGCCCGGATCGCGCCGTTCGGCCAGGTACCGCTCGGGCGGCAGGTAGTGCGGCGACGGGGCCGATCCGGCCGGGGTCAGTTCGTACGCGTGTGTGGCCCGGACCGCGTCGATGACGGTGTCGCCGTGGTCACGGCGGTCCCAGATGCAGGTCACTGCCGACCCGCCGAGGGCGTACGTGTCGTTGCAGACCGCTTCGTACGCCAGGTAGGCCGCGACCCGATCCGCGCGGGATCCGGAGTCCACGGCGCTGATCACGTCCGGTTCGGCGATCACGTGCACGCGGCGGCCGGCCTGGTGCTGTGCGGCGAGATAGCGGCGGAACCTCTCGTACGCAGAACCGAGCCGCTGGTAGAACGCGGCGGGGTCACCCCAGCTCAGCACCTTACTGGGCACCTCCGCGGCAGACCCGGCCAGCGCGGCGCGGGTATTCGCGCCGACGACCAGCAACACCTCGTCGTAGATTGCCGCCGCACGGTGCAGCTCCGGTCCCAGCACGGTCGGCAGGTCGAGGTCCGCACTGATGATCAGCGCGTTGTGGACGAAATTCGGCATGTGCTGACTGGCCGCTTGATCCACGGTCATGGCACGACCATCGCAACCGCTATGGTCCGTACGCAAAGCGTCATGATTGTGATCTTCTCAAATCCTCCCATAGCGGGTACGCGGGTCGCGCCCTCGCCAGCGGTGCAGGCCGAACGGCACTGCGTCGGCGGACTCGGTCCAGCGGTACCCGCGCCGGGTACACCCCAATCCCTCTACCACCGAACTGCTCACCATCGTCCCGCGGGCCCGCGAATCGCTCGTCGCCGACATCACCATGGCCCGTCGGTATGCGGTGATCGCCACGTCGCTGGGTCAGAAAGGTCAAACCCGGGAGGTGCGGAATAGGAACGAGCCCCAGCCCTTGTCACACCTCGGTGTGCCAAGCCCGCGGTGGATCGCGGCCGTGGCAGGTGCAGTGCCGCGCGGGAGCGCTCCCGCCGAGCCGCGGCGACCCGGTGGGTGAATACTTGACGCCGAGCAACCATGTGGGCATGACGGTACCGGGAGGTGTGACGTGGCGAAGATGGAGCTTGGCGCCGTAATCGCCGCCGCGCAGCGGGTAGCGGACAGCACCGTCGCAGCCGAGGCCCGCGTGGTGGACCGCGAGGGCCGCTGGCCCGAGGCGAGTTTGAAGGAACTGCAACGCGAGCTGGGCGGTCTGGTCGTCGACGAACGCCTCGGCGGTCTCGGGCACGGCTTGTCGGCCGTCGCGCGGGTCGGGGAGATCATCGGCCGCCAGTGCGCCTCGACTTCGATCTGTTTCGGCATGCATCTGGTCGCGTCGGCTGTGATGGGAGCCAAAGCGACCGTCCGGCAGGAGCAGGAGTTCCTGCGCCCGATCGCTGCTGGTGAGCATCTGAGTACGCTGGCGTTGTCCGAGCCTGGCACGGGAAGTGAGTTCTGGCTGCCGCAATGCCGCATGCAGTCCGACGGTGACACTCTTCGGGTCACCGGTACCAAGAGTTTTGTCACCAACGCCACGCACGCCGACTCGTACGTCATCAATCTGGTCCGGGCGGCGACCCCGGCCGCCGCGGGCAGCTTCTCCGTCGCGGTCCTCGACGCTGCGACCCCGGGCCTGCAGTGGGGCCCGGCCTGGCACGGGTTCGGGATGCGCGGCAACGACTCCCGCGCGCTGCAGATGCACGACGTGCCGCTGGACGCCTCTCGGCTGCTGGGCGAGGAGGGCGACGAAATCTGGTACGTCTTCAACGTCGTCGCACCGTTCTTCCTGATGGCCATGGCCGGCACCTATCTCGGCGTGGCGACGGCGGCCCTGGAGACCGGCCGGGAGCATTTGAAGCGCCGGCGTCACACCCACAGCGGGCGGCAGCTGTCGACCCACCCGGTCCTGCAGCACCGGCTCGGGACCCTGTGGGCCACCGTCGAGCGGACCCGGCGGCTGTTGTACTTCGCCGCCGAGGAGGCGGAGTCGGCCGGCCCGGCGGCGTTGCTGGCCTTGTGCTCGGCGAAGGCCGAGGTGGCGCAGACCGTCGACACGGTCACCAACGAGGTGATGACCCTCGCCGGCGGAATCGGATACGGAACCGACAGCGACCTGCACCGTTATCTGCGCGACGGTCGCGCGGCGCACGTCATGTCACCGACCACGGACATCCTGCGGACCTGGGTGGGGCGCGCACTGCTCGACGAGCCCCTGCTGGAGGACTGACCGGCGTGTCACGCCGTATCGTCCTGGCGGGCCTGCCGACCGTCGTCGTCGACGCCGCTGTGCACGGCGACACCCAGGTGTTGCAGATCCCGCTGAGCGGTCTCACCGTCGAAACCGTCACCCAACCGGTCGACGGTCACCACCCTGACTGCGCCGTCGTGGTCGTCGGCCCCGACGCCGCCGATGCCTTCGCGGTCGTGCATGCGCTGCAGCCGGCCCGCAGCCGCATCAGCGTCATCGTCGTCGGCGGCACGCCGACGGCCGGCATCGACCCCCTCGGGCTGATGGCCGGGCGGCACGTCGTCCGCATTGCCCGCGACCGGCTCGACGAGCTCAACGGCCTGATCGCCGAGCGGTTCGCCGCCGTCGAAAACGAACGCCGCCACCGAGACCTCCGTGCCACCGCACAGGCTCAGCTGATGGCGAGTCGTGCGAACGTACAGCGCCGAGTCGGTGAACGACTGTTCGGTGAGATGCTCGCCCGAGCGCCCATCAGCGTTGTTCTGGCGGACCTGGCCGGCAGGATCGTGGCCTGGAACGACCGCGCCAGTCGATTACTCGGCCTCACCGAGCCCGCCGGCCTGAGCAGCGACGTGACCCAGTTGTTCGACGACCCCGCGGCGGTGGCATCACATCTGGGCCTGAGCGCACCAGGCCGGCCAGACGACGAGATGACCGGCCCGCTTGCCGGCGATCACGCAGCCACGTTCAGCCTCACCAAGGCCGACACCAGTAGGTGGCAGCTACGCCTCACCGGACAGCGGATCACCGACGACGCCGGGATCGCGCGCATACTCGTCATCGCCGAGGACGTGACGGAGACCGTCGAGAACCAGCGGCAGATCCTGCGACACAGTCGGCAGAGCCTGACCGCCGCGGAGGTAGCCGCGGCCATGACCGCGACCGGGCCCTTGGACCAGGCGCTGCGCCGGTGCAGCAACGTCATCACCGCCCAGCTCGGATTCGCCGCCACGGCGATCTGGATCTACCACCGCGACAGCGACGCGTTCTCTCTGCAGGCCAGCTCCGGGCCCGCAGACGACATCCTGCGGGCACACTCGGACGTCGCCATGGGCGAAGGCCTGATCGGCAATGTCGGGACCGACCGGAAACCGACCATAATCAGCGAGCCAGCCCTTGTGGGGGCCCACACTCCGGAGCGGTACTCCTTCGCCGGCTACCCACTGATCAGCGGCGATGAACTGGTCGGGATCCTCGGACTGCTCCACGGCGGATCTCCCGGTCCCGACACCCTGGCCCCATTACCCGCCATGGCCCGTCAAATCGCCGTGGGCATCCGTCAGTCCATGCTCTACCAGCAGAGCGTCACCATCGCCGAAGCGCTGCAGAAGCCGCTTCTGCCACCCACGCTGCCGCACATCACCGGCCTGGACCTGGCTGCGCGCTATCAGGCCCACGGCGACAGCACCCGCATCGGTGGTGACTTCTACGACGTGTTCGAGCTGCCCGACGGCCGGTACGCCATCGTGCTGGGCGACGTGTGCGGCAAGGGACCGGAAGCCGCCGCCGTCACCGGACTCGTGCGACACACCATTTGGACCGCCGCCCAGCACCGAGCGGAAGCGGACTACGTCCTCCCCCTGGTGAACCGTGCCCTGCTACGAATCGGCGACGCCCGGTTCTGCACCCTGACCTACGGCGTCCTCGAGCGCGCCGCGCACGGCGGCGCCACTGTTCATCTGACCTGCGCCGGGCACCCTCCGCCGGTCATCCACCAGGCAGGCCGCACTCGCCTGAGCATCGCCCGAGGCACCCTGCTGGGCGTCACTCGACGCCTCAACCTACGCGCCGAGACCGTGGTGCTGTCCCCCGGAGACGCGCTCGTCTGCTACACCGACGGGTTCACCGAAGGCGCAGGCTCGCACGACGAACGTCAGCCCGCCGACATCGCCGACGACATCGCCGCCATCATCTCCACACCCCAGGTCAGCGCGTCCGGCGTCGCCGACGCCCTGCTCTCACGCACCCGGACCCATCTCGGCACAAACCTGCGTGACGACCTCGCCGCGCTCGTCATTGCGGTACCCGCCGGCGATGCCATCGGCGGGCTGGATCAGTAACCCTGGCGACAGGTGGGACCCGGGCGGAGCAGCGCCCGGGTGCCGCTATGGATCGCGCGCCCCCGACGACCGCGCAAGCTGTCCTCCCGGGCCGGCGTCGGCTGATCACCAGGCTTGGCGGTACCACGGTGATCAAGGTGACGATCGCCAGCGTCATGGCTTGCACAAGCAGCGGCCTCAGCGCGCCCCGTGACCGCAGCAGAGAAGGACTCCTGGCAGACGAGGCCCCGCCCGGCGGTGCAACTGCGTCGTCTCTACCGTCGTCGTGACTCGGCGGCCGCCAGAGCCTCAGTCGTGACAGCCGGCCGACGACTGTGAACTCGGCCCACCTTCGCGCGGCGTTGGTTGCCCTCGTTGGTCCGAGATCGTAGACGCGTGTCAGCATAGGGCCGCGAACCGCGACCGAGGTTTGTCTGCAAGCCTCGGCCGCCTGGCCGAAAGGCAAGGGCATGGACTCCTACGACACGGCAGGTCCAGTGCCACCGGAAGTTCCCGAAACCTTTCCCACCGGGCAACGGCTGCACAAGGCCACCGACTGGTTCACCACCGCGGACGTGCTCGGTGACGAACTCGTCCCCGTGCTGGCGGACTGGTGTGCCGTACACGTGCGGGCCTCCGTCGTTGAGACCCTGCGCGCCGGCACGGCCGTTCCGCTGGCCGAGCTCGGCCTGGCCCAGCCGATCGACGGCGAGCTGTTGGAAATGGTCACGCTGCGGCACCGCGACGCCGAGCGTGAACCGATCATCAGACAATGGGCCGCCGAGAGACCGGTCCGCACCGGCGACGTCTACGGCGCGGGACGTGTCACCGCCACCGGCAAAACCCGCTACATGCCTCACGTCGCACCGACGATGGTGCATGCCGCGATCACCGACCCGCAACAGGTGGCTCAGTTTCAACGGCTGGGAATCACCAGTTCCATCGTCGTGCCCCTGTACACCTCGACCGGCGCACTGCTGGGCGCCATGACCCTGCTGCGTGAGCTCGACACCCGCGAGCCGTTCACCCCGCAGGAGGTGCTGGCCGCCGAACAGTTCGCCCGGTCAGCCGCCGAGGCACTCGACGCTTCCCGCATCGCGACGGTCACCGCCGAACCTCCAGCGCCGGGAACCGGCGATCAGCGCAGCGCCGCCTGGCGACCGCCGCACCCGCGTGCCGCCACCATCAGCACCGACGGCCGCAACTGGGCTCGGCGCACACTGCCGGAGATCCTGACGCATCAACCCCGGCGAGACCTGTACGACGACATGGACCTGATCTTCACCGAACTGCTCAGCAACGCCGTCCGGCACGGCGGAGGGCTGTGCGAGGCGCAATTGTCCAACACCGGTGACCATCTACGCCTGGTCGCCGCCGACAACGATCCGCGCGGCCCCGCGATCCGAGCACCTCGCATCGACCGGCCCAACGGACGCGGTATGCATCTCATCGCCGCGATAGCCGACAGATGGGGCGTCCACCGGCTGCACTCCGAGATCGGAAAACGCGTCTGGGCCGATCTGCGCATCACCGCGTAGGCATCTCGCAGTATCCATCTCCGGGACTATGCGGCGGTCCGCGGCCGGGCCTGCCCGATCGCGGCAGGCTTCGGGACCCGCCCTACGGGCAGGATTGTCTCCACCCACGGCACCAGGACGGAAGGCCGGTATGAGCAGTCTGGAGTCGTTGCGGCAGCTGCTGCGACAGTCGCACCACGCCAGGCCGGAGGATCTGCCGGAGATGGCCATGCGGGCCGCGCCGATGGTGGAGGCGACCGCCATGGTCATCTACCTCGTGGACCATCAGC
>NZ_BOQL01000081.1 GCF_018332655.1 Actinoplanes auranticolor | reverse complement strand
ATCAGCACCCGGCGGGTCAGGTGCCGCGCCAGTCCGGTGACCGCCGCCTCGACGTACGAGAGATCGGCGCCCGTGCCCCCGGGCCGCTGCGGGGTCCCCACGCAGATGAAGTGCACGTCGCCGAAGTCGGCGGTCTCCCGGTACGACGTGGTGAAGCGCAGGCGGCCGGCGGCGAGGTTGCGTCGCAGCATCTCGTCCAGGCCCGGCTCGTGGAACGGCACGGCCCCGGCCGACAGGGCGGCGATCCGCGCCACGTCGACGTCGACGCCGAGCACCTCGTAGCCCAGCTCGGCGAAGCAGACGGCGTAGGTGGCACCGAGATAGCCGGTGCCGACGAAGGTCAGCCGCGGTCGCTCCATCAGTTCTTCCTTCCTCGGGTACGGCGTCATCGCGGGTCCTTGCGGTTCAGCACGAAGATCCGGATCTTCTCGAAGCTGCGGTACTCGCTCAGGGTGTACGCCGTGAGCAGGAAACCCTGGGTCGGACCGGGCATGCCGTCCATCGGGTCGAGGTTGGCCGCGGTCGTCGACACCAGCCAGATCCGCCGGGTGTCGCCGACGCACGGGCCGGGGTCGGTGCATTCGTGCGCACCGAAGGTGCCGTTCTCCTGGGACGTCCGCTCGACCAGCACGTCCCGCAGCAGGCCGAGCCGCCGCACCTCGTAGTCGAGGGCCCGGCGGCCGTTACGGGTCGTACCGGCGTAGGCGATGCCGTCACCGGGCTCGGCCACGGCGGCCAGCGCGGCAGCCGCGCTGCGGAAGTCCGGCTCGCCGTAGACCGGGCTGTGCCGGGCCGCCTGCTGGCCCGGCCCGCTGACCGCCAGCATCCCGGCCACCACCAGCAGGCCGCTCAGCGACAGCGGCACGGTGGACCCGGCCCGGCGGGTGAACCTGGCCAGCGAGAAGCCCAGGGCGGCAGCCAGCAACGCCCACGCCGGCACGGTGAAGAGCAGGTAGCGGTGCAGGAAGAGATGCAGCAGCGGGAAAGTGACGTAGCAGAACAGCGGCGGGAACAGCGCCCAGCTCAGCAGCAGGACGACCGGTCCGCGGTGGTGCGACCAGAGCAGCACCGTGGCCAGCACCGCCGCGGCGCAGACCACGAGAGCGACCTGCCAGGAGCCGAAGATCCGCTCGGGCAGGCTGGTCAGCGCCTCGGCGTCGACCTTGATCCAGGAGATGACGCTCGACTGTTCGGAGCCCTTGGCCGCCAGCGGGAGCGCGGCGGTCACGGCGATGAACGCCCCGGCGAACCAGCGCAGCAACCGCAGGTCACCGCTGACCCGGAAGGTCCGCCCCAGGAACACGGCGTGGGCCAGCAGCACGGTCAGGGTCACGATGTGCACGAGGCCGGCGAGGACCAGGCCGACGCCGTACCAGATCCACCGCCGCCAGGTCGGCCGCTCCATCGCCCGCAGCAGCAGCAGGGTCGCCAGGGTGGCGAAACCGATCGCGAACGCGTACGGGCGGGCCTCCTGGCCGTAGCGCGTCACCGCGGGCAGCCCGGCGACGATCAGCCCGGCCGTCAGCCCCACGCCCGTGTCGAACAACCGGCGGCCCAGGACCGCGACCAGCGCCGCGGTGGCGGCCATCGCGAGCGCCGAGGGCATCCGCAGGCTGGTCTCCGAATCGCCGAAGACCTCGATCCAGAAATGCAGGACCAGATAGTACGGCGCCACGACGGCGTCCACATTGGTCAGCAGCTTCGCCAGGTCACGGAAGCTGAGGGTGGCGGCGTACCAGGTGGCGTACTCGTCGTTCCACATACTGCGGGAGCCGATGCCGACCACCGACAGGGTGAGCGCCAGCAGGGCCGGCGGCAGCGCCAGGGCCACCGTGCTCAGTACCGACCAGCTCCGGGCCACGGTCGGCGGTACGTGCCCGTCCGGGCGGCGCTGCCCGATGATCCGGGGGACGGGTGGTGACAACAGTTGCGCGTCGCTCATCGCTTCCTCATTCGGCCAGTGCCTCGTCCAGGACGCCCGCGAGCTGCTTCGCGTAGGCGGACGTCAGGTGGTTGTCGTCGCGGTAGACGACGGTGCCGCCGATGACGGCGGGGCAGATCGTGGGCGTGCAGAACCATGCGGTGGAGTTGACGACCCGCCCGCCGTGCGCCTGCACCAGCGCCCGGACGATCCGCTGCCGGGGCAGGAACAGGGACCTGAACACGTCGAGATGACACTTGTGGACGGCGTCCGGCCGCGTCGCCAGGCATCGCGGCACGTCGAAGTCCGTGACCGGGGTGTCCGGAATGACGACCGGCAGGGCCCCGGCCCGCTTGATCCGGGTGACCGTGGCGGCCCAGGCCGACGCCCAGTCCTGGTCCGGACCGGCGCTGGCCTCGACGTTCAGCGGGCCGGCCACGCGGTTGCGGGCGGACATGACGACCATGGCCGGCCGCAGCTGCCGGATCCGGTTCAAGGCCCGCAGCCGCCACTGGTCGCACTCGGCGTACGGGACTGTGCTGCCGGCCTTGTCGACCTGGCCGAGGGCGGGCCCGCAGTCGGCCTTCGTGAAGACGGCGAGCCGCCATCCCCGGTTGCGCGCGATCGTGTCGACGGCGGGGAACCACTGCTGGGCGTGCGAGTCACCGAAGAGCACCATGATCCGGCGGCCGGTGACGTCGCCGTGCCGCTCGCAGCCCCGGCCGATGTTGTCGGAGACGAACCGGCTCGCGGCCGGCACCAGGCATCCGCCGTCGCGCGGAGCGTTCGCCGAGGCCCGGGCCAGGGCGGGGGTCAGGTCACGGGGCAGGACCGTGGTGGTGACGCTGTCCCGGATGATCCGTTGCAACTGCGGGACGGTGACCCGGCCCGAGGCCAGCACCTCGGCGGGTGCGAGGGCGGCCGCCGGGCCGGTGGTCCGTGCGGTCGGCAGGTGCGGGACGGCCAGCGCGAGGCCGGCCGTCGCGGCGGTCAGCGCGCCGCCCAGGGCGAGCGCCCGGCCGGGACGCAGCCGCAGGCCACGATGCAGGTGGATGCGGTTCTCCACGGCGGCGACCGACATGGCCGCCGGCACCAGGGCCGCGACCACGAGGGCCACCTCGATCGGCGTGGTCAGCGGTCGGCCCAGCACGTGCGGGGCGAGAACGAGGATCGGCCAGTGCCACAGGTACCAGCTGAACGAGACCCGGCCCAGCTCCTGCACCGGCTTGAGCCGCAGCAGCCGGCGGGCGCCCCAGGACGGGCGGGCGCAGCCACCGGCGATCGTCAACCCGGCCCCGAGGACGGCCACGAGGGGATCGCCGGATGCGACCGCGGCGGCCACCGTCCCCAGACCGAGCCAGGTCAGCGCGGCCGCGAGCGGGGCGGGCAGACCGGCGAGTCGCTGCGCCCCCAGGGCGATCAGCGCGCCGGCACCGAACTCCCAGAACCGGGCCGGCAGGCCGTAGACGGTCCACGGGTTCGCCGCCGCCTCCAGCCAGAGGGCCAGGGACGCCGCGCTCAGCACCGTCAGCAGGAGTGCGGCCGACAGCACGCTGGGCCGGCCGCGGCGCGCCCAGGCCAGCGCGACCACGATGAGCAGCACCGGCCAGACCAGGCAGAACTGGACCAGCAGGGACAACGGCCAGAAGTGCTGCAGTGGTGACACGTCCACCGGCACGCTGTCCTGCATCGCCAGCCGCACGTTCATGGTGGCGGTCGCGGCGGCGACGGCGTCGGCGGAGACCGGCGCACGGTCCGCGGGCGGCATCCAGTGCCAGGCCGCGGCCAGCGAGCCCAGCACCACCAGGGTGGCGGCCGGCACCAGCCGGGTCGTCCGCCGGGCGTAGAACCGGCGCAGCGAGAGCCGCCCGTTCAGGCGCAGCTCGCGGAACGCACCGGCGGTGAGCACGAAGCCGGAGATCACGAAGAAGAGGTCGAGGCCGACCGCGCCGCCGCTCAGGCCGGCCACGCCGACGTGCCAGCCGACCAGCAGCAGCACGGCGAGCGCGCGCAGCCCCTGCACGTCGCGCCGGAAGACCGGCGGCTCGGGGACCGGTACGGGCCGGTCCGCCGGACGTACCCGGTCGGGAAGTCGCGTGGTGGCGGTCATGACGTGCCGGCCGGAGTGTAGGCGGGTGCCGGGGCTGTTCCGGCGATCACCGGGTCGGCGTCCGGGGCGGCCGGGTGCCGTTGCGGGGTGGCCCGCCCGCCGAGCAGCAGCGGCCAGACGAAGTACAGCATCGGGCCGGCGAACAGCACCGTCGCCCAGAGCTGGTCCAGGCCGTAGTGCATGACTCCCAGCACGATCCCCGACCAGGTGAGCAGTTGGGCGGCGATGAGCCAGACCCGCAGCAGGCGCAGCACCCGCTTGGCGGTCGAGGTGCGCTTGGCGGCGCCGGTCGGCACCCAGGCGGCGGTACGGCCACGCAGGAAGTCGAACAGGGCCAGGGCGTGGCAGAAGCCGATGAGCATCTGGACCCGGACGACGGCCGGGGACCAGCGGTAGTCGGTGACCCGCGGCATCAGGGTCGACCACACGAAGATCGTGCCGATCAGCGGCAGGTAGTTGAGCGGCCGGATCTGCTCGGGGAAGAACCACAACATCAGGAAGCCCGGCAGCTGACTGGTGAAGGCCGCGACGGCGGTGGTGATGTAGTAGAGGAACCCGGTCCAGAAACAGAGCTTCTGCTTGACGGTGAGCGCCGAGCGGTGGAAGCCGGGATCGGCCAGCAGGCTCATGCTGCCGGTGCACCAGCGGTACTGCTGGTTGGCGAAGCCGTCGAAGTTGTCAGGGCAGACGCCCTTGGCCAGATTCACCGGCACGTAACGCGTCCGGAAACCGGCCTTCGCCATGTTGACTCCGGTATGGACGTCCTCGCTGTGCCCGATCTGCGCGAATCCCCCCGAGGCGCGCAGGGCGCTGCGGCGGTAGACGGCATTCGTGCCGACACAGATGGCCGCGTCGACCGCGTCGCGGGCCGGCTGAATCCAGCGGTAGAACATCTCCTGGGTCGCGCCGGCCGACCGCTGCAGCCAATTGAAGTGGTCCTGCTGGACATCGAAGAATTGCGGCGACTGGACGATCCCGACGCATCCGTCGTCGAAGTACGGCGCCAGTTCGCGGGTCATGTCGGCACGCGGTGCGAAATCGGCGTCGAAGACGTGAATGAGGTCGCCGGTGGAGTTCTCGTATCCGTAACGCAGGTTTCCGGCCTTCTTCAACTCGCCGCGGTTGGGCCGGGAAAGGTAACGGAAGCCGTACTGCGCGGCGAGTTCGGCGACGGTGTCGCGGCCCGAGTCGTCCAGGACGTGGACGGTGAGCGGGCCCGGCCAGTCCAGCGCGGCGACGTGGCGGTACGTGTTCTCGAGAATGGCGAGTGATTCACCGGCGGACGGCAGGAAGACGTCCACCGAGGGGTAGTGCGCCGGCCGGTATTCCGCCACCAGCGCGTCGTGCTCGGCGCGGGAACTGCGGCGCTTGCGGGTGCTCGAGAGCAGGCTGATGAGCACGGCCACGACCTGCAGCGCGATCAGCTCGTAGAGCAGGCTGGTCCACATCGAGTTGGCCGCCAGCCGGGCCAGGCCGAACATGACGCCGGCGAAGGCCAGCAGGAAGACGCAGAAGATCCAGCGGCCCTGGCGTCCGTAGTAGAGATACTTCTCGTGATCGTCCGGCGGCAGTGGCACATAGTCCACCACCGTCCGTGCCGGGCTGCCGGCCCGCGCGCCGCTCTGTTGCCGAGTCTGTGCGACTACCACCGATAAAGGCCTTCCGTATGTGATGACGGAGCCGGCTCGGGGATAGAGCCATCGCACAACCGACGACCGCAGCTGAGCCGGCGGTTCTCAGTCGATCACCCGGAAACGGGGCCCGAATGCATTTTCGCCGACGTTCACCGGACCCGTACGGGTTAATCCGATCGGTCGGCGATAAAGTCCGCGTCCGGACGCGCGGCGCGGCGGTGAAACCACTTATACGGAGCTGACCTGCAAAGACTTCTTCAGCACCACGGGAGGACGGGGAAGAAACGAAAAAGAGACGGCACGGTGGTGGTGATGTATGTCACAACGTCGACTGTCCGATGTGTTCAACAATTCGTCAGCCGAGCCGGTCGAGAAACTCCAGCGAGCGGCGCAGCGCCAGGGCCGCCGCGTCCGGGTCGTACGACGGCAGGGAGCTGTCGGTGAACAGGTGCCGGTCGCCGGGGTAGACGAACAGCTCGGCCGGCTCGGGACCGGCCGTCGCGACCAGCTCACGCGCGGCGTCGATGTCCCCGTCGAGCGCGAAGAAGGGGTCCTGGTCCATGCCGTGGATCTGCACCGGCACGCCCGCCGGCCACGGTCCGAAGGCCCACTCGCCGGTGATCGGCAGGCACGCCTCGTAGAGCAGGGCGCCGCGGGCGCCGGGCCGGGTCTGGGCGTACTGCTGGGCCTGGGCCGCACCCCAGGAGATGCCCGCGTACACCAGGCGCTCGGGCAGCTCGGCCACCGCCCGGGCGACGCGCTCGCCGAGGAGCCGGTCGCCGACGCTCTTGACGTAGGCCACGCCGTCGTCGATGGTGGCCGGCTGCTCGCCGTCGAAGAGGTCGGGAGTGTGCACGGTGTGCCCGCCGGCGCGCAGCTGTTCGGCGAACGCCCGCACTCCGTCGGTCAGTCCCTGCACGTGGTGGAACAGCACGACGTAGGCCATCTCTACACTTCCCCTCATCGGACGATAGTCATCGAATGATCCAGGATAGTAGAACGGTCGAACTTTGTCGGTCAATGAGCAGATCCCCGACTACGACCTCGACGAGATGCTCGTGGTCACCGCCCCCGCCCAGATCCGCGCGCTGGCCGACCCGCTGCGGGGCAGTCTGCTGGAGCTGGTGCTGGAACGGGCGGCCACGGTCACCGAACTGGCCCGGGCGGTCGGCCGGCCCAAGGGTACGGTCGCGTACCACGTCAATCTGCTGGTCGAGGCCGGGCTGCTCCGGGTGGTCCGGACGCGGCGGGTGCGGGCCATCGAGGAGCGGTACTACGGCCGGGTGGCGCGGACCTACTACATCGGGGCGCTGAGCCGTCCCGAGGACAAGAGGGCCGCCGCGGCGATCAACGGGCTGGCCGAGGCGGCGGCCGAGGCCGAGCCTGCGCACGCGGCCGACGAGCTGCGGTGCCTGCTCGTGCACGCCCGCATCCCGGTCGAGGAGGTCCGCGCCTTCTGGGCCGAGGTCCAGGAGGTGGCCCGCCGGTTCAGCCAGATCCCCCGCTCCGGGGACCAGGCGTACGGCTTCGTTGCCGGCCTGTATCCCACTGACGCCCCGACCCTGCCGGAGGCGCGCGACGAGCCTTAGTGCCACGATGGAATGATCCTTCCTCTTTAGACCGTTATGGGGGCATTCGCGTCCGTAGGGTGGCCGATTGCCGGGCGCGCGAGGTGCTCCGGCGATCCGAGGGAGTGACGCATGACCCGTTTGGCCGTACCGCTCGCTGTGCTGCTGGTTCTGGGGGTGGGTGCCGGCCCGGCCGGCGCCGCGGCGGTGAGTCCGTCGAGCGAACCTGTCGAGTCGGCCGCGCTGATCAACGGGCGGGTGGTCCGGGACGCCGGGACCGCGCAGCGGCTCATCAACGCCTACTGGACACCGGAACGGATGCGGACGGCCATCGCGGTCCCCGATCCGCGGGTGATCGAGGACCCGGCGCTGGAGCGGCGGGACCGGCCGGGCAACGTCGGGCGTCCGCAGACGGCGGTGCGGCCGGCCGGGCCGTCGGCGGCCGGCGGCACCGGGAGTACGGGCCGGGCGGTCAACCCCTCGGCCGGCGTGGGCAAGGTCTTCTTCACCAAGTCCGACGGCAAGAACTACGTCTGCTCGGGCAGCACGCTGAACAACGAGACCCGCAACCTGATCTCCACCGCCGCGCACTGCATCCACGGCGGCAAGGGCGGCGTCAACCACGAGAACTGGATGTACGCGCCGCTCTACGCCGCCGGCAAGACGCCGTACGGCAAGTTCGCGGCGAAGTGGTTCCACGCCACGAAGGGCTGGACCCAGCACGGCTACCACTGGTGGGACTTCGCGTTCGTCAACGTGTGGCCGCTCAACGGCGTGCGCCTGGTGGACAAGACCGGCGGCAACGGCATCAGCTTCAACCAGAGCAAGTCCATCGGGGTCACCGTGCTGGCGTACCCGGCGAAGGCGCCGTACGACGGGCAGAAGCAGGTCTCCTGCGTGACCAGCCTGCAGTGGGCGGCCGCGGCGCAGGTCAAGGTCTTCTGCGGGCTGACCCCGGGCGCCAGCGGCGGCCCGATGTTCCAGAACTACGACACCACGATCGGGTTCGGCTTCACCAACACGGTGGTCGCCTACGTGTGGAAGAGCCGCAACTACGGGCCGTACTTCGACAGCGACGTGCTGACCGTCTTCAACCGGGCCCGCAACAAGGCCTGACCGGACCCGGCGCAGCGTCCGCCGGGACGCTGCGCCGGCCGGGTCAGTCGACCTCCACCGACACCCGGTGTGCGCTGGAGCTCCAGTTCGGCACGGGGATCGCGGTGAGGCCGCCGCCGCGCTGGCGCGTCACGATGGACACCGACCCGGGCCGGCCCGCGGACGCCGGAATGAAGACGTCCATGCCGGTGATGAAGGTCTGGGCGAAGAACTCCGGCAGCGGTGCGGTCAGGTCGGTGACCCCGTCGCTGCCGTCGTCGAAGGCGAAGATGCCGATCGCCCGCTTGGCGCGCGGGGCGGTGGCCGGGTTGAGGATGTCCCGGCCGTTGATCCACAGGCGGTCCCCGGCGTCGCCCTGGTCGCCCCACCACTCCTTCTGGCGCTGGATGGTCAGGGCGGTGTGCCGGTCACTGGTGTCGACGAGCGCCCCGAGGCCCTCGCCCGGGCGGCTGGTGAGCAGCCGGACGAGCGTGTCGGTGCGCCGGAACGGCTCGAAGTAGAAGTGGTGGGCCGCCTGCCCCGGGCGCAGCAGGACGAACTCGTACCGGGAGTGCGGCCGGACCGGCAGCGGACCGAAGGATCCGTCGGCGGCCAGGGCGGTGACGTGTGCGGGCCGGGCCGACATCCGGTGGCCGGTCAGCGGGCTCACCGCGTGGACCTCGAGCGTCGCGCCGGTGACGCCGGCGTTGCTGGGGAAGATCACGGCACGGCCGGAGACGCGTACGGCGCCTGCGGGTTGCGGGACTACCCGGGTGGTGTGCGGCTCCCGGTCGCGCAGGAACCGGAAGACCTCACGGAACGACTCCGCCGAGGACACCGTCTGGGTGTGGGACTGGTCCGGGAAACGCACGTTGATGGCGCCGGTGACCTCGCGGGCCGGGTCGCCCTCGCCCCAGATCGCGAGCGTCGGCACGCCGCCGGGCACTGCGGTGGCGGTGCGACCGTCCAGGTTGACGTAGTGGGCCACCCGGGCTGCTCGCGTGGGAGAGCTGTTCAGGTAGGCCTGCACGACGTAGGTGCCCAGCGAGTGGGCGACCAGGTCCACCCGGTCTGCGCCCGAAGTGGCCAGAAGCCGGGTGATCCGGGCGTCCAGTCCCGCGTGGACCTCGGGCAGGATGGTGGCGATGCTCGGTGAGTCGTACTCGTGGGCCCCGATCAGTTCACTCGGGTAGCCGTTGGCGGCCAGGCGCTTGGCCTGGATCCGGAACTGCAGCGCCGACCCGGCGCTGCCGTGTACGAAGACGACCGGGCGGTGGACGGCGCCGGCAGCGGAACCGGCTGCGGCTTCGGCGGGCGGCGTCACGCTGGTGGCGGCGAGCGCTGCGGCGGCGGTCAGGGCGAACAGGCGGCGGCGGGGGAGCGGCACTGGTCCTCCTCATAGATGACCATGATTTTGCACTGTGAGTGCGATTATTGCCGCCGGGCCCGCCGGGCGCCACCCTTCCGGGCTCAGGTCAGCAGCGACTCCCGCATCTCACGGCCCGGGTTGAAGGCACCGGCGACGCGGTTCTCCGTGGGGGCGTACACGTCGATCGTGTTGTTGCGCCGCATCAGCTCCCGGACCGGCGGCGGCAGCGGAGGCGGCTCGTCCGGCATCGCCGCGCGCAGGTCGCGGGCGGCCGAGATCAGCCCGTCGGCCAGGGCGGCGCCGTCGACGTCGACCCGGACACGGCCGTACTCCCAGCCGGCGACGGTCAGGTCGAGCACCTCGAACACATGCGCCAGCAGGGGATCGGGGTCGGTCACCCGTACGGTCCGGCGGGCCTGGGTGCCGACGACCGTGACCGCCGCGGCGACCTGGACGTACGGGTGCAGCCCGCCCGGCAGCTCGAACAGCGACCACCGCAGCCCCGGCCCGGCCGCCTGCCACAACGGCCGGTAGTTGCGGCGGTCCACGGCGAATCCGTGCCCGGTACGCCGGCGGAGCTGGTCCACCTGGGCGAGCAGATCCGAACAGGCCGTGTCGGCGAACTCCCGCAGGATGCGCACCGCCACGAGCAGCCCGTCGTCACCCTCCAGCAGCCCGGCGACCGCCCGGGCCTGCTCGCCGAACGGACCCGGCACGTGCGCGCCGAACCGCTGCCGGAGGTCCCGCAGCAACGTCTCCTGCCGCGCGGGATCCTGCTCGACCCGTCGCCGGCCCCGACCGAACCACCGCATGTCGCCTCGTCTCCGCAGTCACCTGACGAACGCGGCAATGCTAATGGAGATCCGGAGCCGGGCCGGCCGCCGTCACGCGCCGCGGATGGTGAACACCTTCGACAGGCTGCCCACGGCCTTGGTGTCGCCCGGGGCATGAGCCCGGTACGAGTAGGTCGCCTTGCCCGGCGGCGTGGCCACCACGGTGAACCGGCCGCTGGCGCGGACCAGCCCGCTGTTGACGTTCTTCCACGCGCCGCCGGTGTAGCGCTGTAGCCGGATGACCTTGCCCTTGTTCACCGGGGACGCCGAGCCGTCGACGTCGACGTTGGACCCGGCCGGCGCGGTTGCCGCAGCGGGCTCGGCGCTGACCTTGTACCGGCTGTACCGCAGGAACGCGGCGTCTCGGCGATGACCGTGCCTCCGGTCATCGCCGTTCGTCGGTGGTCTGGAGGCACCGGGCACCCAGGCACAGTGCAGCCACTGCGTCTGAGCGGCGGGCACCGTGCGCCGGAAGAGGCCGGCCGAGTCGGTGCGGCCGCCGACGGCGAAGCCGGTCGACTCGACGCAGCCGTTGTCGTTGCCGATCACCCTGCAGGCCGGACACCGTGACCGCGGAATGGGACAGCTCGATCGACTCGAGCTCCGGCGGTGCGGTGTCGGCAGCGGGCGCGGCACCGGCGGGTACGGCCGGCACGAGCAGTACCGCGGTGAGAGCGATGGCGAGAGGCGGACGTCTGCGCATGATTGTCACGTCCTGAGGTCGTGAGCAGCGGTGGCATGGGATACCCCGCGTCCACAACGTACGCCCGCCGGACAACGCAGGGGTACCCATTACTGCGCGCGGGGAATCCGGACGATGACGGTGGTGCCGGTGGGCCGGTTGGCAGCCAGGGTGATCGTGCCGTGGTGGCGTTCGACCAGGACCCGGCTCAGCGTCAGGCCCAGGCCGGCGCCGGGGATGCCGGCCTGGTGGGCGTTGCGGCCCCGGTAGAGGCCGCGGAACATGCCGGGCAGGTCGTCGGCCGGGATGCCGGCGCCGGTGTCGGCGATGGTCAGCACGGCGAGGTCACCGTCGGCGGCCAGCGTGACGGTCACGGTGGAGCCGGCGGGGCTGAACTTGACGGCGTTGCTCAGCAGGCTGTCGACGACCTGGCGCAGCCGGTCCGGATCGCCCGGAACGGTCAGCCCGGCCGGGGCGTGCACGTCGACGGTGATCCGGTGCTCACGCGCCGCGGGAGTGATCGCTTCCACGCCGGCCGCGGTGACCTCGGTCAGATCCACGGCCACGCGGGCCAGCCGGGCATGGCCGGACTCCAGGGCGGCCAGGTCGAGCAGGCGCTCGATCAGCGTGTGCAGCCGGCCGTTGTTGCGCTCGATGACCTCGATCAGGTTCCGCACCTCACCGATCGTGGTGGAGTCGGGTGATTCGGCGATCAGGTCCGTGTAGGCGCTGATGGACGTCAGCGGGGTCCGCAGCTCGTGACCGACCAGCGCGATGTACTCGTCGGTGGCGGCGGCCAGGTGCGCGGCGAGCTCCTCGGCGCGGCGCCGTTCGAGATAGGCGCCGATGGTGCCGGCGATGCCCCGGAGCAGTACGGCCAGCGCCGGCTCCGGCTCCTGCGGGCTCCAGGAGAAGAACGTCAGGACGCCGGTGACCTGCTCACCGCTGCGCAGCGGCACGGCACCGGCCGCGCGGTACTTGGAGGCGGCGACGACCTGCGGCAACAGCGGGGAATCGGGGGCGTGCACGTCCGGCACCCACAGCAGGTCGCCACGCTGCCAGCAGAGCCCGGCCAGCCCTTCACCGCGGGCCATGCTGTCCGGCAGCGGCATCGGTACGGCGTCCCCGGCCAGGAACACGGCGGCCGGCCGCAGCACGTCCCCGGCCGGGTCGACCAGCCACAACCGCAGGTAGGGCCAGCCGACGGCGGTGCCGACCGCCCGCAGGATCCCGTCGCCCAGGGTCATGGCGTCCGGGCTGCGCGACAGGACGTCGAGCACCTCGGTCGTGCAGTCCTGGAAGCGCTGCGCCCGGTGCTCCGCGGTGACGTCGTGCACCGCGGCGACCGCGCCGGTGACCGTACCGGCCGCGTCGCGGATGGGCCGGGCGTTGATCGACAGGCGGTGCTCCTGCCCGTCGGCGTCGCCGGCGAGCAGCTGTGCCCGGCGGACGTCCTCCCCGGCCAGGGCGCGCAGCAACGGCAGCTCGGCGGTACGCAGCAGCGTGCCGTCGGGGTGGCGCAGCCGGGACTGCCGCGTCCACTCCTCCACCGGCACGGGCTCACCGGAGTCGTCGCCGCCGCAGAACAGCTCGCGCAGTCCCGGGCTGAGCACCAGCAGCCGGCCGTCGGCGTCACAGGTCACCACTCCGACGTCGAGGCCGTCCAGCAGGGCCTCCATCAGGGCCGCCTCGGTGGCGGGGGACTTGGCCTGATGTCTGCCGGTGGCGGGCGTGGCCTGCTCGCCGAGCTGCCGGCGCAGGACCGAGGTCAGCTCCTGCACGCTGAACGGCTTGGTCATCACCGTGGTCGCGCCGACCGAGGCCAGCCGGGGATCGCTGGGCGGCAGGTAGCCGGTGAGCAGCATGATCGGGATGTCGGCTAGCTCGGGATCGGCGCGCAACGTGCGGCACAGCTGCACGCCGTCCAGATGCGGCATGTCCACATCGGTCACCACCAGATCGGGCCGGCGCGCGGCCACGGCGGCCAGACCGGCCCGCCCGTCACCGACGACGGTGACGTCGTGCCCCAGCCGCCGCACCACCTCGGCGACGATCCGCTGATGATCAAGGTTGTCCTCGGCCAGCATCACCAACGCCATGCCTCATACTAATCGGGCAATAACCGAATAATCAGCCTTTCGGACCATTGACTACCGCGCTGGAGTCTCCCAGCGCCTCAATCGGTGGCAGCGGGTTGATGGAGCCAGGGCGTCAGGCCTCCAGGGCGTCCCGGCGGCGCTGCGGTGGGCGCGGCGACGGCGGCGCAGCCTTGTCCTCGCCGCGGGGGATCGCCCGGGTGACCGGGGCGCCGTCCACCGTCAGCGTCTCCCCATGGTGGGTGATCTCCACCGCGGGCCCGCTGACCTCGTACGTCGCCTGCTCCGGGGTGACCGTGACCCGCAGGCTGCTCTCCCGCCAGCGCAGCCGGAAACGCATCCGCGGCAGGTGCTGCGGCAGCCGGGGCGCGAAGCTCAGCCGGCCGCCGTGGTCGCGCAGCCCGCCGAAGCCCATCACCAGCGCCATCCACGAGCCCGCGCACGCCGCGATGTGCAGGCCGTCACCGCTGGACTCGCCGCCCGCGCGCAGGTCGAGCAGCGCCGCCTCGGCCAGGTAGTCGTGGGCCAGTTCCAGGTGCCCGGTCTCGGCGGCCAGCACCGCCTGCGCGGGCGCCGACAGCGATGAGTCGCGCACGGTGCGGGCCTCGTAGTACGCGAAGTTGCGGGCCTTCTCCCCGGCGGTGAACGCGTCCGAGCGCAGCGCCATGGCCAGCACCAGGTCGGCCTGCTTGCTCACCTGCTTGCGGTACAGGTCCAGGTACGGGAAGTGCATCATCAGCGGGTAGTCGTCGTCCTTGGTCTCGGCGAAGTCCCACTCCTGGAGCTTGGTGAAGCCGGCCGCCTGTTCGTGCACCTGCCGTGCCTCGGAGTACGGCAGGTGCAGGTTGTCCGCCACCTCACGCCAGGCGGCGAGCTCGTCCGCGCCGACGTCGAGGTCGTGTGCCCCCGCCGGGAAACGCTCGCAGACCTCGGCCGCGCCGCGCAGGTTGTGCCGGGCCATCAGGTTGGTGAAGATGTTGTCGTCCATCAGCGCCGTGTACTCGTCCGGGCCGGTCACTCCGGCGATGTGCCACTCGCCGTCGTCCGCGAGGTGCGCGACCCGGCACCACAGCCGGGCCGTCTCGACCAGGATCTCCAGCCCGGCTCCGGCCAGGAAGTCGTCGTCCCCGCTGGCCGCGGCGTAGCGCAGCACCGCGTCGGCGATGTCCGCGTTGACGTGCAGGGCCGCCGTACCGGCCGGCCAGTAGCCGGAGCACTCGGCGCCGCTGATCGTCCGCCACGGGTACGCCGCACCGGCCAGGCGCAGCTCCCGGGCCCGGTCCCGGGCCGCCTCCAGGGTGCCGTGCCGCCAGCGCAGGGCGAGCCCGACACAGGCCGGGTGGGTGTACGTCAGCACGGGCAGCACGAACGACTCGGTGTCCCACAGCGTGTGGCCGTCGTAACCGTTGCCGGTCAGTCCCTTGGCCGCGATCGGGTGCGGTCCCGCCTGGGCGCCGGCCTGCAGCACGTGGAACAGGCCGAACCGGACGGCCTGCTGCACCTCGGGATCGCCGTCCAGCTCGACGTCGGCCGCCGTCCAGAACTCGTCCAGGTACGCGCGCTGGTCGGCCGCCAGACCGTCGAAGCCGAGCGACACCGCCGCGTCGCGGTCCTGGCGGGCCCGGTCGGCCGACGCCTGCGGGCCCCAGGCGTACGCGAGGAACTTCTCCACCCGCAGCGTGCCCTCGCCCGTGATGGTGCAGCGGATCCGGTCCGGTTCGCTGGTGACCGTCTGGGCGCCGGTGCTGTGGTGGCTGACAGCCGCGGCGACCGGGAGGTCACTGCGGCGGGTGCGGTGCTCCAGGACGTCGTCGCTGTGCCGTACCGGCCGCAACGCGTCGTGCAGGGTGGTCGCGGCCCGCGGGTCGTCGCGTTGCTCCGGCTGCTCCTCGTTGGCCAGCAGGTCCGACTCGATACGCAGCCGTACGCCGGGATCGGCGGTGACCTCGTAGCGGATGGCGGCCACCGACGGGTGCGGGAAGGAGACCAGGCGGGTGCTGACGATCCGTACGGCCGTGCCGGACGGTGACACCCAGGCGGCCTCGCGGCGCAGGGTGCCGGCCCGCAGGTCCAGCACGCGTTCGTGGGAGACGAGCTCACCGGTACGCACGTCGAACGGCTCGTCGTCGACGTACAGGCCGATCAGCTTGCCGTTCGGGGCGTCGATGACGGTCTCGGACTGCTCCGGGTAGGCGTACCCGGCCTCGGCGTACTGCAGGTCGCGCAGCTCGAAGATCGAGTTGAGGTAGGTGCCCGGCATGCCGCGCGGGTCGTTCTCGTCCAGGTTGCCGCGCAGTCCGATGTGGCCGTTGGCCAGGGCGAACAGTGATTCGGCGTGACGCAGACCGGCGGTGCTGAGCGAGTCGTCGGACAGCCCGGTCTCCCGGACGCACCAGGGCTCGGCCGCTGCGATGTCAGCCACGGGCGGCCGTACCGGACAGGTCCGGGCGTCCGCCGGCGTGCCCGACGGTGGCACCTGAGGCCGCGGTCGCCCGGCGGGCGGCCTCCGGGTACGGATCACCGCGCAGCAGCGACGCGGTCAGCGCGGCGACGAACGCGTCCCCGCCGCCGGTGGTGTCCACCACCTTGTCGTCGGTGAGCGGGACGTGCACGTCCCCGCCGGCCCAGACGAAGAGGTTGCCGTCGTCGACCGCGACGGCGATCAGCCGCGGCCCCTTCTCCAGCAGCTTGCGGGCCGCGTCCCGCATGTCCCCGGGCGGTACGCCGAGCAGCAGCTCCGCCTCCTTGTCGTCGGCGCGCACCACGTCGGCCCGGGCGAGCAGCGCGTCGTCCGAGGTGGCCCCGTCGAGCACCACCAGCCGGCCGGCGTCGTGCCCGATCCGGGCGGCGGCCGCGCACACGTCGGCGGGCTGCTGGAGCTGGACCAGCACCGCGTCCTGCTGCCGGATCGTGTCGGCGCGTTCCTCGACGTCGGCCACGGTGAGCAGCGGCAGGTGCTCGATGTAGCGGTACGCCGTACCGGCGAGGATCTCGACGATCAGGCCGGTCAGCACGCCGCGGCGCCGCACGACGGCGGAGACGTCGATGCCGTCGCGCCGGGCCTGATCGAGTAGCACGTCGCCGATGGCGTCGTCGCCGGCCACGGCGACCAGGGTGGGCCGCACGCCCAGCTGGGCCAGCCCGACCGCCTGGTTGGCCCCTTTGCCGCCGAGCTGCTCACGCCGCTCGGTGGCGCCGGCGGAGGAACCCGGCTCCGGAAGATCGTCCACGGAGAGCACGAGGTCCCGGGCGAGCTGACCGACCACGGCCGCAGTTGGTGTCGTCACGGGCAGTCTCTTACCCGCGGCGGCGCCCGATGCACGACCCGGCGGCTGAGAGGCAGCTGACAATCCCCGGTCGGGTTACGCCGGCCGCGAACCGGCTTGTCGCCGGGCGTCCCGCGCTGATCGGATCGATCGATGGACATCCTCATCCTCGGCGGCACCCGGTTCCTCGGCCGGGAGATCGCCCGGCAGGCCGTCGGCCGTGGCCACCGCGTCAGCTGCCTGGCTCGGGGCCAGGGCGGACCCCCGGCTCCGGGCGCCCGCCTGGTCGCGGCCGACCGGCGGGATCCGACCGCCTACGACGAGGTCCGGCAGCAGTCGTGGGACGCGGTCGTCGAGGTCGCCTGGCAGCCCGGCTTCGTGCGTACGGCCCTCGACGCCCTGGCCGGCCGGGCCGGGCACTGGACCTACGTCTCGTCCGGCAACGCCTACGCCGCGTTCGACACCCCCGGCGCCGACGAGTCCTTCCCGCTGCGGGAGCCCACCGACCGCGACGAGATCGACCAGGAGCTGTACGGCGAGGCCAAGGTGGCCTGCGAGCAGGCGAGTGCCGCCGCGCTCGGCGACCGGCTGCTCATCGCCCGGTCCGGGCTGATCGGCGGGCCGGGCGACACCAGCGACCGGTCCGGCGCCTGGGTGGCCCGGGCCGCCCGCGCCCCCGGGGAGCCGATGCTCGTCCCCGACACCCCCGGCGTGCCCACCCAGGTCGTCGACGTCCGGGACCAGGCCGCCTGGCTGCTCGACTGCGCCGAGCGCGGCACCACCGGCACGTACGACGTCGTCGGGCCCACGGTGCCGTTCGGCGAGTGGGTCGAGCTGTGCCGCCGGATCGGTGTGCACACCGGGCCGGTGGTGCGCGTGCCGCGGCAGTGGCTCGTCGAGCACGAGGTCGAGCAGTACATGGGCACCGACTCGCTGGCGATGTGGCTCGTCGAGCCCGGGTGGGAGGGCTGGTCCACCCGAACCGGCGCCGCGGCCGTCGCCGCCGGCCTGCGCCACCGCGACCGGGCCGAGCTGATCACCGACGTGCTCGCCCACGAGCGCGCCGAAGGGCTGGACCGGCCACGACGCGCCGGCCTCAGCCCGGAACGGGAACGCGCACTGCTCGCCGAGTTCGCGGCCGCACCGCTGCCCTGACGCCGGCGCCGGCCCGCTCAGTCGGTGTTGCGGCCGGACAGCTTGTCCCGCAGCCGGTCGACCAGGCCCACGCCGGGGCCGACGAGCTTGTGGAAGAGCTCGTTGTTGGGCGCGGCGGGGTGCGGCCGGGTGGGCGCGAGCTTCTTGGCCGTCTCGACCTTGCCGGCCAGCTCGGTCAGCTCCTCGCGCGGGATCCGGCGCCGCAACTCGGGGAACTGCTCGGTCTCCTCGTCCTGGATGTGGTCGGCGAGCAGCGTGTCGAGCTCCTGCAGCGCCGCGGTGAAATCGGCGCTCGACGCGTCCGCGCCCTCCAGCTTCTTCAGGGCGCGTTCGATCTCCTTGTGCTCCTCGACGTCGTGTTCCACGGCTTTGTCGCCGTCGGGCAGGTGCTTGCGCATGGCCGGGTAGACGTACATCTCCTCGGCGACGGCGTGGCGCACCAGCTCGCTGATGGCGGTGTCGGCCAGGTCGCGCCGCAGCTGCGGATCGGTCGTGGACCGGATCTCGGCGAGCAGGGCGACGACCTCGCGGTGGTCACTGGTGAGGATGTCGACGACGTCGCCGGCGGTGGGGCTGCTGGTCATGATTCCTCCGCGGGGAGCTGGACATGGTTGCGCTTGCCGCCTACCCCGGATACCGGCGGTTACTCCCGACCGTTGCGGCCTGAATCGGTTCACGGACAGAAGCGCGGGTGTCACCCCGGTGCCGGGTTAGCGTGCAGGTGGTCCGGCGATGCCGATGCGGGGCGGTGCCAGCCGGGCACCGATCAGGGCAGGGTGATCCCGGTGCGCAGGAACGGCCCCCGGCACGGCAGCTCGCTGCTGACGGCACAGCGGATGGCGGCACTCAAGCGCCTGACGCCGTACCTGGTGACCTTCCTGGCCGTCACTGTGCTGCTGCTGGCGGGATTCATCCGGGCTCAGGACGCGGAATCGAACCGCACCGCGGCGAGCGTCGTCCCGCCCAGCGTGGGCAGTTCCGCGGTGCTCAGGGACCGGCCGTCACCACCCGGCCCGAGCGCCGCGCCGAGGGCGGTGGACCCGGGCGCGCCGACGACCACAGCCACAGGGCCGGAGCCGACCGCCGTACGGCCGCCGGCGACCGCGGCGAAGCGGGCTCCCCGCATCATCGCCTGGATCCGCGATCTCGGTCTCACCGGCGGTGGCGGCTCCTATCAGGAGGCCTTCGTCGCCGAGCTGAGCTGGGGACAGTGCGCCGAGCTGCTGCGCGATGTCGAGTCGGCGTCTCGCGAGGAGGTGGATCACACCACCCGGGACCTCTACCGGGCGGCGGCGCAGGCGTGCCTGGCCGCCTTCCACGGGAAGCGGGCGCTGTGGCCGGCCGCCGACGCGGCGGTCGAGCAGCTCAGCGGACGGTCCGCGGCGCTCGACTGCATCGACCGGTCCGTGTACGAGCTGACCCGCGCACTGGTGCGAATTCACCGCAGCGACCCAGACGCGGTGCTGCGGCGTGGGCGCGCCGACGAAGCGGACGGTCCCGACTGCCCGCGGTTGCGGTCGGTCGAGCCGGGCAGCGGTCCGGCGGCCGGCGGGTACGAGGTGCGCCTCGTCGGGGAGCACCTGCCCGATCCGGCGGTCGTCCACTTCGGCGAGGTGACGCGTACGGTCCGGACGAGCGGTGGCCGGTTCGCGGTCGTCACCGTGCCGCCGATGGGGAAGTACAAGGGCGTCAGCGTCTGGATCGAGGGTTGGCCGTACGAGGTCATGCACTCGCCGACGTTCTCCTACGACCCGCCCGCAGACGGCACCGGGCAGAGTCATGGCCCGTAGGCCGGAGCAGGACGACCAGGACCGCGTCGTCCTCTCCGAGCGGTTCAAGACAGTGCTTGGCGTCGTCTCGCCCCTCGCCGTGGGTACCGTGCTGCTCTTCTACTTCGGCTGGGTGCGCACCAAGACCGAGGCGGCGGCGCTGGGGTACGACTCGAAGATCCTCGAGTTCACCACCACCGACTACGTGCTGCGCAGCATCAACGTGCTGTCGGTGCCGGTCGTCGCCGTTCTGCTCCTGGCGCTCGTCGTGCTGCGCGTGCACGAGTGGCTCACCGGCCGGCTCGGGGCATCCGGGCGGTTGCGGCTGGCCCGCGTCCTGCTGCGGTCCTGGCTGTTCTGGCTCGTGGCCTGGGTTTTCCTGGCGCAGTTCGTGCGGTCGGTGGCCACACCGGCCCTGCCGCTGATGCTGACCGGCGCGGTCGGCCTGGCGCTCTACGGCGACCACCTGCGAGCCACGGTCGAGCCGGATCGGCGGTGGAGCCTGTCCATCCGCGTGGTGCTGGGCACGCTGCTGGTCATCGCCGTCATCGCCGACACCGAGCGCCTCGCCCGGGCGATGGGCGAGGGCCTAGCCACCAGCGTGCAGGCCGATCCGGGCCAGCTTGCCGCGGTCGAGATCTACAGCGCCAAGGACCTCGCCCTGGTCGTACCGAACGTGACCGTGACCAGCGTCGGCGGGACGGACGCGGCCTACCGGTTCCGTTACGCGGGACTGCGGCTGTTGCAGCGCTCCGAGGACAAGTTCCTGTTGATCAATGAGGGCTGGACCCGGGAGACCGGCCGGGTGCTGCTGCTGCGCGACAGCGGTGACATCCGCCTCGAATTCCGCCGGTGACCGGCCGCCGCGAGGACCGGTAGGTGGGAGAGCATGGCGGTATGAAACTGCATGACATCATCGACAGCCGGCTGCGGGAGTTCATCGTCAGTCAGCCCATGTTCTTCGTGGCCACCGCGCCGACCGGGGCGCAGGGGCACGTCAACGTCTCGCCGAAGGGTATGACCGGGACTTTCGCGGTGCTCGGCGAGCTGCGGGTGGCGTACCTGGACTTCCACGGCAGCGGGGCCGAGACCACCGCGCACCTGCGGGAGAACGGCCGGATCACGCTGATGTTCTGCGCGTTCGACGGCAAACCCAACATCGTGCGCCTGTACGGCACCGGCCGCGTCGTGACGGCTACCGACCCCGGGTACGCCGAGCTGCTCGCCTCGTTCGCCGCGCCGCCGGATCTGCACGGCCTGCGCTCCGTCATCGACATCGACGTGCACCGGGTCAGCGACTCCTGTGGCTACGCCGTCCCCCTGATGACCTACGAGGGCGACCGCGACCTGCTGACCCGCTGGAGTTCGCGGCGCAGCGACGAGGACCTGGCCGAGTACCGCCGGAAGAAGAACAAGGCGAGCATCGACGGCCTGCCCGCCTTCGACTGAATTCGCTGTCCGTCCCGGCCACCGGCGGTTAGGGTCGGGCGGCGAGTGACCCCCACGAGGAGCTGAGAGATGCCCGGTCGTCCGAGCGCGCGTTGACGTCGTAGGCCGTTCGCGGCCGGTCAATCGCGTGCTGCCCGTCATCGCGTGGCACAGCGAGTCCTCCCTGCCTGAAACAAGGGGTCACTGTGCCGTCCTCCACTGTCTCCCGCCCGTTGTGGCGGGACTCCGACTTCCGCCGGCTCTGGGCCGGCCAGACCGCCTCCCAGCTCGGCGAGCACGCGAGCCTGGTGATCCTGCCGCTGTTCGCCGTCCTGGCGCTGCACGCCGACGCCGGCCAGCTGGGCACTTTGCGGGCGGTGGGGCAGGCACCCATCTTCCTGCTGTCCCTGCTGGTCGGGGCCGGGGTGGACAGGTGGCGCACCCGTACCGTGATGGTGCTGGCCGACCTGGGCCGCGCGCTGGCCCTGGGCGGTGCGCTGCTGGCCGTCCTGGTGGGCGGGCCGGGTCTGCCGATGCTGCTCGTGGTCGCGTTCGCCGTCGGGGCGTTGTCGGTGTTCTTCGACGTGGCCTATCAGGCTTCGCTGGTCCGCCTGCTGCGGCCGGACCAGCTGGCGCAGGGCAACAGCCTGATCGAGGGCAGCCGGTCCGCGGCCCAGATGGGCGGGCCCGCCCTGGGCGGGACCCTGGTGTCCCTGCTGTCGGCCCCGGTCGCCGTCGCGTCCAGCGCGCTGTTCTTCGTCCTCTCGTTCCTGTCCATCGTGCGGATCCGCCGACCCGAGTCGGCTCCCGGGCCCTCGGCCGGCGCCGCCGGGATGGGGCGGCAGATCCGGGAGGGCATCCGCTTCGTCGCCGGGGACAGGTTCCTGCGGACCGTGGGGCTCGCCTCGGCCGCGTTCCAGTTCTTCTTCGCGGCCACGATGACCGCCTACCTGGTCTTCCTGCCGCGGGAGCTGCACCTGTCGGGCACCGCCATCGGGCTGGCGCTGGCGGCGACGGGGCCGGGCGCGCTGCTCGGCTCGCTGCTCGCCGCGCGGCTGCCGGCGCGATTCGGGTACGGGGTCGTGCTGGTGACCGCGGCGGTGATCGGAGACGGCGTGCTGCTGTGCGTACCGGCGCTGCACGGCCCGCCCGCGGTGACCGTCCCCTGCCTGGTGGCGATCAACGTCGTCTTCGGCACCTTCGGCCAGCTGATCAACGTGACCCTCATGGTCGTCCGGCAGGCCGTCACCCCGTACGGGATGCAGGGCCGGGCCGCCGCGACGATCAACTTCGCCGGGATGGGCCTGTTGCCGTTCGGCTCGCTGGCCGGCGGCTTCCTCGCCCAGGAGTGGGGTCTGCGCACCAGCCTGCTGGTGACGGCCGCGGGAATGCTGCTGTCCCCGCTGCTGATGGCGTTGTCCCCGCTCGCCCGCCTCGGCCGCGAGCTCCCGCCGCCGCCGGAGTGATAACCGGGTGCGCCGCGACGGCACCGGGACGTAGGTTTGCCCCTTGTGGGCAGAGCTGCGGAGATCCTGGTGCCGGCGCGCCTCGGTACGGGCTTCCGCTGGCTGCTCGCGTCGTCCTGGTCGACCAATCTCGGCGACGGCATCGCGACCGCCGCCGGTCCGCTGCTGCTGGCGTCGCTGACCCAGGACCCGTTCCTGATCTCGCTCGCCGCCATGCTGCGGTGGGCGCCCCCGCTGGTGTTCGGCCTCTACGCGGGCGTGCTGGCCGACCGGCACGACCGCCGCCGGGTGGTCATGGCGGCGAATCTGGCCCGGGTCGCGGTGCTCGTCGCACTGATCGTCGCGCTGATCACCGGCACCGTCTCGGTCGCCGGCGCGCTGCTGGCGCTGGGCCTGCTCGCCACCGCGGAGGTGTTCGCGGACAACACCGCCACCACGCTGACGCCGATGCTGGTGCACCGCGACGATCTCGCCGTCGCCAACTCCCGGTTGCAGACCGGACTGCTCACCCTGGACCAGCTCGTCGGCCCGTCGATCGGGGCGGTGCTGTTCACCGCCGGGGTGGGGTGGCCGTTCGCGGCCGAGCTCGTCCTGATCGCCGCGGGCGTGCTCCTGGTGTCGAAGGTCGTGCTGCCCGCGCATGGTTACGCGGCAGGGCGGGTCGGCGGCGACGTGCGCCGCGACATCGTCGAGGGCGTCCGGTGGGTGGTGCACAACCCGGCGGTGCGCACGCTGGTGCTGACCATCATGATCTTCAACGTCACCTTCGGTGCCGCCTGGTCGGTGCTGGTGCTGTACGCGACCCGGCGACTGGGTCTCGGTGCCGTCGGCTTCGGCGCCCTGACCACGGTGATGGCCCTGGGCGGCCTGCTCGGCACGGGCCTCTACGGCCGGCTGACCCGGCGGGTGAGCCTGGGCAACGTCATGCGCGCGGGACTGGTCGTCGAGACGCTGACCCACCTGGCGCTGGCCGTGACCACCTCGGCCGGCGTCGCCCTGGTGATCTTCTTCGTCTTCGGGGCGCACGCGTTCATCTGGCACACGACCTCGCTCACCGTCCGCCAGCGCGCGGTGCCGGCCCACCTGCAGGGCCGCGTCACCAGCGTCAACACCATCGGCCTGTACGGCGGCCTGGTGGTCGGTTCGGCCGTCGGCGGCACGCTGGCCACCCACTACGGGGTGACGGCACCGTTCTGGTTCGCGTTCGCCGGCTCCGCGGTCTTCGTGCTGCTGCTCTGGCGGGAGATGACCCGCATCGCCCACGCCGACGACCCGCTCGGGGCCGGGCCCGGCTGAGGCCGCGTCACACCCGGCGCAGCACGGAGACGACCTTGCCCAGCACCACGGCCCGGTCGCCGTCGATGGCCTCGTAGGCCGGGTTGCGTGGCTCCAGCAGCACGTGACCACCCCGGCGCCGGAAGACCTTGACGGTGGCCTCCTCGTCGATCATCGCGGCGACGATGTCACCGTTGTAGGCCTCGCTCTGCCGCCGTACCACCACGATGTCCCCGTCGCAGATGGCCGCGTCGATCATCGAGTCGCCCCGTACCCGCAGGCAGTAGAGCTCGCCGCGGCCGACCAGCTCGCGCGGCAGCGTCAGGGTCTCGTCGAGGGTCTCCTCGGCGAGGATCGGGCTGCCGGCGGCGATGGCACCCAGCAACGGGAGGGTCACCGTCGTCGCGTCACCCTCGGCGCGGGCCGGCGGTTCCAGGAACATGCGGACGTCGATCGGCCGGGTCGTGGCGCCGCTCCGGCGCAGGAAGTCCCGTTCCTCCAGGATGCGCAGGTGCCGGCTGACCGACGACGTCGAGGCCAGCCCGACCGCGTCGGCGATCTCGCGGGTGGACGGCGAGTAGCCGTACCGGGTCGCCCAGTCCCGGATGACGGACAGGATCGCCCGTTGCCGGGCGGTGAGCGTGGAAGTGTCGAGGTCCTCAGCCAAATGCACTCCACGATCTTGACCCATCCGCATCCCGGGAGCTGTCCGGCGCGCCCATCCGGGCGGCCGGGCCGGCTAACGGCGGGTATGGTCGGTGCGAGCCGGGGGGCACGCAACTGTTGGTCTGGTAGTCGTCATTAGTGGTCAGGAGTCTTCTAGAGTGACGTTGTGAACTTGAAGGAGTGGGCGGCAGCCACGGGAATCTCGTACGCGACCGCGCGGCGGCGGTTCGAGTCGGGAACGCTGCCCGTTCCTGCGTACCGGCTGGGGCGCCTGATCATGGTCGGCGAGCCGTTGACCGGTGCAGTCCGGCCCGCGGAGCAGGTCGTGGTGTACGCCCGGGTGTCGTCGGCAGATCAGAAGCCGGACCTGGACCGGCAGGTCGCCCGGGTCGCCGTGTGGGCTACCGGTCAGGGCGTCGCCGTGGACCGCGTAGTGACCGAGGTCGGCTCGGCGCTCAACGGGCACCGCAAGAAGTTCCTCGTCCTGCTGCGCGACCCAGCTGTAACGACGATTGTGGTCGAGCACCGGGACCGGTTCGCCCGCTTCGGCGCCGAGTACGTCGAGGCGGCATTGTCGGCGCAAGGACGGCGGCTGCTGGTGGTCGACCCGGCCGAGGTCGACGGTGACCTCGTCGGCGACGTCACCGAGATTTTGACCTCGCTGTGCGCCCGCCTGTACGGCCGTCGCGGCGCGGC
>NZ_BOQL01000080.1 GCF_018332655.1 Actinoplanes auranticolor | reverse complement strand
GACGATCAAAAAGGTAACGGGCGTGAGGGGTGAGGGTGCGGGCCGCGAGGAGAGCGGGGCGCGAGGACGCGAGGCGGCGCGGGCGCGAGGCGGCGCGGGGATGGCGGGGCGCGAGGGTGAGGGCGAGCTGCGCGAAGCGCAGTGCAGGCCACGAGCAAAGCGCGGACAGCGTGGCGGGCGGGATGAGAGCGTTGTCGTGCGCAGCGTTTATCCATTTGTTCCCGGGCACCTGGCGGATACAGGCGACAACGCCTTCAGCAGGCGATCAGCGGGACGCAGCTGCCGACCCCGAAGTCTGGACCGTACGAACGCTGAGGACGTCCTGAGGGCGCTACAGCCGCCAGGCAGTGCCCAGCCACCAACCCCGTGCAGAGCGCGCCGACCTCCGCGACCGGCTTCGCAACGTCGACGGAGCACCCCCCCATCCCCGCGTGATATGGGAAACGGCCACACCCCGTAACAGGGCATGGCCGTTCCGGTGCTCGTGAAGGTCAGCTGCTGCGGTACCCGGCGTTGCGGTAGTCCTCCTGCTGAGCCCCGCCCTCGCGGCTGAAGTCCCAGCCACCTGCGGCTTCGCGGCCCGGGCGGCCGCCGATCGCGTAGCCGCCGATCTCCTGACCTCGGCGCCAGCCCCGGAAGTAGCCCGTGGTGTGCGCCGCGATGCTCGCCGCGTCGCGGACGATGCGCAGGGGGCGCTCTTCGCGCAGCGGGGAGCCCGGGACCAGGTTGGCCTGGGGGACGCGCTTGGGCAGGCCGGCCGACGTCTCCGCCGCCACCGACGGGGTCGCTGCCTTTTCGGCCGCTCGCCAGCCCGTGTCGGACGGGTTCGTCCAGTCCAGGTTCGTCGAGGCTTCCTCGTCGTGGCCGGTGAACCAGGCCGAGCGGGCCGCCGCGAAGATCAGCAGGTCGCCGTCGCCCTCGGCCGGGACCGGGGGTGAGGTGCTGCGGTCCAGGGCCGTCAGGGTCGTACGGCGGGCTGCCGCTCGGCCGTTGCGGCCGCCCCGGTCGTCGACCAGGCGCAGCGGTGGCGGCTCGGTGATCGCCGTCACGTCGGCCGGGGTGTTCGTCAGGCCGTTGAGCACCGACTCCACCAGGCGCAGGGACGGCGGTTCCTGCGGCATGTCCTGCCACGGCGGGCGGACCCGGCCGTCCGCCGGCGGGCTGCTCACCGCGGCCGGCGAGGGCGTTGCCGTCGGCTCGTCGTTGTTCATGAGCGGCCAGTTCGCGCGGGAGCCCGGCTCGGGGGTCTCCTGCGTCGAGCGCTGGGCCGGCATCGGCAGCGAGTAGTCCGTCGCACCGTTCGCGGCCGGCTGCCCGTTGCGGGTGTTCGCCCGGGGCGGGATCACCGTGCGCTGGCGTTCGGCGCGGGCGCTGCTCATCGCCGCGTTGGTCAGGGTCGGGCGGAACGGCTGGCCGCTGTCGGCGGGCGGCACCGAGGACGGGCGGGAGCCCGGCACGATCGGGGTCATGCCCGGCGGGGGCGGCGGGACCGAGACGGGCCGGCTGGCCGGGCCCGGGTCCGGGGTGCGGCTGGGCCGGCCGGCGGCCGCGGCCGGGGCGACCGGCGGCGGCGTGACCGGACGCGGCGCCAGCGGCGGCGGCATGACCGGCTCGGGAGCGACCGGTGGGCTGGTCATCGGGCGCGGCGTCGCGGGAGCGTTGCTCGCCGCGGCCGGCTCGGGACGGTTGCGGCGGCCCAGCCGGGTGCCGGTCTCCGCCGGACGCAGGCGGGTGCCCGTGTCGGCAGCGGCGGCGGGGCGGGGCATCCGGGTGCCGGTGTCCACCGGGCGGGGCAGGCGGGTGCCGGTGTCGGCCGGACGCAGGCGGGTGCCGGTTTCGGCGGAGCGCTGCGTCGAGGAGGCGGGCTCGGCGGCCCGGCGGGATCCGGCCTGGCGGCGGCCGGGGCTGCCGCTCAGCGACTGCGGGCTGACCCGGGCGACGAGGGTGCCGACCATGGCCTCGCAGGCGGAGTCGCAGGATCGGACGGCGCCGATCGCGTGCCGCACGGTGTCGGCGGCTGCCGACGACAGAGACTTGTTGATCCCGCCTCGGCGGGGGGACTCGCTGATCGCCACGACGAGCGCGGTGACAGCGGCGACGACCTGGTCGTCGGTGCCGGCGCCGGCCCGCGTCAGCTCCGCTGCCACGTCCTCGGCGACCTGGTCACCGTCGTGACCGCGGCCGGTGAGACGGCCGGGCTCCGGCAGCGCGTCCAGCACGGCGAGGGCCAGGGGATGAGCCGGATCCGGGTACGCCCGCAGCGCCGCCGGATACAGCTCGCGCAGCACCTCGCGCAGCGACGTGGCAGCGGCGTGCCGGCCGTTGAGCATCGCGACGTGGGCAGCGAGGACCGGCTTGTAGCTCACCAGCTCCCGCGGCGCCGGAATGGTGGCCGCGGTGAGGGCCCCTGCCTGCAGCGCGCGGGCCAGGCCCACGGCGCGGCGGGCCGCCGGTGATGCCGACATCTCCTCGGGGGAGTCGTCGTCGGCGAACCGCTCGGCGAAGTCGTCGGCTGAGTCGTCGTCGGCGACGGCGAGGGGACGGCCGGCTGCGGTCAGCAGCGACGTGACCATGTGGTCGTCGCTGTCGGCGGCTACCGCGGCGTCCGCGAAACCGCTCGTCCGCTCCACGAGCAGCGTGCCGAGCTGGGCATAGCCCCCCGGGTCGTCGCTGATCTCGTGAACGCCGAGCAGCCTTCCCGTGTCGTCCACCACGGCGATGGTCAGTTGCGAGCCGGCCGAGGCCGTCCGCACCGTCTCATCAGCCGACGCCAGACCGCAGTACACGCGCACGAGCGCCACGGCGTCGTCCTCCTCCCCGGGAGTGCTGTATTCGGCCAAGGACTGATGGTCCCTGTTGAGGGGTCAGTCGCGCCAGTCCACAGCGGCAGAGATCTTGCCGATAATCGAGCGCCAACCCAGACTCGCCTGTTGCGCCCCGATTTTACGCAGCTTGCGGCGTCCGAAGAAACCGCCCATTCCGCCACTCTCGGCCGACCGGAGAGACTCGTCCAGGTCGTCGAGCGGCGATCCAGGCGCCAGGGCCAGGATCACGGGCTTGAGCCGCAGGCCGTGGCCCAGGTCCCGGGCTACCTCGCCGGCGGCGATGAGCAGCGGCAGGTCCCACGTGTCGTGACCACCGCGCAGGTTCTCCACCACGAGGTCCAGCTCGTAGCGGTCGTCCGGCGCCGGGTCGATGTCGGTCGACTGTACCCGCTCCACGACGGTCGGCCACGTGTCGAGCTGGGCCAGGTCGTGCGGTGCACCCGAACGAATGAAGGAGACCAGCGACTCGGGGGTCTTGAAGGTGAGCAGCTTGCCGCGGTGGCTCAGGAAGATGGGGACTTCCTCGTCCTCCTCGGTCTCCGCGGCGGCCTCGGGCTCGTCCGCGAAGTCCTCCGGGTCGGGCTCGGCGACGACCTCGCCGTCCTCGGTCGTGACCGTGCCGTCCGGCTTGCGCTCCGACTTCGTGCCCGCGTCGCCCTCGGCGACCAGCGCGGCGAACTCGTCGTCGGCGATGACGCCGTCCTCCTCGGCGGCGCGGGCCGCGGCCGCACGCTCCCGGGCGTCGAACGGGTCGTCCTCGTCGGTCTCGATCTCGGTCGGCGTGAGCTCCGAGGCGAGCCGGTACGCCCGCAACGTCAGCCCCACGCCGCCCGGCATGGCGATCTCCACGGGCGAGATTCGTACCTCGTCCCACAGCTCACGGCCGGAGAGCCCGTCCTTCACGACAGCCTTCTCCTCCTTGACCGTCGAGCCCTCTTCGGGCGACTGGCTGGTCACGGTGACCTCCGGGTTGGTTCAAGCGAGCTGTTCGGACGGGTGAGTCTGGGCACACACCTTAGTGTGCGCTCCTGACAGGAGGCCGACCGAGGTCAGAAACCCTTCGGGTGCCAGACCGTCTTGGTCTCCAGCAGTGCGGTCATCGGGTGCAGTCCCGGGTCGGCGGTGAAGTCGGGCGTGTCGGCCGGTGGCCGGACCACCCGCTTGAGGTTGCCGGCCGCGGCCCGCTCCAGCTCGGTGGCGAGGGCGGGGTCCGCCACGCCGGTGAGGTCGAGCGCGTTGACGTCGTCGTGCGAGGCGAGCCAGGGTGCGGTCTCGGCGGCGTGGCCGGTGAGAATGTTCACCACCCCGCCCGGGACGTCGGAGGTGGCCAGCACCTCGGCGAGGGTGACGGCGACCTGGGGCGCGGCGGCGAGCACCACCACCGTGTTCCCGGTGACGACGGCCGGCGCGATGACGCTGATCAGCCCGAGGAACGAGGCCGGGGCGACCACGCCGACGACGCCGGTGGGCTCCGGGGCGGAGATGTTGAAGTACGGGCCGGCGACCGGGTTGGCACTGCCGTGCACCTGGGCGATCTTGTCGGACCAGCCCGCGTACCAGACCCAGCGGTCGACGGCCGCGTCCAGCTCGCCGGCCGCGACGCCCAGGGCGAGGAACTCGTCGCGCCGGGCCTCGACCATCTCGGCGATCCGGTAGAGCACCTGGCCGCGGTTGTAGGCGGTGGCGCCGGCCCACTTGGGCTGCGCCTTGCGGGCGGCCACGACGGCGTCGCGGGCGTCCTTGCGGGAGGCGAGAGCCACGTTGTCGCCGTCCACGAGATAGGTCCGTCCTGATTCGCTGCGCGGGAAGGCCCCGCCGATGTACAGCTTGTAGGTCTTGCGGACCGCGAGCCGGCCGCTCCGGACGACGGCGCCGGACGCCCCTCGGTCGCCCGCGGCAGCGGAAGTGGCACGGCCACTCCCGGCGGTGGCAGGGCCGCCGACCGGATCGCCTCCGGCGGAGGAAGAAGCTGAGCTGCCCTCGGCCGGAGGGGGAACAAGATCACCCTGGGCGCGTGCGGCTTCCCGGCCGCTCTTGGCCGGGGAGGCCTGGCGGTCGCGCTTGGCGCCGGTCGGGCCCTTGGCGCTGCCTGCGGCCTTGGCGACGGCTGCGGCCTTGGCGACGGCGGCCTTGGCGGGGGACGGGGACTTAGGCAAGGTATGCCTCCAGGCCGTGCCGGCCGCCCTCGCGGCCGTAACCGGACTCCTTGTAGCCGCCGAACGGCGACGTCGGGTCGAACTTGTTGAACGTGTTGGCCCAGACCACCCCGGCGCGGAGCTTGTCGGCCATGGCCAGGATCAGCGAGCCCTTGTCGCTCCAGATGCCGGCCGACAGACCGTACGGCGTGTTGTTCGCCTTCTCGATCGCCTCGTCGGGGGTGCGGAAGGTCAGCACCGACAGCACCGGCCCGAAGATCTCCTCGCGGGCGATCCGGTGCGCCTGGGTGACGCCCGTGAAGATCGTCGGGGCGAACCAGAAGCCCTGGGCCGGCAGCTCGCACGGCGGTGACCACCGCTCGGCCCCTTCGGTCGCGCCGACCTCGGAGAGCTCCCGGATGCGGGCCAGCTGCGCCGCCGAGTTGATCGCGCCGACGTCCGTGTTCTTGTCCAGCGGGTCACCGACCCGCAGCGTGGCCATCCGGCGCTTGAGGGCGGTGAGCACCTCGTCGTACGCGGACTCCTGCACCAGCAGCCGCGACCCGGCGCAGCAGACGTGCCCCTGGTTGAAGAAGATGCCGTTGACGATGCCCTCGACCGCCTGGTCGATGGGTGCGTCGTCGAAGACGATGTTCGCCGCCTTGCCGCCCAGTTCGAGGGTCAGCCGCTTGCGGGTGCCGGCGACCGACCGGGCGATCTGCCGGCCGACCTCGGTCGAGCCGGTGAACGCGACCTTGTCGACGCCGGGGTGCTCGACCAGCGCCCGGCCGGTCTCCCCGGCGCCGGTGATGATGTTCACGACGCCCGGCGGCAGCTCCGCCTGCTGGCAGATGTCGGCGAAGAACAGCGCGGACAGCGGGGTGGTCTCGGCCGGCTTGAGCACGACCGTGTTGCCCGCGGCCAGCGCGGGCGCGACCTTCCAGGCCAGCATCAGCAGCGGGAAGTTCCACGGGATGACCTGCGCGGCCACGCCCAGCGGTCGTGGGTCCGGGCCGAAGCCCGCGTACTTGAGCTTGTCGGCCCAGCCCGCGTAGTAGAAGAAGTGCGCGGCGACCAGCGGCACGTCGACGTCGCGGGACTCGCGGATCGGCTTGCCGTTGTCCAGCGACTCCAGCACGGCCAGCTCGCGGGAGCGCTCCTGGATGATCCGGGCGATCCGGAAGAGGTACTTGGCGCGCTCGGCGCCGGGCAGGGCCGACCAGGGGCCGAAGGCGCGGCGGGCGGCGGCGACGGCCAGGTCGACGTCCTCGGCGCCGGCGGAGGCGACCTCGGCGAGGACCTCCTCGGAGGCCGGGTTCACGGTCTTGAAGACCCCGCCGGAGGACGAGGCGGGCACGAAGGCGCCGTCGATGAACAAGCCGTAGGAAGGTGCGATGTCGACGACGGAGCGGGACTCCGGCGCGGGGGCGTATTCAAGGAATGACATGACCCTCAGTCCAGCGTGAAGTAGTCCGGGCCGGCGTAGTGGCCGGTCGTGAGCTTGGTCCGCTGCATCAGCAGGTCGTTGAGCAGCGAGGAGGCGCCGAAGCGGAACCAGTCCGGGTCGAGCCAGTCGTCGCCGACCGTCTCGTTGATCAGCACGAGGTACTTGATGGCGTCCTTGGTGGTGCGGATGCCGCCGGCGGGCTTCACGCCGACCTGGCGGCCGGTCTGCGCCCGGAAGTCCCGGACCGCTTCCAGCATGACCAGCGTCACCGGCAGCGTCGCGGCGACGGGCACCTTGCCGGTGGAGGTCTTGATGAAGTCGGCGCCGGCCAGCATGGCCAGCCACGAGGCGCGGCGCACGTTGTCGTACGTCCCCAGCTCGCCGGTCTCCAGGATCACCTTCAGGTGCGCGGACCCGCAGGCCTCCTTGACCGCGACGATCTCGTCGTACACGAAGTCGTAGCGACCGGACAGGAACGCGCCCCGGCTGATCACCATGTCGATCTCGTCGGCGCCGCCGGCGACGGCGTCGCGGGTGTCGGCGAGCTTGACCTCCAGCGGGGCCTGCCCGGACGGGAAGGCCGTGGCCACGCTCGCGAGGTGCACGCCGGAGCCGGCCAGCACCTCGGCCGCGACCGGGACCATGGCCGGGTAGACGCAGAGGGCGGCCACGCTGGGGCAGGTGGGGTCGGCGGGGTCGGGGCGCAGCGCCTTGGCCGACAGGGCCCGGACCTTGCCGGGGGTGTCCGCGCCCTCGAGGGTGGTCAGGTCGACCATCCGGATGGCCAGGTCGATCGCCGCCGCCTTGGCGGTGGTCTTCACCGACCGGGTGCCGAGGGCAGCCGCCCGCGCCTCGACGCCGACCTTGTCCACCCCGGGCAGCCCGTGCAGGAAAGACCGGAGGTTGAAGGCGGAACCGGACATTGTGCCGCCCGAGAGCGGCTCCGCCGCACTGCCCGGAGAACCGAGAGGGAGCCTCGACGTCGCTGTCGCAGTCATGAGAGGGATTCTACGCGGCCCGCCGACAGTTGATCTTGGAGAACCCCGGTAGGTTGATCGGCGTGGACGTACTCGTCGTTGATCATCCGTTGGCCCAGTCCCGCCTCACCGTCATGCGTGACGCGCAGAGCGACTCCGGAGCCTTCCGCGCCGCCCTGCACGAGCTGACCACCATGGTCGTGTACGAGGCCGCCCGCACCTTCGCCGTGGAGCAGTTCCCGATCAGCACCCCGGTGGCGCCGACCCAGGGCACCCGGCTGGCCAACCCGCCGCTGATCGTGCCCGTGCTGCGGGCCGGCCTGGGCATGGCCGACGCCGCCCTGGCGCTGCTGCCCGAGTCGTCGATGGGCTTCGTGGGCCTGGCCCGCGACGAGGCCACCTACGAGCCGCGCGCCTACATGGAGTCGCTGCCCGGTGACCTCGCCGGCCTGCCGGTGCTGGTGCTCGACCCGATGCTGGCCACCGGCGGCTCCCTGGTGCACTGCTGCCGGCTGCTGGTCGACCGGGGCTGCACCGACGTCATCGTCTGCTGCGTGCTCGCCGCGCCGGAGGGCATCGAGCGGCTGCGCGACTCGGGCCTGCCGCTGCGGCTGGTCACCGCTTCGATCGACGAGGGCCTCAACGAGAAGATGTACATCGTGCCGGGCCTCGGTGACGCGGGTGACCGGCAGTTCGGCGGCATGCCCCGGTTCTGAGGCTGCTTACACAGGGTGATCGGTTCGGGCCGAAGTTATCCCTGTCGAAGCATCTCGTCTGCCTCGCGTTCATCCCTGCGTCTGCGCAGAGTAATGAGCCCGGCGGAAGGCATGATGTACTGTGGCCACCGCCGCGGACTCATGCGGCAGACGGCCCTGTCACGCTAGCGTCACAGTCAGTGACTAGAGGCTTCCCGCATCTGTAGCTGTGCGTACCCAGGAGGACCCTCCATGTCGGCAAACCAGGCCGCCATCCCACCCGCTCGCCCCGTGATCGGCGAGGCCGAGATCGATGCCGCCGTCCGCGTCCTGCGCAGCGGCATGGTCGTGCAGGGCCCCGAGGTCGCGGCTTTCGAGCGCGAGTTCGGCGAGCTGGTCGCCGGTCGGCACTGCGTCGCCGTGAACTCCGGTACATCGGCTCTGCAGCTCTCACTGATGGCCCTCGGCTACGGCCCCGGTGACGAGGTCATCGTCCCGTCGTTCTCGTTCGCCGCCAGCGCCAACGCCGTCCGGCTGGTCGGCGCCACCCCGGTGTTCGTCGACATCGAGCCGGGCAGCTTCTGCGTCGACCCCGACGCGGTCGCCGCGGCGATCACCCCGCGCACCGTCGCGATCATGCCGGTCCACCTGTACGGCCACCCGGCCGCGATGGACCGCCTCATGCCCATCGCCGAGGCGCACGGCCTGGCCGTGGTCGAGGACGCCGCCCAGGCGCACGCCGCGGCCCTCAACGGCACCCCGGTCGGCGCCTTCGGCGCGGTCGGCTGCTTCAGCTTCTACCCGACCAAGAACATGCACTCGCTCGAAGGCGGCATGATCACCACCGCCGACGCCGAGCTCGCGCGCAAGCTGCGGCTGCTGCGCAACCAGGGCATGGAGGCGCGCTACCAGAACGAGATCGTCGGCGCCAACATGCGGATGACCGACGTCGCCGCCGCCATCGGCCGGGTGCAGCTGACCCAGCTCGCCGGCTGGACCGACAAGCGCCGCGCGAACGCCGCCTACCTGGACGAGCGGCTGACCGGTGTGGTCACCCCGCCGGTCGCCGAGGGCGCGAAGCACGTCTACCACCAGTACACGGTCCGGTTCACCGGGGACCGGGACGCGTTCCAGGCCGGTCTCAAGGACCTCGGCATCGGCAACGCGGTCTACTACCCGACCCCGATCCACAAGCTCAAGCCGTACCTGGGTGAGGACGGGCAGCCGGGCCCCTGGAAGCTGCCGGAGACCGACCGGGCCGCCGAGGAGGTCGTGTCCCTGCCGATCTTCCCGGGGCTGACCACCGAGGAGCTCGACCGGATCGCCGACGCGGTCAACACCGTGGCGGTGCGGGCATGAGCGCGGGCAACGGACTGCGGGCCGGTCTGATCGGCCTGGGCGCGATGGGCCGTAACCACGCCCGTGTGCTCAACCTGCTGGACGGCGTCGAGCTGGTCGGCGTGCTGGACCCGGCGCCGGGCGCCGTCGCGCCGGGCGGCGTGCCGGTGGTCACCGACATCGAGCAGTTCATCGCCCTGCGGCTGGACTACGCGGTGGTGGCCTGCCCGACCGGGCTGCACGAGGAGATCGGGCTGCGGCTGGCCGAGGCCGGCATCTGCGCCCTGATCGAGAAGCCGCTGGCGCCCTCGGTGGAGGCGTCGAACAGGCTGGTCGAGGCGTTCGAGAGCCGCGGCCTGGTCGGTGCGGTCGGCCACATCGAGCGCTACAACCCGGCGCTGCAGAGCCTGCGGACGCGCCTGGAGGCCGGCGAGCTCGGCGACATGTACCAGGTCGTCACCCGCCGCCAGGGCCCGTTCCCGGGCCGGATCGCCGACGTCGGCGTGGTCATGGACCTCGCCACCCACGACATCGACCTGACCGCCTGGGTGACCGGCCGCGGCTACCAGGACGTCGCCGCGCGCACCGTCTCGCGCAGCGGCCGCCCGCACGAGGACATGGTCTCCGTGGTCGCCTCGATGCAGGACGGTCTGATGGCCAACCACCTGGTCAACTGGCTGAGCCCGATGAAGGAACGGTCCACCGTGATCACCGGCGCGAAGGGCTGCTTCATCGCCGACACGCTGACCGCCGACCTGACTTTCTTCGCCAACGGCGCGATCGGCACCGAGTGGGAGGCGCTGCGCGCGTTCCGCGGGGTGTCCGAAGGCGACATGGTCCGGTTCGCGATCCCGAAGCGGGAGCCGCTGCTCGTCGAGCACGAGCGGTTCCGCGACGCGGTCGAGGGCAAGGAGAGCGACATCGTCACTCTGCGCCAGGGCATGCGTACGGTCGAGGTGGCCGCCGCCGTCCTGCAGTCGGCCAAGTCCGGCGACACGGTGCACGTGCCTGCTCCGCAGGCCGGCTGACCACTGAGGATCACCGTCGGCCGGGTGCGCGATGTCACGCCCCCGGCCGGACCGGTCGCAAGGGTCTTGGGCAGGCCGGCAGAAGGTGACTTCCGGCGCGGCGGCCGTACCGTAAAATACGCCGTCCGACGCCTTCTGTGACGAGCTCGAGACAAGGTGGAAAACAGTTGGACATCGACGGTCGTTCGCGGGGGGCGGACCGGGCGAGCCAGGAGGTTCCGCGGGACCGCCCGGTGCCGGACGTGACGGTCATCATCGCGGTGTACAACACCATGCCGTACCTCACCGGCTGCCTGGAATCGGTGCTCACCCAGACCATCGGCGTGGACCGGCTGGAGCTGGTGGCGGTCGACGACGGCTCCACCGACGCCGGCGGGGCCGAGCTGGACCGCTGGGCCGCGCGCTATCCCGGCACCGTGAAGGTCCTGCACCAGGCCAACTCCGGTGGTCCGGCCGCTCCGAGCAACCGGGGCCTGGAGATCGCCACCGGCCGCTACGTCTACTTCCTGGGCGCGGACGACACCCTCGGCGCGGAGGCCCTGGCCCGTCTGGTGGCCACCGCCGACGAGCTCGACGCGGACATCGTCCTGGGCCGGCTGGTCGGCACCGGTGGCCGGGTGGTCAACCAGGCCGTCTACCAGCCGGGCAACCGCGACGACATCAGCCTGGTCGACTCCGCGCTGCCGTGGGCGCTGTCCAACACCAAGCTGTTCCGGCGCTCGATGCTCGAGGAGCACGGGATCCGCTACCCGGAGGACCTGCGTTCGGGCAGCGATCAGCCGTTCACCATCCGGGCGGTGGTGGCGGCCCGGCGGATCGCGGTCCGCTCGGACTACGAGTTCTACTACGCGGCCCGCCGCGAGGACTCCAGCAACATCACCTACCGCACCTCGCTGTCCGGCTTCATCCGCGACACCGCGATCATCATGGACACCGCCGCCGACGTGATCACCGATCCGGTGGCCCGGATGAAGGTGCTGCGCCGGCACTTCACCTGGGAGCTGGCCAAGCTGCTCGGCAAACGGTTCCTCGACGCCGACCGCGAGGAGCAGTGCCGGGTGCAGGAGGGTGTCCGCAAGCTCGCGGAGGCGTACCTGACCGACGAGATCCGGGCCAGTCTGGACGTCGAGCGCCGCGTGCCGTTGAGCGTCGCGCAGTTCGGCACCCTCGACGACCTGATCGCGGTCTCGCAGCACTACGCCCGGCACGGGCTCGCCCCGATCATCGCCAGCGAGGACCGTTACTACATCGGCTTTCCCGGCTTCCGTGACTCGGCCCGCGGTTTCCCCGACGACTGGTTCGACGCCACCCATCAGTTGCGCAGCAAGGCCCATCAGGACGGGCCGGCGCACGTCCGCTGGGGACGCACGGCGGCCGGCCGGCCCGCGCTCGTGGTCGAGTGGCACAGCGCCCTGACCGACCTGGACGGCGGCGACGTCTCCGCGGTCCGGGTCGCTCTGGGCCGTCGTCAGGCCGAGCCGGTGGCGGAGAGCGACGGCAAGGGCGGCGTCACCGTCAAGGCGATGCTGCCGCTCGACGTGCTGGTGGACGGCAAGGTCGTCAAGCGCGCCGGGCGCCTGCGGTTCGCCGGTTCCAGCGGCGGCGAGAGCTGCAGCTACGACGTGACCGCCACCGACGTCAGCGCCGCCCAGCGCCGGGTGCACCGGCGGGGGGCCAAGTTCTACCTGATCAGTGCGACCCTCGACGGCGTCGGGCGGATCGGGGTCGTCGTCCAGCCGGTCACTCCGCGCCGGATCGCCGGCCGGGTGCTGCGCAAGCTACGCCGGGGGCGGACCGACTGAGTCCGGTGCTCGCGGGCCGACTGCCCGCCGGGCCCGGGTACGGCGATGCCCTGTACGGTCGCTGTGGCGACCGATGACCAGCCCGTTATCGAGAGGAAGCTGTGGACCAGGAGTGCAACGTATGACCGCCAGCCCACGGAGGCCTCGCCTGCTGTATCTGGCCTTCTACTTCCCTCCTTCCCGGGCGAGTGGTGTCTACCGGGCCCGGGCGACGGCGAACCACTTCGCGCGCGACGGCTGGGACGTCACCGTTTTCGCCGCGCCGCTGGACTTCCTGTACGACGTCATCGGCTCGACCGACGAGAAGCTGCTCGACACCGTGGACCCGCGGGTCACCGTGATCCGGCCCGAGCTCGACACCTTCCGGTGGGAGCACGAGCTGCAGAACATGAGCTGGTTCCGCGGCATGATGCCGACGACGGCCCGGCGCTTCTTCGAGTGGCGCGAGGCCAAGCAGTTCCCCGAGCAGTACGTCTCCTGGGCCCGTTCCTCGGTCGCCAAGGCGCTCAAGCTGCACCGCAGCGAGAAGTTCGACGCGGTGGTGGCCACCGGTAACCCGTTCGCCGCCTTCGCCGCCGCCTGGGCGATCGGCAAGCTGGCCCGCATCCCGTACGTGATCGACTACCGCGACTCCTGGACCCTCGACCTGTTCAAGGACCAGCCGGCCTTCCCGCCGGAGCATCCGACCTGGAAGTGGGAACGCCGGGTCATCGGCAAGGCGGCGTCGGTCGTGTTCGTCAACAACGCGCTGCGCGACTGGCACGCCGAGCGGTATCCCGAGGCGGCGGACCGGATGATGGTCGTGCCCAACGGCTGGGACCCGGACCTGCTGGAAGTGTCGGCGGATCCGGTGGAGCCGATCGAGCCGCAGCAGCCGCTCAACTACAGCTATCTCGGCACGCTCACGACCCACCAGCCGATCGAGGAGATGGCGGAGGCTTTCCGGATCGCCCGGGAGCACCCGCTGCTGGCCGGCGCGGAGCTCAACATCTTCGGGCACCTCGGCTTCTTCAAGCTCAGCCACGCGCCTCTGCTGCCGCGGCTGGGCCTGAACGCGGCCGGGCAGGTCGATCCGGAGACCGATGCCGGTCTGCGGCTGCGGGGGCCGGTGCCCAAGACCGAGGTCTCGTCGGTCTACGCCGACAGCGACGTCCTGGTGTTCCTGGCGGCCGGCGGCCGTTACGTCACCTCGGGCAAGATCTTCGAGTACATGGCCAGTGGCCGCCCGATCGTGTCGGTGCACGCGCCGGACATCGCGGCGCGTGAGGTTCTCGAGGGTTACCCGTTGTGGTTCCACGCCGACAGCCTCGATCCGGAGAAGCTGGCACAGTCCATCGTCGAGGCCGGTGAAGCGGCCCGCCGGGCCGATCCGCAGCTGCGCGAGGCCGCTCGCCGCCATGCAGCCACCTTCCAGCGGGACACTCTGCTGGCACCGCTGGAGGAGCGTCTGCGTTCCCTCATCCGCTCGTCGACCGTCCGGGAGCTGTCGTCGTGAGCACACCAGCCGGACCGGCGACCAAGCCACGCGTCGTCGTCATCGCCATGAGTTACAAGCCCGCCTGGCGGGTGCGGTCCTACGTGCGGGACCTGGCCGAGGCCGGCGTCGACGTCGACCTGCTCCTGCCGGAGAGCAAGAGCACGCAGGACGTCGAGCTGGACCCCCGGATCCGGGTGCACTACGTGTTCGACGTCGAGGCGAGCGAGCTCCCGATCCGGCGGATCGAGCACGGCCTGCTGTTCAGCGTCCCGGCCAAGGCGTTCGGCAAGGCGCGGTCGTTGACCGTCGGCCGGCCGGCGCTGAAGAAGGTGGACGCGGGCCTGGCGCTGAGCCGGCGCCTCCAGTCGCGGATGTCCAAGGGCATCCACCGCAAGATGTTCTGGCCGGTGTTCAAGGCCGCGCGCCCGGTGATCCTGTCCCGCCGGGCCCAGGGTCGCGCCGCGGAGCTGGACCTGGCCGGCGCCGACCGCATCGTGGCGGCCGACCAGCCGGCCATCCCGCTGGCCTGGCGGCTGGCACGCCGCTATCCAGGGGTACGCGCGACGACGGCGCTGGATCGCAAGCCGTACGTCAGTTAGAGGTAGTCATAGTGGAAGGGGCCCCCGAGCGGGGGCCCCTTCTTCGTCAGCGGGCGGCGAAACGCTCGGCGAGGACCTCGACGACCCGCTTCGCGGCCGCGCCGTCGCCGTACGGGGTGCCGCGCTCGAACTGCGGTGCGGGCCGGGTGGCCAGCTTGGCCCAGTCGTCGCCGAGCTCGGCCGGGTCGGTGACCAGGTGGTTCCAGCCGTCCACCAGCGTCTCGACCCACTCCGTCTCGGTCCGCAGCGTCGTGCACGGGCGGCCCAGCAGGAAGGCCTCCTTCTGCAGGCCACCCGAGTCGGTGACCACGCCGGACGAGCCGAGCACGCCGGCCACCATCGAGGCGTACGGCAGCGGCTCCCCGACGTGCACAGCGCCACGCTGCAGCTTCAGGCCCTGGGACTCGGCCCGCGCCACGAGCCGCGGGTGGGCCAGCAGCGCGACCGGGACGGGCAGGTCGGCGAGGGCGTCCACGAGCAGGGCCAGCCGCTTCGGGTCGTCGGTGTTCTCCGCGCGGTGCAGGGTGGCCAGCAGGTACGGCTTCTCCGGGTCGATGCCCTCGGGCAGCGCCGGGGCGGAGTGGCGACCGGCCAGCACGTCGTCGCGGACCCGCAGGCACACGTCGACCATGACGTCGCCGACCAGCTCGGTGCGGTCGCCCAGGCCCTCGGCCCGCAGGTGCCGCACGGCTTCCTCGGTCGGGGCCAGCAGCAGGTCGGCCGCGTGGTCGGTGAGCACGCGGTTGTGCTCCTCGGGCATCCGGCGGTTGAACGACCGCAGGCCGGCCTCGAGGTGGGCCACCGGGATGTGCATCTTGACCGCGGCCACCGCGCCGGCCAGCGTGGAGTTGGTGTCGCCGTAGACCAGCACCCAGTCCGGCTGCTCCCGCTCCAGCACCGGGTCCATCGCGCCCAGGACGGCGCCGGTCTGCACGCCGTGGCTGCCCGAGCCCACCCCCAGGTGGACGTCCGGGTCCGGGATGCCCAGGCCGGTGAAGAAGACGTCGGAGAGGTTGACGTCGTAGTGCTGTCCGGTGTGGACGATCACGTGCTGGTGACCGGTGCCGGCGAAAGCGTGTGCGATGGGGGCCAGCTTCACCAGCTGAGGCCGGGCACCGACAATGCTCATTACCTTCATCGCGTTATTTCTCCGTGAACTTCAGGGGTCGGGGGGAGCGGTGCGTCAGGCCGGCCGATCGGTGGTCCCGCCGGTCACGCCGCGCTTGCGCCAGATGCGGACCAGCCCGACCGGCACGCTGACGATGGCCTTGCCGGGGCGGCGGGCGCCCTGCACGATCGTGGTGCCGACCCGGAAGGTCGTGGAGGCCTGCAGCTTGGCGATGTCGTTGCGCGCCCGCGCCAGCCGGGTCTCCGCCTTGGCGATCGTCGCGTCCCGGGCGGCCAGGTCCTTCTCCAGCTGCTTGATGTGCTCGTCCTGCTCGCTCACCCGGTCCTCGGCCTCGGCCAGCTTGCGGCGCAGGGGGCGGTCGAGCAGATCGCTGAAGACCTTCTCGCCGGTCAACCGGAGCAGCGCGCGCAGATCGGGCGCGTCGCCGTCGACCACGACCGGCTCGTCCGCCAGGTACGGACGCAGCGGTGCCAGCCGGTCGACCCGCGCGGCCAGCACGGCACAGTGCGCCCGGTGCCCCACCGCGTTGTCGAGCGGGATCACCTGCAGCACCTGGCAGCCGGCGTTGATCAGCTCGTCCAGCACCCCGTGGTACGGCAGGTCCGCCACCGGCCAGCCGAGCAGCAGCAGCGCCCGGCCGCCGAGGGGCAGCTCCTGCAGCGCCGGCGCGACCGTCGCCGCGTCGATGTGGGTCGCGGGGTTGGGCCCCAGGAAGGCGACGACCACCGTGCCGGAGTCCATCTTCTCGCCGGGCACGTAGGGCCGGTAGGCCGCCTCCTCGGGAGCGCGCAGCTGCTCCTGGAGGGCCTTCCCGCTCTCACTCACCTCGAGGATGGTGGTGACGTCTTCGAAAAGTGGTAGCAGTTCTCGTACGAGCATGGTGTCCGCCGCTCCTCAGCCGATGCGGGTGAAGGTGTAGAACCCGATGGGGCTCCGCCGGAAGCGGTACGGCTCCCAGCTGTCGAAACGCATACCGCAGGCATCGAGCAACGGCAGGTACGTGTCCCGGCCCCGGCAGATCTGGTAGCTGCCGAAGACGTGGTCGTTGTCCTGGCCCCAGTCGCCGATGATGAGCTTGCCGCCGAGCCGCACCAGCGAGGCCAGATTGCGGGTCGCGCGCTCCCACTCCACGTCGTCCATGATGTGGAAGAGCACGTCGACGGTGAAGACGGCGTCGTAGAGCCACGGCGTCCGCCAGTCGGCCAGCCCGGTCTGGTGGTAACGGGGGCCGCCACCCTGCTCCCGGCACTGCGCGATCGCTGCCTCGCTGCGGTCGATGCCGTCGACCTGGTGGCCGAACTTGGCGAGCTCCCGGCTGAAGTAGCCCTTGCCGCAGCCCGCGTCGAGCAGGTAGAGCGGTGCCACCGGGTTGCTCTGCAGCCCGATGCGGTCCATCAGCATGCTCAGCCGTCGCAGGTAGAACATGGTGTTGGTGGCCTCGTCGTACGAGACGTGGCCACCCGACTTCAGGTCGCTCTCCCGTTGATGACGGTCGTTCCAGAACTTGGAGACTTCCGCGTCGGTGAGCCGCAGCGTCATAGCATGATCCACTTTCGCAGTGGGAACGGTGAAGTGATCCTCGGCAGACTAGTACCTCTGTGTCGTCCGCGGTCGGCACCGCGGGACGATCATCGCCGAATATCCCGATCTTGCTCAGGAGATGTGGTCGGCGCTCCAGACCAGGCCGATACGGGTGCCCGCGCCGAGGGTGTCCAGCGCCTCCGCCGCCTCCGGCATGGATCTCGAGTCGGTGATCACGATCCACTCGTACGGGCGGGCGCTGCGCTTGATGTGCTGGGCGATCAGCCGGCTCCGGGAGGGCCCGCCCAGTTTCTTCTGGACCGGCAGGAACACGCGCCGGTGGAACCGGTCGGCGACCTTCTTCTCGTACGCGCGGACCGCCGCTTTGCCCCGCCGGCCGAGCGCCCGCTTCAGCACGAACCGGGGACCGCGGTAGACCACCAGGCGCTCGATCCGCCAGGGCAGCTGGTCGCGGTGCAGGACCGAGGAGTCGATCACCGTCACGCCGGGGGCGAAGTCGCCGGGCTTCCACTGCTTGGCCGCCGCGACCAGCACGGTGGCCGTACCGCCGTCCGCGACCACCTTGGCGGATTCCTCGGTGACCGCGCGCCGGCGGCCGGCGCCCAGCGCCAGGAAAAGGACATTCACTCGAACCACACCCGGTGATGCATCTTGGCCACGGCGGGATAGCCGTAGCGTTCGTCGAGGACCTGCTGGGCCTTGGGAAGATCGAGGCCGTCCGGGAACCGGTCGCGCAGCCGCCGGTAACCCTCGACCAGCGCGGCGTCGTCCTCCTCGACGGCGACCAGCTCGCCGGCCGCATCCTCGATCCCGGCGAGCGTCTCCTCCGGGCCGCCGCACCGGGTGACCAGCACCGGCATCCCGGCGGCCACCGCCTCGACCACCGTCACGCCGAAGCTCTCCCAGCGGCTGTTGTGCACCAGCAGGTCGTGCTCGCGCATCAGCTGCAACGCGACCTCGGGGCCGACCGACCCCATGAAGGTGACCGCGGTCTCCAGGCCGAGCTCCGCGGTGCGCTCGTGCAGCTGAGTGCCCAGCTCACCGTCGCCGACGATGGTCAGGGTCAGCGACGGATCCTCGGCGTGGCACTTCGCGAACGCCTCCAGCAGCCAGGTGACGCCCTTGCGGGGGATCAGCCCGCCGACGAAGAGCCAGCGGCGCAGCTCGGTCACCGGCTCGGGCCGGGGCTCGGTGAAGGAGATCGGGTTGGCCACCAGGCTGACCTTGCCGGCATGCCGGGGCAGGGCCTTGAGCAGCACGTCCCGGGTGCCGTCGCCGACCACGAACAGGTGCTCGCAACGGTCCAGCACCTTGTCGTACATCTCGCGGGCTTCCGGCTCGTCGAGGAGCTGCTCCAGGAAGCTGGCGTGCTCGGTGACGAACAGCCTGGTCTCCGGCCGCAGGTGCTCGAGCACCGCCCAGCCGCTGGGCAGCGCCTCGTGCACGTGGACCACGGCCGCGTCGATGGGCGTCCCGGCGAAGACGGCACGCAGGGTGGCCGCGTGGCGGTTCGCGACGAACGCGAAGTCACCGCCGACCGGCATCGGCACCGGCAGATACTCCAGCGTCGCGCCCCCGACGGTCGGCGAGGACCGCTTGGTCCGCGGCAGCAGCGCCAGGTGCGCCTGGTTGATCGCCCGGTCCTCGGCGTCGCTCACCCGGGCCGACCACCGGTCGCAGTGCATGACCGTCATCGAGTCGCAGCCGTGCGCGGTGGCCTCCACCATGGTCTGCACGAAGGCACCACGGAACGGCCACATCTGCGTCGGATACCAGGGCGAGACGACAGTGACGTGCCGGTCGCCCGGCGCCACGGTCATCGGGCGGCCTGCGGCAGCGACTCGGTCGTGGTGGCCGCCTCGGCTGCCTCCACGACCGGCTCGGTGACCGCGGCGGTGGCCGGCATGAGCTCGGTGTAGACCCGGTCCAGCACGGCCGCCTGGGCCTCCCAGGTCCAGCTCAGCAGCAGGTCGTCCTTGTCGTAGGCGGCGCGGTACTTGTCCGGGTCGGCCAGCACCAGGCGGACCACGCGGACGAAGTCGTCGAGGTCCTCCGCCTTGAAGACCTCACCCTGACCGGTGGAGCGCACCATCTCGGCCATCGTCCGGATGTCGCTGGTGATCAGCGGCAGCCGGGCGTGGGAGTACTCGAAGAACTTGTTGCTCAACGCGATCTCGTGGTTGGGCAGGTGGTGCAGGGGGCTGACCGCCGCGTCCGCGGGCCGCAGGTAGTCGGACACCTGCCAGTGCGGGACGTACGGCAGCGCGTGCACCCGGTCGGCCACGCCCGCCGCCACGGCCCGCTCCACCAGCTTGTCGACCAGCGGGTTCTTGCCGTTGGGGTGCACCGAGACCAGCGCCACGTGGACCTCGGGCAGCAGGGGCAGCGCGTCGATGATGATGTCGACGCCGCGCACCGGGGTGATGCCACCGACGTAGGCGAGCAGGGGCACGTCCGGGCCGATGCCGCAGTCGGTCCGCAGGTCGGGCACCGCCGCCGCGCTCTCGTCCGCCGCGGGTGCCTGCACCGGTGCGTTCATCACGACATCGGGCCGGGTGGCCAGTCCGTGCTCCTGCTGGAGCAGGTCGGCCAGCGACGGTGAGACGGTCACCACGGCGTCCGCGTACGGGGCGAACTCGGCCTCGTGCGCGGTGATCGCGGGCAGCCAGCGGTGGTGGTACTTCGGCACCAGGCCGGGGGCGTACTCGTGGGCGTCCCAGACCAGCTTGGTGTTGCGGCCCTTGGCCCGGGCCCGGATCTTGGCGCGCGCGCCGACGCCGAGCATCCGGAAGTCGTTGGCGTGGATGATGTCCGGCTGGAGCTTGTCGATCGACTTACGGAAAGCCAGCTCCCACTGCCACAGCGACGGGTCGAGCCGGCGCCAGGCCCGGTCGCCCATCGCGGTCTGCCAGAACTTGACCTGTGCGCGGTTGAGCACCTTGGTGCCGTCCCGGCGGAACTGGCGCATCCGGCGCGTCTCACCGGCCCGGAACCGCGTCCACAGGCTGAGTGCCTTGTGGGTGACCCGTACCGGAAGCAGTGCGGCCTTGCCCGCAGCGTGCGCGGCTGCCGAACCGCCCTCGCGCCGCTTCGCGTTCAGCAGGGCGAAGCGGGTGGTGAGCTCGGCGTGCCGGGCTTTGATGAGCTCCAGGCGGTACCCCGACTCGCGGCCGATCGGGTAGGCCAGCGGCCGGAGCAGGCTGCGGCGCCAGAGCGCGGGCGTCGAGTTCAGCGCGTCGTTCATCGGCACCAGGCGGACCTCGGCGTCACCGATCATCCAGGTCTCGAGCGGCGAATCGCGGCGCTCGCCGAGCAGGAAGACCTCCCAGCCGGCCGCGGCCATCGACCGCGCCTCCTTCTGCACCCGGGAATCGCCCCGCACGTCGTTGTCGACGAGCATGACGACGCGGCCCCGCGTGGCCCGGGCCTGATTGGCGGGCATAGGTAGTCCTCCTGCTGAACGCTACGGCGCGTGACGGGGGGAAGGGTACCGTGTCTGGTCGACAAGACCGGTGAGGGCTCAGCGCCTTCGATAATTCTGGCGCGTATCCTCCACGGAGCCTACGCACCAGTCGCTGCCAAGGAGGAAGTCCCCCAGCATGAAGATCTGTGTCGTCGCCCTGGGCAAGATCGGGCTGCCGCTCGCCGTCCAGTTCGCGTCCAAGGGACACACCGTGATCGGGGCGGACGTCTCCGAGCCGACGGTGCGTACCGTCAACGACGGCCTGGTGCCGTTCCCGGGCGAGGCCGACCTCGACGTCAAGCTCAAGCAGGCGGTCAACGCCGGTCTGCTGACGGCCACCACCGACACCGCGGCCGCGGTCGCCGAGGCCGAGGCCGTCGTCGTCGTGGTGCCGCTGTTCGTCGACGGTGAGGGCGTCCCGGACTTCGGCTGGATGGAGTCCGCCACCCGCGACATCGCCCGCGGCCTGCGCCCGGGCACCCTGGTCAGCTACGAGACCACGCTGCCGGTCGGCACCACCCGCACCCGGTGGGCGCCGCTGCTCGAGGAGGGCTCCGGGCTGGTCGCCGGGCGCGACTTCCACCTGGTCTTCAGCCCCGAGCGGGTGCTCACCGGCCGGGTCTTCGCCGACCTGCGCAAGTACCCGAAGCTGGTCGGCGGCGTGGACGCCGGGTCGGCGCAGCGCGGTGTCGAGTTCTACGAGGCCGTGCTCGACTTCGACGACCGCCCCGACCTGAACCGCCCGAACGGCGTCTGGGACCTGGGCTCGGCCGAGGCCGCCGAGCTGGCCAAGCTGGCCGAGACCACCTACCGCGACGTCAACATCGGGCTGGCCAACCAGTTCGCCCGGTACGCCGACACCATCGACGTCGACGTCAACCTGGTCATCGACGCCTGCAACACCCAGCCGTACAGCCACATCCACCGGCCGGGGATCGCGGTCGGCGGGCACTGCATCCCGGTCTACCCGCGGCTCTACCTGTGGAACGACCCGTCGGCCACGGTGGTCCGCTCGGCCCGTGAGGCCAACGCGGCGATGCCGGCGTACGCGGTCGACCTGCTCGCCGCCGCGGTCGGCGACCTGAACGGGCTCGGCGTGCTGGTGCTCGGGGCCGCCTACCGGGGCGGGGTCAAGGAGACGGCGTTCTCCGGCGTCTTCCCGGCCGTGGAGGAGCTGCGCCGCCGGGGCGCGAAGCCGTACGTGTCGGACCCGATGTACTCCACCGCCGAGCTGACCGCGCTGGGCCTGCCGCCGTGGAACGGCGAGGAGCTGGGCGCGGCGGTCGTGCAGGCCGACCACGCCGAGTACCGCACCCTCACCGCTGCGGACCTGCCCGGCGTCAAGGTGATCGTCGACGGTCGCCGCACCACCGACCCGGAGCGCCTCGAGGGCATCCGCCGGATCGTCATCGGCGGCTGAGCCCACCCGCGGCGGAAAACCCATGCAAGTTCGTTAGATGAGCCCACTCCCGGGGCGGCCGCGGCCGCCCCGGGAAGCTCCGGCCTCGTCAGCCCCGCTCGATCTCGCGGCTGACGATCTCCCCGGTCTCGTCCACCCAGCCCTTGGGCCGGGCCGGGTTGCCGGCCACCAGCTGGTAGGGCTGGACGTCCTTGGTCACCACCGAGCCGGCCGCGATCATCGCGTACTCGCCGACCTCGATGCCGCAGATCAGCGTCGCGTTGGCGCCGATCGAGGCGCCCCGGCGGACCAGCGTCGGGGTGATCTTCCAGTCCGGGTTCTGCGCCCGGGGCCGCAGGTCGTTGGTGAAGACCGCGCACGGGCCGACGAAGACCTCGTCCTCGATCGTGACGCCCTGGTAGACCGAGACGTTGTTCTGAATCTTCACGCGGCTGCCCACGACGGCGTTGGCGTCGAGGTAGACGTTGCGGCCGATCACGCAGTCGTCGCCGACCACGGCGGACGAGCGCACGTGCGCGAGGTGCCAGACCTTGGTGCCGGCGCCCAGCGTGGCACCCTCCTCCACGTCCGCGGAGGGGTGCACGAACGGCGGCCGGGCGCTGCCGGCGTCGGTGTCATTGTGGGTGTGATCCATCAGTGCAGTGTGAGCCCTGAGGAGCACACAGCCGAAATCGGGGAAACAATTCCGGAATATCACCGGTGCTAACCTGGGCTTTCTCCTCTGGCGGATCTCGTACGGACGGCCTACGCACTTCTATGACCATGATCAGCGTCGTCGTTCCCACGTGGGGCGTGCAGGGTTATCTCGCCGAGGCGCTGTCCTCGGTTCTCGATCAGCAGACGGTGGACGCCGAGGTGATCGGCGTCGATGACGCGTCACCGGACCACGGCGGCGAGGTGCTCGACGAGCGGGCCGCCCGCGACTCCCGGCTGACCGTGGTGCACCTCGCGACCACCGGTGGCCCCGGCCCGGCCCGCAACGCCGGCCTGGAGCGCGCCACCGGTGAATACGTCTGGTTCGTCGACGGCGACGACCGGATCGTGCCCGGGGCGCTGGCCGCGGTGGAGGCGCGACTGCGCGAGGAGAAGCCGGACGTACTGGTCGTCGGGGCCGCGCGGGAACGGTGGAACAGGTCCGTGTCGGGCTGGCGTACGCCGGAGTCCGCGAGCACCGGCGCCGAGCCGACCCCGCGGCGGAAAACCGAGGCAAGATCGTCACTTGAGGCGTTGACCCGGCCGGCACCTCCGCTCGGCGCGCTGATCGTGCGGCGGCAGTTCCTGATCGACTCCGGCATCCGTTTCCGGCCCGGCTGGTACGAGGACGTCGCGTTCGCGTACGCGGTCCTGACCGAAGCCGGCACCGCCGCGACGTTCGCACCCGCCTGTTACATCCACCGGCTGGACCGCGACCGCTCGATCCGCACGACCCGCTCGCCCCGGCACGCCGACGCGGTCGCGCAGTACGACGACGCCCTGAGCCGCGCGCCGGTCGCCGGCGCCCCGCCGGAGCTGCGCCGGCGCGCGCTGGACCGGGCGGTGACCGAGCTGCTGGCGATCGTCGAGGACGATTCGCGGGTGCCGCACGCCGCCCGCCGGGCGATGTTCACCGCGGTGTCCCAGTTGCTGCGCAAGCACGAGACCGGTGGCGCCGCCGGGCTGCGGCTCAAGCTGCTCGCCGCCGACTCCTTCGCGGCCTACCGGGCGTTGCGCGGTGTGACCGGCCTGGCGCGCTCGGCCCGCCGGGTGCCGCGCACTGCCAGGGCGCGCCTGCGGAAGCCCGCCCTGCGCTGGTACTACAGGTGGCAGCTGCGCCGCCCCATCGACGAGAGCCTGGCCGTCTACGCCGCGTACTGGTATCGCGGTTACGCCTGCAACCCGGCCGCCATCTACGAGAAGGCCAGGGAACTGGCCCCCGGCGTCCGGGGCGTCTGGGTGGTCAAGCGGGGGCACCGGCCGTTGCCCGCGGGCGTCGAGCACGTCGTGGCCGGCAGCCGGGCGTACTACCGCACCATCGCCCGCGCGAAGTATCTGATCAACAACGCCACCTTCCCGCCGGAAGTGGTCAAGCGCCCCGGGGCCGTCCACGTGCAGACGCACCACGGCACGCCGCTCAAGACCATGGGCTTGGACCAGCCGAAGTTCCCGGCGTCCACGGCCACCTTCGACGCCGAGCGGATGCGCCGCAACATCGCCAAGTGGGACTTCAGCATCACCGCCAACCGGCACACCACCCTGCTCTGGGACCGGCAGTTCCCGATCCGGGGCGAGACGCTGGAGACCGGCTATCCGCGCAACGACCGGCTGGCCCTGGCCACCGAGCGTGACGTCGCGGCGGCCCGCGCCGAGCTGGGCCTCGCGCCCGGCGAGCGGGTCGTGCTGTACACCCCGACGCACCGCGAGTGGCACGCGACCTTCACCCCGGTGCTGGACGTCGACGCCCTCGCCGAGGCGCTGGGGCCGGACACCCGGGTGCTGCTGCGCGGCCACTACTTCTACGGTCTCGCCGGCTTCCCGCCCCTGCACCCGCGGGTCGTCGACGTGTCCGCGTTCCCCGCGGTGGAGACGCTCTACCTGGCGGCCGACGCGCTGATCACCGACTTCTCCTCGGTGATGTTCGACTACGCCGTGCTGGACCGGCCGCTGATCATCTTCGCGCCGGACTGGGAGATCTACCGGGCGGTGCGGGGCGTCACGTTCGACCTGGAGAAGGAGCACCCGGGCACGTTCACCCGCACGTTCGACGAGCTGGTGGCCGCGTTCCGCACCGGCCAGGTGGACAGCCCGGAGGCGGCCGGGGCCCGGGCCCGGTTCCGGGCGCGCTTCTGTGCCCTGGAGGACGGCCACGCCGCCGAGCGTGTGGTCCGGCGGGTGTTCGCCGATGTCTGAGCGGATCCCCGGGCTGGTCAGCGTCATCGTGCCGATCTACGACGTGGAGCCCTTCCTGCGCGACTGCCTCGACTCGCTGCGCGCGCAGACGTACCGCGACCTGCAGGTGCTGATGGTCGACGACGGCAGCACCGACGGGTCGGCCACCATCGCCGCGGAGTTCGCGGCGACCGATCCCCGTTTCGAGCTCATCCGGCAGGCCAACGCCGGGCTGAGCGCCGCCCGCAACGTCGCCGTGCCGGCCGCGAAGGGCGAGTACCTGGCCTTCGTCGACAGCGACGACGTGCTCGCCGCGCACGCGTACGAGCTGCTGGTGCACGCCCTGGCCGGCGGGGCGGACTTCGCCAGCGGTGCCGTACGGCGGTACTCCTCACGCGGGACGTACCGGGGCGCGCCGCACAACGAGGCGATCGCCGCCACCGACCTGAACACGCACGTCACCCGCCGGCCGGAGCTGCTGCGCGACCGCACGATCTGGAACAAGCTGTACCGCCGTGACTTCTACGACGCGCACCGCTTCGAGTTCCCGGTCGGCCGGCTCTTCGAGGACGTGCCGGTCACCGTGCCGGCGCACGCCCTGGCCCGCAGCGTCGCGGTCGTCAACGAGCCGATCTACTTCTGGCGGGTCCGCGAGGGCGCGGTCCGCTCGATCACCCAGTCCAACAACGACCTGCGCAACCTCGTCGACCGCTTCTTCTCGGTCAACCTCACCCGCGAGCTGCTCCGTGACGCCGGCCAGGACGAGCTCCTGCGGGTGTACGAGGAGCAGGCGATCTGGGACAAGCTCAGCAGCTATCTCAAGTTCCTCCCGGCGGCCTCGCCCGAGTTCCGCGAGACGTTCCTGGAGCTGGCCACCGCCTATCTCGCCGAGGTCGACCCGGGCGCGGTCGACCGGCAGCCCGGCAAGGTCCGCCGGCACTGGCAGCTGATCCGCGACCGCCGCCTCGACGAGCTGATCGAGCTCATCGATCGCGGCTTCCGCAAGCCGAAGGTGCCACCGCAGCGGCCGCTGGAGTCGGCCGTCCGCAGTCTCGCCTGGCGTGACGGCCGGCTGGAGCTGACCGGCTACGCCTATGTACCGGGCGGCCCGCCGCGCCGATTCGGCTCGCTGCGGTTGCTGTGGCTCTCCAGCGACGGCGGCCGGCGCCGGATCCCGCTGCGGGCCCGGGCCCACCGCGACCCGGGGGCGAATCCCGCCGAGCAGGCGGCGGGCTTCGCCGTCACCATCGATCCGGCGGTCATGCGCAACGGCAAGGTGTGGCGCAGCGGCAGCTGGACGGTCGCGGTCGCCGCCGCCCGCGGCATCACGGTCCGCCGCGCGGGCCTGCGGATGTCCGAGGGCTGGGCCGATCCGCTGCCCCGACGGCAGCTGGCACCCGGCGTCTGGGTCGCCCCGGTCGAAACCAAGGGCCGGCTGCGGCTGCGGATCAGCAAGTCGGACGGCTGGCTCACCGCGAGCCACCTCGACGGCGACGACCTGGTGCTGCGGGGCCTGCTGCGCAGCAGGCCTGCGGGCCCGGTCCGGATCGAGCTGAGCCGGGTCCGCGGCGTCGTCACGCACCGGGTGCCGGCCGAGGTGAGCCAGGTCCCGGACGGCTTCGCCTTCACCGCGCGCCTCCCGCTGGCCGGCATCGCCCTCGACGTCACCGACGACAACCACGCCGCCGGCCTCTACACCCAGCGTTTCCAGGTCGACATCGTGGTCCGGGACAAGCCGGTCCAGCTCGTGGCCGACGACGGCTACGAGCCGGTGCGGACCGTGCGGGGCACCGACGAGGTCTACACCGCCGTCTCGGCCGCCGGGCACGTCTTCCTGCGTACCCGGCCGGCCGGTCCGGTGGTGACGTTCGCCGGCTGGCGTCCCGACGGGGCCCTGGTGCTCAGCGGCGACAGCCCCAGCGACGTCGAGGGGGAGCTGCTGCTGCGGCTGCGCGGCCGCCGCAAGGACCTCAGCCTGCCGCTGCGGGTCGTGGACGGGCGCTGGCAGGTGGTCGTCGACCCCGCGGCGGTGCCCGGCCTGGCCGGACCGTTGCCGCTGTTGGCGGGCATGTGGGACCTGTCGTTCCGGTCCGCCGGGGTGCATCACCTGACCACCACCAGCCTCGGCTTCACCGGCGCGGTCCTCGCGGGCCTGCCGGCCTCGGCGACCGTCGCGGACGGGGTACGCACCGTGCTGCGATCGGCCGGTGAGGAGCGCACGGTCCTGGTCGTCGAGACACCCGAGCCGGACCCGGCCGAGCAGGACCGGCTGCGGGCCGCGTACGCCCCGCTCGCCACCCGGCCCGCCCTGCGGGACGCCGTGCTCTTCGACGCCGCGCCGGACCGCCGCTTCACCGACGATCCCGCCGCGCTGCTCGCCGAGCTGATCCGCCGGCCCCAGGCTCCGGTGGCCCGTTGGACGATCGAGCGCGGCCGGCCGGTGCCGCCGGGCGCCGAGCCGGTCACCCACGGCAGCGAGGCGTGGTACGCCGCCCTGACCACCAGCCGCTGGATCGTCACCAACGACGACCTGCCGCGCTGGTTCCGCCCGCGCGAGGGTCAGGTGGTGCTCCGGCTGGCCGGGGGCTGGCCGGTCGCCCGCTTCGGCGCCACGGCGGTCGGTCACCCGCTCGGCCGGGAACTGATCGAGCAGCTCGACTCCGACGCGGCGAGCTGGACCGCCCTCGCCTCCCCGGGCCCCTCGGCCACTCCGCTGCTGCGCCGGGAGCTGCGCTTCGACGGCCCGGTGCTGGAGTACGGGCGCCCGGGCGACGACCTGCTCACCACCCTGGACGCCGACGCGGCCCGGGCCGGGGTCCTCGACCGCCTGGGCCTGCCCGCCGGCACCCGCCTGGTCCTGTACGCCCCCACCCGGCGCCCGATGGACCTGCGCAAACGCGGCTGGAGCGATCCCGGCAAGCTGCTGGACCTGCCCGCTGTCGTGGCGGCCCTGCCCGCCGGCCACGTGCTGCTGGTCCGCCGGCATCCGGCCCTCGGCGACGACGTGCTCGGCCTGGTGCCGGGGGTGCTCGACGTCTCCGGACATCCACGGGTGGCCGAGCTGCTGGCTGCCGCCGACGCGCTGATCACCGACTACTCGGCGCTGCTGGCCGACTTCGCGGTCACCGGCCGGCCGACCCTGCTCTACGTTCCGGACCTGACCGAGTTCGCGGCCTCCCCGGGACTGAACGTCGACCTGGCCACCGTCGCCCCGGGACCGCTGCTACGGACCTCCGCCGAGGTGGTGGCGGCGGTGCGGGCCATCGACACGCTCGCCGCCGAACACGCGGGGGCCGCCAAGGCGTTCGCCGAGAGCCACGCGACCACCGGCGACGGCCGCGCGGCCGAACGGCTGGTCGACTGGTTGCTCGCCGCCGGAGGAAAGGGAGTGGCGGTGGAGGCGGCGTGACTGAGGCCACTATCGTTTTGCCATGACCTCCATCGCGCTCGCTGAGGAACTCCTCCTCCTCGCGTACGACGACCAGACCGGCAAGGCGACCGGTTCCCGCATCGGGCTCGACCTCGGGATGTCCGCGGCCGTGCTGGTGGACCTCGCGCTGGCCGGCCGGATCGCCTACGTGAACGGGAACCTGGTCGTCAACGACCCGACACCGATCGGTGACCCGATCGCGGACCTGGTGCTGGCCAAGGCCGCCGCGGACGAGCCGCACACCCCGGCCCAGTGGGTGCAGCGGCTGCGGCACAACCTGCGCAACCGGGTCCTGCAGGACCTGATCGACCGCGGTGTGGTCCGCGACGTGGACGAGACCCAGATGGGTCACATCCACGTGCACCGCTACCCGACGGCCGACCCCGCCTACGAGGCCGAGATCCGTAAGCGGCTGGCCGAGGCGCTGATCACCGACGCGCCGCCGGACGAGCGGACCGCGGCCCTGGCCACCCTGCTCGTGGCGACCCGGATGGAGCCCGCGCTGCGGCTGCCGCCGGAGGAGGCCGCCCGGGCCCACCAGCGGCTGGAGCAGATCGCCAGCGGCGCCGGCTTCTCCGGCACCATGAACCTCGAGGACTCGATCGTGCGCCCGAGCGTTGCTCTGGTGGTGGCCACTCTGAGCCGCGCGATCAGCGCGGCCCTGGGCGCCCCGAAGGTGATCTGACGCGGGACCGGGGCCCTGGCGGCCCCGGCCACCAGCGTTCAGGCCAGGCCGAGGGCGGCGGAGATCTCTGGGCGCAGCCCGCTGTCCATCGCGGCCACCGCGCGCGACCGGGCCGCGGCCAGGTCACCGTCGGTCACCGGCTCGACCACTTCCAGGTACGCCTTGAGCTTCGGCTCGGTGCCGGACGGCCGGATGACCACCCGGGCCCGCGCCGTGCGCAGAGTCAGCACGTCGGCGTCCGGCAACCGGTCCTCGACCTCGGTCACCGCGTCGCCGAGCAGGCTCTTCGGCGGGTCCTGCCGGATCCGGGCCATGGTGGTGGTGATCAGGCTCAGGTCCTCCACCCGCATCGAGACCTGCCCGGTGCGGTGCACGCCGAACTCAGCGTCCAGCTCGTCGAGGCGGTCGGCCAGGGAACGTCCCTCGGCCTTGAGCGTGGCGGCCAGATCGGCGATGGTCACCGCCGCGGTGATGCCGTCCTTGTCGCGGACGAGGTCCGGCGCGACGCAGTAGCCCAGCGCCTCCTCGTAGCCGTACGCGAGCCCCTCGGCGCCCCGGACGATCCACTTGAAGCCGGTCAGGGTCTCCGCGTACGGCACGCCCCGGGCGGTGCACAGGGCCCGCAGCAGCGTCGAGGAGACGATCGTGGTCGCGTACGTGCCCGGCACCCCGCGGCGGATCAGGTGGTCGGCGAGCAGCACCCCCAGCTCGTCCCCGCTCAGCGCCCGCCAGCTGCCCGGCTCGCTGCCCGGGATCGCGATGGCGCACCGGTCGGCGTCCGGGTCGTTGGCGATGGCCAGATCGGCGCCGGCCCGCCCGGCCAGGGCCAGCAGCAGGTCCATCGCGCCCGGCTCCTCCGGGTTGGGGAACGCGACGGTCGGGAACGCCGGGTCGGGCTCGGCCTGCTCGGCGACCACGGCCGGGGCGGCGAAACCCGCGGCGGCGAACGTCGCGGCGAGCACCTTGCCGCCGACCCCGTGCAACGGCGTGTACGCCACCTTCAGGTCGCGGGGACCGGCGGCGACGACGGCGGCCGCGCTGTCCACGTACCCCTGGACGATCGTCTCGTCCAGGACCGTGCCGGGCTCACCCAGCGGGACCTCGGCGACGTGGCCCACCGTCTGAATGGCGGCCTCGATGCCCGCGTCGGCGGGCGGGACGATCTGCGCGCCGGCCCCGGCCGGACCGCCGAGCTGAGCGCCCAGGTAGACCTTGTAGCCGTTGTCCTGGGGCGGGTTGTGGCTGGCGGTGACCATGACCCCGGCCACGGCGTCCAGCTTCCGCACCGCGTAGGCCAGCACCGGCGTCGGCAGCGGGCGGGGCAGCAGCAGGGCCGTCCGTCCGGCCGCCGTGGCCACCCGCGCTGTCTGCTCGGCGAAGTCGCGCGAGCCGTACCGGGCGTCGTAACCGATGATCAGCGGTCCCTGCCCGCCCTGTGCGCCCAGCCAGCCGATCAGGCCGGCCGCGGCGCGGGTGACCACCGCGAGGTTCATCCCGTTCGGCCCGGCCCGCAGCCGGCCGCGCAGCCCGGCCGTGCCGAAGGTCAGCGGGCCGGCGAACCGGTCGGCGAGCTCGTCGGCGCTCTCCGGCAGCCGCGCGAGCAGCTCCCGGAGCTCGTCACGCGCGGCCGGGTCGGGATCGTCGGCCAGCCAGGTCTCGGCCAGCCTGCGGAGATCGTCAGTTGCCATGCTCAGTGGATAGCACGGCCCGGCGGGTCAGCTCGACTTGAGGGTGAAGGTCTTCGCCATCTCGTCGAAGTACTGCTTGCTGTCGGCGAACTTCGCCTCGGTGGTGGTGAGGTAGAAGGAGTACATCTTGCCGTCGGTCGTGGTCTGCCGCCAGATCCCGTGCCGCATCGTGTCGCCCTCGCCGCAGGTGTACTCGAACTGGGCAGCGGGCAGCCCGGACATCTCGACGTCCGTCGTGCCCAGGTGATTGAACGGCTTCGGGCAGGCCTTGGACTTCTTCAGCGTGCCGGGCGCGGTGGTCTCGGCGAACTTGCGGGGTGCGATCGAACCCTTCTCGACCAGCACCCGGACCTTCGTCGACTTGTCCTCGGGGTCGATGTAGTCGACCCAGTTGCCGGTCGCGGCGCGCTCCCAGGCCTTCGGCACCTTGACCGTGACGGCCTTGTCACCCCGGTAGTCCTGGGTGGCGAAGGAGGCCGGGACGACCTGGTTGGCCGGGGGCGGCTGGTTGGGCGGGGTGCCCGGGTCCTCGTCGCCGCCCAGGGCGACGACCAGGACCAGCAGCAGGACCACGGCCAGCGCGCCTCCACCGGCGGCGAGCTGGGTGTTGCGTGGCCAGCCCTTCACCGTGGTGACGGCCCGGTCGGTCGTCCGCCGCACGGTGGCGACCGTGTTGTCGATCATCGCGCGGCGCTTGGCCGCCGGGCTGCTCACCACCGTGCCGGGCAGCGGGTCGCGGGCCGCGCGGGCGCCGTCCCACTGCCGGCGCGGGGGCAGCACACTGGTCTCGTCGCTCTCCGAGCTGCCACCGGATGGCGGGATAACGCTGGTCCGGTTGTTGTCCATCGGCGGCGGCGGGGGCGGATAGGCGCCGGTCGGCGCGCTGGCCGCGGTGGGCTCGGCGGCGCGGCGCCGGCCGCCACCACCGCTGCCGCCGGCACTGCCCTGCTTGAGCTCGGCCAGGCGTCCGGTCAGCGACTCGCCGGGGGCGAGCATCGCCCGGCCGCCGATCTGGCCGGACGGCTTGGGCTGGGCGGGCGGGATCGGCTGGGTCTCGGCCGCCGGCGGCCGCTGCGCCGGGACCACCGAGTACGGGTCCGTCATCATGTGCGGCGGGGCCTTGCTGGCCAGCGGGCCGGCCAGCTGCTGGCGCAGCATCGTGCGCGCGGTCGGCACGTCGAAGCGGCGGGCCGGATCCTTCTCCAGCAGGCCCATCAGCACCGGCGTCAGCGAGCCGGCGCGCACGGCCGGGGTCGGCGGGTCCTCGACGACGGCGTGCATCGTCTCGATCGGGTCGCCCTTGTCGAACGGCGGCCGGCCCTCGATCGCGGTGTAGAGCGTGACGCCGAGCGAGAACAGGTCGCTGGGCGGCCCGAAGTCGCTGCCCATGGCCCGCTCGGGCGAGATGAAGTGCGGCGAGCCGAGCACCATGCCGGGCGTGGTGAGCTGCACGTCGGTGGGCATCCGGGCGACGCCGAAGTCGGTGAGCACGCAGCGGCCGTCGGTGCAGATCAGCACGTTGGCCGGCTTCACGTCGCGGTGCAGCACGCCGTGCGCGTGGGCCACCTCGAGCGCGCCGAGCAGGGCGATGCCGATCTTGGCCACCACCCGCGGGTTGACCGGGCCGTCCTCGATCACCATGTCGGCGAGGCTGCGCGCCTCCAGCAGCTCCATGACGATCCACGGCCGGCCGTTCTCGTGCACCACGTCGTAGACCTGCACGACCGCCGGGTGCTGCAGGGCGGCCGCGGCGCGGGCCTCGCGCATGGTGCGCTCGTACATCGAGTCACGGTCGCTGGGGGCCAGGCCGGGCGGGAGGATGACCTCCTTGATGGCCACGTCGCGGCGCAGCAGCGTGTCCGCTGCCCGCCAGACGGTGCCCATGCCTCCGTGCCCGACCGCGGCTCGGAGGGTGTACCGCCCGCCGATGAGCGTGCCCGGGGCTGCGCGTCCGCTGGTCGGGGCGGAGTTGCCACCGCTCCACGTCGGAATCTGAGTCACGAAGATGCCACCGAAGGGGGTGTAGGGGGCTGTCGGCCAACTCCGCTATCTTGCCGGTTCCCACCCCTTTTCGGAAAGTCGCTGGATGGGTGTTCTGGGGAACTCGACCGTGGGTAGCCGACCTGTCGCGTAGGGTGGAACTTTTCGGACGCTGAGTGCAAAATCCCCTACCCCGTCCAACCACCCCGCCACCACCCTTGAACGGACTGAAGGCTCTTCCGGACTTAACGCTGCTTTAGGATCGCCCTTGTGAACGCAGAATCCGGGTTCGAGATCAAGCCGGTGTACCACCGCGGCGACGTGGCACCGGATGTCGACGAGCGGCTCGGCGAGCCCGGTGCCTATCCGTACACCCGGGGCGTCTATCCGACCATGTACACCCGGCGCCCGTGGACCATGCGCCAGTACGCCGGTTTCGGCACCGCCGTGGAGTCCAACGCCCGCTACCACCAGTTGCTGGCCGCCGGCACGATGGGCCTGTCCGTCGCGTTCGACCTGCCCACCCAGATGGGTTACGACTCCGACGACCCGATCGCCCACGGCGAGGTCGGCAAGGTCGGCGTGGCCATCGACTCGATCGACGACATGCGGGAGCTGTTCGCCGGCATCCCGCTCGACAAGGTCTCCACGTCGATGACGATCAACGCGCCCGGCTCGCTGCTGCTGTTGCTCTACCAGCTGGTGGCCGAGGAGCAGGGGGTGCCCGGCGCGGCGCTGACCGGCACGATCCAGAACGACATCCTGAAGGAGTACATCGCCCGGGGGACGTACATCTTCCCGCCCAAGCCGTCGCTGCGGCTGGTCGCGGACACGTTCGCCTACTGCCGCGCCGAGATCCCGAAGTGGAACACCATCTCCATCTCGGGCTACCACATGGCCGAGGCCGGGGCCACGCCCGCCCAGGAGATCGCCTTCACCCTGGCCAACGGCATCGAGTACGTGCGCGCGGCGATCGCCGCCGGGCTCGCCGTGGACGACTTCGCGCCCCGGCTGTCGTTCTTCTTCGTCGCCCGCACCACCCTGCTGGAGGAGATCGCCAAGTTCCGCGCCGCCCGGCGGATGTGGGCGCGGATCATGCGCGACGAGTTCGGGGCCGAGGATCCCAAGTCGCTGATGCTGCGCTTCCACACCCAGACCGCGGGTGTGCAGCTCACCGCCCAGCAGCCCGAGGTCAACCTGGTCCGGGTAGCGATCCAGGCGCTCGGCGCGGTGGCCGGCGGCACCCAGTCGCTGCACACCAACGCCTACGACGAGGCCCTCGCGCTGCCCACCCGGAAGTCGGCCCGGCTGGCCCTGCGCACCCAGCAGGTCCTGGCCTACGAGAGCGGCCTGGTGGACACCGTCGACCCGTTCGCCGGCTCGTACGTCATCGAGGCCATGACCGACGAGGTGGAGGCGGCGGCGACCGCGCTGATCGAGCGGGTCTTCAGCTACGGGTCCTCGGTGGACGCCATCGAGCAGGGCTTCCAGAAACAGGAGATCGAGAGCTCGGCGTACCGGATCTCCCAGCAGATCGACAGCGGCGAGCGGGTGGTCGTCGGGGTCAACCGCTTCGCCGGCGACGAGGAGGAGAAGTACGAACCGCTGCGCGTCGACCCGGCCATCGAGGCCGACCAGGCCGCGAAGCTGACGAGGCTGCGCGCCGAGCGGGACTCCGCGGCGGTCGAGGCGGCCCTGGCCGACCTGCGCAAGGCGGCCGAGGGCACCGAGAACGTGCTGCCGCCGATGCGTGCGGCCTTGCGGCTGCGTGCCACCGTGGGCGAGGTCTGCACCACGCTGCGCGGGGTGTGGGGCGTGTACCGACCCGTGGAACACTTTTAACTGCGTCACCTCCGGTAATTGTCATCCGTTGGAGGAGATGGCGCCCGCACAGCGCTCTTATCAGGGCATTGGTAACACAGCGCGAGACGATCAATACGGGAATGGCGTTGCACAGCGTCACCGGAACAGGTCTAAGCTTTCGCGCGTTGCGGAAACCGGTTCAAATGACGAGAGCGATAGAGAATCCGACGTGACGAGTGCATTGACCGTGCCCGACAGCTCACCGCAGGCTCCTTTCCCGGGGCCGCCGCCCGGCGCCGACCCGCTGCCCGGCCAGCTGGACCGCTGGCTGGCCGCCCGGGGCGCCGAGCTGGTGGCCATCCGGCGGCACATCCACGCGCACCCGGAGCCGTCGAACGCGGAGTTCGAGACCGCCGCCCTGATCGCGCGTGAGCTGGCCGTGGCCGGCCTCACCCCGCAGCTGCTGCCCCGGGGCAACGGCCTGATCTGCGACATCGGCGAGGGCGACCGGGTGATCGCCTTCCGCGCGGACCTCGACGCCCTGCCGTTGCAGGACACCAAGGACGTGCCGTACCGCTCGACGGTGGCGAAGGTCGCCCACGCCTGCGGCCACGACGTGCACACCACCGTCCTGCTCGGCCTCGGTCTCGCCCTGGCCCAGCTCAACGACCAGGGCGAACTGCCCGGCCGGGTCCGCCTGATCTTCCAGCCCGCGGAGGAGTTCGTGCCCTCCGGCGCCCCCGAGGTGATCGCCTCCGGCGCCCTCAAGGACGTCGTCGGGATCTTCGCGCTGCACTGCTACCCGCAGCTGCCGGCCGGCCTGGTCGGAGTCCGCTCGGGCCCGTTCACGGCGGCCGCCGACACCGTCGAGGTGCGCCTCTCCGGCCCCGGCGGGCACACCGCCCGCCCGCACCTGACCGCCGACCTGGTGCACGCACTGGGCCGGGTCATCGTCGACGTGCCCGCCCTGCTGGACCGGCGCGTCGACCCCCGGGCCGGGGTCTCCATGGTGTGGGGCGCGGTGCAGGCCGGCGAGGCGTTCAACGCGATCCCCGGCGAGGGTTACGTCCGCGGCACGGTCCGCATCCTCAACCGCGAAGCCTGGCGCGAAGCACCGGAACTGATCACCAAGCTGATCCGCGACGTGGTCGCCCCGACCGGCGCCGAGGTCGAGGTCAAGTACAACCGGGGCGTCCCGCCGGTGATCAACGACCGGATGGCCGCCGCGGTGATCGCGGGCGCGGCGGGTGCGGCCCTGGGCGCGGACCGGGTGGTCGAGGCCGAGATCAGCATGGGCGGCGAGGACTTCGCCTTCTACCTGGACAACGTCCCGGGCGCGATGATCCGGCTCGGCACCGGGACGCCGGGCTCCGAGGTCAAGTACGACCTGCACACCTCGAACTTCGACGTCGACGAGAAGTGCATCGGCTACGGGGTGCGGGTGATGGTCCACACAGCGTTGGCGGCCTTGTCGACGGGCGCTTTTTAGGATCCAACCTTATTGCCACGGTCCGTGCGGATAACTGACCGTCGCTCCCGCGGGGACCGGGCGAGGGTGGCCAATCGCCCAGCGGCTCATGAGCGGCCACCCTCACCCTGCCAGGTCCGTGCTTTCTGGCCTTACTCCCCGGACTTCTGCTCACCCTCGGGAGGGGCGTCCTTGCTGGTTGAAGGCGGCTGCTGGGGCTGAGGGCGGGGTGGGTAGGTCGGTGGCGGGCCGGCCATGGCGTAGGCCGGCATGCCTTGTGGCCGTGGGGTGAGGGCTGGGCGGCGGGCGCGGTTGCGGCGGTAGAGCCAGAGGATTCCCCAGGCCGGCAGGGCCAGGACGATCAGCCAGGGCAGGAGCCAGCCCAGCACGGTCAGGACGACCCCCAGTGATGCCAGCAGGCCGTTCCAGCCGTTCTGCAGACCGGCCAGGAAGCCGGGTGCGCCCTCTTCCTCCTCGACTGCCACGGCGTCGGGGTCCAGCAGGACCACTGTGATCGTCGACAGGGCGGTGAGGTCGGCCAGGCGGCGCTTCTTCGCCTGCAGGGAGGCCAGGTCCGCCTCGCGGGTGGCCACCTCGCGTTCCAGCATCACCAGATCGTTGAGGGACTTGGCCTGGGCCAGCAGCTTGCGGCCGCTGTCCACCCGGGCCTGCTGGGTGGCGATCCGGGCGTCCAGGTCGATGGTCTGCTCGGTGACGTCCTCGGTGTTGATGCCGCGCTGCTCCTCCTTGCCGAGCCCGGCCAGCTGGTCCACCACGGGGGTGAACTTGGCGGCCGGGACGCGCAGCTCCAGGGTGGCGTCCTGGGAGCCGGAACCGCTGTTGCGCTTGTCGCCGCTGATGAAGCCGCCGGCCCCGGTGGCGATGCCGGCGGCCCGGGCGGCGGCGATGTTCACGTCCTCGACGCGGACCGTGATGGCGCCGGTGTAGACGATCGAGCGCTGGTCCACGCGCAGGTCCGGTGCCTCGGCCGCCTGGTCCTTGCCACCCTCGGCGGCCTGCGGCGCGCGCTCGGCGGTGTCCGCCGCACCGCCGGCGGGGGCCTCGGCCGGCGCGCCCAGGTCGGGGGCGCTGCCGGCTGACGAGGCGTTGGTGTCCGAGCTGTCGCCGCTGCATCCGGCGAGAGCCAGTGTCACGGCCAGTCCGGCAGCGCCGAGCGCCGCGGTGATCCTTCGTCGAGCATGCATGGATACTCCGTTCCCCGTTGAGGTCTGCCCCCTGGGACGTGCGGCGCGCGGGAGCCGGTTCCGGCAGACTGCGTGATGAGCGGTCACGATTCGGCACCGGAGGGCTCACGTGCGCGTCACGAAGTTCACGCATTCCTGTCTACGCGTCGAGGGCGGCGGCGCCGTCCTGGTCGTCGATCCGGGCGCGTTCAGCGAGCGGTCGGCACTGACCGGGGCCGACGCCGTGCTGATCACCCATGAGCATTTCGACCATCTCGACGTCGACGCGCTCGCCGACACCGTGGCGCAGCGGCCCGACCTGCGCGTCTACGCCCACTCTGACGTGTCCGCCAAGCTGACCGCGTTCGCCGACGTGGTCACCGCGGTCGAGGCGGGCACCGAGTTCACCGCGGCGGGCTTCACCGTCCGGGCGTACGGCGGCCAGCACGCCGTGATCCACCCCGAGATCCCCCGGATCGTGAACCTCGGCTTCCTGATCACCGACGACACCGGCTCGGTCTACACCCCGGGCGACTCGTTCGCCGTACCCGACGAGCACGTCGACACGCTGTTCGTGCCGCTCAACGCGCCGTGGCTCAAGCTCAGCGAGGCCATCGACTTCGTCCGGGCGGTCCAGCCCGGCCGGGCGTTCGCGTTGCACGACTCCCTGCTCACCGAGACCGGCGCGCAGGTCTCCGACGGCCACCTCGAACGTCTCGGCGGCACCCGCTACGCCCGGGTCGCGCCCGGCACGACGCTGGACTGACGTGCCGACCAGCACCGAGGACGTGATCCGGGCGCTCTACGAGGCGCCGCCGGACGGTTTCGTAGCGGGCCGGGCCGCCGCGATCGCCGAGGCGAAACGGGCCGGCGACAAGGAGACCGCCAAGCGGCTGGCCGCGCTGCGCAAGCCGACCGTGGCGGCGTGGCTGGTCAATCTGCTCGCCCTGCGCCGCCCGGAGCTGATCGACGAACTGGTGGAGCTGTCCACCGCGCTGCGCTCGGCCCAGCGCAGCCTGCAGGGTGAGCAGTTGCGCGAGCTCTCCACGCAACGCCGGCAGGTGGTGTCCGCGCTGGTCAACGCCGCGCAGAAACTCGCCGTCGAGGACGACCCGGGGTTGCGCTCGGTGAAGCTGCCGATGGCCGAGGTCGAGGCGACGCTGACCGCGGCCCTGGCCGAGCCCGACATCGCCGAGCAGGTACGCAGTGGACGGTTGGTCAAAGCAGCCACGTACGCGGGTTTCGGTGAGGTCCCCCGTCCACGGTTGCGTCTGGTCACCGCCGACGAGCCGGACGAGCAGGAGGAGGACGACGAGGACGAGGAGGCGCCGCCGAACCCGTTCGCTGTCGCCGCGGAGCCCGAGCGCTCAGCGCGGCCCACGGCGCTGGAGGAGCGCAAACGCCGCGCGGCCGAGAAAGCCCGGCAGGAACGCGCGGAGCGGCGCCGTGAGCTGAAGCGCCGGCTGACCAGCGCCCGGGCGGCCGAGGCGAAGACGCGGACCCGCCTGGAACGCGCCGAGGCGGCCGAGCAGGAGGCCGCCCACGCCGTCGACGAGATCGAGGAACAGCTTGCTGAGCTGGAACGACAGCGGATCGTGGCGCAGGCCGAGGTGTCCCGCCGCAAGCTCGCGCGGCGTTCGGCGGAGCGTGACGCGTCGGCTGCCCGGCGTGAGGTCGGGGACGTCGAGGCGGCCCTCGAGGACCTCGACGCCGATGAACCGGATCAATAGGCCATTTTCACGAACCGGTCAGGGAGAGCAGAATCGCTCAGGTGACCCCCGAACAGGCAGCCGCCAACGCCAAGCCGGGACTCGCCAACCTCGTCGGGGCGTTCGCCGAGTCCCCGCAGACGCTGCGCCGTGCGCGGTTGATGGGGTTGTCCGGGTGGGCGTACCACGTGTCGGCCCGGGCCGGCGCGCTCGGCGACGTACGCCCGGAGACGGTCGGCGCGGCGATCGGCTTCATCGCCCCCGAGGCGGTGACCGACGGCTGGGAGGCCGCGGCCAAGACGACCCCGCCGGTGGAGGTGGCCACCTGGCACCTGCACGAGCTGTGCCGGTGGGGAGTGGACGAGCTCGGCGGCTTCCCGCGGCTGGCCCGGCTGCTGGAGCTGGCCAAGCGCGTGGTGGACGCCGTGGACGCCGCCGGCCTGACGCTGTTCGCGGCGTGGCGGGCGATGCCGGTGCCGGACGCCTCGGCCGGGGCGCAGGCCGCGGTGATGCTGCACCTGCTGCACGAGCACCGGCTCGGCGTGCACCTGGTGGCGGTCCGGGCCAGCGGGCTCACCCCGCTGGAGGCGATCATCGCGGGCCCCGACGGTGAGACGGACGCGGTGGCGTTCGGCTGGCAGCCGCCGTACCCGTCGCCGGGGCCGATCGTGCGGCGGCTGATGTGGGCCGAGTCGGTGTCGGACTCGCTGGCCGGGCAGGCGTACGCGTGCCTCGACCGGGCCGAGCGGATCGAGCTGATCGGCCTGCTCACCTCGCTGTCGCACCGGCTGAGCCGGTGAAAAACGCTTGGTGGGGCCGCGCGGCTGTGCTCAGATGCTCCGGTGACGGAACTGCCCGAGGGCTGGCGTACCCGCCGGCCGACGCTGGATGACGTGCCGGAGCTGCTCCGGATGGCCCACGCGAGTGATATCGCGGCGGTCGGTGAGCCGGACTTCACCGCCGAGGAGGTGCGCGCGGCACTGACCGCGCCGCACACCGACCCCGCCCGGGACTGCTGGGTGGCGCTGGATGCCGCAGGCGAAATCGTCGGTTGGGCGTATCCGGACAACCCCTCGGGCGGCGCGCGCGAGTTCATCGAGGTGTACGTGTGGCCCGAGCGTGGCGTGCCCGCGCTGCGCCCGCTGCTGGCCCTGATCCTCGACCGGGTCGTCGAGCGGGGCCGGGAGTTCGGTCACGACCCGTACACGGTCCGGGCGGGCGCGGTCCCGACCGAGCAGCGGTGGATCTCGGCGCTGACCGACGCCGGTTTCGTCTTCCGCAAGCAGCACGCGCGGATGACCATCTCCCTGAAGGAGAGCCCGGTCACCGTCCCGCCGCCGGCGCCAGGTGTCACCGTCCGGCCGCTGCGCCACGACGACGAGGCCGAGCTGCGCCGGTTCCACGCCACTGTCGAGGAGGCGTTCCGCGACAGCGATCACGACGCCACCGAATACGACACCTGGCGGCAGCAGGTCGCCGGCGAGGCCAGCGTCGCCTGGGACGAGTGGTTCGTCGGTGAGGTCGACGGCCAGTGGGCCGGGGTGCTGCAGTCCTCCGACTCCGGGGCCGAGGACAACGGCGGATGGGTGCGGTCGCTGGCGGTGCTGCGGCCGTACCGTCGGCGGGGTGTGGGTGCGGCTCTGCTGCACCGGGCGTTCGCGGCTTATGCGGCCAAGGGGCGCACGACGGCCGGCCTGGGGGTTGATCTGGCCAACCCGACCGAGGCCGCGCGGCTCTACCGCGCGGTCGGGATGCGGCCGCTCTACGAGGTCAACATCTACCAGCGGACGGTCTGAGACCTACAGCTCCGGCGAGGCGGTCCGGGTGGGCCGCTGGCGCAGCTCGGCCACGTAGTCGTCCGGCGCGCCGGCCTTCTCGGCCGCGTTGGCGATCTCGGAGAGATACCAGGCCGTCGGCATGCCGCCCTCGTAGCCGTCGAAGACGTAGACCCAGGCGCTGAACTCGCCCTCGAGCGTGGAGACACGCACGGTGAGCTTCTGGTACGCACCCGCGGTCACCCCCTCGACCTCGTCGAGCTGGGCGGCGTCCCACGGGTGGACGTCGTAGAGCGAGACGAAGACCCGGTCGCCCGGGGACTCCACGATCGTGGTGACCGCGCCCTCCCAGCCCATGTCGCCCTCGCCGGCGAATGTCAGGCGCCAGCCTTCCACCCACCCGACGCCGACCATGGGCGAGTGCGGGCAGTAGGCCCGCATCCGGGCTGGATCGAGATTGGAACCGTACGCGGCGTAGTGACCCACGGCGATGACGATAGCCCGGACGGCCGGTGGTGGAGAATACGAGGTGTGCGTGTCGGCACATCTGCGGCACGAAAGCGACAAAACACTCAATGGAGGTCGGAGTATCGTGAGCCGGATCGTGATCATCGGCGGTGGGCCGGGCGGGTACGAGGCGGCTCTGGTCGCCGCACAGCTCGACGCGGAAGTCACCCTCGTCGAGGCCGACGGGGCCGGCGGCGCTTGCGTGCTCTCCGACTGCGTGCCGTCGAAGACCTTCATCGCCAGCTCGGAAGTGGTCACCGGGTACAGGCACAACGAGCGCTTCGGCATCCGCTCGGCCGGCCTGGAGGGCGTGACGGTCGACGCCAAGGCGGTCAACGACCGGGTGAAGCAGCTGGCGCTGGCCCAGTCCGGCGACATCCAGGCCAAGCTGATCAAGGCGGGCGTGGACGTGGTGACCGGCCGCGCCCGGATGGGCGAGGACACGCTGGGTCACACCCACCAGGTCCTGATCACCCCGGCCGGCGGCGACGAGTACGCGGTCGACGCCGCCACCGTGCTGATCGCGACCGGCGCCACCCCGCGGGTGCTGCCCACCGCGGTGCCCGACGGCGAGCGCATCCTCGACTGGCGCCAGGTCTACGACCTCGACGAGCTGCCCAGCCACCTGGTGGTGATCGGCTCGGGTGTCACCGGCGCCGAGTTCGCCAGTGCCTACCTGGCCATGGGCGTGCAGGTCACGCTGGTCTCCAGCCGCGAGCGGGTGATGCCGCACGAGGACGCCGACGCCGCCATGGCCATCGAGCGGGTCTTCCGCGAGCGCGGCATGACCATCCTCAACCAGTCCCGCGCCGACTCGGTGGTCAGCACCGGCGACGGGGTGCTGGTCACGCTCTCCGACGGTCGTACGGTCGAGGGCTCGCACGCCCTGATGGCCGTCGGCGCCGTGCCCAACACCGCCGAACTGGGCCTGCGCGAGTACGGCGTGGACGTGGCCAACGGCGGCTACGTGACCGTCGACCGGGTGTCCCGCACCAACGTGCCCGGCATCTACGCCGCCGGCGACTGCACCGGCGTGCTGCCGCTGGCCAGCGTGGCCGCCATGCAGGGCCGGATCGCGGTCTGGCACGCCATGGGCGAGGCCGTCGCGCCGCTGCGCCTGCGGACGGTCTCCGCCAACGTCTTCACCGACCCGGAGCTGGCCACGGTCGGCGTCTCGCAGAACGACGTCGACGCCGGCAAGGTGCCCGCCCGCCAGGTCATGCTCCCGCTGACCGGCAACGCCCGGGCCAAGATGGCCGGCCTCAAGGACGGCTTCGTGAAGCTCTTCTGCCGCCCGGCGACCGGCCAGATCGTCGGCGGCGTGGTGGTGGCGCCCAAGGCCAGCGAGCTGATCCTGCCGATCACGATGGCGATCGAGAACAACCTGACGGTGGACCAACTGGCCCACACGATCACGATCTATCCGTCGCTGTCCGGCTCGATCGCCGAGGCGGCCCGCCAGCTGATGCTGCACGAGCTGCAGTAGGCGCTGCGGTCGGAGCGTTCCGGCCGCCGCCCGGCGTGGCGGCCGGGGCCGTCGGGGCCGCGGCCGAGGGCTTGGGGCCCGGCGGCTCGGGACCTGGCGGCCTGGACCCGCGAGCTTGGGGCCCGCGAGCTTGGGGCCCGCGAGCTTGGGGCCCAGGGTCGGGCCCGCGAGCTTGGGGGCCGGGGCTTGGGGCCGGGGCTTGGGGGCCGGGGCTTGGGGGCCGGGGGCTTGGATGGTCGGGGGCTTGGCGGCCGGGCGTGCGGTCAGTGCCGCAGGCGGACCGGGCGGTCCGGCGGCGACGCCTTCCCGGTGCTCGCCTGCTCGGCGTCCGGGCCCGGCGCCGGGGCTTCGCCGGCCGTGGCCGCGGCCTCGCCGATCTCCTCGGCGTTGTCCTTGCGGCCGCCGAAGAGGGCCAGGATCCAGCCCGCCGTGCCGAAGATGAGCGCGGCGCAGGCGGCGATCGCGAACAGCCGCCAGGCCGACTGGGTGATCGCGGTGCCGCCGACGTGGCCGACCAGGCCGCCGTAGGTCGCCCAGCACAGCGCCGCCCCGCCGTCGTAGATCACGAAGAGCTTGATCGGATAGCCGCTGCGGCCGGCGTGGTAACCCGCTGCCATCCGGCCGCCGGGAACGAAGCGGCAGAGCAGCAGCACCAGCGGGCCGGGCTTGCGCAGTCCCCGGGTGAACCGCTCGGCGGCGCGCCTGGTCTTCGACTCCGACTTCTCCGCGTGCTCGTGGCGGGGTGCGAAGCGTTGTCGCAGGGCGCTCAGCCGTCCGCTGAGCCAGTGCCCGCCGACGTGCCCGGCGGTGCGGCCCAGTACGAAGGCGATCGTGTCACCGGTGAACATGCCCAGGGCGCCGACCGCGATGACCAGCGGCAGGCTCAGGTTGCCGTACACGGTGAGGGCGCCGGAGGTGATCATGATGGCCTGGATCGGCACCACGGGGACCATCGCATCGACGGCGAGAAACCCGAAAAGCGCAAGGTACGCCCATGCCGGTGTTGCCATCACGGTCAACAAATCGGTCATCGGTCGGCCACCTCACGGCTCCAGGGCTCACGGCATTCTCCGTGGGCGCCCCTGAGAATGAGCTGAGTACAGGATGCTCCCTGATCAGGCCCGGTTAAGGGTGATGCCCGCCACGCTACGTGCTGGACGCGCCCCGCGTGGCCCGTGACGCGAGGCATTTCTGCCAATCTCTGGCGATCTAGGCATGGTTAGCCGCTTCTGGTGCGAGCCGTACCCGCGTAGCCTGGGTCCAGTCCCCGACACGCCGGGTCCCCCGTTCCTGGTGTCTCGGGCGAGCGGCGCCGGCCCGGCTGCACGCCGGGCTCGCTGCGCCAGGGCCGTCGGTAGGTCCCGTGCCGGCGGCCCGCCTCATGCCTAGCTGGGAAAACAGCCAACTGCATCCGGCTCAGGCCGTCGCCAGGCCGTCAGGGCCTTCCTTGGGCCGAAACAGGTCGTCGATCGCCTTTCGGGTACGACCCTCGCTGGCCGGCATCAAATGGGTGTAGTACCGCAAGGTGAAACCCGGGCTGGCGTGGCCGAGGTACTCCGACAGGGCCTTGATGCTCTCGCCCGCATCCAGCAACGACGACGCGTCGAATTGCCGCAAGGCGTGCATGCCGGTCGATCGGGACGGCGTAACACCCGCGCTCCGCAGGGCAAGGTGCCAGCTCTTTAGCGTTGAACGTGTTCCGGTTGATCGCGCTCCGTCGAGTCGTGGTGAACGCCAGTCGGACCGCAACCAGCTCGTTGCTGGCTGGGTTCTCCCACGGCAAGGTGACCCTGACCGGAGGGAACTCCTCGAGATGCCCACGGAGAAGGTCAGTCACGCTGTCCGGGAGCGGCACCCGGCGGTCTCGGTCGCTCTTGGGAAGCCCGAACACCAGACGATCCCGAACGATCTTGACTTGCCGGACGATGTGCAGCCAGCCGCCATCGAAGTCAACGTCATCGGGCGAGAGTCCGAGGATCTCGCCTTGACGCATGCCGCACCGGCGAGTGTCGCTTCTCGTTGTTCTGTTGATCCATCATCGCGCTGCCCTGCCCTTCGCCACATGCGAGCCCGTCAGCGAACGGCGCTCGCTTCTCATCTGATCTGGCGGATTCCGTACCGTATGCAAGATCGGATTGGCTGACGGTCCAAAGACACTTCGGAGCGTCACTGGACGTCCGGGGTAACAGGCTCAGCCGAGCTGATGCGGCGCGTTCTCGGGCCGAAAGCCACGGATAGCGGCCTCGATTCGCAGTCCCGCCCCAGTGACCACGAGCAGGCCCGCGACAATCAGGTAACCCCGGGGCGCGTTGACGGCAACGAAACCCGCTACCAGACCGGCCACTATGAACCATGTGCCAGGCGAAGCTCGACGACGTCGTTCCCGCGAACCTTCACTGGCGGCGTCGCAGCATGACCGTTACGGCGCCGGCGAGCGCGCCGAGCAGCGCACCGAGAAATCCAGTTCCGATCATCGCGTCGTTGGCTTCGTAACCGCCGTGGGCCAGCCACGCGAACACGGCACCGGCGGCGGCACCGATCAGACCACCAAGAACGATCACGACCGTGGCGTTCAACCATGCCTCCTCCGTCGTGATGACATCAGTACAGCCACACCGACCAGGCCGAGCCCGCCCGCCGCGACCAGTTGGACGACGTTGCCTGAGGACCGAGCCGATTTTACTACCACGAGCACCACCGCGGTCGGCTGGTTGTAGCCGCCTTGCGCGGTCAGCCGGATCTGATACTGCCCGGTCTCGGCTGCGATCACCTGGAAGGATCCGGTCCGCCCAGTGCCGACCGACCCGTACTCGGTGTGTTCCCGGTTCAGCCGGATCGGCCCGCCAGCCGTTTCCGCCGCCACGGTCACCGGGCGGTCTGCGCGCTCGCCGCGTCGGCTCAATGCGTACGCGAGATCGACGGGTTCACCCACCCGGGCGTCGATCTGGGCCGGTGCCGAGATAGCGAGTTGCTCGGGATCGGCCGCAGTGCGGTAAAGGCCACTCGCCGGCTCGATCCGGATGTCCTGCACCAGAGCGCCGCGGTCCTCCAAGGAAATCTCGAACGAGCCTGTACCGGCCCGGATGCCTTTGGTCTGCACATAGTTTTCGTACACCACGTCGGTCGTCTGATCCCGAGTGACCGTGTTCCGTGGCCCGCCAAGGTAACCGTCGTGGAAAACCCGTACGCCGTCGGCCTGGGATCGCAGGGTGACCAATGCCGCCGCGCCCCCGTTCACCGATGCAGTGACGCGGGCCGATCCCCGGTCGGCGCCGCCCTCCGCGAACGTCACCCTGAAGCGTAAGGCGAAGGTGAACCAGGTAGTGGGTCCCTGGGCCGCGCCCGACGGGAGCGTGACCGGGACGGTGACCGAGGTGCGTTTCCGGTCCAGGACAAGCTGTCCGGCCGGCACCGCATCGGCGGTCCAGGATTTCATGGTGGGCTCGGGCTCACCGAGCCCCTTGGAGGCCCTAGCGCCTCCAAGGGGTCCGGCGAGCACGAGGAGCTCTCTTGGATGAGGATGTGGGCGCGTGGGCCGGCATTGCCTAAGCCCAGCAGGCCGTCGCTTCGCGCTGGCTGGTGGACTCCGGCCGAGCTTGATCCTCAGGGTGCGGTACCCCTGTATCAGCAGCTCGCCGCCGTCATCCGGACGCAGATCGAGACTGGAGAACTGGTACCCAACCGGCCGATTCCCAGTGAGCTACGGCTCCAGCAGACGTACGACGTCTCCCGCGATACGGCCCGGCACGCCTTGAAGGTGCTCCGGGAGGCCGGGCTCGTGGTCACCGTTCGGGGCAAGGGCACCTACGTCACCGAACGGGAGTAGCCCCGTCCCCTCGGGCTTCTGGGATAGGGGTTGCCCTCCCGCCCACCGACGACCCAGGCGAAGCCGAACGGCGGACGGTCCCGTACCGGCGGCCCGCCCCGCACGGCCGCCCGGATGTGATGGCCGGCCGCAGGTGAAGTGGCCGTGACGACTGTTACCCGCGCGCAACGAGTCGCCCGTAGGGTCAGGCCATGGCGGATCTTTTCGAGGAGTACCGCCTCGGCCCCGGCTGGGACGAGATGTTCGGCGAGCTCGGCATGCCTCGCGAGACCTACGAGGCCCTGCACGCGACGCTGCAGCCGCTGTCGAGCGCTGAGCTGGGCGTTCGTGCCGAGGTGCTGGCCCGGGCCTTCCTGGACCAGGGCATCACGTTCGCGCTCAAAGGCGTCGAGCGACCCTTTCCCCTCGACATCGTTCCGCGGATCATCGCGGCCGCCGAGTGGCGCACGGTCGAGCTGGGCGTCGCGCAGCGCATCCGCGCGCTGGAGGCGTTCCTCGCCGACGTGTACGGCGCCGGCCAGGTGCTCGCGGACGGCGTGGTGCCGCGGCGGATCATCGCCACCAGCGCCCACTTCCTGCGGGCCGCGGCCGGGATCAACCCGCCCAACGGCGTACGGATCCACGTCGCCGGGGTCGACCTGATCCGCGACGAGCAGGGCGCCTTCCGGGTGCTGGAGGACAACGTGCGGATCCCGTCCGGGGTCAGCTACGTGATGGAGAACCGCCGGGCCATGGCCCAGGTGCTGCCCGAGGTCTTCGCCGCCACCCGGATCCTGCCGGTGGAGTCGTATCCGAGCATGCTGCTGCGGGCCCTGCGCGCGGCTGCCCCGGTCGGCGTCACCGAGCCCACGGTCGTGGTGCTCAGCCCGGGGGTCTACAACTCCGCCTACTTCGAGCACGCCCTGATCGCCCGCGAGATGGGCGTCGAGCTCGTCGAGGGCCGGGACCTGGTCTGCGTCGGCAACGACGTGGCGATGCGGACCACCGCGGGCGAACAGCGCGTCGACGTGATCTACCGGCGGATCGACGACGACTTCCTCGATCCGGTGCACTTCCGGGCCGACTCGGTGATCGGCGTGGCCGGCCTGCTCAACGCGGCCCGGGCCGGGCGGGTCACCATCGCCAACGCGGTCGGCAACGGCGTCGCCGACGACAAGCTGCTCTACACGTACGTGCCCGACCTGATCCGGTACTACCTGGACGAGGAGCCGTTGCTGCCCAACGTGGACACGTACCGGCTGGACGAGCCGGGCGTGCTGCAGGAGGTGCTGCCGCGCGTCGGTGAGCTGGTCCTCAAGCCGGTCGACGGGGCCGGCGGGGCGGGCATCGTGATCGGCTCGCAGGCCTCGGCGGCGGAGCTGGCCGAGGTCACCGCGAAGATCGTCGCCGATCCGCGGGGCTGGATCGCCCAGCGTGAGGTGAAGCTGTCGATGGTGCCCACGCTGATCGGCAACCGGCTGCGCGGCCGGCACGTCGACCTGCGGCCGTTCGCGGTCAACGACGGCGACAAGATCTGGGTGCTGCCCGGCGGCCTCACCCGGGTCGCGCTGCCCGAGGGCGCTCTCGTCGTGAACTCCAGCCAGGGCGGGGGCTCGAAGGACACCTGGGTGCTGGCCGACGCCGACGACACCTCACCGTTCGAGGTGCCGCACCTGGCGGCCGACCCGGCGCCGCTGCCCTCGGCGTCCAGCCCCGAGCCCGGCCCGGGCGCCGGCGCCGCCGACTCCCAGCAGCAGCAACAGCAGCAACAACAACAGGGGAGACCGCGATGCTGAGCCGGATCGCCGAGTCGCTCTACTGGATCGGCCGTTACGTCGAGCGCGCCGAGGACACCGCCCGAATCCTCGACGTGCACCTGCAGCGCATCCTCGCCGACCCGTGGACCAGCGAGGACCAGGCCTGCCGGTCGCTGCTCGCGGTGATGGGCATGCCGATGGAGGACGAGCCGTTCACCGCGGCCCGGGTGGTCGGCCTGCTCGGCCTGGACGAGCGCAGCCCCAGCTCGGTGGTCGGTGCGCTGGCGGCGGCCCGGGAGAACGCCCGCGGCGCCCGCGAGACGGTCTCCTCGGAGATGTGGGAATGCCTCAACTCCACCTGGCACGGCCTGCCCAACGCCCGCCGCCGGGTCGAGCAGCAGGGGGTGCACTCGTTCTTCCGCTGGGTACGGGAACGGTGCGCGGTGATGACCGGGCTGACCGACGCCACCATGAGCCGGGACGAGGGCTGGCTGTTCCTGGTGCTGGGCCGCAGCGTGGAACGGGTGGACATGACCGCCCGGCTGCTGCGTACGCACGAGCGGGCCGGCGGGAGCATTCCGTCGTGGCTGACGCTGTTGCGTTCCAGCGGGGCCTGGGAGACGTTCCTGCGGACGTACCGGGGATCGCTGGACGACCGCCACGCGGCGGAGTTCCTGCTGCTGGACCGGCTCTTCCCGCGCTCGGTCTTCGCCGCGCTCTCCACCGCCGAGGGCTGCCTCACCGACCTGGAGCCGGACCCGGGCCGGGCCGGCGTGGCCACCGACGCCCAGCGGATCGTCGGGCGCGCCCGCACCAACCTGGAGTTCCGCGGCGCGGACGAGCTGATCGACGACCTCGGGCCGGTGCTGGCCAGCCTGGAGAAGACGTGCTCGCAGGTCAACGAGGCCGTCTCGCGGCGCTACTTCCGGCAGACGACCGCGGTCAACTGGGTTCGGGGAGCGGTGGTGGCGTGAGTATCGCGTCGGTGGACAGCTGGCGGCTGAAAATCCAGCACCGCAGCGGCTTCGACTACGCCGGGCCGGTGTCGTCGTCCTACAACGAGGCCCGGATGTGGCCGCGCAACGAGACCCACCAGGCGGTGCTGGACGCCCGGGTGGAGGTGTGGCCGCCGGCGCGCACGTACCGCTACGAGGACTACTGGGGCACCGTGGTCACGGCGTTCGACGTCCATGCCCGGCACGAGGCGCTGACCGTCACGGCCACGTCCACGGTGGAGACGCTGCCGCCGGGTGACCTGATCGAGCAGGGCGAGGGCGCGGCCTGGGACGAGCTGGCGGTGCCGGAGAACGTCGACCGCTGGTACGAGCTGCTGCTGGGCACCAAGCGCACCGGCCTGAACGACGAGCTGACCGGGATCGCGGCCGACATCCGCGCGGCGCACGCGACCCCGCATGCCGCCGCCCTGGCCGTCTGCGAGTTCGTACGCGGCGAGGTCACCTACCAGCCCGGCGCCACGGGCGTGCAGAGCGACGCCCTGCACGCGTGGGAACAACGCAAAGGCGTCTGCCAGGACATCAGCCACCTGACCGTGGGCCTGCTGCGTGAGATGGGACTGCCGGCCCGGTACGTCTCCGGCTACCTGCACCCGAAGCCGTCGGCGGCGATCGGGGACAGCGTGGTCGGCCAGAGCCACGCCTGGGTCGAGTGGTGGGTGGGCCGCTGGACGGCCTTCGACCCGACCAACGGCGTGCCGGTGGGGGAGCGCCATGTCGTGGTGGGGCGGGGCCGGGAGTACGGCGACGTGCCGCCGCTCAAGGGCGTGTACGCGGGCCCGGCCAGCACCGGCCAGGGCGTCGAGGTGACGATCACCCGGCTTCGCTGACCCGGCTCCGGCGACCAGGGGATCGCCGGGCCGGTTTCCGAGCCGCCGCCGGACCGGCTTCGGGCCTGCCTGGGGCCGCCCCCGACGGCCGCGCCCCCGACGGCCGCGCCCCCGACGGCCCGGTGTCCGGCCGACGGCCTGGCTGTCCGGCGCTCAGGCAAGTGCGACGGTCAGCGCTGCGGCCACGAACACTGCTTGTAGAGCGGTGCGCAGCGGCAGTGGGGTGGCGGGCTTGCCGGCCAGCTCCACGTGGTGCCGGGCCGCGTGCACGTTGGCCGGGAACATCACCAGCATCAGCAGGGCCAGGCAGCCCGCCGCGAGGCGGTAGGTCGCCGGCAGCAGCAGTCCCGCAGCGCCGGCCAGCTCCAGGACGCCGGTGACCGTGACCAGTAGCTCCGGCCGGGGCAACCGCGGCGGGACCATGGCGACCAGGCTCGCCCGCCGGCCGAGGCCGAAGTGGGCGAGGCCGGTCAGCACGAACATCAGGGCCAGCCCCACCCGCAGCCCGGGCAGCCAGCCGTCGAGAGCGTCCACGCCGAGCAGGCCGAGCAGCCGGGCCAGCAGCGTGCCGGCGAACAAAGTGACCAGGGGTGCCATCGCATGTCCTCCAAACTTGTCAATGCCAAGATGCCTCGGCCGCCCCCATCTTGTCAATGGAAAGTTATGCTGACGACATGGCGAAGGAGAGCTACCACCACGGGGATCTGCGGCGCGCGCTGCTGGCGGCCGCCGCCGAGGCGATCACCGAGGAGGGCCCGGCGGCGCTGAGCCTGCGTGACCTCGCCCGGCGGGCCGGCGTCTCCCACGCTGCGCCGGCGCACCACTTCGGGGACAAGCGCGGTCTGCTCACGGCGCTGGCGGCGGAGGGCTTCGACCGGCTGGCGGCGGCGCTGCGGGAGACCCGCGGGGCGACGGGCAGCTTCCTCGAGCTCGGCGTCACCTACGTACGGTTCGCGACGACGCACCGGGCGCACTTCGAGGTGATGTGGCGCCCGGACCTCTACCGCGCGGACGACCCGGCGCTGCTGGCCGCGCGGGACAGATCGAGCGCCGCGCTCTACTCAGGAGTCGCGGATCTGCCCGACGGTCAGGCCGGCGGGGACGTGCGGGAGACCGGGCTGGCGGCGTGGTCGCTCGCGCACGGTTTCGCGACGCTGTGGCTCAGCGGCGCGCTCCCGGACATGCCCGAGCTGCCCGACGAAGCGGCCCGCGCCGTGCTCCGGCACCTGACCCCCGCCGGCTGAGCCGGTCAGGCGATCAGGCGATCGTCCGGTCGTTTGCTGGGCCGGTCAGGCGATTGCCCGGCCGCGCCGGCTGAGCCGGTCAGGCGATCTCGCAGATCGTCGTGCCGGCGGTCACGGTGCCGCCGACCTCGACCGACAGGCCCGAGACCGTGCCGGCGCGGTGGGCCGGCAGCGGCTGCTCCATTTTCATCGCCTCGACGACCACGATGACGTCGCCCTCCGAGACGGTGTCACCGTTCTGGGCGGCGACCTTGACGATGGTGCCCTGCATCGGGGCGGTCAACGCGGCGGCGCCGCCTGCTCCCGCGGCCTGGGCTCCGGACCCCGAACGGCGAGCATGGGGGCGGGCTGGGGTGACTGTGCGCGTACCGGAAAGGTTGGCCGGGAGGCGCACTTCCAGGCGCTTGCCGCCGACCTCGACCACGACGGTCTCTCGCTCTTGATCCTGGTCGGGCACGGGGACCGGGGTGAAGGCGGGGACGCCACCCGCCCATTCGGTCTCGATCCAGTTGGTGTGCACGGTGAAGTCCACGAAGGCCGGGTCGCGCACGACCAGGCGGTGGAACGGGAGCACCGTGGCCAGACCCTCGATGACCGTCTCGTCGAGCACGCGGCGGGCGCGTTGCAGCGCCTCGGTGCGGTCGGCGCCGGTCACGATGATCTTCGCCAGCAGGGAGTCGAAGTTGCCGCCGATCACGCTGCCGGCCTCGACGCCCGCGTCCACCCGCACGCCCGGGCCGGACGGCCAGGTCAGGCTCGTGACCTGGCCCGGGGCCGGCAGGAAGTTGCGGCCGGCGTCCTCGCCGTTGATCCGGAACTCGATCGAGTGCCCGCGCGGGACCGGGTCCTCGGTGAACGGCAGGCGCGCGCCGTCGGCGATGCGGAACTGCTCGCGCACCAGGTCCAGGCCGGTGGTCTCCTCGCTGACCGGGTGCTCGACCTGCAGCCGCGTGTTGACCTCGAGGAACGAGATGGTGCCGTCCTGGCCGACGAGGTATTCGACCGTGCCGGCGCCGTGGTAGCCGGCCTCGCGGCAGATCGCCTTGGCGCTGGTGTGGATCCGCTCGCGCTGGTCGTCGCTGAGGAACGGCGCCGGGGCCTCCTCGACGAGCTTCTGGTGGCGGCGCTGCAGGGAGCAGTCGCGGGTGCCGACCACGATCACAGTGCCGTGGGTGTCCGCCAGGACCTGCGCCTCGACGTGCCGGGGGCGGTCGAGGTAACGCTCGACGAAGCACTCGCCGCGGCCGAACGCGGCCACCGCCTCGCGCGTCGCCGACTCGAACAGCGCTGGGATCTCCTCGGCGGTGCGGGCGACCTTGAGGCCGCGGCCGCCGCCGCCGAACGCCGCCTTGATGGCGACCGGCAGGCCGTGCTCGCGGGCGAACGCGATGATCTCGTCGGCGTCCTTGACCGGCTCGGGCGTGCCCGGCACCAGCGGCGCGCCGGCGCGCTGCGCGATGTGCCGGGCGGTGACCTTGTCACCCAGGTCGCGAATCGCCTGCGGCGTCGGGCCGATCCAGGTCAGACCCGCATCCTGTACGGCCTGAGCGAAGTCGGCGTTCTCCGACAGGAAGCCGTAGCCGGGGTGGACGGCGTCGGCGCCACTGCGGGCGGCGACCTCGAGCAGCTTGTCGATGCGCAGATACGTCTCCGCCGCGGTCTCGCCCTCCAGCGCGTACGCCTCGTCGGCGAGCCGCGCGGGCAGCGCGTCCCGGTCGGCGTCCGCATAGACGGCGACGCTGGTCAGGCCCGCGTCCTTGCAGGCCCGGATGACTCGGACGGCGATCTCGCCGCGATTGGCGATCAGTACCTTGCGCACGGGCTGAGCCTATCGCCCGGCACCGCCGGGCCGCTCAGTCAAGTTTGGCTATTAACCTGTGAGATATGTCGGCGACCCGCATGATGATCCTCGGTCTGGTCCAGTGGATGCAGCCGGTGCACGGCTACGAGGTGCGCCGTGAGCTGCTGAGCTGGAGTGCCGACAAGTGGGCCAACGTGCAGCCCGGCTCGATCTACCACGCGCTGCGCAAGCTGGCCGAAGAGGAGTTGCTGCGCGAGGTGGCGACCGAGCAGGTCGGTGCGCGTCCGGCCCGCACGACGTACGAGATCACCGAGAAGGGCGTCGCCGAGTTCCAGTCGCTGCTGCGCGGCAACTGGTGGTCGATCGCCACGCCGCCGGATCCGTTCATGGCCGCGTTCTCGTTCCTGCCCGCCCTGCCCCGCAGCGAGGCCGCTGCGGCCCTGCGCAACCGCGCGGTCCAGCTCACCGCCGGCATCACGCAGCTGCAGACGCTGATCGGCGCCGACTGGGCCGACAACAAGCCGGTCTACGTGAGCTGGATGTGGGAGCTGTCGATCGAGCGGGCCGAGGCGGAGATCCGCTGGTGCGAGCGCATCGCGGAGCAGATCGAGAAGAACGAGCCGTACTTTCCGGCCGCCGCCAAGGACTCACCCGGCAGGAATGATCTCTGATTAATCAAGTTTGACTAGCCGCGCCGGCCGGTCCTACGCTGCCTCACGACCGGTGGCGGGCGGCCGCCTGCCGACAACTGGGGGTCACCATGATCGAAACGCGGGGGCTGCGGAAGTCCTTCATGTCCCGCCAGGGCCGCGAGAAGAAAACAGTCGACGCCGTCCGGGGCGTCGACCTGACTGTGGACGAGGGCGAGATCTTCGGCTTCCTCGGCCCGAACGGCGCCGGGAAGACCACGACGCTGCGCATGCTCGCCACACTCATCCAGCCCGACGGGGGCGAGGCCACCATCGCGGGCGCCGATCTGCGCAAGGACCCGGGCGAGGTCAGGCGCCGGATCGGGTACGTGGCCCAGGGCGGCAGCACCTGGGACGACTCCACCGCCCGCGAGGAACTGGTCCTGCAGGGCCGCCTCTACGGCATCTCGAAGTCCGTCGCCACCGAACGGGCCAACCGCGTGCTGGAGGGTTTCCAGCTCAGCGAGTACGCCGACCGCAAGTGCAAGACCTACTCCGGGGGCCAGCGCCGCCGGGTCGACATCGCCCTCGGCATCATCCACGAGCCGAAGGTGGTCTTCCTCGACGAGCCGACCACCGGCCTCGACCCGCAGAGCCGCGCCCACATGTGGGACGAGATCCGCCGGCTGCGGGCCGAAGGCATGACCGTCTTCATCACCACGCACTACCTCGACGAGGCGGACGCGCTCTGCGACCGCATCTCGATCATGGACAACGGCGAGATCGTCGCCTCGGGCACCCCGGCGGCGCTCAAGCGCGAGATCTCCGGCGACGTGGTCCGCGTCGGGGTGTCGTCACCGGCCCGCGCGGCCGAGGCGCTGGGATCGGCCGACTTCATCAACAAGCTGGAGACCCACGACGACAGCGTCCGGCTCTACGTCGACGAGGGCGCGACCGCGATCCCGCTGATCCTGCGCGCCCTGGACAGCGCGTCGGTGCCGCTGGGCACGATCGAGCTGCACCGGCCCAGCCTGGACGACGTGTTCCTGACCAAGACCGGCCGATCGCTGCGGGAGAGCTGAGCTGTGAAACTGGTACGCGACACCTCACTGATCTTCCAGCGGCAGATGCAGCTGCTGCTGCGCAACCCGGTCTGGATCCTCGTCGGCATCTTCCAGCCGGTGATGTACCTGCTGCTGTTCGCCCCGCTGCTGAAGCCGGCGCTGGGCGTGCGGACCAACGCCGAGGCGTACGAGATCTTCGTGCCCGGCCTGCTCGTGCTGCTGGCCATCTTCGGCGGCCTGTTCCAGGGCTTCGGCCTGATCGCCGAGCTGCGCGCGGGCGTGATCGAGCGCTCCCGGGTCACCCCGGTCAGCCGGTTCGCCCTGCTGCTGGGACGCTCGCTGCGCGACACCGTGTCCCTGCTGGCCCAGGCGGTGATCATCACGCTGCTGGCGCTCGCCTTCGACCTGCGGGTGTTCATCGGCAACCTGATGCTGGCGTACCTGATGCTGGCTCTGATCTCGCTGATGACCTCGGCGCTGTCGTACGGGGTGGCGCTGGCGGTCAAGAGCGAGGACGCGCTGGCGCCGCTGATGAACACGGTGGCTCAGCCCGTACTGCTGCTGTCCGGGATTCTGCTGCCGTTGACCTTCGCCCCGGGGTGGTTGCAGGCGGTCGCGGACTGGAACCCGTTCTCCTGGGCGGTCAACGGGGTGCGCGCTCTGTTCCTGGGTGATCTGGGTGCGCCCGCGGTCTGGCAGGGATTGCTGATCATGGCGGCGCTGGCCGCTTTGGCGTTGGCGTGGGCGGCTCGGTTGTTCGCTCGCAGCGTGCGCTGACCTGGGCCTTCGGGTCCTTCTGGTCCTTCGGGTCCTTTGTGATCCGCCGGCTGGCCCGGCGTCCTTCGGTCCGCTGGCTTCCCTTTGGTCCGCCGGCTTCCTCAGGGGAGCCGGCGGGCGATGGTCAGGCCGTCGGCGATCGGGAGGATGACCAGCTCGACGCGCGGATCGTTGCGGGCCACCTCGTTGAAGCCGGTGATGAACCGGTCGGACTCGCTGCGCGGGTCGACGACCCGGCCGGACCACAGGGTGTTGTCGACCAGAATGACCCCGCCGGGCCGCACCCGGGGCACCAGCTCGTTCCAGTACGTCACGTAGCCGCCCTTGTCGGCGTCGATGAAGACCAGATCGAGGTACGGCTCGTCGGGCAGTTCCTTGATCCGCTCGGCGGCCCGCCCGAGCCGCAGGTCGATCCGGTCGTCGACCCCGGCCCGCTCCCAGTAGCGGTGCGCCAGCCGGGTGAACTGCTCGGAGATGTCGAAACAGACCAGCTTCCCGCCGTCGGCGAGACCCCGGGCGATGGAGAGCGCGGACAGCCCGGTGAAGGTGCCGACTTCAACCGCATGCCGTACGCCGAGCAGCGACGTCAGCATCCGCAGGAACGCGGCCTGCTCGGGCGCGACCTGCATGCTGGCATGCCCGGCCACCACGGTCCGCGTCTCGGCGATGAGCTCGGCGGCGATCTCGTCGACCGGCGTGCTGTGACTGAGCACGTAGTCGTGCAGCTCGGGGGTGAGGGGAAGTTCCTTGAAACTCACGCCTGAGCCCTCCACAGCTGAGGAACGGTGAGACCGAAAGTCATGAGCAACCGCCGCAGCAGCGGCAGGGACAACCCGATGACATTGCCGGCATCCCCCTCGATCCGTTCGACGAAGGCGCCACCCTTGCCGTCGATGGTGAAAGCTCCGGCGACGTGCAACGGCTCACCGGAGGCGACGTACGCCAAGATCTCATCATCGGTGAGATCGGCGAAATGCACCACAGTGGCGCCGACGTCCTCGGCCTGCTTCCCACTGACCAGGTCGGTGAGATGGTGCCCGGTGTGCAGAACACCGGACCGCCCCCGCATGGCCTGCCAGCGCCGGACGGCCTCGGCGGGACTGTGCGGCTTCCCGAGAATCTGCCCGTCGAACGCGAGAACGGAATCGCACCCGAGCACAAGAACCCCAGGATCAGCCGGCAGCGTGGCAGCGACGGCCCGCGCCTTCATCCGGGCAAGCGTCAGGCACAGCTCCGCGGCGTCATCAGCCTCTACTACGGACTCGTCAACGCCACTGACCTGGACATCAACGTCAATGCCGGCGGCGGCGAGAAGGGCCCGCCGGGCCGGGCTGGCCGAAGCGAGCACCAGATGGGGGGCGATGTCGGTCTGCACGGGAGTCAACGCTACAAGCCTGGATCATCCGGAGGTCGGGTGGGAGCGGCGGCGCGCTAGAAGAAAGGCGACGAGCCCGCCGAGGGCGACGAGGACGGCGACACCGCCGACTATGAGGGGTGTGTTGCTGCTGGCTGGTTCAGTTTCGGCTTGGGGGGCGGGTGCGGGGGCCGGTGCGGCGGTGGTTGCGGTGGGAGCCGGAGCGGCGGACGCCGCCGGAGAGGAAGCGGGATCACTGAGCGCAGCGACGATGTCGATGATGCCGTGCCCGTAGTCGGGATCGACGCCAGGCGCACCCTTGTCGACGGCGGTGGACTCAAGCCGCTCGACAACCTCGGCGGCGCTCATGTTCGGGTACTTGCTCCGTAGCAGAGCGGCCGCGCCAGAGACGATGGCCGCCGAGTCCGAGGTCCCGGTGCCTGTCTCATAATCCTGTCCCCGAGAAGCGCCTTCGATGCCCTCCCCTGGCGCCATCAAGTCCAAAGCAGCGCCGGAGACCGAAACGGCAGACTTCTTGCCAGACTTGTCCGTGGCGCCAACTGCTACGACTTCTTCAAAGACAGCGGGAGGCGTGATAGCGAAGTAATCAGGCTTATTGCCAGCAGAGGCAACCATTACTACATCCGCTCTGGCTGCTGCCTGCACGGCGTCCAACGTTCTAGGGTCCACGCCGCTTGAAAGTGAAAGGTTAATAACCTTTGCGCCCTGAGAGACGGCGTATTCAATTGCCTCTCCCACTTCGACGTTGTCTCGAGGCCTATCGTCGAAGACTCGAATGGGAAGGATCTGGGCATCCGGTGCAATGCCGAGAGCGCCTCGCCCGCCTTTTCCATGCGCAGCGATCAGGCTGGCCATTTTCGTACCGTGCCCTGCGTTATCTGTCCGGCCGTTCCCTCCGCGCTTTACATAATCGATGCCATTAAGCACGCTGCCGGCAAGGTCCGGATGGCTGGACACGCCTGAGTCAATGACAGCAACCGTTACGCCTCTGCCTGTGCTAATACGCTGAGCGTTGGCGATATCAAGAGACTTAAGGTGCCACTGCTTGTCTCTAACGGCATCAGTGGCAAGGGCCGGTGTGCCGCAGAGAGCGGCGCTGGCTCCCGCCAGCGCCGCTGCAAATGCCGCTATGACTTGACGATTCATCTCGAGTAACCGATGGCGGGTCCCGGATCGATGGGTCCTTGGTCACTTGGTGGGAGAACGATTGGGGTCACGCCTTCCTCAGTTACCCACGGATTGTCCGGATCCCACCGTGTCGATTCCGTATCGTCGCGCCTAGGGTGCCGGCCAGCCGTCTGGTTCGGGAACGGGGTGTTCGAACTGCTGATGCTGCGATTCGCGGGAGCGCTACCACATGCCGGTGACCCGCCCTGTTGGCCGATGACGCCACCAACGGGGTTAGGTCGCGCTGATCCGCCCGGACGTGTGCCCGGACCACCTGCAGGCATCTGTCCGATCATGCCGCTACCGGGGTTGGCGCCGATGACGCCGCCCGAAGGAATTGTCAGTCGACCCGCTGGCCCTGCCCCAATTCCGGGCTTGACCGAACCGCCCGGCACGACTTTGCTACCGTTCGGGGAAAATCCGCCGGGCGGTACGAGGCCTTGGCCTCCGTTCGGACCAATGATTCCTGGCAGAACGCCAGGAGTCGAAGGTGCCGGAAGGGTGGCCGGGCCAGTAATCGGTGGTGTTCCCGGAGTTGGTGGCGTGATCACCGGGGTGGTCCCGGTGCCTCCGAGGACTGGGCCAGTTCCGGTACCTACACCAATAGAACCCGGGCCGGCGGGGACATTGGTTGTCGGCTGTACGGGAATCGCATTGGAGTGAAGCGCCGAGTTGTTGCTTAATCCCACGGTTCCGCCACTGCTAGCGCCGGGCGGGGGGATGATAGGTGGAGTCGCGAATCCAGAACCGGACTCCGATCCCGAAGTACTGGACGTCTTGTCGTCTGCGAACTGGCCACTCGGATTGTACGGCTTTGGCTTCTGCAGAGCAGCCTGCCCGCTCAACAATGTGCTGCTCAGGTCGTACATGATCACCCGAGCCTGCCGGTTCAGCTCCTCCTGCTGCGCCGCCGATACCGGCGGAGTCAGGGCCGTCGGTGACGGCCCCGGCGACGGTGAAGGAGTCGGCGTAGGCGTCGGCGACGCCGCCGCAGCCGCCTGCTTCTGCTGCCAGACGTAGTTCTGCTTGGCGTTGCTCTCGTACTTCTCGTAGAGGGTCTTCAGCTTCTGCCGGGCCAGGCTCAGCGTCAGCGTCACCGTCGAGAACGCCGTGTAGTTGGCTGATGCCGCGTCGTGAGTCGCTTGCAGGTCGGCCATCAGCTTGTCGAGGCGGGCGATGTACGCCGCCGCGGCCGGGCTCTTGGACGGTGGCCACACGCTGGCCAGGTTGTCGCGGTAGACCCGGACCTGGGCGAGGTGGGCCAGCGTCAGGTCGGCCGTCTTGCTCCAGCCGCCGACCACCTGGAAGTGGGCTTCGGTGTCCTGGTTCGCGACGGCCGCCCACATGGCCGGGACTTCCTTGGCCGTCCAGTGGGTGCCGCCGTAGCCGCCGCCTCCGTCAGCGATCAGCATCAGCCGTTCTCCCCTGTTCCGGTCTCGCTCCTCAGCGGGTTGCTCGCCGCGTCGAAGCCTTCGTTGACGTCGCGGACCTGGGCCCGGGCGAAGGCGTCGCTGGAGGCGTACTCCTTGCTGATCGACTTTGCGACCACCGCGAAGTGGTGGGTGCCGTCGCGGAAGTTGAAAGTGTTGGAGAAGGTCTGCTGCTGGACCTCGTGGTGCAGCGTCAGGAAGCTCTCCAGTTCGGGGAAGTCCGAGTTCGCCCTGGGCAGCTTGGTCAGCATGGCCGGGATGACCTGCTGCAGGTGCGGGTCGTATCCGTTCTGGACCTCGTTGGCGAGCGTCGCGGCGAACTCCTCCATCGCGCGGATGTCCGTCTCGATCGAGCTTTCACTGCCGATCAGCGCCGGCGGTCCGTCGTCTGCGATCATGGTGCGAGCCCTCCCCCGAGAGTGCGAAATCTTCCGCGAGAGTAGTCTGTTACGGCTTGTCGCTGCAGCCCCTACCCAGCGCTATGGACAGTCGCAACGCTACCGAGACCCGTCGATGTCTAGCGGGGTTGCGCGGAGGATCGCCAGGACGGCCGGATCGCGGCCGGGCGGGCGCTTCTGGTCCACGGGGTCGGGGCCGGCGGGCGTGAACGTGAATCGCCGCTCACGGATCGGCCGGCCACGACGCACACCAGCGCGGCCAGCTCTTCCGGGGTCGGTGTGCCACGCACGACGCTGACCAGCGGTTCCTCATCCATTGATCAAGCTTACGGCCTTGCGGGAGGTTCTCGGTGACACGCGTCCCACACTCGGCTGATCGATTCGCTGCGGCTCGACAAGACCGGGTATTTTCTGCGTGATGTCTACTTCCCCTCCGCTCATTGTCGCTGACCGTTACCGGCTCGTTGCGCCGCTCGGTCAGGGCGGGATGGGTCGTGTCTGGCGGGCGACCGACGTCGTCCTGCACCGCGAGGTCGCCATCAAAGAGCTCGTGCCGCCACCGGGGCTCACCCCCGAGGAGCGGCAGGAGATGCGCGAGCGCTCGCTGCGGGAAGCGCGGGCCATCGCCCGGCTGAACAACATCAACGTGGTCCGCGTCTTCGACGTGCTGCGTACCGATGCCGATCCGTGGATCGTCATGGAGTACGTCCCGTCGCGGTCCTTGCAGGACATTCTCGCCGCGGACGGGCCGTTCGCCCCGGTCCGCGCCGCCGAGATCGGCCTCGGCGTGCTCAACGCCCTGCGCGCCGCGCACCGCGCCGGCGTCGTGCACCGCGACGTGAAGCCGGGCAACGTGCTGATCAGCGAGGACGGCCGCGTCGTCCTCACCGACTTCGGGCTGGCCACCGTCCCCGGCGACCCGAACGTGACCCGCACCGGCCTGGTGCTGGGCTCACCGGCCTACATCGCGCCGGAACGCGCCCGCGACGGCACCGCCGGTCCCGGCGCCGACCTGTGGTCCCTGGGCGCGACGCTCTACGCGGCCGTCGAGGGTGCCTCACCTTTCGCGCGGCCGTCCGCGATCGCCACGCTGGCTGCTCTGGCCACCGAGAATCCGCCGCCGGCCCGCAACGCCGGGCCGCTCAAGCCGGTGCTCAACGGCCTGCTGCGCAAGGATTCGGCCCACCGCATCAACGCCGAGGAAGCGGAGCGGTTGCTGCTGCGGGCGACCGGCCGCCGGTCGAAGCTGAGCTTCCCGATGAGCCCGACGATGCGCCGCCCCGGCGTCGGCCGCGAGCGTCCGTCCGCGGGCCTCACCCCGCCGGTCGTGCCCGGCGTGTCGGCCTCCGCGCCGGTCGTCCCCGGCCCGCGCCCGCCGGTCACCCCCGCGCGCCCGCCGATCACCCCGGCTCGCCCGCCGATCGTTCCGGCCCGCGCGCAGGACACCCCGCCCGGCCCTCCGGTCAATCCGGGCCGCCCGCCGGCGACCCCGCCCGCGGGCGGACGCGGGCCGATCTTCGTGCCGGGCAAGGCCTCGGTCGGCCGCCCACCGGCGGAAACCCCGACGCGGGTCGACGGCCAGAAGCCGCCCGAGCTGAATGCCACCAAGATCGAAAACCGCTTCGGTACGGGCACACCATCGTCCCCGCCCCCACGGGGAGATACATCAGCTTCGCGCCGTCCAGCCCTGGACGCGACGATGCGCGGGTCGGGCTCCGCTTTCGGCTCGATCACCGCCGACGAGGTGGCCGCCCACCGCAAGCGCCCAGCAACCCCACCGGGCCAACCCGCCACCCCGCCCACCACGGCACCGGAGTCCCGCCGGCCGACCACCCAGCCACCGAAGTCACCCCCGGCCGCGCCCCGCGCCGCAGCAGCCGCCCCCGCCGTGGCCGAACCCCGGTCGACCCCGACACCGCCCCCGGCCACCACACCACCACCCCGCACCACGGCCACCGCCCGGGTAACCGCAAAGCCCCCACTCCGCCACCCCGAGAAGCCGCTCTCACCGCCAGCAACGGCCACACCCCCGCCCACCAAGCGCCCCGCCACCACCCCAGACGCCGCCAAGCCAGGGGCTGCCACTCAGGGCACCTCAACAACGGACAGCGTCACGACAAGCGGCGCCGCGACGGACAACTCGACAACGGCTGGCTCCACGACGGGCACCTCCACGACGGGCACCTCTACGACGGGCACCTCCACGACGGCAGGTGCAGCGACGGGCAGCCCGACGACGGCAGGTGCAGCGACGGGCAGCCCGACGACGAGTGACGCTACGACGAGCAGCCCCGCGACGAGTGGCGCTACGACGAGTGGCGCTACGACGAGCAGCTCCACGACGAGTGGCGCTACGACGAGCAGCCCCACGACGAGTGACGCTACGACGGGCAGTTCCGCGACGGGCAGTTCCGCGACGGCGGGCGCAGCGACGGGTGGCGCTGCCGGAAGCTCGGCGACGAGTGACGCCCAGTCGGAGAGCTCTGCTACGACCGGCAGCTCCACGACGAGCGGCGCTACGACCGGCAGCTCTGCGACCGGTGGCGCCGCGACGGGCAGCTCAGCGGGGACCTCCACGACGAGTGGCGCCGCTACGGGCAGCTCCACGCTCGACAGCGCAGCAGCGAGCAGCACTACGCGAGATTCCGAAACTCATGACACGGCGACGCGCGAGAGCGGCGGGTCGACCGGCGAAGCGTCGACCTCGACAGCGAAGAAGGCGTCCAGCGCCCGCATGCCGTTCGGCCCGCGCCCGTCGCAGGCCGGCTCCTCGGTGTCGTCGACCAAGACATCCGCCGACCAGGACGCTGCGAAGTCGTCCACAAACGCAACACCGACAGACGGCGGCGAGGTGGGACAGCCACAGGCCGGAGCCGAGGGGACCGCAGTCGATGCGGCTGCGAACGCTACCGGCGCCACAGAGGCCGCTGACCTCAAGCGCACGGATGCGGATCCCGCAGATCGGACCAAGCAGTCCCCACCGAAGGCAAGCAAGGCAACGGCCGCGACAACAGCCACCAAGGCAGCCGAAGCGGCATCTGCCGCTGGCTTAACCGCATCCGAGGTAGCGACTCCGGAGGTCACAGCCGGCGCGGCCGAGCCCACAGCAGACACGCCCGACGCCGGGACCGGGGGCACCACCGCGCCGAGCGACGCGTCCGGCACCCAGAGCGACGCAGCCCGGCCGGAGGTCGAACCCGACACGGTCAAGGGCCGGACCAACGCGCCCGGGACGGCACCCGACGCCGCTGCAGCGGGAATCACCGCGGCCGAGCCGGGCACCGAGGCGCCGGACGCAGACACTGACGCGGCCAGCAAGGGAACCACCGCGTCTGAGGTGGGAAGCGGCGACGTCACCACGGGACCCACCGCGGCCAAGACGAACAGCGACGCTCCGGAAGGCGCGACGACCAGCGCACCAGGAGCGGGAGACACGGCCGGCAAGGCGGCGGCCGGCAGCCCCGCAGCGCAAGACTCCGCCGACAAGGTGACGGCCAACGCGCCAGGTGCGGACGACGCGGCCGACGGCGAAACGGCGGACGACGCGGCCGGCACCCCTGCTGCGGAAGACGTGGCCCAGAACGTAGCGGCCGACGCACCGGAAGCGGCCGACGGCAAGGCGGCGGCTGGCGCGCGCGGGGCGAACGGCGCGGCTGGCACGGCGGCGGACAACGCACGGGGTGCGGACGACGCGGCCGACGGCAGCGTGCCCCGAGCCGAAGACGCGACGACCGGCGCGCCCGGAGCCGGAAGCGATGCCGCCAAGGCGGGAAGCAGCACGCCCGAGTCAGGAAGCGTCGCCCCCGTCGCCGCGTATGACGCCTCGGAGACCGACAGTTCCAAGTCCGACGACGCTGGAGCCGAGGCAGGCAAGCAAGGCGTAACGGCCGAGCACGCCCCCGCAGACCAGGCGGACACCAAGCCTGCGACCGTCACCCGTGCGGGTACCACCAAGGCATCCCGGAAGAAGGGCAAGGGCCGCACAGCAGCAGCCAAAGCCTCCCAGACGGCCGGTACCGGCAAGGCGCCACAGACCACAGATGACGCCACCGCGACGCCGATGGTGACCGGTGCAGCAGCCCTGGCAGCCGCCGGGTCCGACACGGCAGCGAAGTCGACCACGGCCAGCGCTGACACCGTCGCCGAGCTAGGCAACTCCAAAGCCGACGTCAGCGGCAAGGCAGGCACCGCCGCGTCCGACGCCGGGCGTACCCGGATCATCAAGCCGACGCAGCCCCCCGCCAGGACCACGCCGACCCCGACCACCAAGATCCCGCGCACAGCCGCAGGCTCGAAGGCAGCTGCCAAGGCCGCCGTGCCGATCTCCGGCGCGCCCGGGTTCGGTCAGCCCGCCCGCCCGGCCTGGCAGCCGATGACCGTTCGTGCGCCCTCTTCCGGCGCTCGTGGCATCACTGTCTTCGGCACCACGCTCACCCGCCGCCAGACCGTGATCGCCATCGGTGTTCTGGTCGCCGTACTGCTGGCGCTTGTTGTTCTTGTTCCCCGGGCTTTCGGTGACGAGAACGATCAGGCGCAGGACAACGGCCGTAAGGGCGGGGTCGCCCCCGTTGCCAGCGGCAAGAGCGAGCCGTCGACTGCGCCCTCTTCGCCGGCCGCCGCCGCGCCCGTGCCCACGACCGCCGCGGCGGTGACGCCGTCGGCCAAGCCGTCGACGTCCCCGAGCAAGCCCGCGGCCGCCGCCAGGGTGCCCAAGGGCTGGTATCTCTACAACGGTGACGGCTACTCGGTGCCGGTGCCGGAGGGCGCCTCGGTCCGGCCGGACGGTACCGAGGTGTACTTCACCAAGAACAACCGGCTGCTCATCATCGATCACTCCGAGCGGCCCAAGGCCGATCCCGTCGCCGACTGGCGGCAGCAGGAGGCTGATCGGCGGGGGTCGAAGTATCGGAACTACCAGCGGATCAAGCTCGAGGGGCTCAACTACCTCGGCAAGGCCGCCGACTGGGAGTTCACCTACACCACGGCGAGCGGCAATCCCCAGCATGCGAACAAGCGGGGTTTCATCACCACGCCCGGCAAGCAGGCCTACAGCATCTCCTGGTACACCTCGCCGGAGGACTGGGCCGCTTCGCAGAAGGATCTTCAGGTCATCTACCAGGGGTTCAAGGCCGAACGATAAGCCTGGAGGGTGTGGGCGACGGGTGAATGGGTATTCATCGGGCACCACGGATGGAGGTGCAAGATGATTCGACGACACGGCAGTAGGCCCACTATCGCTTTGTGGATGCTCGTCGCGATCGCCGACGTCGCGCTTGTCGTGGCGACCGCCAGTGCGCTGGTCGTGATGATGGTGCTGGCCGGCGCGATGATCGTGGCCGGTGCGATCGCCGGCGGCCTCATGCTGCAACGGCGCGCCGTCCCGCAGCGGGAATCTGTGCTGCAGGGGTCTGTGCTGCGCCGCCGTGCCTAGTCATGCGCTGATCGACTACGCTCGCGGGCTGTGTCGATCGACTCGGTAAGTGACCTCTGGGACACCCTGCTCGGTGCCCAGCCGGACCCGCCCGGCCTGCTCGTCCTGGTGACGGCGGTGATCGCGCTGGCCGTGGTCGCCTTCCGGCCGCTGTGGCGGATCGCCCGCAACGCCGTCACCATCGCCCACGAGGGTGGCCATGCACTGGTCGCGCTGCTGACGGGCCGCAAACTGCGCGGTATCCGGCTGGAGTTCGACACGTCCGGGCTCACCCTCTCGGCCGGCCGGCCGACCGGGCCCGGCATGATGTTCACCTTGCTGGCCGGCTATATCGCTCCCTCGCTGGTCGGCCTGGGCGGTGCCTGGCTGCTGGGCGGGAACCGGATCACGCTGCTGCTCTGGGTGGCGGTGGTCCTGCTGCTGCTCATGCTGATCAACATCCGGAACGTGTTCGGCGCGGTCTCCGTGCTGGTCACCGGGGCGATCGTCTTCGGCGTCTCCTGGTACGCGACCCCGCAGGTCCAGGCCGCCTTCGCGTACGTCGGGGTGTGGTTCCTGCTGATCGGCGGCGTCCGCCCGGTCTTCGAGCTGCAGAAGCTGCGCAGTCGCGGCCGGATGCCGGAGTCGGACGCCGACCAGCTCGCCGGCGTCACCCACGTGCCCGCGCTGTTCTGGGTGGGCGTCTTCCTGGCTGTGGACGTGGCCGCGCTGGTGGTCGGCAGTTTCATGCTGGCCGGGCAGTGGCTACCCGCCGTCAGCAACACGCCCTGACTTCGAGTAGCCGAACGGTGACCACTTGAGTATTTGCTGGTGATGCGCGTCACGCCGAGCGGTCGATAGCGTCGCGTCATGGACCGTTCACTCGGCCTGGCATGGAGCACCGCCTTCGTCGGCTTCGTGGCCGCCGTGCCGTTCTGGAAGTTCACGAAGTGGACCATCGTCACGGCGCACGAGGGGTTCCATGCGGGCGCCGCGGTGGTTTTCCAGCAGAAGGTCAACGGCATCATCTTCGTGCCCGGCAAGGGCGGCGCCACCGCACTGCCGGAGAAGATGCCCTGGTTCGCGGACCTGGTGATCACCTTCGCCGGGTATCTCGGTCCGTCGGCGGTCGGTCTCAGCGGCGTCTGGCTGTTACGGCACGACCGCCCGGAGACGCTCCTGTGGATCAGCGTCGCTCTGCTGGCGGTGCTCCTGCTGAAGATGCGCAATCTGCTGTCCGTCACGGTGGCGGTCGGCACGGGGTTCGTCCTGTACTGGGTGGCGCGCCACTGGCCGGACCCCGCACAGCTGGCGTTTGCCTACAGCTGGGTGTGGTTCTTGCTGATGGGCGGGACCCGCAACATCACCGATCTCTTCTGGGTCACGCACAAGGGAAGCGCGACATCGGACGCCGCGGTGCTGCAGCGCCTGACCCTGCTGCCGGACGTCTTGTGGCTGGTCGTGTTCTGGCTCGCGACCATGTCGGCCCTGGTCTACGGCGGGGTCACCATGCTGCATCTGCAGCGTTGATCAGAGCGGGATGTTGCCGTGCTTCTTCGGCGGCAGGGTCTCCCGCTTGGTCCGCAGAGTCCGCAGCGCCAGCGTCACCTGCGCCCGGGTCGCGGACGGCGCGATGACGGCGTCCACGTAACCGCGTTCCGCCGCGATGTACGGGTTCGCGAGCGTGTCCTCGTACTCCTTGATCAGCTCGGTCCGCAGCGCCGCCGGGTCGTCCGCGCCGGCCAGCTCGCCGCGGTAGAGGATGTTGACCGCGCCCTGGGCACCCATCACCGCGATCTGCGCCGTGGGCCAGGCGAAGTTCATGTCGGCGCCGAGATGCTTCGAACCCATCACGTCGTACGCGCCGCCGTACGCCTTGCGGGTGATCACCGTGACCTTCGGGACGGTCGCTTCCGCGTACGCGTAGATCAGCTTGGCCCCGCGCCGGATGATGCCGTCCCACTCCTGGCCGGTGCCCGGCAGGAAGCCGGGCACGTCGACGAAGGTCAGCACCGGGATGTTGAAGGCGTCGCAGGTACGCACGAAGCGCGCCGCCTTCTCCGACGCCGCGATGTCCAGCGTGCCGGCGAAGTGCATCGGCTGGTTCGCCACGACGCCCACCGGCCGGCCCTCGACGCGGCCGAAGCCGATCACGATGTTCTGCGCGTAGAGCGGCTGGACCTCGAGGAAGTCGTCGACGACGGTCTCCACCACCTGCTTGATGTCGTAGGGCTGGTTCGCCGAGTCCGGGATCAGCCGGTCCAGATCGAGATCCGCTTCGCTCGGCGCGAGCTCGGCGGGCAGGTCGAAGGTGGTCGGTTCGTCCAGGTTGTTGCTGGGCAGGTACGACAGCAGCGCGCGCACGTAGTCGATCGCGTCGTCCTCGTCGCTGGCCAGGTAGTGCGCGTTGCCGCTGCGGGAGTTGTGCGTGCGGGCGCCGCCCAGCTCCTCCATGCCGACGTCCTCGCCGGTCACCGTGCGGATGACGTCCGGGCCGGTGATGAACATGTGCGAGGTCTGGTCGACCATGACGGTGAAGTCGGTGATCGCGGGGGAGTAGACCGCGCCGCCCGCGCAGGGGCCCATGATCAGGGAGATCTGCGGGATGACGCCGCTGGCCCGCACGTTGCGGAAGAAGATGTCGGCGTACAGGCCGAGCGCGACGACGCCCTCCTGGATCCGGGCGCCACCGGAGTCGTTGATGCCGATGATCGGGCAGCCGATCTTCATGGCCAGGTCGAGCACCTTGACGATCTTCTCGCCGAAGACCTCGCCCAGCGAACCGCCGAACACGGTGAAGTCCTGCGAGAACACGCACACCTGGCGACCGTCGACCGTGCCGTGCCCGGTGACCACGCCGTCGCCGTACGGGCGGTTCTTCTCCAGGCCGAAGGCGGTCGAGCGGTGCCGGGCCAGGCCGTCGAGCTCCACGAAGGAACCCTCGTCGAGCAGCATCTCGATGCGCTCGCGGGCGGTCTTCTTGCCACGGGCGTGCTGCTTCTCCACCGCGCGGGCCGAACCGGCGTGCACCGCCTCGTCGGTGCGCCGCTCCAGGTCGGCGAGCTTGCCGGCCGTCGTGTGGATGTCATCCTGCTGCGTCACGTCCCGCTGCGCCGTCACGATGCCCCGTCCTCCGCTCGCCCACGCATGCCCGCCGGCCAGGCGGCATTCACGCCGGAGAGATCGTATCCAGCCCTCGGCACACGCGACGCGGTGCCCGTACGCGGGGGTGCGGCAGATAGGACGTTTCGCACTCAATGCCCCATTCGTTACAACCCCCGTGACGACATGGATGACCCCCGTCGGCGTGGCGTTGATCGTCGGTGGCATCACCACGCTCATCGTCTTCCGCGCCGCCCTGTTCCGCAGCGCCCGCAAAGACCAGCGCGTCGGCGAGCACGGCGAAGCCCGCCGCCGCGCGGACGCGGAGGCGCGGTCGGCCGACCGGCGGCCGGAGCCCGAGGGCGCTGACGGTACGTCGTCAGGGGCGGGCGGGGAGGATGGCGCTGGGAGCCGGAAGCGGCGTCGGGGGCGGGCTGAGACCTCTGCGGCGCGCTCGGCGCCGGCCAAGAAGGCGACGCGTGCCAGGACCCGCAAGGCTGCCGGCGGGCGGGCGGGGGACGGTTCCGGCGCGGCCGTTGCCGGCCAGTCCGCTGACCCTTCCGGTACAGCCGTTGCCGGGGAGTCCGGAGTCCATCCCGGCCGGGCCTCAGCTGGGCGGTCCGTCGACCCGCGCGGCAGAGCGATTTCTGGTCAGTTCGTGGATCCTTCCGACCGGTCCGTTTCCGGGCGGACCGCGGGCAGGGATCGATCCGTGCCCGGGCAGTCCGTGAGCGGGGACCGGTCCGGCGAGGCCGGGGCGGGACCCGATCCGGTGCTTCCGGCGCCTCGCCGCGGTCGTCGTGGCCGGGCCGGTTCGGTGAGCGCCGAGCCCGGTGTCGCCGATGCCCGGGGCCCTGCCGACCCGGATCGACCTGCGTCGGGCGCGCGCAGCGGAAACCTCGTGCGCGGCCCGCGGAACAGTGACGGGCACACCACCTCGGGCCCGCCCAGGCTCGGGGAGGACGAGGCGGGGCCGGGTTCGCGGCGCTTCTGGCCCACCTCGGGTACGCCGGAGCCGGACCCGGTGGAGGACGTCCTCGCGCCGGACAGTGACCAGGTGTCCCGGTTCGATGCGGTGCCGGCTCCCGACCGCGCGGACCGCCGGGGCCGGTCCGTGTTCCGCCGGCTCGTGGCTGCGGAGGAGGCCGGCGTACCCGGAACTCCGGCGCCGGGCGGCGCGGTCCCCACCGACGTGCGGCTGGCGTCCCTGGGCCGGGCCGGGAGTGACGCCGGGACCGACGATCCGGGCGAGCCCGCGGACCAGGGCGGTGACCCCGAGCTGGACATCGACCAGGACCTCGACCGGGCCGCCGACACCGCCGAGGAGCCCGAACAGTCCCGCGCGCTGGATCTGCCGGGTCTGGGCCTGCCCGACGAAGGACTGCTGGGCTTGAGCGCCGGCCACGACGGGGACCTTTCCGGACCCTTCGACGCGGTGGAAGGCGCCGACGGCACCGGTACGTTCTCCGGGCTCTTCGCCGATGCGTCCCTGGACGACGCCGACGAGACCGGCTTTGTCCCCGTCACCGAGGTGGCGGCCGGGACCGGCTGGGCGGAAAGCGCCGACCCGCGGTACGGCGACCGGGTGGAGGGGTGGATCCGCCCCGAGTATCCGGACGAGCCCGAAGCGGTAGCCGGTGAGTACTGGACGCCCGTGCCGGAGGGCTCCTACGAGACCGAGTACGGCTGGCCGACCCCGGTGGAACGGCTCCCCGAGGTGCCGCCCTACCCGCCGTCGTCCGGGTTCGACGTACCGGCGGAGATCGAGGCGGAGCCGACCAGGCCCGTGCCGCAATGGCCACCGGCGCGCCCGGACGACCGGATCGAGCTGCCCCGCTCGTGGTCCCACCGCGGCGGTGAGACCGGGCCGGCCTTCCGCACCGCCGTGGACCGCGACAAGCCGGTGGTCCTGCGGCCGGCGACGAACCTGCCGATCGAGGACGCAGCGCCGGACCGCCTTGCCGCTGATCCGGCCGGGGTTCTCGCCGCGGCGGGAGATGTCACCGCAGGCGGCCACCCGCCGGAAGCCGCCTATCCGACCGAAGGTGGCCACGCAGCCGGACATCCCGACGAGAGCAGAGCGGCCTACCCGGCGGAAGACGTCTACCCGGCGGAAGAGGTACCCACCGGCCGCCGGCGCTTCGACGAACCGACGCCCGCCCCCGACGACCGCGTATTCCTCGGCAACGACGGCCTCACGCTCGCTCCCAACCCCTACGCCGACGACGAGACCGCACAACCGGGCCACACCTCGGGTGCTCAAGCAGCCCGCCGCCTGGCCGCGACCCCCCCGGCCCACCCGGCGGACCGGCGAACCGGCCGGACCCGCCGAGACACCGGTCCCCAGGAAGCCGGGCACCTGAACGACGCCCGCGACCGCCGAGCGAACCGCCCGGCCCCGGGCGCCTGGCCACCCCCGGCCCCCCACACCGATCCGCCCCAGCGACCCCGGAACTCCAGTGCCCAGCCGGCCGGCGGGAACGCCGCGAGTCGCGTACCGGCCCGGCGGGGCCCGGCCACCGGCCAGAGCGGCCCCTACGCCGAGAGCCTCGAAGGCCCGATCTGGACCGTTCCGGATCTGCCCGAGGCCGCCATGCCGGATCTCACCTGGTCTCCCGAGGAGGCGTCCGACGCCCGCCGGCAGCGCCGCCCCGCTGTCATGGTGCGGCGCCGGCGCGGTGCCGCTCCGGCCGCGGGGCCCGGTGCCGACGCCACCCAGGCCCTGCCGCCGATGGAGCCCGCCCGCCCCGATCAGCCGCGGGCCCGGCCCCGGCCGCGGCCGCGCCCGGGCAACGGTCAGCCCGAGCCGCGCAGCACCGTCTACGTGAGCCGGCACGCGGCCGAACCGAGCTGATCAGGCCGGGTCTAGGGTGGGTTGATGGCTTCCTCGCCCTACACGGATCTCGACCGGCCGCCGCTGGGGGAGCGGGCCCTGCAGCGGGCGCTGATCGTGCCCGGCGGGTTCTGGCAGCGGCTGGAGATCCGGGCTGAGACCGGGTCCACCAATGCCGATGCCGCGGCCGCCGGTCAGGCCGGCGCTGCCGAGGGGCTCGTCGTGGTGGCCGAGCGGCAGGTCGCCGGGCGGGGTCGGCGTGACCGGCAGTGGGTTTCGCCGCCGCGGGCCGGGCTGACGCTGAGTTTTCTGCTGCGGCCGGGGATCGCCGACGCCGAGCGGGGCTGGGCTCCGGCGCCGCAGCGGGCCTGGGGGTGGCTGCCGCTGCTGGCCGGGGTGGCTCTGCGGGAGACGGTGCAGCGCCTGGCCGAGGTCGACGCCGCGCTGAAGTGGCCCAACGATCTGCTGCTCACCGGCGGGTCCGGGGAGTCCAAGGCGGCCGGCATCCTGGCCGAGGTGTCCGGCGACGCGGTCGTGGTCGGCATCGGCCTCAACGTCACCACCCGGGCCGACGAGCTGCCCGAGACCACCGGGCTGCCGGCCACCTCGCTGCGCATCGCCGGGGCCAAGGCCACCGACCGCGATCCGCTGCTGCGGGCGCTGCTGCGCGGCGTGGCCCGGTGGTACGCCGGCTGGCGCGAAGCCGATGGCGACGCCGAGATGTGCGGGCTGCTGGCGGCGTACCAGCGGGACTGTTCGACGATCGGGCGGGACGTGCGGGTGCTGCTGCCCAACAGAAGTGAGTTCACCGGTACGGCGACCACGGTGGACGGTGACGGGCAGCTCGTGGTCCGTACGGCTGACGGCGAGCGGCGCGTCTCGGCGGGGGACGTCCTGCACGTACGCTGAGCCCGTGGCTTTCCCGGACGAGGTGCTGACCGACGAGGAAGAGGTTGTCCTCCATCTGCATCCGCACGCTCGGGCGGCCGTACGCCCGGTCCTGGTCCTGCTGGTGGCCCTGGCCGCCGTGCTCGGGGTCTGGATCATGTTGCCGCCGACGACCGGTGGCCTGATCGGGGTCTGCCTGGTCGGTGCCGTGGCCCTGTTCCTGGCGCTGACCCGCGGGGTGTGGCCGCTGCTGGTCTGGCGCGGCACCCACTACGTCTTCACCGACGAGCGGATCCTGCTGCAGGACGGGGTGATCGCCCGCGAGCGCCGTGATCTCCCGTTGAACAGGGTGAACGATCACGTGATGAGCCAGTCGCTGCTGGACCGGGTGCTGGGCAGCGGGACGTTGCGGATCGACTCGATCGGCGACCAGAGCGCGGTGCTCGTCGCGGTGCCGCACGTGCAGCAGGTGCAGACGCTGCTCTACCAGCTCATCGAGACGGACCGGGAGCTGCGCGGCGACGACGAGGACGACGAGGAGCCGGAGCCCGTGCGGGGACGGGCCCGGCGGCGGTGAGCCTCAGACGGCTCGCCGCTGGGCGTCGATCTCCTTGGCCAGCTCCTCGTCGAGGCTGCCGTCGGCCTCGGCGCTGAGCTCGGCGAGGCCGGCCACCACGTCCAGCTCGGTCACCACGGCCTCGTGACCGTCGACGGGCGGCTTGAGGAAGACGAAGGTCCGGTACGCCCAGAAGCGGAAGACCGTGGCGACCGCGATGCCGAGCAGGGTGACCCCCATGAACAGGATCTCGTCGTGCTCCTCGGTGAGGCCGAAGCCGTACTTGCCGATGGTCACCGCGCCGGACTGGATGATCATGCCGACCAGGTTGAAGCCGAAGAACAGGGTGTACTCCCGGCGCAGGGCGCTGCGGGTGTGCTTGCGGTAGGTCCAGTACCTGTTCGCCACGTACGCCAGGGTGGTGGTGACGATCGTGGCGACGACGCTCGCCTTGACCGCCCCGATGGGCAGCAGAGCCCAGGTGATCGCCATGTAGAGCAGCGTGTTGGCGGCACCGATCGCGCCGAACGCGAGCGCCTCGGGGGCGAGATTGCGCAGGCGTTCCGCCAGCGGGCGAGCTGAAGGCATTGGCCAACCTTACGGGGGAAAGGGCGAGGACAGCGGAGCCGGACGAGCGGTGACTCCGACGTCACATTCGCGGGACAGCGCGCGGGGCGGGCGGCGGCGCGGACGGCGGCGTGGCGGCGGGCTCCCGGGTGGGTGCCGTCACCGGCGGCGCGGGCGTCGGATCCGGGACCACGGTGTCGCCGAACACGAAGCGGCGGTACGACCAGAAGCGGAACAGTGTGCCCATGGCGGTGCCCACGAACTGGCCGGAGATGTTGTCCGCCAGCGGGGTCTGGAACTCGGGCCAGATCGCGCCCAGGCCGTAGTGGCTGATCGCCAGGCAGGTCAGCCCGATGCCCAGGCCGACCGCGTTGAGCAGGAAGAACACCGTGTACTGGCGGGCCATGTTGGTGTGCTCGCGGTGCCGCCAGGTCCAGTACCGGTTGCCGGCGAAGGCCACGGTGGTGGCCAGCACGGTGGAGATGGTCTTGGCCAGCAGCGACTCGAAGCCCTGGTGCAGCAGCACGTTGAAGATGGCGAAGTCGATCGCGAAGGCGATGCCGCCGACCGTGCCGAACTTGCTCAGCTCGCGCACGAGTGCCCCGAAGCGTGCCCGCAGTGCGGGCAGGAATGCGGCAGGCACGGACCCGAGAGTACCGGCGCGTGTCACTGTCCGCCGTTTTCGTGAGCGACTCTTAACCCTTCCACCGCAGCGTGGTCCCGCTGCTTGTACGGACGGTGACCCCGCTGGTTGATCTCGGTGATCTCGGCGTGCCGGCCCCGGCAGCCCGCGCAATAGGCCAGGTGGGCCTCCAGGCGGACGGCGACCCGCGGGGCGATCCGGCCGCGGACGTGCCCGCCGAGGCGGTCGCCGGTCCACCGGCACTCGGGCGGATCGGCCTCGGCCACGTGCTGCTGCAGGTAGAGCCGGCGCAGGCCCTCGCGGGCCCGGTGGGCGAGCACGGCGACGGCGTTCGGGGTGAGGCCGAGCTGCGGGGCCACCTCGGCCGGGCTGGCGCCCTCGACTTCCGTACGCCACAGCACGTCCCGCCAGCGGTCCGGCAGCGCCTCGAAGGCCCGGGCCGCATAGGTGCGTTCCAGCCGGTCGAGGGCGGGGTCCAGGAACGGCTCGCCCTCGTCGTAGCGGGTCAGGTCGTCGGTGAACTCCAGCCGCCGGTCGCGCCGGGCCCGGTGGTAGCAGACGTGCCGCAGGGTCGTGTGCAGGTAGGCGCGGAACGCCACCAGCGGCCCCCGTCCGGCCCGCAGGCTCGCGAACACCTTCGCGAACGTCTCGGCGACCAGGTCGTCGGCGTCGGCGGGGTCGTGCACGAGGCCGTACGCCAGCGCCCGGGCCGCGGCCCGGTGGCGCTGGTACAGGACGCCGTACGCGGCGGTGTCGCCCGCGCGGACGGCGGCCAGCAGGTCTGTGTCGGCGTCGCAGCCGCCGGCCGGGATCGTCATTCCTGCCTCCTGTAGCCGGGAGTGGGAGGAAAGCCCGAGTTGCGGCAAGCTTAGGACGTTTCGTCCGTTTTGTGAAAGCGGTGAGGGGAGGGCGGGGAGTGACGGCCCGGCGGCGGCATGCTCGGTTGTGCATCAAGCGGCGAAGAATCGGTCGTGATCGCGCACCGTGGCCGAAGTTTGTGCGGTTGTCCACAGGATCCACCGATGAACTGAACGTTCGCTCGGCTTAGGCTGATGTGACTCCCGTGACAGCGGCCGGTCCTCCGGCCTGCTTCGTCACAGGTCAGTGCCGACCGAAGGGAATCACCATGACCGTGCCCCCGACTGCTCACACCAAGCTCCTGACCTGGGTGGACGAGGTTGCCGCCCTGACCACGCCGGACCGCGTCGTCTGGTGCGACGGCTCGGACACCGAATGGGACCGGCTCACCGACGCGCTCGTCGACGCCGGCTCGCTCGTCCGCCTCGACCCCGGCAAGCGGCCGAACTCGTTCTGGGCCCGTACCGATCCCGGGGATGTCGCGCGGGTCGAGGAGCGCACGTTCATCTGCTCGGTGGACCCGGCCGACGCCGGTCCGACCAACAACTGGACCGCGCCCGCCGAGATGAAAGCGACGATGACCCAGCTGTACCGCGGCTGCATGCGTGGGCGCACGATGTACGTCGTCCCGTTCTGCATGGGCCCGCTCGACTCGCCCAACCCGATGTTCGGCGTCGAGATCACCGACAGCGCGTACGTGGTCACGTCCATGCGGATCATGACCCGGATGGGCGCCGCGGTGCTCGAGGCCATGGGCGACGACGCGGACTTCGTCCCGGCGCTGCACTCGGTGGGCAAGCCGCTGGCCGAGGGTGAGGCCGACGTGCCGTGGCCCTGCAACGAGACCAAGTACATCTCGCACTTCCCGGAGACCCGGGAGATCTGGTCGTTCGGCTCCGGCTACGGCGGCAACTCGCTGCTCGGCAAGAAGTGTTTCGCGCTGCGGATCGCCAGCGTGGCGGCCCGCGACGAGGGCTGGCTGGCCGAGCACATGCTGATCATGAAGCTCACCTCGCCCGCCGGGCAGGTCCGCTACATCGCCGGGGCCTTCCCCTCGGCCTGCGGCAAGACCAACCTGGCCATGCTCGAGCCGACGCTGCCGGGCTGGAAGGTCGAGACCGTCGGCGACGACATCGCGTGGATGCGCTTCGGTTCCGACGGCCGGCTCTGGGCCACGAACCCCGAGTACGGCCTGTTCGGCGTCGCGCCGGGCACCGACGAGCACACCAACCCGAACGCGATGCGCACCCTGGCCCGGGGCAACTCCGTCTTCACCAACGTGGCCCGTACCGACGACGGCGACATCTGGTGGGAGGGCATGGGCGAGCCGCCCGCGCACCTGATCGACTGGAAGGGCAACGACTGGACACCGGAGTCCGGCACGCCGTCCAGCCACCCGAACAGCCGCTTCTGCACGCCCATCAACCAGTGCCCGATCCTCGCCCCGGAGTACGACGACCCGCGCGGCGTACCGATCGACGCGATCCTGTTCGGCGGCCGGCGCAAGACGACGGTCCCGCTGGTCACCGAGGCCCGCGACTGGGTGCACGGCGTCTACTTCGGCGCGACGCTGTCGTCGGAGACCACCGCGGCCGCGGTCGGCCAGGTCGGCGTGGTGCGCCGGGACCCGATGGCGATGCTGCCGTTCATCGGCTACCACGCCGGTGACTACTTCAACCACTGGATCGAGATGGGCAAGGCCGCCTCCGGCGATGCCGAGAAGCTGCCGAAGATCTTCTACGTCAACTGGTTCCGCCGCGACGCCGACGGCGGCTTTCTCTGGCCCGGCTTCGGGGAGAACTCCCGGGTGCTCAAGTGGATCGTCGAGCGCCTGGACGGCACCGGCCAGGCGGTGGAGACCCCGATCGGGCACGTGCCGACGCCGGACGGCCTCGACGTCAGCGGCCTGGACATCAGCCGGGCCGACCTGGAGGCCGTGCTGCGCGTCGACACCGACGAGTGGCTGGCCGAGATCCCGCAGGTGGAGGAGTGGTTCGCCAAGTTCGGCGACAAGCTCCCCGCCGTGCTCTGGTCCGAACTGGATGCCTTGAAGTCCCGCTTGAACGCTGAGCCCGACCGCGGCGGAGAACCCAAGCAGAATCTGACGTGACGCACCGCGCCCGCCTCGGGAGTGAGGCGGGCGCGGCCTGGGTACTTCCAACTCGTGACCCCATCCGACCACCCCGCCGCCACCCTTGAACGGACTTAAGGCCATCCCTGACATCCGGCCGCCCGCGGTCCGCGTGCTGACCTGGCTGCTGGTCGCGACGGCGGCGGCCACCGCCGGGGTCGAGCTGCTCAATTTCTGGTACGCGCCCGAGCAGGGTTTCGGGCTCGCGGTCCGCACCGGCTGGGCGCTGCTGCGTACCCTCGGCTGGTTGATCCTGATCTGGCACGTGCGGCGCAGCCGCGCGGTCTCCCGGCCGCTGGGGCTCATCCTGGCCGTCACCACCATCTTCGCCGTCGGCCGCCTGATCGTGCCGCGCGACGGCGTGCCGCCGCTGGCCGGCCTGGTCGGTTTCGGCGCGCTGGCCACGCTCTGCCTCACCGTCGTCGTGCTGCTCTACCGGCACCCCACCGTGCGCGGCCACCTGGTCCGGTATCCGGCCAAGCTGGTCGCCACCCGCAAGGGCCTGGAGTGGCGCGAGTCCGCGCCGCGCCGCCCACCGGTGGCGGCCTGGGTGATCACCGCGCGGGTCGCCGCGTTCACCTACAGCCCGCTGATCCTGGTGCCGGCGGTGGTCTCGGTCGGCGAGCTGGGCCGTAAGCCGGAGTACATCCTGGCCGTGGTCTTCTGGATATTCGTCGGCATCGGCGCCAGCTATGCGGTGCTGCTCACCACGTTCTTCCTGCAGCGCGGCAAGGCCTGGGCCCGGCAGCTGATGGTCTGGGTCAGCCTGGGCGTGCTCGTGATCGACCTGCCGCTCTGCTACCTGCTGCTCGGCGCGGACGGGCTGATCCGCGACGGCGCGCCGCTGGTCGCCGCTGCGGGGCTGGCCTGCTACGCGGTGTGGCGAGCCGGCCGCACGGCCGCCGCCACTGAATCCGCCGCTGCCGCGGCACCGGCATGACCGCCCGCCCCGGATCCGCGGGCGAGGGGCACGAGCGCATGACCGCCCGCCCCGGATCCGCGGGCGAGGGGCACGAGCGCATGACCGCCCGGCCCATTTCCGCGGGTGAGTGGCAGGAGCGCATGATCGTCCGGGCCGCACCGCGGGTGAGCGGCACGAGTGGCGCGAGCGCCCGCGGTGGCGCGGCCCGGACTGGCCCGGGCGGATGAGCCTCGAGCGCGTCGATGTCGCGGTGGTCGGTGCCGGGCCCGCCGGGGCCGCCGCGGCGCTGGCCGCGTGCCGGGCCGGCGCGTCGGTGCTGCTGCTCGACAAAGCCGACTTCCCCCGGGACAAACCGTGCGGTGACGGCATCGCGGCCGACGCCGTGGACGTGCTGACCCGGCTCGGCGTCAGCGGCGTGACCGACGGCTATCCGGCGGTGGAACGACTGCGCCTGGTCGCACCCGGTGGCGGCGAGGTCGCCCGGCCGCTGCCGCGCCCGGCCTACACCGTGCCGCGCAAGGTGTTCGACGAACGGCTGGTGCGGGCGGCCGTCGCGCAGGGTGCCGAGCTGCGCCGGCACGCCGTGCGCAGCATCCGGCCCGACCGGGACGGCGTCATCCTCGACGACCGGATCCGGGCCCGGGTGGTGGTCGGGGCCGACGGTGCCGGTTCGGTGGTACGGCGGGCGCTCGGCCACCCGGTCAACCCGGACGGGCACCTGGCCATCGCGATCCGCGGTTACGCCCCCGCGGTCGGCACCGAGCAGCTCATCCGGACCACGAGCGCGCGCTGGCCCGCGTACGCCTGGTCCTTCCCGATCGGGGACGGCAGCGCCAACGTCGGCTACGGCGAGACGTTGCGGGGGACGCCGCTGACGAAGGCGTACCTCCTCGACCGGCTGGCGGAGCTGCTGCCCGGCGGCCCGCCGACCGGCCTGCGGGCCCACCACCTGCCGTTGTCCACCCACCGGCCGCCACCGGGACGCGGCCCGGTGCTGCTGGCCGGCGACGCGCTGTCGCTGATCAATCCGTTCACCGGCGAGGGCATCTTCTACGCCGTGCTCTCCGGCTCGCTGGCCGGTGCGGCCGCCGCCGCTGGTCCGCAGCGGGCCGCCGAGCGCTACGCCGCGGCCTTCGGCGCCCGGCTCGGCCGGCATCTGCGGCACTCGGGCTTCGCCGCGCTGCTGACCCGGCGGCCCTCGGTGGTCGACGCCGCGGTCCGGGCCGCCCGCCGAGATGGTGCGGTTTTCCACCGGATGGTGGACCTGGGCCTGGGTGACGGGGTTTTCGACCTTCGCACGATCGGGCGCATCGGGGCCGCGATGCTGCCCAAGCGTGACGCGGCCTCTTGAGCCGGGGCGCGCGCTCGATAGGCTTGCCGGGATGAGTCTGCGGTCGCTGGTCTATTCACTGTACGAACGACGGCTCGCCGGCAAGCTCGCCGGCCGGCCGGTGCCGCAGCATGTCGGGGTGATGTGCGACGGCAATCGTCGCTGGGCCCGCGAGATGGGCTACGTCGACCCGAACGACGGGCACCGGGTCGGCGCGGTGCGGATCAAGGAGCTGCTCGGCTGGTGTGACCAGGCCGGGATCAAGCACGTGACGCTCTACCTGCTGGCCACCGACAACCTGCAGCGGCCGGCCGCGGAGCTGGACCCGCTGGTCAAGATCATCGAGGACCTGGCGACCGAGCTGGCCGAGGACGGCAACCCGTGGCGGCTGCGTATCGTCGGCGCGCTGGACGTGCTGCCCGCCCCGACCGCGACCGTGCTGAAGGCCGCGCAGGAGCGCACCCGGGACCGCGTCGAGGGTGTCGAGGTCAATCTCGCGGTCGGCTACGGCGGGCGCCGGGAGATCACCGACGCGGTCCGGTCCCTGCTCTACGAGCACTCCGCGGCCGGACGCACGCTGGAGGAGCTGGCCGAGATGCTCGACGTCGAGCACATCGCCGAGCACCTCTACACCAAGGGCCAGCCCGACCCCGACCTGGTCATCCGCACGAGCGGGGAGCAGCGGCTGTCCGGATTCCTGCTGTGGCAGTCGGCCCACTCGGAGTTCTACTTCCACGACGCGAACTGGCCGGACTTCCGCCGCACGGACTTCCTGCGGGCCCTGCGCTCGTACGCGGGCCGTCAGCGTCGCTACGGCGCCTGAGGCTGCTCACCGCCAGCACCGCGATGACGATCGTGATGCCCGCCCACTCGTGCGGGCGCAGCGCCTGGCCGAGCAGCACCAGCCCGGCCAGGGCGGCGAGCACCGGGTGCACGCTCATGAACATCGCGAACAAGCGCGCCGGGACCCGGCGCAGGGCGATCAGATCGAGGGCGTACGGCAGGGAGCTGAGCCACCCCGCGCAGCCGGCGTAGGCCAGCCCGGTGGCACCGAAACGGTCCTGTGCGACAAGCGTCACAGCCACCGGCAGATAGCCCAGCGCGGACACCGTGGTCGCCGCCGCGGTCGCCTGGATTCCCGGCACGCGTGCCCCCAGCACCCGGTTGAGCAGGATGTACCCGGCCCAGCACCCGCCCGCGAGCAGCGCGCAGCCGATCCCGGCGACGTCGCTGGACGGGCCCGGCCGCACGAGCACGTAGACGCCGGCGCCGGCCACGACCGCGCAGGCCAGGTCGAAGCGGGTCCGCGAGCCGGCCAGAGCCAGCGTCAGCGGGCCCAGCACCTCCAGCGTGACGGCCAGGCCGAGCCCGATCCGGTCGATCGCCGTGTAGAGGCTCAGGTTCATCACCGCGAACGTGCCGGCCAGCAGCAGCGTCGGCCACCACTGGGGCCAGGTGAAGCGGTGCAGGGCGGGTCGGGCCACTGCGAGCAGGGCCGCTGCGGCCACGAGCTGGCGTACCGCGACGACCCCGGCGGGACCGGCGGTGGCGAACGCGTGCGCACCCACCGCCGCGCCGACCTGGTTGCTCGTCGCGCTGGCGAGCATGGTGGCCAGGCCGCCGAGCCGGGAAGATCTCATGCTTGCAGGCTTCGCCGCGGCGCCGGGCAAGAGAAATGACGAGTCCGCCACATCTATACGCTGAGCGTATGGATGTGCGCGTGCGCCAGCTCCGGGCCCTGGTCGCGGTCGTCGACGCGGGCACGTTCACCGACGCCGCGACGGTCCTCGGGGTCTCGCAGGCCGCCGTCTCGCGGTCGGTCGCCGCACTGGAGCAGGCCCTCGGCGCTCGCGTGCTGCAACGGACCACCCGGCACGTCGCCCTCACCCCCACCGGCACCCGGATCGTCGCCCAGGCCCGGCGCATCTTGGAGGAGATCGCCCACCTGCAGCGGATCGTCGCCGACGCGCGTACCGAGGTGCGGGTCGGCTACGCCTGGGCGGCGCTGGGCCGGCACACCCGCCGGCTGCAGAAGGCCTGGGCGGCGGCACATCCCCGGGTACCTTTGGTATTCGTGCAGGTCAACGACCCGACAGCGGGCCTGAGTGACGGTACGGCGGACCTGGCCGTCATCCGCCGCCCGCTCGAAGACCCCCGCTTCGCCACCGCCGAGATCGGCCGCGAGTCCCGCTACGCCGCGGTCGCCACGGACAGCTCGCTGGCCCGCCGCCGGTCCCTGCGCATCGAGGACCTCTCCCGGTGCACCGTCGCGATGGACACCCGCACCGGCACGACCACTCTGCAGCTGTGGCCGGCCGACGCGCGGCCGACGTCGATCCGCGAGACCCCGGCGGTCGACGAATGGCTGACCCTGATCGCGGCTGGGCAGGCGGTGGGGGTCACTGCCGAGGCGACGGCGCACCAGTATCCGCGGCCGGGCGTCGCCTACCGGGTGCTGCGCCACGCACCTCGGATCCCGGTGCGGCTGGCCTGGTGGCGCGACGATCCGCCGGACCAGCTCGGCGAGGTGCTGGCCCTGGCCCGCGCCGCCTACGGCTGGTCAGCGCCGGAGGCCGACAGCTGAGCGTCGGACACCGCTGCCGGGGCGTGGCAGTGCGCCGGGCCGTGGCAGTGCGGCAGAGCGCGTCAGCGGCGGAAGGCGTGCAGGGCGTCGGCGAGGAAGCCGGCGACGGCCTCGGGGGACTCCAGGGTCAGGTCCGCCGCGCTGGACACTTCCGCGCCGGTCTCCGGATTGGCCACCGCGACGCACATGCCGAAGAAGTCGGGATCAACCGCCTCGCGGGCGCGCAGCGCGTCGAACGCCTTGATGTCGGACATGTCGTCGCCGAAATACCAGGCGCAGCGGGCGTCCAGCACGCCCTCGCCGATCACCATGCCCTTGTCCTGGTCGACCGGCGGCTTGAGCTCGACGACCATCCGGCCGCCCTGGATCCGCAGGCCCACGCGCTCGGCCTGCTCGTGACCCCAGCGCTCGACCGTCTGGGCCAGCTGCGGCGCGGTGCGGTAGTGCAGGGCGACGGAGAGGCGCTTGTATTCCACCAGGATCTGCTCGGGCAGCTCGGCCTTGGCCCGCTCGGCCAGCTCGGCCATCGCCGGGACCCAGGGCAGTGCGGCCGGCTCGGTGACCACCGCGCCGCCGTGCCACACCTCGAGGCCGTACAGGCCGTACAGGTCGACGTGGGTCAGCGACTCGAAGCGCGAGCGCAGGAAGCTGACCGGCCGGGCCGAGACGATCGCCACCCGGCCCACCGCGCCGGCCAGCTCCTCCAGCACGCCCAGCACCGACGGCACGGGCTGGGAGGCGTCGGGATCGTCCGTGACGGGTGACAGCACGCCGTCGAAGTCGAAGAAGAGAGTCGTTTCCGCGGCCCGGGAGGCAGTGAACTGCCAGGCATCGGCGGCGCTGAGCGGGTGCGTGGGGCGACCCCGCTGGGTTTCGGACTCAGGGTGCGGCTCGGACTCAGGCACGAGTCCCAGCCTACCTGCCGGCCGGCCCGTCGCACGTCGGCGTGACGCTCCGAATTGGCGGATCACGCGGGTACTACCGCCGGTGGCAGTTGACCGCTAGCGTTCTTGTCATGGCACGGGGTCATCCCGGGCCAACCGGTCGGCCCGGACCTGCGACAAGAGCGCCACGGGGCCCCGCATCCCGGCTCCGTGCCAGGCACGGGCGCCGGACGTGGCGGACCGCGGGCGGACCGGGTTGCACGCCCGCTGGAGCAGGCCTGTGACATCTCGCCGTACTGACGCCGGGGCTTCGCAAGACCCGGCCGCCACCGTCTCCAGCAGTCGTACCGGCACGGGACGCAGGTCGTCCCGCGATCGGCACGCCGACGCGGAGCCCGCCCCAGCCGGGCGGGTCTTCGTGCTGGACACCTCGGTCCTGCTGTCCGACCCGGCGGCGTTCCGCCGGTTCACCGACCACGAGGTGATCATCCCCCTCGTGGTGATCTCCGAACTGGAGGGCAAGCGCCACCACCCCGAGCTCGGCTGGTTCGCCCGGCAGTCGCTGCGCATGCTCGACGAGCTGCGGATCAAGTTCGGCCGCCTGGACCAGCCGGTGCTCTGCAACGACGCGGGCGGCACGCTGCGGGTGGAGCTCAACCACGCCGACCAGAGCGTGCTGCCGCAGGGCTTCCGCAACGACTCGAACGACACCCGGATCCTGTCGGTGGCGCTCGGGCTGGCCGCCGACGGCCGCGACGTCACGCTGGTCAGCAAGGACATGCCGCTGCGGGTCAAGGCCGCGTCCGTCGGCCTGACGGCCGACGAGTACCGGCACGGCCAGGCCAGCGACCCGACCTGGGTGGGCATGGCCGACCTGGAGCTGACCGAGGACCAGGTCACCCAGCTGTACGCGGGTGACGAGCTCGAACTCGAGGAAGCGGACGCCCTGCCCTGCCACACCGGTCTGGTGATCCATTCCGCCCGCGGTTCGGCGCTGGGCCGGGTCAACCCGGACAAGACCGTACGGCTGGTCCGCGGTGACCGGGAGGCGTTCGGGCTGCGCGGCCGCTCGGCGGAGCAGCGGATCGCCCTGGACATGCTGCTCGACGAGTCGATCGGGATCGTCTCGCTGGGCGGCCGGGCCGGCACCGGCAAGTCGGCCCTGGCGCTGTGCGCGGGCCTTGAGGCGACGATGGAGCGCAACCGCCACAAGAAGGTCGTCGTCTTCCGCCCGCTGTACGCCGTGGGCGGCCAGGAGCTCGGCTATCTGCCCGGCAGCGAGTCGGAGAAGATGTCGCCCTGGGCGCAGGCGGTCTTCGACACCCTCGGGGCGGTGGTGCACGCCAACGTCATGGAGGAGGTCATGGCCCGCGGCCTGCTCGAGGTCCTGCCGCTGACCCACATCCGCGGCCGCAGCCTGCACGACTCGTTCGTGATCGTGGACGAGGCCCAGTCGCTGGAGCGCAACGTGCTGCTCACCGTCCTGTCCCGGATCGGGCAGGGCTCGCGGGTGGTCCTGACCCACGACGTCGCCCAGCGGGACAACCTCCGGGTGGGCCGGCACGACGGCGTGACGGCGGTGATCGAGGCGCTGAAGGGTCATCCCATCTTCGCCCATGTCACCCTCACGAGGTCCGAGCGCTCGCCGATCGCAGAGGTCGTCACCGATCTGCTGGAGGACATTCCGCAGTAACGCTCCGCAGTCGGTCGAGGCGGGGATCCGGGGGGTCCCCGCCTCACGCTGCGAAGGAGGTCAACTACATAAAGTGAGGAACTGGCTACCTGGAAAAGGCGCGGAATGGCGACCCTTTGCCCGGATTAACGCCTAAACGCCCTGTGATTCATTTCACAGGTGGGCGTCGCCATTTCACATCCACTTCACCGTGCGCCATGGTGGCTGGCGAGCATCACTCGCGTGGCCCGGCCGGTCGGAGATCGACTTGGTGGGTCACCGTGACCGGCGGAAGTCGCCCGGTCGCGCGGCCTGAAGGGGTCGACGATGCTCGCGGCGGGAGATGTCGCCGGGATTCGTCCCGGTGAATTCCGCCGCGTCATTGCCCCCGACGAAGGGATACTTCGTGAATCGGCTCTGGAGCCGGGTCGGAATCCGTGTGGCCTCGGTGGGCCTGCTCGTCGCAGGCGTGATCGGCGGGGTCTACCTCGGCAAGGACCAGGAAGTCCAGGCGCAGGGCGCCCCGCAGGTCAACGTCGTCGCCCAGGTGGACGTGGCCGAGATGCAGCTCCTGAAGGAGCGGCACAGCCGGCACGCGGCGGCGCGCGCCTACCAGCGGAAGGCCGAGGACGAGGCGGCCACCAAGGCGGCCGCCGAGGCCAAGGCGGCAGCCGTCAAGGCCCGCACCGCCGAGAAGAAGCTGATCGAGAAGAAGGTTGCCGAGAAGAAGGCGGAGGAGGCCAAGAAGGCCGAGTCCTCGTCGTCCGGCTCCGGCGCCACGGTGCCCTACACCGGCGACATCCCGGCCTCGTGCGACGAGTACAGCGGCAACCGGGCCACCGGCTGCGCCCTGATGCTCAACGCGGGCTTCAAGATCGACCAGTTCCCGTGCCTGGACAAGCTGTGGAAGAAGGAGAGCGGCTGGAACCACAAGGCCGCCAACCCCAGCTCGGGCGCGTACGGCATCCCGCAGTCCCTGCCGGGCTCGAAGATGGCGTCGGAGGGCTCGGACTGGAAGAGCAACCCGGCCACCCAGATCAAGTGGGGCCTCGGCTACATCAAGGGCCGCTACAACACCCCGTGCAACGCGTGGTCGCACTCGCAGAACACGGGCTGGTACTGATCCCAGCGTGACAAAAGGGGTACGCGCTTCGGCGCGTACCCCTTTTGCCGTCACCGGCCGTGATCAAATGTCCAGATGGTCGGGAAAGTCATGTCGGGGTTCGTGGTCGGGTTGCTCGCCCTCGTGCTGTCGGGCAACCAGACGGCGGCCCGCGCCGCTGACCACACCGAGCCGGTCCGCGAGGTCGTCGGCGGGGACCTGGCGCCGGCCGGCCGGTTCCCCTGGATGGTGCGGCTCTCGATGGGCTGCGGCGGAGTGCTCACCGCACCCGGGGTCGTGCTCACCGCCGGTCACTGCGTCACCGGCTCCGGCAAGGACGACACCATCGGTGTGATCGCCGGCACCACCGACCTCAAGTCCGGCGCCGCGATCAACGCGCGCTCGGTCGCGGTCGTGCGGGCCGGTGGCTTCCAGGACGAGACCCGGGGTGACGACTGGGCGCTGGTCAAGCTCGATCGCAAGCTCGATCTCCCGGTGCTGGAGCTGGGCCGCGGCAGGGTCGACGAGAGCGGACCGATGACCATTCTGGGCTGGGGCCAGACCAGCGAGGCGTCGATGCGCCAGCAGCACAAGCTGCGCTACGCCATCGTCACCCCGATCGGCGACAAGCAGTGCGCCAAGGCGTACCGCAAAGTGGGCGTGGAGCTGGTCCAGGACGAGGCGCTCTGCGCTGCCGGCCAGGGCGCCGACACCTGTCAGGGCGACTCCGGCGGCCCGATGGTGCGCCAGACCGCCGACCGCCGCTGGGTGCAGGTCGGCATCGTCAGCTTCGGCCTCGGCTGCGCCCGGCGCGGCTACCCGGGCGTCTACACGCAGGTGTCCAAATTCCACGCCGACATCCGCGCAGCGACCCGCAAGCTGAGCTGAGCGCGTCCGATCCGCCACACCGAGTTGGCGTCGCTGGCACTCATCGGCAACCATCGGGGGATGAGTTACCCCGGCGAGCGCGAGGATCAGGCGGCGCGATTCGGCACGGAGGCGTTCTTCGCCTCCATCGGCCGTGCCTTCGTGGCAATGTGCGCGGTCATCCCGGTGCTGTTCCTGATCGAGGCGATCGACGTCGGCCTCGGCGCCGGCCGGCTCGACGTGGCGGGCGGCATCATCCCGCACCGCATCGACGGCCTGGACGGCGTCATCTTCAGCCCGTTCCTGCACGCCGGCTGGGACCACCTCTACGGCAACAGCATCCCGCTGATCCTGGTCGGCACGTTCGCCCTGGCCGGCGGCACCCGCCGCTTCCTCTGGTCGACCCTGGTGATCGTGCTGGTCAGCGGCTTCGGCGTGTGGATAATCGGAGACCCGAGCAGCGTCGTGGTCGGCGCCAGCGGCGTGGTCTTCGGCTACCTGGGCCTGCTGGTCACCCGCGGCTTCGTGGAGCGCAGCTGGTGGAACCTCGGCGTGGCCGCGTTCATCGGGCTGCTCTACTGGTACCAGCTCTACAACGTGCTCCCGACCGACCAGCCGATCTCCTGGCAGGGACACCTGCTCGGACTGCTCGGCGGCGTGGTCGCGGCGATCATCTTCCGCCGTCGCCGGCCGCGGCCGGCCCCGGCGCTCTACGACCCGGGCACCACGACCCTCACCGACATCTGAGCCGGGCAGCCGGGCGACGCCGGGCAGCCGCGGCAGGCCGGGTGTGGGTCAGGCTCGTTTGCGCCGGATCGGGAGGACCGCCACGGCCACCGCGACCAGGGTCAGGGCCGCGCCGAGAACCGTGTTCCACCCCGGCCGCCCGGCGTCGGCCGGCACGAGCTCGTCCACCAGCAGCGCGCCGGTCACCTGGCCCGCGATCATGCCCAGCCCGAGCAGCAGCACGCCCGTGTAGCGCACCACCGCCGCGCCGAGCGCGATGAAGACGATGCCGATCGTCCCGCCGGCGTAGAGCCACCACGGACCCTCGGGCAGGGGCGCGGGAAACCCCCGCACGGCCAGCGACACCGCGAAGGCGATGAGCAGCACCGCCGTACCCATGACGAAGTTGACCAGGCCCGCGACCAGCGCGCTGCCGGAGACGGCCCGGACGTGGCCGTTCACGGCCTGCTGCCAGGCGATGCCCAGGCCCGCCGCCAGCGGCAGCACGGCCAGCGCCAGGGCGCTGGGATGCCCGATCCGGTCGCCGACCGCCAGCAGCACCGCGCAGATGGTCAGCACCGCCCCGGCCAGCCGGGCAGCGGTCACCGGCTGCGGCCCGGCCGGCCCGGCGCCCGCCCGGTCCACCAGCAGGCTGCTCGACGACTGGCCGGCGACCAGGGCGACGATGAAGACGGCCACGCCGAGCGTCGGCACGGTCAGGCCCTGGGTGGCGACCAGGAAACCGCCGCACATGCCGCCGACGCACTGCCAGGGACGGATGCGACCCTCGCGCAGGGCGCTGCGCAGCCGGCCCAGCCCGGCCCGGCCGGCCGGCAGCAGCGGCACGAGCACCGCCAGCACCAGCAGGCCGGAGCCGAACGAGACGGTGGCGGCACCGATCGGGTCCGCCAGGCGTACGGCCAGCTCGCCGTTGATCCTCGACTGCACGGCCAGGGCGACCCCCGCGACCATCGCGAACCCCGCCCCGCCGACCCGCCGCCCGGTGGAGACCGCGGGTGGGGCAGTCGAGGTGTGGGTCACTCGCGCACCGTCGGCAGGTGCCCGTCGAAGTCCACCGCCGAGTACAGCGCCAGCTTCTCCAGCCGGTGGTAGGAGTCGATCACCCGGATCGTGCCGCTCTTGGAACGCATCACGATCGACTGGGTGTGCGCGCCGCCGGCCCGGTAGCGCACGCCCTTGAGCAGGTCGCCGCTGGTCACGCCGGTGGCGACGAAGAAGCAGTTGTCGCCGGTGACCAGGTCGTCGGTGGTCAGCACCCGGTCCAGGTCGTGCCCGCCGGCCAGGGCCTTCTCCCGCTCGGAGTCGTCCAGCGGCCAGAGCTTGGCCTGGATCTCGCCGCCGAGGCACTTCAGCGCGCAGGCCGCGGTGATGCCCTCGGGGGTGCCGCCGATGCCCATCAGCACGTCGACGTCCGACTCGGTGCGCGCGGCCGAGATGGCACCGGCGATGTCCCCGTCGGAGATGAACTTGATGTTCGCGCCGGCCGCCCGGACCTCCTCGACCAGCTTCCGGTGCCGCGGCCGGTCCAGGATGCACACGGTCACGTCGGAGACGCTGGAGCGCTTGGCCTTGGCGATGCGGCGCAGATTCTCGGTCGCGCCCGCGTTGATGTCGATCACGTCGGCGCAGTCCGGCCCGACGGCGATCTTCTCCATGTAGAAGACCGCGCTGGGATCGAACATCGCGCCCCGCTCGGCCACGGCCAGTACGGCCACCGCGCCCGGCATCCCCTTGCTCATCAGCGTCGTGCCGTCGACCGGGTCGACCGCCACGTCCACCTCGGGCCCGGTGCCGTCGCCGACCTCCTCGCCGTTGAACAGCATCGGGGCGTTGTCCTTCTCGCCCTCGCCGATCACGACGACGCCCCGCATCTGGATCGAGTTGATCAGCTTGCGCATCGCGTCGACGGCGGCGCCGTCGCCGCCCTCCTTGTCGCCCCGGCCGACCCAGCGACCGGCGGCCATCGCGGCGGCTTCGGTGACGCGGACCAGATCGAGGGCGATGTTGCGGTCGAGATCCTGGGGGTTCTGAGCTACGGGCATGGGGCCTCCTCGCGACGGTGCGGGTGTGGTGCACAGATCCTCACACGCGGATATGCGCCAAGTCCCGTGTCCGCGACATGGTTAACAATGGAGAGGTGGCCACCCCTGAAGCAGCACCTGCGCCCGAAGCCGCCGCCGAGCCCGTGACCGCCGGCAAGCGTGGTGGCCGGTCCCCGCGCGACATGGCGCTGTCGCTCGGCATCCTGCTGGTGCCGATCGTGCTGCTGCTGCTCTTCTACCGTGTCGTGCTGGACGGCGACAAGCCGATCAGTGTCGAGAACGCCGAGTCCACCATCCAGCAGGCGCGCAGCGCTGCCGTCTTCCCGGTGGTCGTGCCGCAGGGACTGGGCGACGACTGGCACACGGTGAGCGCGACCTTCAAGCGCGACGCCGACGGCGCCACCCTGCGCCTCGGCTACGTCGACCCGGACGACGACCCGCTCCTGCTCGTCGAGAGCAGCGTCCCGACGGAGAAACTGCTCCCGGTCGAGCTGGGCGCGAATCCGAAGGCGGTCAGCACCTACAGCGACGGGGCGCGCACCTGGCAGCGCTACGAGGCCCGCAAGGGCGAGAACGCGTTGCTGCTGCTGGACAAGGGCCGCACGATCATCGTGGTGGGCGAGGCGGAGTCGAAGAGCCTGGAGAGCTTCGCCTCGTCGCTGCGCTGATCCGGCGGCTCAGTTGTCCGTCCGGGCGGCGCGGGCGGCCTCGATCCGCTCGCGGGCGCCGTCGAGCCAGCGCTGGCAGACGTCGGCCAGCTTCTCGCCGCGCTCCCACAGCGCCAGTGACTCCTCGAGCGAGCTGCCGCCCTGCTCCAGCCGTTCCACCACCGTCGCCAGCTCGGTACGGGCCTGCTCGTAGGTGAGTTTCTCGTCCGTCATTCCTGCACTCCCGCTCGAAGCTCGCCGTCGGCCAGCCGTACCCGGAGAACGTCGCCCGTCCCCACCTCGCCGGCCGCACGGACCACATGGCCGTCGGCCCGTTGCACGATCGCGTACCCGCGTTCCAGCGTCGCCCGCGGCGACAGCGCCCGCAGCCGGGCCAGGGTGTGCCGCAGGTCGTCGTCGGCGCGGCGCAACCGCTGGTCCAGGCTCCGCGTGGCCCGGTCCCGGAGGCCGCTGACCTCGCTCGCGCGCTGATCCAGCAGGACCTCCGGGCGGGCCAGCACCGGCCGCGACCGCCACGACTCCAGCCGGTGGGTCTCGCGGTCGACCAGCGCGATCACCGCCCGGTCGAGGCGGCGGCGGGCCTGCTCGATCAGGGCCGTCTCCTCGGCCAGATCCGGCACGATCCGCTTGGCCGCGTCGGTGGGGGTGGACGCGCGCACGTCGGCCACGTAGTCGATCAGCGGCGCGTCCGTCTCGTGACCGATGGCGCTGACCACCGGCGTCCGGCAGCCGAACACCGCCCGGCACAGCGCCTCGTCGGAGAAGGGCAGCAGGTCCTCGACGCTGCCACCGCCGCGGGCCAGCACGATCACGTCGACCGTGTCGTCGTTGTCCAGCACCTTGAGCGCGTCGATGATCTGCGGGACCGCGGTCGGCCCCTGGACCGGCACGTTGATCACCCGGAAGTCGACCGACGGCCAGCGCCGGCGGGTGTTCATCAGCACGTCGCGTTCCGCCGCCGAGGCCCGGCCGGTGATCAGGCCGACCCGCTGCGGCAGGAACGGCAGCCGGCGCTTGCGCTCCCGGGCGAACAGGCCCTCGGCGCCGAGCAGCTTCTTCAGCCGTTCCAGCCGGGCCAGCAGCTCACCCAGGCCGACCTGGCGGATCTCGTCGGCGCGCAGGCTCAGCGAGCCGCGGGCCGGATAGAACTCGGGCTTGGCGTGCAGGGTGACCCGGGCGCCCTCGGCGAGCTCCGGCGCACCGGCGTCGAGCACGTCGCGGTGGGCGGTGACGGTGAGGCTCAGGTCGGCCGACGGGTCCCGCAGGGTCAGGAACACCACGCTGGCGCCGGGGCGGCGGCTGATCTGCGCGACCTGGCCGTCGACCCACACCCAGCCCAGCTTGGCGACCCAGGCGCCGATCTTCTGGCTGACCACCCGGACCGGCCAGGGCTCCTCGGCGCTCGACTTCGCGGGCTGCTCGGGCTGACTCACCGGGCCAGCCTACGGGCGGTTCACCCGGGCGCGCGGGCCCGGGTGGCGCGGCGCGCCAGCGCGCTCAGGACCAGCAGGACCAGGCCCGCGTACGCCCAGAAGAGCAGATCGGCGAGCAGGTGCCAGTGGTCGACGTGCCAGCTGCCGCCGTCGTTGCGGGCCAGGAAGGTGAACGGGTAACCGTGGCGTACCGGGTAGGTGGTCATGCAGCACACCGCGTCGATGACCGGCAGCGCGCTGAACAGCATCCCGCCGGCCAGCAGGGCCGCGCCGGCCGCGCAGCTGACCGGCCCGGCTCCGGCGGCGCTCCAGCTCAGCGAGATCAGCAGTGACCCGCCGGCCAGCAGCATGGCGTGGAAGAGCAGGTACGCCCGATCGGGGGCGTGGTCCAGGTCGACGAGCAGGTTCAGGATCGCGATGGCCACGCTGAACCAGCCGGCCAGCAGCCGCAGGCCACCGCCGAACGAGCTCCACCGTCCGGGCGCCTCGTCCCGCGCGACCGGCCGGCCGGGGGACGCACCGGCGTTGCCCACGGCGCTCATCGCCCGAGTATCGCGCCCGGCGATCGTGCTCCGGGCGGAAACGGGCGTCGATCATGGGGCGAGAGCGGGCTCCGGGGTGCGCGCGGGCCGGCGGGCCAGCCCGGCGGCGGCCACCAGCAGCAGTCCCACGAATGCCCAGAAGTACAGGTCGGCGGCGAGGTTGACCGCGTCGATCTGCCAGCGTGACTGCTCGGCCACCTGCCGGGCGGTCGCCGGGTCGCCGCCCGAGCCGGCCCGGGCGATCCAGGCGGACGGCCAGCCCCGGGTGGCCAGGTACACGTACATGCCGCCGAGCTGGGTGCTCTGCGCGAGGCCGCCGGCGAGTGTGCCGGCCACGGCGGCGCCGATCGTGGCCGCCGCGGTGGCCCGGCCGGGCAGCGGCACGCGGTGCGGCATGAGCAGTACCAGTCCGCCGACGGCCAGCACCACACCGACGGCCAGGTCGGTCACCGGCCTCGGCGCGCCCAGGGTGAGCAGGATCCAGGTCAGCCCGCCGACGAGGCTCAGCGCGCCGAGCACACCCCGTACGGCGGCACCGGCCCGGTCCCGCATCGTCTTGCTTGTCGCATCCACCGCACGAGTATGCCGCGCGGCGGCGTGATCACCCCTGGCTCACGTTCCGGGCCGCGTGGCCCGGGCCGGGCTGTGGCGCCCGTCGCACGTCTGCTGACGGCTGCTCCGGGCACGTACCATGGCCGGGTGACTGCCGACCCGATCAGCCCAGGACGCAAGCGTGTGCTCCTCGCCAAGCCGCGGGGTTACTGCGCCGGCGTCGACCGCGCCGTGCAGACCGTCGAGGAGGCGCTCAAGCTCTACGGCGCCCCGGTCTACGTGCGTAAGCAGATCGTGCACAACAAACACGTCGTCACCACGCTCGAGGAGCGCGGCGCGATCTTCGTGGAGGAGAACGAGGAGGTCCCCGAGGGGTCGACCGTCGTGTTCTCCGCCCACGGCGTCGCGCCGGAGGTGCACGAGCAGGCCCGCGAGCGCAACCTCAAGGCGATCGACGCGACCTGCCCGCTGGTCACCAAGGTGCACCACGAGGCGAAGCGGTTCGCCGCCGACGACTACGACATCCTGCTCATCGGGCACGAGGGGCACGAAGAGGTCATCGGCACCGCGGGCGAGGCCCCGGCGCACATCCAGCTCGTCGACGGACCGGACGACGTGGAGAACGTCGTGGTCCGGGACCCGGCCAAGGTCGTCTGGCTCTCCCAGACCACGCTGTCGGTGGACGAGACGATGGAGACCGTCGCCCGGCTCAAGACCCGGCTCCCGCTGCTCCAGTCGCCGCCCAGCGACGACATCTGCTACGCCACGTCGAACCGCCAGCACGTGATCAAGGAGATCGCGCCGGAGTGCGACGTGGTGATCGTGGTCGGCTCCACCAACTCGTCGAATTCGGTGCGCCTGGTCGAGGTGGCCCTCGGTGCCGGCGCGCGGGCCGGCCACCTGGTCGACTACGCCTCCGAGATCCAGGAAGAGTGGCTGGCCGGCGCGACCACCGTCGGCGTCAGCTCCGGCGCCAGCGTGCCCGACGACCTGGTCATGGAGGTGCTCGCGCACCTGGCCGACCGGGGTTTCGGCGAGGTCACCGAGTTCACCACCGCCGAGGAGCGGCTGACCTTCTCGCTGCCGCAGGAGCTGCGCCGCGACATGAAGGCGGCAGCCGCGTCAAAAAAGGCCGCGGCTGTCGTCGACTAGCTCGGGTGCCTGCGGCTGGCGCGGGGTCAGCTCCACCTGGGCGGGCACGGCCAGCTCCTCGTCCGAGACGCCCATCTCGGCCAGCTTGCGCGCGCTGACCAGCACCCGTGACTCCAGCGACCCGACCGCCCGGTTGTAGGCGGTCACCGCGCCGCTGAGTGAACTGCCCAGCTTGCCGACGTGCTCGCCGAGGGTGGCGAGCCGGCCGTACAGCTCGCGGGCCAGGCTGTGCACCTCCAGCGCGTTGCGGGCCAGCGCTTCCTGCCGCCAGGAGTAGGCCACCGTGCGCAGCAGCGCGATCAGGGTCGCCGGTGTCGCCAGCACCACGTTGCGGCTGAACGCGTGCTCCATCAGCGAGGCGTCGCGCTGCAGGGCCGCATCCAGGAACGGGTCGGCCGGCACGAAGAGCACCACGAAGTCCGGCGTCTGGTCGAAGGCCGTCCAGTACGCCTTGGCCGACAGCGCGTCCACGTGCCCGCGCAGCACCCGGGCGTGCTGGTCGAGGTGGGAGTCACGGGTGCGCTCGTCGCGCGCCTCCATGGCGGACAGGTACGAGTCGAAGGGCGCCTTCGCGTCGACCACCACCGAGCGCCCGCCGTGCAGCCGCACCAGCATGTCCGGGCGTACCCCCTGGTGGTCGGTCGCCCCGGTGACCTGCTCGAGGAAATCGCAATGATCGAGCAGCCCGGCCGCCTCGACGATGCGGCGCAGCTGATGCTCGCCCCAGCGGCCCCGGACCTGCGGCGCGCGCAGCGCCGCAACCAGCTGTTTCGTCTCGGTGCGGAGCTCGCCGGAGACCGCGCCCATGGAACGGACCTGCTCGCGCAGCTCGGCGTAGGCGTCCACCCGGTCCCGCTCCAGCTCGGTCACCCGCTGCTCGTAGCGGCGCAGGGTCTCGTGCAGCGGCGCGACCGCGCGGGCCACCGCCTCCTGGGACTGCGCCGTCGCTTCGTACGACAGCGAGCGCAGGGACTGCTCCAGCCGGCTCTCGCCGTCCCGGCCGGCCTGCAGCGTGGCCTCGAGCCGGGCGATGTCGGTGGCGGCGCGCAGCCGGGCGGCCGACCAGCCGAGGGCGGCGCCGACCCCCAGACAGATGATCACCACGGCGAGCGTCGAGAAGGTCACCCTCGGAGCTTGCCAGAGGGGTACGACGAGATCGACGAGGGTACCGTCGAGAGATGAAGGTGTTGCTGCTGCTGGTACTCATCATCGTCGTCGTCCTGGTGATCATCCTGGCCACGCGGCGCAGCGGCGCGGCCCGCGAGCAGACCCGGCTCGAGGACGCCCGCGCCGAGGCTCAGCGCTGGTACGAACGGCTCGGCGGGCAGGTCATGAACCTGCACGGCGACGACCCGGCGGCCCGGCAGGCGCTGGCCGACGCGGGCGAGCGCTACAACGCCGCCGGCGGGCAGTTGCAGCAGGCCAAGTCGGTGCGGCAGTTCGAGCTGGCCCGGGAGTCCGCCCTGGAGGGGCTGGCCTACGTGCGCGCGGCCCGGCTGGCCATGGGCATCGACCCGGGCCCGGACCTGCCGCCGCTGGCGAGCGCGCAGGGCGCGGGTCAGATCACCCGCGAGCGCGAGGTCAACGTCCAGGGACATCAGTACAGGGCGGGCCCGCAGCCCGGTCCCCAGACGCCGTACTACTACCCGGGTGGCCGGGTGCAGGGCCGGCCGGTCCCGTCGGGCTGGTATTCGACGCCGGTCTGGAAGACGGCACTGGGTGCGGGCGCGGGTGTGCTCGGCGGCATGCTGATCTTCGACGCGCTGCTCTCGCCGGGCTTCGGCGACATGGGCTACGGCGACGGCTTCCAGGACGCGGCCGGCGGTGGCGACTTCGGGGGCGACTCCACCCAGGCCGGCGACTTCGGTGGCGGGGATTTCGGCGGCGGGGATTTCGGCGGCGACTTCTGAGCTCCGGCGTGGTCACCGCCCGCGGTGACCACGCTCAGTGCATGCGGCGGGCCAGCTCCCGGCGCAGCGCCCGCGGGCCCGGCCACACCTGGGTCAGGTCCGCGGTGAAGGCCGGCCGGCCCAGCGGATCGGCGTCGTCGTCGCGGATCGCCGGCCAGCCCTCGTCCTCCTCCGACACCGGGTGGACCCGGTCCAGGTCGACGGGGGTCACGTCGAGCACCGTGCGCAGGCCGTCCCGGCGTACCACCAGGTGGTCGATGTCCGGCCAGGCCAGCAGCACCGGGTCGCTGCCCTGGGCAGCCAGCTCCAGGCCGCCGGAGGACGCGCGCACCCAGGTGTTGAGCGCGGACCGGGAGGACAGCGTGTAGGCCCCGGCGACCAGGACCGCGATGACCGCGCCCTGCGCGAGGGTGGACCACCAGGGGTCGTCCGGGGCGCCGAGGACGAGTGCGACCAGCGGGGACACGACGACGTAGGCGACCAGCAGAGTGCCGGCCAGCAGGGCGAACGTGCGCCACGGCGACGACCGGAAGAGCACGGCGTCGTCGGCCGGCGGCTCGACCTCGTCGGGCGGGATCGACATGACCCCTATGCTGCCGTGTCGGCGGCGTCCACCGGGCGGCGTTGCCGAAGGTAGTCCCGCCGGCGGCGCAGATCCGCTACCGCTCGGGCGGTCTGCGCCGCGAAGCCGGCCGTGAAGACGCCGAAGAAGAGGGCCTGCCACCAATCGCGGCTGATGAGCTGGGTGACCGTCACCAGGCCCTCCAGCAGCACGAAGAAGGCCAGGCCCCAGACCTGCCACGGCCGGCGCAGGGTGCGCTGTGCGCTCTCCCGGGCCAGCGCGTCGATCCGGGCGTCGTCCGTGCGGCCCGTACGCAGGGCAAGCTCGACGGCTGCGCGGCTGCCGGAGTCAGCGGACGGCACCAGCGCCGGGTTCCGGGCCTGTGCTCGCAGGGCGCCCAGCCCCAGCAGGGCCGCGACGGCCAGGATGGCCAGACCGACCAGCACGGCGAGGGCGCCGTCGCGGGAACGCATGTCGTCGACCGTGACGAACACGACGGCGACGAACGCCAGGAAGAAGCCCACCGTGACGATCGCGGCCCGCTGGACGGCCCGGCGGGTGTGCGCGACGGAGGCGGCGCGGAGCCGGTCCCGGTCAGGAATCGGGTCGTCTCCGGTCATGCTCGGTCCTTACCCGCGCCGCCGGGTCGCCATACATAGGACGGTGGCCGTGCCACCCGTCAGAAGGCGCTGGCGATCACCAGTTCCGTCGTGCGGCCGGGGAGCATGTCGAGCTTGGCGATCCGGCCCGCGGCCTTGAGGTCGTCCTCGACCAGCGCGAGCCGGTCCAGCACCTCCGCCGGGCCCAGGGCCTCGGCCAGCGGCACGTCGGCCTTCATCGACAGCTTGCGGTCCGACTTCGCCCGGCGGACCTGGCGCAGGGCGTTCCCGGCCAGGTCGAGCAGGGTGGCGTCACCGCCGGGAGCGACCCGGGTCAGCTCGTACGTCGTCGGCCACGTCGAGGTGTGCACCGAACCGTAGCGCCACCACGACCAGATCTCCTCGGTCGCGTACGGCAGGAACGGCGCGAACAATCGCAGCAGCACGGAGAGCCCGGCCGCCAGCGTGGCCCGGGCCGAGTCGCCGCCCGGCCCCTCGGCGTACGCCCGGTCCTTGACCAGCTCGATGTAGTCGTCGCAGAACGTCCAGAAGAACGCCTCGCTCACCTGCAACGCGGTCGTGTGGTCGTACGCGTCGAACGCCGCCGTGGCCGCCTGCACCACCTCGGCCAGCCGGGCCAGCACGGCCCGGTCCAGGTCCGCGGTCACCGGCTGCCGCAGGGCGTCCGCCGCGCCCAGCCCGAGGGCGAACTTCGACGCGTTCAGCAGCTTGGTGGCCAGCCGCCGGCCGACCTTGATCTGCGCCGGGTCGAAGGCCAGGTCGGCGCCGGGGCGCCCGTTCGCGGCCCAGTAGCGCACCGCGTCGGCGCCGTTCTGCACCAGCAGGTCCATCGGCGTCACGACGTTGCCCTTGGACTTGGACATCTTCTTGCGGTCGGGGTCGAGGATCCAGCCGGAGAGCACGGCGGTGCGCCACGGCAGCGTGCCGTGCGCGGCGTGGGAGCGGACGATCGAGTAGAACAGCCAGGTCCGGATGATCTCCTGGCCCTGCGGCCGCAGATCCATCGGGAAGACCCGCCGGAAGAGCTCCTCGTCGCTGCCCCAGCCGCCGACGATCTGCGGGGTCAGCGACGAGGTGGCCCAGGTGTCCATGACGTCAGGGTCGGCGGTGAAGCCACCGGGGACGTCGCGCTGCTCCTCGGTGAAGCCCGGCGGACACTCCGAGGAAGGGTCGACCGGCAACGCAGAAACATCCGGTATGAGAAGCTTGTCGTAGTCCGGCTCGCCAGCGTCGTCGAGCCGGTACCAGACCGGCACCGGCACGCCGAAGAACCGCTGCCGGCTGACCAGCCAGTCCCCGGTCAGGCCGTTGACCCAGTGGTCGTAGCGGTGCCGCATGTGCGGCGGGATCCAGGTCAGCTCGTCCCCGCGGGCCACCAGCTCGTCCCGCAGCCCAGCGTCCCGCCCGCCGTTGCGGATGAACCACTGCCGGCTGGTGACGATCTCCAGCGGCGAGTCGCCCCGCTCGTAGAACTTGACCGGGTGGGTGATCGGCCGCGGTTCGCCCAGCAGGTCACCGGTCTCGGAGAGCAGCCGGACCATCTCCCGCCGGGCGGCGTTGACGGTGAGCCCGGCGAACTGCGCGTACGCGGCGGCCGGGACGCCCGGTGGCCGGTCCGGCAGGAAGCGGCCGTCGCGGCCCAGCACCACCCGGGTCGCCAGCTGCAGGTCACGCCACCAGATGACGTCGGTCAGATCGCCGAAGGTGCAGACCATCGCGACGCCGGTGCCCTTGTCCGCCTCGGCCAGCGGGTGACCGTGCACCGGCACCTCGACGTCGAACAGCGGCGTGCGCACGGTCGTGCCGGCCAGCGGGTGCTCCGGCGGGCAGACCAGCGCGACGCAGGCGGGCAGCAGCTCCGGGCGGGTCGTGTCGACCTCGACCGGCCCGTCCGGGCCGTGGAAACGCAACCGGTGGTACGCCCCGGGCCGCTCCCGGTCCTCGATCTCGGCCTGCGCGACGGCGGTACGGAACCCGACGTCCCACAGCGTCGGCGCCTCCGACGTGTACGCCTCCCCGCGCGCGAGATTGTCGAGGAAGGCCCGCTGGGAGACGGCCTGGGCCCGCGCCCCGATGGTCGTGTACGTCAGCGCCCAGTCGACCGACAACCCGAGCCGCCGCCACAGCGCCTCGAACACCTTCTCGTCCTCGACGGTCAACCGGCCGCACAGCTCGACGAAGTTCCGCCGCGAAACCGGCTGCGGCTGCTTGGGCGGAGCGGCGGGCGGCTGCCACTGCGGGTCGTACGGCAGCGACGGGTCGCAGTAGACGCCGTAGACGTTCTGCACCCGGCGCTCGGTGGGCAGCCCGTTGTCGTCCCAGCCCATCGGATAGAAGACGGCCTTGCCCCGCATCCGCTGGAACCGCGCGACGGTGTCGGTGTGCGTGTAGGAGAAGACGTGCCCCATGTGCAGCTCGCCGGACACGGTCGGCGGCGGGGTGTCGATCGCGTACACGTTGGCCCGCTCGGCTACCGACCGGTCGAACCGGTAGGTCCCCTCCGCCTCCCAGCGGGAGGCCCACTTGTCTTCCAGTCCGTCGAGGGTCGGGCGGTCGGGCATCCGGCCGCTTGCAGGCTCCGTCATGCGGCCAGCGTAGGGCCGGGGCGGCCGATGGACGAGCGGTATCCGCGGACCGCTCCAGAGCCCGGGCCAGGTTCAGCCGGCTCAGAAGAGCGGTGACCGGCCCTTGTAGCCGGTCGCCAGCCGCAGGCCCGGACGCAGCCCGCTGCCCGTGCCCCGGTACAGCATCAGGCTGCCCGGCGTCGTGAGCACCGCCGCCAGGTCCGGGTACCCGTCCCGGTCGAAGTCGCCCACGCCGAGCAGGTCGCGCTTGTTGTTCCAGCCCGTACCGATCTGCTTGCGGGCGGCCAGGGCGCCCTTGCGGCCCGGGTACAGCCACAGCTGGCCCGCCTTGCCCTGGCGGACCAGCAGGTCGGGGTGGCCGTCGCGGTTGAAGTCGCCGGCGCCGGTGAGTTCGTTGCGCTGGTCCCAGCCGCCCGCCGCGATCAGCTTGCGGGTGGCCAGCTTCGTGCCCTTCGCGCCCGGGTAGAGGTACAGGTTGTGGTTGCTGGTCTGGGCGGCCAGCAGGTCCGGGTAGCCGTCCTTGTTCAGGTCGCCGATCGCGGTGATCTCGCGCATCTTCTTGAAGCTCTTCGAGAGCAGCTTGCGGGTGCCCAGGGTGCCGTTGCTGCGGCCCGGGTAGAAGTACAGGTAGCCGTTGGCGGCCACGCGGGCGACAACGTCGGAGTAGCCGTCGCGGTTGAGGTCGCCGATCCGCACGATCGCGTTCATCGACTTCCAGCCGCTGCCGATCTTCTTGCGGTTCTTCTCGTCGGCGTACGTGCCGTTGCCCGGGTAGAGGAACAGGTTGCCCGTGCTCGACGTGCGCGCCAGCACGTCGGACCAGCCGTTGCGGTTGTGGTCGGCCAGCTTCGCGGCCGGCAGCGGGGCGAAGTCGACCAGGTTGCTGTCGATGTTGATGGTGACGCCGCCCCAGGTCTCCTTGTGGTCGCCCTGGTACTGCTTCATCCGGCGGTGCGGTGACCAGTGGGTGGCCGGCAGCCCCGCGTCGGTGAGCGTGGCCACCTTGTCCCAGCGGGCGAAGTCGAGGTAGTCGGGGCGTACGTAGCCGCGGGTGGCGTAGTTGGCGACCTGGTCGGCCACCCCGGAACCCATGCTGCTGTAGAAGCCGGACAGGTAACCCAGGTCGTGCAGCTCGGCGGTCCAGGCGCTCATGAAGGCCAGGACGCCCTTGCGGCAGGCGGCGTCGTTGGTCCGGTACGCCTCCATGTCGTAGATCAGCACGCTCTGCGCGGCCAGGCCCAGCGCCCGGGCCTGCACCACGGCGTCCTGCGCGGCGGTGGCCCCCTGCGCGGCGGCCCTGGTGTTGCTGATCAGGTTCTTCTTCTTGGTCGCGATCGTGCACGACGCCTGCGGCCCGACGTAGAGCGGGATCAGGTGCCAGCCGGCCGCGACCTGGGTGCGTACCCAGCCGGCGGTGAGGTTCTTCTGGGTGCAGCCCCGGTTGTTGCCGCCGATGTAGATGCCGATGCCCCGGTACGGCGACGCCTTGCGCCACGCCGCCATGCTCGCGCTGGACGGTGCCGTGCAGGCGTCGAAGGCCTTGCCCTTGAACGTGCCCGGCTGCACGGTCGCCGCGGCGCCGGCCGTCATCGTCGCGTCGGCCTGGGTCAGGGTCAGCGTCGAGAGCAGGACGACCGCGACGCCGAACGCTGCCCGGACGACTCGCTTGCGGTGCACCGGCGCCGTTGTGCGCATGAAGACCCTTTTCCGGGACGGACGACAGGAGACGTCCGACCCAATCAAAGGATCAGGGCACCGGGTACGGCCGAACAGGCGATCTTCGAAGTCGAACGGCTACGCGCCGCCGCTCTCGTGGGCCAGCAGCCAGGTCTTCACGCCCAGGCCCCAGCGGTAACCGCGCAGTGTGCCGTCGGTGCCGACCACCCGGTGACAGGGCACGAACAACGCGGCGGCGTTGCGCGCGCAGGCAGCCGCCGCGGCCCGGATCGCGGCGGGCCGTCCGGCCAGCTCGGCGTAGCCGCGGTAGGTCAGGGGTGCGCCGGGCTTGATGTCGCGCATCACCTGCCAGGCGTGGGCCATGAACGGCCCGCCGGTCCGCTGCTCGACCGGCACGGTGTCCAGGGCGCCGAGGTCACCGTCCAGATAGGACCGAACGATCGCGCCGATCCCGCCCGCGTCGGCGGCCGGGCGTACCTCCTCCAGCAGGGCCGGGTGCACGAGGGCCAGCAGCGCCTGCACGTCGGTGGTGAAGCCGCTGGCGCGGACCGCCCCGGCGGAGCTGACGACGTAGGTGAGCGGTCCGGCCGGGGTGTCGAGGGTCGAGTACTGCATCATGCTGCTCTCCAGAGTCTCATCAGGGCGTAGGAGCGCCAGGGCCGCCAGCGTTCGGCGTGCGCGGCCAGCGCCTGGGGGGAGTCGGGCAGGCCGAGCGCTCGCGCGCCGCGCCGGACCGCCACGTCGGTGGGCAGGAAGACGTCCGGGTCGCCGATGGCCCGCATGGCCACGTAGCCGGCGGTCCAGGCGCCGATGCCGGGCACCTCGAGCATCCGGGCCACGGACTCCTCGCGGTCGGCGCCGGGCTCCAGGTCGAGCTTGCCGTCGGCGACGGCCTGGGCCAGCGCGCGGATGGTCTCCCGGCGGGCGGCGGGCATCCGGAACGCGGTGTCGCCCAGCTCGGCCACGGTGGCCGCGTCCGGGAAGCCGCGCAGCTCACCGGCGGCCGGGGGCACCAGGCGGCTCAGCGTCCGGCGGGCCCCGGCGACCGAGACCTGCTGGCCGACGATCGCGCGTACCGCCAGCTCGAAGCCGTCGACCGCGCGCGGGACCCGTACCCCCGGCTCGGTCCGCACCGCCGCGACCAGCGCGGGATCGGCACCCAGCATGCCGTCGACGGCGACCGGATCCGCGTCGAGGTCGAACAGCCGCCGGCAGCGGGCGACCGCGGGCGCGAGATCGCGGACGTCCGCGAGCCGCAGCGTCGCGGAGACCCACCGGTCACCCGGGGTGAGCGCGACGGTCGCGCTCCCGTGCGGCAGAGACAACCCCCGCCGGTACGTCGTGACGTCGCACTCCTCGATGCCCGGCAGCGCCCGGGCCGCCAGGAACCCGAGCAGCGCGCCGGCGTGCAGAGGTGCCCGGAACGCCAGCCGCAGGCTGATCGTCCCCGCCTCCGGCTGCCGGGCCGTCCGGCGTTCCCGCAGCGCGCTCGGCGACCGCGCGTACACCTCGAGGATGGTGTCGTTGAACTGCCGCACGCTGCCGAAGCCCGCGGCGAACGCGATCTCGGCCAGGCCCAGGTCGGTGGTCTCGATCAGGATGCGCGCGGTCTGCGCGCGCTGCGCCCGGGCCAGGGCCAGCGGCCCGGCGCCGAGCTCGGCGGTGAGCAGGCGGTTGAGGTGCCGCTCGGTGTAGCCGAGCCGGCTCGCCAGGCCGGGCACGCCGTCCCGGTCGACGACCCCGTCGGCGATGAGCCGCATGGCCCGCCCGACCAGGTCGGCCCGCAGGTCCCACTCGGGGGAGCCGGGCGCCGCGTCGGGCCGGCACCGGCGGCAGGCCCGGAAACCGCCCCGCTGCGCGGCGGCGGCGCTGGGATGGAAGGTGACGTTCTCGCGTTTGGGGGTGACCGCCGGACAGGACGGCCGGCAGTAGATTCCGGTGGTCCGGACCGCGGTGTAGAACCAGCCGTCGAACCGCTGGTCACGGCTGTCGACGGCCCGGTAACACCGTTCGAAGTCCAACTCCATGGACCTGAGTCTGCTCCCCGCGCGGGGCGGTTGGCTGGCGGGATTCGGACATGAGCGTGCGCGCCGTATGCTTCGGCCGTGATCTCTGAGCGGCTGCCGTTGTCGATCGGCTCCCCACCGGCGCAGAAGGCGTTCGGTGCGGCGTTCGGCCTGATCTTCGCGGCGGCCGGTACGGCGTTCGCGCTGCTGCCGTTCGTGGTGGACGGCTGGCTGGGCAACGCGTTCGGCGCGGACGACTCCTGCCCGAGCGCGTCGGAGGTCTCGGGCATCCCGCCGGAGATGCTGCCCCCGTCGGTTCGCGAGTGCATCTCGGAGGGCAGCTGGTTCGCCGGCGGCGACGGCTTCGGCCCGCTGCGGCTGATCGGCCTGCTCGGTATCCCGTTCGTGCTGGTCGGGCTCTACCTGGCGGTGAGCGCCCTGCGCACGGCGGCGTGGCTGGAGGGCACGAGGGCGACGGTGCGCACGGCCCTGCGCACCCGCACGGTGGACCTGGCCACGGCGACGATCACCGCGGGGGCGACCACCTACCGCCGTCATCGGGATACGTCCCGCGAGTCCACGGTGCAGGCGCCGACGCTGATCGCCGTGGACCGTTCCGGTAACAGCATCACGATCCCGCTGCACGGGGTGGGCCTGGCTCAGCTTCCGGCTCCGCAGCTGCGGGCCCTGGCTGACGCGCTGAGCGGTAACCCGGACCGCGACGCCCGCAGCATGGTGACCCAGCTCCGCACGATGGCCGACCACCCGCTGGGCCTGGCCAACCGCCGCTAGGGCTCGGCCATTTCAGTGCCGAACTGAAGCACATGATTGCGGCCTTCGTGGGTAAACGCGGGCCGTGAGACCCACCGCGGTGGGCGCGTTCAGTAAAAACTGAAGTTGTGCTGAAGGGCCGGCGATGATGGACGGCGGTAAGCGGCGCCTCGGCGACCGCCTGCGGGCGCTGCGTGAAGCGGGTTTTCACGGTGAGCCGGTCACCCAGGGCGTGGTGGCCCGTGCGTTCCGCAAGAGCGTTCCGCTGATCTCCTCGTGGGAGAAGGGCAAGGCGGTGCCGTCGGAGGAATGGCTGCACGCCTATGCCCGGTTGTTCGCCGGCACCCACCCGCACGGCGAGAGTCATCCCCGGCTGCCGGCCGCGGAGGACCTGCACGGCGAGGAGCTGGACCGCTTCGAGCAGCTCCGCCGGGAACTGCTGGAGCTGCGGGACGCCGCCACCTCGGCCGCCTCGTCGGCGGCGCAGCAGGGCACCGACGAGCTGACCACCCTCTCGCCGTGGGAAGGCATGTGGCACTTCGCCGACCGGTCACCGATCACGCTGGTCTGCGCGCGGCTGCCCGCCGAGCTGCGGGCCGTGCGCGCGCCCACCTCCCCGGAGAGCCCGGACTACGTCGAGCTCTACGCGTACTCCGACCTGGATGCGCTGATCGAGCTCTACGGTCACGTCTGCGCCGCGAATCCCGGCGTCCCGGTGCACCGCAAGCTCGCCGACGAACTCGACCAGAGCGACGTCACCAACCATCTCGTCCTGCTCGGCGGCATCGACGCGCCGATGGCCCGGCGGGTGGTGAAGTCGCTGGACCTCCCGGTCGTCCGGGACCGCGACGATCCGGCCACCGGTGGTTTCCGGGTGGCCGGCGAGGACGGCCGCGCGACGGTGTTCCGGCCCGAGCTGGAGGGCGAGGCGCCGGACCAGCGGCTGGTCCAGGACGTCGCGCACTTCTGCCGGGCGCCGAACCCGTTCAACCGCATGCGGTCGGTCACCCTCTGCGACGGGACCTCCGGCCGGAGCACGTACGCCGCCGTCCGCACGCTGACCGATCCGCGCTTCCGCGACCGCAACCGGGCCTACCTGCGCCGGCGGTACGGGCCCCGGGACACGTACAGCGTCCTGGCCCGGGTCACCATCGTCGCCGGCGAGGTCATCACCCCGGACTGGACCCAGGACGGCACCGTGCTGCACGAATGGTCGAGCGCTCCCGGGCTCACGGCGTACGGGCACCGGCCCGCCCCGTAGACTGGCCTGTCGTGAGCCTTACCATCGGGATCGTCGGCCTGCCCAACGTCGGCAAGAGCACCCTGTTCAACGCCCTGACCAAGAACGACGTGCTCGCCGCGAACTACCCGTTCGCGACGATCGAGCCCAACGTCGGCGTGGTCGGGCTGCCCGACGAGCGGCTGGGCAAGCTGGCCGAGATCTTCAGCTCGGAGAAGATCCTGCCCGCGCCGGTGTCGTTCGTCGACATCGCCGGGCTGGTCCGCGGCGCGTCGAAGGGTCAGGGCCGGGGCAACGCCTTCCTGGCCAACATCCGCGACGCCTCGGCGATCTGCCAGGTGGTCCGCGCGTTCTCCGACCCGAACGTGCTGCACGTCGACGGCAAGGTCGCGCCGGCCGACGACATCGAGACGATCAACACCGAGCTGATCCTGGCCGACCTGCAGACGGTCGAGAAGGCCCTGCCGCGCCTGCAGAAGGAAGCCAAGCTCAAGAAGGACCGGCTGCCCACCGTCGCGGCCGCCGAGGCGGCCTTCAAGCTGCTGGACGAGGGCACCACCCTCTACACCGGAGCCAAGGCCGCGGGCATCGAGCTGGAGCTGCTCTCCGAGCTGCACCTGCTGACCACCAAGCCGTTCCTGTACGTCTTCAACGTCGACGAGGCCGAGCTGGGCAACGCGGCGTTCCTGGACGAGATGCGTGCCCTGGTGGCTCCGGCCGAGGCCGTCTTCATGGACGCGAAGATCGAGTCCGAGCTCATCGACCTGCCCGAGGACGAGGCGATGGAGCTGCTGGAGTCCACCGGCCAGACCGAGCCGGGGCTCAACCAGCTCATCCGGGTCGGCTTCAACACCCTGGGCCTGCAGACGTACCTGACCGCCGGCCCGAAGGAGGCCCGCGCCTGGGTCATCCCGGTCGGCGCCACCGCCCCGGAAGCGGCGGGCGTGATCCACTCCGACTTCCAGCGCGGCTTCATCAAGGCCGAGATCGTCAGCTACGACGACCTGATGGCAGCGGGCTCGATGGCCGCGGCCAAGGCGGCGGGCAAGGTCCGCATGGAAGGCAAGGACTACATCATGAAGGACGGCGACGTCGTCGAGTTCAGGTTCAACGTGTAGTGACGGTCCGGTGGCTCAGCTGTTGCGGCTGGGCACCAGCCCGTTCAGATCGAGCGTGATCGCGAACGGCGTGGTGGTGCGCAGCTCGTCTCGATGAATCGCGGTCGGCACATACGACCGGGTGGGCCCGTCGAGTTCATAGGCGTGGACCACAGGTGATCCGTCCTCCTCCTCGATGCGCCAGTAGTCGGCGATGCCGGCTTCCGCGTACTTGCGGAGCTTGACCGTGCGGTCGCGGTGGGCTGACTCCGGGGAGACCACCTCCACGACCAGGAGAGTCTCCTCCGGCGGGTAGAACGTCCGGGACGGATCGTAGGGTGCCGCCGCGGCCAGGAGGTCGGGCTCGGGCCGGTTCCACTTGTCGAGTCGGATCGTGATCTCCCGGTCGACCTCGACGCCCGGCGGTGCCTGGTGCGTCAGGCTGTTCACCAGCGCGGTCACCATCCGTGCGTGCCAGACCCGCTGGGGAGACGTCATGAAGACGAGGGCTCCATCGATCAGTTCGGTATGGCGGGGTGCTTCGGCGAGTTCGTCGAGATCGTCGGCGTACCACCCCTCAGGGCGAGGCGGCCGCGTCCACTCGGGCGCCGCGGTCATGCCGTTACGGTAGCATTCAGTAGTCGCGGCTCCGGCCGGTTGAGCTCGACGTTCCCGGTGTTGCGGCGATGCCGGAGTTGCGCGCACGGCAGGTGTCGACGCGGTCGATTTCCGCTTCAACGTCCGAGATGGGTGCCACCATGGCTGACGCCGTCACGTATCTGATCATCGATGGCGAGAACATCGATTCGACGCTGGGGCAGCAGATCCTCGAGCGCCGGCCCAACTCCGAGGAGCGGCCGCGCTGGGAGCGGCTGCGGCAGTTCGCGGAGGATCAGTGGGGTCAGCCGGTCACCGCGCTGTTCTTCCTCAACGCGTCGTCCGGGGTCCTGCCCACCCCGTTCATCCGGGCGTTGCAGTCCATGGACTACCGGCCCGTGCCGCTGTCCGGTGCGCCGCACCAGAAGGTCGTGGACATCGGCATCCAGCGCACCCTGGACGCGATCGGCCGGCGGCCGGGGGACGTGCTGCTGGCGAGCCACGACGGTGACTTCCTGCCGCACATCACCCGCCTGCTGACCGGCGACCGCCGGGTGGGCGTGGTGGGTTTCCCCGAGTTCTTCAACGGCGGCTTCGCCGGCCTCGAGGACAGCGGCCTGACGTTGTTCGACCTGGAATTCGACGCGAACTGCTTCACCAGTGTCCTGCCGCGGGTCCGGATCATCCCGGTCGACAGCTTCGATCCCGAGGCCTTCCTGTAGCGGTCCGGGGCCGCGTGGCCGGTGAGCGCGGCCGATCAGGGGACCCCGGGCGCCGCCGCCAAGCTCTAATGTGGCCCGATGGTGAGAATTCTGCGCACCGCCGCGGCCGCGATGGTGGTCGCCCTGGGTCTTGCTCTGGCCCCGCCGGCCGCGTCCGCGGCGGCGACGTACCAGGTGAAGTTCGCCATCACCGCGAGCACTGCCGTCTCCGGCAAGTTCATGTACGTCTGGGACCGCAGCACCTGGAAGTACCACGTCGTGCAGGGCGACGGCGACAGCCCGAACGGCACCGCGCAGCTCGCCCCGGGTGACTACGTCGCCGTCGCGCGGTACGGCTACTTCCGCCAGCGCAACTACCTGCTCGTGCGCACCTTCACCGTCACCGACGCCGCGCTCTCGGTCACCTTCGCCGAGTCCGCCGCCAAGGAGACCGCCTTCGTCACCGACGACGCCACCGCCGTGCGGTCCACGGCGGCGTACTGGCTGGAGCTCGGCAGCGGTGAGAAGGTCGGCTTCACCGGTGGCGGGCCCGCCAGGACGTACGTCTCGCCGTTCGCCGTCCCCGGTGTCGCCCTGCGCCTGCACGAATTGCAGACCAAGGCGGGTTCGTCGGCTGCCGTGCCCAGCCCGTACCGCTATGACCTGCAGCGTTCCTGGCCCGCGGTGGCCGGCGCGGCGATCGCCAAGGTGACCACGGCCCAGCTCGCGAAGACGGTCACCACCCTGCGGGCGCAGGGTGTCACTACGAACGCGGCGCTGGGCTCCGCGCTCAAGGACAGGTGGAGCGGCTCCTATCTGGAGTCACCGGTACGCCTGCCGAGCACCGTGACCGAGTACGTCACCCCCGGGCTCACGCTGCACCGCAAGCTGACTCTCGGCGCGGGGGACAGCTCGGTGGTGCTGCCCGACCGCGCGTTGCCGGCGGGGAGCTCGGCCGGCACGACCATCGGCGCCGGGCCGTTGCTGCCGCGGGCCCCGGGTTCCTCGGTCCGCGACGGCGACGAGCTGCGCATGCACGAGCCGGCCGCGTACGCCGACGCGGCCGGCAATTCCGGCTCCGACGCCCGGGCCGCGGTCACCGGCAAGCTGACCGCCGAGGGCGGCCTGCACCACTACGACCAGACCATCACCCGGCGGGTGGCCTGGTCCCAGCTGTCGACCCGGATCCGCAGCGAGTGGGACTTCCGGGCGCCGGACCAGGGGCCGCTGCCGCTGATCGACCTCGGCGTCGACGTCACCGGCCTGGACGCGCGCAACCGCGCGGCTGCCGCCGTCCAGATCACCGCGTCGGCGTCGACCCGCGGAGGCGGTACGGCCGCGGTCGACAAGGTGGAGTATTCGACGAACGACGGCGCCGAGTGGACCGAGCTCGACGGCGCCTCGCTCACCGTGCCGGCCACGGCTGCCTTCGTGTCGCTGCGGGTCACCGTCACCGGCGACCAGGACGGCCGGCTGCGGCGTACGGTGATCCGCGCCTTCGCCGGGCCGGCCACCCCGCCGGACGAGACCGCGGGCAGCACGAAGATCACCAGCGTCGCGGTCAACGGCGGCGCCGACCTGGCCTTCGGCGTGTCCGGGGCCCGGGCCTTCACCGCCACCTTCACCGCGGCGGATCCGTCCGGCATCGCCGACGGCGACGCCTACCTGTACCACGGTGGCTACTCCGCGCCGGACGGTGTCGTGCTCGCCTCCGGCCCGGCCGACTGCGCCAAGATCAGCAACACGTCGTCCGTCTGCACCGCCCGCTTCGTCATGGACGTCAGGGTGGACGCGGCCCGCAACGCGCTGGCCGGCGCCTGGACGGTCGCCGCGTGGGCGCGTGCGGCCGACGGGCTGGGCTTCGCCGACCGGCACGCCGCCGGGGCGTTCTCGGTGAAGCGGGGCACCAAGCTGATCGTCAACGCGTACCCGGAGCCGGTGAAGAAGGGCAAGACCATCACGGTCACCGGCACGCTGACCCGCGCCGGCTGGGAGACCTGGACCTACCAGGGGTACGGCGCACGCACCGCCACCCTGCAGTACATCAAGCGCGGCACGACCGCCTGGAAGGCCGTCAAGACCGTCAAGGCCGACGCGAAAGGCCAGCTCAAGACCACGGTGAAGGCGTCGGCCGACGGCTCCTTCCGCTGGACGTACGCGGGCGACGCAGCCTCCACCGCCACCACCGGCGCCAGCGACTACATCGACGTGAAGTAGGCCGCACCGGCTTTGACCTGAACCGGGGGTGAGGTTCTAGGGTCGGCCGGTGAGCGTGGACAGCGATCTCAGCCGGGCCGGCATCCTGCGGCGGCCGTACGCCCTGCCCACCGTCGGCGCGTGGAGCCTGGTCTTCCTGGCCGCCTTCGAGTCCCTGGCGGTCACGACGATCATGCCGGTCGTCACCTCCGACCTGGACGGGCGCGGCCTGTACGCCCTCGCCTTCTCGTCGACGCTGGCCGCCGGTGTCGTCGGCATGGTCGCGATCGGCTCCTGGGCCGACCGGCGCGGACCGGCCGTCCCGCTGTTCACCGCGATCGCCGTCTTCGCGGCCGGGCTGGCTGTCGCGGGCACGGCCACGTCGATGCCGGTGTTCGTGGCGGCGCGCTTCCTGCAGGGCCTCGGCGCGGGCGGGATGACCGTGGCGCTGTACGTGCTCGTCGCGTTGGTCTATCCGGCCCCGCTGCACATCAAGATCTTCGGGGCCTTCGCCTCCGCCTGGGTCCTGCCGTCGATGGTCGGGCCGTTCGTCGCCGGTTTCGTCGCCGACGCTCTGAGCTGGCACTGGGTGTTCCTCGGGGTGGTCGCGCTGGTCGCCGTGGCGGCCGGGATGATGGTGCCCGCGGTCCGGGGCCGGGACCGGGCTTCGGCCGACCGGGTGCCGGCGTCCGCGACCGACGCGCGCCGGGTGGCCGAGGCCGCGGTCGTCGCGGTCAGCGTGGTGGTGCTCAGTTCGCTCGGCGAGCTGGACCGGTCGGCGGCCTGGTTGCTGGCGCCGGTCGCGGTGGTCGTGATCGGCTTCGCGCTGCGCCACCTGGTGCCGCCGGGCACGTACCGGATCCGCGCCGGGCTGCCGGCCACGGTGGTGCTCTGCGGGGTCGCCGGCGGGGTCTTCTTCGGCACGGAGGTCTACCTGCCGCTGCTGCTGCACGACCGCTACGGTCTGCCGGCCTGGCTGTCCGGCATCACTCTGACCGCGGGCGCGATCGCGTGGGCACTGGCGTCGGCGGTGCAGGGCCGGCTGGGCGACCGGCTCGATCCGGGTACGGCGATCCGCACGGGCGCCACGCTGCTGGCCGGAGGGGCGGCGCTGGAGCTGGTGACGGCCGTCGCGCACCTGCACCCGGCGATGGCGGCGGTCGGCTGGTTCGCGGCGGGCGCCGGCATGGGCACGCTGTACCCCCGGATCAGCACGCTGGTGCTGGCGCTCTCGGCACCGGGTGAGGAGGGCTTCAACACCGCCGCGAAGAGCATCTCCGACGCCGTGGGCGGCAGTGTCGCTCTGGCGCTGTCCGGCCTGCTCTTCGCGCTGGCCCCGTTCACCGGCCCGTTCCTGTTCACCACGCTGCTCGGCGCCGGGACCGTCCTGATCGCCCTCCGGGTCGCGGCGAGCCGGTGAGCCTCAGCGCAGCGCCGGGAAGACCGTGCCGGCGATCACCGCTCCGACCAGGGCGCCGGCGATAACCTGGGCCCTGGTGTGGGCGGAGAGGCGCACGCGCGCCCAGCCGGCCAGCAGCACCAGCGGCACGCTGAGCAGGGCCACCGGGCCGTAGACCGCCGTCAGGGTCGCCGCCGTGCCAGCCGCCACACCGGCGTGGATGGACATCTTCCACCAGTGGGTCACCACCGTGAACACCACCAGCCCCGTGCCGCCCGCCGCCAGCAGGGCCAGCACCTCGCGCGGGGCGCCCAGCAGTGCCAGGACCAGCAGGCCGGCCGCCACCGAGGCGATGCCGAACAGCAGCGGGACCCGGCGGTGCTCGCGTTCGGGGATGTGGTGACTGCTCAGCCGGCCCTGCCGCACGCCGCGGAGCACGTACGCCAGCGGGATGCCGGCCGCGAACAGGGCGCCGGGCAGGCCCCACCAGCGGGAGACGCCGGGCTGGTCACCGGCGTGCCAGCCGACCACGAGCAGCAGGGCGGCGACCAGGACGGCGGGGGCGAGGACCTCGGAGGCGATCCGGGCGGTCCGGTCGGCGGCGGTGACGGTCACCGGTCAGGCGGCCGGGGCGAGGAGGCCGAGCAGGAAGTCGTACTGGCTCAGCCACTGCTGGATGGGCTTGAGCGGCTCGGGATTGAGCCGGTAGAGCCGTCGGCGGCCCTGGTCGCGGACCTGCACGAGATCGACCTCCCGCAGCACCCGCAGGTGCTTGGAGACCTGCGGCTGGGCCAGGCCGAGCAAGGCCACGAGGTCGTTGACACTGAGCTCACCGTCGGCCAGCAGGTCGAGGATCTCCCGCCGCCGGGGCTCGGCCACCGCGTTGAACGCGTCCGTCGTCGTCGCCGCTCGTGCCATGGGTCCATCGTATACCCATAACGGCATGCGTCAGGAGGTGGCGGCGTCCCACCAGGGCGGCAGGGTGGCCGGCGTCCACTCCGGCGGGGGCGTGAAGTCGAGCCAGGTGCCGTCGAAGGGGAACGTCGCGGTCTCGGCCAGCTTGCCCAGTCGCTCACCCTCCGCACGGACGGCGGCCGCCTCGGCGGGCTCCAGGGCGCCCAGGTCCTCCTCGTCCTTGAAGAACCACGAGCGGTCGGCCGTGACCAGCACGTCGAGGGTCTGATCGTGCGAGTCGACCCCGCCCGGCCAGCGGCGCGCCGGGGTCTCGAGGTTGGCGTACCAACCCGTGAAGGTGCCGTCGGCCAGCCAGCTCCACGAGACGGAGTGCGGCGCGCCGGGCGGCAGGAGCAGCAGCGAGCGGAAGGTCTCCCGGCGTACGGGGGCCAGCATGGTGGGCATCGCCAGCTCGTCGGCGACGGGGAGGTGCCGGGTCGGGGCGCCGGTCAGGTCGGTGCGCCGCATCGACTCGGCCCCGATGTCGACGAACAGCAGCAGCCCGCGGTCGTCGTCGCTGACCACCCGGGCGGCCTGGACGGCGGCGAGGCGCCGGTCGGGGTGCAGGAAGCGCCGGACGACCAGATCTCCGGGGTGGTACGTCATGCGGCCGGGTGGGTGTCAGTCGTCATGCCGGGAACTCTGACACGACGCCCCGTCACCGCCCGCCATTGCCTCGAGTGCCGTCGCGAGCCGGCGCAGATCCAAGCCTTCCAGGTGATCCATGATGTGGCTCCGGACACTGCGCAGGTGGGTCGGCCACGCCTCACGGAGCCTTTCCAGCCCGCTGTCGGTGAGCACCGCGTTCAACCCGCGGGCGTCGTTCTCGCAGCGGACGCGCCGCAGGTGACCCTGGGATTCCAGCTTGGCGGCCAGCCGGGTCATGCCGCTCATCGACATGTCGCAGGCGGCGGCCAGCTCGTTCATCCGCATCCGGCCGTGCTCGGTCTCGGACAGGTGCCGCAGGACCGAGTATTCGCTCAGCGACATGCGCTGCTCCTGCTGCAGGTCCGCGTCCAGCACGCGGGGCATGACCAGCATGAGCCGGCCCAGCGCCCGGATGACCGCCTCCTCCTCGGGGCTCAGCGGCACCACCGCGGCGGGCCCGGCGAGGGGGGTGGCCGACATGACAAAGATCCTACGACCTTGACACCACACCGCCCAGACCTATTTGCTTGACGAAGCAAACAACGTTTTCGAGCAACGGAGTCACCTGTCATGACCAAGATCGGAATCATCCTCGGCAGCACCCGGCCCGGCCGTAACGGCGAGGCCGTCGCCAAGTGGGTCCTGGACCTGGCGTCGCAGCGCACCGATGCGGAGTTCGAGCTGGTCGACCTGCTCGACTACAAGCTGCCCCACCTCGACGAGCCGATTCCGCCGTCGATGGCCCAGTACAGCCAGGCGCACACCCTCGAGTGGGCGGCCAAGATCGCGTCCTTCGACGGCTTCGTGATCGTCACCCCGGAGTACAACCACGCGACCTCGGGCGTGCTCAAGAACGCCATCGACTTCCTGTTCGCCGAGTGGAACAACAAGGCCGTGGGCTTCGTCGGCTACGGCTCGGTCGGCGGCGCCCGCGCCGTGGAGTCGCTGCGCCTCATCGCCGGCGAGCTGATGATGGCGGACGTCCGCGCGGCGGTCACGCTGTCGCTGGCCACCGACTTCGTCAACTACAGCCAGTTCACCCCGGGGGCCCACCAGGCCGGCGCGCTCACCACGGTGCTGGACCAGGTCGTGGCGTGGAGCACCGCGCTGGCGCCGCTGCGCAAGGCCGCTGTCGCCGTCTGAGCGCGACAGCACTGATACGGCGGGCCGCCGGGGTGAGCAGAGCATCCCGGCGGCCCGCTCTCGCGTGGGCGAGGCTCAGCAGGCGACCCAGGTGCGGTTCGCCTTGGACTTCCAGGAGCAGGTGTCGAGCGACTTGCCGGAGGCGTTGCGCAGGGTCGCGGTGTCGCCGGTGTTGTTCCAGACGTAGTTGCCGCTGCCCCAGTACACGTTGCGGCCCGACTTGGTGCCCTTGCCGGTCTTCACCCAGATCCGGCCGCCCTTGGCCGCGATCGTGGTGCTGCCGAACGTGTAGGTGTGCCGGGACGCGTCGCGGATGGTGTAGCCCTTGAGGTTGACCGCCTTGCTGCCGGTGTTGACCAGCGAGATCCACTCGGCGTTGAGGCTGGCGTTGCTGCGGGTGTCCTTGCCCGGCGAGTCGTACTGGGCGCCGTGGAAGCGCAGGCTGGGCGTGGCTGCCGACGCCGGGCCGCTCATCGTGAGCGTGCCGGCGAGCGCCAGTGTTGCCGCTGCCAGGATGCTGACCGTTCTGCGCACCGTACCTCCAGGGGTTGCTTGGGCGGGTCGGGAGCATTGTCTGCCTGTTTCGCGGGGGTGCGGAGCACACCGGGTGCGGCGCGGCGGACCGAAACCGATCGCCTCTTGGTGGTGTCGGATAGCCGTCGGGCGCCTCGGCGTCATCCTTTCGGGTGCGGCTGTGATGCTGGTCCGGCGGCGCCGCGGCAGCACAATGCTTTGGTGCTAAACCAGACATCTAGTGATTCCTGGCAGCATCTACTCGAAATGCCGCGTAAGTCCTTCTGGGCGCGGCTGCCATTCGGGGTACGGATGGCCACTGCCGGGCTCGGGGTGCTCGCCCTCGTGGCCGGCACCGCAGGCGGGATCGCCGCCCTGACCAGTAATGACACGCGGGTCGTGACCGCCGTGGGACGCGAGTCGCCGGTCGTCGACCTGCCCGCAGCCCAGGTGCCGCTCCCGTCGGCGGCGGGGGAGACGGGCCTCGGTGACGGCGCTCTCGGCCATGCCCAGGCCGAGCGGGAGGCCGACGAGACCCGCTCGGCGCCGGGCGAGGCGGACCGTACGGCGACCCGCTCGCCACGCCGCGCCACCTCGCCCGACCGCCCCCGTACCGGTGGTGGTGCCGGCGCGCCCGCGGCCGGAACCGCCGGGGCCGCTCCGGCTGCCGCGGGGGCACCCGCCGCGCCGCAGGTGCGCACCGAGCAGATCTCCGAGACGGAGGCCATCCCGTTCCGCACCACGCTGGTCCGGGACCCGTCGTTGCCGCCCGGCACCCGGGAGATCAAGACGGCCGGGGTGCCCGGCGAGCGGCTGCTGCGCTACGAGGTCACCTACACCGGCAACCGGGAGACGAGCCGGCGGCTGCTCGACTCGACGGTGACCCGCGAGCCGCAGGACCGGGTGGTGGCCTTCGGCAACCGGGGGCGTGGCGGCGGTGGCCAGCACAGCGGCGGGCACGGCCGGCACGACCGCCTCGACCGGCACGACCGGGGGCGGGGCCACCGGGAATGCCGCCTGCTCGGTTCGTGCGTGCGGATGGGCCGCGGTGCGGTCTGCACCCACGGCGACAAGTCCGACCCGCGCCAGGAGAGCATCATCGACGGCGACCTGAGCCTGCTCGATCCCTCGGACATCGACGAGCTGGAGCTCACGCTGCCCTGTCCGGGCGAGGACGGCGAGGCCGCGAGGACCGGGCCGGACGGCAAGAGCGGGCCGGAGTAAATCGTTGGCAGTGTCCGGGCCCGGCGACGGACACTGCCCCGATGCGTGCGACGTTCGAGGAGCTGATCGCCGAGGCCGTGGCCGTACCGGTGGGGGGCTGGGATTTCTCCTGGTTCGACGGGCGGGCCACCGAGCAGCGGCCGTCCTGGGGCTACGCCCGGCTGGTGGCCGACCGGATGGCGGGCGCGCACGCGGCGCTGGACGTGCAGACCGGTGGCGGGGAGGTCCTCGCCACCGTGCCTGAGCCGCCCGCCCTGCTGGTGGCGACCGACTCCTGGCGTCCGAACCTGCCGGTCGCCGCGCGCCACCTGCGGCCCCTCGGCGCGCTGGTGGTGGAAGCGGCCGACGCCCCCACCCTCCCGTTCCGGGACGCGGTGTTCGACCTGGTGGTGAGCCGGCACCCGGTCGGTACCCTGTGGGATGAGATCGCCCGGGTGCTGCGGCCCGGCGGCACCTTCCTGTCCCAGCAGATCGGCGCGGGCACCAATCGGGAACTGTCCGAGGCCATGCTGGGCCCGCTGTCGCCGCCCGATCCGCGACACCCGGAGAAACTGGCGGCCGCCGCGCGGGCCGCGGGCCTGACCGTGCTGGACGTACGGGCCGAGAGCCTGCGGGCGGAATACTTCGACGTGGCCGCCGTGACCTACTTCCTGCGCAAGGTCGTCTGGACGGTGCCCGGCTTCAGCGTCGACGAGTACCTCCCCCGGCTGCGCGCGGTGCACGAGCGGATCCAGGCCGAGGGCCCGTTCGTCTCGTACGCCCGGCGCGTCCTGATCGAGGCGCGCAAACCCGCCGGAGTGGACGAGGATGGTCGGCGTGGCATTGAGTGACGAGCGGCTCGGCGAGCTGGCCCAGCGGCTGACCGAGGTGCCGGGAGTGACCGCGGTGCTGCTGGGCGGGAGCCGGGCCCGGGGCACGCACACCCCGGAGTCCGACACCGACCTGGGCGTCTACTACCACCGGCCGCTCGACGTGCCGGCGCTCGGCGAGCTGGCCCGGACCTTCGGCGGGCCGGCCGCGCAGGTCACCCCGGTCGGCGGCTGGGGACCGTGGGTGGACGGCGGCGGCTGGCTCACCGTGGACGGCACGGCCGTCGACTGGATCTACCGGGACGTCGACCGGGTCGCCGGCGCCTGGGCGGACGCGCAGCAGGGGCGGTACGCGTTCCACGCCCAGGCCGGCCATCCGCTGGGCGTGCCCGACTTCGCGTACGCGGGAGAGGTCGCCCTCGGCGTGGTCCTGGCCGACCCGGACGGTGAGCTGGCCGACCTGCGCTCCCGGATGTCGACCTACCCGCCGGCGTTGCGCGAGGCCCTGGTGGCCGGGCTCTGGGAGGCCGACTTCCTGGTCGGTCTCGGACGCAAGGCCGTCACCCGCGGTGACGCCGCCTACGTGGCGGGCTGCCTGTTCCGCCTGGTCGGGGTCTGTGCGCACGCCCTGCACGGCGCGGCCGGCCGCTGGCTCGTCAACGAGAAGGGGGCAGTGGCCGCAGCTGCCGCTCTGCCCGGCGCGCCGCCGCTGTTCCGCGAGCAGGTCGACGCTGTCTTCACCGCGGTGGACGGCGACCCGGTGCATCTGACCGCGGCCCTCGACGCGGCGGCCGACCTCGTTCTGGAGACGGCCGATGCGTGCGCCATGATGTCGCGATGACCGCCGATCAACCCACCATCCTCGCCACGAGCGCCGGATTCGCCCGCGGCCGGTACGGCACCTTCGACATGCGTCCCGGCCCCGTCCACCGCTTCGCCGCCGACCTGGCCAACGCCGGTGACACCGCCAAGTTCTGCTTCCTGCACCAGGCCGGCGGTGACCCCGACGCCTGGATCGGGGCCACCTACGCCGCCTTTGCCAAGACCCGCTACCGGGCTTCGCACCTGCAGCTCTTCCCGATGCCCAACCACGACGACATCCGCGCCCACCTGCTCGATCAGGACGTGATCTGGGTCAACGGCGGCAGCGTGGCGAACCTCGTGGCGGTCTGGCGGGTGCACGGGCTGGAGGAGATCCTGCACGAGGCGTGGCAGGCCGGGGTGGTGCTCGGCGGGGTCTCGGCCGGTTCGCTCTGCTGGCACCAGGGCGGCAGCACCGACAGTTTCGGGCCCGAGCTGCGGGCGTTCACCGACGGGCTGGGCTGGCTGCCGTACAGCAACGGGGTGCACTACGACGGCGAGGAGCAGCGCCGGCCGATGATGCACAAGCTCATCGGCGACGGCACCCTGGGCGACGGTTACGCGACCGACGACGGGGCCGGGCTGGTCTACCGCGGCACCCGGCTGGCGGAGGTCGTGGCCGACAAGCCGGGCCCGCGGGGGTACGAGCTCAAGCGGGCAGCGGACGGCTCGGTGACCGAGACGCCGCTGCCCACCCGCGTCCTGGACTACTGAGCCGACCCGCGGCGGAAAACCCATGCAAATTCGCTACTGAGGCAGCGCCCACTTCTGATTGGCCGCGCCCAGGCAGTCCCAGATGTGGATCTGCTGGCCGTTGGCGGAGCTGTTCTGGCTCACGTCGAGGCACCGGCCCGACTGCGGGTTGCGCAGAGTCTGATCGGGTCGAGCCGACCAGACCTGCGCGCCGGAGCCGTTGCAGGTCCAGAGCTGGGCCTTGGTGCCGTTGGCCGTGGCGCCACCGGCGACGTCGAGGCACTTGCCCTGGGCCTTCACCGGCCCGTCGGCGGTCACGGTCCACTTCTGCGCGTTGCTGTTGTTGCAGGTGTAGAGCTGGATCTTGGTGCCGTCGGCGGTGCCGCCGCCGGCCACGTCGAGGCACTTGCCGGCCAGCCCGACGATCGGGCCGGTGCCGGTGCCGGTGGGGGGCGGCGGGGTGCCACCGAGCTCCTTGATCCGTACGTTGCGGAAGGAGGCGTCGTCACCGTCACCGTGGTTCTGCAGTCCGATGTGTCCGGCCAGCGAGCGCACCGGGTCGGTGTTGGTGAAGTCGTTGATCCTCGTGCCGTTCAGGAAGACCTGCAGCCGCTCGCCCTCGACGAGCAACTCGTAGGTGTTCCACTCGCCCGGCGGGTTGAGCGCGGCGTCGCGGGCCGCCAGGTCGGCCGACTTGAACGTGTAGACCGCGCCGGTGGTGCGGTCGGCGGCGTCGGTCGCGTCGATCTGCACCTCGTAGCCGTTGTTCACTGCTGACCACGGGTCGCTCGACGGCGGGAAGCCGAGGAAGACGCCCGTGTTGTCGTCGCCGGCCAGCTTCCAGTCCAGCTTCAGCGAGTAGTTGGTGAACTGCTTCTGGCTGTACCAGAACAGGCCCATCCCACCGGTCGAGGTGAGCGTCGCGTCGGTGTTGGTGAAGGCACCGGGACCGGCCTGCGACCAGCCCGCGGTGGAGCCGTTGTAGAGCGGGGTGTAACCCGTCTCCGGGCGGCAGTCGGCGTTGGCCGCCTCGGCCGCGTACCGGATGCCGCCGAGCAGGTGGGCCCGGAAGGCCGGGTCCGAGTACGACTCGATGGTGTGGCCGCCGCCGGTGTAGATGGACCGGCCGCCCTCGTAGGTCTTGCACCACACGTGCGGGTGGTCGGCACCCATGCCGCCGCCGGAGTACGAGCTCTCGTCCAGCGTGGCCAGCACGCGCGCCGTGGACCGGGCGTTGGTGCGGTAGTTGTACCACTCGTCGGTGCGGTTCCAGCGCTGCGGCAGGTGCGCCGTGGCCGGGTGGGCCCGGTTCTCGACCACCACGGCGGCCGGCTGGATCGCCGGGTGCGAGGCGAAGTACGCGCCGACCAGCTGACCGTAGAACGGCCAGTCGTACTCGGTGTCGGCCGCGGCGTGCACGCCGACGTAACCGCCACCGCCGCGGATGTAGCCCTCGAAGGCGGTCTGCTGGGTGGCGTTGAGCACGTCACCCGTGGTGTTGAGGAAGACGACGGCCTCGTAGTTGGCCAGCCCGGCCGTAGTGAACGCCGCCGCGTCCTCGGTCGCGGTGACCGAGAAACTGTTGGCCGCGCCCAGAGTCCGGATGGCCTGGATGCCGGCCGGGATGGCGTCGTGCCGGAAGCCGGCGGTCTTGGAGAACACCAGCACGTCGTAGGGGTCGTCCGCGGCGGCGGCCGCCGGTGAGGCGATCGCGACCGAGGCCGGGATCAACAGCAGGGCAGCTAACACTTTGCCGATCATGGCAACACCCACTTCTGGTTGGCGGCGCCCAGGCAGTCCCAGATGTGGATCTGCTGCCCGTCGGCCGAGCTGTTCTGACTGACGTCGAGGCATCTGCCCGACTGCGGGTTGCGCAGGCTGCCGTCGGCGTTGGCGGCCCAGTTCTGGGCCGCGCTGCCGTTGCAGGTGTAGAGCTGCGCCTTGGTGCCGTTGGCGGTGGCGCCACCGGCGACATCGAGGCACTTGCCGAGCGACTTGACCGTGCTGCCGGCGGCGACGGTCCAGGTCTGCGCGGCGCTGCCGTTGCAGGTGTAGAGCTGGATCTTCGTGCCGTCGGCGGTGGCGCCGCCGGCCACGTCGAGGCACTTGCTCGCCAGCCCGACGATCGGGCCGGCGCGGGCCGCGGAACCGTTCAGTGTGAACGCGTCCAGGTCGAACAGCGAGCCCGCGCCACCCGCGAAGGTCAGGTACAGCGGGCCGGTGGTGTTCGGGGCGCCGGAGACCGTACCGGTGACGTTGACGAACGTCTCCCAGCCGCCGGTCACCGGCACCGTGGCCGAGCCGACGATCGGGCCGGTGGCCGAGCCGGTCCGCAGTTGCAGCGTGCCGCCCACACCGCCGGACGAGGCCCGGGCGGTGAAGGAGGTGACCCCGCTGAGCCGGTACGGCTCGAACGCGATCCAGTCCCCGTTGTTGATGTTGCCGACGGTCTGCCCGCCCTCGGCCGGGGTCTTGGTGAACTTGTCGACGCCGGACGAGGTCTTGAAGTGCTCGGCCTGCCGGTGCCGCGGCTGCAGGGTGTGCTGGGTGTGCGTGGTCAGCCCGCCGGCGTCGGTGTACTCGGCGTCGAAGACCGCGAAGATGTTCGCCGCCGAGTCGTGCTCACCGTCGACCGGGATGGTGATCGTGCCGGTGCAGCCGTTCTTCGAGGTGATCTGGTGACCGTGGCTGTCGTGGCCCAGGACGTAGGTCAGCTTGACGTTCGCGCAGTTGATCGAGCTGTCCTCGGGGTCGGTGACCGTGATCGAGAACGGGATGCTGTCGCCGTACGAGAAGAGCGTGCCGCTGGGCGGGTTGTTGATCGTCACCGTGGGCGCGGTGTTGCCGACTCCGATGGTCACGTTGGCCGTGCCGGTCAGCCCGGCGGGGTCCCGCACGGTGAGCGTCACCTGGTACGTCCCGTTGGCCGTGTACGTCTTGGTCGGGTTGGCCGCGGTGGAGGTGGTGCCGTCACCGAAGTTCCACGAGTAGGTCAGCGCGCCACCCTCCGGATCGGAGGATCCGGCCGAGGAGAACGTCACGGCCAGCGGTGCCTGCCCGGAGGTCCGGTTCGCGCCGGCCACGGCGGTCGGTGCCCGGTTCGAGCCGGCCAGGTAGTCGAAGCGGTACAGCGCCGAGTTGACGTCACCGTTGAAGTATCCGGTGCCGTAGTCCAGGACGTACAGCGAACCCTCCGGCCCGAACGCCATGTCCATCACCTGTTTGCCGACCCACGGGAACGCCGAGATCTCGCCCACCGAGCCGTCCGTGCCGACGTGGATCGGCTTGATCCAGCCGCGGCCGAGCTCACCGGCGAAGAAGTGGCCGTCCAGCGCGGCGGGGAACTTGGTGGGGGAGTTCAGGTTCGCGTTGTAGCGGTAGACCGGACCGGCCATCGGGGACTCCGAGCCGCCGCCGAACTCGGGCGGGGTACCGGCGTCGCCCGCGTACCGGATCCAGGCCGCCCGGGCCGGGGGCAGCTTGCTCTGGCCGGTGTTGCGGAACGAGTTGTTCGTCGGCCCGCCGGCGCAGTCGTACTTCGCGCCCGTGGTGCCGTTGGCGAAGTTCCACTCGTTGTAGGTCTCGGCGCTGGTGTTGTTGCCGGTGCAGTACGGCCAGCCGTAGTTGCCCGGGCTGGTGATCCGGTTGAACTCGACCTGGCCGCTGGGCCCGCGGTTGGGGTCGGAGGAGCCGGCGTCCGGACCGTAGTCGCCGAGGTAGACGATGCCGGTGGCCTTGTCCACGCTCATCCGGAACGGGTTGCGGAAGCCCATGGCGTAGATCTCGGGACGGGTGTTCGCGGTGCCCGGCGCGAACAGGTTGCCGGCCGGGATGCTGTACGTCCCGTTCGCGTTCACCTTGATCCGCAGCACCTTGCCGCGCAGGTCGTTGGTGTTGCCGGCGCTGCGCTGCGCGTCGTAGCCGGGGTTGCGGTTGGTGCGCTCGTCCAGCGGCGAGTAGCCGGCGGATTCGAACGGGTTGCTGTCGTCCCCGGTGGACAGATAGAGGTTGCCGGCCGCGTCGAAGTCGATGTCCCCGCCGACGTGGCAGCACAGGCCACGGCTCGCCGGCACGTCCAGCACGTCGACCTTGCTCGCGGTGTTGAGCGTGAAGTCGGCGTTGAGCGTGTAACGGGAGAGCCGGTTGACGCCGTTCCAGGCGGAGAAGTCCGAGCCGCTGGCCGGAGCGTCCCCGGCCGGGGTGCTCAGCGGCGGCGCGTAGTACAGGTAGATCTGCCGGTTGGTGGCGAAGCCCGGGTCGACCCCGACGCCCTGCAACCCTTCCTCGTCATGGCTGTAGACGGCCAGGGTGCCGACGACAGTAGTGGTGCCGTTCTTGTCGGTACGCCGCAGCGTGCCGTTGCGGGCGGTGTGCAGCACGGAGGAGTCGGGCAGCACCGCGATGGTCATCGGCTCGCCCACCTCGGCGACGCCCTTGGCCAGGGTGACCTGCTGGAAGTCGGCGGGGTTGATGTCGTGGGCCGCGGCGGGCGCGGGGGTGGCGACCAGAGTGGCGGCGACGAGCAGTGCCGCTGCGGCCCCGTATCCAAACCTTGGCATGTATCGATGTCTTGGGGACATGGGTGAGCGTCCCTTCCTGACGTAGGGGAATTGCCAGGTGTGGGCAACGGCGGCGTGGCCCGGGGAATGGCCACGTCGCTTGTTACCGGCATGTAACAGTGAGCAAACGTTAGTAACTTCTCGCTTGGCTGTCCATACTTTTGACGCAACGGCATGGACTTTCGTCAATAACAACAAAAAGGTGCGCCGCCCGACGTGGGCGGCGCACCTCGGCGCTGGAAGAACGCGTCAGGACGCGTAGTGCAGGATCACGTTGTGCACGTGCTGAGTCTTGTCCGAGCCGCGGAACTCCACCTCGTAGGTGTGTGTGCCCACGCTGATCGCGATGGTGCCGGTGGAGAAGAACTGCCCGGCCCAGCTCTTGTTGCTGACCACGCTGACGCTGCTGACCTTGGCGTACGGGATGCTGGTGATGGCGACGCGTTTCCCGACGAAGCTCTTGTCCTGGATGATCACCCGGCGGGTGGTGAGCCCGATGAAGCCGGTGCCGGCGCCGACCGCGTCGTACACCGCGATGATCTGTTCACCCTCGAGCAGGCCGCTCTGGATCTGCTGCAGCTGGCCCTTGCTGTCGTAAATCGGCGCCGTCATGATCCCGAGGTTACTGAGGTCCCACCACTGTGCGGTACGCGTCCTCGATCCGGGCCGCGAGGGTGACCTCACCGTCGGTGATGGTCTCGCCGTCGGACGCGCCCAGCAGGATCTGCGTGTGACCGTCCATGCGCCGGATGCTGGGCCGAAGGCGCAGCGTGTCGGCGGCGACCTTGATCCGCTCGGTCAGCGCGGCATGCTGGCTGTCGTCACAGGCGAGCACGCGCTTGAGCTGGACCCCGTCCTGGGTCCACCCACCGAGCACCGCGAGCGCGTCGCTCAAGTAGTCGGAGCGGGTACCCCGTAGTTTCCTGCCCCGCATGGCCGCACCTCCCTGGCGTCGTTGCCGGCTTGTGGCCAAACTGTCGCCGTGTCGTCATGGTCGGTGCCCACAGTCTTGTCTTCGCCGTCAACTATGTCCACGCCCACATATCCGTGTTCTCGTGACGATCGGGACGCATCGTTCAACCTGATCGGTTAAGTTTTGTGGCACGCTCTTGGCTCATGTCCCATGAACGCCACGTCAACGGCCGTCCGTCACCGAGGGTGATTGTCGCGGCAGTGATCGTGCAGGGTGGCCGGGTGCTCGCCTGTGAGCGCTCCGCGCCGCCGGAGGTGGCCGGGCGCTGGGAGTTCCCGGGCGGCAAGGTCGAGCCCGGCGAGACCGACGCCCAGGCGCTGGCCCGCGAGTGCGCGGAGGAGCTGGGCGTCCGGGTGGCTGTCGGGGCCCGGGTGGGGCCGGACGTGCCGCTGGCGCACGGCCGTGCCGTCCTGCGCGTCTTCACGGTGACGCTGCTGGACGGCGACGAGCCGCGCGCCCTCGAACACACGGCGATGCGCTGGCTGTCCGCCGACGAGCTGGACAGTGTGCCCTGGCTGCCGGCGGACAGGCCGATCGTCGCGGAGTTGCCGGTGCTACTCGCCGAAGGTGCGGCGTAGCTCGCGCTTGAGCACCTTGAAGCTCGGACCCATCGGCAGCGCCTCCACGAAGCGGACCTGCCGCGGGTACTTGTGTTTGCCCAGCTTCTCCCGGGACCAGTCGATCAGCTCCTGCTCGGTGATGCCGCCCGGATCGGGCACCACGACCGCGCAGATCTCCTCGCCGTGCACCGGGTCGGGCACCCCGATGACCGCGACCTGCACGACGGCCGGGTGCCGGGCCAGCGCCTCCTCCACCTCGCGCGGATAGACGTTGAAGCCGCCCCGGATCACCAGGTCCTTCTTGCGGTCGACGATCGTGATGAAGCCGTCGGCGTCCTTGGTGCCCAGGTCACCGCTGCGGAACCAGCCGTCGACCACCGCCTCGGCGGTCGCCTCGGGCCGGTTCAGGTAGCCGGCGAAGACGTTGTGACCGCGGATCACGATCTCCCCGAGCTCGCCGGTGGGCAGCAGCTCGATGCGCTCGTCGATCTCCGCGCGGGCGATCTCCACCTCGACGCCCCAGATCGGGTGCCCGATGGTGCCGGCCCGGGTGCCGAACGCCGGCTGGTTGGTGGTCGCCGTGGGTGAGGTCTCGGACAGCCCGTAGCCCTCGAACACCGTCGAGTGGAAGGTCTCGCTGAAGCGCTCCAGCACCGCCACCGGCAGTGACGCCCCGCCCGACACGCAGATTCGCAGCTCCGGCAACTTGTCGGCCTTCGCCGCCGCTTCCAGCAGGCCGATGTACATCGTCGGCACGCCGTGGAAGATGGTCACCCCCTCCCGGACCATCAGGTCGATCGCGGCCTCGCCGGTGAAGCGGGCGAGCAGCACCAGCGTCCCGCCGAGCCGGAACGTGCCGTTCATGCCGACGGTCTGGCCGAAGGTGTGGAACAGCGGCAGGCAGCCCAGGACCACGTCGTCGGCCCGGACCTCGTTGGCGTCGAACACGTTGACGGTCGCGTTCATGACCAGGTTGAGGTGGGTCAGCAGGGCGCCCTTGGGCTCTCCGGTGGTGCCGCTGGTGTAGAAGACCACCGCCACGTCCTCGGCCTCGCGGCTCACGTACGTGGGCAGCGCGGGAACCGCGGCCGACACCTCCTCCAGTCGCGGCGGGGCCTCGGGCACACCCGGCGGCATCGGGCCGACGCTGGCCAGCCGGGTGCCGGAGATGCTCGCGGCGGCCATCGCGGTCTTCAGCTGGCTCGAGTGCGCCACGAGCAGGTCCGCCCGGCTGTCGCGCAGGACGTACGCCATCTCGTCCGGGGTGAGCAGCAGGTGGACCGGGACGATCCGCGCGCCCACCGCCAGCGCGCCGTAGTACGCCCGGGGGAAGTCGGCCACGTTGGGGACGAGCACGGCCACCGTGTCGCCCGGCCCGATGCCCAGCTCGCGCAGCCCGGCCGCGTACGCCAGGGACTGCTGCCACAGGTCGCGGTAGCTGACCCGCTCGGCGTGGTCCACGATCGCGACCTTCTCCGGATACCGCCGGGCGGCCTCCGCCAGCACAGCGGCCAGCGACAACATCGTCATGCGAGGTGCCCTCCGATCTTGGTGTAGCCGCGCAGCAGGCCGCGGGAGATGATCAGGCGCTGCATCTCGTCGGTGCCCTCGTAGATCCGCATCAGCCGGACCTGGCGGTACCAGCGCTCGATCGGCAGCTCGCGGGTGTAGCCCATGCCGCCGTGGATCTGCATGACCCGGTCCACCACGTTGTTGACCATGTTGGCGCCGTAGAGCTTGGCCATTGAGGACGCGTGCCGGGGGTCCCAGCCCTGGTCCACCGTCCAGGCGGCCTTGAGGATCAGCCAGCGGGCCGCCTCCAGCTCGACCTCGGAGTCGGCGATCATCCACTGGATGGCCTGGTTGGAGCCGATCGTGCGGCCGAAGGTCTCGCGGGTGTTGGCGTACTCGATCGCCATGCCCAGGGCCCGCTCGGCGATGCCCACCGCGTTCGACGGGATCAGGTAGCGACCCTTGCCGATCCACTTCATGCCCAGTTCGAAACCCTGGCCGATCTCACCGAGGATGTTGCGCGCGGGCACCCGGACGTTGTCGAAGATCAGCGCGGCCGGGCCGCCCTCGCCCATGGTCTGGATGAACTCCGAGCGCCAGCCCATGTCCCGGTCGACCAGGAAGGCGGTCGTGCCGCCGCCGCGTACGCCCTTCTCCTTGTCGGTGACCGCCACGACGATGACGAAGTCCGCGTCGTTGCCGTTGGTGATGAACGTCTTCTCGCCGTTGAGAACCCAGTCGTCACCGTCCTGGCGGGCGCTGAGCTTGATGTTGGCCGCGTCCGAGCCGGCGCCCGGCTCGGTGATCGCGAAGCAGGAGATCCGGTCGCCCTCGATGGTCGGCACCAGGTACTCGGCCTTTTGCGCGTCGTTGGCGTAATACAGGATGTTGTCGGCCTCGCCGCCGAACTTGAACTGCACGAACGTGCGGCCGACCTCGGTCCAGATCAGCGACTGCAGGACCGCGGGGAGGTCCATGCCGCCGTACTCCTCGGGGGTCGACAGGCCCCAGAAGCCGAACTTCTTGGCTTTGAGCTGCAACTCGCGCAGCTCGCTGCGGTCCAGCCCGGGTTGATGGTTGCGCTCGCGCCGCAGAGCTTCCTGCTCGAGCGGCATGACCTCGCGGGTGATGAATTGGCGGGCGGTGTCGCGAACGGCCCGCTCCTCGTCGCTGAGTTGAAAGTCCACGTGCTAAAACTAGCGGTGTAAGTTTTGTGCCGTCCAGAGTTTCAGGAGCGTTAAATGGCCCGCCCCCGGCACACCCTGCTCAGCCGCGAGCGGATCGTCGAGGTGGCCGGCCAGCTGGTCGACGCCGAAGGACTCGAGGCCGTCTCCGTGCGCCGGCTCGCCACCGAGCTGGGCGTGGCCGGCCCGTCGCTCTACAACCACTTCCCGACCAAGGCCGAGATCCTGGACGCGGTCGCCGACGCGGTGGTGGCCCGGGTGGACGTCTCCTTCTTCGGCAGCCACGACTGGCGGGAGGCGCTCCGGCTCTGGGCGTACTCGTACCACGCGGAGCTCTCCGCGCACCCGAACATCGTGCCCGTCCTGGCCCACGGACCCGGCCGCCGGCCCGCCGCGCTGGCCATGGCCGACACGGTCTACGGCGGTCTCATCGCCGCCGGCTGGCCGCCGGCCCGGGCCACCCACATCGGCGCGGTCATGCGTTATCTGGTCACCGGTGCGGCCCTGGGCTCGTTCGCCCTAGGCTTCGACGAGGACCCCCAGCTGTACGCCGAGCGCTACCCGCACCTGCGCGACGCCCACCTGCTGGCCGAACACCGGCGCAGCGTCGACGAAGGCGCGTTCGCTCTCGGCCTGGAAACCGTCCTGACCGGCCTGGACGCGCTCAAGGCGCGACTGGACCCGCTGAAAGGGAGCCTGACATGACCCTCTCCCGCGACCGGATCTACCTCGGCGGGGCCTGGACGGCCTCGTCCGGCTCCGAGACCATCCCGGTGGAGAACCCGGCGACCGAGGAGATCCTCGGTCACGTGCCCGCCGGCACCGCCGAGGACGTGGACCGGGCTGTCGCGGCGGCCCGGGCGGCCTTCCCCGGCTGGGCCGACACGCCGATGGCCGAGCGCGGTGCCGTGCTGGGCAAGCTGCACGAGGCGCTCGCCGCCCGCGCGGGCGACATCGCCCGCACCGTCGGGCTCGAGCTGGGCACGCCGCTCAAGGTCGCGAAGGCGGTCCAGGCAGGACTGCCGCTCGCGGTCCTCCGGGGGTACGCCGACCTGGCCGTCCAGCCGGTGCCGGAGGAGACGATCGGCAACTCCCTGATCGTGCACGAGCCGGTCGGAGTGGTCGGGGCGATCACCCCGTGGAACTACCCGTTGCACCAGGTCGTGGCCAAGGTGTCCGCCGCGCTGGCCGCCGGCTGCACAGTGGTGCTCAAGCCCAGTGAGCTGACGCCGCTGGTGGCGTACCTGCTGATCGACGCGGCCGACGAGGCCGGGCTGCCGCCGGGCGTGCTCAACCTGGTGCCCGGCACCGGGCCGGTGGTGGGTGCGGCGATCGCCGGGCACCCGGACGTGGACATGGTGTCGTTCACCGGCTCGACGGCCACCGGGCGGGCGATCACGCACGCCGCGGCCGACCGGATCGCCCGGGTCGCCCTGGAGCTCGGTGGCAAGTCGGCCAACGTGATCCTCGATGATGCCGACCTCACCAAGGCGGTCAAGGTGGGGGTGGGCAACGCCTTCCTCAACTCCGGCCAGACCTGCACGGCGTGGACCCGGATGCTGGTGCACCGCAGCCACTACGACACCGCGGTCGAGCTCGCCGCGGCGGCCGCGTCGGCGTACACCACCGGTGACCCGTTCGACGAGGGCACCCGGCTCGGGCCGCTGGTGTCCGCGGCCCAGCGCGAACGGGTGAGGGGCTTCATCGCCCGCGCCGGCGCGCGGCAGGTGGCCGGCGACGCCGCAGTCCCGGACAAGGGCTACTTCGTCGCGCCGACCGTCTTCGCGGACGTCGACCCGGCCAGCGAGCTGGCCCAGGAGGAGGTCTTCGGCCCGGTCCTGTCGATCATCCCGTTCGACGACGACGACCACGCGGTGGAGATCGCCAACAACTCGAAGTACGGTCTGGCCGGTGGCGTCTGGGGCTCGCCGGACCGGGCGCTGGCCGTGGCCCGCCGGATGCGGACGGGCGCGGTCGACGTGAACGGCGGCTCGTTCAACCCGGTCGCCCCCTTCGGCGGCTACAAGCAGTCCGGCATCGGGCGCGAGCTCGGCGCGTACGGCCTCAGCGAGTTCCAGCAGACGAAAGCGATTCAGCGGTGACCCCATACATCAAGGCCCTGGTCGTCCGGGCGGCCGGCACGGCTCCCGCGGTCGAGGAGCTGCGCCTGCCCGAGGTCGGTCCCGGCCAGGTCCGCATCCGCGTACGCGCGGCCGGCGTGTGCCACTCCGACCTGTCCATGGTGAACGGCACGCTGAGCCCGCCGCACCCGCTGGTCCTCGGGCACGAGGCCGCCGGCGAGGTGATGGAGGCCGGCGCCGGGGTGACCCGGGTACGCGAGGGCGGCCACGTGGCGCTGAACTGGTCGCCGCCCTGCCGCGAGTGCTGGTTCTGCACCCACGGGGAGCCGTGGCTGTGCTCCACGGCGAACATCGCGGCGCTGGAGAACGGCAGCACGCTCGACGGCGCGCCGGTGCACGTGACGCTGGGGCTGGGCGCGTTCGCCGAGCAGGTCGTGGTGCCGGAGAAGGCGGTCATCCCCGTACCGGACGAACTGGCCTGGGAAAGCGCTGCCCTGCTGGGCTGCGCGGTGCTGACCGGCACCGGCGCGGTGCGCAACACCGCGCGGGTCGCCGAAGGTGATTCGGTCGTGGTGATCGGCCTCGGCGGGGTGGGTCTGTCGGTGGTCGCGGCGGCCCGGGCCGCCGGTGCCGCGACGGTCATCGCGGTGGACGTGTCGGAGGCCAAGAAGGCGCTGGCCGAAGCCGCGGGGGCGACCGACTTCGTGGTCTCCTCGGAGAACCTCTCCAAGGACATCCGGTCGCGCACGGACCGGCTCGGCGCCGACCACGCCTTCGAGTGCGTGGGCCGGGCGGCGACCATCCGGGCGGCGTGGCGGGCGACCCGCCGCGGTGGCCAGGTGACGGTGGTCGGCATGGGCCGGGCGGACGACATGGTGGAACTGAGCGCCCTGGACATCTTCTCCAGCGCCCGTACGCTGCGGGCCTCGGTCTACGGCTCGTCGGACCCGGACCTCGAGGTGCCGGCGCTGGCGCAGGACGTGCTCTCGGGCGCGCTGAAGCTGGACCACCTGATCACCGACCGGATCGCGCTCGCGGCCGTACCGGCGGCCTTCGACCGGATGGCCCGGGGCGAGGGAGCCCGTTCGGTCGTGGTCTTCTAGGCCAGGTCGCCGAGGATCTCCCGGATGGTGGTCAGGGCCGCGGCGTTGCCGTCGGTGCCGGACAGCAGCCGGTCGAGGCAGTCGCTGTACGGCCTGGCCGCCTCCGCGCCGGTCAGCAGCGAGTCGGTCGCGGTCGACTCCAGGAAGAGCACTTCGGCGCTGTCGTCGGCGAACTGCAGGAGCTCGAAGTAGCCGCCCAGGCCGGCATGCGCGCCGTCCGCGGTCGGCTTGACGATCAGCGTCACCGTCGTCAGCTCACCCAGGTAGAGCAGGTCCGCCAGCTGATCGCGCAGGACATCGACGCCACCGACCGGCCGGCGCAGGACACTCTCGTCCAGCACCACGGTCAGCCGCGGTGGGTCCACACCGGACATCCGGTCGAGCAGGTCGTACCGGCGGCCCAGGCGTACCTCGACGCGGGCCAGAGTGGCGGGATCGTCGGGGGCCCGGCCGGTGATGGCGGCGGTGGCCGCCCGGGCGTACGCGGGCGTCTGCAGGATGCCGGGCACGACCAGCGGCTGGCACACGCCGATCCGGGCGGCTCGGTACTCGTGCTCGAGGAAACGGGGATATTCAGGGGTGAACCGGTGGAGCGCCCACCAGTCGCTGTCCCGATGCCGGTGATCGGACGACAGCCTCAGAGAATCTCGCAGCTCGCGCAGCGGGGCCAGGAGCCGATCGCGCGCGGGTGCCGGTCCGGTGGGTTCTGACATGACGAGCCTCTTCCACGGGTGAGGTCCGACTACGCCGTCGTCCTGAGCTGGATGGGAGCCGCTCCCTCCTGAAGGGAAGTTCAGTTTCTCGACTGTGTCCTCACGATAAACGACGAAGCCGAATCGGCGCGCTCATCGTTCTCCCAGACTCTAACCGGGCGATGATCCCCCGGCGGTCGACCGTGGGTGCATTTTGCAGATAGCGCTTAGCCGTTAGAAATTTGTGATCAGACTGTTGCTGTCCGGAAATTTCCAGGGACAATCGGAGGCAGGATCGAAGTAAGGGGACCCCAGATGTCGATCGACCGCACTTCCCCGAGCACCCCTCGATGTGGCTGGGCCGTCTACTACGCCGACCGCCACATCATCGTCACCAGCTGGTACGTCCAGACGCCGGCTGCGCGCTACCGGATCCCCGACCTGGCGGACGTCGCCGTCGTGCTCGACACCGGGCGCGGCCCCCGCTGGCGCGAGATCCGCGCCGTGCACCGGGGCGCGGAGGTGGTCCTCTTCGGCACCGCCGACCGGGCCCGGTTCGAGCGGGTCCGCCGCGCGCTGATCCGGGCCCTGGAGATCAACCGCTCACCGTTCCCGTGAGCCGGTCAGACCTTCAGGCGCCGGCGGGCCCGGGCGATCTCGTCGGTGGCGTGCTCGCCGGACAGTCCGGAGGAGAGCAGATCGTCCATGATCTTGCGGAAGGTCTCCGTCTTGGTCTTGTCGGTGAGCAGGAAGTCGTCCGCCGGGGTCTCGATGAAGACCACGTCGTCGTCCTCGCGGCCGGCGAACTCGAGCAGCTCGAACGTGCCGCCCAGCCCGCCGTGGGCACCCAGCTCGAGCGGGACCACGGTGAGGTGCACGCTCGGTCGCTTGGAGACGGCGAGCAGGTGGTCCAACTGGGCGGCCATCACCTCGGCCCCGCCGACCGGGCGCAGGAGTACGGCCTCGTCCACGGCCATGTTCAGCACCGGAGGCCGGCTGCTGTCGAGCCGGTCGAACAGGGTCTCCTGACGCTTGCGCCGGACCTCGGTCAGGTTCATGCCGGTGGAGTCGGCGACCGCCTCCTTGATCACCGGCGAGCTGAGCGCCTTGGCGTAGGCGGGGGTCTGCAGCAGGCCGGGGATGAACAGGGCGAAGTAGCCGTACAGGCCGGAGGCCTCGCTCTCGAAGGCGACGAAGTCCTTGAACTCCTGCGAGAGCTTCTCCTCGCGCCACCACCGGCGCTCCCGGGAGATCTCGGAGAGGTCCATGAGCCGCTCGACCTCGGCCGGATCCTGCACGTCGTAGAACTCGAGGAGAGCTTTGACCTCGATCGGCTGGATCGTGACGACACCGTTCTCGATGCGGTTGAGCTTGCTCTGCGACCACCGCATCTTGCGGGCCACAGCCGAAGCGGTGTGCCCCTGTGCCTCCCGGCGCTCCCGCAGATAGGTGTGCAGCCGCAGGCGCGCGATGGCTGGGCCGACCGGCTCGGTCATGATCAACTCCGGTGACGTCGGCAATCGAGGAACGCCTCCACCCTAGTGCAATTTGCAACTGGACGCTTGCACCAGCATGGTCTAGCATCCTGTTTTGCTGGCGTTCGTTCCGGGTCAGATGGGGACGAAACGTAAAATATTGACTTATCAGCCAGGGCGCCTAGCGCGCCCGGCGTCTTTATATAGCTGGAGGCCGGATGAACACGCCCGACGAGGTCCATCAGTGGCGCAAGAGCAAGCGCAGCTCGAGCGGCAACTGTGTCGAAGTGAGCGCCGGCCCGCAGGCGATCCATCTCCGCGACTCCAAGAACCCGGAGGGGGCGGTGCTGTCCTTCAGCCGCGAGACCTTCCAGGACTTCCTGCGCGGGGTACGCGGGGAGGAATTCGACCTCGGCTGATCGGTGGCTGATGCGGCCTGCGTCGTCGAGCCTTGCTCGAAGCGGCGCGGGTCGGGGTTTTGTGCTGGCCGGGGCCGCTATGGCTGGGGTACCCCGGGCCCTCGGCCCGAGGCTGCCGGGGTTAGTGGTGGCCGGGACCCCGCGGGATGTGGGTGATGGCAGGAACCCCGCGGGCTGTCTGGCTGGTCTGCCTCGCCCGCGTCGAGGACGAGATCTCCGCCGCCGACGTGAGTGGTGGCCGCGACGCCGCGAGATGTGAGTGGTGGCTGCCACGCCGCCGGGCGGACGCGGCCAAGCGCGAAGGTCGGCCTGGGCGCCGCAGAGCGCCGCGAAATTCCCAAGGTGACGGCGGGTGAGTCCCACCCGCGCACCGGTCGAGCGAGAGCCCGGTGTGGACATCGCCAGTGCAGGTCGGGTGAGGCGGGATCGCGCCGATCGGCTCGATGCTGCGCGATCGCGCGTGGCCGGCCGACTGCTGCGTGGGCTCGCGTGGACGGCCGCCTGGGCTCGATGGTCGGCGGAAGCGCCGCAACGGCGGCAAGGGTCCCCTGTATACCGTCGTGCGCGACTTCATCGGAAGGCCATTCAGTGAGCCGGCCGGGCTGCGGTCGGGGCGCGAGGTCGCGGAGGGCCGGGCAGTGGGGGTCGGCCGGGCTG
>NZ_BOQL01000079.1 GCF_018332655.1 Actinoplanes auranticolor | reverse complement strand
TCCGCCCGGTCTTTCGTGTGCGATCAGTCCGTAGGACCGACGAGCTGCTCCGCCAGATGGTCCACGATGGCCGACACCGTGGGCCGCTGCCACAGCAGGGTGGCCGGAAGTCGGTGCCCGAAGCGCTTCTCAAGCCGGCGCCGGATCACCACCGTCATGACCGAGTCGAGGCCCTGCTCGGACAAGGACCGGCGGGCGTCGAGCGCGGCGACGGGGAGCCGCATCTCCGCGGCCACCTGCGAGCTCACCTCCCGCAGCAACTCGTCACGCAGCTGCGGACCCGACAGTCCGGCCAGCGTCGTCTCCGCCTCGGCGGGTGAGTTCGCGGCGGGTGCGACGTCGTACACGTCCCGCAGCACGGGAACCTCCTCCGCCACCTCCGTGCCCGTCGTCGCCAGCACGACCGCTTGCCGGGCACCGCTGCGGGTGGCGTGGTCCCACGCCGCGAACGCCTCGATGGCCGAGATGTCGGTGACTCCCCGCGCCGCAAGCTCCAGGTCCACCGCCTCGTTGACGGCCATTCCCATCCCGCGCCACGAGGTCCAGGCCAGCGCGGTGGTGTCGGCGCTGTCCGGCCCGTTGCGGTAGGCCGCGAAGGCGTCGAGGAACGCATTGGCCGCACCGTACGTCGCCTGCCCGGGCAACCCGAGAAGGTGACCACAGGACGAGAAGAGGACGAAGAAATCGAGGCTGCCGGGCGGGAACAGCTCGTGCAGCACCCAGGTACCGGCGGTCTTGGGTCGCAGGACGGTGTGCAGTGAAGCGTCGTCGACGCCGGTCGCCAGGCGGTTGTCGAGCACACCGGCGGCATGCACGACACCGCGAACGGCCGGCAGGCCGAGCGCGTCGGGATCAAGGGCCCGCCGGGCCGCATCAGGGTCCGTGATGTCGAGCGTGACCACCCGAACCGTCACGCCGAGCCCTTCCAGATCACGGATCCCGGCGACAACCCGCGACATGCTGTCTTCGGCTGCCAGGTCCGCCCACCGGGCGCGGGGTGGTATTCCGGTCCGGCCGGCGAGCACGATCCGCCGCGCGCCGAGCTCCACGAGCCTGCGTGCCACCCGCAGGCCCAGGACTCCGAGTCCGCCGGTGATCAGATAACTGGCGGCGGGGGAGCAGGACAGGCCCTCCCGCTCGATCGGCCGGTCGGTCGGCATCAGACGCGAGACGAGCATCTGGTCGTCGCGGACCGCGATGACCTCGTGCGGCGGCAGCACGGCCAGCAGGCCGGCGACGGTGCCCGGCAGCCGGGCACCGTCCGGTTCGAGGTCGATCACACCGCCCCACCGGTCTCCCAGTTCCCCGGCCAGCACCCGGCCGAGGCCCCACATGCCGGCCTGAGCGAGCCCTGTCCGGTCCGCGCTCTCCCGGACGCCGGTGGTCACTGCCCAGAGCCGCAACGAATCGGTGACGTCCCGGCCGGCCAGCGCCTGGGCGGTCCGCAACAGCAGGCGAACCGAACGCTCCACGGCGGCCGGCACCGGCTCGTCCGGGGCCGGCGGCGGCGCGGCGACCACGACATCGGTGTCGCCGTCCAGCGTCGGCAGATCCCCGGGATCGGCCACGGCCGTGACCAGCCCCGTCCCGAAGCGGTCCGCGAGCGCCGCGTCCCCGACCACGACCACGTTGCGGCCGGGGCGGTCCGGCCCGGCTGGCGGCACGGTCAGCGGCTTCCAGCCGATCTCGTGCACCAGACTGGCCGCCGGTCGCGTCGGACGTTCCTGCTGGGCGCCCCCGTACCGCAGACCGGCCAGGTCGGCCCGCCCGTCACCGTCCAGGGCGGTGACCGCGACGTCCACCACGCCCGGCCGCCGGCGGTCGATCACGATGTCCACCTGCACGAACGCCGGTGGGGGACCGCTCAGCCGCATCTCGTCGAGGTGCGCCACCATGCGCAGCACCGGTGCACCGGCGAACGCGACCGGGGCGATCGACAGCGCGGCGTCGAGTGCCGGTGCCCAGTCGTCGGCCGGGGTGTCGATGCGGACCCGGGCCCGCAGGTGGTCGACGCCGCGCCACAGGTCGAGGACGGACCACTCGAATGCCATCGACGGTACGCCCATGGCAGTGAGGTGCCGGCGTACCTCGCCCGCGTCGATGCGGTTGAAGCGGGCCGCCCGCCGGTCCGCCGGCGGGCCCGCCGCGGTGGGCCCGGCCGGGTCGACGCCGGCGGTGGTGAGGGTCGCAGTCGTGTGGGTCACCCAGCCGCCGGTACCCGTCTCGTCACCGGCGAGGGAGGAGAGCCGTACGGCGGCGCCTTCGCGCATCACCTGAACCTCTCGTCGCTCCGCGGCGACCAGCGGCACCCGCAGCTCTACATCACGCAGTACCGGTAGGACGCTCGTGCCCGCGGTTCGCAGAAACGTGTTGAGGAGCACCGCGGCGGGTATGACCTCCGTACCCTCGATCGTGTGACTGCCCGGGTACGGCCGGTTGTCCGCGTCGAGCAGCGTCCGCCACAGCCGCATTCCGGTCTCCGGCAGCGGCACCTGACCTCCGAGCAGAGCATGCGACTCCGGGTTGTGGCGCAGGTCCCGCGACGCGCGCTCGGTGGCCGGCTCGCGCCAGTGCGGCTGCCTCTGCCAGGCGGGCCCGGGAAGATCCACGAGGTCGCCGGCCGGCTGGAGCGTACGCCAATCGACCGTGACGCCGTGGCAGTGCGCCGTGCCGACGGCCGCGAGCAGTGTCTCGGTCTCGGGTTTGCCACGGCGCAGTGACGTGCCGACGAAGGTGTCGTCGAGGCCGAGTTCACCGAGGGTCTCGCCGATCGAGTGCGCCACCACCGGGTGGGCGGAGATCTCGATGAAGACGGTGTGGCCGTCCTCGGCCGCCGCTTGCACCGCCTGGGCGAGGAGCACGGGGCTCCTCAGGTTGACCGCCCAGTAGGCGCCGTCGAACGCCGGTGTCGACCGAGCGTCGCGCAACGCCGTGCTGTACATCGGAATGGCCGGGACTCGGGCCTGGAGGTCGGCCGCGGCCGCGGTGAGTTCATCAGTCAGCTCATCCATCTGCGCACTGTGGAAGGCGACGTCCGAGGCGACCCGGCGCACCTGGACCTCGTCGGTTTGCCACTTCTGCACCAGCGCTTCAACGGCTTCCGGGCTGCCGGAGACCACGGTGGACAGTGGGGAGGCGGCGATCGCGGCGCAGACCTCCGCGTCCCCGTCGAGCCGCGCCGCCACCTCGGCGAAGGGCAGACCGACCATGGCCATCGCACCCCGTCCGGCGACGCGCCGCAGCAACCGGGACCGGCGGCAGATCAGCCGGGCCCCATCGGTCAGGCTGAGGCCGCCGGCCTCGACAGCCGCCGCGATCTCCCCGACCGAGTGCCCGATGATCAGGTCCGGACGCACCCCCGCCGCGTGCCAGACCGCGGCTAGTCCCACCTGCATGACGAAGATCATCGTCTGGATCCGGTCGACGGTGTCGAACGCGCCGTCGAGCAGCACCTGGCGCGGCGAGAAACCGATTTCGGACTGGAAGACCGGCTCGATCTCGTCGAGCACGGCGGCGAACGCCGGCGAGGTGTGCATCAGCTCGCGGCCCATCCCGGTCCACTGCGAGCCGTGACCGGAGAAGACCCAGACAAGCCCCGCACCGGCCGCGGCCGGCACGGAACCACTCGACACCCGTGGGCCCGCCTCGCCGTCCGCGACGAGCTGGAGCCCTGCCAGCAACTCGCCCGGATCCGCGGCGACAACGGCCGCCCGATGCTCGAGATGAGACCGCCGGGTCGCGAGCGTGTGGCCCAGATCGTCAAGTGACGCGGGCTCGTCACCGAGTCGGCGCATCAAGCTCACCGCCTGCTCCCGCAGAGCCTGTGGCGATCGTGCGGACAGGGGGAAGAGCCGGGCCGAGCCCGCGTCCGAAACCCCGGCGGTCGCCGGGCGCGCCCGGCTGGGTGCCTCCTCGAGCAGGACGTGCGCGATGGTCCCGCCGTAACCGAACCCGGAGACCCCCGCCCGCCGGGGGCGATCGTGCTCCGGCCACGGCGTACGCTCGCGGACCACGTGGAGGTTCGCTTCCGCCCAGTCGACGGCCGGGTTGAGCGTCCGCACGTTCGTGGTGGCCGGGATCTCCGCCCGGTCCAGGGCCAGGGTGGCCTTGATCAGTCCCGCCACCCCGGCGCCGGCCTCGAGGTGCCCGATCGTCGACTTCACCGAGCCGAGCAGCAGCGGGTCACCGGCTGGGCGCGTCCGGCCGTACACCCTGCTCAACGCGGCAGCCTCCAGGGGGTCGCCGAGCCGCGTCCCGGTTCCGTGCGCCTCGACGTAGTCCACCGTCTCCGGCGCGACGCTGGCCCGGCGGCAGGCCTCGGTGAGCAACTCGCCCTGCGCCTCACCGTTGGGCGCCATGATGCCGTTGGTACGGCCGTCCTGGCTGACATGGCTGCCACGGATGACGGACAGCACCCGGTCGCCGTCGCGCTCGGCGTCGGCGAGGAGCTTGAGCACCAGGAAGCCGGCTCCCTCGCCGCGACCGTATCCGTTCGCCTCGGCGTCGAACGGCTTGCACCGGCCGTCCGGCGCGGTGGCACCGGCGGCGTCCAGGGTCAGCGTCAGCCCCGGCGACACGATGAGGTTGACCCCGCCCACCAGCGCAAGCGTGCTCTCCCCGGCGCGCAGGCTCTGACACGCGAGGTGTGCGGCCACGAGCGACGCCGAGCATGCGGTGTCGACGGCGAGGCTGGGACCGTGCAGGTCGAAGGCGTACGACACCCGGTTCGCCGCCGCGCAGACGGCACTGCCGATGCCGGTCCAGGCCTCGATCGTGGGCAGGTCCTCCAGCAGGCGCCGGCCATAGTCGTCGGAACCGATGCCGACGAAGACTCCGGTGTCACTGCCGGCGAGGTCACGTGGGGGGATGCCGGCGTGCTCCAGTGCCTCCCACGCCACTTCCAGCAGGATGCGCTGCTGCGGATCCATCAGCTCCGCCTCACGCGGACTCACGCCGAAGAAGGCGGTGTCGAAGCCGGCGATGTCGGTCAGGAAGCCGCCGCGTTCGGTGGCACCGCGCACCGCGTCCTCGTCGTCCGGGCTGCGATCACGGTAGTAGAGCCAGCGGTCCGGCGGCACGGAACCGATGCCGTCCCGGCCCGCGATCAGCAGGTCCCAGAACTGTTCCGGCGAATCCGCACCACCGGCGAACCGGCACCCCAGCCCGATGATCGCCACCGGTTCCATGCTGTCGGATCGTCCTTCAATCACTGCTGTCTCCTGAACTCGTCAGTGGGTGAACGTGGGGCGGGATCGGGCTCAGCCGCCCCACGGCGGCATCCAGAGGATCTCGATCACAGCGCACGAAAGGGTCACCCCGGGGCCGACGCCGAGCATCAGGACGTGGTCGCCGGGAACGAGCTGGCCGGTGCAGAGCAGGTGGTTCAGCGCCACTACCTGGTCGCTCGCGCCGAGGTGGCCGACCGTACGGCCGAAGTCCCACACCGACCGGGACATCGGCAGGCCGAGCGGGACCATGCAGCGCTGTTCGACGATCTCCCGTGAGTAGTTCATGTAGGCGACCCGGGTGACCGCGGACATGCCGATGCCGGCGTCCGCGAGCGTGCGTTCCACCAGGGCCAGGGTCTGGCCGTGTATGCGCAGCAGCGCGCCCGTGCCGGCACCCCCGTTGATCGATCCGCGTTTGAACTCGGTGTTACGGGCGGGGAAGTCGAGGGTGCGGCAGACGGTCGGCCCGGGTGGGAAGAGCGGCTCGTCACCGCGGTGCATCTCCTCCGCCTCGGCGACCGCCACGGCGCCCACGGCCGCGACCCGGGCGAATCCCCGTTCGGTGCTGAGCACGAGCGCGCTGGCGCCGTCGCCGGCGATGTAGCCGTCGCCCATCCGCCAGCGGTCGATGAGCGGGGTGCCGAAGTTGTCCGCGGCGACCAGCAGGGCGGTCCGCGCCCGGTCCGGGGACCTGACCCCTTGCAGGTACGCGGCTGCCAGCTGGAGTGCGCCGAACATGCCGTTGCAGCCCTGACGTACCTCGATGGCCAGCGGGCCACCGCCGGTGAGGTGGTGCTGCAGGTAGTACTGCGGCTGCCAGCCGTCGGGTCCCTGGTGCCAGGAATCGGCGTACAACAGCAGATCGACGTTCTTCGGGTCCTGCCCGCTGCGGTCGCACGCCTCCTCCGCGGCGAGCAGGCCCATCTCAGGCGCGGGCAGGCTGCCCGCCACCGCCGCGCCGGTCAGCTCGTGCAGATCGACGTGGTCGGCGGGATAGCGCCCGTTCTGCACCGCCCAGGTGACGCTCACCGTCGCCGGCAGGTGAACGCCGATCCCGGTCAGGTACACATCGGATGTCCGCACAGCAGCGTGCTCCTCATGGTTGTGGTTGATGCCGGTCGAGGTCATCGGTGAGCGATCGCAGGGTCGTCACCACCTGGTCCAGCAGTCGGCCGGCCTCCCGGCGGCGGTAGACGCCGGTCAGATAGCTGAGGCGCAGCAGCAGCTCCGGTCCGGAGACCGCCGCCAGCCGCAGGGGGTAGTGGGTGCGGTCGTGCACCTCGAACTTCGTCAGATGCGGCGGCCCGGGCACCTGCGGAGGGCCGAACGAGCCGTCGATGGTGACGACGGTGGTGTCGAACAGGTCACGCCCGCCGCGGAGGGGTACCGCGACGATGTCGCGCTGGATCTCGTTGAGGCTCATGAACTGGTACGGCAGCAGGGCACTCTGCTCGCGTTGCAACCGGACCACCAGCTCGTGCAGGGCCTCGCCGTCGCGCAGCCGAACCCGGACCGGCACGGTGTTGGTGAGCATCCCCACCATGTCCGTCATGCCGGGAAGCTCGGCCTGTCGCCCCGTCACCGAGATGCCGAAGACGACGTCGTCGGAGCCGGTGATCCGGGCGAGCAACATCCCCCAGGCCGCCTGCACCAGCGTGGAGATCGTGACCCCGTGCCGCCGGGCCGCCGCGGTGATCGCCCGGGTGGCGTTCTCGTCCAGGACGGCGTCGAGCTGGTCCATCTCGCCTTCGGCCGTCCCGTCGGGCGATACCCAGGTAGGGCCGGGCAGACCTTCCAGAGCATCCTTCCAGGCGTTGTACGCAGTGGCCCGGTCCTGCCGACTCAGCCAGGCGAGATGATCGCTGTGCGGGGGCGGAGCGGGCAGGGTGTGGCCGGTGAAGTCGTGGTAGAGGGCGAAGAGTTCCCGGATCAGGATTCCGGTCGACCATCCGTCCCAGAGGATGTGATGTGCTGTCAGCAGCAGGACGTGCCGGTCCTCAGCGAGCCGCACGAGCCGCCAGCGCATCAGCGGTGGGTCGCTCAGGTCGAACGGTATGGCACGCTCCCGCGCCGCGATGCCGGTGACCGCCTCGATGTAGGCGTCCGTGGCCGACGCCTCCAGATCGTCCTCGGCCCACCGGGTCGCCAGTCCGGTGTGGATCACCTGGACCGGATCGGCGTCGTCGTCGAGATGAAAGGACGCCCGCAGCGCGGAGTGCCGGGCCTGCAGCGCACCGGCGGCCCGGTGCAGCGCGGTCCGATCCAGTGGCCCGGCCAGCTCCAGCTGGATCTGCGGGGTGTAGGCGTCCGCCGTGCCGGCGGCGGCGAGATGGTGGAAGAGGAACGCCTCCTGCAACGGGGCCAGGGGCAGCAGGTCTACCAGGTCGGGATATTCGGCCTCGTACCTGTCGCGGCGTGGCACCATCGCGGCCGGGGACTCCGCCGCGTCGGATGGCGAGCAGGGGCGGGCGACGATCGCGAGTTGGGCCGGCGTCGGTTGCTGGAACACGTCGACGGGACTGATCTCGAGGCCGGCTGCCCGGGCCTGGGAGGTGAGCTTCAGCACCAGGATGCTGTCGCCGCCGAGGGCGAAGAAGGAATCGGTGGGGTGAACCCGGCCGGTACCCAGTACCTCTGCGAACAGATCGCACCACACGCGTTCCGTGGGTGTCTCCGGCTTGCCCGCCTCGGCGGAACCGGCGAAGACCGGAGCCGGCAGAGCCGCCTTGTCGATCTTGCCGTTCGGCGTCACGGGCAGCGCGTCGATGAGCACCACCGCGGCCGGGACCATGTACTCCGGCAGTGCCAACCCGGCATGCCCGCGCAGCTCAGCGGGATCGCCCCGGTGGCCTTGGGCGGGCACCACGTAGCTGATCAATCGCGCTGGTGCCGGCTCGGCGTGATGCACGACAGTGACCGCGCGATCGACCCCGGGATGCCGGGCCAGGACGGTGTCGATCTCGCCCAACTCGATCCGGTGGCCGCGTATCTTGACCTGTTCGTCGCGCCGGCCGATGAACTCGAGATCGCCGTCCGCGCGCCACCGCACCACGTCTCCGGTGCGGTACATTCTGTCGCCGGGTGGGCCGAACGGGCAGGGCAGGAAACGGCTCGCGGTCAGCCCCGGACGCCGCAGATAACCGCGGGCCACGCCGGTGCCGGCCAGGTACAGCTCGCCGGCCGTGCCCGGCAGCACGGCCGTCAGCCGGTCGTCGAGAACGTACGTCCGGCAGTTGTCCATGGGACGTCCGATAGGAGCTTCGGCGGCCCCGTGCAGCGCCCCAGTGGCGGTGCTCGCCACGGTGGCCTCCGTGACGCCGTAGATGTTGAACAGGCTCCGGTCCCGCGACCAGCGCCGCACCACGTCCCCGTTCAGCGGGTCGCCGCCGGTGAGCACGTAGCGCAGGTCGGGCAGGTCCTTCTCGGACAACCGGCCGAGCATCACCCCGGGGAAGGACGCGTGGGTGACCCGCTGGGTCCTGATCAGCTCGTGCAGGCTCTCGGCGCCCGTGTTGCGCCCGTCACCGGCCAGCACCAGGGTGCCGCCCACCTGCAGGACCGGCCAGATGTCGCCCATGGCGACGTCGAAGCTGGGCGAGACGAACTGCAGCACCCGGCTGTCGCGATCGACCGCGAAGCGCACGAGGTAGTCGGCCACGAAGTTCGCCAGGCTGCCGTGGGTGACCACCACGCCCTTCGGTCGGCCGGTCGAGCCCGAGGTGTAGATGAGGTATGCCGCCTGGGCGGGATCGGGTGACAGCGGGGACGGCACCGGCCGGTCGTAGCCGGCCGCGTCGACCGGCAGGCGTCGCAGATCGACGGGGAGCAGAGCCTCGGTCGATGCATCGGTCACCGCGCACCGCAGCCGGGCGTCAGTGCAGATGTAGCGGATGCGTTCCTCCGGGTATGCGGGATCCACCGGCACGAACGCCCCGCCTGCCTTGCTGACGGCGATCATGGCGGCCACCAGCCACGGTGACCGGGGCAGGACCAGTGCGACGTACTCCTCCGGGCCGACGCCGAGGGCCATCAGTTCCGCGGCCAGCGCGTCGGAACGCTGGTCGAGCTCGGCATAGCTCCAGGTGGTGGCGCTGTCGGTCACGGCCGGGCGGCCGGGGTCGTGAGCGGCCCGGGACCGGAAGCCGTCCAGGACGCCGCCGGGCCGGTGCCGCCGGTCGGTGGCATTGCGGCGTACGACCACGTCGTACCGCTCGGCGTCGGTCATGACCTCGACCGTTCCGATCGGCTGGTCCGGGTCGGCGAACAGTCGCGCGGCGAACTCGGTGAACCGTCGCTCGTGGGCCCGGACGCCGGCCTGGTCGTGGCGGCCGGGGTTGCCTTCGACGACGATGGACATGTCGCCGCCGGGCACCCCCCGGACGCTGACGGTCAGGTCCACCGTCGGGCCGCTGGCGAGGTTGTGCGTGGAGGCGGTGGCCGGGCCGAACGCCAGTGAACGGTCATACGGCATGAAGTTCAGGATCGGTCCCAGGAACCCACCCTCCTGGCGCTCTGACTCGAGTTCCCGGAAAAGGTCCTCCACACGGAAACGTTCGTGCCTCAGTGCGTTGCCGACCTCGGCGGCCGCGGCATCGGTGAGGCCGGCGAGGGTGCTTTCACCGTCGACCCGCATACGTAGGGCCACCGTGTTGGTGACCATTCCCGGTACGGCACGCGCCCGGGCCGAGCGCCGTCCGCTCACCGGCAATCCGAGAATCACGTCCTGGCGTGCGGTGAGCCGGTGCAGATACGCCACGAAGACCGCGGTGAACACCATCTGCCAGGTGGTACCGATCGTGGCAGCCGCGTCGCGCAACAGGGTGATGATGTCCGCGCCGAGCGGGACCACCTGCCGGGGGCGTATCGGTGCCGGCACGGTCAGCGCCGGGCCGACCCGCATCACCGGCGGGCGGTCCGCGAAGCGGCCGGTCCAGTAGGCACGGTCGGCGATGAACGCGGCGGAAGCCCGGTAGGCCGCATCCTCGTCACCCAGCACTGCGAGCGGCTGGAACGCCTCGCCGGTCGGCGGTCCACCGGCCGGCGAGGAGTAGATCTCGGCCAGCCGCCGGCCGATCTGGTGCACGGCATATGCGTCGACGAAGACGTGATGAATGCGGTAGTAGAAGGCCCACTGGTCGGTGGCCATCCGGAACAGGGCGAACGAGGAGACGCCCCCCTGTTCCAGGTGTACCGGCCGGTCGAGATCGGCCTGCATGGCCTCGTGAAGCGCGGCGTCGACGTCGGTGGCCGCGCTGAGGTCGACGATCGACAGGCCGTCGGCGGTGCCGTCCGGCGGCTCGACAATCTGGCTGAGGTCGTCCTCGTCCTCGATGCGGGAGATCCGCAGCACGTCGGTCTCGTCGCGCAACGTGGCCCAGGCCGCCCGGAATCGTTCCGGGTCGAGCGGACCGCACACCAGGATGTACTCGGCGCAGGAGTAGCGACGCGCGGTGGGATCGAGTTGGTGTGCCAGCCAGACCCCCCGCTGCGCAGCCGAAAGGGCGAGTCGCTGTGCGTTCCGTTCAGCCAAGATCCCACTCCTACGCTCAATTCACTGAACGCAAGCATGAGAATCACGGCTATAGCCGGCCTATATCCCTGCGGCCCGGCGGGATAGGCGCAATGCTGAAAAAATATAGGCGTCGCCCCGATGGTGTGACATCGTCTCGGGCCTGTGAAGAAGGGCAGGACCACGATGTGATTCCGGGCGCGTTCGACCCGATCACCGGGCGGGGCGGCCCCGGTGAGCGGTGGCGGGCCGGGCGCGCCGGTGGGCTCGACCGGCGTGGCCAAGCCCACCGTCGGCCTCAGGAGGCGCCGCTGATCATGGAGAAGCGGGTTTGGCGGCCGGCCGGGAACAGGCTCGGCGCGTTGCTGCGGGCGGCGTGCGGGTTGAGCCGCTCCAGATCGCCGGTGAGGATGGCCTGATACGTGTTCAGCAGCGTCGCCCCCGGATCGACGCCGAGTTCCTCCTCCAGCTGGAGGCGTCCGTCATGGAAAACCGCGAACGCGTCGGCCTGCCGATCGCACTCGTAGAGTGCGAGCATGAGCTGGGCCCGCAGGCGTTCCCGTAGCGGATTCGCTCCCAACAGACCGACGAGTTCAGCGGTGATCTCCTGGTGCCGGCCGAGCGCGAGGTCAGCGGTGATCCGGCCCTCCAGCGCCTCCATCCGGGCCTCCTCGATGGCCGGACCCTCCGCCTCGATGAGATGGTCCGTGACATCGGTCAGGGTCGGTCCCTGCCACAGGTCCAGCGCGCTGCTCAGGGCGGCGGAGGCCTCCTCGTAACGGTGCATCTGCAGGGCAGCCCGGCCCAGGTGTGACAGCCTGGTGAACTCGTGGTAGTCGAATCGTCCGTTCAGAAGTCGCAGGCCGTACCCGCAGCCCTTGCGCACGACCTGCACGTCGGTGCCGAGGCGCTGGCGCAACCGGGAAGCATAGGTGTAGATCTGCGCCTGGTAGGTCTCCGGCGGGTTCTTGGCCCACAATATCTCGCCGAGTTGGTAGTCGGACAGGACCCGGCCCTCGGCGAGGAGAAGTCTGGCCAGCATCGTGCGCTGTTTGGTGCCGTTCAGTGTTACTTCCGTGGTGCCCGACCATACGCCGACCGGCCCCAGTATCCGAAATTCCATCGTCGAGCCAACTTTCTTGGTGTCGATGACTGCCCCCGATTTTCGCTACTGATTTTCGGCATGCCGAAGTGCCGGCCTTTTTGGCCGGAAGACGCCTGAGCGCGTCATTCGGTGCGAGGAATGGCGAATCGATTCACCGGAATGCGGCAGAGCCGGCCACTCGAAGTGCTTACCGGTACCGCAGAGGACTCATGCGTGCGACCGCCACAGCGGTCCGTAAGACACGAAGGAATGCCGTCGCCAAGTGGCGACGCATGGTGGAAGGACTCCTGGTGACATCAAATTATCCCCGTTTCCCCGTCATGGTTCGGCACGTCGCTTTCGTTGCTGCGGCGGCACGTCCGCGCCGGGCGCAGTCGATGATCGACTTCGAACGATGTCGATCGCTATCGTAAAAGAGGATTGAATGTTGCGTCAAGGTCAATCGTGATGACTTTCCGTGACATTTGATCTTTGAGGTGCATGTAGGGGGTAAGGCCGGTATGCCGCAATTCGGCCGAGCGAGCGCGCTCGGGCCGAGCGCCTCGTGGCCCGACCGTCCTTGGTCGAGTCACCTGTGGTGAGCCGCCGTGGTGAGCCGCCGTGGCGGGCTAGCTTCGATGAGCACCTGCGAGCCGCTGTTGGCATGGTATATGAAAAGTCAACCCCTGGGCACGCATGCCGCCTGGCCCCGTGGCCCTCCACTAAGGACGTCACCCAACCCTACAGTGGCTCTCGGAGTTGCCTACCAGCTGCGGAGATGTGGTCCAACCAGCCGCAACGTTCCCCGAGGGCGGCGCCGGATCCACGTCCTCCCCGGGTTCGGGCCGCCGGCGCATAGTTCCGTTATAGATCGAATATGTGCCGCGGGCGGACCGTGAGCCGTCGCGATCGTGGGCCGGCGACGGCCGTGCGGGCGACTGACCACATCGTCCCAAGGGAAGGCCCGGCGCGCATGGAAGATCACCGCATACAGAACGTCGTCATCCTCGGTGGAGGTACGGCCGGTTGGATGAGCGCCGCCTATCTCGGCAAGGTCCTCGGGCAGCAGGCGACCATCACCGTGCTCGAGTCGCCGGCCATCCCGCGTATCGGGGTCGGCGAGGCGACGATCCCGAATCTGCACAAGACCTTCTTCGACTTCCTCGGAATCGCCGAGGAGGACTGGATGCGTGAGTGCAACGCCAGCTACAAGATGGGTGTCAAATTCGTCAATTGGCGTACCCCGGGTGCCGGCGAGGCCGGTCCTCGCCCGCACGGCGCCGATACCGATCACTATTACCATTGTTTCGGTCAACTGCCGAATCAGGACAATCTTCCGCTGTCGCACTACTGGGCAGCGAAGAAGCTCGCCGGTACGACCGACGAGTCGTTCGGATACGCGTGCTACCGCGAGCCGCCGGTACTCGACGCCAAGCTGGCACCCCGGCGTGCCGACGGCACCGCGTGGACCAATTACGCGTGGCATTTCGACGCGCAACTCGTCGCCGACTTCCTGAAGCGTTTCGCCACCACGAAACAGGGCGTGGTGCACATCGAGGACAAGATGACCGAGGCCGTCATCGATCACCGCGGGTACATCACCGCACTGCGTACCGAGGGCGGACGCACGATCGAGGGTGACCTCTTCGTCGACTGTTCGGGATTCCGGGGCCTGCTCATCAACCAGGCCATGCGGGAACCCTTCCTGGACATGAGCGACCACCTGCTCAACGACCGTGCCGTCGCGACCGCGGTTCCGCACGACGACGAGGCCGAGGGGGTGGAACCGTACACCTCCGCCATCGCGATGAGCTCTGGTTGGACCTGGAAGATCCCGATGCTGGGTCGCTTCGGAACCGGCTACGTCTATTCCAGCCGCTTCGCCTCCCAGGACGAGGCGACTCAGGAATTCTGCGACATGTGGGGGCTCGACCCGGAGACCCAGCCGCTCAACCACGTGCGTTTCCGGGTGGGGCGCAACCGCCGTACGTGGGTCAAGAACTGTGTCAGTGTCGGGCTTTCGTCGTGTTTCCTCGAGCCGCTGGAGTCCACCGGCATCTACTTCATCACCGCGACCCTGTACCAGCTCGCCAAGCACTTCCCGGACAAGCGCTTCGATCAGATCCTCATCGACCGCTTCAACCGCGAGATCGAGACGATGTTCGACGACTCGCGGGACTTCCTGCAGGCGCACTTCAGCATCGCGCCGCGCAACGACACCCCGTTCTGGCGGGCTTGCAAGGAGCTGGATCTCGCGCCGGACATCACCGAGAAGATGGAGATGTACCGGGTGGGCCTGGCGGTCAACATGCCGGTGGCCGACGAGACCACCTACTACGCCAACCTTGAGGCGGAGTTCCGCAACTTCTGGACCAACAGCAACTTTTACTGCATCTTCGCGGGACTCGATCATCTGCCGGAGCACGCGCTGCCGTCCCTCGCGTTCCGCCCGGACGCCGTCGAATCCGCCGAGCTGGTCTTCCGGGACATCAAGCGGCAACAGTCGGCGCTGTTGAAGGAGCTGCCGAGCACTTACGACTGTCTTCGCCGTCTGCACGGAAGTTAGCCGCGATGGCCGCCGTCATCACCAGCCCCCTGGAATTCAACGTCGACGACCTGTACGTCGACCTCGAGCCGAGCACGGGCTACGCCATCGCCCTCAAGGTTGAGGGTTTCAATTTCGGCGGCTCCATCAAGCTCAAGGCCGCGACCGAGATGGTCGAGGCCCGGGAGCGGGAAGGCGTCCTGACGCCGGGGGACACGCTGATCGAGTCGTCCTCCGGCAACATGGGTGTGGCGCTCAGTGTCGTCGCCGCGAGCCGTGGCTACGGATTCGTCTGCGTCACGGACGACCGGTGCACGACGAACGCACGCCGGCTGATGGAGACACTGGGCAGTACGGTGCACGTGGTCGCCGACCGAGGTGGCGCGGGCGGCCTGCTGGCGGCCCGGCTCGACCGGGTCCGGGACTTGTGCGCTACCCACGAGGGATACGTCTGGCTCAACCAGTACGCGAACCCCGGCAACTGGGGTGCGCACTACCGCACCACCGGCCCCGAGATCGCCAAGGCCTTTCCCGACCTCGACGTTCTCTTCATCGGCGCCGGTACCACCGGAACCCTGATGGGATGCGCTCGCTACTTCCGCGACCATCAGCCCTCGGTACGCATCGTGGCGATCGACAGCGTCGGATCGGTGACGTTCGGCGGCGAGCCGGCTCCCCGCCTGATCCCCGGGCTCGGCACGAGCGTCCGCCCCGCGATCCTGGACGAGACGTATGTACACGAGGTGATCCGGGTGTCGGAGGGGGATACCGTCGCGATGTGCCATCAGCTGGTCCGGCACGGTTTCGTGTTCGGTGGCTCGACCGGCACGGTGGTGCATGGCGCCGTGCAGTGGATGCGGCGGCATGGCTCTGCTGACCTCACCACCGTAGCCATCGCGCCGGACTTCGGTACCGGCTATCTCGACACGGTCTATCACGCCGCCTGGTTGCGGGAGGCCTATACCTGACGGGCGGGCTCGGCACGCGGTGCCGAGCCCGGTACGCCAACCGGTGCCGACGATCAGAGATCGTGGATGCAGAACGCGTCGGCCAGGGCCTGGGCCCCGGCGTCGTTCGGATTGAGGTGGTCACCACTGTCGAATTCCGCGCGCAGCACACTCGGCCGGGCCGGGTCGCGCAAGACGGCGTCCACGTCGAAAACGGCGTCAAAGCGGCCCGGTGTGCGGATGTAGGCGTTGACGGCCTGGCGTGCCGCCTCCTTGTCGGCGCTCCACGCGGGGTCGGCGAAGCCATCGGCCGGCGGCAGCGTGCCGACGATGACGTGCAGCCCACGATCGGCCGCCTGAGCGGCGAACTGCGTGATCGCGGCTTCGACCCGCTCGGCCGGGTCGGCGTTGAAGAGGATGTCGTTGACCCCGAGCTGCACGACGACCGTCCGCGCTCCCGGCTGGGCGAGAACGTCGCGGGACAACCGGGCCAGGCCGCTGAGGCCCAGGACCTCGAAGCCCAGCGGGGCTTCGGTGCCGTCATGGGTCAGGCGGTTGCCGGCGAGCGATTGGTTCAGCACACCCCAGTCGTCGGCGGTGGACGCGGTGGTGAGCAACCGGTCGGCGAGCAGATCGGGCCAGCGGCGGTACGCGCCCATCGTACTGCCGTTGCCGTCACTGACCGAGTCTCCGATCACGACCACCGACCGGCTCGGCCGGCTCCGGCCCACGCCGCTGCGGTTCACCTGGCCATGGCTCACGTCGATGCCGGAGAGCAGGAACGAGGACCGCTGGATGGTGAAGCCGATGCTGCCGTCCACCAGCGTCGTGGTGTCGCCGGGGTAAACGTAGACCGGCTGCCGAGCCGTCAGGTGTACCGGCGCCGGCCCGGTATCGGTGGGCAGGAAATAGCTGACCGAAAGGTTGCTGCGGGCCGGGACGTCGAGGGCGACGGGATCGCTGACCACCTCGCTGCCCGGAGGGACGGTCACTGACAGCCTGCCACCGAAGGGGAGCTCCCTCAGGGTGCCGGCGCGCAGTTGCGGTGAGGTGGGCACGTCGGCTAGCGCAACGGTGGCATGCCCGATCTCGAGGGGCTTCTTGCCGAACACGTTGGAGAACCGGAGGCGCACGTTGGTGCCGCCGATCGAGGTCCGCACGGTCATCCGGATGCTCTGGTTGTGGAAGGCCAGCGCTGACGTCGGTGCGCATTGCGGAGGGTTGCCGAAACCCCTGGGCCAGCATCCGGACTCGGTGTTGGCCGCGCTCCACGTTCCGGCCCACGGCGCGGGTGCCGGGATGGGCGCGGCGACGGCGTTGCTCGTGCCGGCCGCCGACAGGACGGCCGCCAGCAGGGCAACCGCGGGCAGACGTCGGCTGACGAATAGATTCATTTCTCCCCCATGGATATGCGAACCCGCCGACCGCCGGTGAACGCGTCTGTTCTTCGTCCGGTCGGCAGCGGCATTACCATGAGTGAGGAACCTATATTCTCAATATAGCGACGAGGATGGATGAAATGGCTGCTCGGGGCGAGGGTCGGGGCATCACCTTTTCGGTCACCTGATTACTGGCTGATAAGACGGTTCCGATCACGAAAGGCGTGAATCCGGGTGGCTCGCCGTCCGGTGACCGGTGCCGGTGCTGCTGAGTCGGGCCCGGCGGACGCGGCCCACGATGTACACCGTCAGCGCCGTCGCGGCGCCGATGAGGAGGCCGGGCAGCATCGCGAAGCCCGGCTGGTCGGACAGGACCGCGCCGCCGAGGTATCCCAGTGCTGCGACGTAGGTCGCCCAACCGGCCGACCCCGCAGCGCTCGACATCCAGAATCGGCGCCGGGAATAGCCGATCGATCCCGCGGCCATCGCCGTGGCGGTGCGGCCCCCGGGCAGGTAACGCCCGAGGATGACGGCAAGGGCGCCATATCGTCGCAGGGCTCGTGACCCCCTTTCCAGGCATTGGCGCAATCGGTTCTTGCCGTCGGATGCTGCCGGGGCGCTGTCCCGGAATCGCGAGGCGGCCTTGTCGCCGAGGTGGTAGGCCACGAGATCGCCGGTCAGTGAGCCGATCGCCGCGGCGGCGACCAGCAGCGCGACGTGGGGGGTGCCGCCGATGGCCACCGCGCCCATGCCGATGACGAGCGTCTCCGACGGCAGGACCGGGACGAAGCCGTCGACCGCCACGGCGGCAGCTACCAGCAGGAGAATCCAGGGGGAGGTGATGAGGGATGCGACATGTTCGAACACGGTCTCTCCCGGTGGGACGACATTCGTGGGAACTTGGCTTGCACATGCTAACACCGACTTGCAGGTCCCGCCCTAGCGATCGGTGGGCGTCTGAGCGGGACGGTAGATAGCCGAAACATAGATCCTTCATCGCCGCCACTGGAACGGTCGCGGTTGATCGGGCGGCCCGTGTCGAACACGTCCGGCCGAAATTTCCGGTGGATCCGAGGGAGCAATCGATGAGAAGTGTCGTCCGTGGCCTGACCGTCGCCGTCCTGGCGTCGCTCGGCCTTGTCACCGCGCAGTCCGACGCGGTGGCCGCGGTGCCGGCGGACAAGCCCGCGGTTCTGTCCGGATGGACCCAGACCGATGCGGGCAGCTACCACCGATGGGACAGCGCGCGCCGAGATCAGGCCGCCTGGGCCGCCTACGCCTTTGACTGGACGACCGATTACTGCAGTTACAGCCCCGACAACCCGCTTGGCTTCGACTTCACGCTGGCTTGTCAGCGCCATGACTTCGGATACCGCAACTACCGGGCCGCGGGGCAGTTCGACGCCAACAAGGCCCGGGTGGACTCAGCGTTCTACCAGGACCTGCTGCGCAAATGCGATACCTACTCTGCGGTCGTACGTCCGGCCTGTGACGGCCTGGCGTGGACCTACTACGAAGCGGTCAGCCGGCTGGGTGTCCTGAAGGTGACGCAGGCACAGCTGGACGAGGCCCAGCGGGTGAAGGACGCGAGCGAACGGGCCGTGAGCCTGCGCTGAGGGGACGGTGACGTACGCCGGGTCGCCACGAGGGGGCGCCCGGCGTACGTCACCGGATCCCGGCTATTCACCGTGGCGATCGGCGCCGGCGGATGCGAGTGCGAGACCGATGGCTCGATCGAGGATCGCCGCGGCCCGGACCGGCGGCCTGACCGCGATGAGGAGTGCATCGGCACGGCGAAGCGCGGAGCCGATACGCAAGGGGTGGGCGGCGCTCAGCAGACCGGCGATCTCGGCCACGAGTCCGGGATCGATGGTCCATCGATCTGATGTGGACACGTCGCCTGCCGCGTGAATCCGTGGCATCGTCGTCCTCTCCGCCCGGGCGCTCGTACCCATTCACGCCTGTGACGTTCCCACTCTGCGCGAGGCGCCTATATTCGCCCGATATCGCGCCTGGTCCGCGCCCTTGGATCGATGTTTGGGCGTCCACCTGCGCACCCGGCGTCTCCACCGCGGACAACCTCGTCCGGGGGACGGGAGACCACCGAACGTGGCGGCACGCCGATGCTGCGCCTCGACCAGGCCGGGTGCTGGCTGAGCTCGACGACGACATCGGCCGGGACGCCCAGGTCGACGCCACCATCGTGCGCACGCACCAGCACGCCGCCGGAGCCGCTAAAAGGGGCTGATCGTTGCCGAAACGCAGGCACGCGACGGCATCGGCCGGTCCCGTGGCGGGCTGACCACCAAAATCCACGCCCTCGCCGATGGCCAGGGCCGGTCCCTGGCCACACTCATATGCCCGGGCAAGCCGCCGACACCCGGCAGCTGATTCCGCTGCTCGACCAGGTCCGCATCGCCCGGCCCGGCGGGATCGGGCGGCCTCGTACCCGGCCCATATCGGTGACCGGCGACAAGGCGTACTCGTCGCGGGCGAACCGCCAAGCCCTGCGCGGTAAGCGGATCCGAACGACGATCCCGGAACCCGACGACCAGATCGCCAACCGGAAACGCCGCGGCTCCCGCGGCGGCCGGCCACCGGTCTTCGGCCCGAACGATCACCGCCGCCGCAACCAGGTCGAACGCGGCTTCAACCGGCGCAAACACTGGCGCGGACTGGCCACCCGGTTCGACAAGCTAGGTATCAAGTACCAAGCCACCTTCAACCTGGTCGAAATGCTCGACTGGCTACGCGCCGTCCCTGACGGACATGATCCGCGGGACAGAACCTGGCCCGAAGGCTTGCGGATCCCCTTCTCCGTTGACGCCGCAGGACCTGCCGAATAATGTTTGCATATGCTATCAGGTCGAGGGAGGACTGTTGTGAGGCGACGAGTGGGCGAAGCGATGGGCGTGGCGGTTTGTCTCGCCGTAGTGCTGGCCGGCTGTGCCGATAGTGGCGATAGTGGCGAGGCCGGGAAGGCGCAGGCGGGAAAGGGTGAACATGCCGGGTCGACGTCGTATCAGATCAGTGACCGGGTGATGAGCCTTGACCTGGAGGGGGGCGGGGGCGACGTTACGCTGACCGCTGGCACCGGGCCGATCACCGTCACCGAGCGGATGGAGTACCTGGGCCGCATCCCGGTCACCAGCCATAGTGTCGTCAACGGCACGCTGCGGTTGACGACCGACCGTTGCAGCGCGGTCGGCGTCTGCAAGGTGAGCTACACGATCACCGCGCCGGCCGCGGTTGCCGCAAACCTCGTCAGCAAGGGCGGTGCGATATCCGTGAGCGGTATGTCGGGCGCTGTCGCTGTGAAAGCTGACGGTGGCAGGGTCATCCTGGATCGGATCTCAGCCCCTACCGTCACGGTCAATACCGGCGGGGGCCCGGCCGACGTCACGATGAGCGCGATGCCGCGCTCAGTCAGCGTCAGGACTCGCGGGGGTGAACTGACGATGGCGTTGCCCGGAGGGCCGTATGCGGTGACGGCCAAGAGCGCTGGCGGTCGCAAGGAGATCGGCGTCACTACCGCCGCCACCGGAGCAAAGGTCGACGTCAGCACGGCCGGTGGCAAGACGACCATCAAGCAGGCATAGCCGCATGCCGCGCAGGTCGGTGAGGCGCTTCCACCGTCCATGCGTGGCTGGCTTTCGAATCTCGGCGCGGCGACAACCCGGATTTGTCATCGGTCCAGTGGATCGATGTCCTGGAGTCCTCCCGCCATTCGGAGAGCACTGTCGGCGCACGGTGGTCGCGGCGCTGCGGCCATGACATACCGGTCGTGCGCGCGACGCTCGACGATGCGAAGCGTGTGTCGTGTGCCGGCCTGGTCCCGGTGATGCGCCTGGCCAGGCCGCAAGTTTGCACGCTGCGGTCGATGACCGAGTCAGGTTGTCAGTGACGCCGGGGCGAACCCGGCGGGGCAAGGTCGCGACGATCGTGGCCGGGAGGCTCGCGGGCGCGGGGTTGCGGTCGCTGTTCACCAGTGTGTACGTACCCTCAATGCTGGTTCATCTTGGTCGGCCGGGCAGGGCGGGCATCGATCCTGCCCGGGGCTGACGTGCTGAAGCGCCGGCGGTGACATCGTGATTCGGGCCGACTCTGCGTTCTGCGCCAAGACCGTGATCACCAGTTGCCGTCGTCGCGATGTGCGGTTCTCGGGCATCACCAGCATCGAAGCGAAGACCCGTTCCGGGTGTGACAGCTTCCCGCCAGCAGTGGGTCGACATCAAGGGCCCGCAGGCCATCTACGACGAAGACACCGGCCGGTTGGTCTCCGAAGCTGTCCATACCGTTCGCCGGCACCCGGCATCAAGTGACCGCGCGGCTGGTCGTTCGTCGGATCCGCCGCGTCGACCGGCCCAGATCCCCGGCCGAGGCGGACTCGTCCCTCACCACCGGTATCACGCGGCGTTCATCGACAGCCGGCTCGCCCTGGTGCGGGCCGAGGCGCAGCACCGTAACCACGCCATCATCGAGCAGATCAACGCAGACCCGATCGCCGGACCCTTGGTGCGTCTGCCTTCGGTCGGTTCATCACGAACGACGCCGGGCTGACCTACGCCGCGATCGCCCGCAGCCTCACCCACACCGCCGGGCACGTCGCCGCTGGCGGCTACCGCACCGCCCGGCCCGCCACGATCCGAACTCGGATCGTCGCCGCTCGCCGCCCCGCGTACCGTGCCCGCACTATCCACCGGCACCTACCCCGAGCACTGGCACTGGCACTGGCACTGGCGGGGTTCGACAACTTCGTCACCGCCGCTCAGACCAATCCTGCTGACCAGCCGAGACCCGCAGATCCGCGGCGGCCCGACCGCAGGCCACAATCCCGATCCCCCCGGCAGAACACCCTGGACAAGGCCGATCACGAGAACGGCGACTCCCGCACGTCCTCCGAATCACCAACCACCAAACGACCAGCTCGCTTCAACACCAACCGCGTTGGTCAATCGAGGCTCGATCACCTTCAGTTACGAAATGCCCCATCACCTGTTTTGATTGCGATGGAAGCAATACCACCCCAGAAAGGACTTTTTGTTCGGAGAAGACCATCAGCATTGATGGGTGCTCCACCCTATCCTCACCACCAGGAGCGGGTGGCCCCGAGGCGGCCTGCCCGCCTGTGAGGTTCTTCACTCTTAACAGAACTCACGTGATAAGCAGCATCTGTGACTGACGGTGAGCGATCTATAAAGTGCATATATTTAAGCAGAGCCGTGGTTGACGATCGCCGTGCATCGATGAAAATCTGGTGATCGAACCGGGCGGCATTCTGCCGCGAACCGTCACACGGGAGGTAATCGTGAACCGCACCAAGCGCTTGATTGCGCTAGTCGCCACACTTTTCGTCGCCGCTCTTGGCCTATCCGCCACGTCGGCTTTGGTAAGTTCGCCAGCGATCGCGGCGACCGCTTCGTCCAGTGTGACGGCGCCGGCGTTCGACCCGTTTCCCCGTCCTCCGTGGGTCTTCTCGGGCCACGCGTTCTCCTCATTGAGTGCCTGCGAGGCGACTGGTAGAGCATATGTGAACACCATTGCCTACTCGGACTACACCTGCAGGTACTCAGGCGGGGTGTACCGGCTCTACCTTCTTCCGGAATAGCTCGTCGCAACCCGGCCCAGACTGGGCGCCGAAATTGCTTCTCGGCTCTCCGGCAAAAGCGTGTATCATGCTCGGAAGTCCCGTGGCTTCAACCCTGTGCCGTGGCTGACCGGGAAGATGTCCGGTGCGTCACGGGACTTCCGGGCACGTGCAGATATGGTTGGTGCGTTGATGACATTCCCCCCATTCACTGCCGAGGACGCTCTACGGCTAGCGTCTTTGAATGATTCGACCCATGTAGTGGATCATCTCAGCAGCCATCGGGACATAGCCCTGGCAAGGGTGGTCAAACTGGGTTCCAACAGGGCCGACCCCGATCATAGCCTCGTCGTCTGCGCCCGATGTGAGGACGGCGTCTGGAATCGGGTGGACACCATGGGCGGCTGCGACACTGTCGATGTTCAGTTCGGCGGGGGCAGGGCGTCGATGGCGGGCCGGGAACTGACCTATCGGATTGCCGGTGTCGTCACCCTGAAAACCGTAGTTTCCCCTCACGGTAACTGGTCGTTCGTGTATTCGGATCCCCAGGGCAGAAGGGTAATGGGAACATCCGTCGTTGAAGGAGATTTCGGCCCTTGATGCGGTAGTAGTCCGGGTACCCCAAGGGTGATCTTCCCTGGGTCCCGTGGAACCGCGATTGCTGGTTCTATGCGACCGACTGGGTGAAGTGCAGCCTACATATTCGTCGGGTCAGATGTGGCCGGGATACATCGAGCGGCAGTACAAGCCCTGCGCCGACGACCAGGACGACATCCGCGGCAAGGCTGCTAACAACAAGAACAGCTTCGGCGGAGACCTGTGCTGGCTCAAGCCGGAGGGTAACGCCACCATCTCGTTCAACGGGCGCGCCACCGAACTGGTCAAGTCCTCCGGTGACAGGTGGAAAGGCGTGTCCGACGACGGCTCGCGCATCGAGCTGCTCATGGACCCCTCATACGACAACGGTGACACCGACGGCGAGTACTGGAAAGTCACCACCACCGACGGCATCCAGTACTTCTTCGGCCGAAGCAAGGGTCCCGCGGGGGCGTCCGGCGCCACGGCGACCAAGTCGGTCTGGACCGTGCCGGTATACGGCAACCACCCCGACGAGCCCGGCTATGCGGTAGGCGATTTCGCGGCCTCGCGTACCACGCAGGCCTGGCGGTGGAACCTCGACTACGTCGCGGACACCCACGGCAACACCATGAGCCATTTTCATCCTGCGAAGCGGTTGGCTTCGACGTGGTGCAGAACGAGGATGGCTGCACGATCGCCGTCGCACGGCGCGGGCAGCAACGCACCTTGACGAGGATCTTCCAGGTCTTGAGCGTGGCGATGGCTCGTTCGCCGCGGGCGCGGATCTTCGCGTGCGCCCGGTTGACCGTCTCCTGCCGGCGTGACAGCTTCGGCCGGAAGCGGCGCCGCTTGAACGGAGTGCGCACGCTGCCGCGGGCCCCTTGATGGCCTTTGTCGGCGAAAGCCATGACGTCTGCACTGGTCAGCGCATCGATGATGCCGTTGGTGCGGGCGGCGGTCAGGTCATGCGTCGAACCGGGCAGCGCTGCCGAGGCCCAGACCAGGCGTCCGGCTGCGTCGGCGATGACTTGGACGTTCACGCCGTAGCGCTTGTGTTTGCCGGAGTAGTACGGCTTTTGGTCGGCGACTCGGTCGATCGGGATGAGCGTGCCGTCCAGGATGGCGTAGGCCAGTTGCCGGATGCGCCGCATGGCGGTGTCCGGGTCCTCGGCGGCCGCGCTGAGCAGGGCGATCGCCTCCTGGACGTAGCGCCAGGCGGTTGCGAGGCTGACCTCGAAGCCGGCGGCCAGCCGGGTGTAAGTGTCGCCGTTCCGCAGATGCGCCAGGGCGAGCAAGCCTGGCGGCCGGGGTTCAGCCGCCGCCATCGGGTTTTGCGCTGCTGGCGGTGGCTGCGGATGCGGTCGGCGAGGTGGTTCAGGGTCCGGCTGGACAACGGGATCGTGATGCCCCTATGGATGTCAAGGGACAGAGTGAGGTGCTGGTATCGGCGTGACGACCTTGGCGATGATCTTCTAAACGGTGCGGGCGAGGTATCGCTTGAGGCAGCGCATGGCCTCCCGCTTGGACAGTCCCTCGGTGGTGCGCCGAAGTAGATAGGCGCGGGTGCGTGGATCCCAGCGCAGGCTGGTGAGCACGGCTCGGAACAGGGCGGCGTTCGCTAGGCGGTTGCCACCGCGGCTGAGCCGGTGCCTGCGGGTCTTACCGGAGGAGGCCTCAACCGGGCTGACGCCGCACAACGCGGCGAAGGATCCTTCGCTGGCCAGCCTATGCGGGTTGTCGCCCGCGACGATCAAGAAGGTGGCGGCGCTGTCGACACCGACCCCGCGCAGCTCGAGCAGGTTCGGAGCGATGGCTTGCACCGTCGCCGTCAGACGACGGTGCAAGTCGCGCAGCTCCTCGTCGAGTTGACGTACTCGGCGCGCCAGACTCAACAAGCTATAGGCGACGACGGCCGTGGCCCCGTTGTAAGCGGCGGGGTCCAGCCCGATGCAGGCGCGCAGCAGCCACGCCCCCGTCAGCGCTGCCAGCGGCTCGCGGAGCACCGGCTCCGCGTTGACCAGCACGGCGTGAAGTTGATTGATCGCCTGGACACGAGCCTTGACTGCAGAGTCCTTGACGAGCTTGAGCACCCGGAGAGCCTCGACTGGCCCATCTCCTGACTTGGCCACCGCTGACGCTGAGCCGGACAGAACTGCTCGAGCAGCGGCCTCGGCATCGATCGCAACGGTCTTTCCCCGGCGACGCCGTACTGCCCGATCGGGCCGGTTGACCTCTATCACTGCGACGCCGACACGGTGCAACGCCCGCGTCAGACCCGCACCATAGGCGCCGGTTCCCTCTACGCCGGCGTGGCGCAGCAGCCCGAAGCCGCCCACCCACTCGATGAGATCCTGGTAGCCGGCAGCGGTCGCCGCGAACGATCTGGTCTGCAGCAACGCGCCGCCGCTGTCGGGCGCCACGGCCACGTGGAAGTCCTTGTGGGTGTCAACACCGACCACGACCTCCCGCTCGCCGGTACCCGTCCGCTCGTTTCGGAGATCCATCATCGCCTCGGCTCGCTGCCGTCGCGATGATCTGAAGCCGGCTGCGAGTCGCGGTCAGACCTGTGACGGTGCAGATGCCAAGGCCCCCTATCCGGACACGCACTCCCGCAGCGGCGATACGCACCGCTGCAAGCGCGAGAGCCGACAGATCACGATCAAAGCGACGAGGCCAGGCAGGGTAAGGGTCAGACCCTCGAAAGGCGCCGGCCAACATGCCATTGCTGAGCAGGGCCAGCAGGCCGGTGAGGCGCTCGGCCGCATGACCTGGCCGGGGGGCGAAGCGTACGCCTCATCGAGCTACCGCCTGCCGGAGAAAGGTTCGGACAGCGTCTTGTGCCGGAACCCGGCCAGGCCCCAGCCAGAATCCCAAATGGTCCTCGTCGGGCATCCAATGGTGCTGAGCTGCGCCGATCCGGGTTGCGGCCGCGGCGCCGTCGGTGAACGGGACGTCGCCGTCCAGAGCCCCGTGGACGATGAGCGTCGGCGCGGTGATCCGGTCGAACGGCAGGTTCATGTCTCGCCGCTGCTCCGCGTCGTTGCGAGTGCCGGGCATCCGCAGGCGGTAGGGGAATGTGGTGCGGACCATGGCCTCGAAGAACGCGCGAACGGTGTCGTCGCGCATGATTTCCTCGACACGTTGTTCCTTCTGGGCCGTGGTGAAGGTGCTTGTCTCGTCGAGCGTGCCGGAGAGCACCGACGACAGCGAGACTGCTGCCGTCATCTGCGCGATGCGTTGGCCGACGGTGTCGATGAAGACACGCCGGACCGCGGAGCTGTTTCCCGCGCCGGGATCCGCACGGCTCACCCCGGCGACGACCACCAACGCTGACACCCTGGCCGGGTGCCGGGCGGCGAACGTGTAGGCGACGGGCGCCCCGGAGGAGACCGCGAACAGGACGACCCGCTTGACGGCCAGCTCGTCGAGCAGGGCGGCGAGCAGATCCGCCTGGTCCTCCAGCGTGCGGCCGGAGTCCAGTGGTGTGCCGAGATATCCGGGCCGGGACGGGCTCAGCACCCGGAAACCGTCCCCTCGTAGCCAGTCGGCGAACAATCGGCCCTGGTCGGCGCCACCGAGACCACCGTGCATGGTCAGCAAAGTCGGCCCGGAGCCGCCGGTGAGGTCGTACTGCACCGGGCCACGGGCGGTGTGCGCGGTACGAAGGTCCAGCTCAATGCCCGGTAGGAGCCGTTCATGCGGGGAGGGGCCGCTGGTGGGAACAATGAAGGCACCTATTACTAGCAGGACCGCCACGAAAGCCGTGACGATTGCGATGGAACGGCGCCGACTGCGGTGTGTCATACGCTAGGAAGCTATCGACCCGCGCCGACGGGCATAAGAACGCTATTTTATGTGACGGAGCAGCGTATGGGGCGGGTGAACAGGTCGCTGGTGTGCCCGTACGGGGCAACCGGCGTCGGTGGCAAGTGGATGTTCTGGAGCATGTACCACCTGCTCGATGGCCCGGCGCGCTTCAGCCAGCTCCGGCGCCGGATGCCGCACGCCGGGCGGCAGACGCTGGTGACCCAGTTGAGGGCCCTCGAAAGGGCCGGGGCGGTGCGCCGGACCGTCCTGGGCGGCGTTCCACCACGTGTGCAGTACGCCCTGACCCCGCACGGCCAGGACACCGAGCCTATCCTGCGCAGGCTGCACGACTGGGCCGAGCGGTGCGGTGACCAGGTCGGCGACGACACGGACTGGATCGTCGCTCTCGGTGGCCGCTGGAAGGTATGGCTGCTGACGGCCCTGGCCGACGGCCCGAAACGCTTCAGCGAGATCCAGCACCTGCTTCCGGAGATCAGCAACCAGGTGCTGGCTCGTGAACTGCGTGAACTGGCGGCCATGCGCCTCGTGCACAAGAACACCGGCTACCTGCTCACGCCCATCGGCCTGGAGACGGCGACCGTCGTCCGCCAGCTCCACGCGTGGGGCCGGTGGATGTGCGAGCAGACCGGCGCCGACTTCGACTGGCCGCTGGAGGTGCCGGCGGAGCCACGCATCACCTGAGCGCGGACGGCGGCCGCCGCCTCACCGCCGTCCGCATCGCGCGTTCAGGCGTTGCGCTGGTCGCCAAGGTGAGGAACTCGCGCAGCGGAACTGACGCCGTCGGCCGTGGATCAAACGAAAGTCGCGATGCCCCAAACCTCGCACAGAGGGTGATATTCAGTAGCGCGTCCTACTTCACCACGCCCGGCCAACGACCGGCGACCTCACGGCAGAATCACGCACCGGGCGGAAGCGTTGTCTCGCGCCGACCGGATCTGCCGCTGTCAGAGCGCGCCGGCGCGACGACTTGGACCGCGAGGAAGCTGTCAGAGATAGGAGAGTGTCCTGAGTCGGTAGTTCCTGTTAGTTCGGTATGGGTGGATTACCTCGGCCGAAGTTGCCGCCAGTGGTGTTGACCGTCGAGGAACGCGAAGCGTTGGAGTCGTTGACCCGGCGGCGCACCACAGCGCAGGCGTTGGCACTGCGGGCACGGATCGTGCTGGCGTGCGCGGACGGTCATTCCAACAGTCAGGTCGCCCGGCTGCTCGGGGTATCACGTCCGACGGTCACGACGTGGCGGTCGCGGTTCCTCACCGATCGCGTCGATGGGCTGTTCGACGAACCGCGGCCGAGCCAGAACAGTCTCCGACGCCCAGGTGGAACGCGTGATCGTGGAAACACTGGAAACCAAACCAGCTGAAAGTGATGCTGGCTTCGACCCGCTGAAGTTGTGCCAGCTCGCGCGACAGGGTCGCCGCGAGCTCCTCCCTGGCGGTGACCTCGGCAGGTCGCAGGTTCTGTTCCAGCTGCACCATGCTCGCCCACATTCCGACCCGCTCCACCATGGTCAATGGCTCCACATAGCCCTCGGCTCGACGCTGCTGCTGGCGCTGCTCGTAGGCCAAGGCACGATCGCACGATGGAGGATGCGCGAATCGCTGCCCGCCGCATGCCGGGCGGGCAGCGCTGTCCGAGGGAGCCGATCGCGACCTGTCCGCGACCGCCGGAACGGCCAGCCGCACCGGCACTCACCGGCGGTGGGCAGGTCATCGGGCTCGATGAACGCCGGGAGTGATGACTCTTGCGGTGCAAATCCTGCCCGCAGGGAAAGAAGTATCCGGTCCCCACGGAAACGCCGATTGTCGTTCACTGCGCGATCGCCTTTGCGGCGCGGAGCTTGTTGCCGCTCCGCGCCACTCTGTCGACCGTTTCCGCGTCAGTTGTTGTACGGCATGGTCGGGAACCAGCCGTGACCGAACATCGCCGGCAGGCGCACATCCCAGTAGACGACGGTGAAGATGCCCAGTCCTACCAGCAGCGCGCCGGTCACCGCTGCGGTACGCGTCGGACGGCTCGCCAGCCAATAGACGAACCGGCCTCTGCTCAGCACCACGATGAGGGCGAACAGCACCGCCACCAGCACGATGTTGCCCAGTGACTGGAGCACGAAGGCACCCGCACCATACAGCGGGTTGCCGGTCTCGACGGCCCAGTGGAACAGCTTGTTGAACAGCGGATACGGCCGACCGATCAGGAACCCGCCGACAAGGGCGCCGAGCAGGACGACCCGTGCCGCCGGCCGCTCGGCGAACGGGTCCCGAATCACCCCGAGCGCCGCCAGGCCCAGCCAGACGAAGGCCAGACCGATCAGACCGAATACCACCATCGACTGCACGAGCCGAACAGGCATGCCGGCGGTGACCTCGGTCGACAGCTGGGGTAGCCGGTCTCCGAGCAACACCCCGACGAAGCCGTACAGGAAGGACACGGCCACCATTCCCACCGCCAGCAGAGCGACCGGACGCAACAGCCCTCGCAAGCCGTCTCGGGTTCTGCCACTGGCGCCCGCCTGGCTCATTGGGCCGACCGAGGCGGCCATGGCGATGTTGCACGCGGTGAACGTACCGGCCAGCCCGGAGACGAACGCGAAGACCAGGCCGGCCACGACACCGGAGATCGCGGTGGCCTTGGCGTCGTGGCCCAGCAGGGTGTTTGCGACGTTGTCACCGATCACATGGTCGACGAACTCGTACGACCACAGCACCGCCAGGAGCACACCGGCTGCGGCGGCGCCCAGCACGATCCCGGCACGACGGCGAGGCCGGTCTGCCTCGACGAGAGTAAATTCTTGCTGCCTGAAAGCCATGCCCCGATCCTCGGGACTCGGCATCACAGCCGTCGTCTCCCAGCATGCGCTTGTTCATGTGCCGTCCGGGCCCGGGAACGCCCTCTTCAGGTCCAGCCCGCCGACCAGTTCGGTCATCCACGGCTCGTGCGCCACCGCGTCCGGCCCGACGATGCGCATGGCTCCCAGGACGGTGAGCAGCATGCCCACCGCCAGGAACCCGCATGCCTCGTCCTGGTCGACGCCGGTCAGTTCGCGGACCGTGCGGTAGATCCGGCCGAAGCAGGCGCGCACCGTCGGCCCGATGGCCGGGTGGGCGCCCGCGGCGAAACCGTGCAGCAGGACCGTGATGAACTCCCGCTCGGCCAGCAGGTCGTCGTAGGCGGCGCCCAGGCTCTGCAGGTCGGCCTGTTCAGCGGCGGCGTCCCGGAAACGCTGCTCGACACGGTCGGTGGCGTGGGTGGCAGCGGCGAGGAACAGCGCCTGCTTCGTGCCGAAGAGCCGGATCACATACGGTTGCGAGACGCCGGCCAGGCGGGCCACCTGGTCGGTGGTGGTGCCGGCGTAGCCTCCGCGGGCGAAGGCGGCGACCGCGGCGGTCACCAGCTGCTCATGGCGCTGCTGCGCGCTGAGACGGGTTCGGCTCAACCGCTGTTCCTCCGTGCCCGCAGGACCCGACGCATGATCGCGGGGCGTAGCAGCCGCGCCGGTGGATCGACGAGGTTGAGCACGCGCAGGAAGGCGGCACCCAGTGCGGCGTCGGTGCGGGCGGCCGCATGCAGCCGGTGCACGTACGCATTGATCAGCCGCACCCGCGGTGAGCGTGGCCCGGGCACCTGGGGGAAGCGCAGATCGGTGCCGACCGCAATGGACCACGGGCCGTCGATCAGTTTGCCCGCGCCGCGAAAGAAGCGCTGTGCCAGCTGATCCGGGCCGCCGGGCAGCACGGATCGCAGCAGCAGGCCCTCGGCGGCGGCGACCGTCATGCCCTGGCCGTACAAGGGATTGAAGCTGCACACAGCGTCACCGACCACGAGGTAGCCGAGCGGGAAGCGGCGCAGCCGCTCGTAGCGCCGGCGCACGCTGGCCGGATAGCGCATCCGTGCGGGCCCACCCACCGGGACCGCCTCGCGCACCAGCCGGCTGATCACCGGTACGCCCAGCGACTCGGCGAAGCGTGTGAAGCCCTCGTGGTCCAGCGGCGGCTGCTCGCCGAGCATCCCGCTGAGCGCCACCGCGAAGTGGCCGTCCTCCTGCGCGGCGACGATGCCGGTGCGGGGGCGGCCCGGCACGGCATTGGTCAGGGCGCCCAGCAGACCGTCGAGGTGGTCGGGATCGCGTTCGTAGGTGCGGGTGACATAGGTGAGGTCGACCGGGATCAGCTGCTCCGGCGGCGCCGGGTAGCCGAGCCCGGCCAGCCACACCGGGCTGCGCGAGGCCCGACCACAGGCGTCGACCACAAGGTCGGCGTAGATGCGGTACACCACGCCCGTGCGCGGCGTCACGAGCACACCGATGATCCGGCTGCGGTCCTCGGTGCTCAGCAGCGCGGTCGCCTCGGCGGGCGGGCAGAAACGCACGTTGGCCAGTTTCCGCACCCGGGCGCGCACCGTGCCTTCCAGCAGCGGGCGGCTGACTCCGACGCCGAGCAGGTCCGACGCGGCGCGACGCATCGGGTAGCCGTCGTTGCACCAGTGCACCTGACCGTGCAGGTCGACCTGCGGCGCGCCCGCAGCGCTGAGCTCGTCGCTGAGGCCCTCGAAGAGCACGTCGAGTGCGCGCCGGCCCTGCGCCAGCAGCACGTGCAGCTGCCGCGATTGCGGCACCCCGCGACGGGGTGCCGCGGCGTCGGGCAACGTGTCGCGGTCGATGATCGTGACGGTGTCGTACACGTCGCTGAGCACCCGGGCGGCAATCAGCCCAGCCATGCTCGCGCCGAGCACCACGGCGTTGCCTGCAGAGACCATGGTCTTGACGCTAGGCGGGCACGGTGTAGCTGTCGTCTTGCGGCGTGCGCACCTTGCCCGCCGGCATGTCCAGCGTGACCGGGCACCGGATAGGCGAAGAAGCGCACACAGTGAAATGGCCGGGGCGAGCCACGTTCATACGCTTGTCACCGGCCGGGATCAAGCCCGGCTGGGGAGGCGAGCAGGCATCATGCGAGTTCTCGTGACCGGCGGCGCCGGGTTCATCGGTTCGCACTACACCCGACGTTTGCTGGCCGGTGATTCCCGGTCTGCAGCACCGTCGCAGGTCGTGGTCCTCGACAAGCTGACGTACGCCGGCAATGCCCTCAACCTCGATTCGGTCCGGGCTGATCCGCGGTTGCGGTTGATCGTCGGCGACATCTGCGACCCGGTGGCGGTGCAGCAGGCGATGCGGGGCATCGACGTGGTGGTCCACTTCGCCGCGGAGTCGCACGTGGATCGTTCCATCACCGGCTCCGGTGAATTCGTGCGCACCAATGTCATGGGCACCCACACGCTGCTGCACGCGGCACTGGGGGCCGCCGTCACCAGATTCGTCCACGTGTCCACCGACGAGGTCTACGGCAGCATCGAGAACGGGTCGTGGCCGGAGACGCACCCGTTGGCGCCGACCTCGCCGTACGCGGCGTCCAAGGCGGCATCGGATCTGCTGGCGCTGGCCTTTCACCGCACGTACGGGCTGCCGGTGTGCGTCACGCGCGGCTCCAACACCTACGGCCCGTACCAGTATCCCGAGAAGGTCATCCCGTTGTTCGTCACCAACCTGCTGCGCGGGCGCAAGGTCCCGTTGTACGGCGACGGCGGCAACCGGCGCGACTGGCTGCACGTCGACGACCACTGCGCAGGTGTGCGGCTCGTGGCGCAGCGCGGGACGCCCGGCGAGATCTACAACATCGGCGGCGGCACGGAGCTCAGCAACCGCGAACTGACCACCCGACTGCTGAGCGCGACGGGCGCGGACTGGTCGAGTGTGCAACCGGTCGCCGACCGCATGGGCCACGATCGCCGCTACTCGGTCGACACCACGAAAATCCGCGAGGAACTCGGCTACGCCCCGGCGATCCCGTTCCCGCGCGGGCTCGCGGCGACCGTCGACTGGTACCGCCAGAACCGGCAGTGGTGGTCGCCCGCATCCGACGCCCTCAGCCGCGCCTGATCCGCCGGCGCCCGCCCGGCGGGCACGGGGCGGCACGCACGGAGACGACCGCCCGTGCCGGCGACCGGCACGCTGGGGCGACGCGTTCACCGACATCCGGGAGGCACAGTGTCCCACCCCGTACGTTCAGCGCCGGGCACCCGAACCGGCCGCCCGTGGGGGCTCAACGGCAGCCACCACCGAGCCGCGCTCGGCGTGTTCATGGTCATCGTCCTGGCACACTGGGCCGAACACCTGACCCAGGCCTACCAGATCTGGGCGCTGGGCTGGAAACCGCCGCAGGCGCGCGGCGTGCTCGGGATGCCGTTCCCGTGGCTCATCAGCTCCGAATGGCTGCACTACGGCTACGCGGCCGTGATGTTGTTCTTCCTGTTCCTGCTGCGCCCCGGGTTCGTCGGCCGCAGCCGCACGTGGTGGACGGTCGCTCTCGCCGTCCAGTTCTGGCACCACATCGAGCACCTGTTGCTGCTGATCCAGTCGCAGAGCGGGCATTTCCTGGCCGGGCGAGCGGTGCCGACCAGCATCCTGCAGCTGGTGCTGCCCCGCGTCGAGCTGCACCTGTTCTACAACACGGTGGTATTCCTGCCGATGGTCATCGCCATGTACTACCATCTGCGGCCCTCGCGCGCCGAGTCCCTCGACATGGCGTGCAGCTGCCGTCCGCTGCCGGCATGATCTCCGCGCTTCCCACCCGGCGCCGCCTGCTGTTCGGCGGCGCCGGTGTCGCTCTGATGCTGCTGGTGGCCTACCTCGTCTTCGGCGCGCCGGCGCCGGCCCGCCTGCAGGCCGTCGAGCCCGCCGACGGTACGGTGCTCATCGCCGCGCCCGCGCAGGTGGCGCTGCGGTTCACCGCCGCCCCGCAGCCGCGGACCATGCACATCACGGTGGTCGGTCCCGGCGGGGCAGACGTCACCCGCGGCGAGCCGGTCGTGGACGACGTCCTGATCACGGTCCCGGTAACGGCCGAGCATCCCGGCCGTTACCGGGTCGGCTTCCACCTGGAGCTCGGCGACGGCGCACCCGTGTCCGGGCTCGTCACCTTCACGGTCGGCTCCGGCGCGCAGCCTGCTGCGGACCCGGTCGAGGCCGCCGGCGCGGCGCACGGCGGACACCACATGGAACGCGACACGAGCACCCTCGTGCTCGTGTCGATCGACCTCGCGCTGATGGTCGGCGTGGTGTGGCTGCTGACGCGCCGCTCCCGGGTGCGCTGAATCGGCCCCTCAGGCAGCGTCGGCCTTGCGGGCCCGCTGCGCCCGCTCGACGGACGCCTGCAGCGCCGCCATCAGGTCCACGCCCTTGGTGGCGGCGCCCGGCGCACTCGGCACGGTGACCTGCCGGCCCTGCAGCTTGGCCTCCAGCACCTCCTGCAGGGCCGCGCGGTACTCGTCGGTCAGCTTCGACGGATCGAAGCTGCCGGTCATCGAGTCGATCAGGGACGCCGCCATGGCCAGCTCGGAATCCTTGACCACCACCTCCTGGTCGATGAAACCGAAGTCAGGGGCGCGCAGCTCGTCCGGCCACAGCATGGTGTGCATGACCAGCGTCTCGCCCCGCACGCGCAACGCCGCCAGCTGCTCACGCTGGCGCAGCGCCACCTTGACCACCGCGACCCGGTCGGTGTCACGCAACGCGTCACGCAGCAGGGCGTAGGGCTTCACGGCGGTGGCATCCGGCTCGAGGAAGTACGTCCGGTTGTAGAGAATCGGGTCCACCTCGGCGCCCGGCACGAACTCGAGCACCTCGATGACCCGCGAGCTCGACAGCGGCAGCCCGGCCAGGTCCTCGTCGGTGAGGACCACCATGTCGCCGCCGTCGGCGTCGTAGCCCTTGGCGATGTCGAGCATGGCCACCTCGGTGTCACAGGCGGAGCAGATTCGCCGGTGGCGTACCCGGCCGCCGTCGGTGCGGTGTACCTGATGAAAGCGCACACTCTTCTCCTCGGTGGCCGCGTACAGCCGCACGGTGATCGAGACCAGGCCGAACGAGATGGCGCCTTTCCAAATCGCACGCATGCGGGCTCCTCAGGGCGGTTCATGGCGATGTCGTTCCCACCATGGCACCGGCCGTGCGAATGCCTCGTCCTCGTGCTTGCGCAGCTCTGGGCACGCTGTGAGGCGGGCCGGGGGAGTCGCGGGACGAGACTGGAGGGCACGCGGCGGATCGCCCGCTCGCGCCAACCGAAAGGCGGAACCGCGCATGTCCGGTGCAGGCCCGGTCGACGTCAAGCACCTGCCGGTCACCCCGGCCCTGGCGCGCTACCTGGCGTGCAGCAGCACCGCGCCGGACCCGGTCACCGCGAGCCTGATCGCGCGCACCGCGGCGACCGGCGACGCCGCAGGCATGATGGTGCAGGCGGAGCAGGCCACGCTGCTGACCATGCTGGCCCGGCTGGGGGCAGCCCGCAGCGTGCTGGACATCGGAACCTTCACCGGGCTGTCCGCGCTGGCGTTCGCCCGCGGCCTGGCCCCCGGCGGGCGCGTCATGACCTGCGACAACGACGATCGCTGGCATGCCGTCGCCGCGCAGCACTGGCAGCGAGCCGGCGTCGCGGACCGCATCGACTTCCGGCTCGGTCCTGCGGCGAAGACGCTGCGAGCACTGCCGGCGAACTTCCGGGCCGACATCGTCTTCGTCGACGCGGACAAGATGAACTATCCGGGCTACGTCGAACTCGCCCTGCCGTTGCTGCGCCCGGGCGGGCTGCTGCTGCTCGACAACGTGCTGCTGGACGGCTACGTCGCCAGTCCCGAGCTGGCCGATGACCCGCTGATGCGTCGCTGCGCGCAGACGATGGCAGCGCTCAACGCCCGGCTCGCCGCCGACGACCGCCTCGACGTGGTCATGCTGCCGATCGCGGACGGCCTCACCCTCGCCCGCCGGCGGTGAGCGAGGGTGAGGCCGTCGCACGCTAAATCGTCATCGGCAGCTCGAAGGACGGGAAGACCTCGGGCAGGAACGCCGTGATGTCGGTGATGAGTCCGTCCTCGACGCGGAACACGTTGAGCACCTGCGCCCGGAACTCCGTCTGACCCGGCTGGCGGACGTACGTCGCGACCGCCGGCTGCCTGTTGGCCCTAGTCGCGACCGCGCGCCACTCGCCGAAGTACGCCGGCGACGCGGGGTCGAACTGGGCCACCAGACCGGCCACGAACGCGTCGCGGCCGACGATCCAGAACGCATCCGGCGGCATGGTGACCCGCACGTCGGTGCGCAGCAACTTGGCGAACCGGTCCGGGTCGGCCTTCTCCAGCGCCTCGATGCACTCCTGCAGCAGGTGCCGTTCGGCCTCACTCGGATCGGCGGCCGGTCCCCAGTCGAGACGGCGTGCCGGCATGCGCTCCTTGAGCGTCGCCCGCGCCCGCTGCAGGGCGCTGTTGGCCGAGGCCACGCTGATGTTCAGCGCCGTGGCGGTGTCGTTGGCCGACCAGGCCAGCACATCGCGCAGGATCAGCGCGGCCCGCTGCTGCGGCGGCAGGTGCTGGATCGCGATCAGGAAGGCCAGCTCGATGGTCTCCTTGGCGATGACCAGCGCGTCCGGCTCGGCGTCCGGCGGCGCCGTCTGGTCGAGCAACCGGTCCGGGAACGGCTGCAGCCACGGCACCTCGGTCAGCCCCTGGGTGTCGGCGGCCGGTTCCATCGAGAACGCCGGCTGGCGGCGCGCGATCGGCGTACGGGAGGCACGGTCGATGTGGTCGATGCAGGCGTTGGTCGCGATGCGGTACAGCCAGGCCCGGACGCTGGAGCGGCCCTCGAAGCTTTGCCGCCCCCGCCACGCCCGCAGGTACGTCTCCTGAACCAGGTCCTCGGAGTCCTCGAAGGACCCCAACATCCGGTAACAGTGGACCTGCAGCTCGCGACGATGACCCTCCGCGATCCGGGAGAATGTCGGTTCGTCGAGGGTCGCCACTGACTGGCCCGCGTCTCGACCGAACCTGGCGTCTTCGCCCTCTACCATAGATTCCTCTTTCGCACCAGAGCGGACGTCAAGCGGTTCGCAAACACTATAGACGTTGGCCGGGCGGGCGACGGTGCCTCAATCGGGCCGCAATCGAGAAGGTGATCGCCTGCCGCCGGGAATGCGAGTGTGGACCCGCGTTCCTCATCGGCGGCGAAGGGGCAGACACCATGGAATCCACCGCACCGCAGGCACTGGCACCGGCAGGCGAAGAGCTGGGGCGGATGTACGACGAATCGGCCGGGCTGTCGCAGATCTTCATCGACGGCCAGGAACATCTGCCCTACTGGTTCGACGATCACGACGACACTCCGGCGGTCGAGGCGGCTCGTCGCATCACCCGAAAGGTCGGCGACGGTATCGGGCTGCGTGCCGGCGAGCGGCTGCTGGACGCCGGCTGCGGCGTCGGCGGCCCGGCCGTGCAGCTGCACCGAGAGTTCGGCGTGCGGGTCAGTGGCATCACCATCAGCGCGGTGCAGGCGAGCGAGGCCACCGCTCGTGCCGTCGAGGCCGGGGTTGCCGGCAGCGTCGAGTTCCATCATGGGGACTACCGCTCGCTGCCTTACGCCGACGGCTCGTTCGATGCGACGGTGGCCATGGAGTCCCTGATGCACGCCACCGACCTGGGTGAGGTTCTTCGCGAACTGCACCGCGTGCTGCGCCCGGGGGGGCGTCTGGGCATCAGTGACATCACCCGGGAGGCGGCGCTCGCCGGCGAGCGCGCCACCGAGTTCGCGAAGAAGTTTCAGGTAGCGCAACTGTTGAGCCTCGGGGAATGGATCGACGCCTTGCGCGCGGCCGGCTTCGTCGTCGAGGAGTACACCCAGTGCGGCCCGCGGGTGTACGGCATGGGCATGCGCTACGTCGACCGGGCCGATGAGTTGATGGGTGAGCTCGTCGCCGGCTTCGGTGAGGCCATGGTGGTCGAGCTCAAGGCCAGTTACCGCGACTACTTCGGCTGGGGCTCCGACATCGGCTACGCCGTCATCGCCGCCCGCAAGCCGTACCTCTGAGCAGCGGTCCCGGCCGGCCGCGGAAAAATTTCCCGCCGCACCGATGAGTTGGTCCGGCCACCATCGTCATAACAGGTAGATCCGAGTGATGGGCCCTCGCGGCCCGCCACGCCGGGTCGCGACGCCTCGTCCTTCACCCCCGGTAGGACACGCCGCCCGAGCCGAACGGCTCGGGCGGTGAGGTGTCGGCCCATGACGAAACGACGGCAAGGAGCCAACATGTCTGATGAAGCGATGCCGCCTGCGCCTCCGCAGCCCGCGCCCGAGCTCAAGCAGCTCGACTACCTGGTCGGCACCTGGAAGCTCAGCGGCATGACCGAGGAGGGCCCGATGGGCCCGCCGGCGAAGATGACCGGTACCGAGACCTTCGAGTGGCTGCCCGGCGGGTTCTTCCTCGTGCACCACTGGGAAGGATCGATCGACATGGGCCCGCGCGGTGCCATGCCGGACGTCGGTTACGAGTTCTTCGACTACGACCCGGAGACGAGCAAGTTCCGCTCGCACTACTTCAGCAGCTTCGGCCCGTACAACGAGGAACAGAGCCACTACGTGGGCGACTTCGAGGACGACAAGCTCGTCCTGGTCGGCCCGGCCCGCTACGTCCGGGCCCTGCAGGAGGACGGCAGCATCAAGTACGACTGCGACTTCCCGCTGCCGGACGGGAACTGGGTGCCCTTTATGCACGCCACGCTGACCAAGGTGAACTGACCCTTCGCCCGTGGCCGCAGCACCGTGCCGCCGTTCGCACCGGCGGCACGGTGCTGCCCCGTGCGCTCATCGATGCGGCACGGAGCCGATCAGTCCACCGTCGACCAGCAGTTCCTGACCGGTGATGTACGACGAACGCGGCGACAGGAGGAACATCGCCGCCTGCGCCACGTCCGCCGGCGTACCCAGCCGGCCGAGCGGCACCTGTAACCGTGACGCCTCCTGCTCCTGTGCGGAGGAGGCGATACCGGTGAACATGTCCGTGACGATGAAACCAGGACTGATCGCGTTGATCCGGATGCCACGGGCGCCGAGGTCACCCGCCAGCGAGCGGGCCAGGTTCACCACGGCCGCCTTGCCGGCGGCGTACAACGGGGTGGTCGCAAGTCCCCGATGCACCAGCCAGCTCCCGTTGAGCACCACCGAGGCGTCGTGCGCCAGCATGGGCATGGCCTTCTGCACCGTCTGGAAGACACCTCGAAAGTTGGTGTTCATCAGCGTGTCGTAATCCTGCTCGGACACCGAGGCGGCGGGACCGAAGCGGGCGATCCCGGCATTGGCGAACAACCCGTGCAGCACCCCGAAGCGGGCCAGCACGGTGCTCAGCAACCGGTCCACGGCAGCGGGGTCCGCGACGTCTGCCACGACCGGCAGCAGCCGGTCGCCCGCGCGAAGCTCGCCTGCCGCGTCCTCGAGACGCTCTGGGCGACGCCCGGCGATCACCACCCGGGCGCCGGCGCTCAGCAGCAGGTCAGCGGTCGCCAGCCCGATGCCGCTGCCGCCTCCGGTCACCAGTACCGTCTTGCCGTCGAATTCGCCCATGCCGGAAGTCTCGCAGCGCCGCGTACGGGCCGGCACCTCTTGCCGTGCCCGTCGGCGCACGCGCGAAGGTGCCCCGCCCATCGACGCGCTGGGAGCGTCGATGACGCCCGCATGGGCTCATCGACGGAGGGAAGACGATGACCGGCGAACCCGATCGCACGAGCACCGGAACCAGTTGGCCGCCGCGCTACCGCGGCGTCACCTACGACACGGGCACCAACTTCGCCACCGGGCAGGGCGAGCTGTCGCGGGTGGTCTGGAGCGAAGACCGGATGGCCGACGAGATCAGAGCCATCCGTGAGCAGCTGCACTGCAATTCGGTCACCGTGTACGGCAGCGATCTGCAGCGGCTGGAGCAGACGGCACGGGCCGCCGTGCAGTGCGGGCTGCATGTCTGGCTGCAGCCGCGGCTGGTCGACCGGCCTCAGGACGAGGTGATCGAGCATCTGACGCGGGCCGCCGCGATCGCTGAGGCTCTGCGCGCGAACGGCGGCGAGATCAGCCTTGTGGTCGGGTGCGTGGCGTCGGTGTTCGTACCCGGCATCGTGGCCGGCGAGAAGTACCACGAGCGGATGGCTAACATCTTCGCCGACGCCGATCACCGGGTCCTCACGCCGACCGCCACCGTGGACCTGGAGACCGCGGCGCAGCGGCTCAACACCTACCTCGACCGGGCCGTGAAGACAGCCCGTCAGACGTTCGAGGGCACCATCGCCTACGCCGCGGCGCCGTTCGAGGACGTCGACTGGCGCCTGGTCGACGTCATCGGCCTGATGCACTTCTACACGTTGGCGTACCCGACGAGCGAGCAGGAGCACGCGCGGGAGATCCAGCGCTACCAGCGGTGGGGCAAGCCCGTCATGATCGCCGAATTCGGCACGGCAACCTGGGACGGCGCCGCACAGCGGGCGTTCATGTCCTTCGACGTCGTCGACCGCAACGGTGCGCAACCGACGGTCGTGTCCGGCGTCGTCCGTGACGAGCAGGCGCAGGCCGACTTCCTCCTGCGGATGCTCGACGTGTTCGAGCGCGCCGGCGTGCACGCGGTGGCGGTCAGCGAGTTCATTCACCCCACCCACCCGTACTCGACCGATCCCGCCCGAGACCTCGACACCGCCAGCATGGCGCTGACCCGTACCGTCCGTGACGAGTACCGCGATCCTGCCTCGGCGTACACCTGGCAGCCGAAGCTCGCGTTCGCCGAGCTGGCCGACTACTACGCCGCCGCAGAACGCACCTCGGCCCACCGCTGACGTACCGACGATGACGGGGTAGCGCC
>NZ_BOQL01000078.1 GCF_018332655.1 Actinoplanes auranticolor | reverse complement strand
CCCGCCGATAGAGGCGGCGGGCCGGGACCCGGGGTCCCGGCCCGCCGCGGGCCGATCAGCTGCGGCGGAAGGCGTAGCTGCGGGACGATCCGCCGGTGGCCCGGCCCGCGTGGTCACGGCCGGAGCGCAGGCGGGCTGCCGCCCGGGCGTCACGCAGGCCGTGCCGTGCCGCAGTGCCGCCGGTGGCGGGCTGCGGGTCGGCCGGGCCGGTGACGGTGTCCGGCAGCGACACCGCCGCCGTCAGGTGCCGGCGGGCCAGGTCGTCGGGATCGACGTGTACGGAAAAGGGCTGGTCAGGCATGGAGCTACCTCCTCGATGGACGAGGCGAAGTGGTGCCAAGGGGTGAAGGCTGAAGAGCGGCACGCGCCGGAGACGGCACGGCGGGCCCGAGAATCCTCAGGGCCGGGATCTACGCGTGTCAGCGTCAGGAGATCATGCTCGTACGGTAACGCCGGTCCGGACGGCGGTCCAGTGAATTACCGGCGCAGTGTCGCCACGCCCGCGTCGATGATCGCGATCGCCGCCGGATAGTCGCGGAGCTGGTCGCGCATCAGCGTCAGCCCGATCTGCAGGGCCACCGGCGGCACCTCGCGGGCCTCCAGCACCGCCGCCGTCCAGGCCACGAAGTCGGTGAAGACCTGCTCGTCGGCCACGTACAGCGCCGCCGCCAGGAAGTCGACGACGTGGCCCAGGTCCTCCAGCGTGGAGTCGTGCTGCCGCCGGCTGTAGGAGCCGGTCGGAGGGTACGCCGCCGTCAGCCGGGTCATGGCCGTCTGCACCAGCTCACCGCGGTGCCGCATGAGGTACGTGTACTCGTCGTCGCCCAGGAAGCCCGTCCGGTACGGGTCCTCGATCGGCGGCGGCCACTCCCGCGCCAGCCGCCGTATCGCGCCCTCGGCATCGGGCGCCCACGCGTCCGCGCCGAGCCGGTGCGCCCACCGGCCCTCGGGACCGAAGCCCGGTCCGCCGGCGATCACCGGGACGCCCACCGAGCGGCACGCCGTGATCGCGGCGTGCGCCCGGGGCAGCCGGGTCGCGAGCATGCAGCTCAGGGCCACCGCGTCCGGGCCGGTCTGGTGCAGGTGGGTGACCAGGTGCGGGCCCGGCACGTTGGCGCCGAGGAAGTCGACCCGCCAGCCGTCCAGCCGCAGCATCTCGCCGAGGATCCGGACCGGCAGGGCGTGCCATTCGCCGTCGACGCAGGCGACCGTGATCCGGCCGCGGGTCGGGCGCACCGCGCTGCGGGCCGACACGGCAGCCAGAGCCCGCTCGCTGATCGCGGTGGCCGCGTGCTCGCGGGCGATGGACCACTCGTTGGCCGCCCACAGCTCGCCGACCCGGCTCTGGGTGCGGGCGATCAGGTCCAGCATCACGCGGGCCGGGTCCGCGCCGTTGTCGAGCAGGGCGGTGACGATCTCGACGGCGCCGTACTCGTCGCCGTCGCCCACCAGGCGCAGATACCGCTCGCCCACATCGGGGTCGTCCAGGGAACGCGGGGGAGTGGTGGTGGAGGCGGTCATTAGCGGCTCCGGCCCCGGCGGTCACCCCGCCGGGCATCGATGGCGAACGGCGAGACCGGGGCGACGCCGGTGTCCATCAGGCTCAGCTTGGTGCGCGAGGGCGCGCGGACGGCCAGCATCGCGATGTCGTCGCGGACCCCGCCGTGCACCCAGTCGGAGACGAGCTGACGGACGCGCTCCACGGCTGCCGTCCCGGGCATGCCGGCGCAGCTCGCGAGGGCGTCGCGGAGCCTGCTCTCGCCGTACTGCTCCGTGCCGCTCGGGCCGCCGCGGGCCTCGGTGAGACCGTCGCTGTACATCAGGCAGAGCTCGCCCGGCGCCAGCTCGACCATGGCCGGGCCCACGCTGATGTGCGGCACCACCCCGATCAGCGTGCCGGACACCTCGACCGGCTCGACCGTGCCGTCGGCCCGCAGCAGCAGCGGCGCCGGGTGCCCGCCGGTGGCCAGGCAGATCCGCACCCGGCCGTGCTCGGCCCGGCTGATCGCGGCGACGACCAGCGTGACGAAGCGGTGCTGGCGACCGGAACCGAGCAGGGCGCGGTTGAGCACCGTCAGCATCGCGGCCGGATCGGCGTTGACCAGGCGCAGCGCGCGCAGCGTCTGGCGGACCTTGCCGGTCAGGACCGCCGCCTCCGGGCCCTTGCCGCAGACGTCGCCCAGCGCGACGACCGTCTCCGGGCTGTCGTCGACCGGACCGAAGACGTCGTAGAAGTCGCCGCCGATCCGCAGCGCGTCCTTGGCTGCCTGGTAGGAGCCGATCAGCTCGACGCCCTCGGGCTGCGGCAGCTCCGGCGGCAGCAGGTCGGCCTGCAGGATGGCGGTGGTGTCGACCTGGTCGCGGTAGAGCGCGGCGGCGGAGATCGCGGCGCCCGCGCGGGCGGCGAAGATCCGGGCCAGCATCTCGTCCTCGGCCGAGAACACCGCGTCGGGGCCGCGCCGGGCCAGGATCAGCGCGCCGGCCGGCTCGGCATTGCCCGGCAGCGGCGTCACCAGCAGGGCGCCGACCGGGCCGAAACCCTCGGGCAGCAGCCACGCCGGGACCTGGGAGGCGTCCAGCCAGCGGCTCGGGATCGGCGGGAAGCCGCCCAGGGCCTCCTCGAAGCCGGGCACCTCACCGAGCACGTTCTCGCGGAGCATGCCCTCCTCGACGGACTCACCGGCGATCAGGCGCATCCATTCGCTCTGCCGGCGACGGGCCGGCAGCACCACGACCGCGGCGTCGGCCAGGTGCGCGGCGGCCAGCTCGACGGTGGTACGCAGGCAGCGGCGCTGATGCAGCGAGGCGGACAGCCGGCGGCTGGCCTCGGCCAGGAACAGGGTGCGGTCCCGCTCGGCCTGGAACTCCTGCGCCCGGGCGATCTCCTCGGTGATGTCCTGCAGGTACCAGCCGTAGTGATCGTCACCGAGCGATCGGCGGTGGCCCAGCACCTGCCGGCCCAGATACTCGTCGGTGAAGGTGCTGGTGCCCTCGGCGATGGCGCGGGCGAGTTCCGCCAGCGGGCTCCGGGCGGCCGTGACACCCGGCTCCAGGCCGGGCAGCAGAGCCTTCGCCGCGGCGTTGACCAGCACGATCGTGTGATCCTCGGCGGTGCACAGCAGCACCGCCTCGCCCGCGGCGTCCAGCGCCGCGCGTAGCAGACCCGGTGCGGGGACGAGGACCGGAGTGGCCGGTACCCGGGTGTCCATCCGTTCCCCTTTCTGTCCCCGCCGGATCGTCGTGTGATCCCGCCCAGCCTACGCGGTGCGGCCGGATCCGGCTCGGCTCAGACGGGCGACGGCGCCGCGCCGCCGTCCAGCTCGACGAGCACGGGAGCGTGGTCGGAGGGGCCTCTGCCCTTGCGGGCCTCGCGGTCGATGACCGCGTCGGTGACCCGCGCCGCCACGTCGGCGGTGGCGTACACCAGGTCGATCCGCATGCCCTTGTTCTGGTGGAACATGCCGGCCCGGTAGTCCCAGTAGGTGAACGGCCGGTCACCCTTCATCGGCCGGGGCACGACGTCGGTGAGGCCGAGCGCCCGCAGCGCGGCCAGGGCCTCGCGTTCGGGCGGGGTGACATGGGTGGAGCCGGCGAAGACCTCGATGTCCCAGACGTCGTCGTCGCTCGGGGCCACGTTGAAGTCCCCGGCCACCACGGCGGGCCCGCTCGTCGCGGCCAGCGCGTCGCGCAGCGCGGCGAACCAGGCCAGTTTGTACGCGTAGTGCGGGTCGTCCGGCGTACGCCCGTTGGGCACGTACACCGAGGTGAAGCGGATGCCGGCGCAGGTGGCGCTGATCGCGCGCGCCTCCGGCTCGGGGAAGCCCGGCTCACCGTCGAAGCCGTGCCGTACGTCGGCCAGGCCCACCCGGGAGAGCAGGGCGACGCCGTTCCAGCGGCCCTGGCCGTAGGCGGCGGTCTCGTAGCCGAGCGCGGCGACCTCAGGCTCGGGGAAACCGTCGGCGGCGACCTTGGTCTCCTGCAGGCAGAGCACGTCGGGCCGGGTCTGCTCGAGCCATTCCAGCAGCCGGGGCAGCCGGGCCTTGACCGAGTTCACGTTCCACGTGGCGAAGCGCATCGTCCCAGCCTGCCAGCGTGCGACGGCGTCGATGTCGCCGGGTCAGTGCTCCGGGGTGCGGTGGTCGGCGCGCATCGGCGCGGAGTTGCCGCGGAGGGCCAGGAGCAGGGCGGCGGTCAGTCCTGAGGCCAGCAAGAGCAGCACGGCCACCAGCCAGAGCACGGACCCCTCGGATCCGATCAAACTCGTCATCATGTCGCCTCCTCCGGTCTCCATGTCATCGGCCCGGCGCCGCCGAAGGCAAGGATCCGGGCCGAGCGAATAATGCCGGACTTGTCGCCGGTACGCCAGAGGCTGAGGAGACGTTTGTCACCTCATGGGGAAGACGGTACCCGCTGTGGTGCGGGTTCACCCGGGAGGAGCGGGGGCGTACCGGCGCGCGCCCCAGTGGGTGGCGAAGTCGCCCGCCGCCACCCCGGGCCCCCACAGCCAGCCCTGGCCCTGGGTGACGCCGACCGCGGCGAGCGCGTCGCGCTGCACCCGGGTCTCCACCCCCTCGGCCACGATGCTCAGGCCCAGCGCCCGGCTCATCGCCACCACGGCCCGGACGATCTCCTCGTCCTCGCCGCTCTCGCCGAGCCCGGACACGAAGGAACGGTCGATCTTGACGCCGGTGACCGGGAAACGGCGCAGGTAACCCAGCGCCGAGAAGCCCGTGCCGAAGTCGTCGACCAGCAGTTTGAGGCCGAGCTCGCGCAGCTCGTACAGCACCCGGGCGGTGACGCTGCCGCCGTCGGCCATCACCGACTCGGTCATCTCCAGCGCCACGGCCGCGGCCGGCACCCCGTGCTGCAGCAGCTCACCGGCCACGATCAGGGGCAGCTCGGCGTTGCTGAGCTGGCGCGGCGAGACGTTGATCGACAGGTAGAAGTCGTCCCCGACGGTGCCGTCCGCGCGCCACGTGGCCAGCTGGCTGAGCGCCTCGTTGCGGACCCAGGTGCCCAGCGTGCCGATCAGCCCGGCGTCCTCGGCGACCGGGATGAAGGTCATCGGCGGGATCGGCCCGCGCTGCGGGTGGTTCCACCGCACCAGGGCCTCGGCGCCGATCGGCCGGCCGGTCTCCAGCCGCACGATGGGCTGGTAGACGACGCTGAGCTGCCCCTCCACCAGGGCCGTGCGCAGGGCGCCCTCCAGCTCGATGCGCTCGCGGACCCGGTCGTGCATCGACGTGTCGAAGATGGTGGCCCGGCCCGGGCCCTCTGATTTCGAGCGGTACATCGCGGTGTCGGCGTCGCGCAGCAGCGCCTGGGCGGTCACCTCCGGGGAGCCGTCGCCGGGCGCGTGCGCGATGCCGATCGACGCGCTGATCACCACCTCGGTGTCGCGGACCCGCAGCGAGTGGGCGAAGCACCCCTGGATGACGTCGACCAGCCGCAGCGCCCCCTGCTCGTCACCGAGGTACGCGACCAGGAACTCGTCCCCGCCGACCCGGGCCAGCATCGTGCCGGCCGGGATCGCCGCGCGCAGCCGGGCCGCCACCTCGATGACCAGTTGGTCACCGGTGTCGTGGCCCCACGAGTCGTTGACCCACTTGAAGCCGTCCAGGTCGAGGAAGTACACCCAGATCCGCCGGGTGTCCGGCGGTGGCACGCTGCCCAGCAGCCGCTCGATCTCGTTCGAGATCATCCGGCGGTTGGGCAGGCCGGTGAGCGGGTCGTGCATCGCCTGGTGTTCCGAGTGCAGCTGGGCGGCGACCTGCGCCTGCACCGCGGAGACGGCCCGCAGCAGCAGCAGTGCGACGATGGCCAGGCCGCAGGCGCCGATCAGCGCGCGGTACTCCGGCGACTCGCCGCCGACCAGCACCAGCAGCACGAACGGGGTGGAGACGGCCGGCACCAGCAGGGTCATCCGGCGCCACGACCAGGCCTGCACCGGGTGCCGGGCGGCGCGACCGAGCTCGACCACCGACGGGTGCAGGGCGCTCACCCCGAGCAGCACGTACGCCAGCAGGAAGGGCACGTCGAGCAGCGGTGAGGTGTAGGTCTTGCCCTCGACGCCGATGATCCCGTACGCCACGTCGCCCACGACGATCAGTGCCATCCCGGCGACCAGCGTCGCCAGGCTGACCGGCCAGGTGCGCGCGGTGAAGGTCAGGTTGATGCCCAGGGCCAGCAGCACCACGTCGAACAGCGGGTAGAGCCCGGCCAGGACCGACTCGATCGGCGGCCGGTCGGTGATCGCGGCGGCCGGGGCGGCGAGCAGCAGCGCACTGGCGAGCCCGCCGGCCAGGCAGACCATGAGCCCGTCGAGGACCGAGTGCCGGGCCACGCCGCCCCGCGAGCGCAGCAGCATGGTGAAAAAAGTGCCCAGCAGCACGTAGCCGGGCACGGTGAAGGCGTCCGCGATCAGGGGCTGACTGACGACCAGCGGCCGTACGACCACGCCGATCAGGAAGAGCAGTGCGGCGGCGCCCATGAAGGCCCAGGCGGCGCGGGGCTCGGCGGCGCGGCGGCGGGGCGCGGCGAAACAGGCCCAGACCGTGCCGGCGCCGATCGCGGCGAAGCTGGCCAGGTTCACCGGGTCCGCGAGGTTCAGGGTGTAGAGGGCGGTGGCGAGCACCCCGGCGATGCCGAAGAGCTTCCACCATCGCCGACCCCGTGTCGACGGAGCTGTGGTCAGCACCCGTCATCGCCCCCTGGCCAGTCAGCTCATCAGCGCTCCCGCCGATGGCACCGTACCCGCCGGCGACCTGTCCCCGGCAGGGGTTCCGTGGACAAACACTGTCGGACAGGCACACCGGCGCAGCAACTGCTGAGCCACCTCGCCCAGCAGTGAGCCGCCGCTGACACCCCGCGGACCCAGGATCATCATCCGGGCCCGCCGGGACGCGCGGATGAGAATCGGCGCAGCTTCGCCGACGAGAATCCGGCGCCGGGCGCCCTCGAGGCCCTCGACGCCGGCCACGGCCGACTCCAGCAGGCGCCGGCCGGCCTCCCGCTCCTCCTCGTGACGCACCACGTGCGCGACCTCCACCGCGGTGTGCCGGCGGCGGGCCTCGGCCGCGGTCATCCGCAGGGCCAGCAGCGAGCTCGGTGAGCCGTCGACCGCGGTGAGCAGCGGGCCGGCCGGCGGGCGGTCCCCGCGAGCGACCACCACCGGGCAGCGGGCCCGCGCGACTGTCTGCACCAGCACGGAGTCGGCCGGCAGGCGGGGGCTGAGCGCGAGATCGTCGTCGCCGAGCACGATCAGATCCGCGGCGCGGCTCTGCCGCAGCAGCTCGCGGACCGGCAGGCCGTCGGTGAGCAGGCCCTCGACGTGCACGCCGGGCACCGTCCGGGTGGCGGTGGCCACCGCGCCGGCCACGATCCGGCCCGCTTCGCGGCGCGCCGTGGCCCAGTCGGGTGCATCATCGAAGGAGCGCGGCCCGGGCCAGGCGAAAACGTGCACGATCCGCAGCGGCTCACCCCGGGCCACGGCTTCCCGCGCACCCAGCCGCACAGCGGCCAGTCCGGACGAAGTGCCGTTCACGCCCACGACGACGGGAGCAGGGCCGGGTATCCGCATCGGTTCACCACCTCCGCACCGCGACGACGCGGTCCACAGACCATTATCTATGGTGTTCCTGGGAAGGCGGTCGTGATCAATCCCTCAGCGGTCGACCGTCTGATGACCCGTTCAGGTTGAGGGTTTACGGTGAACGGCAGGTTATTGGCGACATCTGCCGGTGAAGTGAGGGAATTACATGACGGATGTCAAGCTCGACCACCCCGGTGGCCAGTTGTCCATGCCGGTCCGCCCGGCGGTCGAGGGTCCAGGCGGCATCGACGTCAGCGCGCTGCTGAAGGAGACCGGATACGTCACCCTGGACCAGGGCTTCGTCAACACGGCTTCCTGCGCGTCGGCGATCACCTACATCGACGGTGATGCCGGCATCCTGCGGTATCGGGGCTTCCCGATCGAGCAGCTCGCCGGCCAGGCCTCGTTCCTCGAGGTGTCGTACCTGCTGATCCACGACGCGCTGCCGACCCCGGCCCAGCTGGCCGAGTTCGGCGACAAGATCCGCGTGCACACGCTGCTGCAGGAGGAGATGCGCGCCTTCTTCTCCGGCTTCCCGCGCGACGCGCACCCGATGGCGGTGCTCTCCTCGGCCGTCACCGCGCTCTCGACGTTCTACCAGGACGCGCTCGACCCGACCGATCCGGAGCAGGTCGAGATCTCCGGGATCCGGCTGATGGCGAAGCTTCCGACGATCGCCGCGTACGCGTACAAGAAGTCCATCGGCCACCCGCTGCCGTACCCGGACAACTCCCTGGACTACGTCGAGAACTTCCTGCGCATGACGTTCGGGCTGCCCACCGTGAACTACGAGGTGGACCCGACCATCGCGAAGGTGCTCGACATGCTCTTCGTGCTGCACGCCGACCACGAGCAGAACTGCTCCACGTCGACCGTGCGGCTGGTGGGCTCGGCCCAGGCCAACCTGTTCGCGTCGGTGTCCTCGGGCATCAACGCGCTCTCCGGCCCGCTGCACGGCGGCGCCAACTCCGCGGTGCTGGAGATGCTCGAGGGCATCCGCGCCGACGGCGGCGACGTGGACGCCTTCGTGCGCCGCGTCAAGGCCAAGGAGAAGGGCGTGAAGCTCATGGGCTTCGGGCACCGGGTCTACAAGAACTACGACCCGCGCGCCGCCATCGTCAAGAAGGCGGTCCAGGACGTCATCTCCACGATGGACAAGCCCGACCCGCTGCTCGACATCGCGCTCAAGCTCGAGGAGATCGCCCTCGCGGACGACTACTTCGTCTCCCGCAAGCTGTACCCGAACGTCGACTTCTACACCGGCCTGATCTACAAGGCCATGGGCTTCCCCACCAAGATGTTCACGGTGCTGTTCGCCCTCGGCCGGCTGCCCGGCTGGATCGCCCAGTGGGCCGAGCAGAACGCCGACCCGGCCACCAAGATCGGTCGCCCGCGCCAGCTCTACATCGGCGAGACCGAGCGCCAGTTCGTCCCGATCACCGAGCGCTGATCGGTTCTGTCGGACACCACGGCCGTCCTCCTGCTCAGGAGGGCGGCCGCGGTGTCTCCAGCCAGCGCAGGATGCGGGCGCTGCCGTCCTCGGTGGCGAGCCGGGCCGCGACCGCCTGCGCGCGCTCCGCGTACCGCGGATCGGTTGTGACCGACCGCAGGGCGCCGGCCAGGCGGTCCGCCGTCAGCTTGGACAGCGGTACGGGCACCGGCGCGACCCCCAGCGCGTGCAGCCGCCGGGCCCAGAACGGCTGATCGGCCAGCACCGGTACGGCCACCGCCGGCACTCCCGCCCGTAGTCCCGCTGCCGTGGTCCCGGCCCCGCAGTGGTGCACGACGGCGGCCATCCGCGGGAACAGCCAGTCGTGCGGCATCGGTCCCACGCTGAGCACGTCCGGCCCCTCGGCCACCCGCAGCCCCGACCAGCCGGCCTGCACGACCGCGCGCACCCCGGCGGCGCGGACCGCGGCCAGCACCGGCCCGGCGAGCCGCTCGCCGTGGCCCGGCGCCATGCTGCCGAACCCGATGGAGACCGGCGCCGGCCCGGCGGCCAGGAACTGCTCCACCTCGCCCGGTGGCGTCCAGCCCGCCTGCCGCGCGGGCCACCAGTAGCCGACGACCTCCTGGGAGGCCGGCCAGTCCGCGGGCCGCGGCACCACGGTCGGGCTGAAGCCGTGGAAGGTCGGCCATCGCTGCTGCTGGGTGCGTTGCAGGGCGGCCATGCTGCGCCGGGGCAGGCCGAGCTCGCGGCGCAGGTCGCGCACCGGGCCGGCGTAGAGCGGATGGGCGGCCGACTCCAGGAAGCGGCCGGTGAGGCGGTTGCCGGTGCGGCCCAGCGAGCGGCCGCCGACCAGCACCGGGCCGAAGTCACCGGTGGGGAAGAGCGGCTGCGGGAAGACGCCCGCCCACGGTATGCCGGCCGCCTCGGCCACCTGGTAACCGAGCGGGGCGACCACTGTGGAGAGCAGCACCACCTCGGCCCGGCTCTGCCGGACGGCGGCCACGATGCCGTCGCCGAGCTCGGCCACCAGCGGCCGGGCGATGCGCAGCAGTCGCAGCAGCGCCCGGGGTCCGGTGCCCGAGGCGGTGCCGTCCTGGCCGCGTGCCTGCGGCAGGATCCGCCGCAGATCCCCGGGCAGGGCCAGGAAGGGCAGCTCCACCTGCTCCCGGAACGGCTCGTGGGTGGCCAGGGTGACCTCGTGGCCGGCCTCCTGCAGCCGGGCGCCGAGGCCCCGTGTACGGCGCCACGTCGCCGGTGGAACCCGAGGTCACGATCAGCACCCGCATGATCCCGAGGATAGCTCCATGCCTTGACGGTTATATAACCGCAGTGGAATAGTCGGTCCCGTGCCCGTGGATGCCATCGCCGTACTGGCCGAGCCGACCCGCCGCCGGATCCTCGACGAGCTGCGGCTGGCCGACAGCAGCGTCGGCCAGCTCGTCGAGAAGCTCGCGATGAGCCAGCCCGCCGTCTCCAAACATCTGAAGGTGCTGCGCGAGGCCGGCTTCGTCACCAGCCGTACGGCCGCGCAGCAGCGCATCTACTCCTTGGAACCCGGGCCGTTCCGCGCGCTCGACGCCTGGCTGGCGCCGTACCGCCGGATGTGGAACCGGCACCTGACCGCCCTGGAACGCCACCTGGAGGAATCATGACCGAGCTGATGAGCGCATCCGTCGCCGCCGACGGCGACCGGTGGACGCTGATCTTCGTGCGCGTCCTGCCGCACCCGCCGGAGAAAGTGTGGGCCGCCCTGACCGACCCCGAGCGGCTCAGCCAGTGGGCGCCGTTCGAGGCGACGCGCGACCTGTCCCGCACCGGCGCGACGACCCTCACGATGGTCGACGGTCCCGACCGGACGGACACCCCGGCCAACGTGCTCCGGGCCGAGGCGCCCACGCTGCTCGAGTACACCTGGGAGCAGGACCTGCTGCGCTGGGAGCTGGCCCCGGAGGGCGACGGCACCCGGCTCACGCTGCGACACACCTTTGCCGACCGCGGCGAGGCGCCGTCGTACGCGGCCGGCTGGCACCTGTGCGCGGCCGTGCTGGAACGGTTGCTCGACGGCGACCCGGTCGGCGTCATCCGCGGCCGGGAGGCGGCCGCGCACGGCTGGGAGGAACTGCGCGCCGGGTACGCCGCGAAAATGCCCGCCTGATCGGCAACCTTTCCCCGCCCGCCGGTGTCAGGCAGGGTGACGGACGGGGAGAGACAGACCATGCGCGACGGGTTCGACGACTTCGTACGCAGCCGCAGCACCGGCCTGCTGCGGATCGCGTACCTGCTCACCGGGGACCGGCACAGTGCCGAGGACCTGGTGCAGGAGGTGCTCGAGCAGATGTACGTGAAGTGGCGCCGGATCCACGGCATGCCCGAGGCGTACGCCCGCCGGGCGCTGGTCAACCGGGCCGCCAACCGCTGGCGCCGCCGTGGCCGCCGCCCGGAGGCACCGCTGGGCAGCCACGACGTCGCCGCGCCGGACCACAGTGAACACGTCGTGGTCCGCGACACCGTGGTCGAGGCGCTCCGGGCCCTGCCGGCCCGGCAACGGGCGGCGGTGGTGCTGCGCTACCTGGAGGACCTGCCGGTCGCCGAGGTCGCGCGGGCGCTGGACTGCTCCGAGGGCAACGTCAAGAGCAGCGTCTCCCGGGGGCTGACCCGCCTGCGGTCCGCCCTGGAACCCGTCACCACGACCACCGAACGGGGACGGGCATGACCGACACCGACATCCGCACCGCGCTGGAGCACGCCACCGGCGACCTGCGTACCCCGCCGGACCTGCTCGACCGGGTCCGGGCCGGTGGGCAGCGCCGGGTGGTGCGGCGCCGTACCGTGCTCGCCGCGGGGCTGGCCACGATCGCGGCCGGATCGACCGCCGGCGTCCTGGCCGCCGGGGGCGACGGCGGCGGGGCGACGGTCGCCTCGCCGTTGCTGGACCGTCCGACCCGGGGCGACCTCAAGCGCGACACCGCCTTCCTCGACCGCGTCCGCGCCGCCTGGCGCGAGCACCTCGGCGGCCTGTCGGTGCGCGGTGAAGCGCACGTCGCGTGGGCCGGCCTGGCCCCGCACACGGGACGGGCCGCGGTGGTCGCGCAGCGGGTGCCGGAGCAGGTCGCGTCGCCGGCCGGCCAGATCAGCTACGGCCTGACCGGCTTCGTCGAGCAGACGCCGGACGGTCTGCGGGTCATCTGCCTGGAGGAGATGCTCACCGGCGCCACCAACGCCACGGCCGCCCTGATCGGCCCGGACCGCAACGTGCTCATGGTCCTCGACGACGGGCGCGGCATCCGGTATTCACCGGCCGTCGCCTACACCGCCGACGGCAAGGTCAGCCGCACGTTCACCCCGCTCGACTTCCGGACGCACGACGGCGTGGCGTTCGAGGCGATCACCACGCCGACGACCACGATCCGGGCGGCCCTGCGCGCCGACGTACCGGATGCCCGGGGTGACCGCTCGGTCGGCCTGGCCAATCTCTCCCAGCTGATCGGGGAGGCCGGCGGCGGAGCGCCCGTCGGCCCGGAACCCGAGACGCGGTCCCTGACCGGCACGGACCCGCAGGGGACAGCGGACGATCCGTGGGACATCACCGGCCGCGACGGCTTCGACGACCGGTACGGCTACCGGATCACCCCGCCCCCCGGCACGTGGTTCGTCCGGGGCATCGTCGCGGACGGCCGCCGGTTCGCCGTGCAGACCCTGACCGGTACCGACGACCGCATCCGGCTGTTCCTGTCGCTGAACACCCCGGAACCGGTGCTGCGCGGCTTCCCGGATCCGGCCGCGCCCCTGCCGGTGCAGGTGCGGCTGCCCGACGGCCTGGGTGTCGTCGTCGCCGCCCCGGGCCGGCTGCGCTACCGCGTGGCCGGTGGCACCTGGCTGCCCCTTGACGTCGACGCGGCGCTGCTGCCGGCCGCGGCCGACGAGGTCGAGGTGATCACCGCCGGGGGACGGGCGGTCCGGGTGCGACTCGCCTAAGGTCGGGGACAGGTGTCCGGTCCCGCCGCCGGGGCTCGGCCGCCGGCTCTCGCCGCGCGGTTCCGCCGCGGGCTTGAGTTGCGCGGTGATCGGGCATGTCTGTCGGCGATCAGGGAGGCTGCATGGACGTCGTCATCGGTGTCGACACCGGAACCACCGCGACCAAGGCCATCGCCGCCGGGCCCGGTGGTGAAGTGCGCGCCATGACCAGCGTGCACTACCCGCTGCTGGTGCCCGGCCCGGGACAGGCCGAGCTCGACCCGGCCGAGCTGCGCGACGCCGCGATCGAAGCGCTGGTCACCGTGGCCGCGGAGTGCCGTGAGCGGGGCGACCGGGTCATCGCGGTGAGCCTCAGCGCGTTCCTGCACGCGCTGGTGCCGATGGACGCCGACGGCACGCCGCGCGGACCGCTGATCACCTGGGCGGACAACCGGGCCGCCGGGCAGAGCGATCGGATCGTCGCGTCCGGCCGGGCCAAGCAGCTGCAGGCCCGCACCGGTACGCCGGTGCACCCGATGTCCCCGCTGACCAAACTGGCCTGGTGGGGTGCCACCGACCCGGCGGTCGTGCGCGACACGCCGCGCTGGGGCGGGGTCAAGGAGGTCGTGCTGGCCGGACTGGCCGACGAGGGCTTCCTGCTGGACCTGTCGGTCGCCTCCGGCACCGGCATGTACGACATCCACGAGCGGCGCTGGGACCCCGAGGCCCTGGAGCTGGCCGGCGTGCGCGAGGCCCAGCTCGCCGAGGTCGTGCCGACCACCCGGCAGCTGCGCCTCAAGCGGGAGGTGGCGGTCGCCGCCGGGCTGCCCCCGGAGCTGCCCCTGATCATCGGCGCCGCGGACGGGCCGCTGGCCAACCTGGGCGTGGGCGCCACACCGGTCGGGGTGGCGGCCGTGTCGCTGGGAACGAGCGGCGCGCTGCGCACCGTCGTGCACGGCCCGACGGCCGACAAGGCGGGACGGCTGTTCTGCTACGCGCTGACCGAGGACCGCTGGGTGGTCGGCGGCGCGATCAACAACGCCGGCTCGGTGGTGCGCTGGGCCGGCCAGACCTTCGCGGGCGGCTTCGACCGGCCCACCGCCGAGGGCGAGGACGCGGACGTGCGCGACGCCGCCCTGCTGACCGAGGCGGCGGGGGTGGCGCCGGGCAGCGAGGGGCTGCTCTGTCTGCCGTACCTGCTGGGGGAACGGGCGCCGTGGTGGCGCGGGGGGATGCGCGGGGCGTACATCGGTCTGCGCCGCGAGCACGGCCGGGCGCACCTGGTCCGGGCCGCGGTCGAGGGGGTGTGCCAGCAGCTCGCGCTGGTCCGCGACACGTTCGCCGACGAGGGCATCGCGATGACCGAGGTCCGGGCCACCGGCGGGGCGGTCGCCTCGGACCTGTGGGTCGGCATCCTCGCGGCGGCGCTGGACCTGCCGGTGGCCATCGCGGACACGCCGGAGGGGACGGCGCTGGGCGCCTGTCTGCTGGCCCGGCACGCGCTGGGTGAGCTGCCGGACCTGGACCAGGCGGCGGCGCTGGTGGCGATCAGCGAGCACGAACGGCCGGACCCGCGCAACGCGGACCTGTACCGGCGGATGCGGCCGCTGGTGGAGCGGTCGGCGCTGGCCGTCACGGACGTGCTCCAGGAGCTGGACAAGCTCGCTCCGGAGCCGCTGCCGGACACGGAGAAGGCGCTGCCGGGGGCCGGCTGAGCGGCCGGGTGCCTTCTTGTCGCCGTGAGGATGCCCACGTGACCCCGCGTTGACGGCGTGCCGGGCCGTGAGAAAGAGTGACTCGCGAGCGGCAGTGGAGGAACCCGGTGGGAGACCGGGACGGTCCCGCCACTGTGACCGGGGTTCGTCCCCGGAAGTCAGGAGACTCCGGCCGCTCGTACCTTCCACACGCGGGCGCGGACCCGCGGAAAGGACCGGGCGTGACGCCGTACCCGTTCTCTGCCGTCGTCGGCCTCGACGACCTGCGGCTCGCGCTGCTGCTGACCGCCGTGTCACCCGCCGTGGGCGGGGTCCTGGTCCGCGGCGAGAAGGGCACGGCCAAGTCCACGGTCGTCCGTGCCCTGGCCACCCTGCTGCCCGAGGTCGACGTGGTCCGCGGCTGCCGCTTCGCCTGCGACCCGGCCGCGCCCGACCCCGGCTGCCCCGACGGGCCGCACGAGCAGGGCAGCCCGCACGGCCACCGCCCCGCCACCCTGGTCGAGCTGCCCGTGGGCGCCACCGAGGACCGGGTGGTCGGCACCCTCGACATCCAGCGGGCCCTCGCCGACGGCGTCAAGGCGTACGAGCCGGGCCTGCTCGCCGCCGCGCACCGCGGCGCCCTCTACGTCGACGAGGTCAACCTGCTGCCCGACCACCTGGTGGACCTGCTGCTCGACGCGGCGGCGATGGGCCGCGCCCACGTCGAGCGCGACGGGGTGTCGGTCAAGCACGCGGCCCGGTTCCTGCTGGTCGGCACCATGAACCCCGAGGAGGGCGAGCCCCGCCCGCAGCTGGTCGACCGGTTCGGCCTGGTCGTGACCGTGGCCGCCCCGCGCGACGCGAAGCTGCGGGCCGAGGTCGTCCGGCGCCGCCTGGCGTACGAGGCGGGCCCGGAAGCGTTCGCGGCCCGGTTCGCGGCCGACGAGAAGGACCTGGCCCAGCGCATCCTGACCGCCCGGGCGGCGGTGCCGGCGGTGCAGCTGCCGGACGCCGAGCTGGACCGGATCGCCCGGGTGTGCCTGGCCTACGGCGTCGACGGCATGCGCGCGGACATCGTGGTGGCCCGGTGCGCGGTGGCCCTGGCCGCCTGGCACGGCCGCGACCGGGTGACGGCCGAGGACATCCGCGACGCGGCCCGGCTCGCGCTGCCGCACCGGCGGCGCAAGGATCCGCTCGACCCGCCCGGCACCGACGAGGAACGCCTGGAAGAGGCGCTGGACCAGGCCGCCCAGGACGACCCGGACGACGACCCGCCGCCACCCGGGGACGGTGACGGACCCGATCCCGGTGGTCCCGATTCCGGCGGCCCCGGCTCGGGCGGGCCGGATTCCCGCGGTCCCGACTCCGGCGGTCCTGACTCCGGCGGTCCTGACTCCGGCGGTCCGGAGGGTGACGCGTCCGGTCCCGCTCCGCAGGATTCCGCTGCTGAGCCGGAGGGTCCGGCCGACGAGCAGCGCAAGGTGAGCGGGGGCGCGGCGGCTCAGCCGGGTGCGGCCTACCGGCCGAGGACTCTGCGGATCTCCGCGCGGGGCGAGGGCGGGCATGCCGGGCGTCGGTCGCCGGCTTTCGCGCGGCGTGGGCGGGTGGTCGGCTCCCGGGTCCCGCGCGGCAAGCTCGCCGGTGCGCCGCACCTGCCGGCCACTCTGCGGGCCGCCATCCACCGGGGCGCCCTCGGCGGATCCGCCACCACGCCGCCCGCCGGGCCGGCTGCCCGGGATGGCCGCGGATGGCATGCCCCGCTCGGGCTCGAGCCGGGTGGGCGCACCGACTTCGAGTCTGACGCCGTTCCGGCTGCGGGCGTGCGGGCTGCGGCCGGGCGGCGGATGGGGGTCGTGCAGCCGCGGGATCTCCGGGAGGCCGTGCACGTCGGGCGTGAGGCCAACCTGGTGTTGTTCGTGGTGGACGCGTCCGGGTCGATGGCCGCGCGGAAGCGGATGACCGTCGTCAAGACCGCCGTGCTGTCGCTGCTGCGCGATGCCTACCAGCGGCGGGACCGGATCGGGATGATCACGTTCCGGGGCTCCACCGCGGACCAGGTGCTGCCGCCCACCTCCAGCCACGAGGTGGGGGTGCTGCGGCTCGCCGGGTTACGCACCGGTGGGCGTACCCCTCTCGCCGCCGGCCTGCGCGCCGCGGCCGCGACCATCGCCACCGAGCGACGCCGTGACCCCCGCCGCCGGCCGCTGCTGATCGTGGTCACCGACGGGCGCGCGACCAGCGGCCCCGACCCCGTGCTGGTCGCTCCGGCGCTGGCCGGCGTGGCCGCCGTGGTCGTCGACTGCGAGGCCGGGCCGATCCGGCTCGGCCTGGCCCGGCGCCTGGCCGCCGCCCTGGGCGCCGACGTCATGCCGCTCGACGCTCTTGCTGCCAACCCGACATCCACCCCGCTCGGGCGGGCCGCATGAGGCCGCCTTCCGCGCCGGCCTCGCATGTTGCCGCGCCGGCCTCGCGGGTTTCCGCGCCGGTCTCGCCGGTTTCCATGTCGACATCGTGGCGGAGGCGTTGTCCGATGCCGATCACCTCGTTGAGGAGGGCTGTCTGATGCCGCAGGGACAGGTCACCACCGTGCCGCAGGACGGGCTCACGACCCGGCAGCGGCGTCGGCAGGCCGTGCTCGCCGTCCACACCGGACACGGCAAGGGCAAGTCGACCGCCGCGTTCGGGATGGCGTTGCGGGCGTGGAGTGCGGGCTGGCCCATCGGGGTCTTCCAGTTCGTGAAGTCGGAGAAGTGGCGGGTCGGCGAGGAAGCCGCGCTCAAGGCCCTCGGACAGGCCGGTGGTCCGGGCGTAGCCTGGCACAAGATGGGCGAGGGCTGGTCCTGGATCCAGCGGGCCGGCACCGAGCGCGACCACGCTGCCGAGGCGGCTGAGGGCTGGGCGCAGATCAAGCGGGACCTGGCCGCCGAGACCCACAAGTTCTACGTGCTCGACGAGTTCACGTACCCGATGAAGTGGGGCTGGGTCGACGTCGCGGACGTCGTCGCTACCCTGGCCGACCGGCCCGGCACCCAGCACGTGGTGATCACCGGCCGCGACGCGCACCCGGACCTGCTCGCCGCGGCCGACCTGGTCACCGAGATGACGAAGGTCAAGCATCCGATGGACGCCGGCCGCAAGGGACAGCAGGGCATCGAATGGTGAGCATCCCGCGGGTGGTCATCGCCGCGCCCGCCTCCGGGCACGGCAAGACCACGGTGGCCACCGGGCTGCTCGCCGCGTTCGCCGCGCGGGGCATGAGCGTCGCCCCGTTCAAGGTCGGCCCGGACTACATCGACCCCGGCTACCACGCGCTCGCGGCGGGCCGGCCGGGCCGCAACCTCGACCCGGTGATGGTCGGCGAGGAACTGATCGGACCGCTGTTCGCGCACGGCTCGGCCGGCACCGACCTGGCGATCGTCGAGGGAGTGATGGGCCTCTACGACGGGCGTACCGGTGCGGGCGACACCGGCTCGACCGCGCACGTCGCGGGCCTGCTCGACGCGCCGGTCATCCTGGTCGTCGACGCCGCCGCGCAGGGCCGTTCGGTCGCCGCGCTGGTGCACGGCTTCCGCAGCTTCGGCAACGTCCGCCTGGCCGGAGTGATCCTGAACCGGGTCGGCTCGGACCGGCACGAGTCGATCCTGCGCGAGGCGTGCGAAGAGGTGGGCACGCCGGTGCTGGGCGCGATGCGCCGGGCGGACGCCGTCGCGGCCCCGTCCCGCCACCTCGGCCTGGTGCCCGCGGCGGAACGCCGCACCGAGGCCACCACCTCGGTCGCCGCCCTCGCGTCGCTGGTCACGGCCTCGGTCGACCTCGACGCGGTGCTCGCGGTGGCTCGCACCGCACCGCCGCTGCCGGCGACGCCCTGGACCCCGGAGGCCGCGGACCCGGTGCCGGGCCGTCCGGTGGTCGCCATCGCGGGCGGACCGGCCTTCACTTTCGCGTACGCGGAAACGGCCGAACTCCTGGCCGGCGCGGGCGCAGAGGTCGTGACAGTCGACCCGCTGCGCGACGAGGCGTTGCCGGAGGGCACCCGCGCGCTGGTCGTCGGCGGCGGCTTCCCCGAGGTGTACGCAGCGGAACTGTCCGCGAACGAGCCCCTGCGCGTGGCAGTGGCGTCCCTGGCGGCGGTAGGCATGCCGATCGCCGCGGAATGCGCCGGTCTGCTGTGGCTGTGCCGGACTCTGGACGGTGCGCCGATGTGCGGGGTGCTCGACGCTGAGGCTTCGATGACGCCGACGCTGACGCTGGGGTACCGCGACGCGGTTGCGCTCACGGACAGCCCGTTGTTCCCGGCCGGGTCGCGGATCACCGGGCATGAGTTCCACCGGACGATGGTGCATCCGCGGTCGGGGCTGTTGCTGGAGCCGGCCGGGGGAGCGGCCTGGGCTTGGCGGGGGGCTGATCCGGAGGGGTTCGCGACGGCGAATCTGCATGCTTCGTATCTGCATCTGCACTGGGCTGCGGCGCCGGCGATCGCGCGGCGGGTGGTGGCGCAGGCGGCTGCGGTGAGCCCGGTCGGGGTGTTGTGAGCCGCTGAGCTGGGGTGCAGCCGGGATTCGGCAGTTTCGCCTTCTTCGCTGAGGGTGCGGGCCCGCGCCCTGGCACGGGCATGCACATGCGTGCCTGCGTGCGTGCGCATATCGGTGCAGCAGATCCCGGCCGTCCCGACAACGGCCGTCCACCGGGACGCCGGCTGGCGGGTCGCACTCCTTCGAGCCGCGCCGGATGGGTGCCGCCGCCGAAGAACGTCACGTCGACGCCGTCCACGGTCGTGAATGCGGCGGCGTCGTGAATGCGGTGGCGTCAGTGCGGCGTCTCGAGGATGGCGCCGGCGACGGTGTCGACGTACCACCGTTGGAACTCCTCGCTCGTCCAGCCGCGTTCCCGGACCAGCCGGTCGTAGTTGCGGACGTCCTGGGCCAGCCACAGCACGTCGGCGACCTTGTCCGGATGCAGGTCGTTCCTGAGCTCGCCGGTGGCTGCCAGGTCCGCGGCGAACATGGTCATGCCACGCTGGCGGTCCTCGAGGTTCTTGCGCCACACCGCTGCCGCGTCCGCGTCCGCGGTGGCGGCTCCGGCCAGAGCCAGCATCACCTGCGCCTGGCGTTCGTGGGTCTCGGCCAGATGACGGGCGAAGCGGGCGAGCCGGGCCCGCGCCCCGGCGAGCGCGCGAATCTCGGCGACGAACGCGCGGTCGGGCAGCGCCACCGGCGCGTCGTCCCCGGCGATCGTGACGTCGACGAGTTCGGAAAGCAGCTGCCGCTTGCTGCCGAACACCGCGTACAGGGTCTGGACGGCGACCCCGGCTTCGGCCGCCACGGAGGTGAGCCGGGTCGCCGCATAGCCGGGGTCCACGAACAGCTTGGCTGCCGCGTCCAGGATGGCCCGCCGTGTCTGCCTCGCCTGTTCCTGTCGCCGAGTTGACGTATAAGCCCTGCCGCCGGTCACCGGTTCAGTGTAATAATCTATTCGATAGAGCTTCACTCTATTCAACGATGAGAGGGCGTACGCGATGCCGTTCGGTGTGGTGCAGGAGATGCCGGGAGTCAGCGAAGCGGAGTACCGCCAGGTGGAGAAGCACCTGGGTCCGGACCGGCCGCCGGGCCTGCTGGCCCACGTGGCCGGACCGAGCGAGGCCGGCTGGCGCATCATCAACATCTGGGCGGACGAGGCGGCGTTCCGCGCGTTCCAGTCCCAGCGCCTGGTCCGCGCGGCGGGGCTCGCCGCCCAGGAGGACGGCTTCGACCCCACGAAGGCTGCCTCGTTCAGCTCGCTGAGCGTCGACGGCGCCGAGATGCCGTTCTGATGGCCCGCGCAGCCGAGCTGCGAGCCCGCAACGCGGCCTTCTGGGAGCAGGCAGCACCGGGCTGGATCCGGCACGCCGAGCGGCAGGACGACTTCGGCCGCCCACTGGGCGCGGCGGCGATCGACCGGCTGCGCGCAATGCCCGGCGAACGAATCCTGGACGTCGGTTGCGGCTGCGGCGGTACGACGGCCGAGCTCGCGACGGCGGTCGGTCCCACTGGCGTAGCTGTTGGTGTGGACCTGTCCGAGGCGATGGTGGCCGCGGCCGGGCAGCGGTTCTCCCAGCAGCCGCAGTTCGTGGCCGGTGCCGGGAAGCGACTTTCGCGGCCGGAGTTCGTGGCCGGAGACATCGAGACGATGGCTGCCGTGCCGGGAGCGCCGTTCGACGCGGTGTACTCCCGGATGACGCTGATGGTGCTGGCCGACCCGATCGCGGGCCTCACCGCGATCGCACGGTCGCTGCGTCCCGGCGGCCGGCTCGCCGCGAGTGTCTTCCGCGACGCGGCGAGTGTGCCGTGGCTGCCGGCTGCTGTGCTCGGTGCCGCGCCACACGTGGGTGCTCTGCCACCGTTGCCGCTGGGCGATGAGCCGGGGCCGTTCGCGTTCGCGGACCCGGCACGGATCAGGCGCATCCTGACGGCCGCCGGCATCGGCGCTGTGGTGATCGAACCGTGGGACGTCACGTTGGAACCGCCGGATGAGCCGGACCTGGTCGCCGGGTGGTTGATCGAGATCGGCCCGGCCGGTGCCGCCTATCGGGAGGCCACATCGCAAGCGCAGGCGTCGGCCAGATCCGGTGCGGTGCGGCTTCTCGAACGCTTCCGGACTCCCGGAGTCGGCTACCGCTTCCCGGCCGGGATCTGGCTGCTGACTGCGGAGCTGGGCGGCTGACCCGCCTGCCGATGTTCCGCTGGCTGCGGATGCGAGCCGTAGCCGCCGGGCGAAGGCTCCTCCAAGGACGAGAAGACCGTGGCGTACGGTCCTGAGGTGAGTAAGACGGGCCGCTTCGTGCTCGGCCTCGGGGCGCGCGCCGGCGTACCCGGGGAGGAGCTGAACGCGGCGGTTGACGTTGCGCTGCGGCAAGCAGGCCTGGAGCCCGACGCGATCGCCGCCCTCGCCACGCTGGACCGGCGCGCCGCCGAGGCCGGCGTCCGAGCCGCTGCGCAGCGACACGGCTGGGAGGTCATCGGCTTCACCGCCGCCGAGTTGGCCGCGGTCGACGTGCCGCACGCGTCCGGACTCGTGGCTGCGGCGACCGGCACTCCGAGCGTCGCGGAGGCCGCCGCGTTGCTGGCGGCCGGTCCCGACGCCGTACTCGTGCTGCCGAAGACGGCATTCCCCCGAGCCACCGTGGCGGTCGCCCGGGGCAGCCTGGGCGACGCGCTCACCGTCACCACTGCGGCTCGTCGAGCAGGAGTGGCGTCAGAGCGTGCCGCTCGGTGAACCAGTAGGTGAGCTGGGTGCGCAGCACGAGCTGGTCGCTGGCCGAGGGTTGTCGTCGTGCCGGCCGTGAGGGCTCGGACGTCGGCGTACCTAGGGTGGCCGTCCTCGCCCTCGATGCGTAGGTGGATCTCGCCGGTCAGCCAGTCCTGAGCGCCCGGCGTCTCCGCTGCAGCCATCTCTGTCACCCGGTCTCCGGTGCCGCCGACCAGCGCGATGCGCTCGATGACCGGTTGCTGCTGCCCGGCGACCTCCACGTGATGACCTTGAAGATGCGCTGGGCCATTACCGCCAACTCCGTGCTGGAAAGCGGTTGCACCCGGCACAGCAGGCCGGCGAACCCGCTGCCGTCTGCAACTGCGCCATGGCGACGGCGCTCACCGAGGACGAGTGCCCGTTGACCACCCGCGAGCTCGACATCCTGCGCGTCGTGCGCAGCGGCGCCCCGATCGCGGACATCGCCGCGGCGGTGCACCCGGCGCCCGGGACGGTGCGCAACTACTTGTCCACGGCGATGGCCAAGGTGGGGGCGGCGACGCGGCATGCCGCCGCCCATCACGCATGGGAGCAAGGATGGATCTAGGCCACGACGCCACAGACGGAACCGACGAGCCCCAGAGGGAACTGGTGGGTCACAGAGGGAGCTGGTGGGTTACGAAGCCAGCGAGCCAACTCACCGATCGAGGTCGAGGCAAGGGCCAGTTGCGAAGCGGGTCGCGGGGGACGCCGGAAGGAAGCGCGCTGAACCCCGGGACACAGCCGCAGGCGGCCGGGCGGCAAGACGACTCGATGTCCGCGGACATCACTACGGACCGGTGCGGGTCCTAGAATGGGGACTCGCCACGAGGGGAGGGGTGCGATGTCGCTCCTGCGGTCAGCCATCGGCACTGTGCTGCGGCGCCTGCGCCACCAGCAGGGCCGTACCTTGCAGGACGTCGCGGACGCCGCTGGGGTCTCGCTGCCGTACCTGTCGGAGATCGAGCGTGGCCGCAAGGAGGCCTCCTCCGAGATCCTCTCCAGCATCTGCGCCGCCCTCGGCCTGCCGCTCACCGACCTGCTCGAGCAGGTCCGCGCCGAGCTGCTGCGCACCAGCCCGCTCACCTCTCCGGTGCGCGCCCCGAGAATGCGAACGAGCACTCCGAGGACCCACACAACCGCTCCGAGGATCCACGCAACCGCCTCCGGAATGCTGGTGACCTGCGGCTCTGCCCAAGGCAGATCTGCCCAGGGCAGAGATCGTCGCCGAGCCCCGGGCCGCGCCGCAGGATGGGTCGTATGCAGACCGACCAGGCTCCCTTCGGTGCCCAGCTCTACGACGCCCTTCTAGCCGAACGCATCGTCTTCCTCGGCACCGAGGTCACCGACGCGAGCGCGAACATGGTGTGCGGCCAGTTGCTTCTGCTCGCCGCCGCTGATCCGCGCCGTGACATTCACCTCTACATCAATTCGCCGGGTGGTTCGGTCAGTGCCGGGCTGGCGATCTACGACACCATGCGTTTCATCACGAACGACGTGGCCACCATCGCCATGGGCATGGCCGGGTCGATGGGCCAGTTCCTGCTGACCGCGGGCACTGCCGGCAAGCGTTTCGCGTTGCCGCACGCGCGGATCATGATGCATCAGCCGTCGGGCGGCTTCGGCGGCACGGTCGCGGACATCACCATCCAGGCCGAGAACATGCACTACGTCAAGCACAAGGTCCAGGAGCTGATCGCCCGCCACAGCGGCCGGACCCTGGCCGAGATCGAGGCCGACTCCGACCGTGACCGCTGGTTCACCGCCGAGCAAGCCGTGGCCTACGGCCTGATCGACGAAGTGATCAGCGAGGCCGCCGTGATCGGCCAGGGCGCCGCAGCGAGCGCCAGGCCACGGTGATCGGCGTGGGCGCCCACCTCAGCGGAACCGCAGTGACCAGCGAGCCCGCCGAACTCAGCGGCGCACCGTAGCCTTACGGATCTCGGTGCGCCGCGCAGGCGGCCCATCGAGCGGAGCCGGATCCTCAGCCGTCGGCGTCACCCCGCCAGCGGCAACCCGGTCCAGCGTGCGCAGCCCGGGCCGCTCCACGCTGCCGAAGATGGTGTAGTTCGGCCGCAGCGCCGAGTTCCCGTAGACCAGGAAGAACTGGCTGCCGTTGGTGTCCGGGCCGGCGTTGGCCATGGCCAGCACGCCGCGGGCGTACACCTTGCGCTCGCCGGTCGGGTCGGTCGGCGCGGGCGGTAGACCGGTGGGCAGTTCGTCGCCGTACCGGTAGCCGGGACCACCGGATCCGGTTCCGCTCGGGTCGCCGCATTGCAGGACCAGCAGCGTCGGGTACGTCGTCAGCCGGTGACAGATGGTCCGGTCGTAGAACCGGTGCCGGACCAGGTGCACGAAGCTCTGCACCGTGCACGGCGCCTGCGCCCGGTCCAGCTCCAGCGGGATTGGCCCGAGGTTGGTCCGCAGCAGCACGTCGACCGTCCCGCGGTCCGGCGTGTGCCGCGGATCGCGGGGCAGCGGCACCGGCCGCGCGGCGGGATCGTCCGGCGTGGGCGTGTACGCACACGGGCCCTTGGTGGGCGCGGCCGGATCGGTGCCGTGCGCGGCGGCGGGGGCGGCACCGACCACACTGGCCGCGAACACCGAGACCAGGACGAACGCCAGACGTCGCTTCATCCCCTTGGTCTAATCGATCGTCTTGGATCCGTCAAGGCGGGACACACCCGCTCCAGCGACGGCGTCCTCGACCTCGACCTCGATCTCGACCACGCCGTCCCCGAGGAGATGGGCGGGTTGCTGATCGTCGATGAAGCCCCTCGCGAGCTCCGGTGTCGCCTCGGAGATGAGGGCGAGGGCCTGCTCGACGCTCGCGTCCGGCGCCGTGTAGTAGCGGTCGCCGGCGGCCGTCGCGACGCCGGCCGACATCCGGCCGCCCCAGCGCTGGAAGATGGACTGTTCCAGCGTCCAGCCGATGACCGCGCGCCGCTGCAACGCCACCGTGCGACGCTTCGGCACGCCGCCGCGGACGACGAGGTAGTCCCCGGCGAGCCCGTGTCCGAGCGACCGGTACGCCACCACGGCAACCGGGACTGTCAGCAGCACCAGCGTCAGGGGCAGCGGCCACACCCGGTCCGGTATCGCGTCGCTGAGGCCGAACAGCAGCAGCGCCCCGGACAGGATCAGCGGGTAGTACACCGCCCAGCCGAGCCGCCGTACGAGTGCGCCCCGGGGATGCCGGTGCAGCGGGCTCTCCAGCGGGCGGCTGCCGTCCGGCAGGATCCGGGCGGCCAGCTCGCGAGCCTCGGCGAGCCGGATCCGCGGCAGGATGCCGCTGGTCGTCGACTCCCCGCTCTGCCGCAGCCCGGTCGAGATCACCTTGGTGCCGGTGAGGCGCAGCCAGCGCCACACCAGCGGCTCCTCGAACGCGATGCCGCGGAGCCGTTCGTCGGCGTGTTGCACGGTCCGAGTGTTCAGCAGTCCGCGGCGCGTCACCAGTGCGGTGTCCGGCGGCGTGCCCTTGCGGACCAGCTGGAACTTCCAGTTCTCCAGCAGGAATGCGCCCGCCGTCGCGGCGATGCCCAACGGGTACGCGATCAGCAGCACCAGGATCACGTTCCAGACCACCGCGCGCGATTCCCAGTTCAGCAACCGGCCACCGAGGTCGATCAGGTCGACGCCGAACGGGCGCAGCGCGAAGTGCAGACCGATGAGGGGGCCCGCGACGGCGAACACCGACCACACCGTGACGATGTTCCACGGCACCCATCCGGCTCGCAGGCGGGCGATGACGGTCTCCGGATCGGGCTCGGGCGATGGTGCCGCGTCCGCTGTCGGTTCCGTCGCCCGGCCCGGCATGAGTTCCCGCTCGAGCCGGGTGGCGTGCTGGTGGTCGAGGGCGTCGAGCGCGAAGGAGGACCCGGACTCACCCGAGCCGATGTGGACCGATCGCAGGCCGAGCAGCCGCTGCAGCAACCGGGCGGAGCTGTCGACGCTGCGGATGCGGTCCCGGGCGACGGTCTTGTGCTTGCGCGCCAGCCAGCCGCTGCGCATCTCCACCCGCTCCGCCGTGATCCGGTACCGGGTGGTCCGCCAGCGGTTCAGGTCGAGCAGAGCTCCGACGAGCCCGAACCCGGCGCCGGCGATCAGCGGCCACACCGGGTCGTCGCGGACGACGGTGCCGGCGTAGCCGGTGGCCAGCGAGATCACCACCCGGATCACGTCGAGGTGGACGACGCGGACGCTGAGCCGCCGCCAGGGTTGCCCGGCGTCGGCGGGCTCCCTCATGTGGCGTCGCCCCGGGTGGCCGCGGCGAGCTCACGCAGCCGGTCGGTGGCCTCCTCCGCCTCCCGCACGTCCAGGCCCTCGATCGTGATGCTGCCCTCGGCCGAGGCTGTCGTGACCGTAACGGTGGCGAGCCGCAGATACCGCTGGATCGGCCCGATGCTGGTGTCGATGCTCTGGATCCGGGAGATCGGCACGATCTGCCACTTCCGGGTGAGCCCGCCGCTGAGCGCGTACACCGCGTCGTCGGTGGTCTCCCAGCGGTGGACCAGGTACCGCAGGGTCGGGATGGCCGCCAGGTGCACGGCGTAGAGCGGCCCGGCGACGAGCAGGACGGGGCCGAGCCAGGGGCGGGTGGCCTCCACCAGGCCGTAGACCGCCCCCAGGGTGCCGAGCACGCCGATCGCCCAGCACAGGGTCTGCAGGGTCCGCCAGAGGATGAACCGCCGGCTCAGCCGCCGGCTGGGTGGCCGGAGGCTGAGCCGCCCGGCCTGGACCGGCGGCGGACGTGGGGGTGAGAGCTCGGCCATGTGGCCATGGTGACCGACGCCGCCAACCGGGCCGTCGCGTCAGGACACCGGCCACTCGTGGACGGGGATGTTCTCGTGCATCGGCGGCAGGTAGCGGCGCAGCATCTCGTGCAGGGCCGCCTGCCGGTCCAGCCCCTCACCCTCCAGGGAGTGCAGCGTCTCCACCTGCCAGGTCGCCCCGTTGCGCCCGGTCAGGCAGCGCTGTTCGATGATCCCCAGCAGCCTGTCCCGCTCACCGGCCGACACGCCCCACTTGTCCAGGCCCTCCTTGGCCAGCGGCAGCAGCCGGCGCAGCACCAGCTCGGACACCGGCACGTAGCCCAGCCCGGGCCAGAACACCGACGCCGCGATGCCGTGCCGGGCGCAGGAGTGGAAGTTCTCCTCCGCGGCGCTGAACGACATCTGGGTCCAGATCGGACGCTCGGCCTCGGCCAGCATCCGGACCAGGCCGTAGTAGAACGCGCCGTTGGCCACCGTGTCGACGACCGTCGGGCCGGCCGGCAGCACCCGGTTCTCCACCCGCAGGTGCGGGCGGCCCTTGACCACCGCGTAGATCGGCCGGTTCCATCTGTACACCGTGCCGTTGTGCAAGCGCAGCTCGCTGAGCTCCGGGGTGTCGCCGCTCTCCAGGATCTGCTCCGGGTCGTCCTCGTCGCAGATCGGCAGCAGGGCCGGGAAGTAGCGGACGTTCTCCTCGAACAGGTCGAAGACCGAGGTGATCCAGCGTTCGCCGAACCACACCCGCGGGCGTACGCCCTGGGCCCGGATCTCCTCCGAGCGGGTGTCGGTGGCCTGCTCGAACAGCGGGATCCGGGTCTCGCGCCACAGCTCACGGCCGAACAGCAGTGGCGAGTTCGCGCCCAGCGCCACCTGGATGCCGGAGATCACCTGGGCCGCGTTCCAGTACGCCGCGAACTGGTCCGGGCTCACCTGCAGGTGGAACTGGGTGCTGGTGCAGGCCGCCTCGGGCGCGATGGTGTCCGTGGTGACGGCCAGCCGGTCGATGCCGTCGATGCGGATGTCGAGGTCCTCGCCGCGGGCCGCGAAGATCTGCTCGTTGAGCAGCTTGTAGCGCGGGTTCGCCGACAGGGAGTCGGCGGTCATGTGTTCCTTGCGCAGCGTCGGCAGGATGCCGATCATCACCATGTGCGCGCCGACGCTGCGGGCGTGCTGCTCCGCGTTGTTGAGGCTGGCCCGCAGCTCGCGTTCCAGGTCGGCGTTCTCGTCACCGGCCAGCCGCCGGGGCGCCACGTTGATCTCGACGTTGAACTGGCCCAGCTCGGTCTGGAAGTCCGGGTCGGCGATCGCGCGCAGCACCTCGGCGTTGCGCATCGCCGGGTCGGCGTTGTCGTCGACCAGGTTGAGCTCGACCTCCATGCCGGTCAGCGGCCGTTCGAAATCGAAGCGCGAGTCGCGCAGCATGCCCGCGAAGACGTCGAGACTGCGCCTGATCTTCTGCCGGTACTGCGATCTGTCCTCGCGGGTGAATGTCCTCTGGTCGACCTCTTCGCCCACCGCGCACCGCCCCTCTGCCAGCATCTATGATCCCGTGGACAACCCATCGGCGCATCAGAAGAACGCGTCGTACCACTCCGGAGGTTTCCGCGTGCGTCGCATACCTGCCCTTTTCGTCGCCGTGGCAATCGCGGAGGCGTGCAGCTGGGCAGCGCTGCTGATCGGGATGTTCTTCAAGTACGTCGTCGTGGGCAACGAGATCGGCGTGCAGATCGCCGGGCCGATCCACGGCGCGCTCTTCATGGCGTACCTGGCCGTCACCGTGGTGCAGGCCCGGGTGGCCCGTTGGAAGTGGTGGGTGACGCTGGTCGCGCTGGCCTGCTCGATCCCGCCGTTCGCCACCGTGGCCTTCGAGCGCTGGGCCCGTTCCCGGGGGCTCCTCACCGCCGCAGCAGAGCCCGCAACGCAGTCGTGAGCGCCTGAGGGTTCTCCTCGGCCATGTGGTGGCCACTCTCGATCGGCACCCCCTGCACGTCGTCGGCCCACTCCCGCCAGATCGCCAGCGGATCGCCGTACAGCTCCACCATGTCGTCGCGGGTCGACCAGGCGAACAGCGCCGGGCAGGCGATCCGCCGGCCGGCGGCCCGGTCCGCGTCGTCGGCGGCGCGGTCCCCGCGCAGCCCGGCGCGGTAGTCGCAGCACATCGCGTGCACGGTCGCCGGGTCGTAGATCGCCTCGCGTTCCTCCGGCGGCACGGCGTCGCCGAGCCCGTACCAGGCGTGCGGGTCGGCGTTGATGACCCGTTCCGCCGGCTTCGCCGTCTGGCCCAGGAAGAACCAGTGCTACCACCGGGCGGCGAAACGGGCGTCGGCCCGGGCGAGGGCTTCGCCGATGGGTACGCCGTCGAGCACCGCCAGGTGGCTCACCGCCGAAGGATGGTCCAGGGCGAGCCGCATGGCCACGTAACAGCCCCGGTCGTGCCCGGCCACGGCGAAGCGCTCGTGTCCCAGCCGCGCCATCAGCGCCACGATGTCGCCGGCCATGGCCCGTTTGCCGTACCCGGAGAAGTCGTCGCCCGCCGGCGGCTTGGACGACCGGCCGTAGCCGCGCAGGTCCGGGCAGACCACGGTGTGCTCCGCGGCCAGCGCGGGCGCGACGTGCTGCCAGGTGACATGCGTACGCGGATGCCCGTGCAGCAGGACGATCGGCGGGCCGCTGCCGCCGTGGCGCACCCGCAGGGTCGCCGTCCCGACATCGATCCGGTCCAGGGTGAAGCCGTCGAACATGTCCGAGCCGTTACCCCCGCCCCGGCGGAACCACTCATCGCGGTGGCCTGCTCGCGGCTCAGCTGAGCCAGGCCGCCACGAGCACGGCGGTCAGCACCAGCCCCAGCACGGCCTGGATCAGCAGCCCGGGACCGAAGTGCGACCAGAGCGTGGGGATCCGCGGGGTCAGCGGCTGCATCGTGGTCAGGTTCAGGACCTGTTCCAGCTTCACCGGCAGATCCGGGTCCTTCTGCGCCCGGGTGCGCAACTGCACGAGGTCACCGCGGTGCAACGCCGACTGCGGCAGCTGCCCGTGCATCTCCACCTCGTACGTCTGACCCAGGTCGTCGCGGAGCCGTACCGGGGTGACCAGGTACTCCGGGCCCTTCTTGAGGTCCTTGAACTTGCGCCGCGCGCCTCCGCCGCCGCTGCGCAGCAGGGCCAGGATCAGCGCGCCGAGCGCCTGGGTGATGGTGGCCGCGACGAACACGGCGACCAGCAGCGGCTGCCCGACCTTGACCTCGCGGGTGTAGGAGGGCCGGAACCCGAGGAACCGGCCGGTGATGACGGGACCGGCGTGCCGGAGGATCCGCTCGCGGTAGAGCTCGGTGTCGTCCATGGGGATATCTCCAAGGATGGGAGATGCATTTCCCTCGATCGTACGGAGAGCTACCTGTTCAACACAGTGAGTGAATTGCTGATCACGCGTCACCGGTTGCTGATCTCTCGTTTGGTGCCGGTCCTATCGGGCATCCCTCAATCCCGCTTGCCCATTAGGACGTGCTGCATGAAGATGCCCTCTGCCCGCGGACCGCTCTCGGCCGCTGTCATCGACGCCCTCGCGCGCTCGCCGTACGACTTCACGCTCGACCCGGGCGACGTCAGCCACGAGGACCTGCACCTGACGCTGTTCGTGCTCTACGAGCTGCACTACCGCGGCTGGGACGGCGTCGACGACCAGTGGGAATGGCATCCCGGGCTGCTGGCGCTGCGCGCGCGCCTGGAGGCCCGCTTCGAGGCCGACCTGCGCGAGCTCGTCGGCGACCCGGCGCCCGCCGACGACGTGCCCCGCACGCTCATCGCCCTGACCTCCGACAACAGTGGCCCGTCGCTGTCGGGCTACCTGCGCGGCCGGGCGACCCTGGAGCAGTTCAAGGAGTTCGCCACGCACCGCTCGATCTACCACCTGCGAGAGGCCGACCCGCACACCTTCGCGATCCCCCGGCTGGGCGGCAAGGCCAAGGCCGCGCTCATCGAGATCCAGATCGACGAGTACGGCGGCGGCGTCGCCGACCGCATGCACCAGGAGATGTTCCGCAGCACGATGACCGCGCTCGGCCTGGACACCGAGTACGGGGCCTACGTCGACGTGGTCCCGGCGGTGACCCTGGCCAACAACAACCTCATGTCGCTGTTCGGCCTGCACCGCCGGTGGCGCGGGGCGCTGCTGGGCCACCTGGCCGCGTACGAGATGACCTCGACCGGCCCGAACCGCGCGTACGGCAACGGCCTGCGCCGGCTGGGCGGCGACGCGGACGGGACCCGTTTCTACGACGAGCACGTGGAGGCCGACGCGGTGCACGAGCAGATCGCCGCGTACGACATGTGCGGCTCGTTCTGCAAGGCCGAGCCGGAGTCGGCGGGCGACGTGCTCTTCGGGGCCCGGTGCGTGCTCATGCTGGAGGAGAAGTGGGCGGAGTACGTCCTCGGCCGCTGGTCGGCGGGGGAGACCTCCCTGCGCGGATGACCCGGCGCCGGCCGCTCCCGAGGGCGTGAGCGGTCAGGCGTCGTCGGCGGTGCTGCGGGGGGCGGCGCTCTCGCGGCCCACGCCGGCCCGGAAGCCGATGGCCTTGTGCGTGCCGTCGCAGAACGGCTTGATCGCGGACTTGCCGCAACGGCAGAGCGCGACGGTGCCCCGGCCGGGATCGATGACGTCGCCGTCGGGGGTGCGGAGCGTGAAATTGCCCCGCAGCAGCAGGGGCCCGTCCTCGTACGGGATCACGGTCGCGCCGCCATCGTCCACCGATCCGCTCATGGCGGTGGACATGCCCGGCGGCGCCGCCACGAAACACCGCACGCCACGGGGGTGTCCGCCGTCCGTCTACCGATTGGCCGAAACGGTCACGGCGCGGTCCAGGACACGGTGAACTTGGAACCGAACGCCTGTCGCGGGCGAATCACGGGGGTGGGACGGCATGGCGCTGATCGGCATGAAGTACGTGAATCCAGACAGTGTGCTCGCGCGGACGGCGTGGGAGATGGTGCAGACCCACGCGGGCGGCCTGGGCCCCCACGAGGGCATGACCGTCTGCCCGGTCTGCGGCGAACCCCTGCCCTGCACGGCCGGCCGCGCCGCCGCGGAGGTCGTGGCGGCGGCGGGCCTCGCGGAATCGTCCGGCCTGGTGGAAGCGGCACGAGAGCAGGGCCGAGGAGCATCACCGCTGGGTTTGAGGGGGGACGCCGAGCAGCCGGCCCCCGCGGTCGGGGTGGCGCACCCGCCGATGGCCTTCACCGCGCCGACGGAGCCGCTTCCGGAGCCGGCTCACCGCTCAGGCCCCCAGCCGGTGACGCCGCCGGTGTTCGACGTGCCGCGCGAGCCGATGAGCCCGCAGCCGGGCGGTCCCGCGATGGGCCCGGCGATCGGCGTCGCGTCGGCCTCCGCTACGCCGGGTCCGGTGGAGCCCCGCTCGCCTGGTGCCGGACCGGTCACGCCGACGCCGCCGCCATCCGGACCGGACTCGCCCGGTATGACGCCGCCCGGACTTGTCCCACCCGGGCCGGAAGCGTTCGGCCCGCCTTCGCCGGCCGAGCCCTCAGCTGATCTCTCGCAGACGCAGTCCTTCTCGACGGACCCTTCCGCGGGTCAACCGTCTGCTGGTCGAGCACCGTTCGGCCAAGCTTCATCCGCGCAGTCCTTCTTCAGCCATGCGCAAGCTGCTCGACCGTCGCTCGACCGCGATGCCGATCCCGGCGGCCTCACGCCCGGTCGCCCGGACGCGGGTGGCCCGGACGCAGGCGGTCCCGACCTGAGCGGCCCGGACGCTGGTGTTCCGGATGCCGCCCGGCTGAGCGAGAACTCCCAGGACGCGGGGCAGCTCCCTGCCGGCCTTCCACCAGCAGGCCGCCCGGACGTGAACCAGCCGGGGATGAGGCGCACGGAAGGCGGCCTCTCCACGCCCGCCGAGCAAGATGCCGGACAGGCCGGCCCCGCACGACCCGCTGCGGCCGGCCAGACACCCGAGCCGGCCCGCGCGGCCCCGGACGTGGACCCTCTGCTGCTGGGGCCACCGCTGTTCGTCCAGCAGAACCGCCCACTGGACGCACCCCGCTTCACTTCGTCGGCCCGCACGCCCGATCCGGCCACCCCGCCGAGCAACGCCAACGGCACGGCCCGGCACCAGCCCGGCACCAGCAGCTCCCCGCGGCCGGACTCGACCCCCCAGCCCGCCGCGGGATGGAGCGGAGACCTGGACGCCTCCTCGCACCAGAACCAGACCGGCCGCCCCACCGAGGCACCCCAGCCCGGCCCGACCAACCACCCCGCCCCGCACCACAACCCCGCCACCAGCACCTCATCGCCTTTCACCCGCGACGACGACCGCACCCGGCCCGCCGCCTCGTCGGACGGCCCAGCCAACCCGGCCGCCGGCCAGCAGAGCGCCCCGGTAGGAACTCCTCTCCAGGGCAGCCTCAATGAGCCCGGCGGTCCGCACCAACCGGCCAACCCCGCCGTCGCCCAGCAGCCCCACCCGGCCGGGCCGGGCCAGCAGTGGGGAGCCCCGCCGGCAGGCCAGACCCAGCCGACCAACCAGCAGCCCGGCCTGAGCGCGCCGGCTGCCCACCAGCCCGGCACGGTCCCACCGAGCGGCCAGCAGTCCGGTCCAGGCGGGCCGGGTGTCCAGCAGCCGGGCCCGGGCGGGTCAAGTGGCCAGCAGTCCGGTCCAGGCGGGCCGGGCGTCCAGCAGCCGGGTCTGGGCGGGCTCGGGGTCCAGCAGCCGGGCCCGGCCCGGCCCGGCGACCAGCAGTCCGGCCCCCATCCGCCGAGCGGCCAGCCAGCCGCCCCGGCCAGGCCGTCCTACCCCGCAGCCCAGCCCCGCCAGTCCAACCGCCCCCCACTGGAACCCCCGCAGATGGGCCAGCTCAACCGCCCCTTCGACCCCGCAGCCCCGACGGCGACCCCCGCCCAGCCGCCCGCCGCCCCCCGGGATCAGGCGAACGGCCCTCAGGCCCCCGGAGCTCCGCAGCCGCATCGATCCACGCCCCAGGGACCGGCGCCGGCCCAGACCGCCGGCCCGGCCCCGCTGGGCGCCGCGCCGACCCAGCCACCGCACCCGAGCGCCCAGGAAGCCACCCCCCAGCCCGGCAGCCCGTCGGGCCTGAGCCGCCCGGAACCGGCCGCCCGCACCACCCGCCCACCCCTGGAGCCCCCGCAGATGGGGCAGCTCAACCGCCCTCCCGCACCCCCTGACACACCCTCGGGACTGCCCGCGCGGGGTGCCGCTCCGCAGGCTCCGGCCGCCTGGCCCGCCGCGGCGGCCGAGGCTCCGGCGAGCGCGGCGCCCGAGGACGCGCCGAGTGGCCTCCCGCGCCGCCCGGACGCGCCCGCCCGGCCCGATCCGGCCGCGGACCAGCCCGGGGGACACCACAACGGCTGATCACGGACGACCTGGGCATGATCGGGTGGACAATCAGCAACTCCTATCGGTGGATTGTGTTTCGGCATGAATCGGGTCGGGCAGTACCGTGGCCGGAGGAGTCGGTCCTGGGGGTCTCATGATCGGCTCGGACCGGCATCGGGCCTTCGCGCGCCCGGGGTCACAATCAGCGTTTCGCGTGTCGAGATCGCCCAGTGATGCGTGATCTAGGAGGATGCATGTCTTCGCCTGACTACGTGCAGCTGTCCGGTGAGCGCGTGCTCGAAGACCTGGATCTGGCCGCCACCGGCTATGCGGAGCGTCTCGAGTCGGCCGACGCCGCCACCCGCGAGCAGTTGCGGGAGGAGTTCGTCGCGCTCTGCCTGCCGTTCGCCGGCCGGATGGCCCGCCGCTACCGCGGCCGCGGCGAGGCTCTCGAAGACCTCGAGCAGGTGGCGCGGCTCGGCCTGATCAAGGCCGTCGACCGGTACGACCCGCAGCGGGGCTCCTTCACGGCGTACGCGGTCATCACGATCTCCGGTGAGATCAAGCGGCACTTCCGTGACCGGACCTGGGGTGTGCACGTGCCCCGCCGGGTCCAGGACCTGAGCCTGGAGGTCGGGCACGCCACGATGGTGCTGACCACCGAGCTGTCCCGCCGGCCCACTCCGGCTGAGCTCGCCGCACACCTGCGGTTGTCGGAGTCCGCGGTGCTGGACGCGCTGGAGTCCTCCGCCGGCTATTCGCCGGCCTCGCTGAACGCGCCGGCCGGGGTGGACGGCGCGGCGGAGTTCGGTGACCTGATCGGCGGGATGGACGCCGAGCTGGAGGCGGTCGACGACAAGATCACCGTGGCCGGGCTGCTGTTGCGGCTTCCGGCCCGCGAGCGCCAGATGCTGGCGATGCGCTTCTACGGCAACCGCACCCAGGCGGAGATCGCGGCCGAGCTGGGCATCTCGCAGATGCACGTGTCGCGGCTGCTCAGCCGGGCGCTGGGCTGGCTGCGCGAGGCCATGCTCAGCGACACGCTGCCCCGCTGGGAAGGGGCGAGCGCGCCGTCCGACGGCCACGGCATGCAGATCACCGTCACCCGCGAGGACGGTGTCCTGGCAATGCGGATCCGCGGCGAGGTCGACCGCGACACGGCCGGCCGGCTGCGGACGGGCCTGCGCCACGCCGTCGCCACCGTCGGCGCCGACCGGCTGGTGGTCGACCTGACCGCCGTGCCCCTCGTGGACGCCGCCGGCGTGGCGGCCCTGGTCGACGCCGCATCCGCGGCCGCGGTGGCCGAGGTCCCGCTGTCCTTGACCGGCGCCCAGCCCTACGTGTCGCGCATCCTCGCCGTCTCCGGCCTGCACAACCTGCTCGCCACCGACCGCCACTGAATCGGGCGCGGGGCGTCAGCTGACCTGCAGCGACGCCCAGACGACCTTGCCGTTGTCGGTCGGCAGCCAGCCCCACGAGTGCGCGGTGGCCTCCACGAGCAGCAACCCCCGCCCCCGCATCGAGGCGGCGCCCTCGTTGACCCGCCGGAGCGGCTCGCCTGCGACGCCGTCGCGGACCGCGATGTGCAGGAACCGCGGCCGCAGGGTCACCCGCAGCGTCATCATCGTGTGCGCGTGATCGACCACGTTGCTGACCAGCTCACTGGCCACCAGGCTGGCCGGGGCCAGCAGGTCGGGCAGGTCCCAGCGCAAGCACGCGTCGGTGGCCACGTTGCGGGCCTGCCGGGCCGCGCCCGAGATCGGCAGCAGCTCGTCGCTGAGCACGGACAGCGTGTGCCGTTCCAGCCCGGCGTGCTCGCGGGCCGCCTGGAGGGTGGGGAAGCGGGGCACGGTCCGGTATGCCGCGCCGCGCAGCAGGTTGCCGGTGTAGGGCTCGGCGGCGCACAGCAGGAACGGGATGCCGGGCCAGCGGGCGGCCTGCCGGCGCACGGCGACGAAGACGTGCAGGGCCAGCGGGTCCGTCAGCGTCAGGGCGGACAGGTCGATCAGCAGCGCCTCGGGCTGCTCGGCCAGGCATTTGAGCAGCTTCACCCGCAGGTCGGCGACGTCGCCGAGGCCGAGGGCGCCGGACAGCTCCGCGATCAGGCGGCGCCCGTCGTCGCTCACGGTGCAGTCGACAGACACTGCTACCGACCTCCCGATTTCGGTCCCGGGTGACGCTGGATACCCGATGCATCCAGTCTCAAACGGTGTCGGCCGTTACGCCGAGCATCGCGTCCGCCTCCATCACGATGATGGCGCCGTGGTCGTCCGGTCCGGCATCCGCGGTTGCGAGCGGGGTCGCGGCCACCCGTACGGTGACCGGCCGGCCCCGCCGGTTGATCGCCTCGACCGAGAGCTCCGCCGGGACGCCCTGAGCGCCGAGCACTCCGCGCAGCAGCGGCCGGAGCTGCTCGAACGGCAGCCCGATGTCCAGATTGAGGAAGTGCTTGCCGACCACCTCGTGCGAGCGCAGCCCCCAGAGGTCCTCCGCCCGCCGGTTCCACACCCGGATCCGCAGCTCGCTGTCGACGACGGCGACCCCGGCGCGCAGGCTGGCCAGCACGGTCTCCAGGAACGCGTTCGCGTCGTCGAGCTGCGTGGTGCTGACCCGCAGCTGGTCGTTGATGTTCTGCAGCTCCTCGTTGGTGGACTGGAGCTCCTCGTTCATCGTCTCCAGTTCCTCGTTGGTGGACTGCAGCTCCTCGTTCGTGGTCTCCAGCTCCTCGACCGTCGACTGGAGCTCCTCGTTGGTGGTCTCCAGTTCCTCGTTGGTGGACTGCAGCTCCTCGTAGGCGGCCTCGAGCTGCTGATGCGCCTGCTCCAGGTCGTCCTGCAGGCGCCGCGCCGCGGTGACGTCGTTGAAGACGATGTTGACCCCGAGCAGGCTGCCGTCGGCCGCCGTCAGCGGGCTGATCTGGACCTCGAGGTGGATCATCTCGCCGTTGCGCACGTACTCGACGTCGGAGACCCGCAGCGTGCGGCGCTCGACCTGGGCCTGCTCGGTGTAGCGGCGCAGTTCCACCGGCCGGTACGACAGGTCGAGGTCGCGGAACGGCCGGCCGATGTCCCGCGACGACACCCCGAAGAGACGGTCCAGCCGGTTGTTGGCCAGTGCCACCAGGCCGTCGGCGGTGAGCCCGAGCTGAGCCACCGGGCTGGCGGCGAAGGCCTCGATGCGCAGCTGGTCGAGACCGAGAACATGGTTCGCGGTGGCCGGCAGCTGCTCGCCGAAGACGGCGTTCTGGTGAAGAGCGCGGGGCACGCGGCGGAAGATCCGGCGCTTGAGGTCCACCGGGGTGAAGATGCTGCCGTGGCTGAGCAGCATCTCGGCCTTGCCCAGCATCAGGATGCCGCCGTCGGCGAGGGCGAAGTGGAAGCGCGAAAGGATCTTGGTCTGCGTCTCGGCGTTGAAGTACATCAGGGTGTTGCGGCAGGCCAGCAGGTCGATGCGGGAGATCGGCGCGTCCTGGACCAGGTCGTTGCGCCCGAAGATGACCGAGCGCCGCAGGTCCTTGCGGAAGGTGAAGCGGTCGCCGGCCCGTTCGAAGTACTTCGGCCTCAGCTCGGGCGGGACCGCCTGCAGCGCCTGCTCGCCATAGGTCGCCTGCCGGGCCTCGGCGAGCTGCTCCTCGTCCACGTCGGTGGCGTAGATCTTGACCCGCTCGCGGAGGGCATCGATGCCGATCGTCTCGGCCAGCACGATCGCCAGCGTGTACGCCTCCTCGCCGGAGGCGCAGCCGGCCGACCAGATCCGGATCGGCGCTTCCGGCGCCCGGGCCGTCACCAGCGGCTCGAGCATCTCGGCGCGCAGGTATTCCCAGGCCTCCGGATCGCGGAAGAAGCCGGTGACGTTGATCAGGATGGTGTTGAACAGGTCCGTGAACTCGTCCGGATGGACCTGCAGGTGGTCGGCGTAGTCCTGGTAGCCGCTGATGCCGACCTGCGCCATGCGGCGGTCCACCCGGCGCATCAGACTGGACCGCTTGTAGCCGGTGAAGTCGAAACCCCGGGACTCCTTGAGGTGGACCAGCAGCGCCTCGAAGTCCGGGTCGGTGGGGATCATGGTCGCCTTCCGTCACATGGTTGCGCGGCGACGCTACCGCACGTCGGAGGGCGACTCGTCCGGATGTTCGCCCGGTGCCGCCGTGTCGGGCCCGCGTTCCGGCATCGCTCCGAGCCGCGCGATCAGCCGGCGGATCGTGGCACCGGCCGCGTCGGCGTCGGCGGCGATGTTGTCGAAGCGGGCCCCGGTGCCGGCCCGCCGGTGGGCTCCGTTGGCGGCCATCCGCCGGCTCAGCTCGGACTTCTCCTCCAGCGCCCGCAGCGCCATCCACAGCGCACCTTCGAGCGCGATGGCCTGCTCGTCCAGCAGGCTCTCCGGCGACCAGGCATGACCTATCCGGCACCGGTAGCGCGGGACCGGTCCGTCGTCGATCTGGAACAGCCCGCCGCCGCAGGCAGGACAGCCGAAGCCGGCCGGCGGGGCGAACCGGTCGGTCGTGACCGCGGCCAGGTCGGACATCGCCACCTCGCTGTCGAGCAGCTCATCGGCGGGCAGCCGTGGCTCGTCGGGCAGGGGCATGGCTGTCAGCTCCGCGAGGAGGCCGCCGAGCTTGGCGGCGGGTGCGACGTGCTCGGTGGCAGTCCGGGCGAGGGCGGCGAGCGGCATGGACGAATACAGCGCCTCGGCCGGATCCTGCACCACGGCCAGGCCGCCGCGCGCCACGATGCTGGTGAGGCCGGCCGCGCCGTCGTCGCGGGAACCGGAGAGCACGACGCCGATGCCGCGCGGGCCGGCGGCGCGGGCGACGGAGCGGAACAGGGGGTCGATGGCCGGGCGGTGCCCGTTCTCGGCCGGGCCGTGAGACAGCCGCAGGTGCCCGTCGAGCAGCAGCAGGTGGTGGTCGATGGGCGCGACGTAGATGCGGCCGGGCCGGATGCGCTCACCTTCGAAGACCCCGGCCACGGGCAGCGGGCCGCTGCGGTCCAGGATCGAGGGCAGGGCGCTGGGCGCATCGCGGGGCAGGTGCAGGACCACGAGGACCGAGGCCGGGAGGTCCGGTGGCAGACCGGCGACCAGAGCGCGGAGGGACTCGACTCCGCCGGCGGACGCGCCGACTGCGATCACGTCCCGGTGCCTGGCCGTCACGCTGCCGCTCCCGCCGTCAGATGGGTCCACACCACCTTACCGTCGGAGACCGGCAGGACTCCCCAGGCGTCGGTCAGCTCCCGGACGAGTTGCAGGCCACGGCCACCGGCGTCGCCGATCCCGGGTGCCTTGGGCCGGGGGAGCGTCCGGCTGCCGTCACGGACGGTCAGGCACACCCGCCCGTCGCGCAGCCCGACCGTGAACTCCATGGTGGTGTGCGCGTGCCGGACCACGTTGGCGACCAGCTCGGTGGCGACCAGCGCGGCGGTGCCCGCGAGCTCGCGGCGGTGCCACGAGGTGCAGGCCTGGGTCACCAGCTGGCGTACCTGCCGGCAGGCGTCCGGGACCGGCCGCAGCCGGACCCGGATCCGCCGGGGCTCGGGTTCTTCCTTGGTGTCGGTCAGCGCGTCGGCGCAGTTGGCCGCGGTGCTGACCGCGGCGCAGTCGGGCCAGGCGGCGATGGTCCGGGCCGTGTCGGGCCCGGCGCCGCAGAGCACGATGGGTACCGCCGGCCAGTCGGCCGTCCGGCACACCACCGTGCTCAGCACGTCCAGCGCGGCGGGATCGGGGATCTCGAGAGCGGCGACGTCGAGGAGCAGGGCCTCGGGCTGGGCCGACAGCGCATGGGAGATCCCGTGCTCCAGCGCGCCCTTGGTCATCGCGTCCAGCACGCCGCTGACCCGCAGGATCGCCACCGGGAGGTGCTGCTCCGGCCGGCAGACCAGCTGGCTCGTCATCCGCCCCCCTCTACCGACGCGTCGTGTCCGTCGCGTCGTTCGCGATCAGTGCCCGCGAACCCACCGGGGCAAACGCAAGGAGCGGCATCACACCCCGACGGCGGCCCCGTCCCGTACCCGTTCGTAGAGGCCCAGGTACTGCGATGCCATCACCGCCGGGGTGAACCGGCGGGCGGCCTCCTCCCGGCAGGCGGCCTCGGCGATCGTGCCGGCGGCTGCCACGAGCTCGCCGAGCTCCTCCTCGTCGGAGGTCAGCAGACCGGTCCGGCCGTGCTCGATGAGCTCGGGCAGGCAGCCGCGGGCGATGCCGATCACCGGGGTGCCCAGCGCGAGCGACTCGACCACCGCCGTACCGCCGGGCTCCTCCCAGCGCAGCGGGAAGAGCGCGACCCGGGCGCGCGCGACCAGGTCGTCCCGGTCCTGCCCGGTCACCGTGCCGACCCAGCGGACCCGGTCACCGTCGACGTGCGGGGCGACCTGCTCCTGCCAGAACCGGACATCGGGATTCTGCGCCGCCGCCGGGCCGGCCGCGGCGAGATCCTCGGGCCGGTGGTACGGCCCCACGGGCCCGGCCAGCACGAGGTCGAAGCCGGCACTGTGCGCGAGCCGGGCCGCCAGGTCCTGGCCCTTGCCGGGATTGATCCGGCCCAGCACGACCGCGTAGTCCTCCTTGGCGACCGGCGCGCGCAGATCCGCCCCGTCCGCCAGCGGCGTCGCGAGGTGCACGTGGCCGACGGCGTGCGCCCGCAGCGCGGCCGGGGCGTGGGTCAGCTGGTTCGCCGAGACGCCGTTGACCCGGACCCGGTCGCCGCCGTCGAAGGTGCCGTAGAGCTCGGGGTGCTTGGCCAGATCCCAGTGCAGGGTGTGCAGGCCGGGCGGGGAGTCCGGGCCCAGCGCGGCCAGGGTGGCCAGCCCGGCCGCCTCGACGTGGTCGTGCACCAGGTCGATGTCGCCCTCGGCGAGCCGGCGCCGCACGGCGTGCAGGTGCGCGGGCACGATGCCGCACACCTGGTTGTACGGCCGTTGCAGCAGACCGAACTGGCCGGTGCCGAAGACCGACAGCTGCTCGTCCACCGCGAGCGTGCTCTCCGCCACGGTGGCCAGTACGACCTCGACCCCGAGCCGGCGCAGCTCGGGCACCAGGGTGGCGATGACGTTCTCGATGCCGCCGTAGCCGTTCGGGGGGACCGGGAGCCACGGCCCGGCGTTCATCAGGACCTTCATGCGGCCGGCACCGACCTGCGCGCCACCGTCTTCAGCGGCGGCCGTTCCGTGACGCCCACCTCGCTGAGCACGATCTCGCGGTCCAGGTGCGGCAGGGCGTCGGCGCCGCCGCGGCGGAACTGGGTGAGCAGCGTCGAGGGCGGCAGCGGGTCGGTGACCAGGCCACGGCGGTGCAGCCGGGACCACGCGGTCACCATGATCTGGGCCGACATCCGGCCCAGCGCCTCGGTGCCCTGGTGGCGGTGGAACCGCTCGCCGAGGTCGACCTGGGCGAGCGCGTCCAGGCCGACCAGGTCCAGCAGGTCGATCAGCATCGCGATCTCGACGCCGTACCCGGAGACGAACGGGATCCGCTCCAGGGTCGTGCGGCGGCCCGCGTACTCGCCGGCCAGGGGCTGGACCACGCCGGCCAGGTCCGGCCAGAACAGGTTGATCAGCGGCCGGGCGGCGAGCTCGGTGACCCGGCCGCCGCCGTCGGTCTCGACGCCGGTGCTGCTGACCAGCGGGCGGTGGTAGAAGCCCTTCACGAACTCGACCGACGGATCGGTGAGCAGCGGCCCGAGCAGGCCGGTCACGAAGTGCGGGGAGAAGTCGCGCAGATCACCGTCGACGAAGGCGACCACGTCACCGGTGCTGGCCGCGAGGCCGGCCCAGAGCGCGTCGCCCTTGCCCTCCATCCGGGGCAGGCCGCGGGTCACGTCGTCCTGGTGCACCACCCGGGCGCCCGCCGCGCGCGCCACCAGGGCGGTCGCGTCGGTGGACCGGGAGTCCACCACCAGGATCTCGTCGACCAGCGGCACCTCGACGCTCAGGTGCTCATGGATGGTCGACACGATCGCGCCGACCGTCGCCTCCTCATTGCGCGCCGGGATCACCACGCTGACGCGGGTGCCCTTCTTGGCGCGGGCCAGTTGCCGGGATGACCATTGTGTGGCATTTCCGGTCCGGTAGGCCGCCCAGGCCTCCACGATGGGTGACGCGGTCGGTGCAACGTTCGTGTGCGAATGCCGCATGGGCACACCCCCCAGTTGACGATCAACAGCGAAGCGCGGAACTTTCCCATGACCGGCCGCTTCCAATCTTGCCGGCGGGTAACAGCTGGATGTCCGGATCCGCGGGCAGACCTGACGTTTCACATTTGCCGGGGCGGAGAAGTCGAAGGGCCGCAGCACGGTGTCGAGGATCGGGGAGGGCTCATGGCCGGGACAAAAGTGGGAATCATCGGCGCCGGCGGTGTCGCGCAACGGCACGCCAGAGTGTTGTCCGGACTACCGGGAGTACAGGTAGTGGGCGTGACCGACGTCGTTCCGGCGGCGGCGCAGAGCCTTGCCGACGCGCACGGCGCCCGGGTTCATCCGGATGTCGAAGCGCTCCTGAGTGCCGGAGTCGATGCGGCTTATGTGTGTGTGCCGCCGTTCGCGCACGGCGACGCGGAGCGCGCGGTGGTGGCCGCGGGCCTGCCGTTGTTCGTGGAAAAGCCTATTTCACTTGATTGGGATACGGCTACCGAAATCGCTGCCCTCACCGCTAAGCGTCAGGTATTGACAGCAGTCGGTCACCATTGGCGATATCTGGCCATTGTCGAACAAGCGCGTGCCCTGCTGGAGGACCGCCCGGTCCGGCTGGTGACCGGGGCGTGGCTGGACAAAGTGCCGCCGGTGTCCTGGTGGCCGCACCAGGACCGGTCCGGTGGCCCGGTGGTCGAGCAGGCCGCCCACGTGCTCGACCTGGCCCGCCACCTGGCCGGCGAGGTCACTGAGGTGACCGCTGTGGGAAACGGCACACCGCCACCGGTCGACGGGGCGGATGTGGACGGCGCCACCGCCGCCACGCTGCGCTTCGCCAGCGGGGCCGTGGGGACCCTGGCCGCGACCTGCGTGCTGGGCTGGAAGGAGCGGGCGGGCCTGGAGGTCTACGCCGACGGGCTGGCCCTGGCGGTGACCGAGACCGGGCTCGTGGTCCGCGACGCCGACGGACCGCGCACAGTGGACAGCGACCCGGAGAGCGCGCGCATCGCCGTGGACCGGGCGTTCATCGACGCCGTCCGGGGAGACGGCGACGACATCCGGGTGTCGTACGCCGAGGCGCTGCGTACCCATGCCGTGGCCCTGGCCGTCGCCGAGTCCGCGGCCACCGGCCGGGCCGTCACCCCCCGCAGCGCGGAGGTCTCGCATGTCTGACCGCAACATCATCGTGGCCGCCCCCGGCCGGCTGGAGGTCGCCGAGGAGCCGGTCGCTCCGCTCGCCGACGGGCAGTTCCGGGTCGCGACCCTGTTCAGCGGGGTGTCGGCGGGCACTGAGCTGAGCTACGTCAAGGGCACCAACCCGGCCCTGCACCACGGCTTCGACCCGGTCCTGGGCCTGTTCGGCGGCCCGGTCGAGCAGCCGTTCCCGGTGACCCGGCTCGGCTACATGGAGGTGGCCCGGGTCGAGCAGAGCCGCACGCCGGCGGTCGCCGAGGGCACTGTCGTGGCGATGACCTACGGGCACCGCACCGGCTACACCGGCGATCCGCTGCGCGACCGGGTCGTGCCGCTGCCCGCCGACCTCGATCCCATGCTGGGCATCTACGTCGCGCACATGGGCCCGATCTGCGCCAACGGCCTGCTGCACGCCGCCGCCGACCTGTACGGCACCGCGGTCCGCGGCCTCGGCGACGGCGTGGCCGGCCGCCGCGTCGCGGTCACCGGGGCCGGGGTGGTCGGCCTGCTGACGGCCCTGTTCGCCCGGGCCCACGGCGCGGCCTCCGTGGTCGTGCTCGACCCGACGCCGCAGCGGCGCGCGGTCGCCGCCGCACTCGGCCTCGACACCCTGGACCCCGAGGACGGCGACCCCGCGGTCACCCTGAAGACCGCCTGGCGGCACACCGCGGACGACCGCGGCGCCGACCTCGTCTTCCAGTGCCGTGGCCAGGCCTCGGCGCTGCAGCTCGCCCTGCGGTTGCTGCGCCCCCAGGGCACGGTGATCGACCTGGCCTTCTACCAGGGCGGCGCGGACGAGGTCCGGCTCGGCGAGGAGTTCCACCACAACGGGCTGGGGCTGCGCTGCGCCCAGATCGGCCGGGTGCCCCGCGGCCTGGCGCCGACCTGGGACCGCGAACGCCTCTCGGCCGCGACGATCGACCTGCTGCGCGCCGACGGCGACCTGATCCGTAAGCACCTCGTCTCGGCTGTGGTGCCCTTCGACGAGGCGCCACAGTTCCTCGACGACCTGGCCGCCCGCCGCCGCCAGGAACTCCAGGCGGTACTGGCCTGCTGAGAGAGTGCTGAGCGACACCATCCGGTGCGGGCGGGGCACGGCTACGCTCGGCGCATGGCCGTGCGGAGAGTGGGACTGCCCGCACTGCTGCCCTACCTTCGCGAGCATCGCGGCACGCTGGCCGTGGTGGGCGGGCTCTCCCTGGTCACCGCGGTCACCGCGCTCGTGCAGCCGGTCCTGGTCCGCTCGGTGCTCGACGGCATCGGCGCCGCGCGGCCGATCGGCGGGGTGGTGGCTCTGCTGATCGCCCTGCTGCTGACCGGGGCGGCCCTCGGCGGCCTGCGGGACTACCTGCTGCAGCGCACCGCCGAGGGGCTGGTGCTGACCACCCGCCGCCGGCTGGCCCGGCACCTGTTGCGCCTGCCGATCACGGAGTACGACAGCCGTCGCACCGGTGACCTGCTGTCGCGGGTCGGTGCCGACACCACTCTGCTGCGCGCCGTGGTGACCTCCGGGTTGTTCGAGATCGTCACCGGCACGGTCATGGTGATCGGCGCGACCGTCGCCATGGCCGTGCTCGACCCGCTGCTGCTCGGCGTCGCCCTGTGCGGGCTCGCCGTCGGGATGGCCGTCGCCATCTCGGTCTCGCGCCGCGTGCGCGGGCTGTCCGAGCTGACGCAGGCGCGGCTCGGCGAGATGACCTCGGCCGTCGAGCGGGCCATCTCGGCGGCGCGCACCATCCGGGCCAGCGGCGCCGAGCAGCGGGAGGCCGAGACGGTCACCCGCAGCGCCACGGAGGCGTACGAGGCGGGCATGCGGGTGGCCCGGCTGCGCGCACTGATCGGGCCGGCCTCCGCGGCGGCCACCCAGGGGGCGTTCCTGCTGGTGCTGGGCGTCGGCGGGGCCCGCGTGGCGTCCGGGGCGATCAGCGTCGGCGACCTGGTGGCGTTCGTGCTGTTCCTCTTCTTCCTGGTGCTGCCGCTGGGTCAGGCGCTCAACGCGTACACCCAGCTGCAGACCGGCCTCGGCGCCCTGCAGCGCATCGAGGAGGTCCTGGACCTGCCGTCGGAGACGGCCGGCGACAGCCCGGCGCCGGCCGGGCCCGAGCGCGACGGCGAGCCGGCCGTCGTGCTGGAGAACGTCAGCTTCGGTTATCCCGGCGGGACCGAGGTGCTGCGCGACGTCTCCTTCACCGTGCCGGCCGGCAGCCGGATCGCGCTGGTCGGGCCGTCCGGCGCGGGCAAGTCCACGGTGCTCGCTCTCATCGAGCGCTTCTACGAGCCCACGGCCGGCACGATCCGCGTCGACGGCACCGACATCCGGCAGCTGCCGCGGGACGCGCTGCGCCGCCGGCTCGGCTACGTCGAGCAGGAGGCCCCGGTGCTGGCCGGCACCCTGCGCGACAACCTGCTGCTCACCGCGCCCGGTGCCGGCGAGCAGCGTCTGCTGGCCGCGCTGGAGCAGGTCAATCTCGGTGCGCTGGCGACCCGTACCCCCGAGGGCCTGGACGTGCAGGTCGGTGAGGGCGGCGTGCTGCTCTCCGGCGGTGAGCGCCAGCGCCTGGCGATCGCCCGCACGCTGCTGGCCGACGCCCCGATCCTGCTGCTCGACGAGCCGACCAGCAATCTCGACGCCCGCAACGAGGCGTCGCTGCGTGAGGCGATCGCGGCGGCGTCCTTCCGGCGCACCCTGATCGTCGTCGCGCACCGGCTCAGCACCGTGGTCGACAGCGATCTGATCGTGGTGCTGGAGGCGGGCCGGGTCGTCGCCGTCGGCCCGCACGAGCAGCTGCTGGAGACCAGCCCGCTCTATCGCGAGCTCGCCACGCACCAGTTGCTGGTCAGCTGAGCCCACCCGCGGCGGAAAACTCATGCACGTTAGTTACATGAGCCCAGGGCGAAACAGCCGGGAGTCGGCACCACGTTTCAAGGTAAGTGAAGTACCGTAACCGCCCATGGGTGTGTCGCAGCGGTTCAAGAACCGGTTCCGTAAGTTCCTGCAGCGTCCGGGCACCACGGTCGATCTGGCGCCGCTCGAGCGCCGGCTGCCGGCCATCGAAGCCCGTGAGGAGGCGCTGCGTGAGCTCGACGACGCCGCGCTGACCGAGGCCGCTGCCGCGGCGGACGACTACACCGAGATCTGCGCGGTCGGCCGGGAGGCCGCCTGGCGCGCCCTCGAGCAGCGGCCGTACGACGTCCAGCTGGTCGGCGCGATGGCGCTGCTGTCCGGCAAGGTCGCCGAGATGGCCACCGGTGAGGGCAAGACCCTGACCGCGACCATCGCCGCGTACGGCCACGTGCGGCGGGGCAACGGCCCGGTACACGTGCTCACGGTCAACGACTACCTGGCCCGCCGTGACGCCACCTGGATGGAGCCGGTCTACAAGCTGCTGGGCCTGACGGTCGGCTGGGTTACCGAGGCCTCCACCCACGAGGAGCGCCGCGAGGCGTACGCCGCGGACGTCACCTACGTCTCGGTCAGCGAGGCCGGCTTCGACTACCTGCGCGACCAGCTCGTCACCGACCTCGCCGACCGCGTGCAGCGCAAGTTGGCCACGGCCGTCGTCGACGAGGCCGACTCGATCCTGATCGACGAGGCCCGGGTGCCGATGGTGCTGGCCGGCAGCATCTCCACCGAGAGCGACCCGGTCCACGACGCCGCCGCGCTGGTCCGCGACCTGCGCCCGGGCAAGGACTACGAGGTGGCCGAGGACGGACGCAGCGTCGCCTTCACCAACGCCGGTCTGGAGGCGCTGGAGAAGAAGATGGGCATCGACCTGTACGCCGACGACCAGGTCGAGCAGCTTTCCGCGGTCAACGTGGCCCTGCACGCACGCGCCCTGCTGCGCCGCGACGTCGACTACATCGTGCGCGACGGCGGCGTCGAGCTGATCGACGAGATGCGCGGCCGGGTCGCCCAGCGCCGCCGCTGGCCCGACGGCCTGCAGGCGGCCGTGGAGGCCAAGGAGGGCCTCAGCGCCACCGCCGAGGGCGAGGTCCTCGACACGATCACCGTCCAGGCCTACATCGCGCTGTACGAGACGGTGTGCGGCATGACCGCCACCGCGGTGCACGTCGGCGAGCAGCTCCGGGAGTACTTCAAGCTCGAGGTCGCGGTCATCCCGTCGAACACGCCCAACATCCGCGAGGACGAGCCGGACCGGATCTACTCCGCGCACGACATGCGCGACGAGGCCCTGGTCGAGGAGATCAAGATCGCCCACGACAAGGGGCGGCCGGTGCTGATCGGCACCCTCGACGTGAAGGCCTCCGAGCTGCTGGCCAAGCAGCTGGCCGCGGCCGGCGTGCCGAGCAACGTGCTCAACGCCAAGAACGACGACGAGGAAGCGGCGATCATCGCCGAGGCCGGCTCCCTGGGCGCGGTCACCGTCTCCACCCAGATGGCCGGCCGCGGTGTTGACATCCGCCTCGGCGGCAGCGACGGCAAGGACGCGGAGAAGGTCGCCGAGCTGGGCGGCCTGTACGTGATCGGCAGTGGCCGGCACGACAGCCGCCGCGTCGACGACCAGCTGCGCGGTCGCGCCGGCAGGCAGGGCGACCCGGGTGGCTCGGTCTTCTTCGTCAGCCTCGAGGACGACCTGATCACCCGGCACGCCGGCGACATCCTGCCGTCCTCGCCGCGGATGGACATGGACGGCGTCGTGCACGACGAACAGGTGGAGTACGCCGTCGAGCACGCCCAGCGCGTCGCCGAGGGCGTCAACCACGAGATCCACCGCAACACCTGGCGCTACAGCGTCGTGATCGAGGAGCAGCGCCTGGCCCTGGCCCAGCGCCGGGAGCGGCTGCTCACCTCCGAGGTCGCCGCGATCATGCTGCTCGAACGGTCGCCGGAGAAGGCGAAGGAGATCGACGAGGACGTGCTCTCCGACGCCGCCCGCTCGATCGCGCTGTACCACCTCGACCGGCTCTGGGCCGAGCACCTGGCCGAGCTGTCCGAGGTCCGCGAGGGTGTGCACCTGCGGGCGCTGGGCAAGCTGGACCCGCTCGACGAGTTCCACCGGGCCGCGGTGCCCGCCTTCCAGAAGGTCTTCACCGAGATCGAGGCCCGCACCATCGCCACGTTCGAGGAGCTCGACCTGAGCGACGGCTACCACCCGGAGCAGGCCGAGATCGTGCGCCCGAGCGCGACGTGGACGTACCTCGTGCACGACAACCCGTTCGGCTCCGAGCTGGACCGGCTCATCGCGGCCGTCGGCCGCCGCCTCACCGCGAGCAGTTAGACCGCGTTTGCTCAGACGTGCGGGACGTCCGCGCGGTGGGCGGCGAGGATGTCGCCGCCGAATTCGCCGTGCGGGCGCCGCAGCACGCTGTGCGCGTGGTTGCCGTCGTTACTGGTGTTGTCGAACTCGATGAGCAGGTCGTCGGCCTGGATCCGGTAGTAGTGCCGGGTGCCCGGGCCGGGCCGCCCCTCCCAGGCGAAGTGCACGTCGCCCCCGGCCGGGTCGAGGGCCGCCGCCAGCTCGTCCGGCAGCCGGCCCAGGTGCACCGCGACGAGCTGGTCGAGCAGGGCCCGCTCGCCGGGCCGCAGGTCGGTGCGGGCGATCCCGGCGGGGGACAGGCGGGTGCTGTCCGGCCGGGTGGCCGAGCGGATGTCGGACGGGGCCTCGTCGGCCACCACCGCCCGGCTGCGCGCCGCCGCGGGCAGTGACCGCAGCAGCTCGTGGCCGAGGTCCTCCTCGATGGCCAGCGGCCGCAGCACCGTACGGCCGAGGGTCTGCACCCGGGCCGGGTTCGCGCCCAGGAACACCGGGGCGGGGGAGACCCGGTCGCCGGCCACGGTCATGCTCACCGACAGGTGATGGCCCTCGAAGCGCCAGCCCCACTCGTCGTCGCCGGGCGCGCCGAAGACGATCACCCGGTAGTCCTCGCTGTGCCGTCCGCGGGCCCAGCCCTCCTGGCGGTCGAGGACCTCTTCCAGCGCCAGCACCGCCATCGCCTGGGCGTACGCCGGCGGGCTCAGGGCGGTGGCGAGCAGCCGGTGCGCGGCCTTGCGGGCGCCGACCCCGAGGTCGACCAGGCTGAGCCCGGGCCGCGGCCGGGGCCGGTATTCGATCCAGCGGCGCGCCCGGTCGTCGTCGAAGGCGGCAGCGGCCCGCGCGCCCTCGGTGGTCGCGAGCAGAGCGGCGGCCGCCTCGCGCATGTCGACGGCGAGCGTCATGATCATTCTCCCCGTAGCAGTGCGGCCATCTCCGGCAGCTCGAAGAACTCCGCCGTCTCGATCGCCGACGGGCTCCCGGCCGCGGGGTCGGCCCCCGCGGCGAGCAGCGCCCGGACACTCTCGGCGTTCTTGCGGAAGACCGCGGCCGCCAGCGCGGTCTGCCCGCGGTCGTTGACCCGGGCCGGATCGGCGCCGCGCTCGAGCAGCATGGCGACGGTCGGCGGATGGTTGTGGTACGCCGCGAGAATCAGCAGCGTGTCACCCTTGTCGTTGGTCAGGTTGGCCGGCAGTCCGTGGGCCACCTGACCGGAGAGCTCCTCGGTCGAGCCGGAGCGCGCGAGGTCGAACATGCGGTGCGCGAAGGCGATCGTTTCGGCATCCAATTCCTCGGGCATGCCGGCCAGCCTACGGTGCTAATGTCTCACGCACATTATCCGGGGGTGAGCGGTGCACGACGGCGTCTACGTGGGCCGGGCCGGGCCGGACGGCGCGGCCAACCAGGGCTGGCTGCTCGGCCATTTCATGCCCAAGGGTGAGCTGTTGCACAGCGTCGACGTCGAGGTGAAGTGGGGCGTGCACCCGCCCGGCGACCGGCGCGTGGCGTGGGCCACCGGTGAGGTCCGTACGGCACTGCTGGTGCTGATCCGTGGATCTTTCGACATCGAGTTGCGTGATCGTACGGTGCTGCTGCGCGAGCCCGGCGATTACGTCGTCTGGGGCCCCGGTCAGGACCACTCCTGGCAGGCCGGGGACGTGGAGACGGTGGTGCTGACCGTACGCTGGCCCTCGCTTCCGGGCTGGCGCCTGCCGCCGCCGGCGCTCTGATCGGCTGCCGTCCCGCTTTATTTGTCACCGAAGACAAACGGACGCCCGCCGTTAACCGCAGCGATGGTAATCGCATTCCGAGTGCGGGAAAACACGATGCATCCAACGGTTATGGAACGAGTTTCCCACAGTGTGGATGCTACCTTGACCCGGCAACCGCGTGGCCGGAAATATCGACCGCGGTTTAAGCGTGCATTAATTCGCGCCCGTTGTCGGGTGCGTCGTTTTCATTCTTCGACGCAGGAGGATTCATGGCGGTCACCGCCCTGTCGGCACGCACGGGACGACATGCGAAGGGGTCGGGCCGGCTGGCCGCGATCCGCCGCGTCGCCCCCGCGCCCGTGCCTCCCGCCGCCCTCACCATCACGCTCAACATCCCGCTGACCGGTGACACGCTGCCGCCGCAGGCGCACCGGCTCATCGAGGCCGTCCGTGAGCTGGTCGAGGCCGGACAGGGCTCCGTGGCCGTCGAGCCGCCGAGGGCCGAGCGGGTCGCCGAGCCGGAGCCCGTCGTCCAGCACGACGGCACCGTCGAGGTGCGGCTGCTGACGGCGTCGCGCCAGGTGCTGGTCGACGGCGAGCTGCTCCCGCTGACCCGGCTCGAGTTCGACCTGCTGCTGTTCCTGGCCGACCACCCGCGCCGGGTGTTCAGCCGCACCCAGCTGCTCAACGCGGTCTGGGGCTACGAGCACACCGGCGAGCGCACAGTCGACGTGCACGTGCGCCGCCTGCGGGTCAAGATGGGCACCCAGCTGCCCCTGATCACCACCGTCTACGGAGTCGGCTACCGGCTGGCCGACGAGGCCCGGATCGTGGTCCTGCCGCACGACTAGGGCCCGGCTAGAGTGGCCGGGTGCGGGTGCGTCCGGTGTCGATCGAGATCCTGGTCGACGAGCTGGCCGACCGGCTGGCCGGCACGGCGGCCGACGGCCGGCTGCGGGTCGCGATCGACGGCGCCGACGCCGCCGACCCCGCGGCACTGGCCGACGCCCTCGTCGATCCGCTGCGGGCCCGGGGCCGCCCGGCCGTCCGCGTACGCACCGACGACTTCCTGCGGCCCGCCTCGGTGCGCTTGGAGTTCGGCCGGACCAACCCCGACTCGTTCTACCTCGGCTGGCTCGACGAGGCCGGGCTGCGCCGCGAGGTCCTCGACCCGGCCGGCCCGGGCGGCAGCGGGCGCGTCGTGACCAGGCTGTGGGACGCCCGCACCGACCGCGCCACCCGCGAGCCCTACCGGGAGCTCGCCCCGGACGCCGTGGTGATCGTCAGCGGCCCCCTGCTGCTCGGCTCCGGACTGCCCTTCGACGTCACCGTCCACCTGCATCTCTCAGCGGCGGCGCTGCAGCGGCGCACCGGGCCGGAGCAGCACTGGACGCTGCCCGCGTTCGCCCGCTACGGCGACGAGGTCGACCCTGCCGCCTTCGCCGATGTCGTGGTCCGGCTCGACGACCCGCGGCGCCCGGCCGTGGTCCTCGGATCATGAATGAATCGCTCGTCACACCCCCGCTGAGCTGCGACGCGAAAGCTGGATCGCCCAGTCCGTGGCGGTGACGTGCACTGACAGTTATGCTGCGGTTACTTTTTTGCGAGGGTCCCGTTTGGGATCTTCGGCGGTGGGTATCAGCGGGCTCCACGGTGCGACGCCAAGGGCCGGCGCGGGGGACGTCCACCGGCAGGGGCAGAGGGAAGGGCAGGGGGAGCACATGCTCGTCAACAGTGCGGTCATCACGGGTAAAGGTGCCGACACCGCCAAGGGTCGCTCCAGCGATGAGCTCGACCAGATCCGCGAATTGCTGCGGGCCCGGTTCGACGATCTGACGGCCGAGTACGAGGAAGCCGTCGCCGAGAACCAGAAGCTGCGGCTCGTCGAGATCGGCGACGCCGCCGGTGACGACCAGGCCGACAGCGGATCCAAGACCGCGGAACGCGACGCGGCGTCGTCGCTCATCCGCACTCTGCTCGACCGGCGGACGCAGGCGGAACACGCCATGCAGCGCCTGGAGGACGGCACGTACGGCAACTGCGAGGGCTGCTCGAAGCCGATCCCGGTGGAGCGGCTCGCCGTCTTCCCGTCGGCGACCTCGTGCGTGGCCTGCAAGTCCAACCGCGAACGGCGCGCGGGCTGACCACAGCGGCTTGATCCGGTCCGTCGCCCGCAGCCGGGCGGCGGACCGGCCGTATCGGGGATAGCTTGTCGTGATGGGCGAGATCCGCGTCGGCACCGCTTCGTGGACCGACAAGACACTGCTCGAGTCGGGCTGGTATCCGCAGACGGCGAACACCCCGGAGAAGCGGCTGGGGTACTACGCCAAGCAGTTCCCGATCGTCGAGGTCGACGCAACGTACTACGGGCCGCCGGCCGAGCAGACGACCAGGCTGTGGGCCGAACGCACCCCGGACGGCTTCACGTTCAACATCAAGGCGTTCAGCATGCTGACCGGCCACCCCACCAAGGTGTCCGCGATCTACAAGGATCTGCGCCCGGAGACGGACAAGAAGAACGTCTACCCCGGCGACGTGCCGCCGCAGACGTACGAGGAGATCTGGACCCGCTTCCTGAGCGCCCTGGATCCCCTGGTCGAGGCGGGCAAGCTGGGCGCGCTGCTGTTCCAGTTCCCGCCGTGGTGGGGCATCCGCCGCGACAACAAGGACTATCTGCGCGAGGTCGCCGCCCGGTGCAAGCCGCTGCGGCCGGTCTTCGAGTTCCGCAACGCCTCCTGGTTCGACGGCGACAACGCCGAGGAGACCCTGAGTTTCCTGCGCCGCCATGAGCTGCCGCTGGTCTGCGTCGACATGCCGCAGGGCCACAAGTCCTCGGTGCCGCCGCTGATGGCCGCGACCGCCGACCTGGCCGTGGTGCGCTTCCACGGCCACAGCGACAAGTGGACCAGCAAGGACATCCACGAGAAGTTCGGCTACCGCTACTCCGAGAAGGAGCTGCGGGAGTGGGCGCCGAAGCTGCGCGCCCTGGCCGACGAGGCGCAGCAGACCCACGTCCTGATGAACAACTGCGCGGGCGACTACGCCCAGCGCAACGCCACCCAGCTGATCGAGCTGCTCGACTAGAGCTCGTCCCAGGGCACCGTCTGCCACGCCGTCTGCAGCGCCTCGGCGAGCTGGCCGTCGTCCTTGAGCGGGAGCTCGTCGATGCTGGCGATCGGCTGCGCCGGGCGGTGCGAGTTGGCCGCCGCGGCCGCCGCGAAGCCACTCAGCTCCTCCGCGTCGATCGGCCGCAGGGTCCACGGCGTGCCGTTGATCGACAGGGCGATCTGCAGCAGCACCATGGTCACGCCCTTGAGCACCGGCGCGTCCGGCCACACCACCTGGGCGCCGTCCCAGAAGGCCACGTTCCACGACGTGCCCTCCCGGACCCGGCCGTCGTGACCCACGAAGAGCGCGTCGTCGAAGCCGGCCAGGCGGGCCTCGCGGAGCCGGTAGTGCAGGCCCATCGTCGCCCGGTGCTTGTGCTCGGGCAGCTCGCGTTCGTAGCGCACCGTCTGCACCCGCAGCGGCGGGCGGGGCTCTTCCGGCGCCGGCTCGGAGACCGACACGAGCACGTCCGGCGGGGCCGGCTCCTCGGAACCTGGCACGAAAGTCACCCGTACGGAGGCGTCGCGGACGTCGTCGAGGGCGTGCCGGATGAGCCCGAGCAGCCGGTGTTCCTCCGCCACCCCGATGCGGTGGCCGAAGAGCTCCTCCGAGGCGTCGGCCAGCCGGGCCAGGTGCAGAGCCAGGCCGCGGACCCGCAGATCGCGCACCTGCATGCAGGTGTAGTGCCCGTAGTTCACGGTGGCGATCCGGTGCAGCTGCGCCAGGTCCGGCGCCCGCCCGTTGAGCTCGACGTTCAACACCTCATCAACCTACGGCGTCCGGGTGACCTTGATCCCGCGGCGGCGGGCCTGCGCGGCCATCGCGGCGGCGTCGATGACTGCCGCGCCGCCGGGGTCGTTGTTGAAGAAGACATAGGTGGGTACGCCGGGCAGCCGGTCCACCCAGGTCGCCAGCGAGGTACGCCCGTAGCGCGGCCACGGCTGCGCCCGCCCCTCGTGCATCCGCAGATAGCCGAAGTCCGCGGTGACCCACAGCGGGGTCACCGGCCGGCCCTTACGATCGGCCCAGCTCAGCGCCGCGTTGTGCCGGCACAGCAGGTCACGGACCTCGTCGGTCCACCACGAGTCGTGCCGCGGCTCGACGGCGACCTTGACGCTCCGGGGGAACAGCCCCAGCGTCTCGTCGAGCGCCGCCACATCGATCTTGAGCGTGGGCGGGAGCTGCAGCAGCACCGGGCCGAGCTTGTCACCGAGCGCCTCGGCCCGCCCGAGGAACCGGGCCACCGGCTCGGCGGGCTCCCGCAACCGCTTGATGTGGGTCAGGTAGCGGCTCATCTTCACCGCGAACACGAAGTCGTCCGGGGTGCGCGCCCGCCACTGGGCGAAGGTGTCGCGCTCCGGCAGCCGGTAGAAGGCGTTGTTGACCTCGACGGTGTCGAAGGACTCGGCGTACTTCTCCAGCCAGAGCCGCTGCGGCAGCTTCGGCGGGTACAGCCGGTCCTCACCGCGCCAGTCCTTGTACTGCCAGCCGGACGTCCCCATCACCAGCACGCGGTGGTGTTACCCACGTCCGGGCCCGGTTAGACGTGATCCACGCAGGGTACGAGCAGATCTCCACCTGCCCCAGCGTCGGGGCGACACGAAGGAGCTTTCCATGCGACTCAGCGACGACGACATCACCGGCGGCAGCGGCGTTTCGGGCGAGGGTGTGGCCGACGGCGGCGCCAACGCCAACGGTCACGACGGTGGCGCGGACGGCGGCGCGGGCGAGGGCCCGGCCGACGGTGGCGCGAACCCGGCCGGTCACGACGGCGGTGCCGACGGTGGCGCCGGTGCCGAGGGCCCCGCGGACGGCGGCGCGAACCCGGCCGGTCACGACGGCGGCGCGGACGGCGGCGCGGGCGAGGGCCCGGCCGACGGTGGCGCCAACCCGGGCGGCCACGACGGTGGCGCCGACGGCAGCGCGCTCTGAGGCTGACGCCATGACGAACCCTGCGCCGGGCGGCACCGAGGACCGCCCGGCACTGGCGCGGGCGATCGCCCTCGACCCGGCGAAGTTCGCCGAGGCCTACTGGGGGCGCCAGCCGCTGCTCACCCGGGCCGACGAGCTGGCCGGCCCGGACGGCTTCACCGACCTGCTCTCCCCGGCGGCGGTCGACGAGCTGCTCAGCGAGCGCGGCCTGCGGACCCCGTTCCTGCGGGTCGCCGACCAGGGCAAGGTGCTGCCCGCCTCGTCCTTCACCGGCGGCGGCGGGGCCGGCGCCGAGGTGAGCGACCAGGTGATCGACGACAAGATCATGCACCTGTACGCCGGCGGCGCCACCCTCGTCCTGCAGGGCCTGCACCGGATCTGGCCGCCGCTGATCGACTACGCCCGCCGGCTGGGCGAGGAGCTGCGGCAGCCGCTGCAGGTCAACGCCTACCTGACGCCGGCCGGCAACAAGGGCTTCGCCACCCACTACGACACCCACGACGTGTTCGTGCTGCAGGTGGACGGCACCAAGCGCTGGCGCATCCACGAGCCCGTCCTGCCCGAGCCGCTCGAACGCCAGGCCTGGGGCGGCCGCGCGGACGAGGTCGGCGCGGTGGCCGACGGCCCGGCGACGCTGGACGTCGTGCTCGCCCCCGGCGACGCCCTCTACCTGCCCCGCGGCTGGCTGCACTCGGCCCAGGCCCAGGGCGAACGCTCCCTGCACCTGACCTTCGGCGTCCGCGCGCTGACCCGGTACGCCCTGGTCGAGGAGCTGCTCCAGCTCGCGGCGGAGGACCAGCGGCTGCGCGCCACCCTGCCGTACGCGATGGACGTCGCCGACCCGCAGGCCGTCGCACCGGAGCTCACCGCGACGGTCGAAGCCCTGCGCGACTGGCTGCTCACCGCCGACCCGGCCACCGTGGCGGCCCGGCTGCGCGACCGGGCCTGGCCGGCCAAGCGCCCGGCCCCGGTCCGCCCGCTGGCCCAGCTGGAGTTCGCCGAGCGCCTCGGCCCGGACGACCGCATCACGGTCCGCGAGGGGCTGCGCTGGCAGCTGCACGAGGACGGCCCGGAGCACGTGGTGCTCCGCATGACCGGGCGCACCCTGCGCTTCCCGGCCTACTGCGCGGCGGCGGTGCGCACCGCGCTGGACGGCACCGCCCACCGCGTCGGCGACCTGCCGGAGCTGGACGACGACCACGACCGCCTGGTCCTGGCCCGCCGCCTCCTCCGCGAAGCGTTGACCGTCCCGGCGACCGCCTGACGTCCCGGGCGCCGCCCTACCGGCGCCCGGGCACCCGGCCAGTTCCCGCCCTCGCCAGGCCCGCCTCCGCGCAGGCCCGGCTTCCGCGCAGGCCCGGCTTCCGCGCAGAGGTCCGGCTTCCGCGCAGAGGCCCGGCTTCCGCGGGCTCAGGCTGCGGCGCTGCCCCGGGCCAGGGCCAGCACCAACCCGGCGGCGATCAAGCTGGCGATCAGCACGGTCGCCACCGCCGACGTGTCCAACGGCACCGTGCGCCGGTCAGCGACCCGCTTCGCGGTGATCACCGCGAGGATCGGCCCCAGCAGCGCGACGACCAGCGCCACCACCGGCAGCCCGGCCGCCCAGTCGCCCCCGGCCTCCCGGCCCGCCCACCGCAACGTCGACCACGCCGCCACCCCGACCGCGCCGCCCAGCGCGCCCAGCACGACGTACAGCAGTGAGGCCCCGCTGGAGGGCTTGCGCGGCGCCGGCGCCCAGGCCGCGGTGGCCGCGGCCTCCTGCAGGTAGTCCTCGGCGTCGCGGTCCCGCTGGTGGGGCACGGTCGGCTGCGGGGCGTGCGCGCCGAACCGCTCGGCCACCCGGCCCGCCTTGTGCGCGAACTCGGCCCACAGCACCGCCGAGCGCGCGTCGATCTCCTCCCGCTCGCGCTGGGCCGCCCGCCACGCCGCCTGGGTCTCGCGGATCCGCTGGTCGGCCGCCCGGACAGCGTTGTCGGCCTCGATCGCGCGGCTGTCGTGCCAGGCCCGCGCCTCGGCCCGGTGGGCGGCGGCCTCGTTGTCCAGGTTGGTCAGCTTCCGTACGACACTGCGGTAGTCCGGCGTGCGGCGCTCCACCGTGCCGTCGTTCTCCGGCGCGGTCACGACGGCCCGTACGGGATGATGACCTCGGCCCCGCGGTGCACCGAGCGGTCGAAGTGCAGGGCCCGCCAGGGCCGCGGATACCAGTTCGGCGAGCCGTGTCCCGGGTAGTACGGCGACAGCTCACTGCCGTGCACGTCCAGCGCCACCCACGCTCCCACCGTGTCGGTCCTGGTGCCCTGCCCGCCGAGGGTGTCGCGCAGCAGGGCCGCCCCGCGCCACCAGCCGATCACGTGGATGCGGCGTTCCGGGCCCTGACGCATGATCCGGCGCAGCAGCTCGTTGCTGCCGCCGGGCGCCGCGTCGACGGCGTACAGCAGCAGGAACCAGGGCTTGTCGGCCGCCGAGCCGAACTCGGCCCGCTCGGCCGCCAGCTCCAGCAGGCTGTCCACGTTGTCGTTGTCGAAATAGCCGGTCTCGGCCGGCAGGTACGGCTTCAGCGCCTCGACCGCCACCGCCGCATCGGTGTCCAGGCACGCCACGGAGAACTGGGCCGCTCCCGGTGTGAACTGGGCGGCCAGCGACCGGGCCGCGGTGCCCAGCACCGCGCACGCCTCGTCGACCCGGGTGCCGAGCACCGCGATGGTCCGGCCCGGCGCCCGGCGCAGCGTAGTCTGCGCGGACCGCGACGCGACATCGATGGTCTCGCCGAGCAGCACCACCGGCGCGGGCACCGTGGCGGCCGGCGCGAACCGGCGGAACTCGGGGCTGTCCTCCAGTCGGGGGATGGCGTCGCCGTCGAACAGCCGTGGTGCGGGCAGCTCCGGCGGCCGGTGCCGCCACAGCCGGTGCTGCAGCTCGCTCCAGCGTTCCCGGTTGCCCGCGTCCGGCACCCGGACCACCCGGTTCGCCTCGATCGCGCCCGAGTCGGCGTTGACGACCGCGTGGTAGCGCGGCAGCGCGTCCGCGGCCTGGTTGGTCTCGGCCAGCACCCGGCGGGCCCGGGGCAGCGCGATCCGCAGCGAGAACTGCGCGACCAGCGCGGGCCGGCCCCACAGCGCCTCGATGCCGGAGACGTCCTGGCTGGCCAGCACCAGGTGAATGCCCTGCGAACGGCCGCGCCGGGCCAGATCCTCCAGCAGGTCCACGGCCTCGGCGGCCACCGCGTCGCGCCCGGACAGCAGCACCTGGAACTCGTCGACCACGGCCACGATCCGCGGCCACGAGCCGTCCGGATCCTCGGCCCGCAGCTCGGCCAGGTTGGTCACCTCGTGCCGCTTGGCCGCGTCCGCCCGGCTGCGCAGCTCGGCGCCGAGGAACCGCAGCAGCGCCAGGCCGAATTCCCGGTCGGTGTTGACGTTCACCCCGACCAGCCGTACGTGCGGCAGCCAGCTCGGGTCGCGCCGGCCCGGCGCGAACCGGGCGAACGACACGCCCTCCTTGAAGTCGAGCAGATAGAAGGCCAGCTCGGCGGGGGAGTACCGGGCCGCGAGCGCGCCCATCCAGGCGTAGATCAGATTGGTCTTGCCAGTGCCGGACGGCCCGGCGATCAGGGCGTGCGGCGGGTAGTCGCTCAGGGTCACGTGCACCGGGGCGCCCTGCGGGCTGTCGCCGAGCGGCGCGGTCAGCGCCCGGGCGGAACTCTGCTGCCACTCGTGCTCCGGCAGCAGGCTGTCCAGGGCGACGGGGGCGGGTCCGGCGGCGACCTCGTCGGCGATCTGCCGGCAGGTGCGGGTGACCACGGACGCCGGCGGGCCGGCGTCCAGGCGTACCGGAAGGTCACCGCAACCGCTCAGCCGCGCGGCGTCGCCTTCGGCCGCCGTGACGACCTCGATGCCGGTGCCGGGCCGCACCGCGAGACCCCGCATGATCAGGTGTACGCCGCAAGCGGCCCCAGTGCGCAGCAGCCGGTCGAGCTGACCGCGCTCGTGCCGCGACAGCTCGTCGGCTCGCCCGGCGCCCAGCAGGATCGCCACCCGCCAGGGCTCGGGCCGCCGGCCGGTCGCCGAGGCCAGCTCGCGCAGCGACGTGTGCTCGCCGGCCAGCACGGTCTCGTTGATCCGCCGGACGTGGTCGACGAGCTCGTCCAGCAGGGCCGGGAGCCCGCCGGGGCCGACGAAGCTCAGCACCCCGGCCGGGGCCAGCGGCGCGAAGCCGGCCAGTCCGCCGCCGAGCTGCTCGGGGTCGTAGCCGGTGAGCCGGATCCGGCCCGCCTCCGAGCTGCCGAGGGCCCGCAGCAGCAGGCTGGCGACGACGTCGTCACCGATGCGCTCGTCGCCCTCGACCACCACGTGCCCGTGATCGAGCAGCGGCACGAGCGCGGGCACGTCGCCGTCGTACGGCAGCAGCAACCGGCCCACCCGCAGCTCCGGCGCCGCGACCTGGGTGCCGGCCGGGGTGGGCCGCCACTGGTCCCAGGGCAGACCGGCGGCGCCCGGCGCGGCCAGCAGAGCGGTCTCGGTAGCGGCCCCGGCCAGCGCGGCGAGGTCACGTTCGTGCTGCTCGTCGATCTCGCGCAGCCGCTTGTCGCGTTCGCCGGCGAGCCGGATCCGCCGCTCGCGGGCCGCGGCCACCACCCGGGCCCGCCTGGTCACGGCCGCCTCGTACGCGCTGCGGGCCTCCTCGAGGGCGTCGTCGGCCGCGCCGAGGGCGTGCGACAGCGCGGCGCGGACCTCGACGACCTGCTGGGCCTTGGAGTCAGGCATCGACACCGCGGGGTCGCAACGGCTCGGGCGCGCCCGGGTCGAGCGTCGCCGGATCGCGGCCCAGGCGGGCCAGCAGCACGCCGGTCAGCACGCTCGCGGTGACCGCCGAGTCGGCCGGGTGGGCCGGCGCCTGCTCGGGTGGCTTGGTCCGGCAGATGCGGGCGAGCAGGGCGTCCAGCACGGCGGGCGGCGTGCCCGGCAGCAGGGACTTGACCCGGCCCCCGGCGGCGCCGCGCAGCCGTTGCAGGTCGTCGGGCCCGGGCTCGTGACCGAGCAGGTCGCCGGCGAGGCGCTGGAGCACCGGCGGGGTCACCGCGGACAGGCCCAGCCCGGTGGCGGCGTTGACGCCGTGCAGGTCCCGGCCGAGCCGCGCGCGGTCACCCGAACGCACCCCGGCGGCCACCTTGCGCAGCAGCTCGGCGGTGTTCTGCGGGCGTTCCGGCGTGTCGCTCTCCTGCGCCGGGGGCGGCGCCTCACCGGTCAGCTTCTCGACGCGCTCGCGCCACCAGGGGCCGAGCTTCTCCGGCGGGGGCTGCTGCTCCTGCTGCGCCGGGGGGCCCGCGGGCTCGTCCTGCTTCTTCTCCTTCTGCTCCTGCAGGCCGGCCTTCCAGTCCCGGTCCGGCGGGGCACTCGCTTCGGCGGACAGGCCCAGCGCGGCCAGGTACGCCGCGATGGCGTCCTGGGCCAGCCGCAGGGCGGCCGCGGCGTGCTCGGCGTGCTCGGTGGCGTTGCCCAGCTGCGGTACGCCGATCGGGTCGACGGAGGTCTGGCGCACCCAGTTCAGCAGCTCGGTGGCGCTGCGCAGCCGCTCCATCGCCACCGTGACCAGGCCGGTGGGCAGCTCGTCGGAAGTGGCCCGGAGCTGGGCGCCGAGTTCCTGCAGCAGCGACATCGCGTTACAGCGTCGCCGTGTAGGTCTGCGCCTGCTCGACGGCGAGCAGCGTGGCGCCGAGGCACTCCTCGAGCTGCTGGTCGGCCTGCGACAGGGAGGCATGGGCGGCACCGACCGCGTCGTTGGCGCTGCCGTCGAGCGCCGCGGCCAGGCTCTGCTGGGCCTCACCGAGCTTCTCGCGGGCTGCCTGGATCGCCGCCTGACCCTCCGTGACCTGTTGGAGTGCGGCGTCCACAGCCGCTCTGACCTCGGCGACGCTGGCCACTCGTGCAGCCTCCTGCGATATCGACACGGCGGTGAGAACCCAGAATAGTCGTCCACGATGGGGCGGTCGTGCCCGCACGCCCCTTTCGCGAATTCATGCTCGCACGTCCGCCGGGGACACGGCAGCGCGGCCCACCCGGTGCCCACGGGAGCTCAGCGGGGGACGGCTGAAGGACCGCGTACCGCCGCGCCCAGGGCGGTCACCCGCTCGCGCAGGCCGCGGTCCGCGGTCACCACGACCACCGGCCGGCCGGCGCCCTCGCCGGCGACCACCGCCACGATCGTGTCGTCCCCGGAGCCGGACGCGCGCACGACGCGGACCCCCTCGACCGCCGGGACGTCGCGGGCGCGGCCCTCCACGACCAGCACCACCTCGACCGGTCCCGGAAGATCCGGCAGCCCCGTGGCGTTGATACCCACGAGGCCGTCGCGCAGCCTGGCGGTGGCCCCGGCGCGGTCCCGCCACCAACCGTCCGGCTTGGAGCCGAGCACGTTGGCGGCGTCGACGACCAGCAGCGGGACGCTCATGTAAGGAGCGTCTCACACCGGAATCAAACACCCGTTCAGGGCGCTGTGCTGCCACGGGCAGGCGGTGGATCGCCGCTCCCGACCAGCTGTATCAGGAGAGAAGAGACTATGAGCATCGGACCCCTGGGGCCGGGTGGCCCCGGTGACTGGGACGACCTGTTCGCCCGCTTCTTCGGGGCGGCCGAGCCACGACGGTCCGCGCAGCGGATCGACATCACCAGATTCATGAGCGCGGACGCGCGTGAGGTCCTGTCCGTCGCCGCGCGCCGGGCCGCCGAGGTGGCGCCGGCCGGCATCGGCCTCGCGGACCTCGACACCGAGCACCTGCTCTGGGCGCTGCTCCAGCAGGAGCCGCAGCAGGCCCTGGTCCGCCGGGCCGGCGGCGACCCCGACGCCCTGCTCGCCGAGCTCGGCGGCGTCACCCGGGTGCCGGGCGGCCAGCTTCCCGACCGGATCGCGCTGACCCCCGCCGCCAAGCGCGCGCTGCTGGACAGCCTGCAGCTCTCGCGCGCCGTCGGCGCCTCCTATGTGGGGCCCGAGCACATCCTGATGGCGCTCGGCCTCAACCCGGACTCCACGGCGGGCCGCCTGCTCGCCGCGCGGATCGACCCGCGCACGCTGCAGCAGGCCGAGCCGCAGCCGGGCCGGGGTGGTCCCGGTGGTCGCGGCAATGAGAACGGCGGCACGGGCAGCACCCCCACCCTCGAGCAGTACGGCGTGGACCTGACCGAGCTGGCCCGGCGCGGCGAGATCGACCCGGTCATCGGCCGGGCCGACGAGATCGAGCAGGCCGTCGAGATCCTGTCGCGGCGGACCAAGAACAACCCCGTGTTGATCGGTGAGGCCGGCGTCGGCAAGACCGCCGTCGTCGAGGGCCTGGCCCAGCGCATCGTGGACGGCGACGTGCCGCAGACCCTCGCGGGCAAGCGCGTCATCCAGCTCGACCTGACGGGCCTGGTGGCGGGCACCCGCTACCGCGGCGACTTCGAGGAGCGGCTGAGCAAGATCATCGACGAGATCCAGGAGAACGGCGACGGCCTGATCGTCTTCCTGGACGAGATCCACACCCTGGTCGGCGCCGGTGGCGGCGGCGGCGACGGTGGCGGCATGGACGCCGGCAACATGCTCAAGCCCGCCCTGGCCCGGGGCCGGATGCGGGTGGTCGGCGCGACCACGCTGGACGAGTACCGCAAGTACCTCGAGAAGGACGCCGCCCTGGCCCGCCGCTTCCAGCCGGTCCTGATCGGCGAGCCCAGCGTCGAGGACACCGTGGCGATCCTGCGCGGTCTGCGCGACAACTACGAGGCGCACCACCAGGTGCGGATCACCGACGAGGCGCTCGACGCCGCGGCGGAGCTGTCCGACCGCTACATCACCGACCGGTTCCTGCCGGACAAGGCGATCGACCTGATCGACCAGGCCGGTGCGCGGGTGCGGCTGCGGGTCAAGACCCCCGCGGCGGACGTACGCGAGCAGGAGCGGCTCCTCGAGCAGCTCACCCGCGACCGCGACCAGGCGGTCGCGGCGGAGAACTACGAGAAGGCCTCGGCCCTGCGGGACGAGATCAACGCGATCAAGCAGCGGATCGAGGGTACGGACGCCACCGGCTCAAGTGACGGTCTTGCCTCGGTTTCCCGCCGCGGGGCCGGCTCAGCCGTGCCGCAGGTGACCCCGGACGACATCGCCGAGGTCGTGTCGCGGGCCACCGGCATCCCGGTCGCGCAGCTCACCGAGGAGGAGCGCGAGCGGCTGCTGCGCCTCGAGACGCACCTGCACGAGCACGTGATCGGTCAGGACGAGGCGGTCTCCGCCGTCGCCGAGGCGGTCCGGCGGTCCCGGGCCGGGCTGGGTGACCCGGACCGGCCGGTGGGCAGCTTCCTGTTCCTCGGCCCGACCGGTGTCGGCAAGACCGAGCTCGCCCGCACCCTGGCGGACGCGCTGTTCGGCGACGCCGAGCGGATGGTCCGCTTCGACATGAGCGAGTTCCAGGAGCGGCACACCGTCTCCCGGCTCGTCGGTGCGCCTCCCGGCTACGTCGGCTACGACGAGGCCGGTCAGCTCACCGAGGCTGTGCGGCGCCGGCCGTACTCGGTGGTGCTGCTGGACGAGATCGAGAAGGCGCACCCGGACGTGTTCAACATCCTGCTGCAGGTGCTGGACGACGGGCGGCTGACCGACAGCCAGGGCCGGACGGTGAGCTTCAAGAACACCGTACTGATCATGACGAGCAACATCGGCTCGGACATCATCAGCGGCACCAAGCGCACGCTGGGCTTCGGCACCGGCGACGACGGCTCGGCCGTCGACGACGGCCTGCGGGAGAAGCTGGACCGCCGCCTGCGCGAACAGTTCCGGCCGGAGTTCATCAACCGGATCGACGAGATCATCGTCTTCCGGCAGCTGGAGACCGAGCAGCTGCGGCAGATCACCGAGATGCTGCTGGAGGAGACCCGGCGGCGCCTGCACGCGCAGGACGTCACGCTGGACATCACCCCGGTGGCGATCGACTGGCTGGCCGAGCGCGGCTTCCAGCGCGAGTACGGCGCCCGGCCGCTGCGCCGCACGATCCAGCGCGAGCTGGACAACCGGCTCTCGCGGCTGCTGCTCAGCGCCGACCTGGCGCCCGGGCAGACGGTCCGGGTCGACGTGGCCGAGGGTCAGCTGACCTTCGACGTGCAGTCGCCCGCCCCGGCGGCCACGGCCTGACCGGCGAGAGACAACGCCCCGGTTCTCCTCGGAGAGCCGGGGCGTTCGTCATGCCGCCGCGAGGTGCGCCCCGCCGAGCTGCGGATAGTCCTCCAGCCACTCGATGTAGAGCGGGTTGCGGGCCACGACCTCGTTGTAGGTCTCCGCGGCCATGGTCATCAGCCGGGGCGCGACCCGGGCGGCGGTGCTGTCCGGGTGCCAGCCGAGCACCTGGCGCCAGCGCAGCGGCGCGCCCTGCAGCGGGCGGTGGGTGAGCCCGGCCGGTGGCCGGAACGTCGGCTGGCACAGCGCGAGCGCCAGCCCCGACTCCACCATGTCCACGCAGCCGCGGATATCGGTCTCCAGCATCCGGCGCGGGGTGAAACCCGAACGGGCGCAGCAGGCCGCGAAACAGTCGGCGAAGCAGCCGTCACCGGTGCCGGCCACCCACTGCTCCTCGGCGAGCTCCGCGAGGTCCACGTCGACGCCCTTGGCCGCCGGATGGTCCTCGGGCATCAGTACGCACACCGCGTCGACCGCGATGGTCTGCCACACCAGGCCGTAGTCGGCCGACGGGATGGCGTCACCGCAGACACCCACCTGGGCGTAGTCGAGCTTGCCGGCCAGCACCATGCCGCACAGCTCGTCCACGTAGTACGACGCGTGGGTGCTGATCTGGGCATCGGGCTGGGCCTCGGAGAGCCGGTGCACCATGCCACCGATGACCGGTCCGCCGATCCCGCCGATCCGGTAGCGGGTCATCACGTTCTCGTCCGCGCCGGACCCGGCCAGCCGGGCGGCCTCGTCCTGCAGACCTTTCATCGCGGGCAGCAGCACCCGGGCCCGGGAGAGGACGAGTTCACCGAGGGCGGTCGGGCGGGCACCGCGCCGGTCACGTTCGAAGAGCGGCCCACCCAGGGTCCGCTCGATGCGTTGCAGCTGAGCGGTCAGCGCCGGCTGGGCGAGCCCCAGCAGCGATGCCGCCTTCGTCACGCTGCCCGTCTCCGCGATGGCACAGACCACCTTGAGATGCCGCAGCTCCAGGTTCATAGCGTGACGGTAGGACTTTCGCGGGATAACGGCTAGACCTTCGGCCAGCCAAAGATCCTCCACTTGTGACAAATAGGTTAACCAAAAGGACAGAAGCTGCGAACCCGTACGCTGTTACCGGCACGTACCGTGAGGTGTGTTTCACTATCCGTAAAATCTGCCGTCCACTTTGTGCTTTGTTCATAGATCCCGCGGGTACGTCGTCCGCCGGCTCACCATGTCGCGCATCTTGTCCACCACCGCCACCGCCGGATCGACCACCTTGTTCCACGGTGGCGTCGCCGGAGTGCCCGGGTGCGGACGCGTCGGAGCGGCCTCCTCGGCCAGCTCGACCCGGTTGCCGAGCCGGATCAGGTCCTCCACCGGGGCCATCTGCAACAGCAGCGGCAGCAGCTCGCCCGCCGCGGCGTCCGCGTGCCGGGTGAGGCGCCGGGAGACGTCGTCCGCACGCCCGGCCCGGCTCTCGTCGTCCGCGGCCTCCAGCAGCCGCAGAGCCTCCAGCAGAGCCCGGTCCTCGGCGATCTCCCGGTCCACGAGCGCGTAGCCGTCCGGCACCGTCGTCCGGATCGCGGGGTAGAGGTACTGCTCCTCCGCGGACAGGTGCCGCGACAGTTCCGCGCTGATCACCTGGGCCAGGGTCCGGCGGCGCGCCGCGTCCGTACCGTCGCCGGTGAGCTCGTCGCAGAGCGCGAGCAGCTCGCGGTGCTCGCGGTTGATGAGATCGACGACGTTGGGACCGGTCGTCTCACCGCCCACGGGCGGCAGGGGAGGCAGCTGAACCGACACTGTGCTTCCTTTCGCGGAACCCGGCGGGTCGGGCCCGTCTTACCCGTACCTGATCTCCCGCCAAACGCGGCCGGCGGTCAGCTGGTAAGAAGAGCGGATGGAACCTGTCCCCGCCGACGAGGTCGTCGACATCTGCCGCGACCTGCTCCGGATCGACACCAGCAACACCGGCGATCCGCGCACCACCGTCGGCGAACGCGTCGCCGCCGAGTACGTCGCGGCCAAGCTCAGCGACGTCGGCATCGACGTCGAACTGCACGAGTCCGCACCCCGGCGGGCCAACCTCGTCGCCCGCATCCCGGGCGCCGACCGCAGCCGCGGCGCCCTGCTCGTGCACGGGCACCTCGACGTCGTCCCGGCCGACGCCAGCGAATGGTCGGTGCCGCCCTTCTCCGGCGAGGAGAAGGACGGCTACCTGTGGGGCCGCGGCGCGATCGACATGAAGGACTTCGACGCGATGATGCTCGCCGTGGTCCGCGGCTGGCAGCGCACCGGCTACGTCCCGCCCCGCGACATCGTCCTGGCCTACACGGCCGACGAGGAGGCGGGCATGGAGTACGGCTCGCAGTTCCTCGTCCGCGAGCACGCCGACCTGTTCGAAGGCTGCACCGAGGCGATCGGCGAGGTCGGCGGCTTCTCCTACACGGTCAACGACGACCTGCGCCTCTACCTGGTCGAGACCGCCGAGAAGGGCATCGACTGGCTGCGGCTGCACGCCAAGGGGCGCCCCGGGCACGGCTCCTTCGTGCACGACGACAACGCCGTCACCGCGCTCGCCGAGGCCGTCGCCGCGGTCGGCCGGCACAAGTTCCCGATGGTCGTCACCCCGACCGTGCGGTCCTTCCTCGAGCAGATTTCCGAGGCGCTGGGCGTGGAACTCGACCCGGACGAGCCCGAGCTGGCCATCGCCAAGCTCGGCCCCATCGCCAACCTGATCGGCGCGACCGTGCGCAACACCGCCAACCCGACCCGGCTCGAAGCCGGCTACAAGGACAACGTCATCCCCGGCAAGGCGTCGGCGACCATCGACTGCCGTACCCTGCCGGGCCAGGCCGAGATCTTCCTCGAGCAGCTGCGCGGGGTGATCGGCCCGGACATCGAGATCGAGCACATCTCCCGGCAGGGAGCCCTGGAGACCGGCTTCGACGGCGCGCTCGTCGAGGCCATGGGGGCCGCGCTGCGCGCCGAGGACCCGGGCGCACGCACGGTGCCGTACATGCTCTCCGGCGGCACGGACGCCAAGGCGTTCAGCACGCTGGGCATCCGCTGCTTCGGCTTCGCACCCCTGAAGCTGCCGGCCGACCTGAACTTCTCCGCGTTGTTCCACGGCGTCGACGAACGGGTTCCGGTGGAAGGACTACAGTTCGGCGTGCGTGTGCTCGACCGACTGCTGCAGGCGAGCTGATGAAAGGACTTTTCACACCATGACCGACCAGCACGCGGATCTGGATGCCGCTCTCGAGCGCGTCGTCGAGGCCGCGAAAGCCCACCTGGCGGCAGTCAAGGCCGCCCAGGGGCGGGTGGATGACGACGATGTGTGGCAGGCGTACGTCAACCTCAACAACACCTCCTTCGCGTACGACGAGCAGCTGCTCGAGGCGTTCGGCGAGGTCACGCCGTGGGACGTCGAGTCCATCGACCCCGACGAGGCCGACCAGCGCTTCGGTACGGTCGCCGGTCTCGACGGCGCCGGCGCCGACCCGCATGCGCGGGTGATCTCGGTGCGCCAGCGCCGCGACTACCGGGTGCCCAGCGTCTCGGCGCTGCTGCGGGTGGCCGACGCGACCCGCCGCAACCTGGTCCCGGCCGACGAGGAGGCCGGCGAGGTCGAATCGGTCGGCGAAGCGGTGCTGGAGCTGCTCCAGGCCGGCGACGGCTCGCTGTCCTCGCTCGACGTGCCGGAGCTGGAGCCGCTCGACGGCCTGCTCACGGTCAGCGAGGTCACGGAACCCCTCGACCTCGAAGCCTTCGAGGACGAGGACGGCGCCGGCCCCTTCGCCCCCGCCCCCGACGACCAACTGGTCGGCCGCCTGGACGAACACCCCTTCACCGAAGACGAGGAAGACGAACACGCCGGCCACAACCACTGAGCTGAATGGCCTCGCTCCGCTCGGCGGGCAGTGCGCCCCACGAGGTCGATGCCGGGGCCGCCGAAACTGACCACGGCAAAGAGCGCCTAGTCAGTTCGGCGTCCCCGACATCGACGGGCGCACTGCGACTCTGGTTGCGGTGTAACCCGCGTCGGGCAGGGCAACAGCCGCCCGCCTCCTTGAGGCGGGCGGCTGCTTTTGACTTTGGCTAGGTGCTCAGGCCTGGCTGGAGGTTGCCCTGGATCTTGCGGCGGAGCATCACCTGCCGGGTTCCGTCCCGGAAGAGCTGGACGCGGGCCAGCTCCCACCCCGAGAATTCCGCCTGGATCGCCAGCTGCGCCGCGGCGGTCAAGCGATCGACATTCGATGGCAACCGGAGCGGCGCGTACTCGTAGTCCATGCGTCCTAATATGCCCCGGCGCCCGGCATGTCACCAGTCCCCGGGCCGGTCAGGCCCTCTCTCTCGGGATAGCCGACCGGCACCGCCGACACGTCGTCGAGCGCGTCGGCGATCTCGCCGGGCAGCACCAGCTCCTCGCTCTGCAGCGCGCCCTGCAACTGCCCGGCCGTGCGGGCGCCCAGGATCGGCGCGACCACTCCCGGGCGGTCGCGGATCCAGGCCAGCGCGACCTCCAGCGGCGACACGCCCAGGCCGCCGGCCGCGATCACCACCGCCTCGACGATGCTCGAGCTGCGCGGCTCCAGGTACGTCTGCACGAACGGCGCCAGGTGCTCGGTGGCGGCCCGCGAGTCCAGCGGCCGGCCGTTGCGGTACTTGCCCGTCAGCACCCCGCGGCCCAGCGGCGACCACGGCAGCACCCCGATGCCCAGCGCCGCCGCGGCCGGCAGCACCTCGCGTTCGACGCCGCGCTCCAGCAGCGAATACTCCACCTGGGTGGCGACGATCGGGGCCCGGGTCGGGAAGGCCTGCTGCCAGGCGGCGGCCCGCGCGGTCTGCCAGCCGGCGAAGTTCGACACGCCCACGTAGCGGACCCGGCCGCTGTTCACCGCGTGGTCCAGCGCCGACAGTGTCTCCTCCAGCGGCGTCTGCGGGTCGTAGCCGTGCACCTGCCACAGATCCACGTAGTCGGTGCCGAGCCGGCGCAGCGACTGGTCCAGGCTGCGCAGCAGGTGGCCGCGGGAGCTGTCGCGGCGGCGGAAGCCGTACTCGCCGAGGCCGGCCTTGGTCGCGATCAGCACCTCGTCGCGGGGCACCAGGTGGTCGATCAGGGAGCCGATGACCGTCTCGGCGTCGCCGTCGCCGTACACGTCGGCGGTGTCGATCAGCGTGCCGCCCGCCTCCAGATAGAGCTTCAGCTGGTCGGCCGCGTCGTCGGGATCGGTGTCCCGGCCCCACGTCATGGTGCCGAGAGCCAGCCGGGAGACCGCCAGCCCGCTTCGGCCGAGCGGTCGCTGTTGCATGGGTGAACCTTATTCAGCCCGGCCCGGCCGCGAAACGCTCGCGGCAGCTCAATAGGGCCGCGATCGGTCGGGTTGACGACCGAACACCGCGAAGATCACTGAGCGTGTTCGCCTAGGCTTCGTAGCGCGGAGCATCGGTGCTCTCGCGGAAGAAACGGGAGGACCCGTGCGGCTCGGACTCAGCCTCGGATACCAGACCTCGTGGACCACACCCGCCGACCATCTCGCCATGGCCCAGGAGGCCGACCGGCTCGGCTACTCGGTGGTCTGGGCGGCGGAGGCGTACGGCTCGGACTCGCCCACCATGCTCGCCTGGATCGCCGGCCAGACGCAGTCGATCGACGTCGGCGCGGCCGTGATGCAGATCCCGGCCCGCAGCCCGGCGATGACCGCGATGACCGCCGCGACCATCGACACCCTCTCCGGCGGCCGGTTCCGGCTGGGCCTGGGCGTCTCCGGGCCGCAGGTCTCCGAGGGTTGGCACGGGGTGCGCTTCGGCAAGCCGCTGGGCCGCACCCGCGAGTACGTCGACATCGTCAAGCTGGCGATCGCCCGCAAGCCGGTGGCCTACGACGGCGAGCACTACACGCTGCCGCTGCCCGACGGCCCGGGCAAGGCGCTGCGGCTGGGCTTCCACCCGCCGCGCGAGCAGATCCCGATCTACCTGGCCGCGGTGGGCCCGAAGAACCTCGAGCTGGCCGGCGAGATCGCCGACGGCTGGCTGGCCATCTTCTTCGCCCCCGACGCCGCGGGGGAGTATCTGCAGCACGTCGAGCGTGGCCGGTCCAAGAGCGGCGCCGGGCTGACCGGCTTCGACGTGGCGCCGACCGTGCCCGTGGTGGTCGGTGACGACATCGCGGCCGGAGCCGACCAGATCCGGCCGTACGCCGCGCTGTACGTCGGCGGCATGGGCAGCCGCGAGCAGAACTTCTACAACCAGCTCGCCGTCCGGATGGGCTACGCGGACGCCGCCAAGGAGGTCCAGGACCTCTACCTGGACCGCAAGCCGCGCGACGCCGCGGCCGCGATCCCGCAGGACTTCATCACCCGGACCTCGATGATCGGCCCCAGGGCGCGGATCACCGAACGCATCCGGGAGTACGCCGCCGCCGGCGTCGGCACGCTCTCGATCAGCCCGTACGTGGGCGATCTGGAGAGCGGCATCGCCACGCTGCGCACCGTCGCGGAGGCGTACGAGGCGTCGGGCGTGGCCGAGTAGCCGTGGCCACCGTCCTGCTGCTCCGCCACGGGCGGACCACCGCCAACGCCACCGGTGAGCTGGCCGGCCGGCTGCCGGTCGAGCTCGACGAGGCCGGCCGGGGACAGGCCCAGCGGGTCGGTGAGCGGCTGCGCAAGCTGCCGCTCGCCGCCGTGGTGACCAGCCCGCTGATCCGCTGCCGGCAGACCCTGGAGCTGGCCCTGCCGGACATCGTGCCGGAGGTCGACGAGGGCCTGATCGAGTGCGGCTACGGCGACTGGGAGGGCCGCCCGCTCAAGGAGCTGACCGGCGAGCCGCTCTGGCCGGTCGTCCAGCAGCACCCCAGCGCGGCCGTGTTCCCCAACGGCGAGGCGATGGCGGCCATGTCGGCCCGCGCGGTGGCCACCATCCGCCGCTGGGACGCCCAGGTCACCGCCACGCACGGCCCGGAGGCGCTGTGGCTGGCGTGCAGCCACGGCGATGTGATCAAGGCCATCGTGGCGGACGCGATGGGCCTGCACCTCGACGAGTTCCAGCGCCTGGTGGCCGATCCGGCCTCGGTGAGCGTCATCCGCTACACCCCGACCCGCCCGTTCCTGGTGCGGCTCAACGACACCGCCGACCTGTCGGCGCTGGTCCCGGCCAAGCCCGCCGAGGGCGCGCTCCCGGAGTCCGACGCGGCCGTGGGCGGTGGCGCGGGCGGCGGCGCATGAGTACGGCCGGTAACCGGCGTGTTACCACAGCGTGCGCTCGCTTTGCGCCCTCGGCGAACCCCGCCGGTGGGCTGAGCGCTCGCGCACGCGGGCGGATAGGGTCGAACCCATGACCCACCAGGTGCATGCCTTCGAGCCGCCCGAGCGGTTCGTTGCCGGGACGGTGGGCGAGCCGGGGGACCGGACATTCTTCCTCCAGGCCCGCGGTGGCGGCCGGGTGGTCAGCGTGGCGCTGGAGAAGGTCCAGGTGTCGCTGCTCGCCGAGAAGCTCGAGGAGCTGCTCACCGAGGCCAGCCGCCGCTTCGGCGTCGACCTGCCCGAGGCCCCCGTGCTCGCGATCAACGACAACGAGCCGCTGGACACCCCCGTCGACGAGGAGTTCCGGGTCGGCACGCTCGGCCTGGCCTTCGACGTCGACACCACCACGGTCGTCATCGAGGCGATCGAGGCCGGTGAGGGCGAGGCGGAGGTCGAGCTCGACGAGGACGACGAGGACGACGACGCCCCGATCGCCGACGACGACGAGGACGACGAGCCCGACGACGATCTCGACCGGCTGCGGGTCCGGCTGACCCCGGAGGCGACCCGCGCGTTCATCGACCGCGCCCGGCGCGTGGTCGCGGCGGGACGCCCGCCGTGCCCGCTCTGCGGCCAGCCGCTGGACCCGGCCGGCCACCTCTGTCCCCGGCACAACGGTTACCACCGGTGACGACGGAGCCGGCCAGCGTGCTCGCCGAGGACGAGGCCCTGGAGCTGCTCGCCCGCGGCGAGATGGAGCTCGAGGGCCGGCTCGTCGACGCCTCCAACACCACGCTGCGCGCCGAGATCACCCTCGACGGGCTGACCCGGCGCTGCGTCTACAAGCCGGTGCAGGGTGAGCGCCCGCTCTGGGACTTCCCGGACGGCACGCTGGCCGGGCGCGAGGTGTCGGCGTTCCTGGTCTCGCAGGCCACCGGCTGGGGGCTGGTGCCGCCGACGATCCTGCGGGACGGCCCGCTCGGCCCCGGTGCCTGCCAGCTCTGGATCGACGAGCCGGACGACGCCGAGTCGCTGGTCGGCTTCGTCCCGGCGTACGACGTGCCGGCGGGCTGGTTCGCGGTCGCCTCGGCCCGCGACGAGGACGGCGACGCGTACGCCCTGGCCCACGCCGACGACCCGCGGCTGTCCCGCCTGGCGGTGCTGGACGCGGTCATCAACAACGCCGACCGCAAGGGCGGCCACGTGCTGTACGCCCCCGACGGCCGGATCCACGGCGTCGACCACGGCGTCTGCTTCCACGTGGAGAACAAACTCCGCACGGTGCTCTGGGGCTGGACGGGCAAGCCGATCCCGGCCGACTCCGTCGAGGTGCTGACCAGGCTGGGCGAGCAGCTCGACGGCAGGCTGGGCGAGGCTCTCGAGGAGCACCTGACCCTCACCGAGGTTCAGCACGCCCGGCTGCGCGTACGCCGGTTGCTGCGCGCCGCCCGCTTCCCGCGGCCGCCGCAGGACTGGCCGGCCGTGCCCTGGCCGCCGGTCTGAGGCTTTACTCACGCCGGGCGGATTTCTGTCGTTGGCGCTGGATAGGCTCCTGGCCATGGACGCATGGACCGGGCACGAGGTGCCGAAGCTGCCGGGGACCGCGACGCTGCCGGCGCTGTACGACTCGGCCCGCCGGTCGGTGCAGCCGACGACCCCCGCTGACACCGCGACGATGTACGTCTGCGGCATCACGCCCTACGACGCGACCCACCTCGGTCACGCGGCCACGATGATCACGTTCGACCTGGTCCAGCGCGCCTGGCGGGACGCCGGCCTGGACGTGCGCTACGTGCAGAACGTCACCGACATCGACGACCCGCTGCTCGAGCGGGCCGCCCGCGACGGCGAGGACTGGGTGGTCCTGGCCATGCGCGAGACGGCGCTGTTCCGCGAGGACATGGAGGCGCTGCGGATGATCCCGCCGGCGCACTACGTCGGCGCGGTCGAGTCCATCCCGGCGATCGCGGCGCACGTGCGCGAGCTGCTCGACGCCGGCGCGGCCTACCGGCTGGAGGACGGCACCGGCGACGTCTACTTCCCGATCGAGGCGGCGCCCCAGTTCGGCTACGAGTCCCACCTGTCCCGCGACGAGATGCTGGTGCTGTCGGCCGAGCGCGGCGGCGACCCGGAGCGCCCGGGCAAGCGCGACCCGCTCGACCCGCTGCTCTGGCGCGGCGCCCGCGACGGCGAGCCCGCCTGGGACGGCGGCGACCTCGGCCCCGGCCGCCCCGGCTGGCACATCGAGTGCGCCACCATCGCCCTGGCCCTGCTCGGCGAGACGATCGACGTCCAGGGCGGCGGCAACGACCTGCTCTACCCGCACCACGAGTGCTCCGCGGCGCACGCCGAGCGCCTCACCGGCACGACACCGTTCGCCCGGCACTACGTGCACGCCGGCATGATCGGCCTGAACGGCGAGAAGATGTCGAAGTCCAAGGGCAACCTGGTCTTCGTCTCCCGCCTGCGCGCCGACGGCGTGGACCCGATGGCGGTCCGGGTGGGCCTGCTCGCCGAGCACTACCGCACCGACCGCCAGTGGACCGACGACGTCCTCAAAGCGGGCCAGCAACGCCTGGCCCGCTGGCGCGAGGCATCCGCCGCCGCAGCCGGCCCGTCGGGCGAGGGCCTGCTGGCCGCGGTGCGCGAGGCTCTGCACAACGACCTCGACACACCGGCGGCCCTGGCCCTGGTCGACGCCTGGTCCGAGGCTGCGCTGTCCGGCGTGGGCGACGACGTGCAGGCCCCGGCCCTGATGGCCCGCACGGTCGACGCCCTCCTCGGCATCCGCCTGTAGCGGTCCCGGCGCGGCCGCTCGGCGACAGCGCGAGGGCTTGCCCTTCCGCGCCCTCGCCGAGGCGGCTTCCTGGGGGTGTTGCCCCGTCGGCTTGGGAGGTCTCGACGGGCCGGCGCGCACCGACGGGTTCGGCCGTGGCCGGGGGTGGCACTGAGGCAGCGTGACCTGACGGGCGTGAAGGCCGTGACCGCCGTGACGGCCGCGACGACATCCGGGCGACCGCGACGCCTCGGGCGACGGCGACGGCCCCGACGGCGACGGGACGGCTGCGACGGCCACGGCCCCGGCCACGGCCGCGACGGCCACGGCGATGGCCCCGGCCGTGATGGCCGCGACAGCCACCAGCCACCAGCCACCACGGCCAACGGCGATCACCACGCCCTGGGACAGCCCTAAAGGTCGAGCACAACAGCTCCGCGCGGGCGGGCAGAGCAGATCAAAACGTCGCCGTCCGCAGGCGGATCGACCGGTTCCGTGATGTAGGCGACCTCCCCCGACAGCAGCCCCGTCTCGCAGCTGTGACACACCCCGGCCCGGCACGACCAGCGCACCGGCACGTCACAAGCCTCAGCCAGCTCCAGCAGGCTGTCCCGCCCGTCACCCCACGGGACGGTCACCCCCGCTGCGGGCGAAGGACAGCGCCGGCCCATCTCCCGGCTCACCCGCGGGAGCATGCGGCGCCCGGCCCGCCGCCGCGCTGATCCCGGGCGTGATCCCCGGCTCCGCCCCGAAGATCTCCGTGGTGATCCGGTTCCCCGGCACGCCGGCCGCCACCAGCGGTGCCGATCGGCGCGGCGGTGGACCGGCTGACCCGGTGGTGGGTGCCGGTGCTCGCGGTCGCGGGGATGGCGATGTTCCTGATCGTGCCGCTCGGCCCGGCCGGGGTGACCGGGCCGCTGTTGCTGCTGATCGCATTCGGCCTGCTCGGCCGCGATCTGCGCCGGCCGCGGGAGACCGTGGACGGTCCGGCCCCCGTCGTGGCCGCGGCGGCTTGAGGGCCGCCCGGCAGCTGGAGGGGGCTGCCGGGCGGCACCGGTCACGCGGCGCTCAGGGCCGGGTAGTCGGTGTAACCCTCATGGTCGCCGCCGTACGCCTTGCTGTAGTCCGGGGTGTTGAACGGCCCGCCGGCCGCGAGCCGCTCCGGCAGGTCCGGGTTGGCCAGGAACAGGGCCCCGTACGAGATCAGGTCGGCGTCGCCGTTCTCGATCCGCTTGAGCGCCTCCGGCCCGGTCCAGGCCCCCGGCGTGTACGGGTTGAGGATCAGCGTCCCGCTCCAGCGCTCCCGCAGCACCGGCGTGAAGTCGGTGTCCGGCCCCTCCGCGACGTGCAGGTACGCCAGCCCGAGCGGCGCCAGCGCGTCGAGGAGCGCCAGGTAGGTCTCGCGGTGGTCGTCCTCGGCGATGTCGTTGAACGGGTTGGCGGGGGAGATGCGCAGCCCGAGCCGGTCCGCGCCGATCGCCGCCGCGACGGCCCCGGCCACCTCGACGGTGAGCCGGATCCGGCCCTCGATGGTGCCGCCCCAGTCGTCGTCACGCCGGTTGGCGTTGGTGGACAGGAACAACTGGTGCAGCAGGTAGCCGTTCGCGCCGTGCAGCTCCACCCCGTCGAAGCCGGCCTCGATCGCGTTGCGCGCCGAGGCGGTGAAGTCAGCGATGGTCTCGGCGATGCCCTCGGCGTCCAGCGGCTCGGGCTCGACGAAGTCCAGCGGACCCTCGGTGGTGTGGACCTGCCCGGCCGCGGCGACCGGGGAGGCGCCCACCGGGGTGGCGCCGTGCAGGCTCGGGTGTCCGATCCGGCCGGTGTGCATGAGCTGGGCGAAGATCAGGCCGCCGCGCTCGTGCACCGCCGCGGTGATCGGCTGCCACGCCGCCACCTGCTCGGGCGTGTGCAGGCCCGGGGTGTTCAGGTACCCCTGCCCGACGGGCGAGGGCTGGGTGCCCTCGGTGATGATCAGGCCCGCGCCCGCGCGCTGGCCGTAGTAGGTGGCCATGAGCCCGGTCGGGGTCGCGCCCGGCCCGTACGCCCGGCTGCGGGTCATCGGGGCCATCACCACCCGGTTGCGCGTCGTGTACCGGCCGAGCGGGGCCCCGTCGAATGCGCTGGTCATGACTAACTCCTGTCCTGGACAGCTAATTTGCTGTCCAGGACAGGTAAACCCCGCCCGTCCGCGTTTATTGCCGGCCCGCGGGGTGATCGGGGACACAGTCCGGCCGGACTACGCTGATCTGCATGAACGAGCGATCGGGCGCGCCCAGTGCCGCTGCCGGCGGGCCGATCAGCCACACCATCTTCCGGCTGGCCCGGATCCACTCCCAGCTCGCCGGCCGGCTGCTGCGCGAGGCGGGCCTGCACGCCAGCCAGGAGCTGACGCTGATGGTGCTCTGGGACGCCGGCCCGCAGCGGCAGACCGAGCTCGGCGCCGAGCTCGGCATGGACTCGGCCGGCACCACCCGGGTCGTGCACCGCCTCGAACAGGCCGGCTTCGTGCGCCGCCGGCCGGACCCGTGCGACCGGCGGGCCACCCTGGTCGAGGTCACCACCGCCGGGCAGGCCCTGCGGGAGCAGGTCGAACGCATCTGGACGCAGCTCGAGGAGCTCACCGTGGCCGACATGTCGCCGGCCGAGCAGCGGGCCGCGCTGGACACCCTGCTCCGGCTCGAGGGCAACGTGCTGGACACCGTGCCCGGCGGCCGCGCCGGTCAGGCGGCGGCGCGGCGCGGCGTCACGCGAGAGTGAGACCCGGGTCCGGGTCCGGCTCGGGGACCGGCGCCGGGATCCGGTACTCCTCGGTCAGCGTGGTCATCGGCCCCGGCCAGGTCGCCTGGGCCACCTCGATCGGTTTGCGGGTCTCGTCGAACGCCACGTGCAGCAGGTGCAGGACCGGGGTGTCCGGGCGGATCTGCAGGATCTCCGCCTCCTCGCGGCTGGGCTGCCGCGCGCTGATGGTGTCGGTCGCCGACGCGTAGCGCCGCCCGATCGCCTCCTCGGCCTCCTGGTAGAGCGGCCGGCCGAAAGCCTCGGCCCGCTCCAGCGACGTCCCGGTCGCGTCGGTCACCCGGAACCACGACGCGCCCACCTCGACGGTGGCGTCGTCGGCGCGTACGAGATGTCGCCGGACCAGCATCTCCGTGCCGTCGCGGACCCCGAACGCGTCCGCCACCTCGGGCGGCGCGGCCTCGCGGCCGACGCCGGCCAGCTGCTGGCGGTACCGGGCCGCCAGGTCGGCGTGGTAGCCGCGGTGGGCGCCGTAGCGGCCGCGGGAGAGCCGGTTGAGCCGGCGCCGGGTGCCGCGCACGTACGTGCCGGAGCCCGGCTTGGTGATCAGGATGCCCTCGACGCGCAGCTGGTCGACGGTGCGTTGCACGGTCTGCTTGGCGACGCCGAACATCTCGGCCATGGCGGGGATCGAGGGGAGCCGCTCACCGGGGTTCCAGTCCCCGCGGCGGATCCGTTCGCGCAGTTGGGCGGCGATCTGCCGGTGCGGGAACTCGGCGGCGCCGGGATTGATCGTCATGGCGGTACCTCCTGACCCTAGGTTCCTAGGATGACTCACGCAGCGTGCGCCCCGGGGCAGCGACACGCGGAAAGTCGGTCGACGAGAGCGGTGCGGACATCGAGCATGGTCAGCATGCTGAGTCCGGAGATCCTCGAGTACTACGAACGCGGCGGCGAGCACCTGCGGCTCACCGCCGGCACCGGCCGTCTGGAGTTCCTGCGCACCTGGGACGTGCTGACCCGGGTGCTGCCGCCCGCGCCGGCCCGGATCGTCGACGTCGGCGGGGCCACCGGGGTCTACGCGCGCCCGCTGGCCGAGGCCGGATACGCCGTCCGGGTGATCGATCCGGTCCCGGGCCACGTGGAGGCCGCCGCTGCTCTGCCCGGAGTGACCGCCGCCCTGGGTAATGCGCGGGCGCTGCCCGAGCCCGACGCCGGTGCCGACGCGGTGCTGCTCTTCGGCCCGCTCTACCACCTGCCCCGGCGCGCGGACCGCATCGCGGCATGGCGGGAGGCGGCCCGGGTCGTTCGGCCGGGCGGGGTGGTCGCCGGAGCCGTGATCAGCCGTTTCGCGTCGCTGTTCGACGGCGTGGTGAAGGGCTACTACGCCGAACCCGAGTTCGTGCCGATCGTCCAGGGAGCGCTGGACGACGGCGTGCACCGCAACGAGGGCGGGCAGTCACGGTGGTTCACCAGCGCGTACTTCCATCGGCCCGAGGAGCCGGCGGCCGAGGCGACCGAGGCCGGGCTCACCGGGGCGCGCACGGTGGCGGTCGAGGGCCCGCTGTGGATGACCGGTACGCGGCTGACGGAGTTCCTCGCCGACGAGCGGCTGACCGGCATCATGCTGGACATGCTGCGCCGGATCGAGGACGAGCCGAGCCTGCTGGGCGCGAGCAGCCACCTGCTGACCATGGCCCGCCGGCCCGCCCCCTAAGCTGTCCTCCGTGGAAGCTCTACGGTTGATCCTGCGCTATGCGCACCTGATCGGTTTCGCGCTGCTGCTCGGCGGGGCGATCGCGCAGTTCGTCTCGGCGAAACTGCGGATCAACCCGGCGATGCTGTGGGGCTCGATCATCCAGGTTCTCACCGGCCTGGCGCTGGCGGCGCCGTTGCGTGGGGGCGGCGACGACGAGCCGGCCCCGGCGAAGCTGGCCGTGAAGCTGGTGCTCGCGATCCTGATCTTCATCATGGTCTTCGCGTCCCGCAAGCGCGCCGACGTGAACCGCGGCCACTTCATCGGCATCATCGCCCTGACGCTGATCAACGCCGCGGTCGCCACCTTCTGGCGTTAGAGCCTGTCGGCCGGCCCGGCGCGGGCCGTCATGACCGGCGGGACCGGCCCTGGCCGTCCAGGACGGGCGCGAGTCCGTCCAGGAGGCGTTGCAGGCCGAACTCCATCAGTCGGTCGACATCGAACTCGAGCTCCGGGTCGGCCACGGCCCGGTGCATCAACGGGTAGCGGCCGCTGCCGAGGATCTCGCCCAGCCGGTTCTGCTGGGAGTCCAGCCACTGCTCCTCGCTCATCCCGGTCTCCTGCTCGGCCTGGGCCTCCTCCTCGATGTTGACGGCCGTGCCGCGGACGTAGTTGGCCACGGTGACCGCGGCCAGGAAGAGCACGTCCGGGGCGAGGCCGTGCCCGTCGAGGGCGCGCATCGTCCACTCCGTGTGGGCCATCGCGCGCGGGGCGAGCAGCGGCCGGGTGAAGGAGACGGCCTGGGCCAGCCACGGGTGGCGCCGGTACATCGACCACTGGAGCCGGGCCAGCGCCTCGACACAGGCGCGCCAGCCGTCGGTGCCGGGGGAGAGCGCCGGCAGGGCGTCACCGGCGAAGACCGTGTCCATCATGAACAGCAGCAGTTCCTCCTTGCCGGACACGTGCCGGTAGAGCGACATCGTCGGCATGCCCAGCTCGCCGGCGAGGCGGCGCATGGAGAGCGCGCCGAGGCCTTCCGCGTCGGCGACGGCGACGGCGGTGCGCACCACCCGCTCGCGGTCCGGCACAGCCGGCGCGATCCGACCGTGCTGGGATGGGCTTGGCCGGGGATGGGCCGGGGTGGCGACGACCGTGCCGACGCCGGGCCGGGTCCGGACCAGGCCCTGCTCGCGCAGGGTGGCGATGACCTTGGTAGCCGTCGCCATGGCGATGCCGTGGTCGGCGATCAGCTGCCGGGTGGACGGGACCCGGTCCCCGGGCGCGAGCTCCCCGGCGGCTATCCGGGCCGCGATCCCGGCGGCGATCCGGCGGTACGGCGGTACGGCCCCCATGACCCTCCTCTGCACTAGTGCGCTCTACTCTAGTGCACTAGTGAGCGCCAATGAATACGGGTGTTAGCACCACTTGAGGCCACCATAGTGCGCTCGTACGGTGTACCAAGACCTCCACGGGAAAGGCCTGCCATGACCGACGCCGTACGCCTCGAGACGCTCTACAAGACCTATGACGACACCGGTACCGCCGTCACCGCGCTCGACGGTGTGACGGCTTCCTTCGGCGCGGGCACGTTCACCGCGGTGATGGGCCCCTCCGGTTCCGGCAAGAGCACCCTGCTGCAGTGCGCCGCGGGTCTGGACCGGCCCACCGCCGGCCGGGTGTTCCTCGCCGGGACGGAACTGCACGCCGGCAAGGACACCGCGATGACCAAGTTCCGCCGCACCCGGGTCGGCTTCGTGTTCCAGGACTACAACCTGCTGCCCGCGCTGACCGTCGAGCAGAACGTGCTGCTGCCGTCCCGGCTGGCCGGCCGCCGCGCCGACCACGCCCGGGCCCGGGCGGTGCTGGACCGCCTCGGCTTGCTGGACCGCCGGGACGACCTGCCCGAGCGGCTCTCCGGTGGCCAGCGGCAGCGGGTGGCGATCGCCCGCGCGCTGATCGGTGACCCGGCCGTCGTCTTCGCCGACGAGCCGACCGGCGCCCTGGACCTGCGCAGTGCCCGCGAGGTGCTGAGCCTGCTGCGGACCGTGGTGCACGAGCACGGCCGTACCGTCGTGATGGTCACCCACGATCCCGTCGCGGCCGCGTACGCGGACTCGGTGCTCTTCCTGGCCGACGGCCGGCTGGCCGGCGCGCTGAGCGCGCCCACCGCCGAGGCCGTCGCGGAACGCCTGGCCCACCTGGGCGACCTGGTCGGCGCCGGTGCGGAGGCCGTCGCATGATCGCCGTCGCGCTGCGCGGCCTGCGGCACCGCCCGGGCGGTTTCGTGGCCACGTTCCTGTCGGCCTTCCTCGGGGCGACCCTGCTGATGACCTTCGCGGCCATGCTGGACACCGCGGCGGGCGCGGACACCGTCAGCGCCGAGTCGCTGTCCACGACCGCGGCCGTGGCGGGCGGCTGGTGCCTGATCATCGTGATCTTCGCGGTCACCTCGACGCTGAGCCTCGCGGTGCGCCGGCGGGCCGAGCAGACCGCCCTGCTGCGCCGGCTCGGCGCGACCGGTCCGCAGGTGGGCCGGATGATCGTCGGCGAGGCCGTCGCGGTGGCCCTGGTGGCGTCGGCGGCGGCCGTACCGGTCGGGCTGGTCCTGGGCCGGCTGCTGCTCGCCCTGATGCAGGACACCGGCCAGGTCGCCGCCGGCGTCGGGTACGCGTTCGGCCCGGTCGCGCTGGGTGTGGGCTTCGGCGTCACGCTGCTGGGCTCGGTGGTCGCGGCGGTGGCGACGGTCCGGCGGACGGCCGGACCGGCCGGCGCCCGCCCCGAGCGCCCCCGGGCCCGCCGCGTCGCCGGGGTGGTGTTCCTGCTGATCGCCACGAACTGCTCGGTGCTCACCGCGACTCTGATGGACGGCAAGGGCATCGACGCGATGCAAACGGCCGGCCAGGCCGGCATCTGGGCCGCGATCGGCCTGGCGCTGTTCGCGCCGGAACTGCTGCGCCTGGTCACGGCGGTGCTGGCCGGCCCGGTCCGGCTGGCCGGCGGCGCGGCGGGGGAACTGGCGGTGCTGGGGGTACGACAGCGCACCCGCCGGCTCGCGGGCGCGGTGATGCCGGTGGCCCTGTTCACCGGCATCGCCACCGGCACGGTCTACATGCAGGGCATCGAGGACGACGCGGCGGCCGGCACGATCCAGCCCGCGTACGCGCGCGACATCCAGACCCTGAACTACGTGGTGGTCGGCATGATCACCGTCTTCGTGGCGATCATGTTGGTCAACTCCCTGATCGCGGCGACCGCCCACCGGCGTCGCGAGTTCGCCCAGCAGCGGCTGGCCGGCTCGACGCGGGGGCAGGTGCTCGCGCTGGTCTCGCTGGAAGGGCTGCTGGTGACGGCGACCGGGGTGCTGTCGGGCTCGACGGCGTCGCTGTTCACGATCCTGCCGTTCGGCGCGGCCCGGGCCGACCGGGTGTGGCCGGACGCGTCGCCGGTGGCCTACATGACGATCGTGGTGATCGCGGTCGCATTGACCGGGCTGTCGCTGCTCGGCACGACCCGCCGTACCCTCCGGGGCCCGGCCGTCGCGGCCCTGCGCTGACGGTGTCGCCGTCCCCCACTGCTCCGGGCGGTGGGGGACGGCGTTGCTACCAGGAGCCGGCGGTCGGGCCGGCCGAGCCGCCGCGGCGGCGCAGGTACTTCTCGAACTCGGTGGCGATCTCGTCGCCGGTCAGCGGCTTGATGCCCTCGTCGCCGACCCGTTCCTCCAGCTCACGGACGTAGTCACCGAGCTCGGTGTCCTGCTCGGCGGCGGCCCGGACGCGCTTCTCCCACTCGTCGGCCTCCTCCGCCAGGTCGGCCAGCGGCACCGGCAGGTCGAGCACGTCCTCGAGCCGGCTCAGCAGGGCCAGCGTCGCCTTCGGGCAGGGCGGGTTGTTCGCGTAGTGCGGGACGTGCACCCAGAACGACAGGGCGTCCACGTCCGCGCGGTCGGCCGCCTCCTGCAGCACGCCGACGATGCCGGTCGGGCCGTCGTAGCGGGTCGGGACGACCTTGTACTTCTCCGCGACCTCCTTCTCCGACGCCGAGCCGCTGATCGGCAGCGGCCGGGTGTAGGGCACGTCCGCGAGCAGGGCGCCGAGCAGCACGATGCGGTTGACCTCCAGGCTGTGGCAGACCTCGAGGATCTGCTCGCAGAAGGTGCGCCAGCGCATGCTCGGCTCGATGCCGCGGATCAGCACCACGTCACGGTCGGTGCCGGGCGGGCTCGCCACGCTGAACCGGGTGGTCGGCCAGTCGATCCTGCGGGTCTCACCCTCGGTCATGGTGATGGTCGGCCTGCTGACCTGGAAGTCGTAGAACTCCTCGGGGTCGATGGTGGTGATCTCGCGAGCCTGCCAGACCTGCTCGAGGTGCTCCACCGCAGCCGTCGACGCGTCGGCCGCGTCGTTCCACCCTTCGAAGGCGGCGATCGCCACGGGGGAGCGCAGCAGGGGTAGACCGTCGAACTCTGTCACGGTGCCAACCTTTCGTACCTCACGTACGCAAAGCCTACGTGTACGCGTCTGATCCCACCCGGCGGCCGCGCCGACCCCCGTCAACGCTTGGAGAGCCCGATCACAGTCCGTCCACCTGTCGGACACCGATCCTCCGCAGTCGGGGGATGTGCCATTAGCCTTGAAAGGTGCAGACTTCCTTCCTTGCCGCGCTGACCGATCGTGTCCTCGTCGCCGACGGAGCGATGGGCACGATGCTGCAGGCCGCCGACCTCGACGTGGACACCGATTTCCAGGGTCTCGAAGGCTGCAACGAGATCCTGAACGTGACCCGGCCCGACGTCGTCCGGGGCGTGCACGAGGCGTACCTGACCGCCGGGGCCGACTGCGTGGAGACGAACACCTTCGGTGCGAACCTCGGCAACCTCGGCGACTACGACATCCAGCACCGCATCCGGGAGTTGTCGCAGGCCGGTGCCGCGGTCGCCCGCGAGGCGGCCGACGCCTTCTCGACCCCCGAGCAGCCCCGGTACGTGCTGGGCTCGATGGGTCCCGGCACCAAGCTGCCCACCCTCGGCCACACGCACTACACCACGCTGCGTGACGCGTACCACGAGAACGCGGCCGGCCTGGTTCTGGGCGGCGCCGACGCGCTGATCATCGAGACCTGTCAGGACCTGCTGCAGACCAAGTCGGCGGTGGTCGGCGCGCACCGGGCGATGGCCGAGGTCGGGCGCAAGGTGCCGATCATCTGCCACGTGACCGTGGAGACCACCGGCACGATGCTGCTGGGCAGCGAGATCGGTGCGGCGCTGACCGCGCTGGAGCCGCTGGGCATCGACCTGATCGGACTCAACTGCGCGACCGGCCCGGCCGAGATGACCGAGCACCTGCGCTACCTGGCGCAGTCGGCGGGCGTACCGGTGTCGGTCATGCCCAATGCCGGTCTGCCGGTGCTGGCCGCCGGCGGCGCGTACTACCCGCTGACCCCGGACGAGCTGGCCGAGGCGCTGGACCGCTTCGTCCGCGAGTACGGCGTCTCCCTGATCGGCGGCTGCTGCGGCACCACGCCCGCGCACATCGAGGCCGTCGTCAACCGGGTCCGCGGTCTGCAGGCCGCCCCGCGCGAGCCGCAGCACGCGCCCGCCGCCGCATCGATCTACCACGAGGTCCCGTTCCGGCAGGACGCCGGCGTGCTGATGATCGGCGAGCGCACCAACGCCAACGGCTCGAAGGCGTTCCGCGAGCCGATGCTGGCCGGCGACTGGCAGGCCTGCGTGGAGATCGCCCGCAGCCAGGCCCGCGACGGCTCGCACCTGCTCGACCTCTGCGTCGACTACGTCGGCCGCGACGGCACCCAGGACATGCGCGAGCTGGCCGGCCGCTTCGCCACGGCGTCGACCCTGCCGATCATGCTGGACTCCACCGAGCCCCAGGTCGTCGAGGCCGGCCTGGAGATGCTCGGCGGCCGCTGCGTGGTCAACTCGGTCAACTACGAGGACGGCGACGGCCCCGGCTCCCGGTACGCCCGGATGATGCCGATCGTCAAGGAGCACGGCGCCGCCGTGGTCGCCCTGACCATCGACGAGGAGGGTCAGGCCCGCGACGCCGACTGGAAGGTCCGGGTCGCGACGCGACTCATCGACGACCTCACCGGCAAATGGGGCATGAAGCTGTCCGACATCCTGGTCGACTGCCTGACGTTCCCGATCGCCACCGGCCAGGAGGAGACCCGCCGCGACGGCCTGGAGACGATCGAGGCGATCCGGCGGATCAGTGAGCTGTACCCGGGCGTCAACTTCACCCTCGGCGTCTCCAACATCTCGTTCGGCCTGAACCCGGCCGCCCGCCAGGTGCTCAACTCGGTCTTCCTGCACGAGTGCGTGCAGGCCGGGATGACCAGCGCCATCGTGCACGCCAGCAAGATCCTGCCGATGTCGAAGATCCAGGACGAGCAGCGCGAGGTCGCGCTGGACATGATCTACGACCGGCGCCGTGAGGGCTACGACCCGCTGCAGAAGTTCCTGCAGCTCTTCGAGGGTGTCGACGTCACCTCGGCCCGCGAGACCCGGGCTCAGGAGCTGGCCGGGCTGCCGCTGGAGGAGCGCCTCAAGCGCCGCATCATCGACGGCGAGCGCAACGGCCTCGAGGACGACCTGCTGGAGGCGCTGCAGACCGAGCCGGCCCTGGCGATCGTCAACGACGTCCTGCTCGACGGCATGAAGACGGTCGGTGAGCTGTTCGGCTCCGGGCAGATGCAGCTGCCGTTCGTGCTGCAGTCCGCCGAGGTCATGAAGGCGGCCGTGGCGTTCCTCGAGCCGCACATGGAGAAGAACGAGGACGAGGAGGGCAAGGGCCGCATCGTGCTCGCCACGGTCAAGGGCGACGTGCACGACATCGGCAAGAACCTGGTCGACATCATCCTCAGCAACAACGGCTACGAGGTCGTCAACATCGGCATCAAGCAGCCGATCAACGCGATCATCGAGGCGGCCGAGCAGCACCAGGCGGACGCGATCGGCATGTCCGGCCTGCTGGTGAAGAGCACGGTCGTGATGAAGGAGAACCTGCAGGAGATGGCGTCGCGCGGCGTCGCGGCGAAGTATCCGGTCATGCTCGGCGGCGCGGCGCTGACCCGCGCGTACGTCGAGGACGACCTGCGCTCGCAGTACGAGGGCGAGGTGCACTACGCCCGGGACGCGTTCGAGGGCCTGTCCCTGATGGACAAGGTGATGACCGCCAAGCGCGGCGGCGCCCCGGTGATCGACCCGGAGCGCGAGGCGGCGCTGGCCGCCCGCCGGGCCCGCCGCGAGAAGCAGCGCGCGATGGTCACGGAGAACCTGCCGCCCCTGGACGACGCCTCGGTCCGCTCGGACGTGGCGACCGGCGTCGACGTCCCGAAGGCGCCGTTCTTCGGCACCCGGGTGGTCAAGGGCATCCCGCTGAAGGACTACGCGTCGATGCTCGACGAGCGCGCGACGTTCCTGGGCCAGTGGGGCCTCAAGGCGGCCCGCGGCGGCAGCGGCCCGTCGTACGAGGAACTGGTGGAGAACGAGGGCCGGCCCCGCCTGCGCTACTGGCTGGACCGCCTGGCCGCGGAGCACGTCCTGGAGGCGGCGGTCGTGTACGGCTACTTCCCGGCGTACTCGGAAGGCAACACCCTGGTGGTGCTGGACGAGAACGGCGCCGCGGAAAGGGCCCGCTTCACCTTCCCCCGCCAGCGCCAGGAAAGGCGCCTGTGCCTGGCCGACTTCTTCAAACCCCGCGGCGCGGACGGCGAACTCGACGTGGTGGCCCTGCAACTGGTGACGGTGGGCCAGCCGATCAGCGAATACACGGCCAAGATGTTCGCCCGCGACGAGTACCGCGACTACCTCGAGGTCCACGGCCTGTCGGTGCAGCTGACGGAAGCCCTGGCGGAGTACTGGCACCGCCGGATCCGCTCAGAACTGATCCTGCCCAACGGTGCGGCGGTGGGCGCGAACGACCCGACGGACCTGGCCGGCATCCTGAAGAACGACTACCGGGGCTGCCGGTACGCGTTCGGCTACCCGGCCTGCCCGGACCTGGAAGACCGGGCCAAGGTGGTCGACCTGCTGGACGCGGGCCGCATCGGGGTGAAGCTGTCGGAAGAATTCCAGCTGGAACCGGAACAGTCGACGGACGCCATCATCACCCACCACCCGGACGCCAACTACTTCAACGCCAAGTAGCCGACACATAGGGTCTGAACTGCAGCGGAGTACCAGCAAATCCCCAGATTTGCATGATCAGGCCGTCGGGGTTTCCGGGTCGTCCGCGAATGCCCGGTCGATAGCCCGCCGGGTCCGGTCCTCGCTGGCGGGCAGCAGAACCGAGGCGTAGGTATGGCGCAGCACGTGCATGCCCTTGAGGCGGCTGTCCTCAATTCCGGTCGCCCGGATGGCTGGCTTCCACCCTGGCATTTGAAGGCCGGCCGGTTGAGCTTCCCCACGGCAATGTGACCGCCGACCGGTGGGTATCTCTTGGCGTGTGCTTCCGAGCGCCGCACCGAATCCGGCAGCGGCGCATCGCGCCCCTTGCCGTCCTTTGGCAAGCCGAATATCAGCCGTCCGTGAACGACCTTGACGTGCCGGGTGACATGGAGAACGGGCCGTGCGGAATCGGGCGGGCTGTGCTTCTCACGTCGGACGGCTTCGCTGACGGAGTGCTGACCTACGGGATCTTCGACTGGCGCGAGGCGCGACGGTCCGTTCCAACGCTGTACGCCCGTCCGTCACTTGGTGGCGAGATTGATGATGACGCCGATGGGGATGGATACCGCGATGCCGCCGACGAAGTAATACAGGGAAGTCTTACCGGCAGCCCGGTTGGCGTGATCCAGCTGATGTTGCTGCGCGACGATGCGCTGCTGGAGTGTGGCGACTCTATCGTCGAGTCCTTCGATGGCGGCGGTCATCTTATTGAGCGAGCTGTCAACCGCATGCGGCCTTGCCTCCGCCAACTTCTCGCTCGTTGCGATGAAGGCTTCGACCAATGCGCGCACAGCTTCCGGGTCTAGTACTCCAGCAGGAGATCCGTTCTGAGCTGCGGTGACGGTGTG
>NZ_BOQL01000077.1 GCF_018332655.1 Actinoplanes auranticolor | reverse complement strand
GTCCCGACCCAGTGCCGCCACCGTCCGGGCGAAAACGATGGAGGGCTGCTACGCAGCCGCAGGGCGGCGGACGCCGGGCGTCCCAGCCCAGCGCAGGCGACCGAGCAGCGAGGTCGGCCAAGATGATCAGTCCGGACCGGCGACGGCCCAAGACCGACCAACCCAGACCAGCCACCACCCAAGACCAATCAACAAAGACCAACCACGGCCGGGCCGGCGAACAAGCAGCCGGCCGGACCGGCGGAGTGCCGGGTCAGGCGGACCTGGGTAGCCGAGCCGGGCGGCCCCGCCCGGGCCGAGACCGAGCCGGTGGTGGGGCGCTCAGCAGCGCATGGCAGGGACCGGACCCGCAGGCGGAGCAATCGGTGGGCAGTGAGCGCAGCCGTGGGTCAGCGGGGTGTTTTCCACGCTGTTGCGCGGCGGGCGCGCTCGACCGCGCCCGGCAGGGCTGCTAGCAGCGTGTCCACGTCTTCGACCGTTGAGGTGTGGCCGAGGGTGAAGCGCAGTGATGAGCGGGCGCGGTCGTTGTCTGCGCCCATGGCCAGCAGGACGTGTGACGGTTGGGCCACTCCGGCCGAGCACGCCGAGCCGGTCGAGCAGGCGATGCCCTGGGCGTCCAGGAGGAGCAGCAGGGCGTCTCCCTCGCAACCCGGGAAGGAGAAGTGGGCGTTGCCCGGCAGGCGGTCCGTGGCGTGGCCGTTGAAGACCGCGTCCGGGATCGCCTTGTGGATGCGTTCCACCAGTTCGTCGCGGAGGGCGGCCACCCTCTGGGCGTACTCCTCGCGGGTTTTGACCGCGGCCTCGACCGCCACCGCGAACGCGACCACCCCCGGGGTGTCCAGGGTCCCGGAGCGGACGTCGCGCTCCTGGCCGCCGCCGTGCAGCAGCGGGGTCGCGGCGATGTCGCGGCCCAGCAGCAGCGCGCCGACGCCGATCGGGCCGCCGAGCTTGTGTCCGGTCACCGTGAGCGCCGCCACGCCGCTGGCCGCGAAGTCGACCGGAACCTGGCCCACCGCCTGCACGGCGTCGGTGTGGAAGGGAATGCCGGCCTGCGTCGCCAGCCGGGACAGCTCGTCGATCGGCTGGATCGTGCCGACCTCGTTGTTCGCCCACTGGGTGCTGATCACCGCGATCTCGTCGCCGTGCTCGGCCACCAGAGTGGCCAGCGTTTCCGGGTCGACCCGGCCCGCCGCGTCGACCGGCAGCCAGCTGACCTCGGCGCCCTCGTGGGTGGCCAGCCATTCGACCGCGTCCAGGACCGCGTGGTGCTCGACCGCTGAGGCCACCACCCGGTTGCGGCGGCGGTCGGCGCCCCGGCGGGCCCAGTAGATGCCCTTGGTCGCGAGGTTGTCGCTCTCCGTCCCGCCGCTGGTGAAGATCACCTCGGACGGGCGGGCGCCGAGCACCGCGGCGATGCGCTCGCGGGACTCCTCGACCTGCCGGCGGGCCCAGCGGCCGGCCGCGTGCAGGGACGACGGATTGCCGACCTCGCGGGCGGCCGCGACGTAGGCGTCGAGCGCTTCGGCGAGCATCGGCGTGGTCGCCGCGTGATCCAGGTAGGCCATCAAGTGAAGCTTATGCCTTGAGCCGTCAACCGAAACGATCCGGATGGATGGAGCGGGGAACGGCCCGGCGCACGCGGCGCCGGGCCGTTCCGTCGCGCTGGTTACTTGCGCTTGCGGATCTCGTCGTTGGCCTGGGGTACGACCTTGAACAGGTCGCCCACCACACCGAAATCGGCCAGCTCGAAGATCGGCGCCTCGGCGTCCTTGTTGACCGCGACGATGGTCTTCGAGGTCTGCATGCCCGCCCGGTGCTGGATCGCGCCGGAGATGCCCAGGGCCAGGTACAGCTGCGGGGAGACCGTCTTGCCGGTCTGGCCCACCTGGAACTGGTGCGGGTAGTAGCCGGAGTCGACCGCCGCGCGGGAGGCACCCACGGCGGCGCCGAGCAGGTCGGCGGTCTCCTCGACCAGCTTGAAGTTGTCGGCGTTGCCGACGCCGCGTCCGCCGGACACGACGATCGAGGCCTCGCTGAGCTCGGGACGCGAGCCCTTCTGCTCGGCGACCCGCTCGACGACCTTGGTCAGCTTGTCGGTGTCGGAGGCGACCACGGTGAGCTGCTCGACGGCCGGGGTGGCCGCCTGCGGGGCCGGGGTGACCGAGTTCGGGCGGATGGTGATGATCGGCACGCCCTTGGTGACCCGGGACTTGACGATCGTGGAGCCGGCGAAGACCACCTGGGTCGCGGTGCCGTCCCCGGCCACCTCGACCGCGTCGACCAGCAGGCCGTTCTCCAGCTTGACGGCGAGCCGGCCGGCGATCTCCTTGCCCTCCTGGGTGGAGCCCAGCAGGACCGCGGCGGGCTGGATCCGCTTGACCAGCTCGGCGACGACGGTGGCCTTGGGAGCGACCAGGTAACCGTCGATCTCGTCGCTCTCCGCGGCGTAGATCTTCTCGGCGCCGTACTCGCCGAGCTTGCCGGCGAGCTCGGCCGCGGCGCCGGGGCCGCCGAGCACGACCGCCGAGACCGAACCCAGCGAGCGGGCGATGGTCAGCATCTCGAGCGTGACCTTCTTGACGCCGGAAGCCTGCGAGGCCTCGACGACGACCAGTACTTCAGCCATGGTGGGAGCCCTTCTCAGACGAACTTCTCGGCGGCCAGGTACGCGACGAGCTGCTCGCCGCCCGTACCCTCGTCAGTGATCTTGGTGCCGGCCGACCGCGGCGGCCGCTTCGCGAACTCGACGACCGCGGAGGTCGCGCCCGCGGCGCCGACCTCGTCGGCGGAGACGCCCAGGTCGGCGAGCGACAGGGTCTGCACCGGCTTCTTCTTCGCGGCCATGATGCCCTTGAAGGAGGGGTAGCGCGGCTCGTTGATGGTGTCCCAGACGCTGACCACGGCCGGCGTGGCCGCGGTGACGACCTCGTAGCCCTCGTCGGTCTGCCGCTCGGCGGTCAGCTGGCTGCCGTCGACGGTGAGCTTGCGGGCGCCGGTGAGCGCCGCGACGCCCAGCCGCTCGGCCAGCATGTGCGGCATGACCTGGACCCGGCCGTCGGTCGACTCGGCGCCGCACAGCACCAGGTCGGCGTTGAGGGTGCCCAGGGCGGCGGCCAGGACCTTGGAGGTCGCGACGGCGCAGGAGCCGTGCAGGGCGTCGTCGGTGATGTGGACGGCCTTGTCGGGGCCCATGGACAGCGCCTTGCGGATGGACTCGGTGGCGCGCTCGGGTCCCATCGTCAGCACGGTCACCTCGCCACCGTGCGCCTCCTTGATCTTCAGCGCCTCCTCGATGGCGTACTCGTCCATCTCGTTGATGACGTTGTTCGCCGAGGACCGCTCGACGGTGTTGTCGCCCGGGCTCAGGGTGCGCTCAGCACCGGAGTCGGGTACCTGCTTGACCAGTACGACGATGTTCATCGCGCTTCGACGACCCTCCTGTTTGTGGACGCACGCCTGCAGCCGTGGCCGCTGTCCCCCCGGCCGATGTTACCCGTCGGTAGCATAGGGGTCTCCACCACCGGGAGTGACTCACCTCACCGATGGACCTGATCCATCTTCTCCCACGACGACCAGGCGGGGGCGGGAGGAGCCGGGTGCGAATGTTCACTTCACTGGTCGATAATCCCCAGGTGCTCGACCAGTGGTTCAACCCGCAGAAGACCCCGGTGGTCGGCGAGAAGCCGGACTACCGGTTCTCGCTGGCCAATGAGCGCACCTTCCTGGCCTGGATCAGGACCGCCCTGGCCCTGCTGGCCGGCGGGCTCGCGTGCGCGCAGTTCCTGCCGCCGCTGCCGATCGCCCACCTGCGCGAGGGCATCGCCATCGCGTTGCTGCTGCTGGGCGGGGTGGTCGCGCTGCGGGCGGTGGACCACTGGGCGCGTACGGAACGCGCCATGCGGCTCGGCGCCGACCTGCCGAAGTCCCGGTTCCCGGCGATCCTGGCGCTGGTGGTGGCGTTCGGCGCGCTGCTGCTGGTGGTCGCGGTCGTGATCAAGGCGGCCGGGTGACCGTCGATCCCGGCGCGTCGGCGGAGCGCACCCGGCTGGCCTGGCGGCGTACCGGATTGTCGGCTGCCGCGGTCGCGCTGCTGGCGGTACGCCCGGCGTTCAGTCCCGCGGCGGGGCCCGGCACGTACCTGATGGCGGCGGGCGCCCTGGCCGGCTGGGCTGCGCTGGTGGCTCTCGCGTACCGCCGGGCCCGGGGTCTCGCGCTCGACCCGCCGCGGCCCGGTGAGCGCACTATCACCGCCTATGCGGGGATCACGGTGGCCTTCGCGATCCTCGCAACGGTGCTTGTCACGCTCTGATCGTCGCCGTTACCGGTGCGGCGCGTCATCATTGCCTCATGGTCCGGTTGTTCGTCTTCCTGGCTGCGGTGCAGCTCGTCCTTCTGGTGCTCGCTCTCATCAGCGTGTTGTCGGCCCCCCGGGTCCGCACCATGCCCCGAGTGCTCTGGGTGCTCGTCATCCTGCTGATCCCCCTGCTCGGTCCGTTCGCCTACTTCGTCTCGGGACGCCCCAAGGCGCCACCGCGTGAGCACGGCCCCGTGCTGCGCAAGCCACGTCCGGCCGCGCCGGACGACGACCCCGACTTCCTGCGCTCGGTGGACACCGAGCAATCCAAGCGCGACCGGGAGCTGCTCGCCCAGTGGGAGCGTGATCTGGAGAAGAACGACGAATGAGCCGGGCCCGTCAGGCCAGGTTCGACGACCTCGGGTAGGCGTCGGCCGGGTCGGTCAGCACGTTGACCAGGTACGGCACGCCCGCGTCGAACGCGCGCTCCAGAGCCGGTCCCAGGTCGGACGACTTCTCCACCGTCTCGCCGGCCCCGCCCAGCGCCTGGACCACGCGGTCGTAGTGCAGGCCGGGCTGCAGGTCCGCGGCGACGTCATAGCCGTACATGGCCTGCATGGGGTGCTTCTCCAGGCCCCAGATGCCGTTGTTGCCCACCACGATCACCACGGGCAGCTCCTGCCGGGCCAGCGACTCGGCGTCCATCAGCGAGAAGCCGGCCGCGCCGTCGCCCATGAGCACGCAGATCTGCCGGTCGGGGTAGGTGACCCGGGCCCCCATCGCGTAGCCCAGGCCGGTGCCGAGGCAGCCGTACGGGCCGGGGTCGAGCCAGGTGCCGGGCTGGGCGGGCTCGAGGAAGCGGCCCGCGTACGAGACGAAGTCCCCGCCGTCGCCGATCGTGACCGCGTCCGGGGCCAGGACCTTGCGCAACTCGCCGTAGATGCGGGCGGGCTTGATCGGATCGCTCTCCGCGGCCATCGCCTCGGCGTCCCGGGCCTTGCCGGCGTCCTCGGCGGCGCGCAGGCCCTCGATCCATTCGCTGTGATCCGCCCGCCGGCCGCTGTGCTCAGCCAGCGCGGTGAGGATGAGCCGCAGGTCACCGGCGGGTGAGACCGCCGTCTCCACGTGCCCGGCGCGCTGGGTCGGGGCGTCGACGATGTGCACGACCCGGGCCGCACCGAACTCGCCGAAGCCGAGCCGGAAGTCGAGCGGGGTGCCGATGACGGCCACCACGTCGGCCTCGTTCAGCGCCGGGCGGCGGGCCTTGGCGAAGGCGAGCGGATGACCGGGCGGCAGCGCGCCCCGGCCCATGCCGTTGGTGAAGACCGGGATCTGCAGCGCCTCGGCGGCGGCGCGCAGCTCGGCGATCGCGTCGCCGCCCCACACGTCGGAGCCGGCGATGATCACCGGGCGCTCGGCGGTGGCCAGCAGGGTGGCGGCCTGGGTGACCTGCTCGGGGTCGGGCTGCACGACCGGGATCTCGGGGGCGCCGGGCGCGGCGACGTCCTCGCTGGAGAAGAGCACCTCGAGCGGCAGGTCCAGGAACGCCGGACCGCGGTGGGCGGTCAGCGCGGCGGTCAGCGCCTTCGCCACCTCGCCGGGGATCTCCTCGGTGCCGGTTACGGTCGCGGCGTACTTGGTGACCGGACTGACCAGCGGGACGTGGTCGATCTCCTGCAGGCTGCCCGAGCCCCAGCGGAAGGCGGGCGCCCGGCCGCCGAGCACCAGCACCGGCGAGGCGTTGAAGAACGCGCTGGTCAGGCCGGAGATGCCATTGGTCACCCCGGGACCGGCGGTCAGCACGGCCAGGCCGGGGCGGCGCTGGAGCTTGGCGACGGCCTCGGCGGCGAAGACGGCGGACTGCTCGTGCCGTACGTCGTAGATCGGGAAGCCGGACTTGTGCGCGGCGTCGTACAGCGGGAAGACGTGCCCGCCGGAGAGCGTGAACATCTCCGTCACCCCGTACGCCCGCAGCGCCGCCAGCGCCAGGTCCCCGCCGTGGCCCTCGATCATCTCCGCCATGCCAGCTCCCGCCGCTCGGTCCTCGCCAGCACGCTACCGGGCGACCGGGCAAAGATGAATCAGACTCGCTCCAGCAGCCGTCGCAGGTCGTCCACGATGAACCGGGCCGCCTCCTCCATCGACACGTTCGCGATCACCCCGTACGCCGCCACCATCGCCGCCACCGGCACCGTGACCAGCACCAGCATGCTGAACAGGAGCTGGAGGAAGCGCACGAAGCCGCCCGTGCGCCGGCGCTGCCGGGGCGCGGGCGGCGGCGCGTCCCGCTCGGCCGTGCGGGCGGGCCGCTTACCCGGGCCGCGGTCCGGCGGCGGCACCGGGCGGGAGGACACCGCGCCGGCGGCGGAACGCGCGCCGGGCGGGGACACGGGACGGGCCGCCACGGAGCCGGTCGCGAACCGGGCGCCGGGCTGGGACATCGGCCGGGTCGCGGACGTGGCCCGCCGTGCCGTTTTGTCGGCGGCTCCGGCCGAGGCGGCGGTGTTCGTCGGCGGCGGAGTCCGCGGCAGGGCGTGCACGTCCCAGGAGGGCTCGGACGCGACGGTCTGGTCCGGATCCGGCACCCAGTGCTGCTGGGCGTCGGGCCACGGGTCGACGGCCGGTGGCGGCAGCAGAGAATCCCGCGCTGAGGGCACGGTCTCCGCGTCGTCCATCCGCGACCGCGGCGAAGCGGACGCCGGAGGCCCGGACCGCGGGGCAGACGTTGAAGCGCTCGGGTGCGGCGCGGACGCCGCAGCGGGCGGCATCGCAGCGGCGGCATGCGGGGTCGTGGGCGGCGCGGGCCGGCCCGGGAAAGCGGGCGAGGTCGGGGAATTCGCCGGGATCGCGGAAATCGCCGGGGCCGGGGAAGGAGCCGGCTGCTGCTGCCGGGAGAGCAGCCGCATCTCGGCGGTGGGACCGGGCGCGGCCGGCTCCTCGGCGAGCAGGGCCGCGTCCGCGAGGATGCTGCCCTCGGCCACCACCAGCTCGGGCTGCTCGATCGCCACCGGCGCCTCGCCCAGCGCCCGGTGCAGCAGCGTCGCCACCAGCGGGATCCGGCTCGCCCCGCCGACCAGGAACACCCCGGCCAGGCGCCCCTCGGCCAGGTCGGCCCAGCGCAGCAGGTCCCGGGTCACCTGCACGGTCTGGTCGAGCACCGGCCGGGCCAGCTCCTCCAGCTCCTCGCGGGTGACGTGCAGCTCCAGGTCGAGCAGCGGCACCACCACGTCGGCCGACTGCAGCCGGGACAGGCGTTCCTTGGCGATCCGGACGTCGTCCCAGAGCTGGCGCTGGGCGCGCCGGTCCTCCAGGGTCGCCGGCTCGGTCAGCCGCTGCCAGATCGCCGGGTCGCGCTCGGCGCAGAGCTTGCCGATGTGCTCGACCAGGGCGGCGTCGATGTCCAGCCCGCCGAGGTCGTCCCGGCCGTCCACGGCCAGCACCTCGAAGCCCTCGGCGGTACGGGCGACCACGCTGACGTCGAAGGTGCCCGCGCCGAAGTCGTGCACCACGACCACCGAGCCGATCGGCACCTCGCGGCCCAGCACCTCGGCGAAGTAGGTGGCCGCGGCGACCGGCTCGGCCACCAGCCGGGCCCGGGTCAGCCCGGCCCGGGCGGCGGCCTCGGCGAGCAGGCCCCGGCGGGTGGCGCCCCAGGTGGCCGGGCAGGTGAGGGTGAGCTCGGGGCGGACCGGGCCCACCGCGCGGTGCCACTCGTCGGCCACCCGGACCAGCACCGCGGCGATCATGTCGACGACCTCGAACTCCTGGTCGCCGAGCAGCACGAGCCCGTCGTCGATGCGGCGCTTCGGGTTGGGCTCGAAACGGCCCGGGTCGCGCCGGGCGCTGTGCACCGCGTCGCGGCCCACGACCAGGTGCCCGCCGGCCTCGGCATACACCGCCGAGGGCAGCAGCGGGGAACCGTCGACGAGGATCGGCCGGGCCCGCCCGTCGGGCCAGCGGGCCACCGCGACGGTGTTCGAGGTGCCGAAGTCGACGCCGAGCGAGTGCCGACCCTGGTCGATGGACATGCGCGCCAGTGTAGGCGCAGCCGGGAAGTTGATGATCTCGCTACACGAGCCGCCAGCGCAGGTCGCCGTCGCGGTCCCGCTCGCAGCGCACGGCCTTGCCGTCGGCGGTCCGGCCGGTCGCGCCCCGCTCGTCGCAGGGCTCTTCGGCCACGGGGATCAGCGGGTCGTCCCCCGACACCGGGGACGACGGTGGCAGCAGGGCACGATCCGTCGGTGACGTGGTGGCGGTGGGCGGCGGCACGGGCGGCGGAGGCGTGACCGTCCGGGACGGGCTGACGGACCGGGTGGCGGTGCTGCGCACGGCCGCCGGGGCCGCCGGTGACGTCGGCCGCTCGGTGCGGGTCTGCTTCGTGGTGGCGGATCTCGGCCGCTCGGGCCGCTCGCTGGGCGACGGCGGCGGGCTCGTCCCCGGCACCACGAGCGGGGGCCCGGCGAGCTGCGGTTCCGCGGCCCGCGCACGGGGCGGCGTCTGGTCCTTACCGCCGAAGGTGACAAAACCGATGATCCCGCACAGCAGAGCCTGCCCGGTGACCAGGGCCACGGCGACGCGCACGGTGCGCCGGACCGAGGTCACGCGCACACCGGGCATCGTCACAGAGGGGAACTTTATGGCAACAGATCGATGGATGCGAGCTCTGCCGCAGCGTTTCCCGGTGGAGCCGGCGAGGTCAGCGACCGGTGAACTTCGGCTTGCGCTTCTCCACGAACGCCGCGGTGCCCTCGATCCGGTCGTCGGTGGCGAACAGCCCCGCGAAGAGCTGGCTCTCCCAGGCCAGACCCGAGGCCAGGTCGGTGCTCAGGCCGCCGTCGATCGCCAGCTTGGCGGCCCGCAGGGCCAGGGCCGGACCGTTCAGGTACGGCTTGAGCAGCTCGACCGCGCTCGCGTACACGTCGGCGGCGGGCACCACCCGGTCGGCGAGCCCGATCCGCAGGGCTTCCGCGGCGTCCACCATCCGGCCGGAGAACACCAGGTCCTTGGCCTTCGCCGGGCCGACGAGCCGGGCCAGCCGCTGGGTCCCGCCGGCGCCCGGGATGAGGCCCAGCCTGATCTCCGGCTGACCGAGCTTGGCGTCCTCGGCGACGACCCGCCAGTCGCAGGCCAGCGCCAGCTCACAACCGCCGCCCAGGGCGTAGCCGGTCACCGCGGCGACGACCGGCTTCGGGATCTTCGCCACCGCGTCGAAGGCACCGGACAGGGCGGCCGCCCGGACGGTCATCTCCTGGTACGTCGTCGTGGTGAACTCGGTGATGTCGGCGCCGGCGGCGAACACCTTCTCCCCGCCGTACACGATCACCGCCCGGATCTGCGCGTCCTCGGCCGCCTCCCGGGCCGCGTCCCGCAGCTCCTCCTGGACCTGCGTGTTCAGCGGGTTCATCGGGGGCCGGTCGAGCCGGATCGTGCCGATGCCGTCGCTCGTCTCGAGTCGTACGAACTCACCCACGCGCATGCCTCCCTAGCGATCGTTCAGTCACCGACAGCGTAAGGCCACGCTCGCGCGGGTAAGTAGCATGGAAGCCGAGGAGGGGCGATGATCACCTACTACCGCGATCCGGACGTGCTGGTCACGTCCACCGGGGTCCGCATGAGCGGGCGCGAGTACCGCCTCAGCGACTTCGCCCAGGTCTGGCACCGGCAGGGCCGCCGTTCGTGGAGCGCGGTCGCCGGGCGCGGTGTCCTCGGCATCGCGATGATCGTCCCGCTCGTGATCGGCGCCGTCGGTGTCCTGGTGGCCCTGGTCATCAACGCCTCCACGGCCGCCACCGTGGCGCTGATCGGCGGGGGCATCCTGATCGGCCTGGCCGCCGCGCCGCTGTCCGACATCCTGCTGGAGTTCGTCGACCGCTCGTACGACAAGGGCAGCCGCCGCCGGGAGATCTGGGCCCGGATCCGCGGCTCCGAGGTCCTCCTGCTGGACACCGACAACGCGCAGCGCTTCGGCCAGATCTACCGGGCCCTGCAGCGCGCCCTGGACCACGACGCCCTCGCCCACTGAGGTGCCCCCGATCAGGAGTGCCATGACCGACACCAGTGGCGCACTGCCGCTCGCCGGCCTGCTCGCCACCTCGGGGGTCCTGCACTTCCTCACGCCGAAGCCGTTCGACGCCATCGTGCCGCGCTCGCTGCCGGGCAGCCCGCGCACGTGGACCCTGCTCAGTGGCGCGGCCGAGCTGGCCGTCGCCGCCGCGGTCGCCCATCCCCGCACCCGCCGGCTCGGCGGGCTGGCCGCCGCCGGCCTCTTCGCAGCCGTGTTCCCGGCCAACGTCAAGATGGCCGTGGACTGGCAGGACGCCGCGCCGGTGCGGCGCGCGATCGCGTATGGACGGCTGCCGCTGCAGATTCCGCTGGTGCTCTGGGGACTGCGCGTGGCCCGGCGCTGATTCTCGCAATTCGCCCCGCGAAAGGCCGCCGGGCAGCGACGATACGAGAACCATGAAGGCCACCCAGGTACGACCGACCGGCGTGGAACGCACGCTCGGCGAAGATGAACTGATCGTCACGAAGACCGACCCGCGCGGCGTGCTGACGTACGCCAACGACGTCTTCCTGCGGCTGTCCGCGCTGGTCGAGGACGAGACCATCGGCAAGCCGCACAACATCATCCGGCATCCCGACATGCCGCGGGCGATCTTCAAGCTGCTCTGGGAAGCGCTCGGGCAGCGGCAGGAGGTCTTCGCGTACGTGGTCAACCTGGCCACCGACGGCGCCCACTACTGGGTGCTGGCGCATGTCACGCCGTCCTCGGACGCGCAGGGCCGGCTGGTCGGCTACCACTCCAGCCGGCGGCGCCCCGAGCCCGGCCCGGTCACCGCGATCAGCAAGATCTACGCCGAGCTGCGCGCCGAGGAACGCCGGCACGACAACTCGGCCGCCGGGCTGGACGCGTCGTGGGCCAAGCTCCAGGACATCCTGGGCTCCCGCAACCAGACATATGACGAATTTGTTTGGTCTCTCACGAACGGTGCGTACTAGTGCAGACCGATACGCTCCGCCTCATCACCGATGTCTGCGCCCGTGCCGCCGCCGGCGACTTCGAGGCCCGGCTGCCGTCCATCGGCGAGTCAGCGGAGGAGCAGGCTGCCCGCCACGCGTTCAACAGGCTGCTCGACAAGACCGACTCCTTCGTCCGGGAAGCCGGCGCGGCGCTCGGCGCGGCCGCCGAGGGGCGCTATCACCGGCGTTTCCTGCCGCGCGGCATGCAGGGGGCGTTCCGCGACGCGGCCGCCCGGATCGCCCAGTCCACCGATGAGATGAGCCGGTCCACGTCCCAGCTCGCCGAGGCCGCCCGGTCGCGGTCCGCCCTGGCCGACGAGCTCGAGAACGCCGTCCTCACGGTCTCCGAGCAGGTGGCGACGGCGGCGACCGAGATGGGCGCGTCGGCCAACGGGCTCGCGGACTTCGCGCGCGAGGCGGTCACCGGGGCCGAGCGCGGGGTCGAGACGGTCGGTTCTCTGCGGACGGCGTCCGAGCAGATCCGCAACGCGGTCGATCTGATCAACTCGGTGGCCTCGCAGACCCGCCTGCTGGCCCTCAACGCCACCATCGAGGCGGCCCGGGCCGGCGACGCCGGCCGCGGCTTCGCCGTCGTGGCCGGCGAGGTCAAGAACCTGGCCAACGAGACCAGCGAGTCCAGCTCGGCGATCCTGGGCCAGGTCAACACGGTGCAGCAGGCGGCGGCGGACGCGGTCAGCGTGCTGGAGGTCATCACCGGCAGCATCCGGGAGATGAGCGGCCTGGTGAACGGCATCGCGGCCGCCGTCGACGGCGGTCAGGACTCCGGTACGGCGGGACTGAGCCAGCTGGCCGAGGTGCTGCGCAGCGAGGTGCACCGCTTCGTGACGATGGCCCGCCAGTCCTAATAGTTCAGGGCGTAGAGGGCGTCGATCTCCGCGCGGCCGGGCAGGGCGTTGCTGGCGCCCACCTTGCGCACGCACGCCGCGCCGGCCGCGTTCGCCCAGCGCACCGCCTGCACCAGGTCCCGGCCTTCGCCCCAGGCGACCGCCAGCGCCCCGGTGAAGGCGTCACCGGCCGCGGTGGTGTCCGCCACGTCGACCCGGCAGGCCGGGATGCGCTCGTCGTGGCCGTCGCGGTCGGCGTACCAGGAACCGGCGCCGCCCAGGGTCAGCACGACCCGCGGCACCAGCGCCAGCAGCGCCGGCATGTCCGGCCCAGCCGACCCGGTGATCGCGATCGCCTCGCCCTCGTTGACCACCAGCAGGTCCACCGAGTCCAGCAGCTCCGGCGGCAGCTCGCGTGCCGGGGCCGCGTTCAGGATCACCCGGGTGTCGCCGGCCCGGGCCGCCTGCGCCGCCGCGACCACCGTGTCCAGCGGGATCTCCTGCTGGCACAGCAGCACGTCGCTGTCCGCGATCACCGCGGTCTCGGCGGCACTGAGCCCCGCGAAGGAGCTGTTCGCGCCGGGGCTCACGATGATCGAGTTCTCCCCCGCGTGGTCGACCATGATGACCGCGACGCCGGACACGCCGTAGCTGGTCCGCACGTGCGTGGTGTCCACCCCGGACGCGTTCAGCCGGGCCTTGATGGTCACGCCGAACGCGTCCGAGCCGATCGCCCCGAGCAGCGTGCACGTGCCACCCGCGCGGGCGGCGGCGATGGCCTGATTGGCCCCCTTGCCGCCCGGTGTCATGACGAAGTCGTCGCCGAGCACGGTCTCGCCCGGCGACGGCAGCCGCGGGGCCAGGCCGACGAGGTCCATGTTGGCGCTGCCGGCGACGACGATGCGCGGGGCGGAGTCGGTCATCGTCTGCCTCAGGCCGCCCGGGCCATGTACCGGTCGCCGGAGCGCTGGACCTGCAGCGGCAGGCCGAACGTCTTGGACAGGTTGGCGGCCGTCAGCGTCTCGCCGAGCAGGCCCGCGGCCACGACCGTGCCCTCGCGCAGCAGCATCGCGTGGGTGAAACCGGGCGGGATCTCCTCGACGTGATGGGTGACCAGCACCATCGCCGGGGCGTCCGGGTCCTCGGCCAGCTCGGTCAGCCGGCCGATCAGTTCCTCCCGGCCGCCCAGGTCCAGCCCCGCGGTGGGCTCGTCGAGCAGCATGAGCTCGGGATCGGTCATCAGCGCGCGGGCGATCTGGGTGCGCTTGCGCTCGCCCTCGGACAGGGTGCCGAACTCGCGCTCGATCAGAGCCCCCATGCCCAGCTGCTCCAGCAGCGCCCGGGCCCGCGCCTCGTCCTGCGGGTCGTAGCTCTCCCGCCAGCGGCCGACGACCGACCAGGCCGCGGTGACCACGACGTCGAGCACGCGTTCGGACGGCGGGATCTGGTCGGCGAACTGGCCGGTGGTCAGGCCGATCCGGGTACGCAGCTCGGTGACGTCCGTACGCCCCAGCCGCTCGCCGAGGATCCAGGCGGTGCCCCGGGACGGGTGCAGGCGTCCGGACGCGAGATTGAGCAGTGTCGTCTTCCCGGCGCCGTTGGGGCCCAGCACGACCCATCTCTCGTCCAGCTCGACCTGCCAGGAGAGCCCGCGCAGCAGGTAGCTGCCGCCGCGGATGACGCTCACCCGGTCGAAGGAGATGACGGTGTCTTCGTCAGGTGGGGTGGGGGTCGCAGTCGCTGCCTCGAGCACGCATCCATCCAACCATGCAGGCGCCGGGGCCCCGGACGCCGTGCCCGGTCAACCGGTGGTGGATCCGAAGACCTCGTCGCGGACGGACTCCAGCGCCGTCAGCAGCGCGCCGTTGAGGATCGGCTCGACGGCCACCTCGCTGACCACGACCTTCGGCGCGACCAGGGTGATCGCGGCGACCTCCTTCTCGACCCGCTCGGCCAGCGCCGGGCCGCCGGCCTGGCTGACCTCGCCGGCCAGCACCACGAGCGGCGGGTCCAGCACCACGCAGGTGGCCGCCACGCCGAGGGCCAGCCGGGCGGCCAGCTCGTCGAGCAGGGCCTCGCCTGCGGCGCCGGCCGCGACGGCGGCGCGGACAACGTCGGCGGACTCGTTGCCGCGGAAGCCGTACTTCTTGCCGATCGCCTTGGCTGCGTCGGAGGCGACCAGGGTCTGGAAGGCGCCCTTGGCGCCGCGCTTGGTCACGTCGCGGGGAATCTCGGCGCCGGCCACCGGCAGGTAACCGATCTCGCCGGCGGCACCGGTGCTGCCGTGGTGCAGGCGGCCACCGATCACGGTGGCCAGACCGACGCCCCGGCCGACCCAGATCAGCACGAAGTCGTCGACGCCCCGGGCCGCACCGACGTGCTGCTCGGCGATGGCCACCAGGTTGACGTCGTTGCCGAACACGACCGGGGTGCTCAGATCCTTGCGCAGCTCGGCGAGCAGGCCGCGGTGCCAGCGGGGCAGGTCGAAGGCGAACGAGACCTCGCTGGTCTTCGGGTCGACCAGACCGGGGGTGCCCAGCACCACCCGGCGCACGGACGCCATGTCGGTGCCGCCGCGGCCGGCCGCCTGGACCACAGCGCTGTGCACGGCCCGTACGGGATCGTCGCTGTCCTGGGTCGACTGCTCGCTGCGGCCCACCACCTCGCCGGTGATGTCCGCGCACGCGGCGATGACCCGGTCCGGCAGCACCTCGACGCCGATGACGTGGGCGCTACCGGGTGTGACGGCGTACAGCTGCGCATTGGGGCCGCGGCCGCCGGCCTGCTCACCCACCCGGCGCACCAGGCCCCGCTCCTCGAGCCGCTCGACCAGCTGGGAGGCGGTCACCTTGCTCAACCCGGTCATCTCGCCGAGCTGGGCGCGGGTCAGCGGACCCTTCGCGAGCAGCAACTCGAGCGCGGCACGGTCGTTGAGCGCCCGCAGCAGTCGCGGGGTACCCGGTAGGCGGGTGGCGGCCATAACTCGTCCCTTGGTATTTAGGATTGTTTCCTATTGCGGCGAGAGGAGCAGATCATGTAGCCGCAGCGTAACGGTCAGCGTGCACACTGGTTGCGCCGCGTACCCGATAGACATCTGACGATCATGCAGGCCACCCGGCCGGAAAACCAGAGCCGGGCCGAGGAAGGACACCATGGCGATCGATCCGGGACTCCGCCGCCTGGCCCTGCGTACGTTGCTCGCCGCCTTCCCGGGGACCAAGGCCCCGGAGTGGGCGGCCCGGCTGCTGACCGAGGGCCTGGCCGGGCACACCCTGTTCGGGACCAACGTCGCCGACCCGGCCCAGGTGGGCCTGCTGACGGCGGAGCTGCGCACGGTACGGCGGGACGCCCTGATCGCGATCGACGAGGAGGGCGGTGACGTCACCCGGATGGCGCACCGGACCGGGAGCCCGTACCCGGGCAACGCGGCCCTCGGCACGGTCGACGACCCGGACCTCACCCGCTCGGTCTATGCGGCCATCGGCACCGACCTGGCCGCCGCCGGGATCACCTTCGACCTGGCCCCGACGGTCGACGTCAACACGGCCGACGACAACCCGGTCATCGGCACCCGCTCGTTCGGCGCGGATCCGCTGCTGGTGGTCCGGCACGCGACCGCCGCGATCGAGGGGCTGCAGGCGGCCGGCGTCGCCGCCTGCGCGAAACACTTCCCGGGCCACGGCGCGACCACGGCCGACTCGCACCTGGAACTGCCCACGGTGGACGCCGGGCTGACCCTGCTGCGCCACCGCGACCTGCCCCCGTTCGCGGCGGCGGTGGCGGCGGGCACGCAGGCGATCATGACGGCGCACATCCGGGTGCCCGCGCTGACCGGCACCGGCCCGGCGACCTTCAGCCATGCCACCCTGACCGGCCTGCTCCGCGGCGAGTACGGCTTCCGCGGCGCCGTCGTCACGGACGCGCTGGAGATGAAGGGGGCCGCCCTGGCAGCGGGCGGCACCGGCGAGGCAGCGGTGCTGGCCCTCGCGGCGGGCGCCGACCTGCTCTGTATCGGCGCGCGGGTGAACCTGGAGCTGGTCGACCTGGTAGCGGCGGAGATCGTGGCCGGCGTCGGCGACGGCAGGCTCACCCTGAGCCGGCTGGAAGACGCCGCCGAACGCACAGCGGCGCTGGCCGGATGGACGCAGCGTCCGGCGACACCACCGCGGCACGACGCCGGCCTGGGCTATGCGGCGGCCCGCCGGGCGGTACGGGTCGAAGGCTCCCTCGTGGAGCTCGGCGCACCACTGGTGGTGCAGCTCGAGTCGGGCCACTCGATGGCGGAGGGCCGCGTCCCGTGGGGCCTGAAGCCGCACCTGGACGGCACCGAGCAGGTGTCGGTGGTGGCCGCGGACACGTCGGCGGAGGCGCTGGCCGAGCGGGCGGGCTCCCGGCCGATCGTGGTCGTCGGGCGACACACCCATCGAGCGCAGGCGGCGCGAGCGCTCATCGAGACTCTCGCCGCCCGTCATACTGTGGCGGTGGTGGAGATGGGCTGGCCGGCGAGCTGGCGGCCGATCGGGGCGCGAGCCTTCGTCACCACGTACGGCGCCAGCCACGCCAACGGCCGCGCCGCAGCGGAAGCCCTCGGGCTGACCGCGACGAGCTGAGGCACCCAGGACCGGGGCAGCGGCGGGCCGCCACCCGCCGCTGCCTCTCTTTGTGCCCCACATCTCCTTGAACGCGTTCAACTAAGGCCTTACGCTGATCACGACACCAGTTGAACGCGTTCAAGAAAGGCGGAGGGCCGTGGACCACAAGGTCTGGATGTACCTCGCCTACCTGATCGTCAGCATCGCGCTGACGGTCTGGGTGGCGACCACGCTGTCCCGCAACGGATTGGTCTTCCTGGAGGACGTCTTCGCCGACAGCCGCCTGGCCCGGGCGGTGAACCAGCTCCTGGTGATGGGCTTCTACCTGCTGAATCTCGGCTTCGTGGCGGTGGCGATGCGCTCGGACGCCCGGGTGCCGGACGCAGCCCGGGCACTGGAGACGCTGTCGTACAAGATCGGGTTTGTGCTGCTGGTGCTCGGGGTGCTGCATGTGTGCAACGTGTTCTTCCTCGGGCGGTATCGGCGGGGGCGGTTGCGGCAGCAGCAGGGGATGCCGCCTCTGCCGCCTGCTGGGCGGTTGCCGATGTATCCGCCGCCTGGAGGACCGCAGGGGCCGGGGGCGGGTGGCCACCCCGGCGGGGCGCGTGGGATGGGCGGACCTGGGGGTCCCGCCGGGGCCGGCGGTCCTGGTGCTGCTGGGCCCGGTGCTGCTGGACCCGGTGCTGCTGGGCCCGGTGCTGCCGGTCCCGGCCGGCTGGGATCTGTTGGTGCCGGTTCGGGGGATTGGCCTGGGCAGGGGATGGCGGGGCCTGTTCCGCCGCCCGCGCCGGCATGACGGGGACCACCGATCCGGCCGGTCAGGGGGCCGGCCGGGTCGGGTACTTCACCGTTCTCTACGACGAGGGCTGCCCCATCTGTCGCGCCGCGCACCGGTGGCTGGCGGGGCGGGCTCAGCTCGTACCGTTGCTCTTCGTGCCGGCCGGATCGGCGGAGGCCCGGCAGCGCTTCCCCGGGCTGGACCACGCCGCGACGCTGCGGGATCTGACCGTGATCACCGATGGTGGTCTGGTCTACGTCTCGGACGGGGCCTGGCTGGCCTGCCTGTGGGCGCTGGCGGACTACCGCGGGATGGCCGAGCGGCTGAGCTCGCCGCGGCTGCTGCCGACGGCGCGGCGCTTCATCGCCGCGGCCGCCGCCGTCCGCCAGTCGACGCGAACGGACGACTACGGTGACGTGTGTGACGACCAGTGCCGCTGACTCCGCCGCCGATGAGCCCGGCGCCGGCTCTCCGTCGCTTCCCGACAACTTGTCGCCTGAGCCGGTGACCGCGTCCGGCCCTGCGGCCAACACCGAGTCCTCCTCCGCTTCCAGGGCCAACGCCGAATCCCCGTCCCTCTCCGGGGCCAGCACCGAGTCCCCCTCCGTTTCCGAGGCCAACACCGAGTCCCCGTCCGTTTCCGGGGCCAACGCCGAGCCCCCCTCCGTTTCCGAGGCCAACACCGAGTCCCCGTCCGCCTCCGGGGCCAACGCCGAGCCCCCGTCCGTTTCCGGGGCCGACACCGGGTCCGCGGCCAAGGGGCGGACCGGGGCCGGGACGGCACCCAGTGGAGTCCCGGCCGAGGCGGCCCCCGGCACCGACGCCGACAGTGCCTCCGGTGGGAAGGCCGACGCAGCCGAGGAGAAGCCGCGACGGCCGCGAGGTGAGCAGACCCGGCAGCTGATCCTCGAGACCGCGCTGCGGTTGTTCCGGGAGCGCGGTTACACCGAGACCACCATGCGGGCCGTCGCCAAGGAGGCCGGGGTCGCGGTCGGGAACGCGTACTACTACTTCGACTCCAAGGAACACCTCATCCAGGGGTTCTACGACCGGAACCAGGCCGCGCACCGGGCCGCGGCCGAGGTCGTCCTCGCGAACGAGAAGGACTTCGCCGCCCGGCTACGCGGTGCGCTGCACGCCGGGATCGACGTCAACCAGCCGTACCACTCGTTCGCCGCCACGTTCTTCAAGACCGCCGCCGAGCCGTCGTCGCCGTTGAGCCCGTTCTCCCGGGAGTCCTCGCCCGCCCGGGAGGCCGCCATCGCGATCTTCCGTGATGTGGTCGACGGCTCCTCCGCGAAGCTCGACCCCGAGCTGCGCAAGGAACTGCCGGAGCTGCTGTGGCTCGGCTGGATGGGCGTGGTGCTCTTCTGGGTGTACGACCGCTCCCCCGATCAGCGCCGCACCCGGCGCCTCATCGACGGTGTCGTGCCGCTGGTCGACCGCCTGGTGGGCCTGTCCCGGCTGCGCGTGCTGCGCCCCGCCCTCCGGCAGGTCCTGGCCCTGCTCGACACGATCCGCCGCGACGACTGATCACTGTCCGCACGTTCGCCGTCCTTAACTCTCCGTCACCACCGCGTGAGCGGCGTGCGCTGTCGGGTGGTGGTTTCGGACCGGGCGGGCAGGTATAGCCGGATCTGTCGCCCGGGATCGGCCAACCGAACGGTCATATCGCACACCCAGTGCTTCCCCGGTGCACCGATCGCCACGTAGCGTCACTGCTGCAGGTGGATCTGGGGATGTCGCAGGGCTTCGAACCTCGGGACCGGTTCGAGACCACCCTGCGGCACGGATGGTGGGCCGGGCGCTCCGAGGGTTTCGGGAGCAATCATCGGGCGAGGCGCCCGGCTCACACTGCCGCCGGTCGGCAACGACGCGGGTGCAGGCTTCCGCCACCGGCCGGCAACGGCACAGGTGCGGGTATCTGCCTCCACCGCCGGCCCGGCAACGGCGCAAGTGCGGGCTTCCGCCTCCACCACCGGCCGGCAACGGCGCAGGTGCGGATTTCTGCCTCCACGGACCACGGGCGGGGCCCGCCGGTGGAGCCGGGCGACCAGAGACAGCGCGAGCATCGGATTGAGCAGGCCCGCCGCCGTTGAGCGGCAGGGCCGCCACAGTGCACGCGAAGCGATGACGGCCGCGGTGAAAGTCATGCGACGAGCTTGCCGGAAGTCGCACGTCGGGCGGGGTGCCCTGTGGACAACGTCGGGGCTGTGGATAACTCGCTAGGGGCGCAGGAGCGATTCCGTACCTTTGATGAGCGTCGTGAGGCCGTACTCGAAGACCTCGTCGCCGAGCGGGCTGCCGGATCGCAGGGCTGCGGCCAGGGTCGGCAGCTCGCTCAGATCCGGGCGTTCGGCGCGTTCGGCCAGGGTGGTCGCGACCGCCTGTTCCTGCAGGACGTGGCCGTTGATGTAGTGGCTCAGCGCGGTGATCGTGCGCAGGGCCTGCACCGGAGTGAAGCCGCGCTCGACCATCGCGGCGAGCTCCTGCTCGAAGTGGCGGACGGAGTCACCACCGCGTACGGCCCCGGAAACCACCCGGGCACCGTCGCGGCTGGCCAGGAGGGAGGCACGATACGAACGAGCACGCCGAGCCAGCCACTCCTGCCAGGGCTCGTCCGGGTGGGGCGGTGCCATCCCGGCGCGCAGGATGATCGCGTTCGCCATGCCGTCGAGCAGTTCCTGCTTGGTGCGGATGTGCCAGTACAGCGCCGGCGACTGGACGCCCAGCTCGGCGGCGAGCCGGCGCACGGTCAGGCCGTCCAGGCCGACCTCGTCGAGCAGCTTCAGCCCCGCCTCGATGAGCACCTCACGCGTCAAGCCCTTCACGACGTCACCTTAGCAGTGCTAAGTTTTCCTTAGCGGCGCTAAGGAGGAGTTCATGCGGGCACTGGCTGAGGACGGCACGGAAGCGCAAGCGGTGGACGAGGGCATCGGCACGCCGATCCTGGTGATCCACGGAGGCATGGGGGACCGCACGGTCTGGCAGCCGGTCACCGACCTGCTGCGGGGGCGCTTCCGGACGGTACGGCTGGAGCGCCGCCGCTACCGCATGGACCTGCCGGGGCCGGTGACGATGGCCCAGGAGGTCCAGCACGTCGCGGCGATCGCGGCGCAACTGGACCGCCCGGTGCTGGTCGGCCACTCGTCGGGAGGCGTGGTGGCGCTCGAGGCCCTGGTCGCGCACCCCGGGGCGTACGCGGGCGCGGTGCTCTACGAGCCGCCGGTGGTGACCGGCGCGCCGCTGAGCGACGACAAGCTGGCGGCGGCCCGCGCGGCGATCGCCCGGGACAAGCCGGGAAAGGCGTTGTCGATCTTCCTGCGGGACGTGGTCCGGATGCCGGCCCCGCTGGCCTGGCTGGCGGGCGTCATCGTCGGGCGGCACCCGGAGTACCGGCAGCGGGTGGCGCGGCAGCTGGACGACAACGACGCGATCGATGAGATGGGGGTGCGGCTGGCGGCCTACGCCCAGCTGAAAACGCCGATCCTGCTGCTCGGCGGGGACAAGTCACCGCGACACCTGGCGGAACGGCTGGACGCGCTCGAGCAGACCCTGCCCCATGCCCGTCGCCTCCTGCTGCACGGCCAGGGTCACAACGCCGAACGCCGCGCACCGGAGAGGGTGGCGAAGGCGATCGCCCGATTCATCGGCGAGGACGTCGCCCGCGGCTGACCCCCGCAGGAACCAGCTCCAGGCCGCGCCCCACCCCGGCCGGGTCGGGCGCGGCCACTACGCCTCAGACGGCCGACGAGGTCTTGACCAGGGTGCGGATCTGCCGCAGCAGCACGGACAACGCCGCCAGGTCGGCCGGTGCTTCCTCCACGTTGCCCATCGCGTTTCCGGTGCGGGCCATCGAGGCCGCGTTCACCTGCTCCCATTCCGCCAGACGGTCCTCCGGGGGGGCCGATGCCGGGGTCGACTGCAGGACCTCCGCCGTCAGGCCGGCCAGGGCCGCGTACAGGTCGTAGCGCAGCGCCATGCGGGCCAGGGTCTGCCAGCGGTCGCCACGCGGGAGGCGGGAGATGTGCGACAGCAGGACGTCGATCTGGAAGCGTTCCGAGATCACGAAGTAGACCTTCGCCACCTCGGTCGGGTCGTGGCCGGTCGCCCGGGCGGTTTCCAGGATGTCGAGCATGCCGAAGCCGTAGACCACCCGGGAGACGGCGTCGGCCAGCTGCTCCGGGATGCCGCGTTCCGTCAGGGTGGTCACGTGGCTCTCCAGGGAGCGGCGTTCCACGCCGATGACCACGGTGGGGAGCTGGGACAGCAGTGCCCGGACGCCCGGGCGCAGCCGGTCGATCTCGCCCGCCACGTCGATCGGCGAGCGGCGGTTGCTGACCAGCCAGCGGACCGCGCGGTCCAGCAGCCGCCGGGTCTCCAGGTAGACCAGCGTCTGGGTCGGCGTCGGCACCTCGTTGTCCAGCTGCTCCGCCGCCGCCCACAGGTCGGGCAGGCCGTAGACGTCGCGGACCACGACGTACGCGCGGATCACGTCCGCCGCCGAGGCGCCGCTCTCCTCCATCGCGCGGAAGACGAACGACGTGCCGCCGCGGTTGACCACCTCGTTGACCAGCGCCGTCGAGATGATCTCGCGGCGCAGCCGGTGGCCGGTCATCCGGGCCGCGTAGCGCTCGCGCAGCGGGGTGGGGAAATACCGGGCCAGGACGTCGTTGGTCCAGGCCTCGTCCACCAGGACGTCGGCGAGGACCTGGCGTTCGAGCGAGATCTTCACGTACGCGAGCAGCACCGCGAACTCCGGCGCGGTCAGCCCCTCACCGGCCTCGTAGCGCGCGGCCAGCTCCTTGTCGCTCGGCAGCGCCTCCAGCTCGCGGTTGAGCTGGCCGGACTGTTCGAGCGTGGTGAGCATCCGGCGGTGCACGGGCAGCAGCGAGTGGGCCTGCGACCGGGCACTGCCCAGCGCGGTGGCCTGCTCGTAGTTGTCCCGCAGGACCAGCGCGGCCACCTCGTCGGTCATCGCGGCCAGCAGCTCGTCGCGGTCCGGCAGGCTCAGCTCGCCGTCGGTCACCGCGCCGCCGAGCAGGATCTTGATGTTGACCTCGTGGTCGGAGCAGTCCACGCCGGCCGTGTTGTCGATGAAGTCGGTGAAGATCCGGCCACCGTGGCCGGCGCCGCTCTCGTCCGGCGGCCCGCCGACCCGGGCGTACTCGATCCGGCCGCGCTGGGTCAGGCCCAGGTTGCCGCCCTCGCCGACGACCTTGGCCCGTACCTCGTAGCCGTTGACCCGGATCGGGTCGTTGGCCTTGTCCCCCACCTCGGCGTGGGTCTCCGTGCTCGCCTTCACGTAGGTGCCGATGCCGCCGTTGAAGAGCAGGTCGACCGGCGCGGCCAGGATGGCGCGCATCAGCTCGGTGGGGCTCACGGCCGTCGCGTCGCCCAGCCCCAGCACCGCGCGGACCTGCGGGGTGACCGGGATGGATTTCGCCGTCCGGGGGTAGACCCCGCCGCCCTCGCTGATCAGTGAGGCGTCGTAGTCGGCCCACGACGAACGCGGCAGGTCGAAGAGCCGGCGGCGTTCGGCGTACGAGGTCGCGGCGTCCGGGTCCGGGTCGAGGAAGATGTGCCGGTGGTCGAAGGCGGCCACCAGCCGGATGTGCTCGCTGAGCAGCATCCCGTTACCGAAGACGTCGCCGGACATGTCGCCCACGCCGACCACGGTGAAGTCCTGCGACTGGGTGTCGACGCCCAGGTCGCGGAAGTGTTTCTTGACCGACTCCCACGCGCCGCGGGCGGTGATGCCCATCTTCTTGTGGTCGTAGCCGGCCGAGCCGCCCGAGGCGAACGCGTCACCCAGCCAGAAGTCCTTGCTCACCGAGATCTCGTTGGCGATGTCGGAGAACGTGGCCGTGCCCTTGTCCGCCGCGACCACCAGGTACGGGTCGTCACCGTCGTGGCGCACGACCTCCACCGGCGGCACGATCTTGCCGCTGTGGATGTTGTCCGTGACGTCCAGCAGCGCGCCGATGAACAGGCGGTAGCAGGCGACGGCCTCGTCGCGGTCGCCCGGCTTCTGCTTGAGCACGAAGCCACCCTTGGCGCCGACCGGCACGATCACCGCGTTCTTCACCATCTGCGCCTTGACCAGGCCGAGGACCTCGGTGCGGAAGTCCTCGCGGCGGTCCGACCAGCGCAGGCCGCCGCGCGCGACCGCGCCGAAGCGCAGGTGCACCCCCTCGAAGCGGGGCGAGTACACGAAGATCTCGTACTTCGGCCGGGGCGCCGGCAGGTCCGGGATGGCCTGCGGGTCGAGCTTGAACGCCACGTACGACTTCGGCCGCGAGTCGGCGCCGCGCTGGAAGAAGCTCGTGCGCAGGGTGGCCTGGATGAGCGTCAGGTACGAGCGCAGGATGCGGTCCTGATCCAGGCTGTCGACGCCGTCCAGCAGGGTGGTGATCTGCTCGGCCAGCTCGTCGCCGCGCCGCGCCCGCTCCTCCTCGACCAGCTCCAGCCGCGGTGAGAACCGCGCCTCGAACAGCTGCACCAGCAGGCGGGCGATCTCCGGATAGGCGATGAACGTGGACTCGACGTAGCGCTGGGAGAAGACGTTGCCGGTCTGCCGCTGATATTTCGCGTACGCCCGCAGCACCACCACCTGCCGCCAGGTCAGCCCGGCGCGCAGCACCAGCTCGTTGAAGCCGTCCACCTCGGCCTCGCCCCGCCACGCCGCCGCGAAGGCGTTCTCCACCTGCGGGCGCACCTCGGAGAGCTCCCGGTGCGCGGCCGGCGGCAGCAGACCGAAGTCGTACAGGTAGACGGTGCCGTCGGGGCGGCGCACCTCGTACGGCCGCTCGTCGACGACCTGGGCGCCCAGGGAGTGCAGCACCGGCAGGACGGCGGAGAGCATCATCGGCTCGCCGTACCGGAAGACCTTGAACCGCACGTCGGCGTCGTCGGGCTCGGTGTTGCCGTCGCGGTTGAGGTGGCGTTTGCGGTAGAGGTGCATCTCCAGCTGGCCGGTCTCCTCCAGCAGCTCCAGCTTGGCGATGTCCTGGACTGCCTCGTACGGAGTGTGGCCGTCCTTGTAACTGTCCGGGAACGCGGCCGCGTACCGACCGAAGAGGTCCTTGGCCGGCTCCTCGCCCAGCTTGCGCTCGAGCACCAGGGAGAAGTCGTCGTCCCACATCCGGGTCGCGTCGGCGAGCAGCTCGGCCAGCACGTTCGGGTCGACCGCGCCGGGCGGGTCGGCCGGGTCGGTGCGCACGATGAAGTGCACCCGCGCGAGCATCCGCTCGGTCACCCGGGTCGTGTAGTCGACGCCGATGCCGTTGAGCTCGCGCAGCAGGATCTCCTGCATGGCCTGGCGGTTGCTGGTGGTGAACCGGTCCCGCGGCAGGTAGATCAGGCAGGAGATGAAGCGGCCGTACCCGTCGCGGCGCAGGAACAACCGCAGCTGCCGGCGGCCGGCCATCCGCAGCACTCCGACGACCGCCTCGTACAGATCATCGGTCTTGATCTGGAAGAGCTCGTCCCGCGGATAGGTCTCCAGGATCTGCAGCAGGTCCTTGCCGGAGTGCCCGCGCGGCGAGAGCCCGGAGCGGTCCAGCACCTCCATCACCTTGCGGCGCACCACGGGCAGCTCCCGCACGCTGGTGCGGTAGGCCGAGCTGGAGAACAGGCCCAGGAACCGGCGCTCGCCGACGACCTCGCCGGAGTCGTTGAAGACCTTGACGCCGATGTAGTCCAGGTAGGCCGAGCGGTGCACGGTGGCCCGGGAGTTGGCCTTGGTGATCACCAGCAGGCGCTTCTCCAGGGCGCGGCGGTGCGCCTCCGGGGCCATCGAGGACAGCTTGCGGGGGGTGCTGTTGTCACCGCGCAGGATGCCGAGGCCGGTGCCCGGTACGGCGGTCAGCACGTCGCCCTCGAGCTGGTACTCGCGGTAGCCGAGGAAGGTGAAGTGGTCGTGGGCGAGCCACTTGAGCAGCTCGATGGTGTCGGTGACGTCCTTGTCCGGCACCGGCAGCTTGCGGTCGGAGCCGCGCGCCGCCGCGAGCTCGTCGGCGATGACCACCGAGCGCTGACGCATCCGGGGCCAGTCGTCGACGGCGTCGCGCACGTCGGTCAGCACCCGGCACAGCTCCTGGTGCAGCTGGGCGCGGGCCTCGGCGTTGCGGACCGGGTCGATCTCGACCCGGATCCAGCTCTCCACCAGGTCGCCGTCGATCGCGTCGTCGGGCTCCACGTCGGCCTCGAGCTGGGTCAGCTCGCCGTCGGGACCGCGCCGCACCACGATCAGCGGGTGCACCAGCAGGTGCACGTCGAGCTGGTGGGCGACGAGCAGGGCGGTGACCGAGTCGACCAGGAACGGCATGTCGTCCGTCACGATCGACAACACGGTGTGCGGCTGCCGGTCGGTCGGCGCGCTGATGTCCAGCCGCAGCTCGCCGGGGCGGCGGGTGCGGGCCAGCTCCCGGTGGGCGAGCGCTGCCGCATGCATCTCGGTGGGGGTGTAACCCACCAGCTCCTCGTCGGGAGCGAACCGCCAGAAGCGGCCCACCAGCGACGCCGCGGTGTGATCCTCCCCCGCGAGCTCCACCGCCTGCGCCACCAGGCGCTCGGCGTTGGGCAGCGGCTCGTCGAGCTCATCGTCCGACGTCCCCAGCCGGCCCGTCAGGGCCAGCCCGGGGCCGGGCCCGAAGTCCAGCTCGGGATCGGATTCGATCGCTGCCTCATCGGCGACGGCCATGACCTAGGGCTCCCCTCACCCACGACGTTGTGGGTTCGACGTGTCGGGCATCAGCCTAGAACGTCCCCCTGACAACCCGGGCCACACCCGGGGTGCGCGGAAGAGATCCGACACCCGAATTTGATACATCTCACCCACCACGGGTCAACGTGCCGGCCCGACTCCGGTTACCGTTCCGTAGGTTTCCCGAATCGAGTCGAGGGAAGGGTGGCATCATGCGCGGCACCGGACGTGCTGGTCGGATCGTGGCCGCCATGGCCGGCCTGCTGTTGGTCACTGGCGGCATGGCCGCATGCTCAGGCTCGGACGGCCCCGGTGACACCCTCGGCACGTTCCTCAAGGGCTGGCGTGACGGCGACCTGAGCAAAACCGGTTTCGTCACCGCCGACGGTTCCAAGATCTCGGCGAACGACGTCTTCACCCAGCTGCAGGGGCTCGCCGGTGACCTGAAGAAGTCGTCGCTGCTGCTCTCGGCCGAGGGCGATCCCAAGGAGACCGGCGACATCGCCTCGGCCCCGGTGAAGCTGGACTGGACGCTGCCGGGCGGCGGCTCCTGGTCGTACCAGAGCACGGTGCGGCTCACCAAGCGCAACGCCGACGGCTGGCGGGTGATCTGGGAGCCGGCCATCGTGCACAGCGAGCTGACCGCCGGCGACCAGCTCGAACTGCGCCGCAAGACAGCCGACCGGGCCGACGTGCTCGGCGCCGACGGCAAGCCGATCGTCACCCAGCGGCCGGTCGTCACGGTCGGGGTGACCCCCAACCGGATCACCGACCAGGCAGCGCTCTTCAAGGAGCTCGGCAAGCTCTTCAAGTCGATCAACGTGACCGTCGACTTCAAGCAGCTCGGGGAACGCGTCGAGAACGCCACCGACGACGGCGCTTTCATCGACATCGTCACCCTCCGGCGGCCCGACTACGACAAGATCCGCGATCGGGTACGCGCCCTCGCCGGCACCGTCTTCGAGGAGGGCCAGCGTGAGCTCGCCCCCACCCGGCCGTTCGCCCGCGCCCTGCTCGGCCTGGTCGAGCCCGCGACCCGCGACGACCTGGACGCCAACCCCGAGGCGCTGCGGGAGAACGACCAGGTCGGCCACGGCGGCCTCCAGCAGCGGTACGACGCCCAGCTGCGCGGCACCCCCGGCCAGTCCGTGGTGATCGCCCGCCGGACCCCGGACGACCAGGTCGAGGACTCGCAGCTGTTCAGCATCGAGCCGGTCGCCGGCAAGCCGATCAAGACGACCCTGGACGTAACGACGCAGAACGCGGCCGACGCCGCGGTGGCGAAGGAGAAGCAGCCCAGCGCACTGGTGGCGATCCGGATCAGCGACTCCAGCATCGTCGCGGTCGCCAACGGCCCGGAGGGCGCGGGCGTCAACACCGCGATGACCGGCCAGGTCCCGCCGGGTTCCACCTTCAAGATGGTCTCGACGCTGGGCCTGCTCGACAAGAAGGCGGTCACCCTCGACGGCAAGGTGGACTGCCCGAAGACCAAGGCGGTCAGCGGCCGCTCGTTCAAGAACTCGCACAACATGGTCCTCGGCTCGGTCCCGTTCCGCGTCGACTTCGCGAAGTCGTGCAACACCGCGTTCGTCAACCTGGCCCCGAAGCTGGGCGCCGCCGGCCTGCAGGACGCCGCGACGAAGCTCGGCCTCGGCGTCAAGTGGGACCTCGGCGCGGACGCGTTCAGCGGCAAGATCTCCCCGGCGAACACCCCCACCGAGCTGGCCGCGGCCACCTTCGGCCAAGGCGCGACAGCGGTCAGCCCGCTGGCGATGGCCGGCGCCACCGCGGCGGTCGCCCGCGGACAGTTCGTCCAGCCGAAGCTCGTGACGGAGCCGGCCGCTGCCAGCCCAGCGGCCGACGGCCCGAAACTGGCCGCGTCGTCGATCCAGCCGCTGCACACGATGATGCGCGAGGTCGTCACGGAGGGCACGGCGACGGACCTGACCGACGTGCCGGGCAAGCCGGTGTCGGGCAAGACGGGTACGGCGGAGTTCAAGGACGGCGAGGAGGAAACTCACGCCTGGTTCGTGGGCTGGCAGGGTGACATCGCGTTCGCGGTGATGGTGGAGAAGGGCGGGGCCGGCGCGGAGGCAGCAGTGCCGATCGCGGCCCGTTTCCTGACCGCACTGAACAAGTAACGCGGACGCCCGGCCACGCTCAACGGGTAGCGAACCAGGCTGGGCCGCGCGCTGCCCGGGTAGCGACCGGGATGGGTCGCGTTGGGCAAGGAGCGACCGGTCCGGGCGGGCGCTTCAGGTGGCCGGGTTCAGCCGAGGTCGGCCGGTTGTTCGGGGCCGACCTCGAACGCTGGGCGTTGCACCGGGAGGGTGAAGTCCTCGATCGGGCGTGGGCGCAGCATGCCGGGCATGGTCGCGGGTAGCGGCTTGGAGTCCAGCAGAGGCGCGGAGCCGAGCGGCCGGATCGGCGCGGGCTCGGTGTGCGGCCCTTCGACCTCGTCGGCCTTATCGGTTCCGTCGGTCTCGTCGGTCTTGTCGGTCTCGTCGGCTTTGTCGAAGGCTGGCTTGTCGGCGTGCTCCTCGGACCGGTCAGCGTCTGGCTGGGCGGATTCCTCGCCCCTGGAGTCCGGCTCCGGAGTGGAGTCACGGTCGGACTCAACATCGTGATCGGACGCGGCATCGCGGTCCGACCCGAGATCGCGGTCGGACCCGAGATCCCGGTCCGACCCGAGATCGCGGTCGGCCGCGGAGTCGCCGTCGAGCGTAGATTCGAGCTCCGCAGTCGGCTCGTGATCCGGTTCTTCGAAGGAGTCGACGTCATCGTGGGCGGCGGCCGGATCGAGGGCGGATTCGACCGGGTCCGCCGGCGCTGACGACTCGACGTCCTCGGCCTCCGCGGTCACCGCCGGCTCAGCGTCGCCGGTGACGGCCACGGCCAACTCGGCCGCGGGCACGGCGTCGGCGTCGGCGTCGGCGTCGGCGTCGGCGTCGGCGTCGGCGTCGGCGTTATCAAACGCGCTGGCTTCAGCCTGGCCATCGCCGGGCGCGGCGTTCGCGGCAACCCTCGATTCGTCGGTGCTCGTGTCATCCCGTTCATCCGGCTCCGCGAAGGGCGACGCCAGCTCCGGGCCGTCGACCGGATCCGCGAAGGGCGAGGCCGACTCCGGGCCGTCGACCGGGTCACCGAAAGACGACCCCGGCTCCGAGCCGTCATCCAGGTCAGCGAAAGGCGACGCCAGCTCCGGGCCGTCATCCGGGTCAGCGAAAGGCGAGGCAGCGACCTGGTCATCCCCGTGCCCCGGGTCGGGCACGCCACCATCCTCAGCGCGGGACGAGGCACTGGGCGAGCCCTCGCCAGACCCCGCGTAGGACGCGACATCCCCATCGTCCGGCTCGAGGCCGAGCGCAGAAGAGTCCTCCAGGTCGGGGCGGTAGGCGCCGTCCGGGTCGGCCCGTCGCGACAGAGCCTCGAACTCAGCCCGATCCGAAGCCGCTTCGGCCTCGGCCGCGGTGAAGGCCGGCACCGCACCGGCTTCCTCGACCCCCAGCAGGGTGGTCGCCGGCACCGCGGACTCCTCCGGATCTCCCGACGATCCTCCGCTCGACATCGCCGCTGCCGCCGCCCGGACGTCGTCGCCGGCCGCCGCGGCTCGCCGAGCCTCGACCGGATCCTGCTCCTCCGCGGCCCGGGCCGCCGGAGCACCCCGCTGCCCCGGAGCCAACTGCCCCGGACCCAGCGGACCGGGATCGAGCCGCCCAGGACCGACCGGACCAGGATCAGACCGACCGGGACCGAGTGGACCAGAATCGGACCGTCCAGGACCAACCGGACCAGGACCGGGATCAGACCGTCCAGGACCAAGCGGACCAAGCGGACCAGGACCGGGATCGGCCCGCCCCGACCGGCCCGGGCCCAGACGACCGGGACCGGCCAGATCCCGGCGGGCCGCGACCAGATCCGGACGCGCATCAACCAGCTGCGCCGGCTTCAGCCCCGCCACGATCGCCGAGGTGATCTCCTCCGCGTACTTGCCGTCCGGGTCGTAGTCCGGGTCGAAGACCGTGATCTCCACGCCCAGGCAGTGCGGCGACTCCACCAGCCCGGCCAGCAGGATCTCCAGCTCCGGGAACGCGATCCCACCCGGCTCCGGCGCGTCCACCGCCGGCATCACCGCCGGGTCCAGGACGTCCACGTCGATGTGCACCCAGTAGCCCGCGCAGTCCACCAGCTGGTCGCGGGCCCACTGCGCGCTGCGGGCCGCGCCCTCGACGCGCAGGGTCGGGACCGGGCGGGTCACGATGCCTGCCGCCTGTAGGTCGAGGCGGTACTCGTCCTGGGCGCGGATGCCCATCACCACCACGTCGATGTCGCGGTAGTACGGGCGCCGGCCCTCCATCGCCGCCAGGTCGGTCTGGCCCCGGCCGGTGACCAGGGCCAGGTCCTCGCCCGCCGCCGCGCCCACGTAGGACGCGTTGCCGGGGTGGCGGAAGTCCGAGTGGCCGTCCACGAAGACCAGGCCGATGCGGCCGCCGACCGCTTCGCCGAGGCGGTGCATGGCCAGCGCCGAGCCCAGCACGATCGAGCAGTCGCCGCCCAGCACCACCGGGAACTCGCCCTGGTCGAGGATGGCGCCGATCCGGTCGGCCAGCTTGCGGGAGTACGCCGAGATCTCCGGCGCGTGGCACACCCCGTCGCCGGGCCGCCAGTCGCCCGGGTCGTACCGGGGCGGGGTCAGGCAGCCGGCGTCGCGGGCGTTGAGCCGGCGCAGCAGGCCGTGGTCGCGCAGGGCTCCGGGCGCCTTGGCACAGCCCGGCACCGACGTCGCGGTCGGCGGGCGCAGGCCGAGGTTGGACGGTGCGTCGAGCACGGCGATGCGGCGCATGGAGCCCCCGTACCTTGTCCTAGAAGAGCGCGCGGGCCAGCGCGCGCCGCGCGCTCGCCACAGCCGGGTCGTCGGGTCCGGCCACGTTGAAGAGTGACAGCAGATGCTTGCGTACGCTGTCCCGCTCCTCGCCGCTGGACCGCCGCACCGCCGCGACCAGCCGCTCGTACGCCTCGGGGGCCTGTCCGCTCAGGACCTCGATGTCCGCGGCCAGCTGCTGCGCGGCCACGTCGTCGGGGTCGGCGGCGGCCTTGGCCAGAGCCTTCTCGGCGTCCACGCCGGTGACCCGGCGGTAGAGCTCCACCTGTGCCAGGCCGGACTCCGCCGCGTGGTCCTGCGGCGACTCGGCCAGGATCTTGCGGTACGCCGCCTCGGCCGCGTCCAGGTCACCGGTCATCATGGCGTCGTCGGCCGCGTCGAGCCGCGGGTCCTCCGGGGCGGCGACCTCGACGCCGCCGGCCTTGAGCACCGCGTCGATGTACTGCCGGATCTGCGCCTCGGGCAGCACGCCGGTGAAACCCTCGACGAGCTGGCCGCCGACGACCGCGATCACCATCGGGATGCCCTGCACGCGCAGCGCCTGGGCGAGCCGCGGGTTGGTGTCCACGTCGACCTTGCCGAGCACCCAGCTGCCGCCGCCCTCGGCCGCGAGCTTCTCCAGGATCGGGGAGAGCTGCTTGCACGGCTCGCACCACTCGGCCCAGAAGTCCAGGATCACCGGGGTGGTCATGGACAGTTCGAGGACGGTCGTCTGGAAGTTCGCTTCGGTGACGTCGATGATCGCGGGCGGCGCACCCCCCGGCTGCGGGGCGGCGGCGGGACTGACGGCCGGGCTCGTGGCCGGGCCGGCGGGGCCGGCGGGGCCCGCGGGCGCGGGCTTGCTCGCGGGGCGCAGTGCACCGAGATCGACCGCGCCGCGGGTGAAGATCGACGGAGTGGTCCGTGGGTCGCTCATGGTTACCTAGTCTCGCACGCGCGGCGGACTGTTCGCCGCGCCGCCGGGCTGGCGATATCGGACGTCACAGCAGGTGTGCCCGATCGCCGGTGAGCTGCGTCTCGTCGGGGCGGCGCACCCCGGTCAGCTGCGGCGACGCCGACCGCGGCCGGGCGGTCGCGAACTGCACCCGGATGTCTGCTTTCCGCGACCGGAAGGCGGCGGGCTCTAGAAGCGGGCGGGCTCGCGGTAGCTGCCCCACTCCCCCTTGAGCGCCGCGCAGATCTCGCCCAGGGTGGCCTCCGCGCGGGCCGCGTCGAGCATCGCGGGGATCATGTTCTCCGTCGTCCGCGAGACCGCCACGAGCCGGTCCAGCGCCTGCTGGGTGCGTACCGGATCGCGGCCGGCCTTGCGCGCGGTCAGCGCGCGCTTCTGCTCGATCTCGACCTCGTGCGAGACCCGCATGATCTCCAGGTCCTTGGCCACCGTGCCGGTGTGCACGTTGACACCGACGATCCGCTTCTCGCCCTTCTCCAGGGCCTGCTGGTAGACGAAGGCCGCCTCGGCGATGTTGCCGGTGAACCAGCCGTCCTCGATCCCGCGCAGGATGCCGGCCGTCATGCTGCCGTCGTGGCCCAGCTCCCGGATGCGGGCGAAGATCTCCTCGGCCTCCGCCTCGATACGGTCGGTGAGCGCCTCGAGGTACCAGGAGCCGCCGAGCGGGTCGGCCACGTTGGTCACCCCGGTCTCCTCCATCAGCACCTGCTGGGTCCGCAGGGCGATCTCGGCCGACTCGTCCGTGGGCAGGGCCAGGGTCTCGTCGAGGGCGTTGGTGTGCAGTGAGTTGGTGCCGCCCAGGATCGCGGCGAGCGCCTCCACCGCCGTACGCACGACGTTGTTGACCGGCTGCTGAGCGGTCAGGGAGACCCCGGCCGTCTGGGTGTGGAACTTCAGCCAGAGCGCCTTGGAACTGGTGGCGCCGTAGTCGTCGCGCAGGTGCCGGGCCCAGATCCGGCGGGCGGCGCGGAACTTGGCGATCTCCTCGAAGAAGTCGACGTGCGCGTCGAAGAAGAAGCTCAGGCCGGGGGCGAAGGTGTTGACGTCCAGGCCGCGGGACAGGCCCAGCTCGACGTAGCCGAAACCGTCGGCCAGCGTGTACGCCAGCTCCTGCGCGGCGGTCGAGCCGGCCTCGCGGATGTGGTAGCCGGAGACGCTGAGCGGCTTGTACTTCGGGATCTCGGCCGCGCAGTACTCCATCAGGTCACCGATCAGGCGCAGGTGCGGCTCCGGCGCGAACAGCCACTCCTTCTGCGCGATGTACTCCTTGAAGATGTCGGTCTGCAGGGTGCCGTCGAGCTTGCCGATGTCGGCGCCCTGCCGCTCGGCGGCGACCAGGTACATCACGAAGATCGGCACGGCCGGCCCGGAGATGGTCATGCTGGTGGTCGTCTGCTGCAGGTCGATGCCGTCGAACAGCACCTCCATGTCGGCGGCCGAGTCGATCGCCACCCCGCAGTGGCCCACCTCGCCGAGGGACTCCGGCTCGTCGGAGTCGCGGCCCATCAGCGTCGGCATGTCGAACGCCACGCTCAGCCCGCCGCCACCGGCGGCGAGGATCATCTTGTACCGCTCGTTGGTCTGCTGCGCGTTGCCGAACCCCGCGAACTGGCGGATGGTCCAGGTGCGTCCGCGGTAGCCGGTCGGATACAGACCCCGGGTGTACGGGAACTCGCCCGGCCAGCCGATCCGCTCGAAATCCGCGTAGCTGTCACCGTCGGCCGGCCCGTACACGGGCTCGACGGGCATCCCGGACAACGTGGTGAAGTCTGCGTCCCGCTTACGGGCGGCGTCGTAGCGCTGCTGCCAGCGCTCCCGGCCGGCGGCGATGTCGGCTGCGTCCATGCCGCACATCGTAGGCCCAAAGCTGAACGATCGCTAAGGACTCTGGGTCACAGGTCTCACCGAAGCTATGACGTTTTCAGCATGTTCACAGCATGTGCAGAAATCGATATATCTACAGGTGTGGCTACCGCCACGGTCCCCCACCGTTCAGGAGTCCCCGTGAAACGATCTCTCGCTGCTGTCGGCTCCGCCCTGCTCTTGGGCGGTCTGCTGGCGGGCGTGGGCGCGACGTCGGCTGCCGCCGCGCCCGATCCCCTCTCGCCGTCCGCCCATCGCGCCGCCGTCAAAGCCGGCGCCGGGGACGCTTTCGCGATCAAAGCGACCGCGAAGGACGCCGACGGTACGAGTCACGTGCGCTACACCCGCACGTACGAGGGTCTGCGGGTCCTCGGTGGCGACTTCGTCCTGCACGGCACCAGGGACGGGGCCTTCCGGCAGGCGTCGGTCGGCCTGGCCGCGCCGCTGAGCCTGAGCACCACCCCGAAGCGGGCCGCCTCGACCGCGAGCGCGACCGCCGAGGCCCACTTCACGGGGACGGTCAGCGCGGTCGGCGCGCCCGAGCTGGTCGTCGACGCCACCAGCGGCACGGGCACGCTGGCCTACGAGACGGTCGTCGAGGGCTTCGGCGAGGACGGCCAGACGCCGTCGAAGCTGCACGTCGTCACAGACGCGAACACCGGCGCGGTGCTGAGCTCGTGGGACACCGTGGAGACGGCCACCGGCAACAGCGTCTACTCCGGGGCCGTGTCGATCGCCACGACGCAGGTGTCCACGTCGAGCTTCAGCCTCAAAGACGCGGCGCACGGCAACGGCACCACCTGCGACATGAACAACAGGACCTCGGGCACCTGCACGCTGTTCACCGACGCGGACAACGTCTGGGGCACCGGCGCGACCTCCAACCGGCAGTCGGCCGCGGTGGACGCGCACTACGGCGCGGCCACGACGTACGACTACTACAACACCACGTTCGGCCGGAAGGGCATCTTCAACAACGGCACCGGCGTGCCGTCGCGGGTGCACTACGGCAACGCGTACGTCAACGCGTTCTGGGACGGCAAGCAGATGACCTACGGCGACGGCAGCGGCAACACCCGTCCGCTGGTCTCGCTGGACGTGGCCGGCCACGAGATGTCGCACGGCGTCACCGAGCGCACCGCCGGCCTGGTCTACTCCGGTGAGTCCGGCGGCCTGAACGAGGCCACCAGCGACATCTTCGGCACGATGGTCGAGTTCTACGCGGCCAACAGCGCCGACCTGGGCGACTACCTGGTCGGCGAGAAGATCAACATCGGCGGTGACGGCAAGCCGCTGCGCTATATGTACAACCCGACGCTGGACGGCAAGGGCATCGGCTGCTGGTCGAGCACCACCAAAAATGTCGACGTGCACTACTCCTCCGGCGTCGGCAACCACTTCTTCTTCAACCTGGCCGAGGGCAGCGGCGCCACCGCGTACGGCACCTCGCCGCTGTGTGGCTCGGCCACCGCGGTGACCGGCATCGGCCGCACCAAGGCCGCCGCCATCTGGTACCGGGCGCTGGACATCTACTTCACCTCGAGCACCAACTACAAGGCCGCCCGGGGTTACACCCTGTCCGCGGCCACCGACCTGTACGGCCGGTGCGGCACCGAGTACAAGGCCGTGCAGAAGGCCTGGACCGCGGTCAACGTGACCGGCACCGACGCGGCCTGCTGACGCACCTGAGGGATCGACCACGCTGATGATGCCCGGCGGCGCCAGGAGCGCCGCCGGGCATTACCTTGTGGCCATGAAGATCATGCGGCTGGTGGCGGTCGTCGCGGTGATCGCGGGCGTGGTGCTCACCGCCGCAGGTCCCGCGACCGTGACGGGCCTGCTGCCCTTCTTCACGATCCAGAGCAACGTCGCGTACGGCGTCTTCGCGGCCTGGGCGGCGTTCCGGGGCCGGGACACACCAGCGGCGCTCAAGGGTGCCGTCACGCTCTATGTCGCCATCACCGGCCTGGTCTATCACCTCGTGCTGACCAACCCGGCGAGCGGTTTCGCCGTCGGCCCGGTGGACCGGGACGTGCCGGAGGCGATCGGCAACCAGCTCCTGCACACCGTGGTGCCGCTACTGGCGGTTCTCGACTGGCTGCTGTTCGACGAGCGCGGCCGTTTCCGGTGGCGCCACGCCCTCTACTGGCTGGCGTTCCCGCTCGGCTACCTGGCGTTCGCGCTGATCCGCGGGCTGGTCGTGGACCGGTACCCGTACCCGTTCATCGACGTGGGCGACCTGGGCTACGACGGCGTCTCGATCAGCTCGGCGGGTTTCGCGGCCGCCTTCTGGATCCTCGGCCTGCTCTTCGTGGCGATCGACCACTGGAGCGGGCGGCTGCTGCGCCGGCGCCGGCCGGCGGCGACCACCCGGGAGGCCGAGGGTGGCGAGACCCCGGCCGGCGGGGCGGAAGCCGCTACTTGATGCCGTTCGCCCGGCAGAGCGTGGCAAACCGACCCGAGCAGACGGCTTCCTTCTTGACGAAGCCGTCCTTGATCACCTTGTTCATGTTCTTCTTGTCGATGGCCGTCGGCGGCAGCAGCACCGCATCCACGATCCCGCCCGACTCGGGGTCCTTCATCCGCTGCGGCGCGGAGGGCTTCTCACCCCGGTACAGCTTGATGGCCAGGTCGGCGGCCGCCTGGGCTTCCTTCTTGATCTCCTTGTAGACCGTCATGCACTGGTCACCGGCGAGGATGTTCTGCAGACCCTGGATCGTGGCGTCCTGGCCGGTCACCGGGACCACGCCGTTCCGCTTGTCCTTCTTCAGGATCTCGATGGCCGCGTTGCCCAGGCCGTCGTTGGCCGCCAGCACCCCGTCGATCTGCTTGCCGGTCTGCTTCCACATCTCCGCGAAGACCGTGCCGGCCTCCTTGTTGTTCCAGTCGGTCACCGACTGGTCCGGGCCCTTCAGGAACGAGCCGTCGTCGTACCTCTGCTGCAGGACCGAGTCGTAACCGACCTTGAACAGGGTCGCGTTGTGGTCGCTCGGGGAGCCGTTCAGGTCGGCGATCAGCGGCTTCTCGACGTTCTTGTCGGCCAGGCACTTGACCAGGCCCTCGCCCTGCAGCTTGCCGACCGCGACGTTGTCGAAGCTGACGTAGTAGTTCGCGCCGCCGTTGAGCGTCAGGCGGTCGTAGTCGATGGTCTTGACCCCCGCGGCCTTGGCCTTGTCGATCACGGTCTTGCCGCTGATGGAGTCCAGGTTGGCGGTCATCAGGACCTTCGCCCCGCCGGCGATCATGCTCTCGGCGATCTGCACGAACTTCGCCTTGTCGCCCTGCGCGTTCTGGATGTCCACCGGCACGTCGGCCGCGTCGAAGGCCGCCTTCAGCAGCTTCGGGTCGTCGGTGCCCCACCGCTGGGACGTGGTGGTGTCGGGAAGGATGACGCCGACCTTGCCGGCGCCGCTGCCGCCACGGGTGCTGCCACCGCCGGCGGCGGCGGGGTCACTGTCATCATCGGTGCAGGCGGCGACGCCACCGAGGGTGAGCAGACCCACCGCTACCAGAGCGACCAAATTCGTACGCATCGCGACTTCCTCCCGGGCACAGGGCGGCAAGGTTACCAGGCATTGGCCCTGGTAACCCGATGATCGCGACCGCAACTCAATGGATACGCATCGCTACCGAAGGTCACTGACTGTGAGGTGACGGCGGGCTTCCTTGACGGCATACATGGCCATGTCGGCGGCGTGCAGGAGGCTGTCCGGATCGTGCTCACCCGGGCGGCCGGTGGCCAGCCCGACACTGGCCCGCAGCGGTACGTCGGCCGAGCCGATCCGGACCGTGCCCAGCAGGCTGCCCGTCAGCCCCCGCACGACCTCGGCGCCCCGCGCGGCCGACAAGCCGGGCATCAGGACGGCGAACTCGTCACCGCCCAGCCGCGCCACGGTGTCCCCGGCCCGCACCCCGGCCCGCAGCCGGCGGGCGACCTCGATCAGCAACCGGTCGCCGGTGGCGTGCCCGAACGCGTCGTTGACCGGCTTGAAGTCGTCGAGGTCGATGAGCAGTACGGTCACCGGCCCGGCCGTGAGGCCGTCGCACAGCAGCCGCATGAACAGACCGCGGTTGGCCAGACCGGTGAGCGCGTCGTGGTACGCCAGCTCGGTCAGGCGGGCGGTGAGCTCGTCACGTTCGCGCAGCAGCTCGGTGATGTGCCGCAACGCGCTCAGCTGCCGGCCGATCACCAGCACCGTGGTCACCGACGCGCCGACGCCCACCACCCACGAGCGCGCGTCCAGGCCCCGGGTCGCGAGCACGGTCACGGTCAGGGCCCATACGGCGGCCATCCCCGCGTACGGCAGCACGCTGTAGGGCCGGCGCCGGTTCCGCACGCCGGGTTGCGGCGCGCGGTCGGCACCGCGCTGCTGGAGGCGGGCGACCAGGGCGAGCAGGGTGCTCGCGACCACGTTGCCGGCGAGCAGCCAGGGCGTGTAGCGGGGGTCCAGGTAGACCGAGCCCGGCACCGTCTGCAGCACGGTCTGCAGGACCGCGGCGACGCCCCCGGCGATCCCGCACATCGGGGTGAACGGAGTCCGCCCGCTGAGCACCAGCCGCAGCACTGCGAAGATCGCCACCAGGAAGACCCCGGGCATCACCAGCAGGGCCACCACCAGGCCGATCGCCCAGCCCGCGTCGCGCGGTCCGGCCGGCACCTCGACGAGCCAGAGCCCGAAGGTCGTGGCGGCGGCGAGCACCGTGGCGGTGTCGAGGTGCAGCCGGGCCCGGGCGCTGGTCGTCAGGTCGCCGAGCGGGTAGCGCAGCAGGCCGGTGACCAGCAGCACCATCCCGACCGCCACCGACACGAACTGCAGTTCCGTGCCGACCAGGGACGCCGGGGCCAGGGGCGCGCGGGCCACCGCCACCAGCTGGCCCACGTCGCCGACGAAGAACGCGGTGCCGGCCAGGGAGAACGACGCCCAGAGCCGCCGGGCGACCGCCGGCCCGGCCCGGGCGACCTGCGCCGACAGGACCGCGAAGCAGGCGTGCACCGCGGCCATGAGCAGCCAGAACATCGCCACCTGGGGGCCCGGCCCGATGCGCTGGAGGCCGAAACCGACGGTGGACGTGACGGCGAGCACCAGCAGGACCACGACCATCGGGTCGGCGCGCAGCCACGGGCGTACGTTCCGCCGGTGCATGGTCACCCCGTTCGTCGGTCGTCACCGCCGGACAGCGGGAGAACTGCACCGTCCATTCGGCGGCGCGGGGCCGGGGCTGAGCGGTTCAGCCGATCCGGTGCTCGAGGATCCAGGCCTGGGGGTTGCTCTTGCGATAGAGCAGGCGCATGACCAGCGGCGTCAGCGCGTCCCGTACGGCGGCGCCGACCGGTCCGGCGGTCTTGGTGCTGCCGCTGCGCCGCCCGTACGCGACGACCTTCTCCACCCGGCCCCGGCGCAGGTGCTCGTAGTCCGCCAGCGCCGCCGCGATGTCCGAACGGGCCCGCAGGCAACGGCCCAGGGTGACGGCGTCCTCGATCGCCATCGACGCGCCCTGGCCTGAGGACGGCGAGACGGCGTGCGCGGCGTCGCCGATCAGGATCGTGCGGTCGTCGCGCCAGACCGGTACCCGCGGCAGGTCCCAGGTGTTCCACGGGCCGACGATCTCGTCGGCGGCCCGGATGATCGCCGCTGCCGGCACCGCGTCCGCGGCGAACAGCTCCAGCAGCTCGGCCCGCCAGGCGGCCGGACCGAACTCGAGGGGCCCGGCCGGGCGCCGGCGCGGCGGATTGGCGAACCACCAGACCGAGTCGTCGGGGGCGGTGACCCAGCCGAAGAACGCCCGCCGCCCGAAGGCCATCTGCATCACCCCCGGCTCGGCACGCAGCGCCGGCGGGACCGGCCCGGCCGTGTGGCCGCCCGCGTTGAGCAGGCCCAGATAGTGCGGCGCGGGCGCCGCCGGGTCCAGGGCCGAGCGGGTCCGCGAGTGCAGACCGTCGGCACCGATCAGCAGATCACCACCGGCCGTGGTGCCGTCGGCGAAGTGGGCGGTCACCCCGGCGGGTGAGCAGGTGCGGCCGGTGAGGCGCCGGCCGTACCGGACCGGGATGTCGCGCCGTTCGGCCTCGCCGCGCAGGGCCAGGTAGAGGTCGGCGCGCCGGATCGTGGTGGTGGTCGTGCCGTCCGGGTCCGGCCCGCCGAGCGGCAGCCGGGCGAGCTGCCGGCCGGCGGCGTTGCGCAGCACCATGGCCGGGGTCGCGAAGCCCGCGGCGAAGAGCCGGTCCGGGTCGAGTCCCAGCGTGCGCAGGGCGGCCAGTCCGTTCACGGCGACGGTGAGGAAAGAGCCGCGCTCGTCGGCCCCCCGGTCGTGCGCCTCGTGAATCACCGGAGCGAAGCCGGCGTCGTGCAGGGCGATGGCGGCGACCGTGCCGGCGATGCCGCCACCGGCCACGACAGCGTTCTTAGTCATAGAATGACTATCCATGCCATTACTAAGAGAGACAACCCTGAGAAAGCCCCTAGGCTGAGGTCATGACGTCTGCGGAGCCGCGCCGGTCCACGCTGGCGATGGTGCTGCTGGCCCTGCTGCTCGAAGCGCCCACGCACCCGTACCGGATGCAGCAGATGATCAAGGAACGCGGCCAGGACCAGCTGGTCAACGTGGCCCAACGCAACAGCGTCTACCAGGCGCTGGACCGGCTCGTCCGGGACGGGCTGGCCCGCCCCGGCGGCACCACCCGCGAGGCGGGACGCCCGGAACGCACGGTCTACGAGATCACCGAGGCCGGCGCGGCGACGCTGCGCCGCTGGCTGACCGCCATGCTGCCGGCCCCGGCCCGGGAGTTCCCCGAGTTTCCCGCCGCGCTGGCGTTCCTGCCGATCCTGCCCCCGGGCGAGGTGTGCACCCTGCTGGAGCGCCGGGTGGCCGCGCTGGCCGGGAAGCTGGCGCTGATCGAGCAGCAGGCGCCGCCCGGGCTGCCCCGGTTGTTCCTGATCGAGGACGAATACCGCGCCGCGATGCTGCGCGCCGAGCTGGACTGGCTGCGGGCGCTGATCGACGACCTGCGCACCGGGCGGCTCGACTGGGACGAGGCCCTGATCGCGGAGACGCTCGCCCGCTTCGGCTAGAGATCCTTGATCAGGTCGTCGGCGGCGGCGTACGGGTCCAGCGAGCCCGCGGCGACCCGGGCGGCGAGGTCGCTGAGCGCCGTACCCTCGCGCAGCGAGCCCAGCCGGGCCCGCAGCGTGCCGAGCGCGATCGCCTCGACCTCCGCGGCGGCCCGCGCCTCGCGCCGGGCCTGCAGCCGGCCGGAGGACTCCAGCCAGGCCCGGTGTTTCTCGATCGCCGCGACGACGTCGTCGACACCCTCGCCCTTGACCGCCACCGCCCGCACCACCTGCGGCCGCCAGTCCCCGGCAGCGCGCTCGCCCAGCGAGAGCATGCCCTGGATGTCGCGGTAGGTGGCGTCCGCGCCCGGCCGGTCCGCCTTGTTGACCACGAAGACGTCGGCGATCTCCAGGATGCCGGCCTTGACCGCCTGGATCGCGTCACCCATCCCGGGCGCCAGCAGCACCAGCGTGGTGTCGGCCAGCGAGGCGATCTCCACCTCGGCCTGCCCGACCCCGACGGTCTCCACCAGCACCACGTCGCAGCCCGCGCCCTCCAGCACGCGCACCGCCTGCGGGGTGGCCGCGGCCAGCCCGCCGAGCTGCCCCCGGCTGGACATCGAGCGGATGTAGACGCCGGGGTCGCCGGTGTGGTCCTGCATCCGGATCCGGTCGCCCAGGATGGCGCCGCCGGTGAACGGGCTGGACGGGTCCACGGCGAGCACACCGACCCGGTGCCCGGCGGCCCGCAGCGAGCGGACCAGCTCGTTGGTGGTGGTCGACTTGCCCACCCCGGGCGAGCCGGTCAGACCCACGACCTGGGCCCGGCCCGCGTACGGGGCCAGCGCGGCGGCCACCTCCGCCAGCTTCGGGTCGCCGTTCTCCACGAGGCTGATCAGCCGGGCCACCGAGCGCGGATCACCCTCACGGGCCCGGGCCACGAGCGTCGGCACGTCGCGGCCCGGCCGCGCGGAGATGGTCACCCCGCCATCCTCTCCCACGATCGGGCGTCCCGCGATCAGGCGGCGGGCACCGTGATGAGCAGCGCATCGCCCTGACCGCCGCCACCGCACAGCGCGGCCGCGCCGAACCCGCCGCCGCGCCGCCTGAGCTCCATCGCCAGGGTCAGCACCAGCCGGGCGCCGGACATGCCGATCGGGTGACCCAGGGCGATCGCGCCGCCGTTGACGTTGACGATGTCCTCGTTGACCTTGAGCTCGCGCATGGAGTGCAGCACGACCTGGGCGAACGCCTCGTTCATCTCGATCAGGTCGAGATCGGCGACGGACCGGCCGGCCTTGCCCAGCGCGTGCCGGATGGCGTTGGCCGGCTGGGCCTGCAGCGAGCTGTCCGGCCCGGCCACGTTGCCGTGCGCGCCGATCTCGGCCAGCCAGGTCAGCCCCAGCTCCTCGGCCTTGGCCCGGCTCATCACCACGACCGCCGCGGCGCCGTCGGAGATCGGTGAGGCGCTGCCGGCGGTGATCGTGCCGTCCTTGGCGAAGGCCGGGCGCAGGCCGGCGAGCGACTCGGCGGTCGCGTCCGGGCGGACGCCCTCGTCGGTGTCGATCAACTTGTCGACCCCGCGCAGGCCGGCCTTGACCGGCACGATCTCCTCGGCGAAGCGTCCCTCGCGCTGGGCGGCGGCCGCGCGCTGGTGGCTCAGCGCGGCGAAGGCGTCCTGCTCGGCCCGGCTGATGCCCAGGCCGGCGCCGCTGCGCTCGGTGGACTCACCCATCGAGATGCCGTCCCACGGGTCCATCAGCCCGTCGAAGGCGGTGTGGTCGCGGACCAGGATGTCGCCGTACTTCTTGCCCTGGCGCTGACCCATCAGCAGGTGCGGCGCGTTGGTCATCGACTCCATGCCACCGGCCACCACGATGTCGAACTCGCCGGCCCGGATGAGCTGGTCGGCCAGCGCGATCGCGTCGAGGCCGGAGAGGCAGACCTTGTTGACCGTCACCGCGGGCGTGGTCATCGGGATGCCCGCGGCCACGGCGGCCTGCCGGGCGGTGATCTGCCCGGTGCCGGCCTGCAGCACCTGGCCCATGATCACGTACTGCGCCTGCTCCGGGGCCACGCCCGCGCGTTCGAGGGCGGCGGCGATGGCGTACCCGCCGAGGGCGGTGGCGGGCACGTTCCTGAGGTTGCCGAGGAGGCGGCCCATGGGGGTACGGGCGCCGCTGACGATCACCGAGCTGGTCACGGGAGCTTCGCTTTCTATGGGCCTGAACGATGGTTAAGTACAGCCTAGTACACTCTCCAGCATGGATTCTCTGCCGCCCGTGGGCCTGCTGCGAGTCGATCACGTCGGGATCGCCGTGGCCGACCTGGACGAAGCGATCGCCTTCTACGACCGGGCCTTCGGCCTGCGGTGCGTTCACCAGGAGACGAACGAGGAGCAGGGCGTCCGCGAGGCGATGCTGGCCGCCGGCGACGACGGCACGGGTGCCCGGATCCAGCTGCTCGCCCCGCTGCGCCCCGACTCCGCGATCGCGAAGTTCCTCGATCGCAGCGGCCCCGGCCTGCAGCAGCTCGCCTACACGGTGGCCGACGTCGACGCGGCCGCCGCCGCCCTGCGCGCCCGCGGGCTGCGACTGCTCTATGACGAGCCGCGGCGCGGGACGGCCGGCTCACGGATCAACTTCGTGCACCCCAAGGACGCCGGGGGCGTTCTGGTGGAGTTGGTGGAGCCTGCCTGATTCGTACGCCTTGCGGGTGAAACATCCTGACGGCAGGGCTGCTGACTGGCAGGATCGTGACCATCGCGCAGCGGCGACCGGTGGCCCTGTGGGACGATCTTTCGCTTCGGGACGGCACAGCAGGTAGTGGCGCGGCAACGCTGCGCGGGCAGGCGCCCTTCGATGCCACCCGAACGGCCGACATCCGCCCTCGGCGGGCGGGCAGAAGGTGATCACAGGGCGGAATACCCGGCCCGTACGGTCTTGCGTGGCCCCCTGGGGGGTCTGCCAGTATGTCCCAATGCCCCAGCAGCAGGATGCCAATCTCGCGTTCTTCGAGACCGCAAATTCGCAGCACGACTTCACTGTTGTCCTGCGTGGATACGACCGCGGACAGGTGGACGCCCACCTCGGCAGGCTCATCGCCGCCCTGAACCAGTCCGAGCAGGCCCGCGGCGAGGCCGAACAGCGGATGAACGACGCGCAGCGCCGGCTGCGCCAGGCGGAGCAGCGCCTCAACGCCCTCGAGCAGAAGCTGGCCGACAGCAACAAGCTCCTCGAGGAGAACAACCGGCCGACCCTCTCCGGGCTGGGCACCCGGGTCGAGCAGATCCTGCGGCTGGCCGAGGAACAGGCCAACGACCACCGCAGCGAGGCCAAGCGGGAGTCCGAGGGCATCCTCTCCGCCGCGCGCCTCGAGGCCCGCGAGATCACCGACAAGGCCCGGGCCGAGGCCGCCGCGATGAAGGCGACTGCCGAGCGTGAGGCGGGGCAGGTCCGCACGCAGGCCGAGCGCGAGGCCGCGGAGAACAGGGTGCAGGCCCGGCGCGAGGCCGACACCCTGCGGTCCGACGCCGACCGCGAGACCAAGCAGCTGCGCACGGTCACCGCGCACGAGGTCGCCGAGCTCAAGTCGACCGTCGAGCGCGAGGTCGCCTCGCTGCGGGCCACCGCCGAGCGGGAGATCACCCAGCTGCGCGCGAAGGCGGCCCGCGAGGCCGAGGAGAAGCGCGCCGAAGCCACCAAGATGCTCACCGACGCCCGCGACAAGCGCGACAAGGACCTGCAGGCCCTCGCGCTGGAGACCGCCGAGCGCCGGGAGAAGAGCGAGCGCGAGGAGTCGCAGCGGCACGCCGCCCAGGTCAGCGCCACCCAGAAGATGGTGGCCGAGGCCGAGGAGCGGGCCCGCGCGGCCGAGGACCGGGCCAAGGAGATCGAGCAGCGCGCCGAGAGCCGCCGGGTCGAGTCCGAGCGCACCGCCGTCGAGACCGTCGAGAAGGCCCGCGCCCTCGCGGAGAAGACGGTCACCGAGGCCCGCTCCGAGTCGCAGCGGCTGCTCAGCGAGGCGCGTACCGAGGCCGAGCTCACCACGCAGGCCGCCAAGCGCGAGGTCGAGGACCTGACCCGGCAGAAGGACGCCGTCACCAACCAGCTCGGCCAGATGCTCTCCGGCCTCTCCGGCCTGGTGCCGACAGTCGGTGCGGCGGCCAAGGCGGCCGAGGCCGTCAAGCAGGCCGAGGCCAAGGCGGACGCCCCGGCCCAGCGTCCGGCCGAGGCCGGCGACGCCGGCAAGACCGAGGCGGTTGCCAAGACGAGCTGAGTCGTTCACCACCCGGGTCCCCGGTTGCGCCGCCCCGAGGTGTGCGCCACGGTGGAGACGACCGGGTGGGCTGGGCGAAGCATCAACGGGCCGTACCGGAGTCCTCCGGTACGGCCCGTTTGTTTCCGCCAGTAGCCTGAGTACAGACAAATCGCAACCAGACGCATAGTCCCGCCAGGCCGGTGTGTATCGACACGTCACGGGACGATGCGTATGTGAGGATGGAAAGTATGTCGCACGGCGGGGAAATCTTCGGTCTCGGTGGAGACGCAGCCTCCGAGCCCAGCTTCGAGACCGCCCTGCGGGGTTACGAGAAGAAGCAGGTCGAGCGCTACGTCGCGCGGGCCGAGAACGAGATCGCCGCCCTGGTCAGTGAGCGTGAACAGGCCTATTCGCAGATCCAGGCGATGGCCGGGCAGATCGACCGCCTGCAGCAGGAGGCCGCCCAGTCGCGGCGCCAGCCGGGTCTGGCCGAGGTCTCCTTCCGCCACCTCGGGCCGAAGGTGGAGGAGATCCTCGCCAAGGCCGAGGAGGTCGCCGCCGACATCAAGAGCTCCGCCACCGACGACATCGCCGCCCGGCTCGCCGAGGCCGAGCGGATCCGCGCCGAGGCCGAGGCGCACGCCCACGACGGCATCCGCGACTTCGAGATCACCCTGGCCGCCCGCCGGGCCGAGGAGGAGAAGGTCGACGCCGCCCGCCGCGCCGCCGCCGAGAAGGCCGTCGCGAGCAGCCGCCAGGCCGCCGAGCAGCTGCGCGCCGAGGCCGAGTCCACCCTCGCCCGGGCCCGCGCCGAGGCCCAGCAGCTCACCGAGCGCGCCGCGCACGAGGTGCAGCGCCAGCGGGCCGAGGCCGAGGGCTACGTCAAGTCCACCCGGATGCAGGCCGATCAGGAGATCAAGGCCCTCCGGGACAAGACCCAGCAGGACGTGGCGAAGCAGCGCGCGGAGGCCGACCGCGAGCGCACCGAGCTGAAGGCTGCCGTCGACCGCGAGATCGCCCAGCGCCGCCAGGAGCTCACCCAGGAGCTCACGCAGATGCGCGCCGCGGTCGAGAAGCAGTGCGCCGACCTGCGCAGCGAGGCCGACAAGTACGCCGAGGAGGTCCTGCGCCGCTCGGACGAGCAGGCCACCGCGATCCGCCAGGAGATCGCCGGCCAGCAGAACAAGATCGCCGCGGCCGGCCGGGACCTGGCCACCGCGCAGGCCAAGGTGACCGAGGCCGAGAAGAAGGCAGCCGACGCGGTCGAGCGGTCCCAGCAGGCCGAGCAGGAGACCCAACGCGTCCAGCAGCGCCTGACCGACGTCAAGGCGGAGCTCGAGCGTGAGCTGGTGCACGTCGAGGAGGCCAAGCGGGCCGGCGAGGCCGCCGAGCGTCGCGCCACCGAGGTCCGCCGCCAGGTGCAGCGGGAGGCCAAGCGCGTCGCCGAACTGGCCTCGGCCGCCGTGCTCGCCGCCGCGGCCTCGCCGGACCCCGACGACGACGAGGACGACAGGCCGGAGCAGTCCGCGACCGCCCAGCGCCCGGCCGCCGCTCAGCGCCCGGCCCCCCAGACCCCGGCTCCCCAGGCCCCAGCGGCCCGACCTGCAACCGCCCAGCCCGCAAGCGCCCAGGGGTCGACCGCCCAGCCGGCGAGCGCTCAGAGTCCGACCAGCCAGCCGGCAAACGCTCAGGGTCCGACCGACCAGCGTTCGACCACTCAGCCCCCCACGGCGACGGGACAGGCCTCGGTGACGTCGGCCGGCCAGCACGCCGCCCCGGAGAAGCCCGCGACGGCTGAGAAGACGGCACCGGCCGACAAGGCCGCGCCGGCCGACAAGGCCGCGGCGCCCGGTTCGCCGGCACCGGCCAAGGTGAGCGCCTCGGCCAAGGTCACCACCCGCCCGGCCGGCAGCCGGGTCGGCGTCGACGCCGACTGACCGGCGGGGTCTTTACCCGTACCGATACATTGCGCGCCGGGAAGTCCCGGTCGCCGCACCGGTGGTCCACCGCTGCCCGGGCCTCCCACGTTCCTGTGTGGAGGTCCCGGTGACGGCCGACGAGCCCCGCCCGGTCGAGGACGACGCCGCCCCACCAGCAGCGCCGCCGCCCGCCGCCGAGCCGGAGCCGCCCGCCCAGCCGCCCGCCGCCCAGCGGCCCGCCGCCGAGCCGGACCGTGACGGGCAGTTCGGTGCGCCCGGCCGCCCGCTCAACCGGCGCAACCCGTTCCTGGTGGGGTTGCTCGGCGGGCTGGGCCTGCTGACGGCGTACGGGATCTTCCTCGGCCTGCGCAACGCGGCGTCGATCCTGGTGCTCATCTTCATCGCGCTGTTCCTGGCGATCGGCCTCAACCCGGCCGTCAGCCGGCTCCGCCGCTGGGGGCTCCCGCGTGGCCTGGCCGTGACGGTCATCGCGCTGGCGGTCGTGCTGCTGCTCTGCGGCGGCGTCTTCGCGCTGGTGCCACCGCTGGTCACCCAGACCGGTCAGCTGATCGAGAACGTGCCGGGCTACATCGAGAGCCTCCAGCGCAACGAATCGGTCCGCGACCTGGTCCAGCAGTACGACATCCTGGCCAAGGTGCAGGGCGCCCTGGACGCGGGCACGGTCACCAACGCGCTGGGCGGCGTGGTCGGCGGCGCCCGGCTGCTCTTCGGCACGATCTTCAACGTGCTGACCGTGCTGGTGCTGGTCATCTACTTCCTGGCGGCGTTCGACCGGATCAAGGAAGGCGGGTACGCCCTGGTCCCGCGCTCGCGGCGGCAGCGGGTGCGGCTGCTCACCGACGAGATCCTGGGCAAGGTCGGGGCGTACATGGTCGGCGCGATCGCCATCGCCGTGCTGGCCGGGCTGAGCACCTGGGTGTTCGCCATGATCGTCGGGCTGGCCTACCCGTTCGCGCTGGCGGTGGTGGTGGCCGTCTGTGACCTGATCCCGCAGATCGGCGCCACGCTCGGCGCGGTCATCGTCAGCTTGGTCGGCCTGGCCGCCTCCCTGCCGGCCGGCATCGGGTGCATCGTCTTCTTCCTGATCTACCAGCAGGTGGAGAACTACCTGATCTATCCGAACGTGATGCGCCGTTCGGTGAAGGTCAGCGACGTGGCCGCTGTGACGGCCGCGCTGCTGGGTGTGGGGCTCTTCGGGGTGATCGGCGCGCTGATCGCGATCCCGATGGTCGCGGCGATCCAGTTGACCGTGCGCGAGGTCGTGAAACCCAGCATGGAGAACAAATAGCGCGAACTTCGCCCGGGTTTTCCGCCGCGGGTCGGCCCAGTCAGTCGGCGAGCGGCTTGGGCACGGGCACGTCGGCGAAGGCGGCCACCGTACGGTCGGCGTACGCGTTCGTGTCGCCCGACTCGATCGGCCCGTCCCAGGTCCGCGGCAGCGGCACCGGCACGTCGGGGGCGACCCGCCGCACGATCTCGTCCAGCACCTTCTCCGCGTCGCCGACCCACAGGTGCTTGGCGCCCGGCACCCCGACGACCTCGGCCTGCGGGATCTCCGCGAAGCGCGATTCGGCCTCGGCCGGCCGCAGATAGTCGTCGAACTCGGGCACGAGCGCGGTCAGCGGCTTGCCGCCGGCGGCCCAGGCGGCGAGATGGTCGGGCTGGGAGAAGCGCAGCGGCGGGGACAGCAGGATCGCGCCCGTGACGGCCGGGTCGAGCCCGTGCATCAGCGTCAGGTCGGTGCCGAAGGACCAGCCGATCAGCCAGACGTTCGGCAGGTCGTGGAACTCCGCGTACTCGATCGCGGCGGCGACGTCGAAGCGCTCGTCGACGCCCGAGGAGAACTCGCCCTCGCTGGTGCCGCGCACGCTGGACGTGCCCCGGGTGTTGAACCGCAGCACCGCGACCCCGGCCAGCGCGGGGAGCCGCCAGGCCGCCTTGCGGAAGACATGGCTGTCCATCATCCCGCCGTGGGTCGGCAGCGGGTGCAGGCAGATCAGCGTGGCCACGGGCTCGCCGGACTCCGGCCTGGCCAGCTCGCCGACCAGGGTGAGCCCGTCGGCGGTGTGCAAGGTGATGTCCTCGCGCCGGGCGGGCAGCACGGAGTTGGCACGGATCTGATTGGTCATGGAAAGCCTTCAGTCCTTCTCTGGGCGGCGGGTGGGGCGGTCGGATGGCTATCCTCGCCCATAGCGGGGGGCGTTGCGCGAGCGCTCCACACCCGGGCTGCGCCGGTCCCGGGCGCGCCAGCAGCCGGTGTGCCAGTGCCGCCGGTCGCTCTCGTCCCCGCGCTCGTCGGCCGGCCAGGCCACGATGTGCGCGACGCCCGGGCGGATCTCCTGCATGCAGCCGGGGCAGCGGTACGTCTTGGTGGCCGCGCCGCCGAAGATCGACCGGACCATCCACTCGCCGTCCTGGTACTGCTGGACGCCCTCGATGCCCTTGCGGGTGCGCTCGTCACCCAGCGGCGCGGACGCGGTGTCGCGACGGGGGCGGTTACGGCGAGGACTCACGATAATCAAGCGTACGTGTGAGGTGCGGCACGCTGAATGCGACTTAGACTCACGTTCATGACGGCTACCCGTACTCCCGGCATGCCCGTGGTCGAGGACGGCTTCCTCGTCTCGACCAGCCCTGCGACCGGTGTCGAGGCGGGCCGCGTCCCGATCTCGGACGGCAAGGGGGTCGAGGCCGCCGTGGAGCGTGCCCGCACCGCCGGCGCCTGGTGGGCCGGCCTCAACTTCGACGGCCGCCGGACGCGGCTGCTGCGCTGGCGGGCCCTGCTCGCCGAGCGCATCGAGGAGCTGGCCACGCTGACCCACGCGGAGACCGGCAAGCCGCTGGCCGACGCCATCGTCGAGGCCACCGCGGCCATCGAGCACATCGACTGGGCCGCCCGCAACGCCAAGCGCGTGCTGGGCCCCCGCCGGATGCGGACCCGGCTGCTGGTCGCCGAGCACTCGGGCCACCTGGAGTACCAGCCGTACGGCGTGGTCGGCGTCATCGGCCCGTGGAACTACCCCATCCTCACGCCGCTGGGCCCGATCAGCGGCGCGCTGGCCGCCGGCAACGCGGTCGTGCTCAAGCCCAGCGAGTACACCCCCGCGGTGGGCCAGTGGCTGGCCGACACCTTCGCCGAGATCGTCCCCGAGGAGCCGGTGTTCCAGGTCGTGCACGGCCTCGGGGACGTCGGCGCCGCGCTGTGCCGCTCCGGGGTCGGCAAGGTCTCCTTCACCGGTTCCACCGCCACGGCGAAGAAGGTCATGGCCGCCTGCGCCGAGACGCTCACCCCGGTGGTGCTGGAGGCCGGCGGCAAGGACGCGCTGATCGTGGACGCCGACGCGGACGTGAACGCCGCGGCCGAGGCGGCCGTCTGGGGCTCGATGACCAACGCCGGGCAGACCTGCATCGGCATCGAGCGGGTCTACGCGGTGGCGCCGGTCTACGACGCCTTCGTCGCGGCCGTGGTGGAGAAGGCCGGCAAGCTGCGCCTCGGCGAGGAGATCGGGCCGATCACCATGCCGGGCCAGGTGGACGTCATCCGCCGGCACATCGACGACGCGCTCGCCGACGGCGGCCGGGCCCTGCTCGGTGGGGCCGGCGCGGTGCAGCCGCCCAACGTCGCCCCGACCGTGCTGGTCGACGTGCCGGAGAGCTCCGCCGCGATCCGCGAGGAGACCTTCGGTCCCACGGTCACCATCACCAAGGTGGCCGACGCCGAGGAGGCGATCAGCCGGGCCAACGCACTGCCGTACGGGCTGGGCGGGGCGGTCTTCGGCAAGGCCAACGGGATCCGGATCGCCCGGCGCCTGCACACCGGCATGGTGGCGGTGAACTCGACGCTGAGCTTCGTGGGGATGGCCACGCTGCCGTTCGGCGGGGTCGGCGACTCCGGCTTCGGGCGCATCCACGGCGAGGACGGGCTGCGCGAGTTCGGCCGGGCCAAGTCGATCACCGTACGGCGGGGACCGTCGCTGCTGCCCGCGATGACCTTCGAGCGCACCCCGGCCCAGGTCGGCAGAATCGTCAAGGCCGTCAAGCTCCTGTACGGCCGCCGCCCGTAAAACCTGTTTGCTAGCGTCACCCCGGTGGATCATTCCGCTATCGAGGTCCGCGACCTGTCGGTGAGCTACGGCTCCACGCCCGTGCTGGTGGACGTCCGGCTCACCGTGCCGGTCGGCGCCGGCGTCTGCGTGATCGGCGAGAACGGCATCGGCAAGTCGACGCTGCTGCGCTGCGTGGCGAGCCTGCAGCGCCCCGACGCGGGTGAGATCGAGATCTTCGGCGCCCCGCCCGGGTCCACACCGGAGTTCTGGCGGGCCGTGGTCACCACCGTGGAGCCGCCGACCTGGTATCCGGGCCTGACCGCGCGGGAGCACGCCGAGCTGGTCTGCCGGGCCCACGGCCTGGACCCGGCGGCGGCCGGGATGGACGAGACGCTGGACCGCTTCGGCATCGCCTCGCATGCCGACGCCATCCCGCCCTCGCTGTCGTCGGGGCAGAAACAGCGCCTCACGCTGGCGCTGGCGTTCCTGCGGCCGAGCCGGTTGCTGATCCTGGACGAGCCGGAGCAGCGGCTCGACCCCGAGGGCCGGGCGCTGGTGGCGGGCCTGCTGCACGACTATCTCGCCGACGGCGGCACGGTGCTGATGGCCAGCCACGACGACGCGTTCGCGGCCGCGGCGGGCACCACCACGGTGAGCATGGCGGACCTGCATACCGTCGACGCGCAGTGACCGCCCCGGTCAGCGTCGGGGCCCTGCGCCGCTGGGTGCGCCGCACCCGGTCCGCGCACCGCGAGCGCGGCGAGACCCTGGGCAACTACTACTTCGCCGTGCTGTTCGTGCTCATCGTCGGCGGCATCGTGCACAAGCAGATCGCCGCCGTGGTCTGGCCGGCCGAGCCGAACGCCTCCGAGCTGGCCGGTGACTCCCTGATGCTGGTCATCGCCGGTGGGCTCTACCTGGCCCTGCGCCGGCTCGGTCCGCTCGCGTTGAGTCGCCCGGCCGCATCCTGGCTGCTCACCGCCCCGGTCAGCCGGCGCCGCCTGCTGCTGCCGTCGCTGTGGGTGGCGCTGATCGGCGCCGCCGCGGCGGGAGCCGTGGGCGGCCTGGCCGTGCTCGGTCATGTGGCCGCCCGCCCGGTGCCGGGTGCGGACGCGCTGCTGCCCCTGGTCGGGTTGCTGCTCGGCGGCGTGCTGCTGCTGGTCGCGCTGGCCGCGCAGACCGGCCGCCGGTGGTCGGCCTGGGTGGACCAAGCGGCGTACCTGGTGGTGGCGGCCGGACTCGTCGGGCTGGTCGTCGACTCGGCCGCCGGTGCACCGCGCGCGGGCCCCGGGTGGCCCGCGGCATCGGTCGTCACCGCGCTGGCGGGTGCGCTCACGGTGGTCGTGACCGTGCTCTTCGTGCTGGCGGTACGGCGGCTCGCCGCGACCCCGAACGAGCGGATCCTGGAGGCGTCCAGGACAGCCGGCACGCTCTTCGACTCGGCCTACGGCATGGAACCGTCGTTCGTGACCGAGATGGTGGAACGGCGCTACTGGGCCCACCGCAGGCTCAGGTCACAGCGGCTCTGGCCCCGGCTACCGGTCCTGGTGGCCCAGGACCTGGTGTTGCTGCGCCGCCGCCCGCGACGGGTCCTGTGGGTGGCCGGCGCCAGCACCCTGCCCGCCCTGCTGGCGCACGCTCCCGGCTGGATCCTGGGGCTCGCCGTGCTGGCCGGTGGCCTGATCGCCGGTGGCGTGACGGCCGGGACGATCCGTACGGACGCCGGCAACCCGTTCATGCTGCGCCTGCTCGGTCTCAGCTCGCGCCGGGCGATCGGCCAGCGGCTCTGGGTGCCCGGGGTGCTCTCCGGGCTCTGGTACGCCGCCGCGCTGACTCTGCTCTGGGCGCTCGGCGACCTGCCGGCCGGTCCGTGGTGGGCGCTGGGCCTGGTGCTGGGCCCGGTCGGCGCGGCGGCGACGATGCGCAAGGCCCGGGTGGGTTTCGTCGACAACGGACTGATGCCGCTGGACACCCCGATGGGCTCCGTCTCCACCGGGCCGGTGCTCAACGCCGTCGCCGGGCTCGACGTGCTGCTGCTGGGCCTGCCCATGGTCGTGCAGATCGCCCAGGGCGGCCCGCTGAGCTGGACCGGTGTGCTCGTCCAGGCCGCGGTCGCGGTGATCGGGATGCGGGCCTACCTGAACGCGACGACCGAGACCGACCGGGTGGAGCTGAGCGGCCGCTAGACCCGGCAGCCGTCAGAACAGCGTCAGCTCGTTGCGTTCCATGCCGCGCAGCTTGTCGTAGTCGACCACCACGCAGCGGATCCCGCGGTCGGTGGCCAGCACCCGGGCCTGCGGCTTGATCTCCTGAGCGGCGAAGACGCCCTGCACCGGCGCGAGCAGCGGGTCGCGGTTCATCAGCTCGAGGTAGCGGGTGAGCTGCTCCACGCCGTCGATGTCACCGCGGCGCTTGATCTCCACCGCCACCGCGCCCCCGCCGGCGTCGCGGCAGAGCAGGTCGACCGGGCCGATCGCGGTCATGTACTCGCGGCGGACCAGGGTCCAGCCCTCGCCGAAGGTCGCCGGGTGGGCCGCGAGCAGCTCCTGCAGGTGCGCCTCGACGCCGTCCTTGACCAGGCCGGGGTCGACGCCCAGCTCGTACGAGGTGTCCTGGAAGATCTCCTCGAGGGTGATCCGCAGCTCCTCGCCGGCCTTGTTGACGACCTTCCACACGCCCGGCGCCTCCTGCAGCTTGCAGGGCGGGCTCATCCAGTTCAGCGGCTTGTAGGCACGGTCGTCGGCGTGGATGGACACCGAGCCGTCGGCCTTGACCATCAGGAGCCGGGTCGCCGGCGGCAGGTGGGCGGAGAGTCGGCCGACATAGTCCACGGAGCATTTCGCAATGACCAGGCGCACCCGACGAGGGTAGCCTCCGCACCCGGCCGGGCAAGCGCGGCGGTGCCATGCTGATGGTGTGCTCGAAGCGCTCACCGGTACCGGCCTGGCGGCATCCGCCGGTCTGAATGCCTACATCCCCCTGCTCACCATGGGTCTGCTGGCCCGCTACACCGACGCCATCAACCTGCCCGGCGGCTGGCAGTGGCTCTCCAACGGCTGGGTCATCGGCATCCTCGCGGTGCTGCTGGCGGTCGAGGTGGTCGCCGACAAGATCCCCGTGGTGGACCACGTCAACGACATCGTGCAGACCGTGGTCCGGCCGACCGCGGGCGGGCTGGCCTTCGGGGCCGGGTCGTCGTCCGAGACGGTGACCGTGTCCGATCCGGGCGCCTTCTTCGGTTCCCACCAGTGGGTGCCGGTGGCCGCCGGGGTGGTGATCGCGCTCTGCGTGCACGGCGTGAAGGCCGCCTCCCGCCCGGTGGTGAACGCCACCACCGCCGGCGTCGGCGCACCGGTGGCCAGCACTGCGGAGGACTTCGGCAGCGTCGCGCTGTCCCTGCTGGCGATCCTGTTGCCGGTGCTGGTCCTGCTCGGACTCGTGCTGCTGGTGCTCGGCGGCTGGTGGGTGATCAAGCGGCGCCGGCAGCGGCGGCGGGATCGGCGACCGGTTGAGGGTGTCGGGACCCGCCGTCTGTTTGGTTGACTGCTGCGATGGCCGCGATCGCCGTACCAGCCTTCGCCCTGACCTGGTGGCTCGGTTGCTACCTGGTGGGACGCGATCCCACCCGCGCATTGCTGTGGCGCGCGGCGGGCGCCCTGGTGGCGTACGCCCTCGCGGTCGCCGCCTGGACCGTGCAGCCGGGTTCCGGGGCGGCGCAGGTGCTGCTCTGCGTGCCGGCGCTGTGCTGGGCCGGGGTCGCGGTGGGGCTGCTGCCGCCCGGCGCGCCCGAGCACCGGCAGGTCAACCGGGGCTGGCCGGTCGCCGCGCTGGTGTTCCTGGTCCTCGCGGCGGCGCTGCCGGACGTGGGCAAGCTGGTCGCGCTGGCCCCGCTGGCCGGCGGCCTGGTGCTGCTGCTGCGCTACCGCGAGCGGGTACGCCCGGCCTCCCTGCCGACCGCGCTGACCGCCGCCGCGGTCCTCTACACCCTCGGGCTCATCGTGGTGCTGGGCCCGATCGACCTGGGCCCGCCCACGCTGGTGATCGCCGCGATGGGCCTCGATCTGCTGGTCATGGGTTACCTGGTGGCAGTGGCTGACGCCGTGGAGTCGGGCGAACGCCTGCTGCCGGATCTGCGCCGGTCCCTGCTGGCCGCGGTGCCGGCGGTGCTGCTCTGCGGTGGCCCCGCGGCGCTGACCATGCTCGCCGTGCCCGGCCGGGACACGGTCACCGTGCTGCAGTTCGTGCTGGTGGCGGTGGTGCTGAGCGCGGTCGGCCTGGCCGGGGAGCTGCGGGCGGGGCTGGACCGGCTGGCCTTCCTCACCGACGACCGGCTGCGGCTGACCCGCGACAGCCTGCTGCGGGCGGCCGACGCGCTGCCCCGGCGGCGGGAGCGGCACCAGATGCTCGCGCTGGACGCCGACGAGTTCCGCCGGCTGACCCGCCGCGCGCTGGAGGACTTCGGCGACGTGGGCCGGCTGTTGCGCAATCCGCTGGTCGAACTGCCCTCGGTGGACCGCCGGCTGGCGGCGCGTGGGCCGGGGGCGGCCGATCAGCCGCTGCTGCGGGCGGCGGAGCTGCAGGCGGTGCTCACCGAGCACGTGGCCCGGCTCAAGCCGTCCGGGGTGTTCGGCACCACCGAGGAGTGGCGGTTCTTCAACGCGCTGCACTACTGCAGCGTGCGGGGGCTGCGGCCGTACCAGCGGGGTCCGCAGCCGGAGGGCCTGGACCGCGATGCCCGGCGGGCCGTCGACTGGTTCCGCCGGTACGTGCCCCGGCGCTCGCTGCGCCGGTGGCAGGCCGAGGGCGCGGCCATGGTCGCCGCGCAGCTCTGGCGGGAGCTGGTGAGCACCGATCCGCGCTGGCTGACCGGGGCGGGAGCGGCCCCGCGCCGGCAACCCGTGCGGTGACGCTTCGGCGGCGACACGCGCCACCTCAAGCAGACAAGCACCCCAAACTGGTTAAAATCCCCCATCTTGGAATCCGGGGGGTGCAGTGGGTAGCCACCGCAACGCACTGGTCGCCGTCGTCCGGCAGGAGCTGGCCGAAGCGCGCGGCACCGCCCGGGCCGTGCTGGCCGCCGCCGAGTCGGCCCGCAGCGAGGCCCTGCGCCGCAAACAGCTGATCCGGGATGCGTACTCCACCTGCCTGGCCCAGCTGGCCGAGGCGCGGGAGGCAGCCCGGGAGGACATTTTGCGCCGGACCCGGACCGAGGCCGGCTCGCTCACCCGCAACGTCGAGTCGCTCGCCGCCCTGTACGCCTCCGGCGCGGCCGGTACGGCGTGGCGCTACTGGACTCCCACCGAACCCGACCGGGTCACCCGCCCCGGGCTGCTGCGGATCGGCACCATCGGTTACGACCCCGGCGACGGGGAACGGCGCCTGCCCGCCCTCGTACCGCTGCTCGACCACGCCCACGTCAACCTCGCCGGCGACCGGGAAGCCGCCGACGGGGTCATCTCCGGTCTGCTGCTGCGCGCGCTCGGCACCACCCGGCCCGGCGACGTCCGGCTCACCGTCTACGACCCCGAACAGCTCGGCGGGACGCTGGCCGCGTTCGCCCCGCTGGGCCACGCCGGCCTGCTGTCCTTCATCGGTCCCGGCGGGCTCGGCCCGATGCTCGACGACCTGGTGGAACAGATCTGCCGGGTCAACGAGACGGTCCTGGCCGGCGAGTACGCCTCCCTGGCCGAGCTCATCGCCGCGACGCCCGGCCCGCGCCCGGAGCCCTGGCGGATCATCGTGCTGCTGGCCGACGCCGAGCTCAGCCCCGGCCAGCGGGCCCAGCTGGACCGGGTCGCCCGGACCGGCGTGGCCTGCGGCGTACACCTGGTGGTCCGGGGGCTGGACCTGGCGCCGCATCCCACGGTGGAGCGCATCGAGGTCGAGGGCGAGACCGCCACCTGCGACTCCATCGGCGACCTGACCGTACGGCTCGACACCGCCCCGCCACCGGAGCGGATCGCCGGTTTCTGCCGGGCCACGGCCGAACGGCTGCGCCAGGGTCCGCCGCCCGCCCGCTTCGCCGACCTGGAACCGGAGAAGCTGTGGCTGGAGTCGTCCGCGCACGGGCTCAGCGCACCGATCGGGGACAGCACCGACGGCTCGCTGATCGCGGTCCCGCTGGGTGACGACCCGCCGCACGCGCTGATCGGCGGCCCGTCCGGCTCCGGCAAGACCAACCTGATCTACGCCTGGATCGGCTCCCTGGCCGCCCGGTACGGCCCGGCCGAACTCGCTTTCTACCTGCTGGATTTCAAGGAGGGCGTGTCGTTCGCCCGCTTCGCCCCCGGCCCGCGCGACCCGAGCTGGCTGCCGCAGGTGCGCCTGGCCGGGATCAACGTCAACGGCGACCGCGAATTCGGCCTGGCGTTGCTGCGCCACCTGGGCGAGGAACTGCGCACCCGGGCCCAGGCGGCCAAGCGCCACGAGGCCTCGAAGCTGGCCGAGCTGCGCGCCGAGGACCCGAACGGGCACTGGCCCCGGATCGTCGCCGTCATCGACGAGTTCCAGGTGCTGCTGGCCGGTCGGGACGCCCTCGCCGAGGAGGCCGTCGCGCTGCTCGAGGACCTGGCCCGGCGCGGCCGTTCGCAGGGCATCCACCTCGTGCTGGCCAGCCAGGACGTCTCCGGCATCGAGGCGCTGTGGGGCCGTTCCGGCCTGATCGGACAGTTCACGCTGCGTATCGCGTTGCCCAAGGCCCGGCGGATCCTGGCGGACACCAACCTCGCCGCGGCCGTCATCCCCCGCTTCCACGCGGTCGTCAACGCCGACTCCGGCGCGGCCGGCGCCAACCACATCGTCCGGCTGCCCGACGCCGGCGACCGCCAGAACTGGCGCACCCTGCAACGCAAGCTCTGGCATCGGCGGCCGGACAACTGCGTACCGCCGCGGTTGTTCGACGGCGACGCGGTGCCACGGCTGCCGCAGGCGTACCGGCCCACCGGGCGGGTCGCGCATTCCGGCGACGGCGGGATCGGCTCGTCACCGGGAGCGGTGCTGGGCGAGCGGATCGACGTGGCCGCCCGCCCCGCGCGGCTGCGGCTCGGCCGGATGCCCGGGCGCAACCTGGCGGTGCTCGGCACCCGTACCGATGAGGCCTGCGACGTGCTCGCGGCGGCCGCACTCTCCCTGGCCGCGCAGGGGCCGGCCCGGTTCAGTGTCGTCTGCCTCGAACCCGGCGCGGAACGCTCGGCCGCCCGGCTCGTCGCCGAGCTGCCCCAGGCCGACTGGTACGGCCGCGCCGACCTCGATCAGTTCTTCGACGTCCTGGCGCCGGACGGCATCCCGCACTACGTCCTCGGCTACGCCCTGGACGCCGCCGGAGCGTCCTTCCGCGACCGCTGGCGGGCCCTGCTGACCGACGGGCCGGAGCAGCGCATCCACGTCCTGGGCTGGTGGCGGTCGGTGCCCCGGCTGCGCGACGACCTCGGCGGGCCCGGCGCCCGGCTCGACACGATCGGCGCGTGGGTGGCGCTCGACGTGCAGGGCCCGGAGCTCAGTCCGCTCTCCCCCCAGCCCGGCGGCCCGGTCTGGTACCCGCGTGCCCGCCGGGCGCTGTTCTTCGACCGCTCGGTGCACCGCCATCCGGAAGTGATCATCCCGTACGAGGTGAACAGTGACCACACGTGACCGCGACTACCAGCTGATGATGAGCGCGCTCGCCGATGTCGCCCGGCGGCGGGACGCGGCTCTCGCGGACGCCGAGCAGGCGTACCAGGACAGTGCCGCGCAGGCCGCCGGGGAACTCGCCCGGGCCGAGGGTGACGCGATCTCCGCCGATCGCTGGGCGGGCGCCGCGGCGGCCCAGGTGCTCGATGTGGACCGGGAGGCGGCCCGGCTCTGGGAACAGCTGCGTCGGGCCCCGGGCATGCGGGTACGGGCCCTGGGCGAGCTGCCCGAGCCACTGTCCATCGAGGCGCTGCCGCGGACGGCCCTGGAGAGCGGCCCGGACTCCGGCGCCCCGCTGCCGGCGCCCCGGCAGTCGGCCCGGACGCTGCTCGCCCGGGCGGCTGAACGGATCGACGTGACCGTGCGCCCGCCGTTGCGCCGGTCGCTGCCGCGCTTGGCGTTGCCGCTACTGCCCCTGCTGGGTGCGCTGGTGGCCGGACTCTGCGGGCTGGTCGCGGCCGGCCTGGTGACCTTCGGGAGTACGGGGATCCCGGGCGGTGCCGTGCTGCGCGGGCTGGGCTGGCTGGCGTTCCTGCTCGCGCCGTCCGCGGGCGTACCGGTGGCGGCCGCCCTGGCGCACCGCAAGCTGCGGGCCCGCCTGGACATCGGCGGGATCGGGCTGACGCTGATCGGCGGGATGCTGGCGGCGACCATCCTCTCGGTGACCTTCGCATCCTCGCGCTGAGCACCACCCGTATGGTCTCTGCCTATGGAAGCGACCGCGATCGAGGTCAACGGCCTGCGCAAGCTCTACGGTGGCACCGCCGCCGTGGACGGTCTCGATCTCACGGTCCGCAGCGGCGAGATCTTCGCGCTACTCGGCCCGAACGGCGCGGGCAAGACGACCACGGTCGAGATCCTCGAGGGCTACCGCCGGCGCGACGGCGGGCAGGTGAGCGTGCTCGGTGTCGACCCGGCCGTGGTGCACGGCCGGGGCACCCGGACCGATCCGGCCGTGCGGCGCTGGCGCGAGCGGGTCGGCATCGTGCTGCAGGGCACCGGTGAGTTCGACGAGCTGACCGTGGGCGAGGTCGTCACCCACTTCGCCCGCTTCTACCCCGCTCCCGACGATCCCGCCACGGTGATCGACCGGGTCGGCCTGTCCGCCAAGGCGCGGGCCCGCACCCACACGTTGTCCGGCGGGCAGAAGCGCCGCCTGGACGTGGCGCTGGGCATCATCGGCCGGCCCGAGCTGCTGTTCCTGGACGAGCCCACCACCGGCTTCGACCCGGAGGCCCGGCGCGAGTTCTGGGCGCTGATCCGGGACCTGGCCCGGGGCGGGACCACGATCGTGCTGACCACGCACTACCTGGAGGAGGCCGAGACCCTGGCCGACCGGGTCGGGGTCATCACCGCCGGGCGGCTCATCGCGGTGGACACGCCCCGCGAGCTCGGCAACCGGGCCTCCGCCCTGGCCACCGTCTCCTGGCGTACCCCAGAAGGGGTCTGGGAACGCGCGCAGAGCGCGACGCCGACGGCGCTGGTGGCCGACCTGGCCGCGCGCTTCGGCGGCGAGGTCCCGGGCCTGACCGTGACCCGGCCGACCCTCGAGGACATCTACCTGGACATGATCGGCGCAGCGGCATGAGGCTGGGAATGGGACTGGGGCTCCGGCAGGGGGTCCTGGAGATCCGGCAGTTCCTGCGCAGCCGGGAGCAGGTGATGTTCACGCTGGCCTTCCCGGCCATCCTCATCCTGGTCTTCGGCTCGATCTTCTCCGGTGAGATCGGCAACGGCGTCAAGTTCACCCAGTACTTCGTCACCGGCATGATCGCCACCGGACTGATGACGGCCGGCTTCCAGGCGCTGGCCATCCAGATCCCGCAGGAACGCGACCGTGGTGTGCTCAAGCGGCTGCTCGGCACGCCGATGCCGCGCTGGGTCTACTTCGCCGGCAAGGTGCTGATGGTGGCGTTCATCGCGGTGCTGGAGACCGTCATCCTGCTGACCGTGGCGACGCTGCTGTTCGATCTGGACCTGCCGGACACCGGGGCGAAGTGGCTGACGTTCCTGTGGGTGTCGGCGCTGGGCATCACCGCGTGCACGCTGTGCGGGGTGGCGTTCTCGTCGCTGGCGCGGACCGGTCGCAGCGCGCCCGCCGTGGTCACCCCGGTCGCGCTGATCCTGCAGTTCATCTCCGGGGTGTTCTTCGTCTTCACCAGCCTGCCGGGCTGGATGCAGAACGTCGCGTCGCTCTTCCCGCTGAAGTGGATGTGCCAGGGGCTACGGGCGGTGTTCCTGCCGGAGTCGTTCGGCCCGCGCGAGCCCGGCGGCTCCTACGACCTGCCGATGGTCGCCCTGGTGCTTTCAGTGTGGTGCCTGGTGGCCCTCGTCCTGTGTCTGACCACGTTCCGATGGACCACCAAGCGCGACGGCTAATAGGTGTAGAAACCCTTACCGGTCTTGCGACCGAGATCGCCGGCGGTGACCATGCGCTGCAGCAGCTCCGGCGGGAAGAACTTCTCGTCCGCGGTGTCGTGGTAGATGTTCGACGTCGCGTTCAGCATGACGTCCAGGCCGGTCAGGTCCACGGTGGCCAGCGGGCCCATGGCGTGCCCGAAGCCCAGCTTCATCACCGTGTCCAGGTCGGCGGCCGACACCACGCCGGTCTCGACCAGCTTGATCGCCTCGACCAGCAGCGCGGAGAAGAGCCGGTTGGAGACGAAGCCGGCCACGTCCCGCTTGACCTCGACGCAGGTCTTGCCGACCTCCTCGGCGAAGTTGCGCGCGCTCGCCATCGTCTCGTCCGAGGTCTGGTAGCCACGGACCAGCTCGACCAGCTTCATCATCGGCACCGGCGAGAAGAAGTGGATGCCCACGACCGACTCCGGCCGCGCGGTGACCGCCGCGATCTGGGTGATCGGGATGGCGGAGGTGTTGGTGCCGAGCACCGCGCCGGGCTTGCAGATCTTGTCGAGCGCGCGGAAGACCTCGTGCTTGGCCTCCAGCTTCTCGAAGATGGCCTCGACCACCACGTCCGCGTCGGCCATCGCGTCGAGCTCGGTCGTGGTGGTGATCCGGGCGACCGCCGCCTCGGCGTCCTCCGCCGAGATCTTGCCCTTGCCGGCGAACCGGCCCAGGGACTCCCGGATCGCCGCCACACCCCGGGCCAGCGAGGCCTCGTCCAGGTCCCGCAGGGTGACCTGCCAGCCGGCCTGGGCCGCCACCTGGGCGATGCCCGAACCCATCAGACCGGAGCCGATGACCGCGAGTCGACCCGCCATGTGTGCTCTCCTTCTCCACGTTGAGGTAACGCCGACAGCCTAGCCGCCGTGCTTAACGAACGCTCAGGGCCTCGATCGGGGCAAATCCCGGGAAATACCCCGTCGCCGGTGCCAGACTGTGCCCATGCCACCAAGCGACGGCTGGTACCTCCTCGGGCCGTTCATCGCCGTCGCCCTCGTCGGTTTCCTCGGCGCGATCTTCTGGCGGATGGGACTGCAGTGGACGCAGGCCCGCGAGGACCCGCTCCGCGAGCTGTACGCGGGCCTGGCCATCTTCGGCGAGGCCGAGGACTACGGCCTGCTCTGCCCGGCCGCGGCAACCGACGACCCGGACATCGTCGAGGAGATCCGCACCCTGCTGGCGGCCGCGGGCATCCGCTCGACCTCGGCGGTACGCCCGGACGGCCGGCTGCTGGTGCTCGTCTTCCCGGAAGAAGTGGACGAGGCCCGCCGGCTGGTCGGCGGCTCCCCGGCGCTCTGAGGGACCTGACGACATCCCCACCAGTGACGTCATGGACCGAGCAGACCTGAGAAGCTCACGCTGAGCGGCGTCATCCAGAGCCTGAACAGTCGTGGCGCGCTCTTGAGTCTGGTATGGCAGCAGCGCACGACGCTACCCCGCATCACATCGCTGCACTACCTCTTAGACATGGTTCGGCCTACCGTTCACACAAGGCATCGGCGAGTCAGAAGTCGAACGTCGGCTCGGTGACCACCGCACGCTCGACGTCCACGCCCAGGTTGGCCAGGTCCGACACGAAGTCGGGGTACCCACGGTCGATGTGGTGCACCTCGCCGACCTCGGTGACGCCGTCCGCGCACAGCCCGGCGATGACCAGCCCCGCGCCCGCCCGGATGTCGGTGGCCCGGACCGGCGCGCCGGAGAGCCGCTCGCGGCCGTTCACCACGGCGTGGTGGCCGTCGGTGCGGATGTCGGCGCCCAGCCGGACCATCTCGTTCACGAACATGAAGCGGCCGTCGAAGATGTTCTCGGTGATCAGCGAGGAGCCCGCGCTCACCGCGGCCAGCCCGATCGCCATCGGCAGCAGATCCGTGGCGAAGCCCGGGTACGGCAGCGTGACGATGTCGACGGCCTTCGGGCGGTCGTCCATGCGTACCCGGAACTGGTTGTCGCCCGGCTCGACCACCGCGCCGGCCGAGACCAGTTTGTCCAGGGCGATCGCCAGGTATTCCGGCCGGACGCCGTGCACGGTGACGTCGCCGCGGGTCATCGCCGCGCCGAACGCCCAGGTGCCGCCGACGATCCGGTCGCCGACCGTGGTGTGCCGCACCGGCTTGAGTGCCTCGACGCCCTCGACGGTCAGGGTGGAGGTGCCGGCGCCGTCGATCTGCGCGCCCATCGAGGTCAGCATGTCGCAGATGTCGACGATCTCCGGCTCACGGGCCGCGTTGTCGATCTCCGTGACGCCCTTGGCCAGAACCGCGGCCATCAGCAGGTTCTCGGTCGCGCCGACGCTGGGGAAGTCCAGCCAGATCTTGCCGCCGTGCAGGCCGCCCGGCGCGGAGGCGATGACGAAGCCGTGCTCACCGGAGATCTCGGCCCCCATCCGGGCCAGACCGGCGACGTGCATGTCCAGGCCGCGGGAGCCGATCGCGTCGCCGCCGGGGTGCGCGACCCGCACGTAGCCGCGGCGGGCCAGCAGCGGGCCCAGCACGCAGATGGACGCGCGCAGCCGGCGCACCAGGTCGTAGTCGGTCTCACTGCCCGGCTCGGCGGGCACGTCGATGGTCGCCTCGCCGTCGGCCAGCGACACCTCGCAACCCAGCCGGCGCAGCACCTCGGCCATGATCGCCACGTCGGTGATGCGCGGAACGTTGGCCACCACACTGCGGCCCTCGGCGAGCAGGGCGACCGCCATGAGCTTGAGCGCGGAGTTCTTCGCCCCGCCGACCGTGACGTCGCCGGACAGACGGGCGCCACCCTTGACTCTGATCACATCCACGCGGGCCATCGTATGGGTCGCGCCCACCGGCCTCCGTAGGGTGGGGGGCATGGCCGTGCATCTCACCCGCATTTACACCCGCACCGGCGACGCCGGTTCGACCCGCCTGGGCAACAACGAGGTGGCCGCGAAGACCGATCCCCGGGTCGCGGCGTACGCGGACGCCGACGAGTGCAACGCGGCGATCGGGGTGGCGCTCGCGATGGGCGCGCTGGCCCCGGACGTCAAGAGCGTGCTGACCGCGGTGCAGAACGACCTGTTCGACGTGGGCGCCGATCTTTGCAACCCGCTGAGCGACGACCCGCCGTACCCGCCGCTGCGGATCACCGAGGCGTACGTGACCCGGCTCGAGGGCTGGTGCGACGAATACAACGAGCAGTTGCCGGAGCTCGACTCCTTCGTGCTGCCGGGCGGCACCCCGGGGGCGGCGCTGCTGCACGTGGCCCGCACGGTCGCCCGCCGCGCAGAACGCTCGGCCTGGGCGCTCTACGAGGCCGACCAGGAACGCACGTCACTGCTCCCGGCGAAGTACCTGAACCGCCTCTCGGACCTGCTCTTCATCCTGGGCCGGACGGCCAACCCGGGCGGCGACGTGAAGTGGGTGCCGGGCGGGGTGTCGTAATTCCGGGATGCCATAGCTACGCGTCTCGGCGTGCCCAACCGCATCACCGGAGCAGGCGTCCCCACAGTTTCCGGGCCCGTGCGCTGTTCTTGAAACCCGGAATTCACGGCCACGCGTCTCGGCGTGCCCAACCGCATCACCGGAGCTGACGTCCCCACGGTTTCCGGGCCCGTGCCGGGTTCAGGTGGTGACGCCTGCTGCCGGGCGGGCCGATGGTCGCGATCAGATCAGCACGACGCTTCGCCGGGATGTCCCGGCGTCGTCGTCGCAGGAGACGGCCCGGGCGACCGAGGAGATCTCGCGGCGGGTGCAGGCAATTCGAGGCGGGGCCGACATCCTCGGCCGTCGCCGTCGCCGTCGCCGTCGTGAGTGCGGGCTCCGGACCGGCAGCGCCGGACAGCGTGCCCGGGCGAACGACAGCAGCTTGCAGTTTCGCCCTGTCCGCCGCCGCGGCGCCACGCTGCGCAGACGCCCGCGGGCCGTCCGGGATGGGCGAACCGCCCGGCGGGGATCCCATGGAACCGCCCGGCGGCGGATCCCTCGGCCCGGACCGGCCGCGGCCTCAAACGCTGCGACACTCGAGCCGGTGTTCGCGGTTGGCCAGGCCGAGACGCGTACCGGAAAAAGACCCGGAGTGGTCGGGCCGGAACGCTTACCGGAAGGGACCCGGATTGGTGAGGCCGGGACGCCTACCGAATGGGACCCGGATTGGTCAGGCCGGGGCGCTTATCGGAGGAGGAGCCTGTCAGCGCTCGGCTGGGCGTGGGGTGATTTTCGGGCGAGGGGCCACGGATCCGGGCTGGCCCGGTGGGCCTGCTTCCAGCCAGGACAGGAAGCCGGTCACCGTGGACTCGGCCATCGCGATCTCGAGCTCGTTGCTGCCTGTGGTGCAGAGCAGGATCACCCAGTGGCCCGGCATGGTCAGGCGTTCCGGGCCGGCCGGCAGGCGGCGGCAGCCCACCGAGAGAGTGCGGCGGTTCAGCACCCTCTTCGGGCGGACGCCGAAGCTGAACATGCGGTGGAAGCGCAGCTCGTCTTCGACGAACTGGCCGATCCCCGAGGACCAGCCGCGGCCCGGCACCATCGTGCTGACCCGGACCTGGAGCCGGATGGTGCCGCCGCCGGCCATGAGCAGCCGGCGGCGGACGAAGATCGCGAGGAGGACGACGAGCAGCGCGACGACGCAGATTTCGATGATCTCCAGAACCCGCATCGTCGGCGTCAGTGCGCGTCGGGGGTGGCGGGGGTGGCGCTCTCGGCGAGCACGGTCACGCCGTTCGCGTCGACCGAGAGGAAGCCGCCCGCTACGTCGTAGGTCAGCTGCTCGCCGCCGGCGAGCTTGACCCGCACCTGGGAGGGCTCCTTGAGCAGGCCCAGCAGCGGGGAGTGACCGGGCAGGACGCCGAGCTCGCCCTCGGTGGTGCGGGCGACGACCATCTCGGCGTCGCCGGACCAGACCTTCTCCTCGACGGCGACGACCTGAACGTGCAGCTGGTTGGCCACGCTGTCTCTCCTTACGAGGTTGCCTCGGTTTTCCGCTGCGGGTCGGCTCTGTAAGGCCGGCGGAACCGATTGAGATGAAGTCTAAACGGCTGGGTGACCTGCTGGTGCCGGGGGTGGCGACCGCCACTGCGGACGGGTCGCCGGGCCTGGCGTCAGAGCTTCTGGAGGAAGTCCGGGTGCTCGATCAGGAACGACGAGATCGTGTCGCTCTGCACCGACGCGAAGAACTCCTCGGCGCTGGCGTCGAGGGCCTCGCCCTGATACCTGCCGTTGGTGATGAGGCTCCGGCCGGGCAGCTTCACCAGCGTCATGTCCTCGGCGCGCAGGTTCTTCAGGGCCAGGCCCCAGTCGACGACCGAGTGCCCGTTGCCGTCGAAGATCAGCGTGTCGCCGGCCGCCTTGAGCACCTTGTCGAGCTTGATCGGGTTGGTCACCACGTCCTTGCTCAGCGCCTGGGAAGCCATCGCCTTGATGAACTGCTGCTGGTGGCGCTGGCGGTCGTAGTCGCTGCGCGGGAGGCCGTAGCGCTGCCGGACGTAGTCCAGCGCCTCCCAGCCCTCCAGGTGGTACGTGCCCTTCTTGTACTGCTTCTGCGGGCCGGTGTACGGGTGCTCGCAGTTGCCGCTCGTCGGGCACTCGGCCTTACGCGGCCGGGGCTTGCCGTTCGGCTGCAGGTGCTCCGACTTCACGTTCTGGTCGATCGTCATCGTGACGCCGCCCATGGCGTTCACGATCTTCTGGAAACCGTTGAAGTTGATGATCGCGCCGGCGTCGAACTTCTTGATGCCGGTGAGCTTGCTGACCGTCTTGGCCAGCAGATCGAAGCCCTGAGCCACGTCGTGCTTGCCGCCGCCGATCGAGCTGCCGTACGACATCGCGGCGTTGATCTTCGCCGTGCCGCCGCGGAAATTGGTCTTCTCGAACGGCGGGATCTCGACGCGCAGGTCACGCGGGATCGAGTAGAGGTACGCCTGCTTCAGCCCCTTGGGGACGTGCACGACGATGATCGAGTCGGACAGCGGCGCGGTGGTGTCGTTGCGCGGGTCGATGCCGACCAGCAGGATGTTGAGCGGGCCCTTGATGTCGCTGACCTGCTGCTTGGTGGCGCCGGAGGCGGCGTTGCCGAAGAGGTCCTTGGTCTGCACCGCGTCGGCGTAGCGGGAGACGAGCACCTGACTCGTGACCAGGGCGCCGCCGCTGAGAACCATCAGCACGCAGCCGAAGATCGCGCACAGCCGCGCCCACAGGGGTGCGCGCCAGCCGCTCTTCGGTTTCCCGCTCTTCGCCACTCGATCCCCAACCATGCCGGTCGATACCTGCCGGGATCAGGACCTGATCCCGGGGCCGCGCCACAAGCAGTGCCAAGAGTATCCGAACAACAAAAGTAAACTTCGCGTCCGCGTACCGTCGCACTCGAGGTCAAACGGACAAAACGGGCACTTGGAAACGGATGAGCCGCGCCGGCATGCGCCGGCGCGGCTCGAGATGATCCGTCAGGATCAGCCCTTCATCAGCTCGTGTGCGTTCTTCTCGAGGTCCTCGAGGCCGCCGCACATGAAGAAGGCCTGCTCGGGGTAGTTGTCGTACTCACCCTCGCTGATCTTCTTGAACGCCTCGATGGTCTCCTTGAGCGGGACCGTCGAGCCGGGAACGCCGGTGAACTGCTCGGCGGCGTACGTGTTCTGGGACAGGAAGCGCTCGATGCGGCGAGCCCGCTGCACCGTCACCTTGTCCTCCTCGGAGAGCTCGTCCATACCGAGGATGGCGATGATGTCCTGCAGGTCCTTGTACTTCTGCAGGATCCGCTGCACCTCACGGGCGACCGCGTAGTGCTCGGCCCCGACGAACTCGGGCGCCAGGATCCGCGAGCTGGAGGCCAGCGGGTCCACGGCGGGGTAGATCCCCTTGTCGGAGATCGACCGCTCGAGGTTGGTCGTCGCGTCCAGGTGGGCGAAGGTGGTGGCCGGCGCCGGGTCGGTGTAGTCGTCGGCGGGCACGTAGATCGCCTGCAGCGAGGTGATCGCCTTGCCTCGGACCGACGTGATCCGCTCCTGCAGCTCGCCCATCTCGTCGGCCAGCGTGGGCTGGTAACCCACGGCGGACGGCATACGGCCGAGCAGCGTCGACACCTCGGAACCGGCCTGGGTGAACCGGAAGATGTTGTCGATGAAGAGCAGCACCTCCTGGTTCTGGACGTCCCGGAAGTACTCCGCCATGGTCAGCGCGGTCAGGGCGACCCGCAGGCGGGTGCCCGGCGGCTCGTCCATCTGGCCGAAGACGAGCGCGGTCTTGTCGAGCACGCCGCCCTCTTCCATCTCCAGGATGAGGTCGTTGCCCTCGCGGGTGCGCTCGCCCACGCCGGCGAACACCGACGTACCACCGAAGTTACGGGCAACGCGGATGATCATCTCCTGGATGAGCACCGTCTTGCCCACACCCGCGCCGCCGAACAGGCCGATCTTGCCACCGCGCACGTACGGCGCGAGCAGGTCGAGCACCTTGATGCCGGTCTCCAGCATCTCGGTCTTCGGCTCGAGGTCCGCGAACGCCGGCGGCTTGCGGTGGATGCTCCACCGCTCCTGGATGTCCAGGGTGGCCGGGTCGGCGTTGAGCACCTCGCCGAGGGCGTTGAACACGTGGCCCTTGGTCACGTCACCGACGGGCACCGAGATGCCGGCACCGGTGTCGCGCACTTCGGAGCCACGGACCAGGCCGTCGGTGGGCTGCATCGAGATGGCCCGGATGACGTTGTCGCCCAGGTGCTGCGCCACCTCCAGGGTCAGCGTCTTGGTGCCGTCCGAGAGGGTCACGTCGACGTGCAGGGCGTTGTAGATCTCGGGCATCGCGTCGCGGGGGAACTCGGCGTCGACGACCGGGCCGATGACCCGGACTACGCGACCGACACCGGCCTGCGTCTTGGTGGGCTCAGCTACAGCAGTCATCATCCATCACTTCCCGCCGCGGCCAGCGCGTTGGCGCCGCCGACGATCTCACTGATTTCCTGGGTGATCGCAGCCTGCCGCGCGGAGTTCATCTCGCGCGTGTACCGCTTGAGCAGGTCGTCCGCGTTGTCCGACGCGCTCTTCATCGCCCGGCGCCGGGACGCCGACTCGCTGGCCGCCGAGTCCAGCAACGCCGCGTAGATCCGCGTGTTGAGGTACTTCGGCAGCAGCGCGTTCAGCAGCTCCTCGGCCTCGGGCTCGAACTCGTAGGCCGGACGCAGCCCGGGCTCGCGCTCGCGCTCCTCGACCTGCATCGGCGCCAGGAAGCGCGCCTCCGCCGCCTGGGTCATCAGCGACTTGAACTGTGTGCTGACGATGTGCAGCTCGTCGACGCCCTGGATACCGTCCGGCCCATAGTTGCCGTCCTCGTCGTCCGCACCGGCGATGAACGCCTCGAGCAGCGCGTCGCCGATGGCGCGGGCGTCGGAGAACGAGGGCCGCTCGGAGAAGCCGGTCCAGCTCGTCTCGATCGGCCGGTTCCGGAAGCGGTAGTACCCGACGCCCTTGCGGCCGACGATGTACAGCGCCACTTCCTTGCCGTCCTCCCGCAGACGAGCCAGCAACTGCTCGCACATACGGATCGCGTTGGCGTTGTAGGCGCCGGCCAGGCCGCGGTCGCTGGTGATCAGCAGGACGCCCGCGCGCCGCACCCGCTCGCGCGGTTGCAGCAGCGGGTTGTCCACCGAAGCGTTGGACGCCAGCGCCGTGAGCACCTCGGTGATGGCTTCCGCGTACGGCTTGGAAGCCTGCACCCGCTCCTGTGCCTTGGCGATGCGGCTGGTAGCGACCAGTTCCTGCGCCTTGGCGATCTTCTTCGTGGACTTGACGGTGCGGATGCGCCGCCGAAGTGCCTGAACCTGACCGGCCATGGCTTAGCTCTCGTCCCGGGCGGAACGAGCTCCGGAACGGACCTCGCGGGTCACCGTCTCCCGGCTCTGGCTGTCGTCGGCAAGGGGCTCGGCCTGCGCCTCATTACCGACGTTGCTGCCGGTGTCGCCCTGCTTGAACAGCGTCTTGAACTCGTCGACACCACTCTGCAGCGTCTCGACCTGTTCGTCGGAGAGCTGACCGGTCGACTCGATCGCCGTGAAGGTGTCACTGCGGTTCCGCTTGATCCATTCGAGCAGGTCACGCTCGAACCGCTTCACGTCACCGACCGGGATGTCGTCGAGCTGGCCGGTGGTGCCGGCCCAGATGACGACGACCTGCTCGGCCACCGACAGCGGGGAGTACTGCGGCTGCTTGAGCAGCTCGACCAGGCGGATGCCCTTCTCCAGCTGCGCCCGCGAGGCCTTGTCCAGGTCGGAGGCGAAGGCCGAGAAGGCCTCCAGCTCACGGAACTGGGCAAGGTCGAGGCGGAGCCGGCCGGAGACCCGGCGCATGGCCTTGACCTGCGCGGAGCCACCGACCCGCGACACCGAGGTGCCGACGTTGATGGCCGGGCGCACGCCCGAGGCGAACAGGTCCGACTCGAGGAAGATCTGGCCGTCGGTGATCGAGATGACGTTGGTCGGGATGTAGGCCGAGATGTCGTTGGCCTTGGTCTCGATCAGCGGCAGACCGGTCATGGAGCCGCCACCGAGCTCGTCGGAGAGCTTGGCGCAACGCTCGAGCAGACGGCTGTGCAGATAGAAGACGTCACCCGGGTACGCCTCGCGGCCCGGCGGGCGGCGCAGCAGCAGCGACACGGCGCGGTACGCCTCGGCCTGCTTGGTGAGGTCGTCGAACACGATCAGCACGTGCTTGCCGTTGTACATCCAGTGCTGCCCGATGGACGAGCCGGTGTACGGGGCGATGTACTTGAAGCCGGCCGGGTCGGAGGCCGGGGAGGCGACGATCGTCGTGTACTCCAGCGCGCCCTCGGCCTCGAGCGTGCCCCGGATGCTGGCGATCGTGGTGGCCTTCTGGCCGATGGCGACGTAGATGCAGCGAACCTGCTTCTCGGGGTCGCCGGACTCCCAGTTGGCCCGCTGGTTGATGATCGTGTCGAGCGCGACCGTGGTCTTACCGGTCTTGCGGTCGCCGATGATCAGCTGGCGCTGGCCGCGGCCGATCGGCGTCATGGCGTCGATCGCCTTGATGCCGGTCTGCAGCGGCTGCTTCACCGGCTGACGGGACATGACGTTGGGGGCCTGGAGCTCGAGTTCGCGGAAGCCCTCGTTCTCGATCGGCCCACGGTCGTCGATCGGGTTGCCGAGCGCGTCCACGACGCGGCCCAGGAAGGCGTCGCCGACCGGGACCGAGAGGACGCGACCGGTCCGCTTGACCCGCTGGCCCTCCTCGATGTGGGTGTAGTCACCCAGGACCACGGCGCCGATCTCGCGGACATCGAGGTTCAGGGCGACACCCAGCGTGCCGTCCTCGAATTCGAGCAGTTCGTTCGCCATAGCCGAGGGCAGGCCCTCGACGTGCGCGATTCCGTCGCCCGCATCGGAGACGATGCCGACCTCCTCGCGGGAGACCTCGGGCGAATAGGACGAGACGTAGCGCTCTAGCGCCCCCCGGATCTCGTCCGAGGAGATGGTCAGCTCGGCCATCCTCTGCCTTCTCTAGTCGGCTCGGGGCGTCGCCGCCGCCGAGGAGTGCTCGGGACGTCGCCGCCACCGAGGGGAAGAAACTATTTAGCGAACGCCTGCCGGGCCTCGTTGAGTCGCCGCAGGATCGTGCCGTCGTAGAGGTCGGGGCCGACACGGACGCTGACGCCGCCGATGATGGCAGGATCCACATCGACCTTCAGCGAGACCTGCCGACCGTAGATGTCGGACAACTTGGCGGCGAGCCGCTGCTCCTCGGCGTCGTCGAGCAGCTTGGCGACCGTGACGTAGGCGACCTGATGGTCCCGCTTCGCCGCGGTCAGCTCGACCAGCCGGCTCAGCGAGGCCTCGAAGCTGCGTCCGCCGTAGCCTTCGAGTGCCACCTCGACGAGCCGTCCCGTGCCCGCCCGGACCTTGCCCTTGAGCAGGTCCTGGACCAGCTTAACGCGACGGTCGATCGCTGCGCCGGGATCACTGAGCGTGACGGCCAGCTCCGGATCGCCGGACACGACCTGCCCGAAGCGGAACAGCTCGTCCTCGACCTCGGCGAGCTCGCCCACCTTGTCGACGGACGCCAGGAGCGTGTCGACACCGAGCCGCTCGACCGCGTCGAGCAGTTCGGCGGGCCGCGTGAAGCGGCCGTTCGCCAGGGTCGCCACCGTTTCCACGGCGGCCGGTCCGAGCTTGCCGGCGACCAGCGAGCGGAAGAGCTCCGCCCGGTCGGCGCCGGCCCGCGACGGGTCGGTCAGCGCACGACGCAGCCGCGGCTGGCCGCGCAACAGCCGCGCCACCGACAGGATCTCGTCGGCGGTCGTGACCAGCTGCGCGGCGGTGGCCGTCTGTGTGTCCGCGGTCAACCTCTCCACGGCTGCGGCGTACGACTCCCGGTTGACGGTCGACATCAGCGCCGCCCGGTGCCCGTGCCGGCGCCCAGCTCGGTGATGAAGCGGTCCACCGTGCCCCGGCTGCGCGCCTCGTCGGCGAGGGACTCCCCGACGATCCGGCCGGCCAGATCCACGGCGAGCGTGCCCACCTCGGCGCGCAGCCCACGCACGATGCTCTCGCGCTGGGCGGCGAGCTGGCTGGTGCCGGAGGCGATGATGCGGTCCGACTCCTCCCGGGCCTTGGCGAGGACATCCTGACGGATGTTCTCGGCGTCGGCACGAGCCTCGTCCCGGATGCGCGCGGCCTCCGTGCGGGCCTCCGCCAGCTGCGCGCGGTACTGCTCGAGCAGCTGGTTGGCCTCGGCCTGCGCTGCCTCGGCCCGAGCGATGCCACCCTCGATCGCGTCCACCCGGGCCTGGAACATGTGTTCCATCCGCGGGAACACGAACTTGGCCAGCACGAACAGGACGACGCCGAAGGCGATCAGGCCGACGATGATCTCAGCCAGGGGCGGGAGCAGGAGCTGAGCGCCCCCGCTTCCCTCTTCCGCTGCTGTGTACATGAACACTCCCCTTTGCCGGTGGCCGGCCGTTACGGGCCGGGCACGAAGTCAGCCGTGCGCTCGACGATTAAAGCGCGAAGGCGACGACCAGGCCGAGGAGCGCGAGCGCCTCGATCACGGCGAAGCCCATGAACATGTAGACCCGGGTCAGGCTGGCGCTCTCCGGCTGGCGCGCGGTGGCCTGGATGTAGGCGGCGAAGACGAGGCCTACGCCGATGCCGGGGCCGAGGGCAGCGATGCCGTAGCCGATGACACTGACGTTGCCGGTAACTTCGGCGAGGTAGGACATGGGAGTTCCTCCTGCGTTGAACGCGTGACGATCACGCGCACGTTTAGGTACGAAATATTCATTTGTGCGACCGGGGAGCGACCGAACCGCTGGATCAGTGTGCTTCGGACACCGAACTCTGCAGGTAGGTCGCGGTGAGCAGGGTGAAGACGTAGGCCTGGAGCGCGAGGATGAACAGCTCGAAGAGCGTCATCACGATCGCCATGCCCCAGCTGAGGAACGCGACCGGCTTCAGGGCGACTGTGGCCGACTCGAAGAGCACCACACCGCCGAGCGTGAAGACCAGCAGGATCATGTGACCGGCGAACATGTTGGCGAACAACCGGATCGCCAGAGTGGCGGGTCGCAGGATGATGACCTGGAAGAACTCGATCGGCACCAGGATCGGCTGCACCCAGAGCGGCGCGCCGGACACCCAGATGCTGTTCTTCGCGTACGTCAGCGCGCCCTGCTTACGGACGCCGACCGCGATGTAGAGCACATAGGTGAAGCCCGCCAGGACGATCGGGAAGGCGATGTGCGAGTTCGGCGAGATCTGGGCCAGCGGGATGATGCCCCACAGGTTGTTCATCAGGATGAAGACGAACAGCGTGGCCAGGTACGGCGCGAACCGGACGCCTTCCTTGCCGATGACGTCCCTGGCGATGTTGTCCCGGGCGATGCCGTAGATGGACTCCGCTATCCACTGCACCTTGGTGGGCACGATCTGCGGCTTCCGGTAGGCCACCAGGAAGAAGATGATGAGGATCGCGACGGTCAACCAGGTGAGCAGTGCGATCTTGGTGAAGGCCGGCTCCCAGAAGGTTCCTTCCAGGCCCGGAATGAGGCTGCGATAGTCGAAGCTCTCCGGTCCCGGAGGAAACTCCGATGCCAGCACCATGGGCGACTCAGTCAACACGCATCCTCCGTCGGTCGGGGCCGAATCAGGCACCCAGCCTCTTCACGATCAGATAGACCCCGGCAGTACCGCCGCCGATCAGGCCGACCAGCAGGCCGGCGGGGAAGTCGAGATCGAGCCAACGGTCGACCAGCCAGCCCGCACCGCCCCATACGATCATTCCGCCCAGCAGATAACCGACGGCTGTCCATCCTGCGTCAGCGCCCTCGGGCGGAGCGGGATCTTCAGGTTGCGGGTCACCGGCCATGGCACGGCGAACGATATCAGTCGGCGGCAGGCGGCTAGCGCTCACCCCCTGCACAGCAGCGGTGTGCAGGCGACAGGTGAACGGCGACTGAATGCGGGTCAACCGTACTCCCGCGCGTCCACTGTTGGACACCGTGAACCGCGACTGACGTCAAGAAGAACTCGAACGGGGCGGCAGCTACGCGATGGGGTGGTCCCCCGCCGGCGGGAGATGGTAGGTCACCGTCGGCACCTCGGCCCGCAGCGTCCACCAGATCTGGGCGCCGACCCAGGTGAGAATCGAGACGATCATCGCGACCGCCATGGTGCGCAGTCCGGGCCAGTCGCCGGGTACGGCGAAGAAGACCACGCCCAGCAGGGTGAACTTGAAAACGTAGGTGGTCAGGCCGACCGTCATCACCAGGCTCGGGGCGACAGAATCGGCCCACGCGACAGCCACACTGGAGAACGCGTAACCCACAGCCACCACGCCGACCCCGGCGGCTCCGCCGATCGCTCCGGGTGCGCCGGCGAGGAAGCCGCCGATGGCCGCGGCCAGCAGCAACAGCCCGCCGGAGACTGCCAGCGGCGTCGGCAGGTGGCGCAGCCGGGTGGCCAGCGGGTGGGTGTCGGTCGCCGCGCTCAACTGTGCCTCCTCGTCGGCCGGCGTCGAACGGCGCCGGCATCCGCACCCGGCTGACGAGGCGGGCGACGGCAGGCTCCGAGAATACGCCCGGCTCAGCGCGAACCGGATCCGTGGCCCCGGCCGCGGGGACCGAGACCATGGCCCGACATCATTGCCGCGCCACTGATCACCATGGCGACGAGAAGCAGCAGGAGAATGAACAGATCGGTGAGCACGGGTGCCTCCAGGCCGCGATGCGGAGCCGGCCCGCCGCACAGGCGCTACCGGACGAGCGGCCCGTGGGCTCGCGGTCGACCGTGGGCCACCGCTTCCGACTATCCGCCCGGATGAACGGGCACGCAATCCAATCGGTTGATTCTCAGCAACCGTCCAGCAAAAGTGCCTACGGTGACCCGTGAGGGGAGTACCTCACCAGATCGCTCCGGTCAGTACGGATCCTCAGCAGGATCCTCGGACGATCGCCCGCCGGCCCCGGCCTGTGCGGGTGAGGGAGACCTCAGACGATCCATGCTGTCTGAGGAGATCCCATGCCCTCACCGCTGGCCGCTCCGATCGAGTCGATCGGCTCCGTACAGGTCTGGGCGGTCACCGTCGCCCTGCTTCTCGGCCTCCTGGTGCTCGACTTCGTCATCACGCGGCGCCCCCACGACGTACCGATGCGCGAGGCTGTCGGCTGGACCGTCTTCTATCTCGCCTTGCCGGTCGTCTTCGGCCTGGTTCTCTGGCCGCTGTACGGCAGCGGACCGTCGGTGGAGTTCTTCACCGGCTGGGTGCTGGAGAAATCCCTCTCGGTCGACAACCTCTTCGTCTTCATGCTGCTGCTCACCGCGTTCGCGGTGCCGAAGGAACTGGCTCAGCGGGTTCTGCTCTACGGCATCGTCGGCGCGCTGGTGCTGCGTGCCGTCTTCATCGCGGCCGGCGCGGCGGTCATCAGCGCCGGATCCTGGGCGTTCCTGCTGTTCGGGGCCATCTTGTTGATCACATCGGTCAAGATCCTGCGCCAGGCCGGCAGCAGCCAGGACGAGGAGGTGGAGATCGACAGCATGCGGAGCGTACGCATGATGCGCCGCATGATGCCGGTCACCGATAGCTACCACGGTGCCAAGCTGACGATCCGCGAAGGGGGGCGACGGATCCTCACCCCGATGGCGCTGGTGGTCGTGGCGATCTTCATGACCGATGTCGTCTTCGCGGTCGACTCGGTGCCCGCCGTGTACGGCGTGACCGACGATCCGTACATCGTCTTCGCGACGAACGCGTTCGCTCTGCTCGGTTTGCGGGCGCTGTACTTCGTCCTGGGCAACATGCTGAGCAAGCTGCGCCATCTCAACTACGGGCTCGGCATCATCCTGGCGCTCATCGGCGTGAAACTGGTCCTGCACTGGGCCCATGACGTGTGGAGTGGCGTTCCCGAGGTGCCGACGGTGCTCTCATTGATCGTCACCATCGCCGTCCTCGTCACCGTGACCGTGACCAGCCTGCTCGCCGACCGCAGGGACCAGCCCGCGGCACCGGAGGCCGCTGCCGCCTCCGATCCCGAGTCACCGGCCCGCGACGGGAACCCGCCTTCCACCGGCGCCGGCAAGGACCACAGCGCGGCGCGGATTCCCTGATCCGCATGCTTCGCGGGGTGCAGCCGGTCGCCGGGCACCCGGGAGCTAAGGGTCCTGGTGCTGAGCACCCGGTCGGACGAGGCCACGAAGGCGCGCGGCCGCCCGGGACGGGTCATCCACGTAGAACCGGACGATGCGCACGGTGTGCCGTCCCGCGCGGCCGCAGTCCACCTCGACCGGCTCGGCCAGGGTGAGCGACATGTTGGTGGCCCCGAGCACCGACACGGCCAGCCTGCCGTCACCGACCTCGACACCACGCTCGTGCGAATTGATGCCGGCGGGCGCGAACACCGCCGGGCCGGCGAGCGGAACGGTGATGTCGGTGAAGATCGTCATGCGTAGCCGGACCCGCTCCGCGTCGACCAGATGGGGCCGGGTGTACGCGGAGGCGCCGAGGCCGAGCACCCAGACCACTCCGTAAGCACCGAGGACGAGCAGAACCCAGCGCAGCCAGGTCCACGGCACCAGAAACTCGACGATTGCCAGCTCGAACACCGCGATGCCGACCATGATCCCGAGGACGCCCCGGAGACGGGCCTCATAGGTCAGGACACAGTCGCCCGCGGCCACGTCTCGCCTACGGCGCAGTCCGTTCACCAGCGCAGCCAGGATGCGGAACTCCTGCCGCACCAGGAAGGCGATCGGCGCCGGCAGCACGGCCTCGAGAGCACTGCCGAAGGCATCGGCACGCCCGGCACCGCCCCGGTGCGCTCGGCGGTAGGCCCGGATCAGCAGCAGGGCCTCCCCGACGATCACCGTAGCCAGCAGTCCCTCGATCACCAGCAGCAGGATCGCCGCCTGGTTCAGGGTGAGGACGCCGGTGAGGTAGAGCACCGCCTGAGCGGTCACGGCCACGAACGGGAGCCAGCGGATCCACTGTTTCCTCATACGATCGTATGGTGTAGAACTTCACTGTCCGTGTCAACGTCGTTTCGCTGAGAGGTTCACGCTTCATGCCGAAGAAGGTCGACCACCACGAGCGACGCGTCGTCATCGCCGCGGCCCTCAAGCGGGTGGCCCGGGACCAGGGCTTCGACGAGATCAGCCTCCGCCACGTCGCAGCCGAGGCCGAGGTGTCCCTCGGAACGGTCCAGCACTACTTCCGGACCAGGGACGAGTTGATGGCCTTCGCGCTGACCGAGATCCGGCACAGCACCGCCGCGCGCATATCCGCCGCGGTGGCCGGCCTCGGCGCCACCCCCGACCCGCGCGACCTCCTGGAGGCCACCGTCATGCAGATGCTGGCCCTGGACGAGCCACGTCGCTCGGACGTCCAGGTCGCCCTGGCCCTTCTGTCCCACACCGCGGTGCACCCGGAGGTCGCCGCCACGCTGCACGACGAGACGAGAGCCATGCTGGATTTCGTGGCGGACATGATCCGGACCGCGCAACCGACCGGGCGCGCCGACCCGCGACTGGACCCGGAGCTGACCGCGACCGGGCTGCTGGCGATGGCCGACGGGCTGAACAACTACCTGCTCGTCGGGCACTATGCGCCGGACCGGGCGGTGGCCGCCCTGCGCGCGCACCTGGATCTCATCTTTCCAGGTTGACGTCGGCGAAGGTGCCCGCTCCGCAGCCGCCCGGCGGGTCGAGCCGCAGCGGGCCGGGGACAGCGGACCCTAGCCGATCGCCACCATCGGGGGATACGCCGGGAACCCGCTGATCAGCGCGGACACCTCCTGTCCGGTGTCCCGGAGGACGGCAGCACCCGCCGCCGTGTTCGGGTCCGCGCGGACCGCAGCCGCGATGAGGCCGGCGATCTGGCGCATCTCCCCCTCCCGCATCCCCTGGGTGGTCACGCTGGGCGTGCCGACCCGGATCCCCGACGCCGTCATCGGCTTCTCCGGGTCGTACGGGATCGCGTTCTTGTTCAGTGTGATCCTCGCCCGGTCGCAGCGCGCCTCGGCGTCCCGGCCGCTGACCCCGACGTCGCGCAGGTCGACCAGGGCCAGGTGGGTGTCGGTGCCCCCGGAGACCGGGCGCATCCCCTCGGCGGCGAGCCCGGCGGCCAGCGCCTGACTGTTCTTGACCACCTGGTGCGCGTACGAGTGGAAGCCGGGCAGCGCCGCCTCCCGCAGGGCGACGGCCTTCGCGGCGACGGCGTGCATCAGCGGCCCGCCCTGGGTGAACGGGAAGACGGCCTTGTCGATGCGTGCGGCGAGCTCCTCCCGACAGAGAATCATGCCGCCCCGCGGTCCGCGCAGCACCTTGTGGGTGGTGCAGGTGACGACATCGGCATGCGCTACGGGCGACGGGACGGCCCGGCCGGCGACCAGGCCGATGAAATGGGCGGCGTCGACCATCAGGTACGCCCCGACCTCGTCGGCGATGTCGCGGAAGGCCTTGAAGTCGATCAGCCGCGGATACGCCGTCGCGCCGCAGACGATGAGCTTGGGCCGGTGCGCCTGGGCCAGGTCCCGGACCTCGTCGTAGTCGATCAGCTCGGTGTCGCGGCGCACGGTGTAGCCCACCGGATGGAACCACTTACCGGAGAAGTTGACCCGGCTGCCGTGGGTCAGGTGGCCGCCGTGCGGCAGGCCCATGGCCAGCACGGTGTCGCCCGGCTGGATCAGCGCCGCGTACGCCGCCATGTTCGCCGACGAGCCCGAGTGCGGCTGGACGTTGGCGTGCTCGGCGCCGAACAGCTCCCGGGCCCGGTCGATCGCCAGCTCCTCGGCGCGGTCCACCTCGGCGCAGCCGCCGTAGTAGCGCCGCCCGGGATAGCCCTCGGCGTACTTGTTGGTCAGCGTGGAGCCGAGCGCCGCGAGCACCGCCGGCGAGGTGAAGTTCTCACTCGCGATCAGCTGCAGCCCGCCGCGCTGGCGGGCCAGCTCGCCCAGGATCACCTCGGCGATCTCCGGATCCTCGTGCTCGAGCGCGCTGAAGTCGGGACCCCAGAAAGTCTCCATGACCCGCTCCCTCACCTCGGCGACGCTGCCGAGATCGAGCATATGGCGTATGGGGCCCTTCCTGCGGGCACAGTGGGGGTATGCGCTGCCTCGTCACGGGCGCCACCGGGTACATCGGTGGCCGCCTGACGCCTCGTCTGCTCGATGCCGGCCACTCCGTCGTCTGTCTCTCCCGCAGTGCCGCCCGCCTGCGGGATGTGCCGTGGGCCGGCCGGGCCGAGGTGGTCGAGGGCGATCTGTCCGACCCCACCACGCTGCCGGCCGCGTTCGAGGGCGTCGACGTCGCCTACTTCCTCATGCACTCGCTCGGGCATCCGGACTTCGAGCGCATCGACCGCGAGGCGGCGCACAACTTCGCCACCGCGGCCAAGGCGGCCGGGGTCAGCCGGATCGTCTACCTCGGCGGTCCTGAGCCGCCGCCCGACGAGCACCCGTCGGCCCACCTGCGCTCGCGCGCCGAAGTGGCGAAGATCCTGCTGGACAGCGGGGTCCCGACGGCGGTGCTGCGGGCCCCGGTGATCATCGGCTCGGGCTCGGCGTCGTTCGAGATGCTGCGCTACCTGACCGAGCGGCTGCCCATCATGATCACCCCACGCTGGGTGCGGAACCGGATCCAGCCGATCGCCGTCCGCGACGTGCTGCGGTACCTGATCGGCGTGGCCACGCTGCCGGCTGAGGTGAACCGGGGGTTCGACATCGGCGGGCGCGACGTGCTGACGTACCTGGAGATGATGCGCCGCTACGCCCGGGTCGCGGGGCTGCGCCGGCGGATCATCCTGCCGCTGCGCCCGCTGAGCCCGTGGCTGTCGGCGCACTGGGTCGGCGCGGTCACGCCCGTACCCAACGCGATCGCCCGTCCCCTGGTCGGCAGCCTGATCCACGAGGCCTTCGCCCACGAGCACGACATCGCGGAATACATCCCGGACGAGGAGCCTGCCCGCGGCGGAGAACCGAATGAAGAACCGGCGAGCCTGCTCGGCTTCGACGAAGCCGTCCGGCTGGCCCTCGGCAAGGTCCGCGCCGCGAACGTGGAGACCCGCTGGTCGAACGCGGTCGGCCGGGACGCGGCGGCCGAGCCACTGCCCAGCGATCCCGACTGGTCCGGCGGCAGCATCGACGTCGACGAGCGCACCCGCGAGGTGGCCGCGCCGGCCCCGGCGCTGTGGCGGGTGATCGAGGGCGTCGGCGGTGAGAACGGCTGGTACTCCTTCCCGCTGGCCTGGTCGGTGCGCGGCTGGCTGGACCGGCTCGTCGGCGGCGTCGGTCTGCGCCGCGGCCGGCGCGACCGCAACCACCTGCTGGTCGGCGAGGCGCTGGACTGGTGGCGGGTCGAGGAGATCAAGCCCGGTGAGCTGCTGCGGCTGCGCGCCGAGATGAGGGTGCCGGGCCGGGCCTGGCTGGAGATGTCGGCCGAGCCGGGGCCGGACGGGACGAGCCTCTACCGGCAGCGGGCCATCTTCGTGCCACGCGGGCTGGCCGGGCACGCGTACTGGGCGAGCGTGCTGCCGTTCCACGGGATGATCTTCAGTGGCATGGCCCGCAACATCGCCAGCCAGGCTTCCCGCTGAACGGCGGGCGGGCGGTCACCGGGCGGCGCGGACCAGGCGGTCACGGACGGCCAGCCAGTCCTCGGTGTCCGGCGGCGCCTGGACGATGATCGTGCCGACGCCGGCGTCGTCCAGGCGGTGCAGGGCCGCGTACAGGTCGGCGGCGTACTCCCGCGGGTCCGCGCTGAGCACTTCGGCCGCGTCGTAGTCCCCGGCCGTCTCGTAGCTGAGCACCGCCACGGGGGCGGCCAGGCCGTCGCGGTCCACCGATTTCACGTCGTCGACGAGTAATACGGTGGCCTTGGGCGCGTAGTGCCGGCGGCTCATGCCCGGCGAGGGCCGTGCCGTGCCGTCGCCCACCGCGTCCGGCAGCGCGATCGCACCGGTCACCTCGCGCAGCGGGCGCAGCGCCAGCGCACCCGGGCGCAGCAGCGTGGGGGTGGGCGTGGTCAGGTCGAGCACCGTCGACTCGATGCCCCACGAGGCCGGGCCGCCGTCCAGCACCAGCGGCACCTCCGGCAGGCTGCGCAGCACGTGGCCGGCCGTGGTCGGGGAGATGCCCTCCGAGCGGTTCGCACTCGGTGCCGCCAGCGGCAGGCCCGAGGCTTCCAGCAGCTTGAGGGCCACCTCGTGCGCGGGCACCCGGATCGCGATGGTCAGCGTCGGCGCCCCCAGCTGCGGCAGATGCTTCGCCCGCTCGACGACCAGCGTCAGCGGACCCGGCCAGAACTGCGCGGCCAGCTCGTTCGCGGCTTCGGGCCACTCGTGGGCCAGCGCGCGGGCCGCCGCCACGTTCGCCACGTGCACGATCAGCGGGTTCCAGGACGGGCGGTTCTTCAGGCGGTAGACCTCGGCGACCGCCCGGGCCGAGAAGGCGTGGGCGCCCAGGCCGTACACGGTCTCGGTGGGGAACGCGACCACGGACTCGCGCCGCAGCAGCTCGACCGCCCGGCGCAGGCCGTCGGCGTCCGGTTCGACGATCGTCACGCGGGCCTCGGCGCTCCCGGCAGCAGGGCGTCCACGAGCGTGTACAGCGCTTCGTCGATGGTGTCGGCGATGCGCTGGAAGGTCTGGTCGCCCCGGCCCCACGGGTCGTCGAGGTCGTCGCCGGGCTGCGGCTCCGTCTCGCCGCGCAGCCGAGCGGCCGCCGCCACCACGGCCGCGGCCCGCGCGGCGAACGACTCCGGGTCGGTGCCGGCCGGCGGGAGCGACGTCGGCTCCAGCTCGCGCAGCAGGCGGCTCAGGTGCCCGAGGACGAACGTACGGCCGGCCGCACCGGGCACCAGGGCGTGCACGTAGTCGCTCTGATCGGCGGTCGCGGTCAGGATCAGGTCGGCCTCGTCGAGCTGGGCACTGGTCAGCTTGCGCGCCGCGAAGCCGTCGGTGCTGCCGCCGCGCACCGTGATCTGCCGGGCCGCCGGCGGGTTCATCTCCTCGCCCTCATGCCAGCCGCCGGTGCCCGCGCTGACGCTGCGCAGCAGGTCACCGAGCTCGGCGTCGGGATCGATCTTGCCGAGGCGCTGGGCGGCGGCCAGGACCAGCAGCCGCTCGGCCATCGGCGACCGGCAGATGTTGCCCATGCACACGTGCAGCACTGTGAACGGCATCCTCAGGCCTCCGCGGCCAGGATGTCCGGCACGACGTCGCGCAGCTTCTCGAACGGCACCGCGCCGTTGCGCAGGACCCGCGGCACGTCACCGGTGACATCGACGATCGTGCTGGGAGCCGGGTCGGCGGCGGCACCGGCCTCGAGATAGATGCGGACCGCGTACTCGAGCTGGTCGCGGGCCTCCTCGGCGGTGGCCGGGGCCGGCTGGCCGATCTTGTTAGCCGTGGTGACCGCCATCGGGCCCACCTCGCGCAGCACCTCCAGCGCCACCGGGTGCAACGGCATCCGGACGGCGACCACGCCGCCGGTGTCACCGAGATCCCACTGCAGGCTGGGCGAGTGCTCGACCATGATGGTCAGCGCGCCCGGCCAGAACGCGTCGGCCAGCTCACGGGCCGCCTTGGGCAGCGAGTAGACCAGGCCGTCCAGGGTGTGCCGGGAGCCGACCAGCACCGGCGGGGGCACGCGCCGGTCCGCGCCGCGGGCGTTCTGCAGGGCGTTGACGGCGTGCGCGGTGAACGCGTCCGCGCCGACGCCGTAGACGGTGTCGGTGGGCAGCACGACGAGCTCACCGCTTTTGACCGCCTCGACAGCCGCGGCGATGCCGCGATCGCGCTCGGCCACGGCCCGACAGTCGTAGAGCATCACAAGTTGCAGTGTGCCATGGCGCGCACGAAGTGCCCTACACGCGGCGGGCCGTCGCATATCGTGGGCGACCGGTCAGATCCTGATGCGCGGCGACCGCGGTGAAGCGCCCGTCGGCCCGCAGCAGCCCGGGCACCGCCGCCGCGTGCACGTCGTCGTGCTCGATGCCGACCACGCCGCCGGGCCGCAGCAGCGCCGCCGCCAGGGCGATCACCGGCCGGATCACGACCAGGCCGTCCGCGCCGCCGAAGACGGCCTCCGCCGGGTCGTGGTCCGCGACCTCCGGGGGTACGGCGGTCCCGTCCGGCACGTACGGCGGATTGCACAGCAGCACGTCCACCATGCCCCGGCACTCGGCCAGCAGCTCCGGATCCGTGACGTCGCCCGGCACGACGCGGACCACCGGGAACGCCCCGGCGTTACGGCGCAGGTAGGCGAGCGCCGCCGGGGACCGCTCCACGGCGATGACCCGGCCCGGGGCGGCCTCGTCGGCGACGGAGCAGGCGATGGCGCCCGTACCGCTGCACAGGTCGACCACCGTGGCGCCCGGCGCGGTGTGCTCGATGCCCCAGCCGGCCAGCAGCTCGGTCTCCGGCCTCGGTACGAACACGCCCTCGCCCACCGCCAGCTCCAGATGGCGGAAGGCGGCCGTGCCGAGCAGGTGCTGCAAGGGAATCCGCTGCGCCCGCTGCTCGGCCAGCCCGGCGAACCGGCGCGCCTCGTCCTCGCGCACGGTGTCGATCAGCAGCAACCGGCCGCGCCCCACCCCGAGAACGTGCGCGGCGAGCAGCTCGGCATCGACGCGCGGCGAGGAAACCCCCGCCCCGGCGAGCAGTGCGGTGGCCTTGGCCAGCACCGGCGCCAAGCGCGTCCGTTCCGTTCCCTTCGAGGGGTGTTCGTGCGTCGGCGTCACGGCATAATCATGGAACGTCGTCTCTCGACGGTGACCGGCCGGGTCACTCGGCGATGAACGGCGTCGGCAGGAGGGGCCTGGATGGCTGTGGCGGCACCATGACGTGGCTCGATCAGCTCGGCGATTGTGTCGACGACCTGCGTACGGCCAACAAGCTCCAGCAGGGGGGCCGGTCCGCGGAGGCGTTGACCATCCTCGACAAGGTGCTCGCCCGCACGACCGACCCGATGACCCGGGCGTACGCGCTCGTCCAGCGGTTCGGCGCGCTGATCAACCTGGGCCGGGTCGCCGAGTTCGCCACCGCGATGACGCTGGCCTCGAACGCCGTCCGGGAGACCTCCGACCCGTACCTGCGCGGTCAGATGCACGCCTTCGCGGCTCTGGGCGCCCATCTGCAGAGCGCGCTGGACCGTGGCGTCACCCACCTGGTGCAGGCGTCGCGGGCGCTGGCGGCGGTGCCGGACGGCGACAGCGAGACGGCGTGGGGCTGGCACGACCTCGCCATGGCGTACAGCTATCTGGGGTTTCACGGCCACGCGCTGACCGCGATCGAGCAGGCCCGCCAGGTCGGCGCCGCGGCCGGCATGGCCAGCGAGGTCTTCGCCGCCCCGGGCATCCGGCTGCGCAACGCGGTCTCGCTGGACCACCAGGGCGACACCGACGGCTGCCTGCGGGTGCTGCGCGACATCGACGCCGAGCTGACCCGTTACGTCGCCACCGGCGCCGACGTGCGGCTGCGCCCGAGCAGCCGGCCGGTCTACGGCTACGCGCTGGCCCGCCGGGCGGCCCTGGGCGAGTCCACCGAGACCGACGTGGCCGCCCTGCTGACCGGCGGCGGTGACAGCGTCCGCTCCCGCGACCTGCGGCACCTCGGCACCGTGTGCCTCGACATCGCGGCCGACAAGGCCGGGGAGGCGCTGCGCAAGCTCGACGCCGTGCCGGTCTCCCAGGAGATCCTCGGCCCAGCCGAGCCGGCCCGGCTGCGCAGCATCTGCCACTCCTCGGCCGGTGACCACCAGGCCGCGCACGCCGCCGACCGGCATGCCTTCCGGCTCGCCGCCCAGCGCATCGACCGGCTCCGCGACGGTTACCTGGACGGGGTCGCGGCCCGCCTCGACGCTGAGGAGACCCACCGCGACCTGGGCCGCTACGGCGACGAGACGCTCACCGACCCGCTCACCGGCCTGCCCAACCGCCGCCAGCTCGAACGCTACGTGGCGGCGATGCTGGCCCGCGGCGAGCGCGCGGCGATCGGGGTCTGCGACCTGATCGGCTTCACCGCGGTGAACGCCCGGCACGGCCGGCACTGCGGCGACCTGGTGCTGCAGCGCATCGCCGGCGTGCTCAACCGGGTCATGCGCCGCGGCGACTTCGTGGCCCGCTTCGCCGGCGACGAGTTCGTGGTGGTGCTGCCCGGCGCGGGGCCGACCCAGGCGGCGGAGGTCTCCCGGCGGATCAGCGCGGCCGCCGCGGCGGAGAACTGGCAGGTCCTGGTGCCGGGCACACCGATCGGCCTGGCCGCGGGCTGGTCCGAGGTCGGCACCAACGGCCGGACGCTGAGCGCCGCCCTGGCCGCCGCGGCTTCGCACCGGACCCCCGCGTAGGGCTTCCGGGTCCTAGGCTCGGACGATGGCCGTCATCGAGCTCGGGCTCGTCAATGCGGACGGCGACGAGCCAAGCTTCGAGCCGGCCCGCCGCCCGCTCGGACGGCGTGACCTGCGGTGGTTGCTGGCGGCGATCGTGACGGCGGCTTCCCTGCTCACGGTCACCGGATCGGCGCGGCCCGATCCGCAAGGACTCGCGCAACTCTGGAGCATCCCGTACGAGCTGGGCAACGGCGCCTACGTGCTCACCGCAGACAGCGTCTATGTGCTGACCCAGCCGGGGCAGGACCGGCTCAGCGCGTACGACCTGCGGACCGGTGAGCTGCGCTGGTCGCATCCCGGCCCGGACGACAGCAGCCGGCTGAGCGGCATCAGGGCGGGCGCGCTGCTGCTGCCGGCCGGGCGGACGACAGTCATGTACGAGGACCCGAACGGCTCCACGGTCTCCCGCGAGTTCCACCGCGACACCGCGGCCGTCGACACAGCCACCGGCCGCCAGCTGTGGCGGCAGCCCGGCGAGCTGATCCACGCCGTCGGCGACCGGGCCCTGCTCACCCAGTGGAACAAGGCGGGCGACAAGGTCACGACCTTCCGGACCGTACGGCTGCGCGACGGCCGCACGATCTGGTCGCGCCCGGCCGGCGACATCGAGACCTGGACCACCGAGACCGGGCCCGGTACGACAGCCGAGCGCCTGGTCACCGTCACCACGAAGGGCCGGGCCGAGGTGCTGGACCTGGCGGACGGCTCGGTCGTGGCCACCGCGACGTTCCCGTGGCGACGCCCGTCCGCGCCGGACGGCGACTTCTTGATGGTGACTCTGGACGGCCGACAGCTCTACTTGGAACGCAACGAGGGCGGGCAGTCGACCGTCACCGCGTACGACACGGAGACGCTGCGAGAGCAGTGGCGCACCGAGCAGGCGGCACCCGGCGGCGTCTACGGCTGCGGCCCGGTGGTCTGCATCAACGGATCGGACGCCACCACCGGACACGACCCCGCGACCGGCGAGGTGCGCTGGCAGATCACCGGCTCGGCCATCGGCTTCCCGCTGCAGGACGGCCTGATGCTCGTCGGCGACGACGAGACCGGCGCGCGGCACCGCCTGATCGACACCCGCACCGGCCGGCAGCTCGCCGACCTGGGCACGGCGACACCGGTGTGGGACCACCAGCTCGCCGGCACCCAGTACGTGGTGGCCGGCGCTCAGGGCTCGAACGACGTGACGCTGATCAGCCGGGTGGACCGCCGGACCGGGGAGGTGCTGTTGCGTGGCACCGTCTCGGCCGTGCTCGACTTCGGCTGTCAGAGCAGCGGCGACGTGATCGTCTGCGAGAGCATGGACAACCGGCTGATCGTCACGGACGTCGGCTGATCTCCGTCCCACCGGCCAGCCGGGCGGCCCGGTCGGCCTCCGCCAGCGCGTCGAGCACCGGATCCAGCTCGCCGCCGAGGACCAGATCGAGGTTGTACGCGGTGTAGCCGATCCGGTGGTCGCTGATCCGGTTCTGCGGGAAGTTGTACGTGCGGATCCGCTCGGAGCGGTCCACCGTACGCACCTGCAGCTTGCGGGCGTCGGAGGCGGCCGCGTCGGCCTGCTCCTGGGCCATCGCCAGCAGCCGCGACCGCAGGATGCGCATCGCCGATTCCCGGTTCTGCAGCTGGCTCTTCTCGTTCTGGCAGCTCACCACGGTGCCGGTGGGCAGGTGCGTGATGCGGACGGCGGAGTCGGTGGTGTTGACCGACTGGCCCCCGGGACCGGACGAGCGGAACACGTCGACCCGGATGTCGCCCGGCTCGATGTGCACGTCGACGTCCTCGGCCTCGGGGAGCACCAGCACCCCGGCGGCGCTGGTGTGGATGCGGCCCTGCGACTCGGTGACCGGGACCCGCTGCACGCGGTGCACGCCGCCCTCCCACTTGAGCCGCGACCAGACGCCGTGCCCGCCGTCGGGCACACCCTTGGTCTTGACCGCGACCGAGACGTCCTTGACCCCGCCCAGGTCCGAGTCCTGTGCGTCGATGACCTCGACGACCCAGCCGTGCTTCTCCGCGTACCGGGTGTACATCCGCAGCAGGTCGCCGGCGAACAGCGCCGACTCCTGACCGCCCTCGCCGGCCTTGATCTCGACGATCACGTCCTTGGCGTCGTGCGGGTCACGCGGGATGAGCATCTCGCCGAGCTTCTCCTCCAGCGGCGCCAGCACCGCGGCGACCGCCTCGACCTCGGAGGCGAACGAGGGATCCTCGGCGGCGAGCTCCCGGGCGGCTGCCAGGTCGGCGCGGGCCGCCTCCAGCTCGGCGTTGGCGGCATAGAGCGGCGCGAGCTCGGCGAAGCGCCGCCCGACCCGCCGCACCAGGGCCTGGTCGGAGTGGATGGAGGGGTCCTCCATCTGCTTCTCGAGCTGCGCGTACTCCTCGAGCAGGGTCGACAACCGGTCTGTGCTCACGCCGCGCCTCCTTCACTGGGGATCGAACACACGAACGGCGCCCGACCCCGGGATCCGGGGTGGGCGCCGTCGAGGTAGCTACTTCTTCTTGGTCGCGTTGACCTTCGCGTACTTGGCCTGGAACTTGGCGACCCGGCCCGCGGTGTCCAGCACGCGCTGCTTGCCCGTGTAGAACGGGTGGCAGGCGCTGCAGGTCTCGACGCGGATCTCGCCGCCCTTGGCGGTGCTGCGGGTCGTGAACGTGCTGCCGCAGGAGCAGATGACCTCGGTCGAGGTGTACTCCGGGTGGATACCGCTCTTCATGGTGTCTCGGTCCCTCTCGATGATGGGGTCGCCGGGTCGCCGTCAGCACCGAACCGCCCCGCTAGGGCGGACGACTCGAGCGTGAACCGGAACCTTTACTGGCCGATGGACCAGTCTGCCATGTCACGTGCCCTGATCCGAAATCAGGAGGCGTTCCTGCGTCCGTGATCGATAACGTGAGCCGCCCTCACCGCATTCCCGCGGCGGGCGTACCACGGGAGGAATGGTCATGACGCTGCTCGCGGACGTCCTGGACCCGGCCGAACTGGCCACGGCGGTCGACAACGGGTACGTGCGGGTCCAGCGTCACCCGTCGCGGCCGTACGAGATCTACAACTACACCGAGGCCTGCCAGTACGCCGGAGCCTGGACCCCGGTCACGCTCGCCTGCCGGGGTCTGATCGTGGCGGGCGACACAGTGTTGGCCCGGCCCCTGGCCAAGTTCTTCAACCACTCCGAGGGCCACGCGCCCCGGCTGCGGCCGGACGCGCCCGTCTCGGTGACCGACAAGGCCGACGGCAGCCTGGGCATCCTCTTCCCCGACGAGGACGGGTGGGCGGTCGCGACCCGGGGCTCGTTCACCTCGGACCAGGCGCGGCACGCGACCGCGGTGCTGCGTACCCGTTACCCGGACTTCACGCCGCCCGCGGGCCTCACCGTGCTGGTGGAGATCGTGTACCCGGCCAACCGGATCGTGCTCGACTACGGCGGGCTGGACGACCTGATCCTGCTCGGCGCGGTCGACATCGCGACCGGCCGCACCTTCGGGCCGGCCGCGGTGCCGCTGTGGCCGGGCCCGGTCGTGGAGTCGTTCGCGTACGCGACGCTGGCCGAGGCGCTCGCCGCGCCGCCGCGGGACGGCCGGGAGGGGCTGGTCGTGCACCTCACCGACTCGGACGAGCGGGTGAAGATCAAGTACGCGGAGTACGTGCGGCTGCACCGGCTCGTGACCGGGCTCTCCGCCCGTACCGTATGGGAAGTGCTGGTCTCCGGCGGTGACCTGGACGCGCTGACCGAACCGCTGCCCGACGAGTTCCACGCGTGGGTCAGCGCGGTGGCCGCCGAGCTGACCGGCGCCGTGGCGGCGCTGGCGCAGACCGTCGAGGCGGAGTTCGCGGCGATCGTCGCCGAGCTGCCGGCGGGCTGGGGCCGGCGCGAGTTCGCGGCGCGGGCCGTGCGCAGCGAGCATCGTGGGGCACTTTTCCTGCGGCTCGACGACAAGGACTACCGTCCCGGCCTGTGGCAGCTCGTCCGGCCGGCCGGCGACGTCACCCCCGGCGGCAACCAGGTGAGTGAGGAATGACCAGACTGCTGATCACCCGAGGGCTGCCCGCCTCGGGTAAGACCACCTTCGCGCGCAAGCTGCAGCCGCAGGTCGTCCGGGTCAACCGCGACGACCTGCGGCGGATGCTGCACGGACAGCGGCTCTTCACGCAGTGGGCCGAGGGCCAGGTGACGCACGCCCAGCGGGCCACCGTGGAGGCCCTGCTGCGCGCTCACGCCGACGTGATCGTCGATGACACCAACCTGCGGGCCAAGACGGTACGGGAGTGGGCCGAGCTCGCCGCGCGTTTCCACGCGAGCTTCGAGGTGCACGACTTCACCGATGTGCCGCTCGAGGAGTGCCTGCGCCGCGACGCCGGGCGCCCCGAGGACGAGCGGGTCGGGGAGGCCGGGATCCGCCGGATGCACCAGCGGTATCTGGCCGGTAAGAACCTGCCGTTGCCGGTCCCGTACGTCGATCCGGGCGGGCCGGGTGTGGTCTACGACCCGGATCCGGAGTTGCCGCCGGTGGTGCTGGTGGACATCGACGGCACGGTGGCGCTGATGAACGGTCGCAGCCCGTACGACTGGGGCCGGGTCGGTGAGGACGCGCCCAACCCGGCGGTCATCGCCGCCGTGCGGGCCATGCACGCGGCCGGGCACGCCATCGTGTTCTGCTCGGGGCGGGACGAGGTGTGCCGCGCCGAGACGGAGGCCTGGCTGGACCTCTACGTCGATGTGCCGTACGAAGGACTCTTCATGCGGCCCGAGGGGGATTCCCGCAAGGACGCCGTCGTCAAGCGGGAGATCTTCGACGAGGAGATCCGTGACCGCTGGCGGGTCATCGGGGTTTTCGACGACCGTCAGCAGGTGGTACGTATGTGGCGCGCCCTGGGACTGACGGTGTTCCAGGTGGCGGAGGGGGACTTCTGATGGACGGGCGGGACGGGAAGTATCCGCGGACTTTCCACCTGCCCGACTCCCCCGGCGCCACCGCCGACGACAAGATCCAGCACGATCTGTCCTGGTTGGACGGCGAGCTCGTGGTGACGGAGAAGCTCGACGGCGGCAACCTCACCTTCACCCGGGACGCGATGTACGCCCGGTCCGTGGACTCCGGCACCAACGCGTGGGACCGGCCCGCCAAGGCACTGTGGGCGATGACGGCGTACCGGATCCCGGACGACTGGCGGGTCTGCGGCGAGTCCATGTGGGCCCGCCGCAGCATCGCCTACACGGACCTGCCGGGGGTCTTCATCGTCTTCGGCATCTGGGACGAGACCGACACGCTGCTCGGCTGGGACGACACGGTGGACTGGGCGCAACGCCTGGAGCTCCCGGTCGTCCCGGTCCTGTACCGCGGCGGCAGCCTGACCGAGGCCCGCGCGGCCTGGGGCAAGGTCCGTGATCCGGAGACCTCCGAGGGTTTCGTGGTCCGCAGTGCGGGCCGCATCCCGGCGGCGGAGTTCTCGCACCGGCTCCTGAAATGGGTCCGCGAGGACCACGTCCGCACGGATGCCGCGTGGCGCCACCGCGACGACTTCCCCCTCAACGAGTTCGCCTGAGCCGCTCACCCGGTGAAGGGGCAGCGGGTGCCGTCCTTGGCGAGCGCCTGCGCCTCGGCGTCCAGATAGAAGTTCGGGCGCAGGTCCAGTTCCTCGTAGTAGCGGTGGAAGACCGGTGTGATGCCGCCGGACATCGGCGGCACGATCCAGGTCCAGTCCGCCGGCACCCGGCGCCCGGCCTTCTCCTCGTTGCGCAGGTGGGTCAGGAACCGCGCCGATTCGGTGTGGTGGTCGCTGATCTTCATCCCGGCTTTCTCGTACGAGTGCAGCACGGCCCGGTTCAGCTCCACGAGGGCCCGGTCCCGCCACAGTGTCGACTCCCGGCTGGTGTCCAGCCCCATCCGGGCGGCGACGATGGGCAGCATGTTGTAGCGGTCCGTGTCCGCGAGGTTGCGCGCGCCGATCTCCGTGCCCATGTACCAGCCGTTGAACGGCGCCAGCGGGTACTGCACCCCGCCGATGGTGAGCCGCATGTTGGCGATCGCCGGGACGGCGTGCCAGCGCAGGCCGAGCTCGGCGAACCAGGCGAACTCGGGATGGGTCAGCGGCACCTCGAGGATGGCGCGTTCGGGCAGCTCGTAGAGGCGTACGCCCTCGGCCGGGGTCTCGATGGCCAGCGGCAGCACGTCGAAGGCCTCGCCCTTGCCCTGCCAGCCGAAGCCCTGCATGGCCGCGGTGAACTGCTCGTTGCGCGGGTCCCCCACCGAGCTGCCGTCCTCGGTGCGGTAGCCGGCGTAGCGGATCAGCTGCTCGTTCCAGACCCGCGCGTACGGCTGGCCGGGCAGCGCCGGCGCGAAGATGCTGATCACCGGCCGGATCGCGCCCGGCCGCCCGGTGCCGCCGCCGGCGGTCTGCAGGTGGTGCACCAGCAGCGAGAAGATGTCGTCCGCGGTGCGGGCGCGGCGCCGGTCCAGCACCACCAGGCTGCGCCAGTAGAGCCGGCCGATGCAGCGGCTCGCGTTGCGCCAGGCCATCTTGGCGCCGTACGCCAGCTCCTCGGTGGTGTGCACGTAGCCGCCGGTCGCCGCGATCTGGGCCCGCACGATGGCCAGCCGCGGCTCGACCGGGCCGAGCCGGGGGTTCTCGAGGTAGCACTGCCGCAGGAAGTCCTCGGCCTCGCCCGGATCGACCGGTGCGACCGGGTCCCATCTCTCCGTCGGTTGGTCCCGGTAGCCAGGGATCATCGGCCCGTCCTCCCCACGTTGAGCTGAGGTGTGCAGGGAGGTTCGCATGATGCCGTACCGGTCCAAACGCACCCGTTGTGCGACAAAGGGGCAGCCACCTCGCGGTGACTGCCCCTTTATGCCGGTTTCGGGCGTTTACTCGCCAGGCGTGGACTTGGCGATCTGCATCAGGAACTCGATGTTCGTCCGGGACTGCTTGAGCCGGTCGAGCAGAAGATCCAGGGCCGCCGAGGACTCCAGCGAGCTCAGCACCTTGCGCAGCTTGTGGACGATCGCCAGCTCTTCCTTGCCGAGCAGGATCTCCTCCTTACGCGTGCCGGACGGGTGGATGTCGATGGCCGGGAACGTACGCCGGTCAGCGATCTTCCGGTCGAGCTTGAGCTCGGCGTTACCCGTGCCCTTGAACTCCTCGAAGATGACGGTGTCCATCATCGAGCCGGTCTCCACCAGTGCCGTCGCGAGAATGGTGAGCGAGCCACCGTTCTCGATGTTGCGCGCCGCGCCGAGGAACCGCTTCGGCGGGTACAGCGCGGTCGAGTCGATACCACCGGACATGATGCGGCCGGAAGCCGGCGCCGCCAGGTTGTACGACCGGCCGAGCCGGGTCACCGAGTCGAGCAGCACGACGACGTCGTGACCCAGCTCGACCAGGCGCTTGGCCCGCTCGATGGCCAGCTCGGCGACCGTGGTGTGGTCCTGCGGCGGCCGGTCGAACGTGGCCGCGATGACCTCGCCCTTGACCGAGCGCTGCATGTCGGTGACCTCTTCGGGCCGCTCGTCGACCAGCACGACCATCAGGTGGCACTCGGGGTTGTTGTGGGTGATCGCGTTGGCGATCGCCTGCAGCACCATCGTCTTACCGGCCTTGGGCGGCGAGACGATCAGGGCCCGCTGGCCCTTGCCGAGCGGCATGACCAGGTCGATGACCCGGGTGGTGAGGATGTGCGCCTCGGTCTCGAGACGCAGCCTCTCCTGCGGGTACAGCGGGGTCAGCTTGTAGAACTCGGGACGCCGCCGGGCCTCCTCGGGCTCCATCCCGTTGATGGTGTCCAGCCGGACCAGCGGGTTGTACTTGTCCCGGCGCTGGTCTCCGCTGCCGCTGTCGCGAGCCGCGGCCCGCACGGCACCGGTGACGGCGTCCCCGCGACGCAGCCCGTGCTTCTTGACCTGCGACATGGAGACGTAGACGTCGTTGGGGCCGGACAGGTAACCCGTGGTGCGGACGAACGCGTAGTTGTCCAGCACGTCCAGGATGCCGGCCACCGGCACGAGAACGTCGTCCTCGTTGACGTGCGGCTCACGGCCGCTGTCCCGCCCGCTGTCCCGGCCACCCTCGCGGCCACCGTCACGACCGCCGTCCCGGCCACCGTCACGACCGCCGGTGCCGCCGCCCTCACCATCGCGGTCACGGCCGCGGCGGCGGTCACGGAACCGGCTGCGCCGGCTGCGCCGACCGCCCTCGCCGTTGTCGCCGTCCTCGTCGTCCGGGCCGTCGTTGCGCGGGCCACGGTCGGTGCGGTCGGTGCGGTCGTTGCTGCCGCGGTCGGGGCGGTCGTTGCGGTCGCCGCCCTCGGTCCGCTGCGGGTTGCGCTGGCGGTCGCGGTTGCGGGCCTCGCCACGCTCCGGCCGGTCCCCCCGGTCGGTGCGCTCGGCGTCACCCTGGCCGTCGGCCGGGGCGGTGTCACGCCGGCTCTCGCCCTGGTCGCGGCCGGTCTGGTCGCGGCCACCTTGCTCACGGCCACCCTGGTCGCGGCCACCCTGGTCGCGGGTGCCCTGGTCGCGGTCGCGGCTGCCCTGGTCGCGGCGGCTGCGGCGGGCCGGCTCGGCCTCGGTCGCGGGCTGCTGCTCGGTGGCCGGAGCCGCGGACTGCGCGGCGGCGGGCTGAGCGGTCGGGGCCTGCGTCTCGGGAGCCTGCGCCTGAGCCGCCGGAGCCTCGCTCACCGGAGCCTGAGCCACGGGGGCCTGAGCCGCCGGGGCCTCGGCCGCGCGGGCCTTGGCCGTGGGAGCCTCGTTCGCCGTGGCAGCGGGCTCGGTCGCCGTGGCGGTCGCCGTGGCAGCGGAGCCGTTCGTGGTGCGCGGGCGCGGGGTGCTGGTGGCCTTGGCCGACGCGGCCGGCGCCCCGCCGTTCTGGCGCTCCGAGATGGCCGTGATGAGCTCGCCCTTGCGCATCCGCGCGGTGCCGGAGATGCCGAGGGAGGCGGCGAGACTCTGCAGCTCGGGCAGCAGCATCGCCGACAGCCCGGTGCCGCCGCGGCGACGCTTGGTGACAGCAGCGGTGGTGGCGCCGTCGTCAGCGACGTCAGAAACACCCGACGTCACGTCGGTGGTGTCGCTCAATGGATTCCTTCCGTCGAAAAAGCCAAGTCCACCCGGGTCTGCAGCCTGGTGGCCGGGTGCCCTCGGAACCCGCTTCGCAACTGCGGCGCGGGAGTTTGCAGCACGGCAGCTCGACGGTTTCCCGACCCGTCGGACAGTGACGGATAGGTCTCGGCGAGTGCAGCGATCTGAGGATCCGCTGCTCGGCGACGTGCCTTGATGAGAATTGAGACCGGCAGAGTGCCATGAGTCTCGGGTGCGCGCCGAACCGCAGAGATCGCTTGCTTCGCGGCTGTGCTAGGTCTTGAGCGTAGTCAACTCTGACGACCTGCGGCAACAGGGCCCCGCTCGGCGTGTTCCACCATACTCCCTTTGACAAGGGCGCCGCCGCTATCCACGCCCAACGACTCGGCGCGCCATTCGGTTCCGGGGTGGAAATCGGCTGGTACGGGGCTCAGGGCCAGCACCGTCGGCCCGGCGCCGCTGACAACTGCCGCAACCCCGACAGAACGCAGCGAGGCCACCAGGGAGGCCGTGCCCGGCATCGCCACCGCCCGATAGCCCTGGTGCAACCGGTCCTCGGTGGCCGCGAAGAGCAGCTCGGGCTCCCGGGTGAGGGCGTGCACCAGCAGCGCGGCCCGGCCGGTGTTGAACGCGGCGTCCGCGTGCGGCACGGTGCTGGGCAGCGCGGCCCGCGCCGTCGCGGTCAGGCCCCGTTCCTGCGGAACGAAGAGCGTCGGTTGTACGCCGGCAGCGACGTCCAGGCGTACGGCCCGGGAACCGCCCGCCTCGGTCCAGGCGATGGTGAAGCCACCGAGCAGACAGGGCGCGACGTTGTCGGGGTGCCCCTCCAGCCGCGCGGCGATCCGCAGCGCGGCCTCGTCGTCCAGCGGCTCCCGGACCAGCGCACGGGCCAGTTGCACCCCACCGACGATGGCCGCCGAGGACGATCCGAGTCCCCGCGCCTGCGGGATGCGGTTGACACACTCCACGGCGACCCCGGCAGGACGGGCGCCGAGCTCATCGAAGGTGGCGAGCATGGCCCGCACGACCAGGTGACTCTCATCGGTGGGCAGCTCGCCGGCGCCCTCACCGGTCACGGAGACGGTCCACGAATCGCCGGTGACCCGGGCGCTCAGATCGTCGTAGAGCGTGAGCGCCAGGCCGAGCGCGTCGAAGCCCGGACCGAGATTGGCGCTGGTGGCGGGGGTACGCACCCGTACCGGCTCGGTAACGAAGGTCAGGCCCATCGCCTCATGCTAGGCGTTGATCATCATCCGCACGTCACCGCGGCGACGAGGAGATGTCGCACCCGGACGTTAGGGTCGCGGACATGAGCGTGGGATACCTGTTCACGGGCATGCTGGGCCACCTCCCCCTGCTCGCGGTGCTGATCGCGGGCTTCGTCCTGGTCGCCACCCGGCGCGAGCGGCTCGGCCCCCGCGGCACCCTGCTGGCCCGGCTGGGCCTGGCGGCGCTGCTGCTCGCCAGTCTGCTCCAGTTCGCCTGGCAGATGGTGATCCCGGTGCTGTACGAATCACTGGACTACTCCGCGACCCAGTACGGCATCGTGTTCGGCCTCATCGGCCTGATCACCTCGGTGATCTCGGCGGCCGGGGTGGGGCTGCTCATCGCGGCTGCGGTCAGCCGGAATCCCGGGCCGGGTTTCGCGGGGGCACCACTCGACGGCAGCCAGCCGTTCGCCGGACCGCCGCCGCCCGGCGGGCAGTCCTATGGCAACGCTCCTCCCGGCGCACAGTCCTATGGCGCTGGTGACCGGCCTGCTGGTTCACCGTTTGCCGGGTAACCCTCTCGGCCGAGCCGCGTCGCTGGGTAAGTCTTCGGGTCGCCGGGCCTTCGGGGATGGGATTCAAGGCAATCTTCGTCCGACGCTGCGGCGGGTCAGTGCTTGGGGGCAGGGGCCGGGCCGCCGGGGCGGTCTTCCGCGGCTGAACCCTCAGCGGCCGCGCCGCAGCGGCCTTCCGTGACCGGAGTCTCATAGGTCGCGCCGGACCGGACCTCCGCGACCGGTCCCTCATGAGCCGGTCGCGCGCCGCCGGTGGGCGGGCCGTCAACTCCGGCCGGGCCGTCCGATGGGTGGGCCGACGCGGCGGGCTCCTGCCCCTCACCGTCAGCGGCGGCGTCAGTGGGGATCGGCTCGGCCAGGGACAGATGACGGGTCGCGAAACGCCAGCCGATCGCGTACAGGAGGGTGATCAGACCGCAGGCGATCAAGATCACGCGTTCGTCGACGCGGTCCACGAAGGCTGCCGCGCCCAGCTGGCTCACCGAGATGGCCAGGGTCGCCAGCATCATGTCGGTGGCGAAGACGCGGCCGCGCAGCCTGTCCGGTACCTCTCCCTGCAGGGCGTAGTTGGACAGCACCCAGTTGGTACCGCCCGCGAAATGGGCCACGAAGACCAGCGCCAGCACCAGGGGGAACCACGGTGCGAAGGCCACGCCGATGTAGCCGAGGCCGTACAGGCCCATGGACAGGGCCAGGCCGGGCAGGAGCCAGGTGCGGTGGTTCAGGACCGGCCGCATGACCAGCGGTCCGACCAGGGCGCCGGCGCCGCGTACCGCGAAGAGCAGTCCCGCCCCCAGGGCGCCGACGCCGTAGAGGCCGGCCAGCAGGGGGAAGACGGTCAGCACGCCGTTGCCGAGGCCGACCGCCGACTTCACCGTGACCAGAGCGCGCAGCCGGGGCCGGGCGCCGATGTAGCGCAGCGCCTCGATCAGGGCGTGCCAGGCCCGGGGCGGCACGTAGTCCGGGTCCCGCGGCGCCTGCAACGGGCGGCGGATCAGAGCCGTCAGTACGGCCGCCACGAACAGGCTGACCGAGGCGACGGCGAAGCTGACGTACGGGCCGAAGGCGCTGCTGACGATGCCGCCCAGCGAGGCGCCGACGATGGTCATGGTGCCCCAGGCCGAGCCGGCGACCGAGTTGGCCGCGGCGAGGTCGGCCGGGTCGACCACGTTCGGCAGGGCCGCGGACGCCGCCGGGGAGTAGAACGCCTTGGCGATCGCCACGGCGCCGATCGCCACCAGCGCCAGCGGCGCCGTGGCCGCCGACCGCACGAAGAACAACAGCAGAATGGCCAGGAGCGCGGCCACGTTGGCCGCGATGAGGATGGTGCGGCGGTCCATCCGGTCGGCGATGGTTCCCGTGTACGGCAGCAGCAGCGCGTTGATCCCGGTATCGGCGGCCAGCACCAGCGCGCCCCACACCCCGCTGCCGGTCAGCTCGGGCAGCAGGACGAGCAGCGGCACCATGACGAACCAGTCGGAGCCGAACACGACCATCTCGGCCCCGAACAGCCGCCGGAAGTCACGGTTACGGGTAAGGACCGAGAAGGGAGTCGCCACGTACCGGAATCTACCGGTCGGGTGGTGACGCGGCGCGGCGGCCGACCTCGCAGGGCCGGCCGCCGCGTCCGGTCAGGCCGGGGGCGGAGTCGCCGGGCGGCGGGGCATCTTCAGGACCTCGAACTGGTCCGTGTAGCCCCGCAGTGCCCCGCTCTGCGGCTCGGCCGTGGAACGCGCCGGATGTCCGGCCGGTGAGCCCTCGGGCGCCTCGTGCGCGCCGCCGCTCGAGTCCGGAGTCGGGTCGTCGGCCGGGACCGCGCCGTCCGGCTCGTCCGCCGCGTGCTTCGGCGTGTCCAGCGCCGCGGTCGCGCCGCTGCGCTTCATCGCCTTGCGGGCCCGGCGCCGTTCGCGCCGGGTGCGGCCCTTGAGCTTGGTGTTCTCCACCATGGTGTAGAGCGCCGGCACCAGGACCAGGGTCAGCAGTGTCGAGCTGACCAGGCCGCCGATGACCACGACGGCCAGCGGCTGCGAGATGAAACCGCCCTCACCGGTGAGGCCCAGGGCCATCGGCAGCAACGCGAAGATCGTCGCGATGGCCGTCATCAGGATCGGGCGCAGCCGGTGCCGGCCGCCCTCGACGACGGCTTCCTGCACCCCCAGACCCGCCTGGCGGTAGTGGTTGATCAGGTCGAGCAGCACGATCGCGTTGGTGACCACGATGCCGACCAGCATCAGCACACCGATCAGGGCCGGTACGCCGAGCGGGGTGCCGGTCGCCAGCAGCAGCGCGATCGCGCCGGTCGCCGCGAACGGGATGGAGATGAGCAGGATCAGCGGCTGCAGCAGGCTGCGGAACGTGGCCACCATGATCACGAAGACGATCGCGATCGCGGCGAGCACCGCCAGGCCGAGGTCGGCGAACGCGTCCGCCTGGTCCTGGCTGACCCCGCCGATCTCGTAGCTGGCGCCGGCCGGCAGCTGCAGCGCGTCGAGCCGCTTGGTCAGCTCCGTCGTGGTCTTGCCGACGTTGGAGCCGGTCGCCGTGCCCTCGACCGTGACACTGCGGTTCCCGTCGATCCGGGTGACCTCCTCCGGGCCGCCGACCTCGGCGACGTCGGCCACCGAGTCGAGGGTCACGAGCTGGCCGCCGGGCGTGCTCAGCGGCAGCTTGCGCAGCGCGTCGGCGTTGGCCGGCGGCGCGCCCAGCGCGACGACGACGTCCTGGCCGACACCGTTGACGGTGATCTGCCCGGCCGGCGCCGAGCGGAACGCCCCGGCCACCGACTGGCCGATCGCGGCCTCGGTGAGCCCGCGGGCCGCGGCGGCGGCCCGGTCGACCTTGACGTCGAGGCGCGGAACGCTCGCCGCGAGCGTGCTGCTGACGTCGGTGACCCCCGGCGTGCCGGCCATCGCGTCCTGGACCTGCTTGGTGGCGGCCGCCAGCGCCTGCTGGTCGCTCGCCTGCACCACGACGGCCAGGGCACTGCCGTCGAAGCCGGTGCCGCTGTCGCTGCCGACGGAGACCTCGCCGACGTCCTGCATCCCCTTGAACTGCTCGCGCAGCTCGTCGGAGACCTTGGCCGCGTCGACGTCCTCTTTGAGCGCCACGTTGAAGCTGGCCCCGCTGGCCCCGCCGGATCCGGCGAACGGGTTGAACTCACCGTTGCCGACGGTCACCTGGTAGTTCTTGACGTCGTTGCGGGCGGCCAGCACGGCCTCGACCTTCTTGGCCGCCGCGTCGGTGGTGGCCAGGTCGGTGCCCACCGGCAGGTCCTGGGTGAGCGCGACGGTGTCCTGGCCGGACTCGTCGAGGAAGTTCGTCTCCAGCCGGCTGGCCAGGCCGAGCGTGCCGATGAGGATCACCACGCCGATCGCCACCGTGCTCCACCGGGTGATCCGGCTGCGGGTGACCCAGCGGATGATCGGCAGGTAGGCGCGCTGCAGCGGGCTGCGGAGCTCCTTCTCCTCGGCGGCCCGGCGGACCTCTTCGGACTCGGAGCCACCGGCGGCCGGCCGCAGGAACCAGTACGCCAGCACCGGCACCACCGTCAGCGACACGAAGAGCGAGGCGATCAGCGCGACCGTGACCGTGATGGCGAACGGCGCGAAGAGCTGACCGACGAAGCCGCCCACGAGTGCGATCGGGGCGAACACGGCGACCGTGGTGAGTGTGGAGGCGGTGACCGCGCCGGCCACCTCCTTGACGCCGGACGTGATCGCGTGGATCTTCGTCTCGCCGTACCCCAGATGCCGTTTGATGTTCTCCAGCACGACGATCGAGTCGTCGACCACCCGGCCGACCGCGATGGTCAGCGCTCCCAGGGTGAGCAGGTTGAGCGAGTAGTCGCCGAGCTTGAGGGCGATCAGCGCGATCACCACGGACAGCGGGATGGACACCGCGGTGACCAGCGTCGAGCGCACCGACAGCAGGAACACCAGGATGACGATCACGGCCATGATCAGGCCGAGCAGGCCCTCGGTGGTCAGGCTCTCGATCGACTTCTCCACGAACGGCGCCTGGTCGGTGATGACCGTGAGCTTGGCGTTCGAGGACTTCTCCAGCTCGGCGATCTTGTCGCGCACCTCGTGCGAGATGTTGACCGGGTTCCCCTCGGGCGACGCGGTGACCGCGATGCCGAGGCTCTCGACCCCATCCGTACGCGTGAACGACGTGGCCGTGGCCAGCTGCTGATTGACCGACGCGACGGACCCCAGCGTGACCGGGCCCCGGCTGCCGCTGAGGTAGAGGCCCTTGAGCTGGTCGAGGGTCTGGATCGGCTGACCGACCTGCACGCTCAGCGAGCGGCTGCCGTCGGTGACCGCACCGGCCGGGATCGAGACGCCGTTGCTCTGCAGCAAGGTGCCGATCGCGCGCGGATCGACGCCCGCGGCGCCGAGCTTGGCCCGGTCGGGTGTGATCACGATCTGCTGGGCGCGGGCGCCGGTGACGGCCACCTCGCGGACGCCCTCGATGGCGTTGAGCTCGGGAACCACGGTCTGCTGGAGCCGGTTGGCCAGCGCGGCCTGGTCCTCGCCGCCGTCGGAGGCGGCCAGGATGATCGCCGGGATGTCGTCGGTGCTGCCGGCGAAGATGGTCGGCTCGACGTCGTCGGGCAGCGTCGGCTGGATCCGGTTGACCGAGGTGGTCAGCTGGTTGACCGCGTTGTCGAGGTCGGTGCCGAATTCGAACAGGACCTGGATGGTGGCCGAACCCTCACGGGTGGTGGACGTGATGGTGTCCAGGCCGTCGGCGCCCTTGACGGCGTCCTCGATCGGCTTGGTCACCTGGGCTTCCATGATCTCCGGGCTGGCGCCCGGCAGGACCACTCCGATGAACGCGCCCGGGAACTCGAGCGACGGCAGCAGCTGCTGCTTGAGCGACGGCACCGTGTAGATGCCGAAACCGGTGATCACCACCGCGATGAGGGCGACGAGCCCCCGGTTGGCGAGACTGAGCCTGGTCAGAAACGACATATGCTCCCCCGTGAAAGTTCGGCCAAGGCATATAGTTTGCCCGACGCGAACAAATGGTTTTCGCCGGGGTCCGCTGATAGCGTCCCGTCACAGCAAGGACGCGCTCCGGCCACCGGCGCGCAACACAGCGTGCAACACGGGAGGTGCGGTGGCCGAGAAAGAACGACTCATCGCCGACATTATGGGCGCGCAGCAGCGGCTCCAGCACCTGTTCGCCTATGACCGCTCGGACCCGCTCTTCGCGTCCCAGCTCACCATGCCGCAGCTCAAGATCCTGCTGCTGCTGCACCGGCTGGGCGACACGTCGGGCCGGGAGCTGGCCGGGCTGCTGGGAGTGAGCCTGGCCACGATGAGCGGGATGGTCGACCGGCTGGTGGCCCACGACCTGGTGACCCGGGCGGAGGACCCGCACGACCGCCGGGTCCGCCGGATCACCCTGAGCAGCACCGGCGCGGGGATGATCGCCGACATCATCACGGCCGGGACGGAGAAGCAGACGCGGGTGCTCAAACGCCTCACGGACGCCGAGCTGCGCACGGTCGCGGAGGCGATGACGGCGATGGTCCGCGCGGCCTCCGAGGAGGCCGAATCGGCTGCGTGTGGCACTCCGGCGGATCAGGCGGCCGACACGCCGCCGTCGGTCGACGCGACCCGGTCCTGACCCGGCCGCCGCCGGGTCAGGTCAGACCGAAAGCAGGCGGCAGCTCGCGTCAGGCCAGG